>NZ_OZ026538.1:0-1585685 GCF_964020185.1 Candidatus Lariskella endosymbiont of Hedychridium roseum | reverse complement strand
ATGTTAATTTGTTGATTACTAGTTATTCAGTTTTTATCAACAATAACAATGTATATGTTAATAACTTTTTATATTGAGTTGATAGTTATACTTGAAATAGCAATAAATATATAACATGTGACAGAATGATACGATGTTAATGATATGTTGATAAGCTATTTTTATGAACATTGCTAACATATGTTTATATCTTTTATTAGCAACTAGTAACTATCTGATATAGTTGTTTATAATGGATACAATTTGTGGAAAATTAAAGACGTATTTTGTCCTATTGATATTATAGGTTATTTATTGAACAATTAATTGATAAGTTATCAACATAGTTTTTAACATCTGTAGTAAGACAGAATTTCATGTAGTTGCGTTTTGGTGTTGTAATGCTATATCTCTTAATAATTCTAACTGTGACAAGTTTGCCATTCATATTATCACAAATAAAAATATGGTTTTATATAGTATACAAAACTGTTTTATATAAAATTCTTATATTTATGTAGTTATATGTGATATGGTTAACACCCTCGCCTTTAGGCGAACACTTTAGTATTAGTTATCTAGGAAATGTGCTAAGGGAGGACGAATGGAATATAGGAGATGATCCCACAGCCTATATGACCTAAAGTATCATATAGTATTTTGTACCAAGTATAGGTATAGAGTTTTAACTGGGCAAGTTGCGATTAGAACTAGGGAAGTAATCCGAGAAATATGTGCTGCTAATTACATAAATATAATTAGTGGCAGTATGAGTCCTGATCACGTACATATATTAGCATTGGTTCCGCCTAGTATATCAATATCTAAAGCTGTGCAATATATTAAAGGTATAAGTAGTCGTAAGTTGCTACAGGAATTTGCACTGCTCCGTAAGCGGTATTGGGGACAACATCTTTGGGCCAGAGGGTATTTTGTTGTGACAGTTGGCAATGTGAATTCAGAAGAAGTGCAAAAATATATAGAACAGCATGAGGAACATCACAAAAAAGATGATTTTAGAATATCAGAGTTTTAGCGTTTACGCTTTTAATCTGCTTTGCAAGCGTTACACAAACTACCGCGCTTTAGCCGGTAGTAATTGATAAATTATTTCAATTTCACATTAACATCTCCTTATTGTAGCAACTGATGTTATTAATTAACATTTTATAGAGTAAGAATTTAATATTATATATTGGTTAAATTTTAATATCTATAATAAAATTGTAATATATAAATAACACTATACTTTTTACTATTATAAAATCTTACTAATATTTATGTAATTAGCAGCACATATTTCTCGGATTACTTCCCTAGTTCTAATCGCAACTTGCCCAGTTAAAACTCTATACCTATACTTAGTACAAAATACTATATGATACTTTAGGTCATATAGGCTGTGGGATCATCTCCTATATTCCATTCGTCCTCCCTTAGCACATTTCCTAGATAACTAATACTAAAGTGTTCGCCTAAAGGCGAGGGTCTTAACCATATCACATATAACTACATAAATTGAGTTTTAATTTGCAATCTAAGTTAGTGATTGTTATTTTAGAAAAATCAATGTGAAGTCGTCGGCAACAACTTAATTAAGAATAAATTGCGATGAATAAAAATTTAAGGCTTTCAATACTGATAGTAGAAGATGAAAAATCGTTTGCTACAGTAATAGCGTATAATCTACAGAAGGAGGGATATAACGTAAATATCATAAACGATGGAGAGGAAGCCTTGCAGTGGGTATACTCTTCAAAACCTGATCTAATTTTGTTAGACTGGGTGCTACCTTCTAAGCATGGAATAGAAGTTTGTAGGGCTCTTAGGGCAAATCCAGATACTGCAAATATTCCAATTATCATGATATCTGCAAGGGATCAAGATCTAGATAAAGTGGCAGGACTTGATAGAGGTGCTGATGATTATCTAACAAAACCTTTTTCTCCTATAGAACTAATAGCGAGGATTAAAGCTGTACTAAGAAGGATAAGACCAGCGATTGCAGAAAAAACTTTGCAGTTCAACGGTATAGTTATGGATTTGAATACATATGCTGTGACTTGCAATAGTATTGAAGTAAAACTTGCACCAATAGAATTTCAAATATTGCAAATTCTTATGGAAAATCCAGGAAATGTATTCTCTAGAAATGAACTAATAGAAAAAATCTGGGGTATAGAAGTAGTAGTAGATCCAAGAACTGTTGATGTACATATGACAAGATTACGTAAAGCTTTATTTAAAGCTTGCGGGAAAGAATGTATTAAGACTGTAAGACTTGTTGGTTACAAATTGCAACCTCCAGATAAAAAATGACAACTATAAAGTATCTTTTAAATTAAGGAAATATGTGATTTTGCTTTGCTGCTGAGATTGACCTATGCATTTATGTTCAGTTTTGCTTTGCTAAGATTATATTTAGTTGTTATAATCTTCTTAAAATGTAGTGCGGTTTATTAGATTTATAGGTGCTGTGTGCTATATGAGTTTTTCATGTGCTACTTTGTTGTAATTATGTTATGTGAATCGGAGAGATAAGCACAGCCGTTTGCTTTTTCCTAATTTGAACCTAAGTGTAGTCATCTTGTATTTTTATACTGCAAATTTTTTATTTAATTGGAGTTGTTAGATTTTATAAAATGAAGATAGATTCAAATAGTATCAGAGTAGGAAATATAATCGAATATAATGGAAAGCTTTGGGTTGTAGCAAAGACTATGCATACTCAGCCTGGTAAGGGTGGTGCTTATGTACAAGTTGAGATGAAAGATATAGATGGAAAAATTAAAAACAACGTACGCTTTAGAAGTAGCGAGTTTGTTGAGAAAGTACATCTTGAAACGTATGACTTTCAGTATCTCTATATAGATGGTGATTCAATATGGATTATGAGTATTGAAAGCTATGAGCAAATAAATATTCCAATTTCGATGGTTGGTGAACAACTTCCGTTTCTTATAGATGGGTTAATTTTGGCTGTTGATTTTTATCAAGGAAAACCTGTAGTAGTTAGGTTGCCAGATACAATAATTGCAGAGATTAGAGAATGTGAGCCTGTTGTTAAAGGACAGACTGCTACATCTTCCTATAAACCAGCAGTGCTAGATAACGGGGTAAGAGTTATGGTGCCGCAGTTTTTGAATCAAGGTGATAAAGTGGTGATAAAAACTGAGAGTAGAGAATATGTTGAAAGAGCATAAATTGGAGGAATAAAATATTATGGCGTTTTCTAGAGACTATCTTATAAGATTACTAGTAAAAAACTTTCCTGATGCAGAAATTGAACTTGAGGATGTGGTTGGAGATCAAAATCATTTCGAACTTCGTATAAGATCTGCTCAATTTAATGGAATGCCGAGAGTAGCTCAGCATAAAGCAGTTTATAAAGCTCTG
Organism: Candidatus Lariskella endosymbiont of Hedychridium roseum; assembly: GCF_964020185.1. NCBI lineage: Bacteria > Pseudomonadati > Pseudomonadota > Alphaproteobacteria > Rickettsiales > Candidatus Midichloriaceae > Candidatus Lariskella > Candidatus Lariskella endosymbiont of Hedychridium roseum. Next base: position 1,582,310 of record NZ_OZ026538.1, on the reverse strand, counting down.
CAAGAACCATTTTCTGAAGGCTTGCATGCTCTAGTATTAAAAACTGAGCCTAAGCTTTAAAAGCTTAAAGCGCGATAATAAAAATATATATAGCTTGTGTTATAAGTTAACTGGTTTATAGATAGTCCGTTCGCCAAAAATTGATTTTGCGCAAGCAAATCAATTTTTATGGAGAAGTGAAATGCGCAAAAATTAGCCCAGGATTAGGCCATGTGCTAATTTTTGGATATATTAATTGGTTCTGTGCCGCGCAAACACTACTTTCACAAAATCCGTAAGGTTTTTGCGTTTATTATAACATTTTTTTACGGATTTAAAGCGCTATTTTGACGCTCGTGGCACCATTTCATACTTGTTTCGAGACTTTTGGGCGTGCGGTGCTTACTATATAAGCACTGTGCTGGCAGCGCAATAGTAAAGACGATTGAAAGTGTTTTCCATTCTTTCTAGCTCTTTTTGAAATATAGCTTCATATCAAAATCAGAAATGTCAACTCTTCATTTGCAAGCGTAAAGCTCATAAGCATTTTGCAAAGTTTAGCGCGCCTGTTTTATACTGTTTTAGCTATATTTCTATGCATTATAACTTTTAGCACTTGTTCTCTTGGCATTACACCAAATAGCATAAAAAATACGAGAGTTTTCACATAAAGATAGATAAGAGCTGTTCTTGATATTGTTTGAATATTTGTGTAATAGTAAGAGCGCACCAAAGCTTGATGGATCTGTATACCATTGACTCTTTTTTAGAAACGATTTTAGTGCGCCGTGTCATTCGGCATAAATGATGTCGCGTGTTGCTATTATCTCTCTCGATACATACTGTGCCAGACTTTCCAATTGTATGACGCTCTTTGGGTAAAATTTTAGAAAAAGCCTCCCAATCATCCGTATAAAAATGACATTCTTTCAGATTACTCACTTTGTTGTAGAGCTTTTGGAATGTTGCAGTATCACGATTGCCTGTAACCCAGGCAACTGTTCTCCTTGTACTACGATCAACTGCCTTAATGATCCAAAGCTTGTTTTTTTTGAACCAATAAAATGCCACATCTCGTCGAATTCCATCTCCATAATATCCGAAGAGACAACTGGCTCCTGAGTCTTGCCCATCGCCTCTACTACCCAGCGATAAATTATGGACGGCGAATGCCATAATATCTTGCATAACATAGAAAAAGAGCCATTACCAAGACTATATAGCATAACGCATAATGCTTTCTTAACAGCTGTTTGAGGCTTCTTGCCCAGATCGCCCTCAACAAAATTTAGAACATGATCTGCACTTATAACGCTGTACACCCCCTCACAATGCCATTCTTTACAAAGATATCAGAGCAACATCCCTTACAACAAACCATAAAACCACTCTTTAGTTTTTAAAAAAGTGATCATATCATACTTCTATCTAATTGTGAAAACTCTCTTATATTTATGTAATTAGCAGCACATATTTCTCGGATTACTTCCCTAGTTCTAATAGCAACTTGCCCAGTTAAAACTCTATACCTATACTTAGTACAAAATACTATATGATACTTTAGGTCATATAGGCTGTGGGATCCTCTCCTACATTCCATTCGTCCTCCCTTAGCACATTTCCTAGATAATCTGTATTAGTCGACATTTTATCTTACATTTAGTAAATTAAATTAGTTATTAAATGGAGATAAGCAATGAACTTAAATCAAAAAATCATCAAACCGAAACTAGGTTTACTTGAATTGGCAAAAAGCCTTGGTAGTATATAATCTGCATGTAAGGCAATGTGTTATAGTAGAGATAGCTATTACAGATTTAAAGAACTATATGAAACGGGAGGAGAAGAAGCGCTATACGAGATAAGTCGCAAGAAGCCAATAATCGCTAATAGAGTAGATCCTGCAGTAGAAAAAGCAGTAGTTGATATGGCGGATAGAGTACAGCATATGGACAACTTAGAGTATCAAATGAGCTGAAGAAGAGTAGTATACTTGTTTCTCCTGGAGGAGTAAGATCGATTTGGTTACGTAATGATTTGAATAATATCAATAAAAGATTGAAAGCCTTAGAAGCTAAGATGGCCCAAGATGGTATTATATTGACCGAAGCACAGCTGCAAGTACTAGAGAAACGCCGTAATGAAAAAGAAGCACATGGAGAAATTGAGACACAACATCCAGGTTATTTAGGTTGCCAAGACACATATTATATAGGCAATTTCAAAGGGATAGGAAAGGTTTATGCTCAGGTATTTATTGATAGCTACAGTAGATTTGCTGATGCTAAACTGTATACTGACAAAACTGCGATTACTGCTGCTGATATGCTAAATGATCGAGTGTTACCATGGTATGAGAGTCAAGGGATACCGATGCTTCGTATTCTTACAGATCGTGGAGGAGAATATAAGGGAAATATAGAACATCATGCTTTTGAGTTATTTCTCAGTAAGAGCATACAACAACTAAAGCATATTCACCTCAAACTAATGGTATGTGTGAACGTTTTAATAAAACTATAAAACAAGAATTCTTTGATACAGCTATGCGTAAAAAGATTTATACATCATTGGATGACTTGCAATTAGATCTTGATATTTGGTTAGAATATTTCAACAATGAAAGACCTCATTCTGGTAAATATTGTTATGGAAAAACACCTATGCAAACTTTTTTGGATAGTAAAAAGTTAGCTGTGGAAAAGAATAATGAAATCTTGTATCTCAGTTACATATCTGACAGTCGAAACTTAACTGACAAGCAGATATAAAATTTATAACTGTCTGTAAGATCAAATCTTGACTTCTACATATGATAAATCTGCCACATATTTTCCTGAGTCTCAATTAAATCTTAATTTAATTGAAGCATGATAACAAACATTGACCTAATGCTATACTTATAGCATTAGGTCACATCAGTCATTTATGATATAGCACAGGAAGTTTTTGCGTAATGTTGTACTTCTGCGTGATGTTCTGGATTAGGATCTAGTTCTAGTGCATGTTCTAGTGTTGCACCAGAAGTTTGCCCAGAGCTAGAACTTTGTTCTTGGTTAGTAGGATTTAGTGCCACATGGTTTGCAATAACCGCATCATCCGTCAATTGAGCATTTGGAATATTATTCACTGCTACTTGCGATACTGTTTGATTAGTAGGCTGCTGTATAATAGTACGTAAAGCATTACATATTTCTTCTGAAATCTTGTTAGCTTTCTGATATTTTGAGTCGCTAGTTTCTTTATCCATGTCTTGGTTACCTCCTTCATTTATAGCGCTGCCAGTGGAAGCCCTCCCAACGGCACTAGTTTCATCATTTAGATCGATTTCTTCTAGCACTGCTCCCACTGCCGTGTTAATTCGGCCATGCTCAAGATCAGTCTGAACAACTTGAGTGCCGGACTCTATTGTAACACTATTCTCTTGATTTGTGTTATCTTGATTTCGCAAAGTATAAAATTTTTTTAAACAGTTCCAAAATGCATCCTTAAAACGTTGTAATAAATCAACAACTGGTTGTTTTAACAAAATCATAACTACCTCCTTGCTTTTATCCAATACATCAGCCTTCTGCAGACAGTAAAATCAAACGAGTAGTAGCGTTTTAATGATAAAACACATAAATTAGTCCTTATAACACAAGCTGCAACATTGTGTATATACTCGTTATGCTTCAAAATTGGGGCCTTTAGAATGCTCCTTATGTCTTTTGTTTCAAACAAACACTTGGCGCACCATTCTTCATAGCTCTTTTTGATTTCTAACTTCGTATGCACGCAAGTTAAATAGCAACTCTTCATTTATCAGAGGGATAGAAGCAAGTCATCGTTCACAAGTTAATCTCAAGTATAGAGCACAAAATTTATCAAGTGCAGGAAAACCAAGGTATGCGTTTATGAAAACCTTACATAGCAAGGCTGCAAATGCATGTGAACAATATGCACATACTGCAGGAACCACTTTGCATAGATCAATTGTTCCTGTTTTCTACTGAGCTTAAAATTGCACGATCTTAGCATACTAACAACTTCTAAAGAAGTGTGTTATCAAAAGTCAGATTCAAAATATTTTAACTTAAATAACAACTACAGTCGAAAATCTCTTTCATTTTACTGTTTAGCATTCGTCTTAGATATCGGATTTTTACTGAAATGACTATAAAAGCTCATGACTGCGATGCACCAACGGCTTTATGTTGATATTGCAGCGCATAAAAAGCGCTTTGGCCAACACTAACTGTCTTGGCGCATCGAATAGTATTTGTCATGCTGCTCCACAAGCACCTGTATAATAATTTTAACACACAGAAAACCTAGCAATTGCTTGGCAATTCCACGCATCGAATATAACAGCGCAGCAAGAGATGCCACAGTCTGTATATAATTTATCTTATATTGATTTATTTATTTTGTTAAGTTTTTTGAGAGTTTTCACAATTAGATAGAAGTATGATATGATCACTTTTTTAAAAACTAAAGAGTGGTTTTATGGTTTGTTGTAAGGGATGTTGCTCTGATATCTTTGTAAAGAATGGCATTGTGAGGGGGTGTACAGCGTTATAAGTGCAGATCATGTTCTAAATTTTGTTGAGGGCGATCTGGGCAAGAAGCCTCAAACAGCTGTTAAGAAAGCATTATGCGTTATGCTATATAGTCTTGGTAATGGCTCTTTTTCTATGTTAGGCAAGATATTATGGCATTCGCCGTCCATAATTTATCGCTGGGTAGTAGAGGTGATGGGCAAGACTCAGGAGCCAGTTGTCTCTTCGGATATTATGGAGATGGAATTCGACGAGATGTGGCATTTTATTGGTTCAAAAAAAACAAGCTTTGGATCATTAAGGCAGTTGATCGTAGTACAAGGAGAACAGTTGCCTGGGTTACAGGCAATCGTGATACTGCAACATTCCAAAAGCTCTACAAAAAGTGAGTCATCTGAAAGAATGTCATTTTTATACGGATGATTGGGATGCTTTTTCTAAAATTTTACCCAAAGAGCGTCATACGATTGGAAAGTCTGGCACAGTATGTATCGAGAGAGATAATAGCAACACGCGACATCATTTATGCCGAATGACACGGCGCACTAAAATCGTTTCTAAAAAAGAGTCAATGGTATACGGATCCATTAAGCTTTGGTGCGCTCTTACTATTACACAAATATTCAAACAATATCAAGAACAGCTCTTATCTATCTTTATGTGAAAACTCTCAGTTTTTTTAAATAGCAGCAATCATTATTATATTTTTTTGTACCTCACAAGAAATTGATACATAGGATAAATTTTATACAGCTTATTTACACCAAATCCTACAAATAACAACATATAGTCGCTACGTATTCTTTAGAAAATTTAAGATGTGATTTGATTGAGGCATACTAGAAGTACAACGGCCAGGAGCGCACTTAAATTTTCTAAAAAGACGAACTAAAGCGTCCTGTTATTTAGAGAGAGTTGGTATTATATAAAAGTATATGGATCTATATCTATTTTAATCTTAATACAATTTTGTTGCGGAAGTGAGCCGATAAACTTTTGCACCATATTTTGTATGTTTATCGGTTTTGGAGTTCCTACTCTATTTTTAGAGTGATGCGTTGGAACTCTTGCTATTACTCTATATCTATACATTGATCTTAGCTTAAATATTGGAGCGGGAGTGGGACCTAGCATATATTCAGTATCTATTCTAACGCTACGTATAAACTCAAGAAGTTTTGATTCATTAGCGCATGAAAAAGTTATAAGAGCAAGCCTCGCAAAAGGAGGCATCATAGCTAATTCCCTATCATTTAGTTCAGACCTTAAAAATCCTTCTCTATCATACAAAGCTATATTCTGTAGTACTACACTATTTGGCATATATGCTTGCAGGCAAACTACACCTTTCGTACTTTCTCTCCCAGCTCTTCCTGACACTTGATGTATCAATTGATATGTCTTTTCAAGACTTCGTGGATCGCAGCTGAAGCTTCCTGCGTCTGCGTCAATAACACCAACTAAATGCAAGTCCTTAAAATGCAATCCTTTTGCAATAATCTGTGTGCCTATTATGATGTCAATATCTCTATTATGTATTGCGTTAATCATTGCAGATGCAGTCTTGTGATTCGTTGCAGTATCGCTGGTAAAAACAGCTATTCTCGCACCTGGAAATAAAGATTTTAATTCCTCCTCTACTCTTTCTATTCCAGGACCATAGACCAAGATTTGTTTATGTCCACCACAGCTTTGACAAGAATTTGTATTAAGTATGTTATATCCACAATAATGGCATTGTAATATGTTCTTTTGTTTATGTAGCACAAGATAAAAATTACAATTTTTGCATTCTGCTTTGCTACCACATATTTTACAGATGCTGAGAGGTGCATAGCCCCTTCTATTTAAAAATATTATGCTTTGCTTCTTTGCTTCTAAAGTATTTAATATTTGCCGCTTTAAAGCCGATGAAATCCAACTACCTTTTGGCAAAATTTCACTATTCATATCGATAATCTTTACCTCAGGCATTTCTACACGCGAAAATCTTTCTGGTAGATGAGCATGCTTATACTTTCCGTTTTTTGCGTTGAAATATGTCTCTATTGATGGAGTTGCTGAGGCTAATACTATAGGAATTGACTCAAGCTTTGCTCTGAATACAGCCATATCTCTTGCGTGGTATATCTGCCCTTCTTCTTGTTTGAATGATGAGTCGTGTTCTTCGTCAACTACGATCAATCCTAGATTTGAGAATGGCAAAAATAATGCGCTTCTTGCGCCAATGACGATGATACTCTCACCACGAAGTGCAGCTTGCCAAGTGAGTTTTTTATTCTTTGCAGTAACAGAGGAATGCCATTGTGAAACTTGCTGCGTTTTAAATCTGTATTTTAATTTTTCAAAAAGACTAGTGCTGAGTACTATTTCTGGCAACAACACTAAGATCTGCTTTTTCAGAACAACCATACGGTCTATTACAGCACAATAAACTTCAGTCTTTCCAGATCCTGTGACGCCATCCAGGAGTGTTACACAAAACTCCTTGGAATTAAACAGTATTTGATCCGCAGCAGTTTTTTGGGCACTAGAAAGAGCAATAGTTTTTTGATATTCATCCATGTCACTGTGATCAGGCGCAATTTCCTGCTCTTTTACATCTAAATCCAGAAATTTCTGGGACTTTGGCATAGATAACTTCAAAGCCATTCCAAGTGGCATCATATTATACTCAGCAACACGTTCTATGAACTTCATAAATGTTTGTGTTACCTTAAAAGCAAGGTATACCTTGATCACTTGTTTAATCAGCCTTTTATCGCTATTTTCTTCCGACTTGGTTGTTTTGATAGCCCATATTATGCCTAATATTTCCTTACTTTTAAACGGAACTAATACAAAACACCCAACTAGATCCGAGTCATTCAGAAGTATTTCCTCACTTATTGTATAATCAAATAGCTTATTAAATGGCAGAGGTACTAATACAGAAACTAATCGCATATGGTAAATTATTGTGTAAGATAATTAGTTCTAAATGATTTTGCGCAAGAATAAAGAGCGGTGGTATTTCACACTGCCGAATTTTTTAATCGCATTGATGTGCTCGAAAGTTCCATACCCCTTATTCTTAAGCCAAGAATAGTGAGGAAATTCTTTGCCAAGTAATAGCATTATCTCATCTCTTATTACTTTCGCAACTATAGATGCTGAGGCAATCGCTAATGATTTCATGTCTCCGCCTACAATGCATCTAGTTTTATCAGAAAGCTGAGGTTGATTAAATGGATTGGCATTGCCATCCACCAAAATCACTTTGTCAGAGTAATCAAGTTTTAAAACGGCTCTCAACATAGCAAGATGCGTTGCTTCTCGGATATTTAGCTTATTTATTTCTTCAACACTGCTAAGACAAGCTGCCCATTTCGATACTTTTATAATACGCTCAAATAAGCACTGCCTTTGCTTCTCAGAAAGTTTTTTCGAATCTTTTATTCCGTAAATATCTGGATTTTTTTCGAAAAAAACAGCTGCAGCGACAATAGGCCCTGCAAGTGCACCTCTTCCTACTTCGTCGATTCCTATGACGCCACTTTCAAATTGATTATCAATAGATTGTTTGTTTAATTCTACCACTTCTTTAGTTCGCTTTATGGATTTCATAGATTGGTTCATCAACGTAATATGTGTTTCTTTCCTTATATATACCGCAGGTAAATAATATGTACATATGAAGTTAGACTTCAAAAAGAGTTAGGAAGAAATAAGGTGGCATGTGTATGGATCAATACTTAACGAGCGATCTAACGACACAAATTTTAAAATATATGACGAGCATACCTTTTCATTTACTCGAGGTACATAAGGAAAGTTTATGATGTGTAAATATAAAATTCATTAGTAATACCAACTCCCCACAAATAATAGATGACCTGCTGTTTCTTCGATGTGACTTTTCAATAATGGCATTGCTAACCAAGAATAGATTTTGCTTTTAAATTCGCGTATATGTATACTGCCTTGATAGTAAGTTATATTGGAAGCATTGTATATGTTAAGTTGTAAGCATTGTGGCAGCATAGGAAGCACAAAGAATGGCTATATTAAAGGTCGTCAGAGGTATAAGTGCCTAGAGTGTAAAAAGAGCTATAAGTCTGGAGATATGAGAGTAAAGTACAGCCTTAATAAAAAGATGAAGGTTGTTAGTATGTATCTGGAGGGAGTTGGAATTAGATCAATCGAGAGATTAGAAAAGGTCTCGAGTTCACTTATAATAAAGTGGATTAGAAAATTCTCAAAGCTTCTAAAACAAAGGCTGAATGATGTTACGATACCTGAGGATGCCAAGCAAATCTCAATTATTGAGCTGGATGAGCTTTTTAGTTATTGCCAAAAAAAACTAACAAAGTCTACATTTGGCTTGCTGTTGATAGGGACAGAAATAAAGTTGTTGATTTTGAAGTGAGCATTGTCAGGGATTTTGCATCCTATCTTCCGATTGCCATGCGATTACAAAGTAGCTACGAGATAGAGATATCATGCAGTGACCATTACGACGTTTATGAAAAATTTAGGATTGCTAAAAAACACTATTCTACTAAGGCAGAAACGTCTTTAGTGGAATCATTCAACTCATTAATACGGCACTATTTAGCCAGGTTTCATCGTAAAACCAAACGTTACAGTAAGGCCATAGATATGATCTATAACTCTATCCTAATGCTTTTTAATAAAGACTTGCTGATATCTATCTTTAGTTAGCAATGCCCTATATTATCTATAGTTCAGCTGCAGAAGTATAAAAAGGTAAAATGCAAATTTTATGAGCAGCAAAAATATTATAAATTCTAAACTTGTTATAGCACAATAATTATATACATATTTCATCGCTATTTATTCTACTTAAAGCTTCATATTATGTAACTTTGCAACAAAACTTAAAGGTATAGATTTGTCAAGTATTCTCAGAAGATAAACCCATTCTTTCTAATACACTATTTGCTGTGATCGAGTTAGTATTATTATGAATGCTTTTATCTTCACCAGATTGTAACCATATTTTTAGCTTATAAGTTTTTTCTGTCTCGACTAAGTATTTTATTATAGATTTGATGTCAGCAACCGTTTTACTATCTAATTTATTTATTGGTTTATGAAGCTTACCATCTGAGAGCATACCGTTTTGCACAAGTATTTTTTCTAATCTATGGTTTTGACTCCATTATGAAATGCTTACTGCTCCAAATGGTGCAAATGCAGCAATAATAAGTTGTACTACAATACTTATAAAAATAAGCTTTATAACCTTATTTTCTGCAGAAAAAAAGTGAAAGAAAGTGCATAAAATAAACCATATAAGAAGCAAAAAGATAAAATATCTACTCTCTGTGACTCCAAATTCATAAATGCGTGTACATATCGCACTACCAAGCAATATAGTGATAACAGGAAGAACTCTAAAGAAATTGTCGCAAAAAAGCTTAAAAATGCCGGATATTTTGCGAAAAGAGTAACAGGCTACGTATGTCACAATTCCTGATACACCAAAAATAGAGAATAAATATGCTAAATTCCCAGTTGGCAATTGCCACGATATCAAAATTTTTGCTGTGTATATATACAAAACCGTGCAGTAAACTAGTAATGCAGGAATAACCAGGTAACTTAGTGTTAAACGTATAAAATTTGGATAATCAGTGGAGGTGAATGTATAACTCGTAGGAATACCAGACATTGCGATAACTGGCGCAAGGAAGGTGGCTATTATAGGCAATATATAGCTAATTATTAAATTATCTGAGAGTTTTTACAATTAGATAGAAGTATGATATGATCACTTTTTTAAAAACTAAAGAGTGGTTTTATGGTTTGTTGTAAGGGATGTTGCTCTGATATCTTTGTAAAGAATGGCATTGTGAGGGGTGTACAGCGTTATAAGTGCAGATCATGTTCTAAATTTTGTTGAGGGCGATCTGGGCAAGAAGCCTCAAACAGCTGTTAAGAAAGCATTATGCGTTATGCTATATAGTCTTGGTAATGGCTCTTTTTCTATGTTAGGCAAGATATTAGGGCATTCGCCGTCCATAATTTATCGCTGGGTAGTAGAGGCGATGGGCAAGACTCAGGAGCCAGTTGTCTCTTCGGATATTATGGAGATGGAATTCGACGAGATGTGGCATTTTATTGGTTCAAAAAAAACAAGCTTTGGATCATTAAGGCAGTTGATCGTAGTACAAGGAGAACATTTGCCTGGGTTACAGGCAATCGTGATACTGCAACATTCCAAAAGCTCTACAACAAAGTGAGTCATCTGAAAGAATGTCATTTTTATACGGATGATTGGGATGCTTTTTCTAAAATTTTACCCAAAGAGCGTCATACGATTGGAAAGTCTGGCACAGTATGTATCGAGAGAGATAATAGCAACACGCGACATCATTTATGCCGAATGACACGGCGCACTAAAATCGTTTCTAAAAAAGAGTCAATGGTATACGGATCCATCAAGCTTTGGTGCGCTCTTACTATTACACAAATATTCAAACAATATCAAGAACAGCTCTTATCTATCTTTATGTGAAAACTCTCAATTATCTGGAAGTTTAACGTCAAATAACAGCTCAAAACTATATATAACAAAGCAAACAAAAATGAATAAAAGTATCGATATCATTGTTGTAAAACAAATCTGTATGAAGAGACGATATTGAAACCACCATATTTCTGCACTCTTTACTGCTTTTCCAATAAATGGCGCAATAAACATAAGAATAAATAATCCAGCACCTAAGAATGGAAAAGCATATAAGGCTGTATTAAACGCATAGAAATACCACGCAATAAAAGCCGATATAGGAAGGCTCATCAGATAATATTCTCCAACAGACCAGCGCCTGCTCTCCGCGTATAACTGTATAGATATCAGCCAAAAACACTCACTGAATAGGATCACAAAGTGTGTTTTATCACAGCTAAAAAATGATGCATGTAGAACTGATTAAGATGCAAAACAATAAGCTACAAATCACAGGGAGAGGAAACCTCTTTATAGTTTCTGCGATTTGTTTGATACTTTGATGCATAACCATTTTATTTGATACCCCAAGTTTTGCCAAATTTACAATCTGCAACAAGCGGCACATCTAGCTTTGTTGCATTTTCCATTATATCTTTGATTATTGCTGAGTATTCTGTAGCTTCATTTTCTGGTACTTCAAATAATAGCTCATCATGCACTTGGAGTACCATATACTTATTTATATGAGTCGGCAGCTCTACCATTGCTTTTTTTATTATGTCAGATGCTGTTCCTTGCAGTGGAGCATTGATAGCTGCTCTTTCAGAAAATTGCCTAATATTGTGATTTTTATCATTTATTCCATCTATATAACACCTCCTGCCGAATAGAGTTTCGATAAAACCGCTTCTTCTTGTGAAGTTGATGGTTTTCTCCATATACTGCTGAATTCCAGGATACTGCTTAAAATATTTTGTTATATATGTATCAGCTTCAGTTTTAGTTATATCTAAATTCCTTGCAAGGCCAAAGGCACTAATACCATAAATGATGCCAAAATTTACTGCTTTTGCTTTTCTTCTTAATCCTTGAGTCACATCTTTCAGCTGTACGCCAAAAATTTGGCTCGCAGTAATTGCATGCACGTCTTTACTGCTTAAAAATGCAGATTTCAAAGCAGCGACATCTGCAATATGAGCAAGGAGTCTCAGCTCTATTTGTGAATAATCAGCGCAGAGTAAAACACATCCTTCTTTAGCTATGAATACTTCTCTGATGCTTGCGCCATCTTTAGTTTTTATTGGAATATTTTGTAGATTTGGGTTTTTTGAAGATAATCTCCCAGTTGCAGTTGCTGTAAGCTCAAACGTTGTATGTAATCTTTTAGTAATAGGGTTTATTGAATGTTGCAGGCCATCTGTATATGTAGTAACTAGCTTAAAAATTTGCCGCCACTTTAAAATTATTGGCGCAATCTTATTTCCCGAATCCGACAGTTCTTCAAGCGCATTGCTATCAACTACATAATTTCCGGTTTTTCTAGATTTTTTTGCTTTGCTTCGTTTGTTGCTTGCAAAGCATGGCAAACTCAGACTGCTACTATTTTCTGAATCAAATAAGACTTCCCCTACTTGCTTTGGTGAAGCTATATTAAAGCTTCTCCCAGCAAGCTTATATATCTCCTCTTCAAGATCACTGAGTCTCGACTTAAAATCAAGTGAGAGACGTTTTAGAGATTCTTGATCTACTAGAATTCCTATCTTCTCCATGTGACAAACTAATTCCACAAGACACCTATCTATTGTTTCATATAGCCACAACTTTTTCTCATCAAAGAGTCTTTGCTTTAGTTTCTTGTATAATAAAAACAGCACGCCTACATCAATATTACAATGATAATCTAAATATTCACTACAAAGACTTTCTATGTCATATTTGTATTTTCCCATTTTTACAGTATATGCTATGACGCTTAGGTCCTCTATATCAGATGATTTGATTTCCAGATCCATACATCTGTGTATGAGATCTTTTGCATTTGCTGCCACTTTTTGGACACAATCATCTTCTATTACCGATTTCATTGTGAGTAATATCGAATTAATTGAGTCTGAATCCTTAGAGTTTGTTACTTGATAAACTTTATTACATGAAAAAAATGTGAAGCCTCCTATTGATATAAAAAAGGTGATGAGGCCGTATTTCACTATTTCTGGTAGCAGCAATACTATATCACTTTGCTCTATAGATTTGCTATCAAATAAGGTGCTGAGCTTTGAGCCGTCTTCTTCTTCTCTAAAAAGAGTTGGCTCTGGTTGTGCAATGCCAAATTTATGAAAAAATGATTTGAATCCATATTTTGATAAAAATTCTGTTAGCATAGCTATGTCAAATTTTTTTACCGCAAGCTGGTCAATACCGCTCAACAAATGAACATTACAATCCAATGTCACCAATCGTTTTGATAAAAATGCGCTCTCTCTTCCCTCTATCAGTAGGTTTTGAATTCTACTTGGAGTGACAGAATCGATATGATCATATATTTCTTCTAGTGATCCAAATGTATTTAACAAGGTAGCAGCAGTTTTATTGCCTATACCTTTAACACCTTTGATATTATCAGAAGCATCACCAATGAGAGAGAGCGCATCTACTATCTTCTCAGGGCCAACTCCGAACTTTTTTTCTACATCATCTTTGCTAATCACCCTGTTCTTTACCGGGTCATATAAGATAACACCGCTATCTGCCATTAAGCACATTAAGTCTTTATCAGCCGATATTACTGTGACTTTATAATTGTTACTCCTTGCATTTCGGGTGTAAGATGCAATTAAATCATCTGCTTCAAAGCCGTTTTGTTCTATAACGCTAATATTCAGCGCTTCTATTGCTTCTCTTATTATTGGAAATTGCACTTTTAAGTCTTCAGGCGCTTCTGGTCTATTAGCTTTATACTCCGGCGATATATCATGCCTGAAATTTTTCTTCCCACTATCTAGCACAACTCCTATATGATCATATTGATGCTCTTTTAATATTTTTACGATCATGTTTAGGAATCCGTATACTGCAGACACTGGCAAATTATCAGGCGATAAAAGTGGCGGTAGTGAGTGATATGCACGAAATACAAACCCATATCCATCGATTAAGCAGAGATTTTTCATTAGCTTTTGTATATACTGATAGTGATGTTTTTTACTTGTGTATAGACATTCAAATTGTGATTGAATAGTGCGCGCGGAAGAACTTTGCCAAAATTTGATGTCTATTTGTATTATTCCAGTAGTGGTATCATATCACTTATAAAAAATAAAATCCCACATGGATATAGTATTTCAATTCATAAATGATTTTATGTTGTATTCATATATGATGCTGCCGGTAAAGTCACCTGTGTTGACATTTTTGGCCTGATTTTCAAGTATTACTTCGTTAATTCCTACGCAAAATATATAAGTATATAATTTAGAGATTATTATTTGTGCAGCAAATCGATTGTAGCGGGCAGACTTTATATAATGGGCCTGTTGAAATCGAATCATTTGACATGATTTTAGGTTTTAGATATTTTGCTTGTTACTTATGCCATAAAATCTACAATACATATGATTCTTGGGAGCTAATTGCTCCAAACTATAGTAAGGGAAGTTAAAGATGTTATAAACTGATATATGGTTTTAAATATCTTAAAGCTAAAATTAGCTCTTTAATTCACCATTTCTAAGCTCTCTAGTACACTATAGGTTTTGCTTTTATATCTTCAACTTCCTTTGCTATATATAATTTGTCCTGTACCTAGCAAATATTACTTAAAAAGCCATAAGGTTTTTGGCAATTTTACCATTTTCTGCTGGACTTTCAGCGCCTCGTAATTGCTTGCAGGCCAACATAAATCCTCAGCTTCTTAGAGCCATGACTATATAGCTTTTATATGCTGCTACTAATAATCGAGAGTTTTCACAATTAGATAGAAGTATGATATGATCACTTTTTTAAAAACTAAAGAGTGGTTTTATGGTTTGTTGTAAGGGATGTTGCTCTGATATCTTTGTAAAGAATGGCATTGTGAGGGATGTACAGCGTTATAAGTGCAGATCATGTTCTAAATTTTGTTGAGGGCGATCTGGGCAAGAAGCCTCAAACAGCTGTTAAGAAAGCATTATGCGTTATGCTATATAGTCTTGGTAATGGCTCTTTTTCTATGTTATGCAAGATATTATGGCATTCGCCGTCCATAATTTATCGCTGGGTAGTAGAGGCGATGGGCAAGACTCAGGAGCCAGTTGTCTCTTCGGATATTATGGAGATGGAATTCGACGAGATGTGGCATTTTATTGGTTCAAAAAAAACAAGCTTTGGATCATTAAGGCAGTTGATCGTAGTACAAGGAGAACATTTGCCTGGGTTACAGGCAATCGTGATACTGCAACATTCCAAAAGCTCTACAACAAAGTGAGTCATCTGAAAGAATGTCATTTTTATACGGATGATTGGGATGCTTTTTCTAAAATTTTACCCAAAGAGCGTCATACGATTGGAAAGTCTGGCACAGTATGTATCGAGAGAGATAATAGCAACACGCGACATCATTTATGCCGAATGACACGGCGCACTAAAATCGTTTCTAAAAAAGAGTCAATGGTATACGGATCCATCAAGCTTTGGTGCGCTCTTACTATTACACAAATATTCAAACAATATCAAGAACAGCTCTTATCTATCTTTATGTGAAAACTCTCTAATAATCTATTTCTAACTTATTTGCAACAGATCCATAAGTTGATTAAGTTTGGATGAATTTTCATCAGATATACAGAGAAAGCTGCAACTTAAATTCTGAGATTAGTATTTGCGCTTCAGTATCAATGAACATTGGATTTCAAGGCTTTCTTTATCAAAGATTCAAGCGTGAAGTCCTTGTTATTTGTGTCTATGCCAGCAATTCTCTTCATTGCATCTGATTTACTGAAACCGAGTCCTACTAATGCTTCTATTGCATCATCTAGAGCTTGCTTTTGATGAATATCGCAATCAACTCTATTGAGTTGTGCATTCACGATATTGAGTTCTTTTATAGTTTTTATTTTATTTTTTAATTCATTGATTATTCTAGTTGCTATCTTCCCACCTACTCCGCTGATGGATTGAAATTTTAATTTATCTTCTGTAATTATTGCATTTTGTAAATCATTTGTCCTGAACACACCAAGTATTGCAATAGCAAGTTTTGCTCCCACACCTTGGACCGATATTAAATTTTTAAACCATTCTTTTTCATCCTCTGTATTAAAACCAAATAGGCTGATATCTTGTTCTTTAACCAGAGTTTCTATATATAGAGAGGCCATGTCGCCTGTTGAAAACTGGTTTAAAACATAGTGGTGTGTATAAACTAAATAACCAACTCCACCAACGTCCAAAATGATATATTCTTGTTTGATTGAGTCCACAATTCCTGTAAGTTTTCCTATCATAGTATGTAAAAGTTATTAACGCGAGTTGTCAATTATCAAGTCGCTTGTGTCATGATGCTAAGTGCTAAATTTAATTTAGCTAATAGTTTATGTGATATATTTGCTTTAGTGTTTTTTATATTATATCACAATTTCTAATAAGCTCGCATACTACCTTCTCCAATATATCCATTATTGTTATGGAAATAGCATACTATATATCACAAAACTATGCTCTAAAATTTGTTAAGCTAATTTTAGTACTTGGTATAACTCTAAAAAGCGGTGGAATTATCTCGGCTTGCAAGCAATGATGATGCGCTTCAATCCTGCGCTTCGAGAATTCAGGCATAAAGATTATAAATTCTAGCAATTCAATGAAACCTCAGATGAAATCTTTTTCTTCTGTTTCTATAGTGACTGGAAATCAATTGCAAAAAAAGGGGAAGAAATTCTCAAATGGTTATGCAAGAAGTTTAATAGACCTCTTTCGAAACTAGCTTCTGGCGAAAAAGGTGGTAGAAGATTTAGATACGGCAAGACAAGAGTATATTTGCTATACATGAGGAGCCGCGAACACAAAATCGACGTACAAATTCTTGTCATAAATAGAGTTTCGAAAGATGTCTAATGAATACAAACTATTCATTTATCATGGGGTATCTTGAAAATAAACTAATGTGCAATATTCTTTGTCTTTAAAAACCTTCTTTTTAAAAAACGTATTTAAATCCTAAAGCTATTACATAGCTGCTAAGTCTCGTACTTGTTAGGTAATTATCATTAATTCCTCTATGTACCTTCTTCGGTGATGTAATTGTTCCTTTATCACTGGTTGATGCAACTCCAAGATCAACATATCTAAATGACAAGTCAATATTCAAGTTATTGTTGACCTTTGTAAGTAGTCCTACTCCTACATCCCATGCAAATGACTCTCGTGTCTTGCCAAAAGCAGTAATGTTGATATCTACAGATTCTACTAGGTGGTTATAGCTTATAGAATTTCTTGCAATGCCAGCGCTAGCAGTTATATATGGCTTGAAATTGCTTGCAGCTCCACCATATTCATAGCATGCGCTTATTCCTGCGCTAATGCTCTTTGTTGGCATATTTATAAACGTATAACCTCCTGGAATGATCTCTCCTTCTCTACTGATATCTTGTGGCATAGCATGAAACTCGCGTTTGCTATAACTAAGGTAAACACCAAACGATAAGTTTTTTGTTGTTTGTCCTCCAAATTCAACCCTTGGCATAACTGTATTAGACGTTTTTGCGTTTTCTACATACATACTTCCTATTCCTGGCACTGCTTTAAAGTCGCTGTTAAATGCATATCCCATACTCATTTTAAAATATGGTCTGCTCATTGGTTCTGATCGCTTCATTACATATTTTTTTTGAGCGCTTACTGCATTTTTTCTTGCCGCAAGTCTAGCTTTTTCTATTCTAGCTTGTTCCATTCTGGCTTTTTCGAGACTCTCATCTTTATATTTGTCTTTTAATGCATCTAGTAGGTGATCATATTTTTGTAGCTTTGTAGGACATCGTGTTGGCGCAACTTTTGTATTGCGTTGTTTGTCTTGTGTAGGAAGTTGACATTGAATATTCATTAGACCTCTTGCATAACCTGTTCCAAACTGTGATTTGATTGTCACTAAAACATAAAAACACTCACGTGGATCATTGTTTGGTGACGTTTTGCAAAAATCTACTCTATAAGAATTTCGAGAGTTTTCACAATTAGATAGAAGTATGATATGATCACTTTTTTAAAAACTAAAGAGTGGTTTTATGGTTTGTTGTAATGGATGTTGCTCTGATATCTTTGTAAAGAATGGCATTGTGAGGGGTGTACAGCGTTATAAGTGCAGATCATGTTCTAAATTTTGTTGAGGGCGATCTGGGCAAGAAGCCTCAAACAGCTGTTAAGAAAGCATTATGCGTTATGCTATATAGTCTTGGTAATGGCTCTTTTTCTATGTTATGCAAGATATTAGGGCATTCGCCGTCCATAATTTATCGCTGGGTAGTAGAGGCGATGGGCAAGACTCAGGAGCCAGTTGTCTCTTCGGATATTATGGAGATGGAATTCGACGAGATGTGGCATTTTATTGGTTCAAAAAAAACAAGCTTTGGATCATTAAGGCAGTTGATCGTAGTACAAGGAGAACAGTTGCCTGGGTTACAGGCAATCGTGATACTGCAACATTCCAAAAGCTCTACAACAAAGTGAGTCATCTGAAAGAATGTCATTTTTATACGGATGATTGGGATGCTTTTTCTAAAATTTTACCCAAAGAGCGTCATACAATTGGAAAGTCTGGCACAGTATGTATCGAGAGAGATAATAGCAACACGCGACATCATTTATGCCGAATGACACGGCGCACTAAAATCGTTTCTAAAAAAGAGTCAATGGTATACGAATCCATCAAGCTTTGGTGCGCTCTTACTATTACACAAATATTCAAACAATATCAAGAACAGCTCTTATCTATCTTTATGTGAAAACTCTCAAAATTGATTTATTGCGCAAATAAATTTTTGCGGAGAAGTTAAATATACAAAAATTAGCTTTTAGATCTGCCATGCGCTAATTTTCGGATATATTAATTGGCCCTATGCTGCAAATGCTACTTTCATAAAATCCGTAAGTTTTTTGCACTTGTTATAACATTTTCTTACTGATTTAAAACACTATTCTGACACTCGGGGCATCATTTTATGCTGTTTCCGAGACTTTTGGCGCGCGTACTCTAAAATATTTTCAAATGATAGCAATTCCCCAAATAACAGTATATATTTGCTGCGTATTTTGAGATTTGAGTTTAGCTATACTAGAAGCAAAGCAATCAGGAGTGTGCTTAAATTAAAAAAAGATAAAGCTACAGTGTTCTGTTATTTTTGGAGTTGGAGAGTTGGGATAACAACTGCATTTAGTAATAATAGAAAATTTTGATTATTTCGATATATTTGTTTATGATAGCTAAACTAAATTTTTATGCCTACAAAAACTTATGCTAACAAATAGATGTGTTTATAACTATAGTTGAGTATTTTTATGTTTATACAAATAGAGGCTACACCTAATCCTAGCACATTGAAATTCATTCCAGATGCAGAGATTTTAGAATCAGGCCAAACTTTCAATTTCTCTATAGGTGATGAAGTAGCTATTTCGCCACTTGCAGAGAGGTTATTTGCTTTAAGTGGTATTAATAATTTATTTATCACTGATAGCTTTATATCAGTAACAAAAGCAGCTGATATTGAATGGAATACTTTGCAGACACTAATTGTAAGTGCTATTACTGATCATTTGGTTGCTGGACATCCTGTTATTTTGAAGCGATATATTTTGGATGAGCATGCTGTATCTAATGGCGATTCATATGATTCTGAAGTTGTACAAAAGATAAAAGATCTTATAGAGACTATGGTGCGTCCAGCTGTTGCTCATGATGGTGGTGATATTTTGTATCATGACTTTGTGGATGGCGTTGTATATCTAAAGTTATATGGAGCTTGCTCAGGATGTCCAAGTTCTGCGTTTACGCTAAAGAGTGGTGTTGAAAATATGTTGAAACATTATATACCAGAGGTAAAGTCTGTGGAACAAGTATATTACTAATTAGTTTTTGTTGAATGATTAGAAAACAGAAAATAGTTGTTGCAATGTCCGGCGGAGTTGATAGCTCTACTGTTGCTGCAATGCTGAAAAATGAAGGACATGAGGTCATAGGGATTACATTACAACTTTATGATCATGGAGTTGCTTTACAAAAAAAGGGAGCATGTTGTGCAGGGGTTGATATTTATGATGCACAGATGGTAGCAGAAAAAATCAACATTCCACATTACGTATTAAATTATGAAAGCATATTTAAGCAAAGAGTCATTGATGATTTTGCAGAAAGTTACTTAAAGGGTGAAACACCTATTCCGTGTGTGCGATGTAATCAGAAAGTAAAATTTAATGATTTGTTTAATGTTGCTAAGAATCTTGATGCTGATGCTTTGGCTACAGGACATTATGTACGCAAAATCAGCGGTGCGGATAATGCACAGATGCATAAAGGTCTAGATAGCACAAAAGATCAAAGTTATTTTCTATTTACCACTACTAAAGAGCAACTAAATTATCTAATGTTTCCGATTGGTGGTATGTATAAATCTGAGACAAGAGCTCTTGCTAAAGAATTTGGGCTTGAGATTGCAGAGAAGCCTGATAGTCAGGATATATGTTTTGTGCCGAGTGGTGGTTATGGAGATTTAATACAGAGGATGCGCCCTGACGCATTTATACCTGGAGATATACTTTTTAAAGATGGCACTATTATCGGAACTCATAAAGGAATTTTTCATTACACTGTTGGACAAAGGAAAGGAATGAATATAGGTGGTTATTCTGAGCCACTATATGTACTAGAAATAAAGCCCGAAAAAAGGCAAATATGGGTAGGGTTTAGGTCAGATTTAAGATCACCAGAGTTTTTTATAAAGGATTTGAATTGGCTATATGAAGGTAGTATTCCAGATGAAGGCATTGAGTGTGTAGTCAAGATACGCTCTGGACATTTGGGGAGTCCTGCTCGAGTTTATAGAGAGTATGATGGCAAAAATCGTGTTGTGTTATTATGTGATGACTATATTGCAATCGCACCAGGTCAAGCCTGCGTAATGTATAATGATTCAAGATTACTAGGTGGTGGTTGGATAATGAGTCGTGATAATTTTAGGGAGAGTTTTCACAATTAGATAGAAGTATGATATGATCACTTTTTTAAAAACTAAAGAGTGGTTTTATGGTTTGTTGTAAGGGATGTTGCTCTGATATCTTTGTAAAGAATGGCATTGTGAGGGGGTGTACAGCGTTATAAGTGCAGATCATGTTCTAAATTTTGTTGAGGGCGATCTGGGCAAGAAGCCTCAAACAGCTGTTAAGAAAGCATTATGCGTTATGCTATATAGTCTTGGTAATGGCTCTTTTTCTATGTTAGGCAAGATATTATGGCATTCGCCGTCCATAATTTATCGCTGGGTAGTAGAGGCGATGGGCAAGACTCAGGAGCCAGGTGTCTCTTCGGATATTATGGAGATGGAATTCGACGAGATGTGGCATTTTATTGGTTCAAAAAAAACAAGCTTTGGATCATTAAGGCAGTTGATCGTAGTACAAGGAGAACAGTTGCCTGGGTTACAGGCAATCGTGATACTGCAACATTCCAAAAGCTCTACAACAAAGTGAGTAATCTGAAAGAATGTCATTTTTATACGGATGATTGGGAGGCTTTTTCTAAAATTTTACCCAAAGAGCGTCATACAATTGGAAAGTCTGGCACAGTATGTATCGAGAGAGATAATAGCAACACGCGACATCATTTATGCCGAATGACACGGCGCACTAAAATCGTTTCTAAAAAAGAGTCAATGGTATACGGATCCATCAAGCTTTGGTGCGCTCTTACTATTACACAAATATTCAAACAATATCAAGAACAGCTCTTATCTATCTTTATGTGAAAACTCTCATTTTAGGTAATAGATTTTAGTACTATTCCTCTTGAATATAGCGATGTTTAGTATTATATAAAGTAACTTGTAAAAAGTGTAATGCATTAATATGTTCCACGTGGAACATATTTTTGATATTTAAACATATATAGCTAAAGCGCTATAAAGTAGAGATGGCAAGCGAGTATTTAGAATAAATTTTTATTCGTTTGTAATCTATAATATAACTGTTATTTCAGGCAAGAAGCTGACTTCAAATTTATCAAAAAGATAAAAATTTAGCATTACTTTTTTACGTTGCTTTAGCCATATATTGCAAAGCATTATAAATAATTGAATTTTACAATTTATTATTAATTATATAAAGTTAGGCTTCAACAGGAACTAGAAATAATATAGACGTATATGTATATCAAATACATAAGGAGCAGAACATTTTAAATGCACCAATTTTATTAGGGTGTCAATTTTACAAATTTTTTGTTATGCTCAACTGATAAAATTGGCTTTAGACATAAATAGTTTGTAATCGAAATATTCTTTTTAATATAGCACTTCCTATAAAGCACACGCATAAGGATTTTTAAATAGCACGATTTTTTTAAAGTACAAGTGAGTTTCTAAAGTACTTTTATCATGTTCCACGTGGAACATTGTGATACATACCAGAGTTAATTAAATAAACAATGAATATCTCTATGAGTACTACCAACCATATACAAAATAAAAAGTTTGATGCAGAGATAGGGAAAGTACTGCACTTAATGATACATTCTTTATATACAAATAAAGAAATTTTCTTACGTGAATTGATATCAAATGCTTCAGATGCATGTGATAAATTTCGCTATGAGATGACACAAAACTCACAACTCGGCTCTGAAGAAGTATTAAAAATCACTATAAAAATAGATCAATCCAAACAAACTCTCACCATTTCTGATAATGGCATCGGAATGAATGAGATTGATTTGATAGAAAATTTGGGCAGAATTGCAAGTTCTGGCACTCAGAGATTTTTAGAGCAACTTGGTAAAAACGGTAATGATCTCAGCTTAATAGGGCAGTTCGGCGTAGGGTTTTATTCTATATTCATGGTAGCAGACACAGTAAAAGTGTATTCCACTAAATTCTCTGAGCAAAAAACTTATCTATGGGAATCTGACGGCAAAGAAGGATATAAAATTACAACTTTAGAAGAACAAATGCCACACGGAACATCTATAGAATTACATATTAAACCTTCAGATGTCGAGTTCCTAGAATCATATAGAATCAAATATATAATCAACACATACTCTGATCATATAGACTTTCCAATAGAGCTTATAGAAAATGATGGAGAGCCAGAAGTAATTAATTCTTCTTCCCCAATCTGGACTAGACCTAAATCAGAGATTTCAGACGAACAGTATGTAAATTTCTACCACAAAGTGGCACATATGCCTGGTGAACCATTATTTACAATTCATAATAAAGTGGAAGGAAATCTTGAATATATCAATCTACTTTTTATCCCAAAACAGGCTCCATTTGATTTATTTCATCCAGATAGAAGTGCACGAGTGAAACTTTATGTAAAGAAAGTTTTCATCACAGATGACGTTGATGTAATCCCAAGATATATGAGGTTTTTGAGAGGTATCATAGATTCCAGCGACCTACCTCTCAACATTAGCAGAGAAACTTTGCAACAAAACGCAACTGTACATAAAATTCGCAAATCAGTTGTAAAGAGAGTACTAAGCACATTAAAGCAAGCATCAAAAGAAAATCCGGAATTATATAAGGAATTTTGGATGAGCTTTGGTGAAGTTATGAAAGAAGGCTTATGTGAACCTGCGTTGGAAGAAAAAGAGGATTTGCTTGATGCATGTAGATTTTATTCAACTAAATCTGGTGATGAGTTCATTGACCTAAGTACATATGTAGATAGAATGCATTCGGAACAGAGCGAAATTTATTATATTACAGGACAAAATTTGGATGTACTTCGTCAAAATCCGCAACTTGAAGGATTTGCAAAACGTAACATAGAAGTCTTACTTTTGACTGATCATGTAGATGAATTCTGGGTAAATGTTATTTCTCAATATAAAAACAAGTTTATGAAATCTATTTTGGTTTCCGATATTAATTTAGACGAAATACAAAAATTACCAGAAGACAGTAAAAGCACAGCTAGCAATCATAATGACGCTGAGCAGGAAGCACTAAAGGCATATATCAAAAATGTATTAGGCGATAGAATAAAAGATGTTAGACTTTCTACTAAGCTTGTAGAAAGTCCAGCTTGTCTTGCTATTTCTGAAGGAAGCATGAATATCAAGATGGAAAATTTATTAATTGAACAAAAACAATTAAACAAACGCTCTGCTAAAATTTTAGAGGTAAATGCACTGCATCCATTGCTTATAAAGATTATGAAAAGTGTATCGGAAGGTTTAGCTGGAGAAAGAGAATCTGAAATGGTGGAAATAATTTTTGGGCAGGCATGTTTAATAGCAGGGGAACCAATAAGTAATCCCGTAGATTTTGTGACAAAATTAAATAAATTATTAATTACATGATAGATTCTTCGCCAGATATTGGAAAACTTAGTGTACATAGTCAGAATTTAATAGTAGAAGAGCGTTGTATAAAATCTGATTTTACAAAATCTCAAAACGCATTTTTCTCTTCTGCAGAAAAGAAAAACAAGTTAAGTACAAACTCAGAATTTCAAAACATACTTAGCTCTTTTATAAAAAGAGAAGATGGTGCTTACAACTTCAAACGCATAAGCACAAGCATCGCAGATGGTGTAGAAATACACACCTACACTCTTTCATCGCAATTTTGGCCAATAGAAAATCAAAATGATCCTACATTTTTATGGAATCATAGGTTAATTATTTATAAGCCTGATAATGTTTTACACAACACTGTCTTTATGTATGTAAACGGTGGTAACAACATAGATGAAAAAGGAAATGAGACATTTCAAGATTCTCCTGAACAGCTAGATTTTATAGGGCTTGCAAAGAGAAATAACATAATTGTTGTTAATTTACTCAATGTTCCAAACCAATATATTTTTTTCGGAGATCAAGCTTCTCCTCTTCCTAAACGTGAGGATCAAATACTGGCGTACACATATAGAAAAGTAATGGAAGATCCTGCACAAAATGCATATCTCGCTGGTCACCTGCCAATGGCTAAATCTATAGTGAAAGGAATGGATGCTGTAGAAGACATAGTATCATTAGAATTTCGTATAGAAATCAAAAATTTTATATTATCTGGAGCTTCAAAAAGAGGGTGGGCTGCGTGGCTTGCCGCACTTGAGGATGAACGTGTTTCTGCATTGATGCCAGTTGTAATAGATATTCTAAACGTAAGAAAAAATATACACCATATTTGTTCTGTATATGGTGGCACATGTCCTATCGCTCTTAAAGATTATATAAATGAAGGAGTAATAGAGGCTCTACAATCAAAAAACGGCGAGTATTTAATGGATATAGAAGATCCATTAAGCTACCTTAAACCTGAATATGATACGAAATATTTAAATAGGCTTGGAATAGCAAAATATATAATAAATGCGAGTGGCGATGACTTCTTTACTCCTGATTCTTCACGCTTTTATTTTAGCATGCTGCCAGGAAAAGAAAATTACATTAGGTATATTCCAAACGCTGCTCACTACTTGCTTGGGGGGAAGATAGGAAGCATATTAAAAACAGATGTGGTCGTACAAGATGCTGTTGAGAGATACCTATCTTTGCAATTAAATAAAGTTGCATTGCCGCAAGTTTCTTGGGAGTTTTTCCCTTCACAAATTGTGTTACACTCTTCTGAAATTCCACAAAGTGTAAAACTCTGGAGAGCTTATAATGAAGATTCTAGAGATTTTAGATGTCTTCAGATTAACCATTCTCCTTATCAAAAGCTTAGCCTTTGGTATTTTTTCGCCAAGAAATATATTGCTTCATGGTTTACAGAGAAACTTTGTGACGCACAATATTCTTCTATAAATATTGATTATCAATGTGACGGCATTTCACAATGTGTTATAACAGCAGAGTTACCTAAAATAACAAGAGGATTTCAAGCTGCATTTTTAGAAATAGATTATTTTTTAGATGATATGAATCCATTTACTATTACTACAGAAGTGAATATTGCTGGAGTAAGTGACAATCCTTACAAAGTCACTATTGACTAACCTTTAAAATTGTTTATATTTTGCTTGAAATTTTAGAAGGACAAAATAATAAACAAGAACTTTTTAAAGTCCTTGCATCATAATTCTAAGGAATATAGGATTTCTCTTGATCTGCAGAAAAATTGACAAAATTGCCAAAAACCTTATGGATTTTATGAAAGTATAGTTATTTGAGTTGCATTAGCCTATGTATTGAGTTATAAGGAAAGCTAAAATGCGCACAAGTCACTATGGTATAGATTTAAGAG
The DNA here is from genome assembly GCF_964020185.1 of Candidatus Lariskella endosymbiont of Hedychridium roseum. Lineage (NCBI taxonomy): Bacteria > Pseudomonadati > Pseudomonadota > Alphaproteobacteria > Rickettsiales > Candidatus Midichloriaceae > Candidatus Lariskella > Candidatus Lariskella endosymbiont of Hedychridium roseum. Next base: position 1,555,893 of record NZ_OZ026538.1, on the reverse strand, counting down.
AGAAAGTAATAAGCTTCATAGAATCGGGTAACGCCAAGTCTGTTGCATCTTGACACATTAGATGGCTTCTTTTCAACGTGCTAATCTAACTCAAATAACTATAGTTAACCTCATTATATTCCTTGCATAGAATTTTGAAGTGAAGTTGTAATTTCTCTGCCATTTATATATTCACCTAGCATATCTCTTGCAAATGCAATGGTGATTTCTCTTCTTTTTTCAAGAGCAATTCTATCAAAATATTCTACTATATCCAATATGCTGGAAAAACTGCCTTCAATTCTGCAACTTATATATTCTATCACATTTAATGAGACAGAAATCTGTTTATCTGAAAAATGTTTTATCAATAGCGCTTTGATCAGATCTAAACAAGGAGTTTTAATAAAAATATGATATGTCGAGTTTATTCTTGATTTCAGATCTGGAATTAAGCACTGTAATGGCGAGGCTGTCGTCATCAATAATGATATCTCATTTTCAAGTGCAAAGTTTATCAAGTAAAGTAGGGCTCTTTCGTCACTACATGTTTCCACATTTTCGAAAATTAGGTTCTTACTATATTCTAAGCTTAGTAAATTAGTTTGTTGACCTACATACACGGCATTTTTTCGTGTGCCCCAAATGTTCGCTAAATGGCTTTTTCCACTACCTTTTTCTCCTACTATAATTAACCTATTATGCGGCCAAATATTATCCCGTGTCACAGCATTGTACGCTTCTAAATTGCAAAGCGATACAACGAAATCATATGGATTATAATTAGATTTATAGACCAGAGGTAAAACTTGCTGTGTATATTCCATCTTTTTGACAACTACTCTACTTAGATTTATAGATATTAAAGGCATGGCCAATATACTAGTTACGCCTTGTGTCATAACTCTAAGGAATATGGGATTTATCTTGGCCTGCAAGTCATTATGGCGCACCGAAAATCCAGCAAAAAATGGCAAAATTGCCAAAAACCTTATGGATTTTGTTAAGTAGTCGTTGCAAGGTACAGGATAAATTATATATCCGAAAATTAGCGCATGGTAATTCTAAAAGCTAATTTTTGTATATTTAATTCTCCACAAAAATTTATTTGCGTAGCAAACTGATTTTTGACAAACAGACTCATTTGAAAACGAGTGTACTGACCAAATGAGCTTTTTAGCAAAAACTTCATCCAAGTCTGATACTCGCATATTTATGCTATAATAAAATACCTACAGCAGTATAGTTAAATCATTACTTTTGCTGCAAATAATGCAATTCAATAGACCTCTTGCATAACCTGTTCCAAACTGTGATTTGATTGTCACTAAAACATAAAAACACTCACGTGGATCATTGTTTGGACGTTTTGCAAAAATCTACTCTATAAGAATTTCTACCTCAGAATGAGGTTATGCAAGAGGTCTAATATCTAGTAACTTAATTTCTTTTCAATTTGTTTGCCTATATGCTCTATGATTAGGACGAATATATAATAGTAAACACCTGCGATCAATAGAGGTGTAAAAAAGGTAAATTGTTCTGCTGCGATAGCTTGTGACCTTCTCATTATATCCATTGCTCCTATTGTTCCTATTAGAGCAGTTTCCTTAAGCAACGCGATAATTTCATTTATCATGGAAGGAAAAATATTACGTATAACTTGCGGGAGTATTATGTCACGCCACATATAGAAATTCGGTATTCGCAAGGTTTGGGCAGCTTCAAACTGCCCTTTTGGGAGATATTCTATTCCAGCTCTTAGAATCTCTGCGACGTAAGCTGCGCTATTAAAACCAAATGTTAATATTCCAGCAAGCACAACGCTCATTTTTATTCCTAGGAATGAAGGAATTGCAAAGTAAACAAAGCTTAACTGTAGAATTACAGGCGTACCTCTTATCACAGAAATAACCGCACTTATACTTCTTGTGCAAAGATTTTTATGTCTCATTACAGCCAGTAGCGTTCCTAGTAGTATGCCTACAAATGCAGCAGAGAAAAGGATTTGCAAAGTTACAACTGCACCAACGCCTATCAAGAGAAACTGAGAGCCAATATCCCAGAAATAACTTTTTATAGATTCTATATACTGCATAAGTAATGACAGATTATCAAGATGAATGCAAATTGCAAGATGAGCTGTAAGACGTTACCATAAACTTTAAAGCAACACTTTTATCTATCACTTTTTCTATATCTGTCAAACTAAATATTAATTCTGCAGTACATTTTGAAACCACTGTGCTGTTATATGAAAGCTCAGTAATGAGAAAGTCCGCCGTGGCTCTAAAGGGGCGATTATAGTATTCAAAGAACTTTACATCCTTAACACTTACGTCTTTTCTTGTTTGTGTTTTATATTTTAGTACAGGGCTATCAGGATTTTGTCTTGTATCCATATAATTTAAAAACTCAGAAAGCACTTTTTTTGAAGAATTACTTTGTAAAAATGCTATTTTCTGATCCCAACTTTCTTTATTTGAATATTCTTCGTATTTATAGCTTTCTCTAGATTGAATATACGCAGTTATCATATATCTTGCAACGGATTTATCTATACTATCTCCTAAGTGTGATATAGAGTGAATCCTAGTGACATAATTAACTTGATCGTCTGTATAAGAAACTAATGGATATTGTTCAATAGAATAACGTGCTCTTGTCAGGTGTATAGCAACAATAGCAGCAACAAGTGCTAACAGTGTTACTATAAACATATATATGCATTGTGTATAATAAGAAAGATATCTGGATGTATGCCAATCCAAAGCAGCTTTAAAATAGCGCCCTGTTTCTATCTCATCATCAATGTTGAGCTCAGTCTTTTCCATTCCTAGGCTTAAGTAATATAAATATAGCTTCGTATCAAAATCCGAAACACCAACTCTTCATTTACCTGTGACATATATTGTAATATGCATTATTCTAAAAAACCAAATACTCTATTGCAATACTATTTAACTGCTTTCTTCTAATTGCTTTGTGTATCTTTACTACAGTGCCTGCAAACAAAGTGCTTATGTAAGAATTTTAATGGCATGATTTTTTAGAGTAGCAGTTAATTTCTGAATCAAATATTATATATTTGCAAAAAAATTAACGAAGTAATACTTGAAAATCAGGCTAAAGGAGTCTGCGCAAATGACTTGGCTGGCAGGGCCTACTATATAGTTTAATGCAGAGTTTGCCATTTATATCAATTACTACCGGCTAAAGCGCGGTAGTTTGTGTAACGCTTGCAAAGCAGATTAAAAGCGTAAACGCTAAAACTCTGATATTCTAAAATCATCTTTTTTGTGATGTTCCTCATGCTGTTCTATATAGTTTTTGCACTTCTTCTGAATTCACATTGCCAACTGTCACAACAAAATACCCTCTGGCCCAAAGATGTTGTCCCCAATACCGCTTACGGAGCAGTGCAAATTCCTGTAGCAACTTACGACTACTTATACCTTTAATATATTGCACAGCTTTAGATATTGATATACTAGGCGGAACCAATGCTAATATATGTACGTGATCAGGACTCATACTGCCACTAATTATATTTATGTAATTAGCAGCACATATTTCTCGGATTACTTCCCTAGTTCTAATCGCAACTTGCCCAGTTAAAACTCTATACCTATACTTAGTACAAAATACTGTATAGCATAAGTGACTAAGATACTGACAAAAGTTAGGAATTAAGATATAAAAAGTGAGTATGAAATAAAAAGCATAAAATTATGGCAAGAGCATATCCAATAGAACTTAGGGTAAGAGTAATAGAAGCATTAGAAAATGGTGCAAGAATCACTAAAGTGAGTAAACTATTTAGAGTGAGTCGTGATACTATCTATAAGTGGAAAATTCTGCAAGATAAGCACGGTTCTTTGAAAGCAGCAAGTGGTTATCAAAAAGGTCACAGTCATAAGATCAAAAATCTAGAAGATTTTAAAGAATTTTTTGAATTAAATATTGCTATGACATCAAAAGAACTAGCAAAGAAGTGGTGTAATATATCACCTACAACGATCTTACAGGCGATAAAAAAACTTGGTTATAGCTATAAAAAAAACTCATCTTCATCCGAAAAGAGATATTCCGTTAAGACATGAATTTATTGAAAAGATAAAAACCATCACAAGAGATAAAATAGTATATCTTGATGAATCTGGAATAGAAGATAATGCTTGTAAAGAATATGGTTGTAGTATTTTAGGAGAAAGGTGCTATGGGGAAAAGGTGTATCAACATAAAACTAGAATAAGTATGATAGCTGGTCTTTGTAATTGTAATCTTATTGCTCCCGTAATATTTGAGGGTAATTGCAATAAAGAGGTCTTTGAAGCTTATATTAGGGAGATGTTAATTAAAGAATTAAAACCTGGACAAACTGTTGTTATGGATAACATTAACTTCCATAAGAATCCTAAAGTGAAAGAGTTAATTGAATCTGTGGGTTGTTACATATTATTTTTACCAACTTACTCTCCTGATTTAAATCCTATAGAGCATTACTGGTTTAAGATAAAAAATGAAATTAGAAAAACTATAGATTTATTTGATACTCTTTATGATGCTGTTTTTAATACAATTAAATTGTCAGCACCTTAGTCACTTATGCTATATGATACTTTAGGTCATATATGCTGTGGGATCATCTCCTATATTCCATTCGTCCTCCCTTAGCACATTTCCTAGATAATAATACTAAAGTGTTCGCCTAAAGGCTAGGGTGTTAACCATATCACATATAACTACATAAATTACTTGCATTACAATAGACTTCTTCTTCATACTCGATTGCGAGGTAAGTGCAAGGAGCATAAGAAAGCGCAGTGTACAAGAAGCACATGAGCATACTATGTATGCTCAGGGTGCAACAAAGCAATTGTCAAGCTGTAACAAACGTTTGAAGAAGAAATCCAATAAAAATTCTACATGCCAGATCTAGCATCTGCATTTGGAAGCATAGGTAATAAGCTATATGATATGTATTAGTCGACATTTTATCTTACATTTAGTAAATTAAATTAGTTATTAAATGGAGATAAGCAATGAACTTAAATCAAAAAATCATCAAACCGAAACTAGGTTTACTTGAATTGGCAAAAAGCCTTGGTAGTATATAATCTGCATGTAAGGCAATGTGTTATAGTAGAGATAGCTATTACAGATTTAAAGAATTATATGAAACGGGAGGAGAAGAAGCGCTATACGAGATAAGTCGCAAGAAGCCAATAATCGCTAATAGAGTAGATCCTGCAGTAGAAAAAGCAGTAGTTGATATGGCGATAGAGTACAGCATATGGACAACTTAGAGTATCAAATGAGCTGAAGAAGAGTAGTATACTTGTTTCTCCTGGAGGAGTAAGATCGATTTGGTTACGTAATGATTTGAATAATATCAATAAAAGATTGAAAGCCTTAGAAGCTAAGATGGCCCAAGATGGTATTATATTGACCGAAGCACAGCTGCAAGTACTAGAGAAACGCCGTAATGAAAAAGAAGCACATGGAGAAATTGAGACACAACATCCAGGTTATTTAGGTTGCCAAGGCACATATTATGTAGGCAATTTCAAAGGGATAGGAAAGGTTTATGCTCAGGTATTTATTGATAGCTACAGTAGATTTGCTGATGCTAAACTGTATACTGACAAAACTGCGATTACTGCTGCTGATATGCTAAATGATCGAGTGTTACCATGGTATGAGAGTCAAGGGATACCGATGCTTCGTATTCTTACAGATCGTGAAGGAGAATATAAGGGAAATATAGAACATCATGCTTTTGAGTTATTTCTCAGTATAGAAGGTATAGAGCATACAACAACTAAAGCATATTCACCTCAAACTAATGGTATGTGTGAACGTTTTAATAAAACTATGAAACAAGAATTCTTTGATACAGCTATGCGTAAAAAGATTTATACATCATTGGATGACTTGCAATTAGATCTTGATATTTGGTTAGAATATTTCAACAATGAAAGACCTCATTCTGGTAAATATTGTTATGGAAAAACACCTATGCAAACTTTTTTGGATAGTAAAAAGTTAGCTGTGGAAAAGAATAATGAAATCTTGTATCTCAGTTACATATCTGACAGTCGAAACTTAACTGACAAGCAGATATAAAATTTATAACTGTCTGTAAGATCAAATCTTGACTTCTACATTGTATTTCATCGTGCAGCTTTAGCCATGAAACTAACTCCAGCGCTGTTGTTTGGGTAGTAGGCCTAGGTAGATCTTGTCTTGGTGTGTCTATAACATGAAGTGTTAAATCTTTGTCATGCAAATCAGATTGATTATATAAATACTGCATTAAGTGTGTCTCTGTTACTTCGTGCCAACTACTGAGTGCGAATTTGTCAGCTATTTCTGCTAATTCTTCCTCAGTGCCATCAACACTTGTATTTACATAGCGTTCTCCTGTAAGTAATATTACAGAACTAGCCTTCAAGCCAGACTCCAGAAGCGAGTTGGCATATTCAATTCTACTTAACATAGTTGGGCCAGTTGCTCCTAGAATGCACAGAGCATCAGCTTTTTTCATGACTGGGACGATAGCATTAATAAAACCTAGAATTTTGAGATTTTGAATATTAGGCGTTTTATTTTCTGTCATCCATTCAGCAGATTGCATCTCCCAGCGTTCTTTTGTTCATACTCTCATTGATAGATTACTTTGAGTTCCTTTAACCATTGTTAGAATATATAAGGCTAGCTGATCTTTGGTACTTCTCGGTGGAAATGCAGCAAGCAATGATTGGTCACTTGGAATTATCGATGATTGTTGTAGAAGATCTTGCATTGCACCTTTTTGTTCAGTGCTGTCAAATCCGTAGTAAGATAATGCATCATTTAGTGAGTATCGCATCTCTCGGTCACTGTAATACATAATAATCACCAATAATTGATAGCAGTATACAAATCTTTTTATAGCGACGCTTAACGATATTTAATATATTTAACAAAAAAACAAGTTGCACACCTAATAAGATTATAAATTTGTTTGCATTTATTCAACTATAAATTGTGCCGCGTTAAACATTAGAGCATGCTTACCTAAGATCGTCATACTGTTCAAAATTAATGTTTTTAGAATGTGCCTTATTATTTTGTTAACACTTGTGTACTATTCTTCTTAGCTCTTTTTGAAGTCTAATTTCGTATCTAGTCTGTTAGTCAAAAATCAATTTGCTGCGCGAATAAATTTTTGCCGAAAGTTAAATGTACAAAATTAGCTTTTAGGTGTGGCCCTATGCTAATTTTTGGATATATTCATTGGTCCCATGCCGCGCGCAAACACTATTTTCACAAAATCCGTAAGGTTTTTGCATTTATTATAACATTTTCTTACGGATTTAAAGCGCCATTTTATGCGCACTTTTGAGACTTTTGGCGCGCGTACTATATAATATTTGACTCAGAAAATTAAATACTAACTATTACTGGAAGTATGAATGCAAATAGTGATTTTGAAAACAAAATCAGGGATGTCAATTGCAGCACAAAATCAAATATTGAATCTAAAGTGCATTACATCGCCGTCTCGTATAATATATTCTCTTCCTTCAAGGCGCATTTTCCCTGCTTCTTTTGCCCCAATTTCGCCACTATGTTTTATGTAGTCATCATAAGATATTGTTTCTGCGCATATAAAGCCTCTAGTAAAATCTGTGTGTATTACTCCAGCTGCGTCTGGCGCTGTGGTATTTTCTTTGATATTCCACGCGTGCGCTTCTTTAGGTCCTATTGTAAAGAAAGTGATTAAATCGAGTGCTTTATAACTGCTCTTTATTAATTTGCTCAAAGCACTCTCTGTAAGTCCAATACTACTAAGGAATTCTTCCTTTTCAGCTTGATTCTGAAGAAGAGCTATCTCAGCTTCAATTTGAGCTGATATAAGGATAATTTCTGCGCCTAGCGGACCAATCTTATCTGATACGCTTTGTGTATAGATATTACCACTATTGACATCTTTCTCTGGGACGTTACATGCATATAAAATTGGCTTGGAAGTAAGTAATTGTAGGATATTGACATCATTTTTTGATATTCCTTCTTTTTTCAATATCTCTCTTGCTGGTTTTCCATCATTGAGTAGTTTAATAATCTCTTCTATTAACTGAAGTTGAGCTGCTGCGCCTTTATCTTGTTTTGCTTTTTTTTCTAGGTTAGGTCGCCTTTTTTGAAGACTTTCTAAGTCTGCCAGCATTAGCTCTGTTTCTATTATTTCAGCATCTCTTAGAGGGTCTACGTTTCCCGCGACATGGATAATGTCATCGTTATCGAAGCATCGTAGAACATATATTATGGCATCGACTTCTCTAATATGCCCTAAGAACTGATTCCCCAGTCCCTCTCCTTTACTTGCACCTTTAACAAGACCTGCGATATCAACAAAATCTATTTGAGTATGTATGATTTCCTTAGAGCCAGCAATTTTCGCTAGTGCCATTAGCCTATCATCTGGGACAGCAACTCGTCCGATATTTGGTTCAATAGTGCAAAAAGGGTAATTTGCAGCTTCTGCTGCCATAGTGCTGGTCAGTGCGTTGAAAAGAGTTGATTTTCCAACATTGGGAAGACCAACAATTCCACATTTTAAACTCATATCTAATTGCTATATATTTATTTAATCAAAACGTGCTATTTCTTATTCATTCATATAGTTTTCGTTGTTAAGTGAATCAGTCACTTTAACTGTGACTTTAGTAGGAATTCTATATGATATATTAGACCTCTTGCATAACCTGTTCCAAACTGTGATTTGATTGTCACTAAAACATAAAAACACTCACGTGGATCATTGTTTGGTGACGTTTTGCAAAAATCTACTCTATAAGAATTTCTACCTCAGAATGAGGTTATGCAAGAGGTCTATTAATTGGTGAATAAAACCGCATTTGTAGTAATGTATGTGATGCTTTTCAAAATTTGCGTCTTCAAAACGCGTTTTATGTGTTTTGTATACAGCTCTGTTAATCCAGTCATTGTATAGGATTTTAGCTTAAGTATTACATTATTACTTCGTTAATTTCTTTTCAAATATGTAAAAGTATTCGATATAGAAAGTAAACTTGTACTCTAAAAAAATCATACTCAAAACCCCTTGCGCAAAACACTTATATAGGCAGTGTTACACATGCAACTAAATTCTTCCTAACTCTTTTTGAATTCTAATACCAACTCCCACAAATAATAGAACACTTTAACTTCGCCTTTTTAGGAAATTTAAGCCCCTTCCTTGCTGCTGTACTTTTAGTACCACTAAATTCAAATCTCATCTTAAATTTTCTAAAAAATACGCAGCAAATAAATATATGCTATTATTTATGAGATTTTGTATAATTTCGTATGTACACAAGCTAAATACTAGCTCTGCATTTACCTACGGTATATATGCATAGCAAATTCTATTACTATTTACTCCTTTTCTTTGAAAACTAAAGGTTTATATCTAAAAGTTTATATGCTGTAGCATAAGTATAACAGATGTTACAGCGGATATATTACTAAATTTTTATAGGCGATTTACAGCAAATCTAATCAAAGCTTGCTCCTCTTGCTATGAAATCATAACTGCGCATGGTTTCTATTCCAAGGACTTCACTTGTGGCTTTTAATACTGATACAACACGTCCAATATCTCGGATTGTTGTCATGGCAATTCCATCGTCTGTCAACTTTTTTTTATGTATGTTGACGCAGTATTGGCATCCATTTAGGATAGATGCTGCCAAGCAATATATCTCAAAATCGCTTTTTGTAACTTCTATATTGAATATGCTATCCATGTAAAGTTCTAATGGCATATTGATTAGCTCTGGATCACATGTGTAATGAGCAAATCTATAATATGTGTTGTTCATAGACATCATCACTGCTGCGATTTTGCAGGCTTTTGCATCTACTTCTTCAAGATGAAGCTTTGCTTCAGCGCGGATTGCATTTAGCAACTGCTCGTTTCCTAGCAAGTAACCAACAGTTAGTGCAACACCATAAAGTTGCGGATTTGCTAAAGAGGTATTTCCGTTCACAAAGATTGAAAGGAGATTTTGCTTTATGTTCAACGCATACTCTGGTAGTTTCTTTGCTACGCTAGATACAGACATAATTAATATTCCCTAAAAAGTTTATTGATCTCTTGTATTTAAGTAATTTTATCAAAAAGACGCTAAAAATTTTTATATGCATGTAAAGGCATGTGGTGTAGTTCAGAATATGTATCACCTAATTTTAATATAAAAAATCAAAAGTGGACATAATTTTGAATTGCACATAGCTCAACCTGGCTAAATAAAGCATTGCAAAAATTAACTAACTACAACCTTCCTGAGTCAAAAGTTATTAGTTGGCATGCGATATCCTTTAATTACACGGCATATAGGTTAATACTAATAGTAGTCTGACATCTTTTATAGTTCTTTAATTGGTTATGCAACATTATTTTTGCACTTGGCAAAATATATTATAAGCGTCTTTGCTCATAAAGATTTTTCTAAAAATTCTTGTAAAGCAAAAATTGCAAAAATAAAGAGAAAAATGTATATTGCTATTTGTAAGCCTAATTTGCAACATGTAATCTTAATAATAAATCCAGCAAGTGCAGTCATGCAGAAACTTAGTAAAATAAAACAACTTCTTACTTCTGACATTTCTCCTCCTGTCATCTCAGCTCAAGAGGTACATGGTGAACTTGTTGTTCTTGTGGATACAGAAGATTTGCTTACATTAATGCAATTTTTAAGGGATGACAAGAACTGCAGATTCTCAGCGCTTATGGATATATGCGCCGTAGATTACCCAAGTCGTACTGAGAGATTTGAAGTAGTGTACCACATGTTAAGTGTTGAGCATAATCTTAGAGTAAGAGTGAAATTGTGTGCCGGCATAGAAGACATAGTTCCTAGTTTAACTGATTTATTTGGGTCAGCTGGATGGTATGAAAGAGAGGTTTGGGATTTGTATGGAGTTTATTTCAAAGGCAATACAGACTTGAGAAGAATATTGACAGATTACGGCTTTGTAGGGCATCCTATGCGGAAAGATTTTCCCTTAACTGGATACACTGAAGTTAGATATGATCTTATCCAGGAAAAGGTGGTCTATGAGCCTGTTAAACTAAGTCAAGAATTTAGGAACTTTGATTTCTCAAGTCCTTGGTATGGACCAAATTATATATTACCTGGAGATGAAAAAGCATCGAAATAGCATAGTACGTTTACAGATGTTTCTATCAAATTTTTTTGATAGGATGTCAAAAAGACGCTTGCTGATACCTAAAATTTACGATAATTTCATAAATTCTTCTAAAATAGCGCGCCTGATGCGCCTAGATAAGCCTGTGGCTTGTGTGTTGCTTATCCTCCCAGTTTTGTGGGCGATTGCCTTCAATCTGAAAGATGTATTTAAACTTATATACTTCTTCTTGCTGTTTTCAGTCGGCGCTCTTGTCATGAGGAGTGCTGGTTGTATCATCAATGATATAGCAGATCGCAAATTTGATCATAGTGTAGAAAGAACAAAAAATAGACCACTTACATCTGGGGAAGTCAGTTTAGGTATGTCTTTATGCGTTCTTGCAATACTTCTTTTGTTAGGTATGATCATATTGATGCAATTGCCGGATGCTGCTATTTATATCGGTTTTGCTGCAATGCTGCCAACTATCGTATATCCATTTATGAAGCGTTTCACACACTTTGCACAGTTTTTTCTTGGATTTACTTTTAATATTGGTGTAGTAATTGCTTGGATTGCTGCAACAGGATATTTTTCAATTCATGGCTTGTTGTTATATGTAGCATCTGCAATGTGGACTGCCGGATATGATACGATTTATGCACATCAGGACAGGACTGATGATGTTTTGCTGGGGCTCAAGTCAACTGCTATAAAATTTGGAGAGAATACACCGCTATTTGTTTGGTGTATATATCAGGTGTCAATTACTGCTATATGTATCGTTGGTCTTGCGCTACATATGAATATTATTTTTTATGCTTTTATGGGTATTGCTGCTTACCATTTATATTGGCAAACTGAAACTTTGGATATTCATGATGCTAAGAGTTGTGGTATTAAGTTCAAATCAAATATTGAATTTGGTGTGATAGTTTTACTTGGAATTTTGCTCGGTCACATATAAGTATATTTCAAATAAGAATTATACAATAATGAGTTGTGAGATAATAGATTTCTTCTTTAAACTCAAGCTTCAAGTGATGCAAGTGCAAGAAGCACAATTAGCATCACATGAAGGCTCAAGGATACGACAAAGCAATTTGCTGCCAGAACAAACGTTTTTTAGAAGAAGTCTAATGAGGCGCTTGGCCGGTAGTTATATGTGCTGTGTGGGGACTAAATTATCTAGGCACTGCCGGTAGAGCCTTAGTTTCTCCGTCAAAAATCGATTTGCTGCGCAAATAAATTTTTGTGGAAAGTTAAATGTACAAAAATCAGCCCCGGCTCTGCGCTCATTTTTGGATATATTAATTTGTCCTGTACCTAGCAAATACTACCTAACAAAATCCATAAGGTTTTTGGCAAATTTACCACTTTTTCTGCTGGGCTTTCGGTGCACCATAATTACTTATAACCTAGATAAATCCAGCGCTCCTTAGAGTTATGACGCAAGCGACTATCTATAGTGTTTTTCGCATATTATAAGATCATGGTATTTTTACGCAAATTAGGAGGTTAATAACTTGAATAAGATCAATAAAAGTGTATTGAAGGACATAATGCAAAATACTACTAATTTCTATGCAGGGCGCACGTTTCGTGCTGTTTTAATGTGTATAACTCTTTCTTTTACTTTAATCAGCGCTGGTTGTGCACTTTTTATTCCAGTTGCTGCTGTTACGGCTGGTGCTGTCATGATGGATCAGAGATCTATAGGGGCTGTTGTTGATGATAATGTGATATTTACAAAGATTAAGGGAGAGTTTGGTAGGTTTACTGTAAAGGATGTATTCACTAAAGTAGCCGTTAATGTTAAAGAAGGACGTGTTATGCTTACAGGCGCAGTAAAAGAGGAGTACTACAAGCATGAAGCAGTCAGAATTGTTTGGGGCGTTATGGGTGTCAAAGAAGTCATAGATGAAATTATTGTCTCAAGTGAGGTAATTAATAGTGCAAATGATACTTGGATCGCTAATCAGGTTAGAAGTAAGTTGTTATTCAGAAAAAATATGGATTCTGTAAACTATACAATTGCTGTCAATAATTCTGTTGTGTTCCTCTTTGGAATAGCTCAAGATCAGGCAGAATTAGATTTAGCAATAGAAATTGCTAGTTCTGTTAAAGGTGTTAGAAAGGTAATTAATCATGTTTTGTTGTCTAATGATCAAAGACGAAGAGTTCCTTAAATATATCGGTTAAGCACTTGTAAATAGCACTAGCACGTTTGTTTTATAAGATGAACGTTATGAATTTTTTTGTATGTTTAGTGCCTGCTGCGTCTTTTGGCAAAATTAGAATACTTCGTAAGTATATCCGCTAAAAATTGCTTTGCTACGCAAATAAATTTTTGTGGAGAAGTTAAATATGCAAAAATTAGCCCAGGATTCCGCCATGCGCTAATTTTTGTATATATTATTACTCATGTGCCTAAGCAAACACTGCTTTCACAAAATCCGTAAGGTTTTTGCGTTTATTAGACCTCTCGCATAACCTCATTCTGAGGTAGAAATTCTTATAGAGTAGATTTTTGCAAAACGTCACCAAACAATGATCCACGTGAGTGTTTTTATGTTTTAGTGACAATCAAATCACAGTTTGGAACAGGTTATGCAAGAGGTCTATTATAACATTTTCTTGCGGATTTAAAGCGCTATTTTGACACTTCAGGCGCTATTTCATGCGCACTTTCGAGACTTTTGGCGCGTACGAGAAAGGTTTTTCTAAGGAGGTAAGAGCATTATTTTAGTATTATATGTTCCAATCCTTATTCGAGATTCTCCTTTGATATTTCAAATGTAGCTTATTCATCTAAGATAATATACAAAGATGTAATAATTCCATCGTTCTTTCGGGCGCATATGAGGATTTTTAGGTATTTTGTGATTTGCAAACTCTATTTATCATGTCTATAATCGTTCTAGAAGGTGTTGCACAGTTTGTGTTTTTAACTTGTTTTAGATCTTTGGAGAGCAGGTGGGGCGTATAATACAATCTTTTGTAGATAGAAAGAGAGCAAGCATAATGTTATTAATTATGGTTGCTCTATGTGGTTACGTCGCTTTCTTAAAAATTCCAAAAGAAAGCAATCCAGACGTAAAAGTTCCGATGATTTATGTGCTTATAACCTATGAAGGAATTTCTCCTGAAGATGGGCAGAGGCTACTTTTAAAACCAATGGAGAATGCGCTTAGAAACATCTCTGGGATTAAAGAGATGACGGCATATGCAATGGAAGGTTCTGCATCAATAATAGTCGAGTTTGAAGCTGGTAAGGATGTAGATCAAGCTTTGACCGATGTTAGAAATGAAGTTAATGATCATGAGCATGAACTGCCCACTGATGCAGACAGGCCAATAGTTAAAGAAGTTGACCTTAGTCTTGAGCCAGTTCTTAATGTTATTTTGCTCGGAGATATCCCTGATAGAACTTTGCTTAAAGCTGCAAGAGATTTAAAGGATGCAATAGAGAATGTGCAAGGGGTTTTGGATGTCAATATAAGAGGTGACAGAGAAGAAGCTCTAGAAATAATAGTTGAGCCAAAAGTACTAGAAAATTACGGACTTCCACTGCAGCTATTAGGCAATGCAGTAGACAGTAATAACCAGCTGGTACCAGCTGGTACCATACAAAATCAAAACGGCTCTTTCCCATTAAAAATCCCGAGTCTTGTGAAGGATTTTCATGAATTAATGGAGTTTCCAGTCTTCGCCAAGGGAGAAATGGTATTAAAGTTAAAGGATATAGCAAAAGTCAGAAATACATATAAGGATATTAAAAACACAGCTAGAGTAAATGGAAAATCTGCACTGGTTTTGGAGATCTCGAAACGTACAGGATACAATATAATATTGACTGTTGAAGCTGTAAAAGCTGAAATTGATAACATGAGAGATTCCCTGCCAAACAACCTAGAAATCGTTTATTCACAGGATAAATCAGATGATATTAAAGATATATTGTCAGATCTTGAAAATACTATTCTTATAGCTTCAATCCTTGTTGTGATTGTCATCATGAAAGCCGTTGGGACAAGGGCTTCTTTTTTGATAGCATTTTCTATTCCATCTTCGTTTTTATCTGGAATCTTGATACTGCAACTAATGGGTTATACGCTAAACATAGTTGTATTATTTAGCTTAATACTGACCGTTGGAATGATCGTAGATGATGCAATAGTAGTAAGTGAGTATGCTGATCGCAAAATAATTGAGGGGGTCCCTCTACAAGAGGCATTTACTACTGCTGCAACACGTATGTTTTGGCCGATTTTTACATCTACACTGGTAAAAATCATAGTGTTTTCTCCTCTTCTATTTTGGCCTGGAGTTCTCGGACAATTTATGCAGTATTTGCCAATTACTGCTATTTTCATATTAGGTAATTCTCTGCTTTTTGCGCTTTTCTTCCAACCATCCCTTGGTCCATTATTTGGAAAGAGTGAATCTATACATGAAGATGAAATAGCGGCAATGAAGGCTTCAGAGGAAGGAGATATGGAGAATTTAGGAACATTCTCCAAGTTATATATGAAGTTTCTATTATACGTCTTAGATCATGCCAAAATTTTTGTATATGCAGTAATCGCAGGGATAATTGGAGTATATATATTCTTCTTCAAATTTGGCACTGGGATAGAGTTTTTCCCTAAGATAGAGCCAAGTTCAGCTGTTATTACTATAGGTTCTCCAGGAAATATTTCGATTACACAAGCAGATGAGATCATGAAACGGATCGAAGAGAAAGTTGTAGATATGTCGCTTGGAGTTAAGATATTTTATGTCAAAGCTGGAAATGTTAATGACAATAACCAATTCCCAGAAGATACGATAGGTGTCATAGAGATGGAGTTTGATGATTGGAAACGTAGACCAAAAGCCGAAGTAATTATAGAAGAGATTAAAAAAAGATTAGATACTGTAGGAGGTGTTTCATATCAGGTGCTTGAAGAGCGCGTAGGACCTCCATCACAGAAGCCTATCGAGATAGATTTTTCTGCGCCAGATTATGATAAATTGCTTTTGTTCGTAGATAAGTTTCGCAGTGCTATGGACGAGATTGGAGGGATGGAAGATATAGAAGATTCAAGGCCTGTTCCAGCAATAGAGTGGCACTTGTTAATTGATAGGGAGAAAGCCGCAAAATACTCTGTAGATGTTGGTTCAATTGGGTCTATGCTTAGACTTTTGACAGATGGTGTGAAAATCTCTTCATATAGGCCAGATGATACGGATGATGAGGTTGATATCATGGTCAGATTGCCAAAGGAGAAACGTTTTATTACTACAATTGAAAGTCTAAAAATTGTTAATACAAATGGCGTTGCTATTCCACTAAACACTTTTGTAAAAAGAATTCCAGATAGACAGGTGAGTCAGATCAAGAGAGTGGATAAAAAAAACGTTATAACTGTCAAAGCGAATGTTGAAAAAGGGGTTTTAGCTGATACAAAAGTAAAGGAATTGGGGGCTTGGTTTAAGCAAAATGCACAGGACGGAGTAAAAGTTAAATTCAAGGGTGATAATCAAGATCAGCAAGAAACTGGGACATTTTTAATTAATGCTTTCGTACTTGCGTTCTTTGCTATGTTTATAGTGATGTTGATACAGTTCAACAGTTTTTATCAAACTCTCATAGTAATGAGTGCAGTTTTTCTCTCAACAGTTGGGGTTTTGTTAGGATTGCTTATTGCATGGCAGCCTTTCGGAGTAGTTATGTGTGGCATAGGGATAATAGCGCTCTCTGGCATAGTATTGAACAATAATATTATATTTGTTGATACATATCAGCACTTAAGAAGAGATGGTTTTGACGTAAAGAAAGCTGTTATCACAACTGGAGTTCAAAGGTTGCGGCCAATTTGCCTTACAGCAAGTACTGCGATCCTTGGCCTTATACCAATGGTGCTTGGGATAACTATTAACTTTTTTGAAAGAGAGATTACATATGATGCACCTGCCAGCCAATGGTGGAGACAGCTTTCTACAGCAATAGCAGGTGGCCTTGCTTTTGCAACAGTATTGACATTATTTTTTACTCCTTGCCTGCTATTACTTTTAAAGAAATATGATAGCATAGGTAAGAAGTCTGAATCCTGATATGGAGCCTTGTGGTTTGATCCAAGGAGGGGGCAAGAGATATGATATGGCTAAAGCGCTATAAAACAGCCATGGCAAATGAGTATTTAGAATAAGTCCATCTGCCAGAAATATGCATTATAGCTTTTGAAATGCCTTGGCACAACTGTGTATTGTGTGGTTTATTGCTCAGCTGATGGTATCTGTATCAATTTATTGTGATTTTTTACGGCAGAATGGGAAAAATTTGAGAGTTTTCACATAAAGATAGATAAGAGCTGTTCTTGATATTGTTTGAATATTTGTGTAATAGTAAGAGCGCACCAAAGCTTGATGGATCCGTATACCCTTGACTCTTTTTTAGAAACGATTTTAGTGCGCCGTGTCATTCGGCATAAATGATGTCGCGTGTTGCTATTATCTCTCTCGATACATACTGTGCCAGACTTTCCAATTGTATGACGCTCTTTGGGTAAAATTTTAGAAAAAGCATCCCAATCATCCGTATAAAAATGACATTCTTTCAGATTACTCACTTTGTTGTAGAGCTTTTGGAATGTTGCAGTATCACGATTGCCTGTAACCCAGGCAACTGTTCTCCTTGTACTACGATCAACTGCCTTAATGATCCAAAGCTTGTTTTTTTTGAACCAGTAAAATGCCACATCTCGTCGAATTCCATCTCCATAATATCCGAAGAGACACCTGGCTCCTGAGTCTTGCCCATCACCTCTACTACCCAGCGATAAATTATGGACGGCGAATGCCATAATATCTTGCCTAACATAGAAAAAGGGCATTGCTAACCAAGAATAGATTTTGCTTTTAAATTCGCGTATATCGTATACTGCCTTGATAGTAAGTTATATTGGAAGCATTATATATGTTAAGTTGTAAGCATTGTGGCAGGATAGGAAGCACAAAGAATGGCTATATTAAAGGTCGTCAGAGGTATAAGTGCCTAGAGTGTAAAAAGAGCTATAAGTCTGGAGATATGAGAGTAAAGTACAGCCTTAATAAAAAGATGAAGGTTGTTAGTATGTATCTGGAGGGAGTTGGAATTAGATCAATCGAGAGATTAGAAAAGGTCTCGAGTTCACTTATAATAAAGTGGATTAGAAAATTCTCAAAGCTTCTAAAACAAAGGCTGAATGATGTTACGATACCTGAGGATGCCAAGCAAATCTCAATTATTGAGCTGGATGAGCTTTTTAGTTATTGCCAAAAAAAACTAACAAAGTCTACATTTGGCTTGCTGTTGATAGGGACAGAAATAAAGTTGTTGATTTTGAAGTGAGCATTGTCAGGGATTTTGCATCCTATCTTCCGATTGCCATGCGATTACAAAGTAGCTACGAGATAGAGATATCATGCAGTGACCATTACGACGTTTATGAAAAATTTAGGATTGCTAAAAAACACTATTCT
This sequence comes from Candidatus Lariskella endosymbiont of Hedychridium roseum, assembly GCF_964020185.1. Lineage (NCBI taxonomy): Bacteria > Pseudomonadati > Pseudomonadota > Alphaproteobacteria > Rickettsiales > Candidatus Midichloriaceae > Candidatus Lariskella > Candidatus Lariskella endosymbiont of Hedychridium roseum. The sequence continues at coordinate 1,537,224 of NZ_OZ026538.1, read as the reverse complement.
ACTAAGGCAGAAACGTCTTTAGTGGAATCATTCAACTCATTAATACGGCACTATTTAGCCAGGTTTCATCGTAAAACCAAACGTTACAGTAAGGCCATAGATATGATCTATAACTCTATCCTAATGCTTTTTAATAAAGACTTGCTGATATCTATCTTTAGTTAGCAATGCCAGAAAAAGAGCCATTACCAAGACTATATAGCATAACGCATAATGCTTTCTTAACAGCTGTTTGAGGCTTCTTGCGCAGATCGCCCTTAACAAAATTTAGAAAGCATGATCTGCACTTATAACGCTGTACACCCCTCACAATGCCATTCTTTACAAAGATATCAGAGCAACATCCCTTACAACAAACCATAAAACCACTCTTTAGTTTTTAAAAAAGTGATCATATCATACTTCTATCTAATTGTGAAAACTCTCAAAAATGTTTGTAAGGCACGCAAAATGCTGCGTTTTAAGCATACGTCCTCTATTGCCACTTTGTGGCATTTGATTTTTATCTATTTAAATTCAGGTGATTAGCCAGATATGGTGCGTCCTATCGCCTTCAGATTCATGCTTATGGCTGATATAAATGGGTTTATTATATCTCATAGTCCGTCCCTTGAATTCTAAAACGAAGTGCAACAATCATGGCCGAATCCTGAGCTAATTTTTGCACATTTAATTTTCTGCAAAAATTTATTTGCGCAACAAATCTATTTTTGATGGATAGACTAAGAAGAGTGCTGGTGGCATGCTGTATAATCATGTTAATTTTAAAAAGTATGACTGGTATATTTCTCAAATTTGGTTGCAGCCATACACTTACAGCGCAAATTTATCTGATCAATATATTTATCTGATCAATATTCATATATTAATTATTAATTGAGCAATAACTTGCCGTACGCTTTACATATTTTCGCTCAAAACACAATATTTTAGCGAAAATAAATACTATTGCATGTTTAGAATATAATTGGTATAATTACACGGCAAAAAGGGTACTTAACAGCATATGCTTAATCTTTCGCTTTGTCTTTGCTCTACATATTATAGATTGCGTTATTGGCATGCTATCTTCAGAGCCCCGCCGCATGTTATGCTCCTCTAAAAATTCCTTTCTTTACTGCCTTTACCAGATAGTACAAAAACAAGAAAGTTAGATCTCATATCTATTTTACAAATTGTGTTGGTATATGGCGCTGCCTTAAGTAAGTACACGCGCGAGTATTTTAATGGCATGATTTTTTATGGTACCAGTTAATTTCTGAATCAAACATTATATACATTTTTGCGAAGAAATTGACGAAGTAATACTTTAGAATCAGGCAAAAAGGTCTGTAAAATGACTTTTCCGGCAGCGCCATATTAGTCAAGTAGTTGGTAAAGGTGGCACGCGCTTTGTGTATACTACTCAAAAATCGCATTATCTACATATGTTGCAAGTTATCTAACCAACATCAGAGTGCTATTATGAGTTCGTTCTAAAAACACAAAGCGTCATTTCCAATTTGTTCATAAATTCAACAAATCTTTTTTTAGGGGTCTCATAATACATATGTTCACGATCAACAAGAGTAACAGTACTATTTACGGAATTATATTTATGCTGATTAATACAATGGCTCTTGCAGGGCTTGACATATCAGCAAAGACACTCAGAGGCACTATTGACGCTCCGCTTATAGTTTTCATGTATAAATTCAGCTTGTTTCTGATAATTTTGCCTTGGGTCTGTATGGAAGGGATATTACGCCTCAAGACTAAAAAGGCACATCTGCATATGTTTCGTAGTCTACTCAGTGTAGCTGGGTCATTCTCATTCATACATGGGCTTGGGCTTGTAAATATGTCAGATGCCGCTGCACTAGAAAACATACAGTATGTCCTAGTTGCAATAGTTGGAATGATATTTTTTAAAGAACGTTGTACAAAAATCAAGATAGCTGCAGTAATAGTAGGGTTTGCAGGAGCTGTGATAGTTGTAAAACCCGATATTTTTAACTCACTTTCAAATACTTCATTCAATAAAGATTATTGGTTTATAATACTTGCTATATGTTTTTGGTCTTTAAATACAATTCTTGTGAAGCTTCTTGGAAACACAGAGCACAATAAAACTCAGATGTTCTACCTACTGCTATTTGCTTCTATATTCTCTTTCCTAGGTGCATTTATAAACTACAAGTCTTTACAAATAATGGGCTTGCCATTGAAAATCATCCCTATTTCCTTCAGACAATTTGGACCGCTAGAAATAGGAATAAAATCATTACTACTACTTGCAACTATGGCTAGCTGTTATTTTATACACGGTGTTGCATATTTTAACGCGCTAAAATCTGAATTATCTATAGTCATTCCGTTTAGATACACAAAATTATTATTCAGCGGAATACTGGGCTATACCATTTTTGCAGAAATTGTGAGTAATCATTTCTCATATGTTGGATACTCTTTAATTATTGCAAGTGGTTTGTTGTTATTCAGCACACAAGTGCGCAAAAAAAAGGAAGAAATTCAGACTTCAGTGGATAACAATGATGCAGCAGTGAATATAGGGATTACAAGAAAAAAATTACTTAATATTTTGCAATCGTAACATACAAATAATTATCAGAGGTATATTACTAAACCCTGCGTATAGCAAAAATCTTAGTCTAAATCACATCAGTAAGATGCAATCAAACATCTCGATAGCAACATAGACAAAAGTTATGCCACTACCGGCAAAGCCGCTTGCGCAGATTTTTTTGGCCTGATTTTCAAGTATTACTTCGTTCATTTCTGCGCAAATATATATAGTATTTGATTCAGAAATTAACTGCTCCTATAAAAGATCATGTCATTAAAATCTTCGTGCGTGCATTTACTTAAGGCAGTGCCATAGCATGATTGCTATGTATTTTATCTTTCAGACAGCAGAAATATTTTGACAAACGCAATATTATAAGATCTATTGTTGCTAGCTACTTACTGTATATTAAGTCAAAGGTTATTCAAATATTGCTTTGCTTGTTTGCGCAACAAAGTCTTTATGTTTTGAAAATAAAAATTGACTGAAACATAAAGCGCTGCACTTATAAGACGTATATACCGCAGGTAAAATGAAGAGTTGGTATTTGATTTATGCATACGAAGTTATACTTCAAAAAGAGCTAGGAAGAGCTAATGCGGCATGTGTATAAACCAATACATAACGAGCGATTTTTCAGGCGCAAATTTTGAAAAGTATGACTAGTATATGAGTTGCAGTATGCACCCATCAACTAATCGTTTTGCAAGTACTAACGCGTAAGACTTTATAACTGGCTCAAATTTTTAGAGATACTAATCTGAGCACTAAGCTAAAACGGATAATGCTTAATTTATTCGACCATAAAGCAAAATAAAACTAAAACTAAAAGGAATCATATGAGTAAATTTTCGAAAAATGCTAAGACTGCTATTTCTGGAGTGCTCGGCTATCTTTTCTTCTTTGCAATTATTTCACTACCACTTTTTACACAATCTGCTCTAGGCGTTGATACTACTGCAATTTCTCAATCAAATTGCAAAATAGCTATAATAGATACGCGACAATTTATGGAGAAATCTCTAGCTTCTCAGAGCATGAATAAGCAAGTTGAGCAGAAAGCAGACGAATATAAGAAGAACGCAATTAAGATACAAGAAAAACTTCAAAAGAAGTTTCAGGAAATTGAAGCCCAAAAGTCTACCCTTTCAAAAGAAGCTTTAACAAAAAAGAACGAAGCACTTGCTCAAGAAGCTGAGTCTTACCAAAAATCTGTTTATGCAGAGAGAATTAGTCTCGACAAAGCTTTTAATGATGCAATGGTCATTTATGAGAACAAAATTCACGATATAGTCGCAAAGTATGCTGAAGAGAATGGTATAATGCTCGTCATAACAAAAGAAGCAGCTCTCTACAATGTAAATAGCATTGAAATCACAGATGTCATACTAGAGCAACTAAACAAAGAAATGACAGACATAAAAGTGAATTTCGAACCTTCTCCTACACATGAAAAGACATCACAGCCTACTAAAAAAGAAGGTGATAAGGCGAAGCAAACAAAGTAGTTTACGTAATTGCTTAAATGCACCATAGGTGACACATCGCAGACCTCAATCTCTCTTTAAAGTGCGAAATACATTAAACAATTTCGATTGTAGAGAGCATGATGATGCAGTGTGTTGTCACACTTTTTGTGTTTTACAGAAAAATTAGGCGCGGCCTTCATAAGTGTATGCACAAGGATTTTAATGGCATGATTTTTTAGAGTACCAGTTAATTTCTGAACCAAATATTATATACATATTTGCGCAGAATTTAATGAAGTAATACAAACTCCACAAATAACAGCATATATTTGCTGCGTATTTTTTAGAAAATTTAAGATGAGATTTGAGTTTAACTGTACTTCTAGCACAGTGACCATGAGTGTGCTTAAATTTTAAAGAAAAGAACGAAGCTAAAGTATTTTGTTACTTGGGAAGTCGGTATTATATGGAAAATCATGCCAAAAAGATCTGCGCAAGTAACTTTGGTGAGCAGTGCCATAGTGAGTATATAAACTCTTTATTCAGAGGTAATATGCAATTACACAAATTAACTCGCTATCTAGTAATTATTTTCTGCTGTTTTGGCTATCACTATACAGAAGCAGAAGCCAAAGAATCTAAATCAATTTTCGACTTCTTATTTGGCAAAAACAAAAAACAAGATGAAGTAGATACTTCACCACAAAACTTACTACCACCTGGTTATGATAATGGAGATACTTACTCAATTTTAACGGATGGCTCATTCAGAAGCTCTGCAAAATTAAGAATTCTTAATATCAACACTGGCAAATCGCAATACCACACAGTTGGCATGAGCGATGTTAAAAAACTCGATAGCTTTTCCATACATGTACTATCTTGTTGGCAAGAAGAAAAGGTAAAGATACATCCAGAAAGCATGAGTTTAGTTGCACTTTATAAAAATCAAGATATAGATGGAGAAGATGTATATATTGATGATGAACAATCGTCTATACAAGATCTTATTTTTTATGGCTGGATATTCGGAAATCACAAATCTATTGCGCAGCCACGTTACAAAAACTACTACATACAACTTGACAAATGTGAATAAACTTTCTGCAATGATTTGTGATATCAAGTCGCCTGCGCAATAACTCTAAGAAGCTGAGGATTTATGTTGGTTGCAAGTGATTATGAGGCACCGAAAGTCTAGCAGAAAAAATTGTAAAGTTGCTACAAATCTTATGGATATATAATTTGTCCTGCGCCTAAGCAAACACTACTTTCACAAAATCCGTAAGGTTTTTGCGTTTATTATAACATTTTCTTACGGATTTAAAGCGCTATTTCATGCGCACTTTCGAGACTTTTGGCGCGCGTACTATAAAAAAATCCTCAAACATAAGCACTTTGTTATCAGCTCCTATTATAAAGTTGGTCGCATCTTCATGATATAGGCAATTACATCTGCTACTGCCCTGTAGTGCTCGTAAGGAATTATGTCATCTAGCTCAACTGACTCGAATAAAGCCCGTGCTAAAGCCTTGTTTTCCACTATCGGCACGCCATTTTCTTTAGCGACTTCTCTAATCTTTAGCGCTAAGTGATCTTGTCCTTTTGCAACAACCTGCGGAGCCTTCATAGATTCTGGAAGATAAAAAAGTGCTACTGCATAATGTGTTGGATTTGTAATTACAACTGTAGCTTTTGGCACAGCAGCAAGCATTCTTCTCTTCATCCTTTGTATACGAATGCTTTTCATCTTTGCTTTAATCTCTTGATCTCCTTCAGATTGCTTCATTTCATCCTTTACTTCTTGTTTTGTCATACGCATTTTTTGCATGTATGTATGTCTTTGATAAAAGTAATCAAAAAGCGCAAGCAATGCCATTATAATAGAAACTGTAATAAACATCTTAAGAATGATGTTAGAAAGCAGTTTCAATATCCCAGACCAACTATGCAAATAAAGCTCCGTAAAAGACTGTATTTCTGGTATGATCACTATAAATATGGAAAAACCAACCAGCGATATCTTCAAAATATTCTTAATTAGCTCAACAATTGAGCGCATAGAAAATAACTTGCCAAAACCTGTGAGAGGAGAAATTCGATTTAAATCGAACTTTAGAGCTTTAGTAGAAAAAATAAAACCACCACGCTGTATCCAATATCCTAATATAATTGCTGTTATAACTGATAAAATTGGAATTGCTCCAATTACAGCAAAAATTATTATACTTCTTGCATATAAATTCTTTATGCTGAAAGCATCTATATGCATATCATGTATACTATACGTATATGGAGCTAGCATTTTTGTAGCACTCTTCATAATCAGAGGCATTCCAAAATAAAGAGAGAGAGTAAAAAACGTAAATAACAGAAACGTAATAGTTTCTCTAGAAGTCACTACATCTCCTTCTTCCCTAGCCTTTTCAAGCTTTCTGGAAGTGGGCTCTTCAGTCTTTTGTGATGGATCTTTTTGATCTTCCGACATAACATCCTACCAAACTAGAATATCCCAAATAAACCGGCCATTATCTCATGATATTGTTCTAAAAACCACACAACACTACTAGATATCACCATGTAAAATATAATAATAAATACAGCAATCTGCGCAGGTAACATCAGGAAAAACATTTGAAGCTGCGGCATAAGCCTAGACATGATACCCATTGCTATAAACATTACAAGACCTGCAATAACAAATGGCATAGAGAGACGCAGCCCAACAGACCACACATTAGAGACAGTCTTCACAAAAATCTCAGCAAAATCGTTATAATGCGTCGAGAAACTCATAAAGCTTATCACATCATAGCTATTTGCAAGCGTTCTCACAGAATCCAAATGCAAATTTGCAAGCAAAAGCAATACTATTACTATATTATAAAGAAAATTTCCAATTATACTGCTCTGTGTATCTTGAATATTACTAAACATCATAGCTGCAGATAATCCGGATTGCATACTAACCACCATTCCAGTAACGTGCAACGCAGATAACACAAGTTTGGTAATCAGCCCTAAACAGAGACCTACCAAAACCTCATGAGCTATTAATAAAAATAGTCCAATTATAGACGCTGGCATTTTTGGAAATTGAAAAGAGGCCGCATTGTATATAATTATGCTAAGACATATAGAAATAAGTAATTTCCACCTTGATGGAACATTAACCTCACCAATCCCTGGCATTAGCATGCAAGCACTACCTACTCTTGCAAAAACCAAAAAAACTGAAAATACGGTATTTGTCGAGATTGTTGTTACGACCACTGTTTTACTCACCAAACCTATGCTTATATGTTTTTGATAACAACTACATACTAAACTAAAAATTGATCGAGTATACACTACATTTTCATTTCTTTGTAGAATGCCTATGGCACTGTCGGCAAAGTCACTTGCGCAGACCTTTGAATAATTGACAAAATTACTTTCCTTCTTCCTGATTTATATTTGCACAAATGCTTGTCTCCCATTTCAAGCCATTCTGCAGGAGCTTTGCTTTATTAAAGATCAGCTCAACGTGAGTTTCTGTCGCATATTCAAAGTTAGGCCCCTCAACTATTGCATCTACAGGACAAGCTTCTTGACACATTCCGCAGTAAATACACTTGGTCATATCTATGTCATACTTAGTCGTCCTCCTACTAGCATCCAACCTAGCTTCAGCCTCTATTGTAATTGCTTGCGCAGGACAAATAGCTTCACAAAGCTTACACGCTATACATCTTTCTTCCTCTATATCATTTGCATAACGTCTCAGAGCGTGTTCTCCTCTGAACCTCGGACTCATATAGCCCTTCTCGTATGGATAATTTAGAGTGACCTTCTTCCTCACCATATGCTTCAGTACTCTAATCATGCCAACTATAATATCGACCATTAGGTAAGCTCTCAACCAGAATATCAAACTTTTTATAGGAGACGTTTGCATAAAATTAATCGACACATCTGAATTAATATGTAGAATCGCTTGCAATAAACATGCTATCCATATTATATAAATTATATCACAATAAAAGGCGAAAGTTTTTTATGATTTTAGCCTTTTGGATTGTGAAATACTAGTTCTTTGATAGCGCATTACTACATCTGGAAATTTTTATTTGCGTAATTTGCAAGCTTGTTTTATATAAGGAAGGCTGTCGACGCTTTGAAGCTTTCTTAGAAATGCGTATGTCTTTAAAGTGAGAACTGCAGTACATGCCGTTATAGCACAGTGGTAGTGCACTTCATTGGTAATGAAGAGGTCGCAGGTTCAATTCCTGCTAACGGCACCGCGAAGATGTAATAAAAGCAATTCTTGCGCTTTATAAACTTAAGCTCGCGCTGCATAAATTTTTGCTTACGCAACTCTGCTTCGAGCAATCTGATGAGCGCTATGTAACAAGTGTTAAAGGTTGACTATGCTCTGTTATAATTTAAGTATTGTTCAGTGTCTATATTTACTCTGAAAAACGCCAATAGCCGCTGCCACTGCGCTTCAATTTTTACGCCATGAGTAACATAAGAGATGACAAAATGCATATCCAAGTAGAAAAAAAATTATTTTTGAAGGCTCTAAATAAAGTACAAGGTGTTGTAGATAAAAAACATGCTCTGCCTATTTTGGCAAACGTTAAAATCACTGCTAAAGATGATAAAATAGAGCTATACACCACCGATACTGAAATGTCTGTTATCAGTACTACTGCTGGAGAAATTATATCACCTGGCGTTGCAACTGCCCCAGCTCAAATGCTTTGTGAAATCATAAAGAAAATGCCAGATGATCTAAAAATTCAGATTAGCAAAGTTGGAACTACAGATAGTTTATTAATTAAAACAGAAGTGAACGAGTTTGTGATACCTTCGCTACCTGCAGATACATTTCCGGATTTTGATGCTGGAAACTGCTTGTGGAAATTAAATCTAGATGCAAATTCACTATATATGTTACTTTCATTTGTAAGGCATGCTATGTCAACAGAGGAAATTAGGTATTATCTAAACGGCATATACCTTCACATAGAAAGTGTGAATAATGAGAAGAGATTATTTGCTGTTGCAACAGATAGTCACAGGATGGCGGTTGCTGACATTGCAATCCAAGATACCGCAGAGGAATTTTCTGGGATAATATTGCCGAAAAAAACTGTAGCTGAGATATTAAATATCTTGTCTGAAGCTGAAGAAGAAGTTGAATTAGAATTTTGTGATAACAAAATTGCTCTAGTAACAAACGGCACAAAGCTGATATCTAAACTAATAGATGGTAAATTTCCCGAGTATAAAAAAGCTATCCCACCACAAAGTACAATTACCGCAACTGTGCCTGCGCAAGATTTAAGTCGCGCTATAGATCTTGTAACTACTATCACGATAGATAAAACCAAATCAGTAAAACTATTATTTGATAAGCAAAAACTTCAGGTGACTGTAAATACTCAGAACAACTCGCATGCTCTACAAAACATAAGCGGTATTACATATAATGGTGATAGTATGCTTGAGATTGCTTTTAATTCTAGATATATCATGGATATACTATCCCTCTTAAATGGTTTTGACATAGAATTTTCACTGAGCTCTTCAAACACTGCTGCATCGATCCGCTGTAGTAATTATACAAATGTATTTTTTATCTTAATGCCTATGCAAGTCACTGCATAAGCTTGAGAATAAATGACTATACTCAAGTTCGTTAGTCTGTCCGTCAAAAATTGATTCGCTATATAAAATAAATTTTTGCGGAAAGTGAAATGTACAAAAATTGACTTAAAGCCGCAGCCCTGTGCTAATTTTCGGATATATAATTTGTCTGATACTTAAAAATACGAGAGTTTTCACATAAAGATAGATAAGAGCTGTTCTTGATATTGTTTGAATATTTGTGTAATAGTAAGAGCGCACCAAAGCTTGATGGATCCGTATACCATTGACTCTTTTTTAGAAACGATTTTAGTGCGCCGTGTCATTCGGCCTAAATGATGTCGTGTGTTGCTATTATCTCTCTCGATACATACTGTGCCAGACTTTCCAATTGTATGACGCTCTTTGGGTAAAATTTTAGAAAAAGCCTCCCAATCATCCGTATAAAAATGACATTCTTTCAGATGACTCACTTTGTTGTAGAGCTTTTGGAATGTTGCAGTATCACGATTGCCTGTAACCCAGGCAAATGTTCTCCTTGTACTACGATCAACTGCCTTAATGATCCAAAGCTTGTTTTTTTTGAACCAATAAAATGCCACATCTCGTCGAATTCCATCTCCATAATATCCGAAGAGACAACTGGCTCCTGAGTCTTGCCCATCACCTCTACTACCCAGCAATAAATTATGGACGGCGAATGCCATAATATCTTGCCTAACATAGAAAAAGAGCCATTACCAAGACTATATAGCATAACGCATAATGCTTTCTTAACAGCTGTTTGAGGCTTCTTGCCCAGATCGCCCTCAACAAAATTTAGAACATGATCTGCACTTATAACGCTGTACACCCCCTCACAATGCCATTCTTTACAAAGATATCAGAGCAACATCCCTTACAACAAACCATAAAACCACTCTTTAGTTTTTAAAAAAGTGATCATATCATACTTCTATCTAATTGTGAAAACTCTCGAAAATACTGCTTAACAAAATCCATAAGATTGTTGGCAATTTTACCACTTTTGCTGCGGGATTTTCGGTGTATCATAATTGCTTGCAGGCCAATATATAAACCACTCAGCTCCTTAGAGTTATGACGCATGCGACTAGTTCAAGTATAATGACAAATGTATTTTGTGTTATCCGCTGATTATGCAAAAAGTAACCTGAATGATGCCGCAGTTATTAATTAAGTTGCACTTTAGTTCTATTTTGTGTTATCTTCACTTCTCACTAAAGTTTGTTTTACATGGAGTGTTTTTTCGTGCTTTCATCTCGCATTCTAGCTTGTGGCTCCTTTCTTCCTGAAAAAATTTTATCTAATGACGAGATCACAACTTTTCTTGATACAAGCGACGCTTGGATTTCAGAAAGAACTGGAATAAAAAGCAGACATATTATCTCAAAGCATCATAACACTTCTGATCTTGCTACCTTTGCACTTTCTGATGCACTTAACTCAGCAAAACTAGGCCCAGAAGACCTAGATGGAATAGTTCTTGCAACAACCACACCTGATCTTGTATTTCCATCAACAGCAGTGCAAGTGCAGTCCAAAATACGTATGCCTAAAGGCTTTGCCTTTGATATTCAAGCAGTATGCTCAGGATTTTTGTACGCACTCTCTATTGCACATAACTTCATCATTTCAGGCTCCGCAAAACGAATAGCTGTAATAGGAGCAGAATCCATGTCAAGAATACTGGATTGGAATGATAGATCAACTTGCATACTTTTTGGCGATGGAGCAGGTTGTGTGATACTGGAAAGATCCGATATAATCGAAGGTATTCTTGAAATCCAGCTGTTTTCTGATATGAATACAATAGATTTACTAAAAGTAGATGGAGGAGTCTCGAAAGGTAATTTAGGTGCTAAATTACAGATGTCTGGTCGTGAAGTATTTAGAATTGCAGTGCTCAAAATGTGCGAATCTTTCCTTTCGCTACTTGAAAAATTAAATATACCAATAGAGGCATTGGATTGGTTTATTCCTCACCAAGCAAACTCTAGAATCTTATCTGCAGTTGCTGAAAAATTAGCACTACCAACACATAAAATAGTTTCAACAATTGCAACTCATGGCAACACTTCTGCAGCATCAATTCCACTTGCCTTTGATTCTTATGTAAAATCAGGCAGAATAAAACGTGGACAACTCATTGGGATGTCAGCAGTTGGCGCAGGAATGACATGGGCAAGCGGCCTTATTAGGTTTTAAAAAATGCTTGTTATAAAAAACCAACATACATAAACTAAATATATGACTAAGCTTGTTGGCGTATTGAATTATAATAATATATCATTTTCAGATGGTGGACGCTTTAGTACTCCACAAGCTGCAGCTGAAGGTGCAGCACAGATGTTGCAAGAAGGCGCCGAGATAGTTGATATAGGTATTACCTCAACTTCTTATGGAGCAAAGCTTCTATCACAAGAAGAAGAATGGGAAAAACTAGAAGCGCTGTTAAATTTATGCACAGAATACGAAATTAGTGTAGATACTTTTTATCCAGAAAATGCACTGCGTTCTATAATGCTTGGAGCTTCCATGATAAACGACGTATCAGGAGGAAAAGATCCAAGAATGCTTGAGATCATTGCAAACAATCCAAGTATCAAATATGTATTAATGCAAAGCTTAGTACTTCCCGCAGACAAAAAAGTAAGAGTTAAAGATATTTCAGAGATATATAGCTTTGGAGAACGTAAGATAGAGGAATGTTTAAGATATGGAATACAAAAAGCTCAGATTATTTTTGATCCAGGAATAGGATTTACAACAAATCCTGAACAATCATTAGAACTAATTGCAAACATTAAACACTATAAAAGACTAGGCGTGCCTATATACGTTGGACACTCTAGAAAGTCTTTTCTACAAGAATTAACATATTATCCACCAGAACAAAGAGATATAGAAACAACAGCGGCTTCCATATACCTTATGCTAGAAAATGTGGACTATTTGCGAGTACATAATGTTCATATGCATAAAAGAGCCTTGTCTGTAATCGAAGCTATTCTAAAACATAAAATCAATTAATAAAATAATGTGTCCATCAAAAATCGATTAGTATTACACATTCTTTACCTTGCAACGCCAAATTTGAGTTGTAACAAATTTATGTGCATAAAATATCGCAAAATACGACACTATATAGCATATCGCAGCAGACACTAGTAAAAATAACATTTCTAATATCTTAGAGTTTACAATTTGTAACAATTGCAAAACACATAATGATATTACCATTATCAGTGCTGCTATCATGCTATATATGAGACTAAAAATCGATCTAATGTCTATTTTATAACCACTGTGCTTATAACAACCTCTCATAAGCATAGCAGCGTTTATAAACGCAACAATAGATGACGACAGCGCGATCCCAGAATGCTGAAGAGGAATGACAAGCGCCACGCTAAAACAGGCGTTTAAAATAAGACAAATAGCTCCTATTGTCACAGGTGTCTTTACATCCCCTTTGCTGTGAAGATAACTAATAAAAATTTTATTTAAAACATAAGCTGGCAATCCAAGAGCAAAAAACTGTAGCGCAGCAGCAGTTTTAAGAGTGTCTGAATGTGTAAATGCTCCACGATGGAAAAGCAAATCAACTATTTCAAACGCTAAGTATATAATACCAAAGCAAGATGGAATGGCAAAAAACATTGTAAATTTCAACATGGAATTCTGAGTAGCATTCGCAGCTTCGAAATTACTTACTTGAAAACTTTTCGCAAGTGTCGGAAGAAGTGTAAATGATGATGCTGTGCCTATCACAGCAAGAGGGAGTTGCATTATTTTATCTGCAAAATATAAAAACGAAATACCGCCAGAAATAAATGAAGCAATCACCATATCTATCCAAACATTTACTTGCAATATTCCAGCCCCGAACATCCCAGCCGTCATTCTCTTTAACATGGTTTTTATTTTACTATTTATTTTTGGCTTCTTAATTGGAATAATTACATCATTCCTTTTTGCGAAATAAATCATCCAAATTAACTCGATAATGCCAGCAAGCAGCAGTCCATAACACAATGCATGAGCAGTAGTTTTGAATACAGATCTACACAATAAAAATATAATTAGTGTGATGTTGAATAGAATAGATATAGAAGCAAATGGAAAAAATTTGCCTATACTATTTAATACTCCACCATAAAAGGCCACCATTGAGATAAGTAATAGATAAGGAAATGTGATTCTTGCAAGTTCTGTGATGAAATTTAAATACTCAGGATTATCAAATGTCAGTCCTGGAGTTGTGATTTCTACGATAAATCTCATAGATAACAATGCAACCACACAAAAACAAAATAATGACAGAAATAATAAAGACTGTACTCTCGACGCAAAGGCTTTTGCATAGTTGATGCTCCTGCGTTTTATCATACCTGCAAATATTGGAATAAATGCACTGTGAAAGGCTCCTTCTCCAAATAAACTACGAAATAAGTTTGCTAGTCTAAATGCTACCAAAAAAGCATCATTCATAGACCCTGCACCTAGGATACTAGCGATCATCACGTCTCTTAAATACCCAATTATCCTAGATGCAAAAGTGACTATACTAACTATTAACGTTGATCTAACAATATGCACAAAAAAATTTGAATTTGATGTTAAAAGTATGTGAACCGCTGCTATGAATAGCGTATAATCACTGATCTCTGCATTTCACTTTTTTTTTGGAGCTCAAGCTGCCGCTTCCTTCATTTAAAAACTGCATTATAAATTGCAACAATCACTTATTTATCTAGATTACTCTTATAAAATCACCTTTTAGTCTTTCCATCAAAAATCGATTTGCTGTGCAAATAAATTTTTGCAGAAAGTTAAATATACCTCTTTCGAAACTCTACTTATGACAAGAATTTGTGCGTCGATTTTGTGTTCGCAGCTCCTCATGTATACCAAATATACTCTTGTCTTGCCGTATCTAAATCTTCTACCACTTTTTTGCCAGAAGCTAGTTTCGAAAGAGGTCTAATGTACAAAAATTAGCCTGAAGCCTCTGCAATGCGCTAATTTTGGGATATATTAATTGACCCTATGCTGCAAATGCTACTTTCACAAAATCCATAAGTTTTTTGCGCTTATTATAACATTTCCTTACGGTGCGTACTAAGTATATGCTATATACACCATAATATAAATTCAAAAGTTTTGTGCCACATAATACCAACTCCCGTAAGACACAATTCTATTAAACTATTTAGCAAGAGGATGTTTTGTAAAAACTATTTCTGCCGCTCTATTGCTGGTAATTTTTGTATATATCTGTGTAGAGGATATATCAGAGTGACCCATCAGCTCTTGTAAAATCCTAAGATTTGCTCCATTTTCTAACATGTGTGTTGCGAACGAATGTCTTATCTTATGTGGAGACACAAGATGTAGTGGAACCCCTGATTGTATCGCTAAGCTTTTTAATATCTGACCAAATCTCTGCCTGGTAATATGAGATATATTGCCTTTTTTATCAACAGATGGAAAGAGCCAATCTGTTTTTTGCTTATTTTTTATGAATACAGATCTAATTTCTAAATATTTGTCTAGTATATCGACCGCTTCCAGGTTTAGAAGTACTATACGCTCTTTGCCACCCTTTCCCCTAATTAGTATATGTCTTGCAACTTCTTTACTCTTTAAATCTCTTTCAATTACCTGCATTTTAAGCGTTACAAGCTCAGATATCCTCATTCCAGTTGCATATAACATCTCAAGCATAGCAGATGTTCTAATACCTTCATTAGATGTATCTTTACTTGCAGCCTCTATTAATAGAAAAACATTATCTTGAGATAATGCTTTAGGAAGAGAACTAGATATCTTAGGATTTTTTATTGATATGATAGGGTTATGATCACACCTCTTTTCACTAACTAAAAAGTCGAATATCTGTCTTGCTACAGAAAGCTTTCTTGCCAATGTCCTTGTGCTAAGATTTTTCACCTGAAGATATGAAAAATATTCTATAACATCAGACTTAGAAGCATACGCAATTGAGAGATTGCGGAAATTCATATATGCAACTAACTCCAGGGCATCGTTTTGATAAGCAAGTAGCGTATTATCAGACGTAGCTCTTTCAGCAGCTAACATCTCTATGAACTGTTCTACATATAATGTATCATCACATAACATAAGCTAGTTGAAACCTTCCGCGAAGCACATTACTACATATGGCATTGCTCACTAAATCAGTGTGCAGGTCTTGTTTGTCTCATTTTCCATATTTATAGTCAAGGAAGTTAAAAGTGTTATAGAGTGTTTATAACTCTAAAGATTGATATTTATACGGATTTCAAGCAAATGTGAGCTATAACAAGCAATCATATTGTAAGATATCCAAATATTGTTTTGCACCTTTAATACCTGTTTAAAAAGCGCTTGTGAAAAAGCAAGGCTTTTTTCATAGAGTCAGTACACTGGGGAGTGCTTTTGCGATTTTGACTAACAGTTCTTAACTATAAAACTCTTCAGCCTTAAAACCAGCAGTATAAAGCTTTGGAAGCCTGCGCACTTATGACAACATGCTTCCAAATTTTGGACGCAAAACAACTTCCACAGTACTCAAGTGCAAGTCCATACCTTACAGCAGCATCTACAGCTTAGGCGCTTGTACATGCACGTAAAATTAGTCTCTCACAACCGTGATAGCAACACGATTCTGTGCCCAAGCTTCTTCGTTACTACCTTGAACCACTGGTCTTTCTTTACCATAGCTTACAGTGCTGAGTCTTTGACAATCTACACCAAGCTCTTTTAGACACTTCTTAGCGCTATTTGCACGACGCTCACCAAGTGCAAGATTGTATTCTCTTGTTCCTCTTTCATCTGCATGCCCTTCGATTGTTGCAGTCATACTAGGATTTTCTTTGAAGAAACGTGCTTGTCTTCTTAGTGTATCTTGCTGTACTTGATCTAAGCTAGACTTATCAAATGAAAAGAATACCCTATCTCCAGCTTTTGCATTAAACTCATCTTGTAAAGTTGTTTGCATAGCAGTTCCCGAGCTATCAACATTTGCGCTATCAGATACAGTCTTCTTCCCACCGCAAGCTGTCAATGCTACTAGAGAGCAAGTGGTTAATAAAAATTTTGTAGCAATTTTCATAAAATTAACTCCTGAAGTAATATAAAATAGTTACGCATCACTATAAATTTTACCATTACATTTTTTTTGTATAATGGTCAAACATTTTGAGTTTCTAAGCTGGGAATCATGCAAGCCATTTAACCGAAATCAACAAGCTTTCAGCTTTCATTTTACAACTTATGAAAGTACCACTCAAAATCTTACAACACTGCGTTAGAACAACAACAAAAGCGGTTAAAACTAGTGCGCTTCGATATATACATTAGAGCGCAATACTTACAAGCAAAAGCCATATTTCGCACTAAATAAAGTATGAAAATTCTACATCCATAACATTTTGCCTGCAAAATAGTGTATTTACACTCACTTTAATACATACCGAAACGCACAAAACAAAGAACCATGATATTTTGATATGCTCCAGCTTATTAGGATACAACAAAGACATTAGAAGATCTAACTTATTTTGCTATGACTTACTATTTAACATTTAGCCATATGTTTTGACATAGTATACTCGCTATATTTCAAAAACTGGCGCCTCTTAAAAAGACCTAGTGTTATGTATTGTATACACCATCTATGCGCTCCCAAGTTTTTCCTCGCTCTTTTCGAAGTCTAGCTTCATATGCAAACGCAAGTTAAATACCAAACTCTTCATTTACCCTGCGGTATACACTCTCTAGCAACACTCTACACTTATATAACTGGAGTATATCCATTAGTGGTAATTACAAATGAAATCAAAACAAGCCAAACAAAAGTTAGCGGAAGAAAAACTTTCCAGCCAAGCCTCATCAACTGATCGTAACGATACCTCGGCAGTGCAGCTCTAACCCATATGAAAATAAATAAACAGAAACAAATTTTCAATACTAACCAAAGCGGACCAGGTATAAAACTCAGCCAATCAAAACCAAATGGAGGAAGCCATCCCCCCATAAAAAAGATTGCAGTAATAGCGCTCATTAGTATCATGTTCGCATATTCTCCTAGAAAGAAAAGAGCAAATGCCATAGAGGAATATTCAACATGATAACCAGCAACAAGTTCTGCTTCCGCCTCTGGCATGTCAAATGGATGTCTATTGGTTTCAGCAAGCACTGAAATGAAAAATATTACAAATACAGGTAATAAAAGCAAATCTAGATAAAACGGCGCATTAGACTTTATTATGACGACTTCTCTAAGATTCAAAGACTGCGTTACAAGTAGAACACAAACTACACAACAACCCATGGCAAGTTCATAAGAAATCATCTGAGCTGCTGATCTCATTGCACCAAGGAAAGCATATTGTGAATTACTTGCCCAACCAGCTATTATAATGCCATATACACCAAGCGAAGATGTCGCCAACAAATAGATTACACCAATGTTAATATCTGCTATTACAAAATCTCCTATTGGAATCACAGCCCACCCTATCATTGCTATGCTAAATGTAATGATTGGAGCAAGTAGGAACAAGATTTTATCTGCATTTCTTGGAATAAGCTGTTCCTTAAACATCAGCTTTAAAGCATCAGCCAATGGCTGCAGAAGACCAAATGGCCCAACTATATTAGGACCAAGCCTTAATTGCATCCACCCTATTATTTTACGCTCCGCATACGTTAAATAAGCAACGCATATAATGAGTGGTACAAGCAAAATAACTATATTCTTTAAATTTGGTATAATCAGCTGATATAAGACTTCCATATCTTTCCAAAAAACATGAGAAAAAGGATAAACTATATGCTGTAGGATACAACTGACATCCTATATTATCAAGTAACAAAAAAGGAGAGTTTTCACATAAAGATAGATAAGAGCTGTTCTTGATATTGTTTGAATATTTGTGTAATAGTAAGAGCGCACCAAAGCTTGATGGATCCGTATGCCATTGACTCTTTTTTAGAAACGATTTTAGTGCGCCGTGTCATTCGGCCTAAATGATGTCGCGTGTTGCTATTATCTCTCTCGATACATACTGTGCCAGACTTTCCAATTGTATGACGCTCTTTGGGTAAAATTTTAGAAAAAGCATCCCAATCATCCGTATAAAAATGACATTCTTTCAGATGACTCACTTTGTTGTAGAGCTTTTGGAATGTTGCAGTATCACGATTGCCTGTAACCCAGGCAACGGTTCTCCTTGTACTACGATCAACTGCCTTAATGATCCAAAGCTTGTTTTTTTGAACCAATAAAATGCCACATCTCGTCGAATTCCATCTCCATAATATCCGAAGAGACAACTGGCTCCTGAGTCTTGCCCATCGCCTCTACTACCCAGCGATAAATTATGGACGGCGAATGACCTAATATCTTGCCTAACATAGAAAAAGAGCCCTTACCAAGACTACATAGCATAACGCATAATGCTTTCTTAACAGCTGTTTGAGGCTTCTTGCCCAGATCGCCCTCAACAAAATTTAGAACATGATCTGCACTTATAACTCTGTACACCCACTCACAATGCCATTCTTTACAAAGATATCAGAGCAACATCCCTTACAACAAACCATAAAACCACTCTTTAGTTTTTAAAAAAGTGATCATATCATACTTCTATCTAATTGTGAAAACTCTCAAAAAAAGCTTTATTATGCTTTCATATATAAGTCAGTACTCGCTGTTTTTTAGATATTGATTGAGTGGTTTATAAGTAAACAACTATGCAAACTTTGTAAGGAAGAATAAGGACCGCTCACCAAGTTATTTTGCAGGCTTCTTTGGCTTAATTCTCCATATTACTTTGTTAATTTCTTTGCAAATATGCGCCTTCTGAGAAATGAAGAATTATTATTTATCAGAGTATATAGTGTATGTCCGTCAAAAATCGATTTGCTACGCTAATTTTTTGGATATGACACTGTTCACAAAAATCCACAAGGTTTTTGGCAATGTTGCCATTTCTTCTGCTGGACTTTCAGCGCATCATAACTGCTTACAACAGAAATAAATCCTCTGCTTCTTATAGGTGATGACACAAGGCTGTCATATAAAGACTAGCTCGCAATGCCAAAAAGTCTCGGAAGCAAGTATGAAATGGCGCTTGGGGCGCAAAAATAGCGCTTTAAATCCGTAAGAAAATATTATAATAAACGCAAAAATTTTACGGATTTTGTGAAAGTAGTGTTTGCCTAGGCACATGAGTAATAATATATCCAAAAATTAGCGCAAGACCGAATCCTATGCTAATTTTTACACATTTCACTTCTCCACAAAAATTTTGGCGGATGGACTAGCAAGCTTCTAGTACTCGAGACACAACTTTTTATTTACTTTCACAAATAATATCACCGCTAATATACACCTAAAAGCAAGTGCCGGCTCCTTACCTTCAAAACCAGCACCAAAATAGAACTCTCAACCAGCACTCTTCTCTAAATAATTTAAGGTGTAACGCTACTTGAGGCCACTTATAACTATGCCAAAACTCTCAGCAAGACGCTCTATAGAACGCAACTTCTTATTTGCTTTCATTACAATCTCATCACTGATATTCATTTCAGCAGCATAACTTCTAACCTTTAACGCTAGATTTAAAGCAGAGCTTTCAAGAAGCTTCATTTTCTCTCTTACATTCTCAGCAATTTCATGAGCAGATTTCTCAGCATTTAATACATATGACCTTGCGCCATCTGCTATACGCTGAGCCGCAGCTTCAATGAATTTGAGATTAGCTTGGAGTCTACTGATTGCACGACTTTGCGCTTCCTTCTCTTTTGCTTCTATTCTCGCAACAGGTGTCTTGATTAGATCCCAAGCAAGACCAAGTTTTGACATAGCATATATTATCCACTTATGCACATCAAATTGATACCACTTCCATCCATTCCTATAATCCCTTGCAAATGCATGGTGGAAATTATGCCAATTTTCACCGAGCAGCAGGAAAAACATCCACCAAATATCTCCAGCTGTTCCATCAGTATATTTTCTAGCTCCAAGGTAGTGACAAAGTGAGTTGACACAAAATGTCATATGTTGTTGAAATGCTCTACCAAGACCTAAAAAGATGTAAGCAGCAATAGCACCTTGTAAACTAAACGTCAGCAAATAACCAAGCACTAGCGGCACCACAACATTCATGAAAATAGCGAGCTTATAATAATGCTTCAGCTGCCAAAGCAACGGACTACCAGGCTTTCCTAACTTCCTCATTGTCATAGTATCTATATGAAAGTCACTACGTATTAGCATCCAGCCCATATGAGACCATAAGAAACCAAGCCATCTATTTTTATATTTTAATGGAGAATGTGGATCAAGCTCTGTATCAGTATACGCATGATGCCTCTGATGATCAGAAGCCCACATCAAAGCAGGACCTTGAAGCACACCAGCTGTAAAAAGTGCTAAGAACCATTCAACCCATTTGCTTGTTTTAAAAGCTCCATGTGCCCAAAGTCTATGCAGCCCAACACCAACAGATATATTCGTGCAGTAATGCCCCATCAGCAACATAGAAAGTTCAAATATCCCAAACTGACGATTTCTTAAATACACAAATGCCATGGAAGCAAGAATAATTGGATAGACTATTAAAATGAACGCAACAAGCCAATTAATGCGTCCAGCTACGCCAGATCCAGCATACTTCATAAGGATAAACCCCCTTTAGATCAAAATATATTATATATGACCAACTAATCAAAATTAGAGCTGCACAGCTACACCATTTTCAACTGAAAGTAAAGCTGGTATGACACTGCTCACCAAGCTATTTCCGTATCAACTTAAGCACTTTGTTATTAGTATCATATGCTTCCTACACAGTATACAAGCAACTGCTGAAAATTGCACGCAATCAATCAAGACTACTCTTTTGATATTTATTAGCGGAGCTTATAACACGAGCTAGCAGTTACATAAGGAAGCAGATGCAGAAAAACATGGCTTAAGAACACTAAATTAAGGCAATATAAGACTACACCCATGCAAACACACGACGCAATTATAATAGAATAACAACTGCTTCTCACACACATGAAACAACAGAACAAAATTTTCAAAGCTTCACTGCATCCTGTCTACCATATTTAGAAGAATGCGTCAAACTACAAAATCGATATGATAAAGCAAGCAAACATATAGCAAGCGAAACTGCAGAGTAGATAATATGCCAAACAACCATAGAAATTCCCAAAAATACTCCTTGTTTCGCATCGCATGTTACAATGCCAACATTCTCAATAATATTCTTTATGTCTAGTAATGAACGTGCGTCGCTAAAATCACTGATGCACTTAGACTTATATGATATCAAGCCACTCTCAACGCAAAAATGAAATATTGAGATTGAAAATCCAGAGAAAATTACAACGGTACAAATTACAACATACCAGGAATATAGAAAATGCCACCTACTGTGCATAAGCATAGCAAAAAGTGTCAAAAACATTAATAGATAATAAGGAATCCTTTGATATATGCACAAATTACACGGCATCATCCCACCGAAAAATTCTATTGTATATGCAACGAGTAGCGCTACAGCACTTATTGTCAGAGCTATAAAATAAAAGTGTCGATAAAGAAGTTCTAGGTAAATAACCTTTTTATTATTCATGATACAACCATATTGTTAAAATCTAAACCTATGATATAAATACTACTATTAGTAATCATATATATGTAATGATATTGCAAATTTTAGAAGACCACACACATATATAGTATAAAATTATAGAACAATTAAGCTCTCTAAATTTAGCTGCAGTCTTACAACTTTTCTATATACAGCAATTGACGACGTTACTTAGCAAATTGTTTGCGCTACTTAGAACGAAGGGCGCTTATACGCTTTGCGATAAGATATTTTCAATAGATTCAAGCACTCCCACCATCCTAGAGGAATTCTGTCCCTCTACCATAATACGTATCAATTTCTCAGTCCCAGAAGGACGAACTATGATTCTAACATCTGAACTATCATTTTGAATCTTGCTTAACTTCTCTATAATTTCTTTATCTTCAAGCGGACTGGATCCCAAAAACCCTATATCTTTTCTTATCTGAGGACGTAATTTAAAAATATCACTTATGTCGCTTGCCTTGCAATTTTTTTCAATCAGAAGTGTGAGGATCTGAAGTGCAGCAAGTATTCCATCTCCAGTTGTGCTATGATCGCTAAATACTATGTGACCAGATTGTTCAGCGCCAAAATTGCAACCTGAATTTTTCATCCTCTCTGAAACATGCTTGTCCCCTACTTTACAGCGATACACAGAAATTCCATTCTGAGCAAGAAATTCGTCGAGCGCACTGTTTGACATATGAGTAACAACAATACTGCTTCCATTCAATAGCGCCCTTTCCTTTAGAGATAACGCAATCGCTGCAATCACATGATCGACATGTACAACTTGCCCAAGCTCATCACATATAATCACTCTATCTGCATCACCATCCAATGCTATCCCTATATCTGCTCTAGTCTCTATAACTTTAGCAGAGAGCAAAGCCGTATGAACAGCTCCACAGCCCTCATTTATATTAAAACCATTTGGCTCACATCCGATAGAGATAACTTCAGCACCAAGCTCCCAAAGTATAGCAGGCGCAAGTCTATAAGCTCCTCCATTTGCACAATCCAAAACTATGCGCATGCCGTTTAAAGTCTTATCTTTTGGAAAAGAATTTTTTACATGTTCAACATACCTTCCAGGCGCATCATCAAGACGTTTAGCTCTGCCTAATTTCTCTGGCAGCGCAAGGTGTTCTTCAAAGTCATTACAAATGATTAGCTGCTGAAGTTTATCCTCACAATGTTCTCCAAGCTTATAACCATCATTACCAAATAATTTAAGTCCATTATCATAGTAAGGATTGTGTGAAGCTGAAATCATAATGCCAAAGTCTGCTCTTAGTGACTTTATTAACATTGGTACTGCAGGAGTTGGCATCGGACCGACTAAAGTAACATCAACACCTACTGAGATTAGACCTGCTGTTACTGCTGGTTCTATTAAATAACCTGAAAGTCTAGTGTCTTTTGCTATTAATGCACGATTTCTATAACCAGCACGATGTAGGTAAACACCGGCAGCCATACCAAACTTGAGTGCAACCTCAGCTGTCATAGGATACTGATTTACTTTGCCTCGTATACCATCAGTGCCAAATAGTTTTTTTGTCATTTTTAAGATATCAGGATTTATGCTTTCTTATAAAATTTATAAAATTATTGGAATATGAGTGCAGCGCCATTATATCACTCTCAGAAATCTTACCAACTGCAGCGCGAGGTAAACACAGATATTCTGGCATCACAACACTTTTTAGATGCACCAGAATATCATGTAGATGAAGCACTGCTCTAACTGCACCAAATTGGCTAGGACTTGCACTTAAAACTCCACAAATCTTTCCAACAAATGGTTGAATATAACCTTCTTCCTGCAAAATGTTGAATGATAACCAGTCTATCAGATTCTTTAAACATCCTGGTACCGAGCCATTATATTCAGGACATGCGATCAAGATTGCATCAGCTGAATGCGTCATTTCCAGCAGCTTTAGTATGTCAGCATTTCTCTCCAACTTGCTAAGCGCTATGTCACTAAACATCGGAATGTCAAAATCTGCCAGTCTGAAATTCTCTAATGCATAACCTTCTTTTTTGCGTATATTGTCTAAAGCAAAATCAAGCACATGCTCAGTCAAAGAGCCAGATCGTATGCTACCGGCAAAAGCTAAAATCTTCATATATTCCCCACAAATAACGCATATTCATCCTTCCCTTTGGCAGTACAGAACCACACATGCGAAGCTATATAGCACACAAGATACACTAGTAATACTTTTGGCATCTGTCGAAGCGCTTCTATGTATTTTGCATACACATGCACTCAAATTCTTCCTAGCTTTTTTGAAGTCTAACTTCGTATACATATAACAGACTTCTTATTAAAACTCGCTTCCAGTTTAGACAAGCGCAAGAAGCATACGAAAGCGCGAGGAAACGCAAGTGTACAAGAAATACACGAGCATCCAAAACACGGACGCGGCCAAGCAACTGGCTGCCGAAACAAGCGTCTGAAGAAGGGATCTAATAAATACCAACTCTTCATTTACCTGTGGTATATATCCTTTTGCACGACCATTTTTCCTATACAATTATCAGTTAAATAAAAGTCAAAATCGCTTTAAGGAATATGAACTTTATATTTGCTGGATATTACACAATATCACCAAAAAAGAATCGGATTTCTCGCATAGCATTTTCTTTTGAATCAGAGCCATGTACTGCATTGATTCCTATACTTTCTCCGAAATCCCTCCTAATTGTTCCTGGCTCAGCCTGACTTGGATCTGTAGCGCCCATAACATGCCTATTCTTCTCAACAGCACCAGGCCCTGAGAGAACCTGCACAACAACAGGTCCGGAAGTCATATACTCAACAAGTTCGCCGAAAAATGGCCTTTCTTTATGAACAGCATAAAAATCTTCCGCTTGCTTTTGCGTCATATGCAATTCTTTTGCAGCGACAATTTCCAGCCCAACATCTAAGAATCTTTGATTTATTGCAGATCTTAAATTCTTTCTGATTGCATCAGGTTTAATAATGGATAACGTTTGTTCTATCATTATGTTTAGTAAAATTTTATTTTTAATCAATAACTTTTTGATGTTTCTGCTGCATTTTTAACATAAATCTCATATCACTTGCATTAAAAACGCTCTAGATACTGCCGAACTACTTTCTGCAATTTTGCCTCTGCCTCATCACAAAACCTAATTTTTAAATAGATCATGCTCTAGATAAAATGATCATAACTCAAAAATCAGCATCATTTCAAACATATTAGTTTGGCATCATGAATAATTTGTCCATACGTTAAATAAAAACGCTTGAAAAACAACACTACTTTACAGACTTAAGTACTAGGCACTGCCTTAAGTAAGTGCACGTGCAAAGGATTTTAATGGCATGATTCTTTAGACTACAAGTTAATTTTTGGCAAATATTTATATATATCTGCGAAGAAATTAACGAAGTAATACTTGAAAATCAGGCAAAAAAATCTGCGCAAGTGACTTTGGTGAGCAGCGCCTAGATGCTGCTTTCTATAGAAAATGAATAAATAAAGCGCACATACCGACCATAAGCCAAAAAACACATGGGATGGAATTATAGCTTAAAACAACGAAATTTTCTACAAGATTATGCTATATAATGTTCAGATGGCCTCTTCCTAACACAAGGCGCGTTATCGTATAATCCATCTTCACTTGCCGCACAAGGGCTTTTCAGATCGTAAGCTGAAGGATCTGACCTGCATGATGCAAGAGATAACATTGAGACAATAATCAAAAGTTTTATGTAAAAATCGAATTTGTTCATAGTTTACCGCTCACTCCTCACGATCCAAACCAAAAGCAGTATGCAAACTGCGCATGGCTAATTCTTTATGTATATCATCTACCAAAACAGCCACCTTTACTTTTGAGATGGCAGTAGCTAAAATATTTATACCTTTTTCTGATAAGATTTGAAACATTTTTTGTAATATAGAATCCTGCTTGCTTGTATTAGTATTTACTATAGCAATTTTTGCGACCGACGTATTTAATGTGTATTCCATGCCACGAAGCTGCGATTCTGAAGCAAAAACTTGTTGTACTTTGTTTATTTCTGACTTATTGACTATAAACACCAAATAATTCATTGCTCTCAGGCTCTGCGCGCTTAGTTGCAATACTTCCGTATATAAAGAATGATACTCGAAAAGCTTGTATATTTTTTGTGCTAAGGAGCCCACTATGTCAGCACATGGCAACATTAGAACCGCTATATCACTTCGGCCAGCTATACCAGTTATGTAATTTTTACTACTTGCATTACAATCACTCACCAGTATTGTTCCTGGCGTATTATCAAAAGTTGATAATACTTGCATTTTAAGGTTCGAGCGCATTGCGATTTCAACAGCTCTTGGATGCAGAACTTTTGCACCCGTCATAGACATCTCAAGCATCTCTGCATAAGCAATCATTTCTATCTGATTTGCTTTTTCTACAATTTTTGGATCTGATGTGTAAACACCTGATATATCAGTGTATATATAACATCGCTCTGCATTAAGTGCGGCCGCAATGGCAGCTGCTGTTGTATCTGACCCGCCGCGCCCTAATGTTACAATTCTACCTTCATATACCCCTTGAAAGCCACATATTACAGGGATTTCATCGATGCTGAGAGACTGAAGTATTGGAGCCGTATTTATTTCAACTATATTTCCACTGGAAAAATTTCCATCAGTTTTTATTGGAAGTTGCCAGCCAAGATATGACCTTGCTTTTAAGCCAATAGACTGTAGCGCAAGTGCAAGTAGTCCCGCACTAACTTGCTCTCCAGATGAGAGGATAGAGTCATATTCAAAAGATGTAGCAGGAGAACTCAAATCTGAAACTTTGCGTATTGTTTCAATTAAAGAATCTGTTACCCCGGACATTGCAGATAAGACAACGACCACTTTTTGCCCACTTTTCAAAGAACGACTAATTATGTTAGCAACACGCTTTATCTTCTCGATATTGCCAACAGACGTTCCTCCAAATTTCTTTACAACTACTTGCACAAACTTTACATCGTGAAAATTGAAAATTTGTTATCCATAAACCCTGCTAATTATTATGAAACAGAGCATTTTACATGCTCATTAAAAATAAATCTAAAGGTAGCATGCAGTTGTCAATACGCAATATCACAACGGCGATATCTTTGCAAATCTTAATAATTTTAAAATACATAGGTTGTATTAAATAACAAAAAAGTAAGCAATGAAATTTAGTTATGTATAACGCATTATCTATATGATACCATCCAAAAGTCGACCTCTGTTTAGCGCTAATCTTGTACCTAAGCACCGCTTACAGTGCTAAGCTATGCATCTATATAGAACGACCACCTAGTTCTTTTTGAGAATTGATATATAATAGACCTCTTGCATAACCTGTTCCAAACTGTGATTTGATTGTCACTAAAACATAAAAACACTCACGTGGATCATTGTTTGGTGACGTTTTGCAAAAATCTACTCTATAAGAATTTCTACCTCAGAATGAGGTTATGCAAGAGGTATAATGTCTAAAACTAATTATTCATGAAATACAAAGAAGTGGAAAAAATAAGAGACGAATCTTATAAACGTGGCATTTACTTAAGTGT
Source organism: Candidatus Lariskella endosymbiont of Hedychridium roseum (assembly GCF_964020185.1). Lineage (NCBI taxonomy): Bacteria > Pseudomonadati > Pseudomonadota > Alphaproteobacteria > Rickettsiales > Candidatus Midichloriaceae > Candidatus Lariskella > Candidatus Lariskella endosymbiont of Hedychridium roseum. The sequence goes on along the minus strand of NZ_OZ026538.1, from coordinate 1,509,267 downwards.
GTTTTTATTTGCTGTCTTTATAGTTACCTCTTTTAGCTATAAAATATTTGCCTCAAACTCTCAATATATAGCTGATTATTTTATTGCTCTTTTAAGTTCTGCAGTTGCAGCACTTGTAGTATTTCTTATGGCAATTCTATACTTAATATTGAAGTATCTCTGTCCAAAGTGTCATGGTCGTTGGACTTATAGAGCTGTTAACGAGATAGTAGTGGATATCGTCACAAAGCGTATAAGAATGCCTTATTCTAATAGGGAATTTGTATACAAAATACAAAAATGCATAGTAGAATTTGAATGTTGCAATTGTTTACACATAAACTCTGTGTTAAAAACTTATCGATCTCGTGAAATATAGATTTACACTTCAAGCGAGGTCATAAAGCTTTTCAGTGCATTTTAGATCTGCAAGTGCCAGTGAAATCTACCGCTGATAAATTACTTATTTTTATATGGAGCGTTTTATGCAAGATTTTGATGTCATCGTAATAGGAGCTGGCCCAGGTGGTTACGTTGCTGCAATTAAGGCTGCACAACTTGGCAAGAGCGTTGCTTGTATAGATACATCAAATTTTCTTGGTGGAACTTGTTTAAATCAAGGCTGTATTCCATCAAAAACGCTCTTAAACTCATCGTATAAATATTATGAGACTTTACATAAACTAGAAGAACACGGCATATCCTGCACTTCTGTAGAATTCTCCTTATCTAAGATGATGGAACGTAAGGATACTATAGTATCAACTCTAGGCAAGGGTATAGAAGGTCTTTTCAAGAAGAATAAGGTAGCTTTATTTAAAGGTCGTGGAAGTTTTATATCATCAAATGAAATTAAAATCACACAGAAACAGAATGACATTGAAAGTTCTATAAGAGGCAAAAACATTATAATAGCCACAGGCTCTCAACCAATTTCATTACCAAACATAGCAATAGATGAGAAATTTATATTTTCTTCCACCGGGGCTCTTGCACTACCTTCTGTACCAGGTGAGATGATAATACTTGGTGGTGGAGTAATAGGTCTTGAAATGGGCTCAATTTGGTCAAGACTAGGAGCAAAAGTGACTATTATAGAGTACGCAGAAAAAATAATGGGAAATTCTGATACAGAAATAGCCAAAGAAGCTCAAAAAATACTTGAAAAGCAAGGTATCAATTTCTTACTGAAAACCAAAGCTATTTCAGCAAGTATTAATGATAATGTTGTGTCACTTAACATAGATATCAATGGCAATATAGAGACAAAAAAAGCTGATGTTATACTGGTTGCTGTAGGAAGAAAAGCCTATGTAGAGGGACTTGCGCTTGAAAATGTAGGAATTGTTTTAGATAAATATGGCAAAATTCCAGTTGATAGCTCTTTCAAGACATCACGCGAGAACATATTTGCCATTGGAGATGTAATATCAGGCCCTATGCTTGCTCATAAAGCTTCAGAAGAGGGCATTGCAGTCGCAGAAATAATTGCAGGACAACATGGGCACGTAAACTACAGCGCTATACCAAGCGTCATTTACACACATCCAGAAATCGCAAGCGTTGGAGCAACAGAAGATCAATTAAAATCACGAGGAATTGAATATAATATAGGGAAATTCCCATTTGTGGCAAATAGTAGAGCTCGAACAACTGCTGAAACGGAAGGCTTCGTGAAAATAATAGCGTGTAAAAAAACTGATGAAGTGTTAGGTGCCCATATAATAGGACCGTGTGCTGGTGAGCTGATCACAGAAATTTCTCTTGGAATAGAGTTTAAAGCCGCATCTGAAGATATTGCTAGAACAAGCCATTCTCACCCTGGCTTCAGTGAGGCAGTAAAAGAGGCTGCGCTTGCTGCATTCTCAAAGCCAATACATATATAAATAGTCAATCCTATCTTCCGATGGCCATGTGATTACAAAGTAGCTACGAGATAGAGATATCATGTACCATTACGACGTTTATGAAAAATTTAGGATCGCTAAAAAGCACTATTCTACTAAGGCAGAAACGTCTTTAGTGGAATCATTCAACTCATTAACACGGCACTATTTAGCCAGGTTTTATCGTAAAACCAAACGTTACAGCAAGGCCATGGATATGACCTACAACTCTATCCTAATGCTTTCTAATAAGAAGTTATTGATAGCTATCTTTTGGTTAGCAATGCTCAAAACTTACGCATGCAGACATTGACTTAATATGCAAAAATCTAAATAATACACCAAGGAAAATTCTTCATTTCAGAAAGCCTAGAGAAGATATTCTCCAGGCTGTACGATAGATTGGTGCACTTAGTTTTAGAATGCAAGGCGCGTACTATATATATTATTTGTGAAGAAATTAACGAAGTAATACTTAAAAATCAGGCCTAAAAGGTCAGCATAGGTGACTCATGAAGGCAGTACCTAAGCACTTTATTATCAGCGCTATGGATATTTTATAAGTGAAATATGGAGACAAATGCTTAGAGATGATGGTTTACTAAAGGGATTTTTTCAGTATACAAAGTTTATTGCAGGCACAACAACACTTAATGGATTGAATATTCCAATATACCCAGAAATAGCATTTGTTGGACGCTCAAATGTTGGTAAGTCTAGCATGATTAATCTTATTACTGGTAACAAGAAAATGGCGCGTGTTTCTAGATCACCTGGCTGCACAAGGCAGATAAACTTTTTTTTGGTGCGAAACACTTTCATACTTGTTGATTTGCCTGGTTATGGATATGCATCAGCTTCTAAGTCAATGATAAAAAACTGGCAACGATTAATGGTTGAATATTGTCTGCTCAGAGCACAGTTAAAGCAAATAATGTTGTTAATAGATTCAAAACTTGGGATTACAAAAAAAGATGCTGAGATAATAGAAACTCTTAGAGAGTGTGGAACAATTACCCAGATTGTGCTGACAAAATGTGACCGCATATCTCAAACAGCAGTAAAAAACACACAGGAGCAAATCCTCAAATCTATAGAAAACGAAGCATTCATAAAGCCAAATGTCTTGCTCTCATCAAGTAAATCTGTGGAAGGTTTTTGCGATATGCGCAGTGAAATACTAAATACTCTCTCTATCAACTTATCAAAATAGTAAGTCATCATCTATGTATGTTTCGCAGGTAAATGAAGAGTTGATATCTCACTTATGCGCATCAAAAGTCTCAAAAGCTGTATTAAATGGTGTTTAGAGTTGGAAATAGTGTTTTAAATCCGTAAGGAAATATTATAATAAGCGCAAAAATTTACGGATTTTGTGAAATCAGTGTTTGCTGGGCACATTGTAGAAGTCAAGATTTGATCTTACAGACAGTTATAAATTTTATATCTGCTTGTCAGTTAAGTTTTGACTGTCAGATATGTAACTGAGATACAAGATTTCATTATTCTTTTCCACAGCTAACTTTTTACTATCCAAAAAAGTTTGCATAGGTGTTTTTCCATAACAATATTTACCAGAATGAGGTCTTTCATTGTTGAAATATTCTAACCAAATATCAAGATCTAATTGCAAGTCATCCAATGATGTATAAATCTTTTTACGCATAGCTGTATCAAAGAATTCTTGTTTTATAGTTTTATTAAAACGTTCACACATACCATTAGTTTGAGGTGAATATGCTTTAGTTGTTGTATGCTCTATACCTTCTATACTGAGAAATAACTCAAAAGCATGATGTTCTATATTTCCCTTATATTCTCCTCCACGATCTGTAAGAATACGAAGCATCGGTATCCCTTGACTCTCATACCATGGTAACACTCGATCATTTAGCATATCAGCAGCAGTAATCGCAGTTTTGTCAGTATACAGTTTAGCATCAGCAAATCTACTGTAGCTATCAATAAATACCTGAGCATAAACCTTTCCTATCCCTTTGAAATTGCCTACATAATATGTGTCTTGGCAACCTAAATAACCTGGATGTTGTGTCTCAATTTCTCCATGTGCTTCTTTTTCATTACGGCGTTTCTCTAGTACTTGCAGCTGTGCTTCGGTCAATATAATACCATCTTGGGCCATCTTAGCTTCTAAGGCTTTCAATCTTTTATTGATATTATTCAAATCATTACGTAACCAAATCGATCTTACTCCTCCAGGAGAAACAAGTATACCACTCTTCTTCAGCTCATTTGATACTCTAAGTTGTCCATATGCTGTACTCTATCGCCATATCAACTACTGCTTTTTCTACTGCAGGATCTACTCTATTAGCGATTATTGGCTTCTTGCGACTTATCTCGTATAGCGCTTCTTCTCCTCCCGTTTCATATAGTTCTTTAAATCTGTAATAGCTATCTCTACTATAACACATTGCCTTACATGCAGATTATATACTACCAAGGCTTTTTGCCAATTCAAGTAAACCTAGTTTCGGTTTGATGATTTTTTGATTTAAGTTCATTGCTTATCTCCATTTAATAACTAATTTAATTTACTAAATGTAAGATAAAATGTCGACTAATACATATAATATATACAAAAATTAGTGCAGTGCTGAGTCCTGTGATGATTTTTGCACATTTTACTTATCCACAAAAATTTATTTGCGCACACAAATCGATTTTTGACGGACAGACTACATAACACTGTTACCAAAGCGTACGTACAATTTTGTGTCCTACTACATGCGTTCAAATATTTTTTCCAAATCCTTTAGTGCGAATTTTGTATATGTTGGGCGACCATGATTGCACTGCCCACTAAATGCCACTGTTTCCATCTCTCTAAGCACAGCGTTCATCTCATCAACACTCAACTTTCTACCCGCTCTAACGCTGTTATGACAAGCTATAGTACTCAATATTTTTTCTATCTTTGCATCTACTACTGCGATATCATCAAACTCATCTATATGCTCTGCTAAATCGACCATTAAGCCTTTGAGGTCTACACTCTCTGGTAAAATTGCTGGAACGCGAGTCACAGCAATTTGAGCAGCACCGTTACGATCTATAAAAAAACCAAATCTCTCAAGCTCAGATTTTTTAGCTAGTATTTGATTCACAAGAGCTGGTCTAAGTTCTACAACCTCTGGCACAAGCATTAACTGCATTTCTAAGCAACCATTTTTGATTTGAGCTTGCAATTTTTGTAGCGTTATTCTCTCATGCGCAGCATGCTGATCAACTATGATAATGCCTTCATAATTTTCAGCGATTATATACATGTTATTAATTTGACACTTTGCAAAGCCTAGAAATTGCTTTTTGTCTAATGTTTCGTTGCTTGTTGAAATTTTGACGCTGCTTTTCACGGGCGCTGTGCTATCATGTGCGTCTAAAATATCTTGAGATTTAATGTGTACTTCAGGCATTCGCATACTATCTCTAAATGGAATGCTGCCTTGAGATATCTCAAGGTCTTTAGAAGTGACTACTTTGTTACTACTGGGTTGCGGCAGGTTAGTAAAGCGCTTTAGTCTGCTATCTTCACTTAAAATGTCGTGCATTTTTCCAGTGTTCGGTATTTGCTTTGCGGCACTTAAGTTGTCTATATCATTTTCACTCTGTTTTAACTCTTTTTTTGTAAAAATATCACTAGCAGTAAGCTTAATATTATCTTGCAGAATCTCTGAATTTTGAGCTTTTATATATGATATGGCCTTCTCTTCAATGACAGTCGAAGAACGTGGACCACTTGCAGCTATAGCATTTCTTATCGCTTTTGTGATACAGCTATGCAATAATTTCTCGTTTTTAAAACGCACTTCAGTTTTTGTAGGATGGGCATTCACATCTACTTCAGAGAATGGAAGTTCTATAAAAAGGATAATAGATGGATATCTGCCGCTTGGGATTAGATCCCTATACGCATTTCGAATGATGTATACAACTAATTTATCTTTGATAACTCTATTGTTAACATATATAAATTGTTTATTTGATGTCGCGTGATTGTAAGTTGGAATTGAGGTATATCCAAACACTCTGTGACCACTTTCTGAAAATTCGAAAAATATAGAATTATCTACAAACTCCTTGCCTAGAATCGATAATAATTTACTGCTATCACTTGATATGCATCCATCAGTACCGCAGGCTTCTATATATCTTTTTCCATCTATGATGAGTTCAAATGATACGTGATAAAAAGATATAGCAAATCTATTTATCAGATCTACACATGCAGATGTTTCATGATTCTCAGATTTTAAAAATTTTAATCTAGCAGGAGTAAAACAGAATAGATCTCTTACCTCGACTGTGGTTCCGGATTGTCTTGCCGCTGGCTTGACATCAGACTCGCTACTACCCTCTATGTAAATTTCCCAAGCTTCATTTGCGTCTTTATGACGGCTGGTAATGCGCATTTTACTGACAGATGCAATTGATGGCAGAGCTTCTCCTCTAAATCCAAGATTTGTTATATTGCTTATGTCTTCTTCATCTAGTTTAGATGTTGCATGACGCTTAATTGCTCTATGTAGATCATCTTTTATAATTCCATATCCATTATCCGAAACTCTAATTAAGTTTCTGCCGCCACTTATAATTTCGACTTTGATTGAGGTGGCGCCAGAATCTAAAGAATTTTCAACTAATTCTTTCACGACGGATATAGGCCGCTCTATTACTTCTCCTGCTGCTATCTGATTAATAGCTTTTTCCGATAAAAACTTTATCTTAGATGATTGCATAATAAAATTCCAAAAAACACATCATAATTCGCAATAAAAGACTCTTTATTTCTAGCAAATTGATATAATACTTTCTTTGGCACGTCATACTTTGTTGTTCCTGCTCCGAGACTTTTTAAATGCCGCATGAAATGCAGAGGAGTAGGGTGAGACACATTATATCTAATTTTATCAAATTGATAGTGTAGAGGTTTTAAACTTAAACAAATTTTTACAATTTCGTCAAATGATTGATAGTTTGAAATATTTGAAGGTACGTTATACTGTTTATAAAAATCTTCTAAATGCTGAAAGCTACCTCGTATCGGCATAGAAAACGCTATGATATTTCCTATTTTTGACAAATTTAAAAGTGTACTTTCGATATCATAAAACCATTGCATTGCAAAGTTTGATATAACCAAATCTACCATATGAAAATGCATCATTTCCGCATCTCCATACACAGCTTCAAATTTAACACCAAGGGTTTTGAACTTAGAAGTTGCAACTTTTAGCATTTCTACTGAGATATCATTCAAATAATAAGTAGCGTTTGGCAAAATATCACATAATAATTGAGATGCTGTTCCAGTCCCTGTTCCGATATCAAGAACTGAAGCGCAGTTCTCAATAAAGCCTGAATACTTTATTTTTTTCACAAGCTCTTGAGCAGTACGATTTTGCACATGTGCTATATTGTCATAGTTATAAGAGCCAATATCAAAGTTTTTTGCTACTGTATTTTTGTACGACATTTATAGCTCAAACTATAGATTAATAATGCGATATATCTAAAGCAGTATAAAATACTCGTTTATAACACTCATTTGTACTGTCTTATCTATAAATAAAAATTTTCTAGAATACTCGCGTATCATATATATTTTATAGCACTTTAGCTATAAATAAAATTTCCTGTTTTTGTATGAGGAGTTACATCATTATACACAAGCCCTTTTCTGAATTTAGACATGAGCTGATTAAATTACTAGACATAATACGCATTTGTTGCTATAAACTTCCACTGATCCCTCTTCTGTTGGCTCGTTCTATTTTGTTTTATTGAAGCCTGGCTTTGATTTATTCTGCTATATGGGACCTTAGTTCAGAGGTTAGAACGCACCGCTCATAACGGTGTTGTCGCAGGTTCGAATCCTGCAGGTCCCACCATGTTACCTCTTCGACATTCTTTTCGTCGTTTAATCATGCAGTTCCCGCATTTAATCTCTGAAGCTTAAACGTATGTAGTCCATCAGCAAAAAATTATTTGCTGCGCAAATAAACTTTTGCTGAGACAGTTAAATGTACAAAAATTAACCTTTAGAACTGCCATGCACTAATTTTCAGATATATTAATTGGCCTTATGCTGCAATTTACTTTCACAAAATTCGTAAGATCTTTGCACTTATTATAACATTTTCTTACGAACTTAAAACACCATTTTGACATTCGGGGCGTCATTTTCACCGCTTCTGAAACTTCTGGCGGATATATACTATCTAGCTTAAGCATCTTCAATATTATAATTCTTTGAGATAAGTGCCAAAATACCTGGTAGTGTTGCATTCTCCAAAAATTCTAAGAATGCTCCGCCTGCAGTAGAGACATATGAAAAGCTTTTTGATACACCAGCTGAGTTGATAGCAGCTGCAGTATCACCACCACCTGCTATACTAATTACACCACCAAGCATAGTCAAAGATGCAATGTATCTGGCAATGAATTTTGTACTGTTGTCAAAATACGGATTTTCAAATATGCCAAGTGGTCCATTCCATAAAATTTGTTCCATTCCTTCAATGGTATGACTGATTTTTATCAGACTTTGAGGGCCTACATCCATTATTGCTGCGCCTGTCGGTATGCTTGATAAGCAGCATATTTCTATTGCATTATCTGAAGTTTGAACAACAAAATCTGAAGGTAATATGATCTTATCATCAGAGGTTGCCAATATTTTTTGAGCGTGAACTAGCATTTCAGGTTCAAAAAAAGAATCTTTTATGTCAAAACCTGAAGCTTTTAAGAAAGTATTTGCCATGCCGCCTGCTATGAAAACTCTCTCAAACTTAGGAATAATACTGTTTAATACTTTTAGTTTTGTGGAAACTTTTTTACCACCAACTATAAGCATGCTAGGTTTTTGCTCCGCATCAATCAAATTTTGTAAGAATGCTAATTCTTTTTTAAAAGCAATTCCTGAGTAAGAGGGTAAAAAGCGACATACACCAACTATTGAAGCATGTTTCCTATGCGAACAGGAAAATGCTTCGTTTACATAGCAATCAGCTAGATCTGCCAGCATCTTAGCAAAATTCAGATCGCAAGCTTCTTCTTCATGGAAAAATCTAAGATTTTCCAGTAATAAAACTTGTCCAAAATCTAGCTCGTTTACTGCTTTTTTAGCAATTTCTCCTATACATGAGCTAGCGAACTTAACATCACATTCCAGAACCTCAGATAAATATGGTAATACCTTTGCAAGTGACATGTCAGAAATTGTATCTGGTATTTCAGAATGTTGTTCAGATAGTGATAAATATTGTTTTGGTCTGCCAAAATGGCTGATCAATATAACTTTTGCTTCCTTTTTGATTAAAGAAAGCACAGTTTCTTTGATTTGCAATAATCGACTTAAGTCGCAGGCAAAACCTTCATGCATCGATATGTTTAGATCAACACGTACCAAAACGGTTTTTCTATTGCAGTACGCATTTTCTATAGAACATATGTATTGTGCCATTTTCTTCATATAACACTAATTCCCAACAGATTTAACTTTATTAAATTTTAAAAATATTCTTTCAGGTGCAAGCCTAAGGTCAAGACATTTCACATCTCCACGTTTTAATATATAATCCTTTAATTTCGAATCGAAAAGAGATGCAGCTTTTTTTATATCATTTTCTGGTAATTTAACCATAAGACCATTTTTTAAAAGAATATTCCATCTACGTTTTCCTATAAATTGTAGAGAAGAAATCTGATCCTTAAATTGTGTTTCATCAATTATCTTTAGTGCCTGAATGAAAGTAGCATTTGCTTCATCACCAACAACAATTATATAATCAGTTGGTAGTGGGATAAACTGTTCTTGCAAGACGTTGCCATCTACGTCTATTAGAAAGAATTTGCCACCATGCCACCAAATTGCTTTGTGGATCCTTTCATTAATTTCAATATCAATTGTGCTAGGTAATATAATACGTACTTTTACACTTTTCACTACGTTGAATTCTTCCAAAGAAGATTTGATATGATATGGCGATATATTCCAGATCTTATGATTTCGACTGCACTGAAAGTTGTAATCACTTTTTTCTTCTCCTGCTTCATTATGAGTATACGGGATATTCTGAGAAAGGTCAGCTAAAGATAAGTTGATGTGATCCAAGATTTGTTTATTAGATAGTCTTAGGTTGCCTCGAATCTCAATATTTTTCACAGTAAAGTAGTCGCAATATAAAAAGCGAGAGAAGCCTATCATATCAGAATATAAGGTGCGCAGCGGAATAACGGAATTTATCGCAAATAGCGCAGCAGATATGGTTATACAATGCTTTAAAAGTTTGATGATACTCGGTATGTAATTATAACTCTTTTTTTTCCTGCTTGAAATCTTTGGATTCAAGGTGCGTCTAGCACTACGAATACGTGGTTTTATGGCCTTTTTTCGCATATTGCATCATTTAGTAATTGCATCACTAACATTTCAAACGAGATCTCATTGTGAGCAGCTATTTCTGGCAAAATCGAGAGAGTGGTAAATCCTGGATGTGTATTGAGTTCAAGGAAATAAAGCCCGTTGTCGCCTTCCTCTGGGTTATATCTAAAATCACTTCTGCTAATTGTTCGGCAGCCAAGAACATTATGCATCACTTCAGCGGCATTTAGTGCTTCTTTATAAGCATTTTCTGGAATTTCAGCCGGATATATATGACTTGCAGCTCCATCTGTATACTTTGATTGATAATCATAAAATCCTGATTTTGGCCTCAGTTCAAGAACGCCAAGCGCAGTGCCAGAAAATACAGCAGCACTTATTTCTTGTCCTGGAATATATCTCTCAACCAATACTTGATCTCCATAATGCCAATCCTCAGCAATTGGTAGATGGGAATGATGATCTTTTACTAAAAATACGCCTATTGTAGATCCTTGCTCAACTGGTTTAATTATGTAAGGGAATGTCATAGGATGCTCCTTTTTACTTAGCATTTTAAAGAGATCTGTACTTCTGATCATTACATGTTCTGGCATTTTTATACCAAGAGATTGGGCTATCCTTCTGGTCATTCCTTTATTCATTGCAACGGCAGATGCTATAACTCCTGAGTGTGTGTATGGAATTTGCATCACCTCAAGGAGTCCAGGAATAGAGCCATCTTCCCCGTATGTCCCATGCAAGCAATTAAAGACGACATCTGGCCTTTGAGCAATAATCTCGACAGGCAAATTTTGTCCTGGATCTATCTGCAGAACATCATATTTCATGTTTTCGAGAACAGTCTTTACACTTGCAGCAGACATTATAGAAATATCATGCTCTGCTCCTAGCCCACCTGCAAGAATTAGAATACGCACTTGTTAATTCACCTCCAATACTTATGGATACCTATCATTTATTTTACTTATATACTCGTCATACTTTTCAAAATTGGCTGGTGTCAAAATGACCCTTACTCTTAATAGCTCTTTTTCAAGTCTAATTTCATATGTACATAATCAAATACCAACTCTTTATTTACGTGCGGTATATAGGCACTGCGCTCAAGTCAGTGCACGCTTTTTTAGGATTTAAATGGCATGATTTTTTAGAGTACCAGTTAATTTCTGAGTCAAATATTATATATACTTGCAAAGAAATTAACGAAGTAATACTTGAAAATCAGGCTAGAAATCTGCGCAAGTGACTTTGCCGGCAGCGCCTAATCATATGAAATTTTTCATATGATTAACACATAAAACCATCAAACTTTCTCTGTATTCTTCAATCCATAAAAATTATTAATCATGATTAGGATAGGCGCAGAAATATAGATGGATGAATATGTTCCAAATGCAATTCCGAAAAACATTGCCATACTAAAGCCCCTAAGATGATAGCCACCGAGCAATATCAAAGCAAGACACACAAGAAGTGTAGTCAAAACTGTCATGATTGTTCTAGATAGTGTCTCATTTATGCTTCTATTAATGACCTCTATTAGGGTTTTTCCATTATGCTTGTTCAAGTTTTCTCTAATCCTATCATATATAACTACACTGTCGTTAACAGAATATCCAACAACCGTAAGTATAGCTGCTATGGATGTTAGATCAAATTCATATCGGGTCACCATATAAAATCCAAGAGTTGCGAGTGCATCATGAAACAACGCAACTGTAATGCCAACTGCAAAACGCAAATCAAAGCGCAGTGCTATATAAATCATTATACCAAGTAATGAGAATAGTACAGCTAAAGTCGCTTTATGGACCAGAGCTTCTCCGACCTTAGGACCAACATAATCTATCTTGTTAAACTCTGCATTTTCTATATTTTGAGTAATCAGATCTTTGAAAGATGTAACATCTTCAAGCCGTCTATTTTTATCGATACGCAATCTGATTATTACAGATTGATTACCACTTTCTTGTATCGTACTATTTTCATATTTATTTAATGTAAGAGTTTTTCTGAGCGAATCTATATCAATTTTTTTGTCAGACCTTATATCAAAAATCATTCCTCCGGTGAAGTCTATACCGAGGTTCAGGCTGTTGAAAAATAAAAGGAATATTACACAAGCGCTTAGCAATATGCTAAATATAAACGCATAGTGTTTTTTCCCCACAAAATCCACATTTAGTTTACTTGGAATAATGGATATAGGAAAAGACATACAACAGTTACTTGGGATACGTTTTTTAAGAAGAACAACATGAGCGCTGTTCTGGTTACAATGTAAATCATGTGCATTATAATCAAAACAAGTATTTTAGAAAATAAAAAAAACTGCACGCACAAAATTGATACAAAGAATAACAAACCAAATTTTAAGATAAAGGCGAGATGCTGCCTTACAAAATGAAAGCTGCAATATATGGAATGAAATACAGAAGATTTATTAAATATTACGAAGAAATCACTAAACACACATGCTATTGCTACGAATATAGTGATAGGTGGGAATATAAATATTCCTATGCCATAGAATAAAGATATAACAAAGTATAGCTGTGCTAGGTTAAATAAATTGGTTTTGACGAAGTTAAGTAGTTTTTGTATAAAAAGTGGATCTTTATTATTTAATATTATCACTCCAGTTTGCAAAGAGCGCACAATAGCTGCAACGAATGCTTCTAAGAAAACAAGTACTATTAGAATTAAAGGCTGAGTTTTGCTATTTGCATGAACCAAATCTGCAAGATCAGCCGACTCTTCCATATTGATAGTGGAATCTGTAAATTGTAGTAACAGATAAATGTATAAAACACTGCGCAGAAGATCTAGCAACTGCACTGTAATTACAGCCTTCATATTATTAAAACATACAAATGCGGATTGTTTAACTAAATTGATTACTTCACGCATAAATCAACTGAATATAATTGCTAGATTCAATAAACTCCTTCTGCAAATATTTGTTCCAGGGGCCCATTGCTTTGTCGCATATTTAGCCTTTATTCTAATACTCATGTACTTCTTGTACACTTGTTGCCCCCGCGCGCTCGTATGCTACTTGCACCTCGCATAACTAGAACAAGCGTTTGAAGAAGAAGTCTAATCAATATCAACTCTTTATTTACCTGCGGTATATGTATATTGCTACTTCTATTAGAATACTATTATGACGTATGCAAAAAGCTAATCACGTTTTGTAGAGACATCATACTTTTTAATTTTAAGAAAGGTATCAGAAATTGATTTTTAGTAACACAAATTACCAATTATTTTATAATTTGCAATCCATCTCAATGCATGAGAAAATTGAGCCAGAAGAGTTTTTCCTAAAGCTTTCAAAATGTAACATTCAACGCTTTTTGTATGGAAAATAGTACTGCAAGTCATTAACTAAAGTAGCAAAACATTCACTAAATCGCCATTTGAAGAAAACACTTTCCTGCTATTGGCTCTTTTTTAGAGCGCTAAAAATTTTTATTTGAATGCTTAGATTCGAAATAAACATCCGTATAAAGTTCACTCTCATCTGGTTCAGGACTGTTTTTTGCAAATTCTATTGCTTTATCTACTATTGTTTTTATTTGTTTCTCTGCTTCCTTAAAAAAGTCGTCTTTAACTAATCTATTGCTGAGCATGTAAGTTTTTAGAGCAACAATAGGATCTTTATGTTCTTTATATTCTTCTACTTCCGCTTTTGTTCTATAAGTTGCGGGGTCAGACATAGAATGCCCTCTATACCTATAGGTTTTTGTTTCAACTATGATAGGTCCTTTGCCGCTTCTAACATGCTCACAGGCTTTGGTAAATGCTTCATGTACAGCAAGGAATGACATACCATCAACTTGCATGCCTGGAATACCAAAAGATTCTCCACGCTTATAGAGTTCTACAGTACTACACCCCCTTGCGACAGAAGTGCCCATTGCATATTCGTTGTTCTCTATTACGTATAAAACAGGTAAATTCCAAAGTTTTGCCATATTAAATGACTCATATACCTGCCCCTGATTCGCCGCTCCATCTCCAAACATTGTAACTGCAATGTTGTTTTGTTCTCTGTATTTGAAAGCAAAACCTAGACCTGTTCCAAGTGAAACTTGGGCCCCTACTATTCCATGCCCACCATAAAATGCGTTTTTAGTATCAAACATATGCATAGAGCCGCCTTTTCCTTTTGAACAGCCACCAGCTCTTCCCAATAATTCAGCCATTATCCAACTTGGATCACTTCCAGTTGCTAGCATCACACCATGATCTCTATAGCTTGTTATCATGGCATCACCTTTCTGAAGAGTACTTTTTATGCCAACGGCGACGGCTTCTTCTCCTATATAAAGGTGACAAAACCCGCCTATTAAACCCATGCCATAAAGTTGTGCAGCTCTCTCCTCAAACCTGCGCAGTAGCAGCATATCGCGATATGCAGGTTTCAATAAATTGAGATCGACAACAGCGCTATTTTCTTGTACCATCTTGCTGAAAACAAAAGAAATGTTATCTCAAGAGGTAATAGTAAGTGGAGAAGCATAGCTTGTAAAGCAATAATTTTGTTATTTATGCAGCGCAAAATAAAACTACCAGAAGGTGTTAATAAGGTCTATTTGATAGGTATCGGTGGAATAGGCATGAGTGCCATAGCGAAGATTTTAAATAGCTTAAAGTGCTCTGTTCAAGGTTCTGAAGCAAAGCGCAGTCACTTGACTCAAGACATGGAAAACGATGGAATAAAGGTTTTTTATGAACATGTTGCGAGTAATATAGCTGGTGTTGATCTGGTTGTAAGATCAACTGCGATTATAGATCAAAATCCAGAAGTGGTTGCTGCAAAGTCTGCTGGAATTCCAGTTATCTCTCGTGCAGATATGCTTGCTATGATAGTCAAAAATTATTATTCAATAGCAGTTTCCGGTACTCATGGAAAGACAACTACTACAGCACTGATAGGCAATATGCTTGTAGAGGCAGGGCAAACTCCTCTAATAGTGAACGGCGGTATTATGAATGGATTTGCTAGTAATGTTGTTCAAGGCGGTGGAGATATAGCAGTCTTTGAGGCAGATGAATCCGATGGTAGTTTTTTGAAGACTGCTGCACAAATAAAGGTTGTGACAAATATTGACAAAGAACACCTAGATTACCACGGTGGTTTTGACAATTTAAAGGCTGCATACAAAGAGTTTATTGTATCAGTTCCAAGTGATGGCTTTGCTGTGCTATGTCATGACAATGAAAATCTAAAGGAAATTTCATACTCTCTAAATAATGCGAATATTATCAGTTATGGTATAGGAGAAGGAGAATTTGATTTGTCTGCTTCTTCTATAAATGTTTTAGAGACAGGGTCAGCTTTCGATGTTTCCCTCAGCGAAAGATTTTCTAAGATATGTAGTATGAAAGCTGGTGTGATGATAAGTGACTTAAAGCTTTCTGTGCTTGGTGAGCATAATGTGCAGAACTGCCTTGCTGTTATTGCAGTAGGCTTGATACTGAAAATACCTATTGAAATAATAAGGAAAGCCATAGCAAGTTTTAAAGGAGTACAGCGGAGATTTACTGAGGTTGCAGATCTTAGCGGGTTAAAAATCATAGATGATTATGCTCACCATCCAGAAGAGATTCAAGCAACATTAAAACTAGCAAGGAAGATAGCGGATATCCGTGGCGGAAGACTTTATGTAATATTTCAACCACATAAGTATAGCAGGCTCAGAGCATTATTTGATGAGTTTTTAATATCATTTGATTATGCCGATCATGTTCTGATATCTGATGTATATTCTGCTGATGAACCATATGATGAGATATTTAATACAAAAAAATTAATAGAATCATTAAAAATTAGGCTAGAAACAAGAGTAGAATATCTTGATAAGCATGAAAACTTACCTTATATAATAGAGAGGTTGTGTTCTTATGGAGATTTGGTTGTGTTTCTTGGTGCAGGAGATATAACATCCTGGGCAAGAAGCTTGCCAGCTAAGCTTTCTTCGCTGTGATTTTATTAAGTATGCTAATTTTTTAAAGATTTACGATGTATAGTACTAGATTACTCATAGTAACAATGATTTTTTTGCTATGTACTGCTGTGCGAGATGCTAATGCAACGCAAAATGTATTTGATATTGTGATAGCTGCGCAGAAAAATAATAATGCGCTTTTAGCCGCTGAGCAAGAGCTTAAGGCTCGTAAGCTTGATAAGTTGAAAGCTATGTCTGGGTTCTTGCCACAAGTGTACGCACAGGGCACACTTTCCGAAATGAAATACAATAATAATCCGGCTGCTAATTATGGCTCAAGTCAGCAAGGTCAGTTGCTCGCTTCTCAGGAATTATTTTCTGGAGGAACAACGCTTTCTTCAGTTCACAAAACAAACAGTATAATTGAATCTGCAGAGGCAAAATTTATCAGTACTAGAGATGGCATTATATATAAGGCTATAGAAGCTTATGAGAATGTAATCCTTACAAGGCAATTGTATCAAATAGCTATTAGCAAAGAAGAAGCAATGCGGAAACACTTGCAAACTGCCGAGCTCAAGTTTTCTGTTGGGGAGCTTACAAGGACGGACGTTTCAACTGCTAAGTATAATGTTGCAGAAGCAGTCGCAGAAAAGGAAAGGATGCGTGGCGAGATGTTATCTGCTGAATCAGTATTTGCCTATACGATAGGACTGCTGCCAGATGAGGATTTAAGATCTATCAATGCATCTATATTAGATGTACCAAGCTCTATGGATGAATTTGCAGCTGTAGTAAATAATGCAAATCCAAATTTGCTTATTGCTAAAAAGAATCTTGAGGCTTCGGAGTACGCTGTAGCAGAATCTACAGGTAAGTTATTGCCCAGAGTAGAGCTGCAAGGATCTTTAACGAAGAGCAATGCGGCCAGGAATTTTGAGAACAAGGACGGTTCAAATGTTGCACTTATTGTGAGCATTCCAATTTTTGATAAAGGCTTGACTGTAACTGATATACGTGAAAAGAGATATACAAAACGTAAGGCGGAATTTGATTTTGATGATACGCGTGGCAGTGTTAATGAAAATATAGTCAAAATTTGGACAGGGTATCAGGTTGCAAAGTATAGCATAGTATCAAATAGAGAAGCTTTAGAGGCGGCGCAGGATGCAGCTGCGAGTGCTGATGAAGAATATAAGGCTGGTGCAAAAACTACCATTGATGTTCTTACTGCAGAGATTAGTCTTGCAAAAGCAAAAGCAAGTATGAAGAAGGCGGAGAGAGATCTGGTTCTTGCAATATTTCAGATGCACAATTATATGGGTAGTCTTGCTAAGTTAGATTTTGCCAAGCTCTCTTCAAAGTAGCATACAATTCAACAGCACAAATTTTAGTTATATGAATCTTATCGCCTGACTAACTCTAAGGAACATGGGATTTATCTTGATTGTAAGTAATGATGATGCACATAAATCCGGCAGGAAAGGTGGTAAACTTGCCAAAAACCAAAAACCTTATGGGTTTTGTTAAGTTATAGTAAATTAAGTTGAGGTTTGCGTATTAAAGAATTGAACCAAAGCATTATATAATTTATCAACTGTGTTAGTTTTACGTTTGATCCATTGTTTCATATTAGCCCAAAATTTCTCTATAGGATTCAAATCAGGAGAGTAAGGTAGCAGAAAAATTACTCTGCAACCAACAGATTCAATTAGATCCTTAGTTTTTTGTGAACGATGGAATGTAGCGTTATCCATTACTACAACTTGTCCAGGTTTTAGTTCTTTTATCAAAAACTCTTCAACCCAAGCTTCAAATAATTTTGTATTACAATATTTCCAGGCGCTAGCGGTCTATTATTGACCAATCCAGATATAATATTAGTTCTTTCGTAATATTTACCACCCTTCTTACAAACGAGATTTTCTCCTTTCTTGCACCATCCTCTGTCTTGGCAAATATTCATATCAATGCCACTTTCATCTATATATACAAGATTTTGAGGCCGCATCCCTTTTATGACTTCTTGGTAGGACTTGCGCTTTTCTTCACTTGCTTCCACATACGTGTAGGTTTTTTTTATAACTGTAGCCTAGCTTACGAAGCCAATATAACGCACCTGATGCACCCATACCAAAATGTGCTCCCATTTCGGATAAAATAAAATCAGCCTTGCTATTTACGTATATTGCAACTTCTTCCACATTTATTCTTCCTTTTTTACCACCTACCTTTCTTGACGAATAGCTTCCTTCTGCATTATATCTTTTATACCAATTCCTCACCGTGTTTGATGCTATTTCAAATTTTATTGCGGCGCTTTCGCAGCTATTACCTCTTTCTACATATGTGATTACTTTTTTCCGAAAATCTTCGCTGTATGAGGATGGCATTTTCCTTTGGGTATAACACACACATATGTATTACGCAAACTTCAACTTAATTTACTATAGTGTTCGCTAGCTAGTACGCGCGCCAAAAGTCTCAGAAACCGCATAAAATAGCGCTCTGAGTGCCAAAATAGTATTTTAAATCCGTAAGAAAATGTTAAAAAGACCAACAAACCTTACGGATTTTGTGAAAGTAGTGTTTGCAGGGCACATGAGTAATAATATATCCAAAAATTAGTACAGGGCGGAATGGCTTTGTTGGATAATGCGTAGTGCATATTAGAAATGTTAAAAGATAATGAAACGAGTTCTATAGGCACTTTTATTGGTGATGGTGCTTATTGTAAAATGTCGGTGCACAGCACTGCACAAGTGATAACGCCACCAACATTAACGTTTGGTTACCATTGTCTTGGTCTACCCGCATTTAAAGATTTCAACGAATCTATTAGCTATATGAAAAGGCATGATGACAAAAAAAAGGCTTAAAGCTTTGGAAAAAAGATACAGGCTATTACAGGCGCTTAAGAATAGAGCTTATTTTGCCAGTTTTAAGCGGGCTTTTGGCAGATATTTTGTTGCCAAATGCGATATTAAAAAGCAAATTGAGATGATTATTAAGGTAAGCACTCTAAATCTCTTGAAAAAAGACTTCATTCTTATATCTTCTAAAGCTTCTTGAAGTGAGAAGCTTTAGCATTTTATCTGTATTAGTCGACATTTTATCTTACATTTAGTAAATTAAATTAGTTATTAAATGGAGATAAGCAATGAACTTAAATCAAAAAATCATCAAACCGAAACTAGGTTTACTTGAATTGGCAAAAAGCCTTGGTAGTATATAATCTGCATGTAAGGCAATGTGTTATAGTAGAGATAGCTATTACAGATTTAAAGAACTATATGAAACAGGATGAGAAGAAGCGCTATACGAGATAAGTCGCAAGAAGCCAATAATCGCTAATAGAGTAGATCCTGCAGTAGAAAAAGTAGTAGTTGATATGGCGATAGAGTACAGCATATGGACAACTTAGAGTATCAAATGAGCTGAAGAAGAGTGGTGTACTTGTTTCTCCTGGAGGAGTAAGATCGATTTGGTTACGTAATGATTTGAATAATATCAATAAAAGATTGAAAGCCTTAGAAGCTAAGATGGCCCAAGATGGTATTATATTGACCGAAGCACAGCTGCAAGTACTAGAGAAACGCCGTAATGAAAAAGAAGCACATGGAGAAATTGAGACACAACATCCAGGTTATTTAGGTTGCCAAGACACATATTATGTAGGCAATTTCAAAGGGATAGGAAAGGTTTATGCTCAGGTATTTATTGATAGCTACAGTAGATTTGCTGATGCTAAACTGTATACTGACAAAACTGCGATTACTGCTGCTGATATGCTAAATGATCGAGTGTTACCATGGTATGAGAGTCAAGGGATACCGATGCTTCGTATTCTTACAGATCGTGGAGGAGAATATAAGGGAAATATAGAACATCATGCTTTTGAGTTATTTCTCAGTATAGAAGGTATAGAGCATACAACAACTAAAGCATATTCATCTCAAACTAATGGTATGTGTGAACGTTTTAATAAAACTATAAAACAAGAATTCTTTGATACAGCTATGCGTAAAAAGATTTATACATCATTGGATGACTTGCAATTAGATCTTGATATTTGGTTAGAATATTTCAACAATGAAAGACCTCATTCTGGTAAATATTGTTATGGAAAAACACCTATGCAAACTTTTTTGGATAGTAAAAAGTTAGCTGTGGAAAAGAATAATGAAATCTTGTATCTCAGTTACATATCTGACAGTCAAAACTTAACTGACAAGCAGATATAAAATTTATAACTGTCTGTAAGATCAAATCTTGACTTCTACACTTAGATGAGTCTTGGCTCTGCTGGCGATTTTTCGCTAATTTCTCCGCATGACTCTTGTTAAGTTTTTCACCCGACTTTTCAGGTTCTAGCGCATCAATCATTCCTCCTTTAGTTTGATTTGATTGACTCAACTCTGACATCTTGCTAGTTTCCAATATACCTAATTGTCGTGCTGTTTTTTGTTTCTCACTTCGTGAAAAATTAAGAAAATCACCAACATAATAAGATGGTTCCGTATCTTTTCTGCGAATTAAATTTTTATTGCTGTCATTCAGCCTATCAAAGCTGAAGCTTATATCTTTTTCTTGTGCTAGATCAATAAAACCTGACACAAGATGTTCACCTAATTTCCCTGATATTGTCTCAGATAACTTATTAAGTTCAAAGAACATTGCTGCGATTCGCTCAGAATGCACTGCTTGTGATATATTACTAGTAAATCCATCTATCACGCCTTTCATCTCTCTAACTAAATCTTCCGTATCTTTATTACCAAGTGCAGTTATTTTTTCTACTTCATCTTGTAAAAGCCTTGCAGCATCAATAGATTTTCTAGGAAAATTCTTAAAAGAATATGCTATTAAATTCTCACCATCATAATTGAGTGTCGGCTGAATACCGTCACGCAGAGGTTGTATTATATTTAATAAATCACTTAATCGACTCCTCTCTTCTTCTGGCAGCTGCTTCTTATCGACTTGCTGAGAGAGTTTGATAAGATTTTCACTTAGCTCCAGCTTCTTTGATATTTCTTCGGAGAACTTATCAAGTACTTTGCCCATTGCTTCGACTTGCTTAGAAAGAGCGTTTTGTGAAACGAAAAAAGCAAATCCTTCTCGCACTAGGTGCATCTTTTTCAATACATCATCTGCACCTTGAAGATCAAACCGCATTATTACTTGCATCATATCACTTATAAACTGTTTTCCTACCCAACTGCCTCTAGAAAATTCACGGAAAGTATATGTTGGATTTTTATCAATTTCCTTCACAATAATATCTCCTCTCAGAGATTGTATCATACTTAATAAAAAGCTTAACTTTCTCCTCTCTGCCTCAGATAACGGCTTGTTATCCACCTGCTGAGAGGTTTGTAGAGGATTTTTACTAATATCTTCCCTTTTTTCACTAATTATGCTATTACTGGTCTCTTGTATTACTGACCTGCTCAGATTTGACTCTTCTAATTCTTTTTCACTGAGCCCAAGCTTTTCAGATATTTTCTTAGATAACTCATCAAGTTCCATGGCCACTGCTTCGACTGCCTCAGAGAGAGTTTCTTGTGCATATCCTTTTTCATACCCAGATTGCAGATATTTAATCTGGTGCAATAAAAAATATGCGTCTCGCTGCTGCAACTTCTCTATTTCTTCAATAATATCTGCTAGAAACTTGCTATCTCGAGCGTTTTCCGCAAAATCTCTAAAAACATAATTTTTATCCCCATCAATGTATTTGATAACAATATTTTTGAGAGTTTTCACAATTAGATAGAAGTATGATATGATCACTTTTTTAAAAACTAAAGAGTGGTTGAGAGTTTTCACATAAAGATAGATAAGAGCTGTTCTTGATATTGTTTGAATATTTGTGTAATAGTAAGAGCGCACCAAAGCTTGATGGATCCGTATACCATTGACTCTTTTTTAGAAACGATTTTAGTGCGCCGTGTCATTCGGCCTAAATGATGTCGCGTGTTGCTATTATCTCTCTCGATAACATACTGTGCCAGACTTTCCAATTGTATGACGCTCTTTGGGTAAAATTTTAGAAAAAGCCTCCCAATCATCTGTATAAAAATGACATTCTTTCAGATGACTCACTTTGTTGTAGAGCTTTTGGAATGTTGCAGTATCACGATTGCCTGTAACCCAGGCAAATGTTCTCCTTGTACTACGATCAACTGCCTTAATGATCCAAAGCTTGTTTTTTTTGAACCAATAAAATGCCACATCTCGTCGAATTCCATCTCCATAATATCCGAAGAGACAACTGGCTCCTGAGTCTTGCCCATCGCCTCTACTACCCAGCGATAAATTATGGACGGCGAATGCCATAATATCTTGCATAACATAGAAAAAGAGCCATTACCAAGACTATATAGCATAACGCATAATGCTTTCTTAACAGCTGTTTGAGGCTTCTTGCCCAGATCGCCCTCAACAAAATTTAGAACATGATCTGCACTTATAACGCTGTACACCCCTCATAATGCCATTCTTTACAAAGATATCAGAGCAACATCCCTTACAACAAACCATAAAACCACTCTTTAGTTTTTAAAAAAGTGATCATATCATACTTCTATCTAATTGTGAAAACTCTCATTTAATTTACTAAATGTAAGATAAAATGTCGACTAATACACATAATTCTCTTTAGCTTTGAATTTTTTTGTAAAATTACTGTTATTACTTTGTTCGTTTTCTTTCCCTTGATCTAAGCCTTGTGGTGTATCCTCCAAACGCGCTCTCGGTATACCAAAAACTTTTTCCTGCACTTTGTCGAAGAAATCTTTAATAGCAGTGATAAAACCCTTAAAATTATCCAAAACAAACTTGAATACTTCTTTGACTTGATCCAACATGCCTTGTGCCTTTTTCTGGTCTAGTTCTTTTCCAGTAGCAGCATATTCAACAAACCCTTCAAGTACTACTTGTAATTTGTCAAGTGACTCATTATAGCCATTGATAGATTTGAGGATCTTATTAAAATCCTGGTGCGTGTTTATATGATATGTATTTTGAAAAGAGGAAAACTGCTCTGAAAGCGTTTGTTTATAATATTGAATATTATTTGGGACAATCCATTGCAAATAGCTCGTAATACCATCTTCGCGAGATATATCAACACTGGAATATTGATCTTCAATATTTTCTTTTGAAACACCGCTCTCTATACTCTTTAAACCTTTCTGTAGTGATTGTATGCACTGATCAATTAAATAAGTATACGAATTTCCTTCCGCATTGATATTAGGCTGTTTTTGCTGAACTGCATTTAGTACCAATGCCCTCGTTGTCTTCAAATATTCTATAGCCTCATTAGATTGTTTTTTAATATCACCCTTAAACTTATTAAAAGATGTCATAAATTGCTTTTGCAAGCGCTCGCTTAACTCAGCATTATTCTCACTTGAATTTAAATTTCCTTCCATCATCCCTTCCCCCAATGCGTGATCAATTAATATATTGCATTTCTTAGTCTAATATCATATCAGAGTGACGCAATATATTTTTAATATACCGGGCGTCATGATATTATTGCATGAACATTTTGCTGCGGCCGCGATTAACTTGCAACTGACTTTGCTTTATCTAAGCATATTGCTTGTAGAAGTAGGCTAGGAATATAGCATATAGCTTTAAAAACTATATGAATAAAAGCAGAAGCTTCACACGATAAAACTTAACCAGTAGCAGCATTTGGGCATTGCTAACTAAAGATAGATATCAGCAAGTCTTTATTAAAAAGCATTAGGATAGAGTTATAGATCATATCTATGGCCTTACTGTAACGTTTGGTTTTACGATGAAACCTGGCTAAATAGTGCCGTATTAATGAGTTGAATGATTCCACTAAAGACGTTTCTGCCTTAGTAGAATAGTGTTTTTTAGCAATCCTAAATTTTTCATAAACGTCGTAATGGTCACTGCATGATATCTCTATCTCGTAGCTACTTTGTAATCGCATGGCAATCGGAAGATAGGATGCAAAATCCCTGACAATGCTCACTTCAAAATCAACAACTTTATTTCTGTCCCTATCAACAGCAAGCCAAATGTAGACTTTGTTAGTTTTTTTTGGCAATAACTAAAAAGCTCATCCAGCTCAATAATTGAGATTTGCTTGGCATCCTCAGGTATCGTAACATCATTCAGCCTTTGTTTTAGAAGCTTTGAGAATTTTCTAATCCACTTTATTATAAGTGAACTCGAGACCTTTTCTAATCTCTCGATTGATCTAATTCCAACTCCCTCCAGATACATACTAACAACCTTCATCTTTTTATTAAGGCTGTACTTTACTCTCATATCTCCAGACTTATAGCTCTTTTTACACTCTAGGCACTTATACCTCTGACGACCTTTAATATAGCCATTCTTTGTGCTTCCTATCCTGCCACAATGCTTACAACTTAACATATATAATGCTTCCAATATAACTTACTATCAAGGCAGTATACATATACGCGAATTTAAAAGCAAAATCTATTCTTGGTTAGCAATGCCAGCATTTGGGCAAAAAAGACTTGCACTATTTGCAAAACATGATATCTATATCTTGCTTACTTTGTTTTCGGCCCCTTCGTCTAGCGGTTAGGACGTCACCCTTTCACGGTGAAAACGCGGGTTCGATTCCCGCAGGGGTCACCATTTTGCCGGATTTTCTTTAAGGTAGGCTCTTGCCCAGATAGCTCAGTCGGTAGAGCAAAGGACTGAAAATCCTTGTGTCGGTGGTTCGATTCCGCCTCTGGGCACCACTCCATTCTAGTTTCATCAAACTATTGTTGCATTCTTCACTGCATCCGGTATAAAATTATTACATTCAAAAACACTTTAAAGCGCAGTCCAGAATGAATAACCTCACAATAAGGAACATTGTCGCGATAAAAATTTCACTTCTGATTCTTTGTTTTCTCCTCTCACATGCTGCGTCTTGTATTGCCGCCAATAAACCATTAGATATTCTAGGCAACGTTCAGGCATACATTAATTCCATATCAACAATGCAAGCTAATTTTGAAGAGAGAGACTTGCAAAAAGGGATAATACGGAAGGGGATGTTATATATCTCAAGGCCTGGAAAAATTAAATGGGAATATGAATCTCCAGATAAAAGACTAGTAATAGCATCAGGTGATAAGGTGATATATTATGATTATGCACTTGAGGAGTTAAGCACGCTTCCTGTTAAATCTAATATACTAAAAGTATTGAGCAAAACACCAATTGATTTACACTCTGATTGCCAAGTAATTTCTGTATATGAAGATCAAAAGGGAAACTACATAGATTTAGCGCTTACAGATAAAGCGCAAGAAGAAATAGCAAATATATTAATTCTGAAATTTACAGTAAAGCCAAAAATATCTCTATCACACATAGGTCTCATGGGACCTAATGGAGAAGCGCTTACAGAGATATCGATTACTAATTTGCAGTATGGAATGAAATTTGGAAAAGATATGTTTTCGTTTAAGGACCCTAAATTCTTTGAGTTAGAGCGCTAGTTTTATAATAAGTTTAGTTGGTCCATCCGTGTCATAATTCAAACTAGAATGCACCGGATGGACAATTGTGATAGGAGATACTATATAAGTCAGAAGTGGATTTTCTCAACGTTCAAAAATATCAAATTCAATGATTGTTTCAGAGTAGATATATTGCAGCAGTAAATCTTTGATTGGGTATTTTGCAAGTTTTAGGCGGAATTTACCTGAAACTCTTTGATAATATAACAGACTGCGCTTTATTCATATGCTAAGCTGTCAAGTAAAGCTGTTTCATAGAACTATAGCTAAAGTAGTATAAAACAGGCATGATCAATTACTACCGGCTAAAGCGCGGTAGTTTGTGTAACGCTTGCAAAGCAGATTAAAAGCGTAAACGCTAAAACTCTGATATTCTAAAATCATCTTTTTTGTGATGTTCCTCATGCTGTTCTATATATTTTTGCACTTCTTCTGAATTCACATTGCCAACTGTCACAACAAAATACCCTCTGGCCCAAAGATGTTGTCCACAATACCGCTTACGGAGCAGTGCAAATTCCTGTAGCAACTTACGACTACTTATACCTTTAATATATTGCACAGCTTTAGATATTGATATACTAGGCGGAACCAATGCTAATATATGTACGTGATCAGGACTCATACTGCCACTAATTATATTTATGTAATTAGCAGCACATATTTCTCGGATTACTTCCCTAGTTCTAATCGCAACTTGCCCAGTTAAAACTCTATACCTATACTTAGTACAAAATACTGTATGATACTTTAGGTCATATAGACTGTGGGATCATCTCCTATATTCCATTCGTCCTCCCTTAGCACATTTCCTAGATAACTAATACTAAAGTGTTCGCCTAAAGGCGAGGGTGTTAACCATATCACATATAACTACATAAACGAGTACTTTAGAATAAATTTTTATTTGTTTAGAGCCTGGAATATAACTATATTTCAGGCAAGAGAGTGATGAAAATTTTCAAAAAGACAAAGTGTAGCGCGCTTGTTTTATACTACTTTAGCTGTAATATCGCATTGTATACCTCTTAATAAATGGAGAGTTAATTATACACATACGACATTAGACTTCAAAAAAAACTAGGAAGAACACGAGGAGGTGTATAATCAATACATAACAAGCGATCTGACGACGCAAATTTTTGAAGCATGACGAGTATATATATGATTTTAATAACCAGGCCTAAACACCTAGCAGAATTAACTGCAGCTAAGCTTGCAAAATTGCATTTAAGATCGATTATTGTACCATTTCTAGATGTAGAGTATCTCAATGTAACATTTAATAACAATAAACTGGATAATTACCAAGCACTGATAATTACCAGTCAAAATGCAGTGAGAATACTGCAAAATCAAAACCTTATTAATAAAAAAATCCTAGTATATACTATAGGAAGTAAATCTAAGGCTGCATTATATAGCATTGGATTTAAAAATGTTGTTTCGCTCGGAGAAAATGTGGGAGCTTTAATAAGATTTTTTCACAAGCAATCATCATATAATAAGAAAATGCTATACTTGAGAGGAGAAGAGATTTCTCTTGATATTAAAGGTAATTTGGAAAAAGTTGGATATATTGTAGATGAAATTATTGTGTATAAATCCAAGCCTATTAATAGATTAAGCCGCAATATAGTAAGTATTATAGAATCTGATGTGACTAGTACCCTTTTATACTCAAGTAGGACTGCGCAACATTTTCGCACTATTGCATTGCAATACAAAACAAGCCTTCGAAATATTAGAGCAGTTTGTATTAGTAAAAAAGTTTCATCACAGATACTTGATCTAGAATGGCACTGTGTTGAAGTTTCCAACTTTCCTAATGAAGATCAAATGCTGCGTCTGTTAACAACCTCACCTCGATATAAGATTTAGTCTGTTCGTCAAAAATCAACTTGCTACGCAAATAAATTTTTGCGGAGAAGTTAAATGTACAAAGATTAGCCCAGGATTCTGCGGCTTTGTTGCATAATGAGACTATTTCATTATCGGTACTATAAAATGTAGAAGTCAAGATTTGATCTTACAGACAGTTATAAATTTTATATCTGCTTGTCAGTTAAGTTTTGACTGTCAGATATGTAACTGAGATACAAGATTTCATTATTCTTTTCCACAGCTAACTTTTTACTATCCAAAAAAGTTTGCATAGGTGTTTTTCCATAACAATATTTACCAGAATGAGGTCTTTCATTGTTGAAATATTTTAACCAAATATCAAGATCTAATTGCAAGTCATCCAATGATGTATAAATCTTTTTACGCATAGCTGTATCAAAGAATTCTTGTTTCGTAGTTTTATTAAAACGTTCACACATACCATTAGTTTGAGGTGAATATGCTTTAGTTGTTGTATGCTCTATACCTTCTATACTGAGAAATAACTCAAAAGCATGATGTTCTATATTTCCCTTATATTCTCCTCCACGATCTGTAAGAATACGAAGCATCGGTATCCCTTGACTCTCATACCATGGTAACACTCGATCATTTAGCATATCAGCAGCAGTAATCGCAGTTTTGTCAGTATACAGTTTAGCATCAGCAAATCTACTGTAGCTATCAATAAATACCTGAGCATAAACCTTTCCTATCCCTTTGAAATTGCCTACATAATATGTGTCTTGGCAACCTAAATAACCTGGATGTTGTGTCTCAATTTCTCCATTTAAGTTCATTGCTTATCTCCATTTAATAACTAATTTAGTTTACTAAATGTAAGATAAAATGTCGACTAATACAAATGATATATTATAAAATATACACTTCCTATTCATTTGATAACAGAGCCTTAATTTTTCTGTGTAGCGCAGCCCTATCCATACCTATAAAACTTGCAGTCTTGGCTATATTTCCATTAAATTTCTGAAGCTGCGCTTGTATATATTCTCTCTCAAATATATCTCGCGCTTCTCTTAGGGATTTTGTGAGAAAAATGTTTGCTGATGCATTAATACCTCTATACCCCCCACTCACGGAAGAAACTATTTCATATGGCAACATATCATGAGATATTATATCTTTCCTCCCATTTATTGCGAGCATTATGAGCCACTCAATAGCGTTATGCAACTCTCTAGAGTTACCAGGCCAGTTATAAGCTAGCATGATAGAATATGCCTCATCAGAAATAGCAAGCTCTCTAATAGAAAATTGTTTGCAAAGGCTACTCAAAAAATGCTCTGCCATTAATTGTATATCTTCTCTATGTTCTCGCAGAGGCGGGATTTCTATGCTTACTATGCTTAATTTGTAGTATAAGCGATCGTCTAGCTTGCAATTTTTTATAGATTGCATTGGATCAAATACTGATGCAGCTATTACTCTTATATTAGACTTAATTTCTTTGTTCATTCCTGGATTAATAAAACATTCATTCTGTAGCATCTGCAAAAATTGTTTTTGCAATTGCAAAGGAATATTTGTAATTTCATCTATATAAAGAGTTCCGCCTTGTGCTTGTTCAACTAGTGCTGCATTACTATTTGAGAGTCCGCCAAATAATTCCAATGAAAGTTCTGTATGAGATTTCCCAGCGGTATGCCATACTGTTAAAGGTCTTGCACTTCTTTGGGACGTAGAATGTATAATTTTTGCTATAGTATTTTTACCACTTCCAGGCTCTCCCACTATAAACGTATGACTATTTGTCCTTGCAAAAGTCTTAATGGTGCCTCTAATTTTTTGAATTTCCTTAGAATTGCCAACAAGCTCTTGAGGAAAAAGCTGACGCTTTAGCACAGAATTTTCTCTTATTAACAATCCCGCTTCTATAGCACGTTTCACTAAAATCGTTAGCTTTTCTGATTTAAAAGGCTTTTCTATAAAGTCATATGCTCCAAGCTTTATCGCTTGCACAGCAGTTTCTATATTTCCGTGCCCACTTATCATCACAACAGGCACAGAAGGAAAGTCCTTCTTAATGATCTGCAACAACCCCATTCCATCCATTTGACTGCCTTCAAGCCATATATCAAGGATTACTAGAGCTGGAATTGTATTTGCAAGATGCACAAGAGCGCCAGATACATTTGAAGCCTGCAAGGCGTTATATCCCTCATCTTCTAAGATCTCAGCTAATAACCCTCTAATATCAGACTCATCATCAACAATTAACACTTGATTCATATTTTATGCGCACACTATTCATAGTTATTGCTTATCAATTCATTTTTATATTGCCTTACAGTTAGGTTATATTACAAGCTAATATAGTAAATTGCCTGATAATTGGCTATAATTAAATTATTTATCAAAATTGGCCTTATAAATAGGAAAATACATGTATTTCAATATGAGAGTCTCAATACTTCTATAAAAAGCTTATGATTTAAGATGCTGCTTCTTTAGCTATGCAAAGTAGCCATGCTACGCTCAACCAATCTGAAATATTTTATCAAACAATCTATCAGTCAAAAATCGATTTGCTGGGTAAATAGATTTGTGTGGCAAGTTAAATGTACAGAAATTAGCTGGCATTGCTAACTAAAGATAGATATCAGCAAGTCTTTATTAAAAAGCATTAGGATAGAGTTATAGATCATATCTATGGCCTTACTGTAACGTTTGGTTTTACGATGAAACCTGGCTAAATAGTGCCGTATTAATGAGTTGAATGATTCCACTAAAGACGTTTCTGCCTTAGTAGAATAGTGTTTTTTAGCAATCCTAAATTTTTCATAAACGTCGTAATGGTCACTGCATGATATCTCTATCTCGTAGCTACTTTGTAATCGCATGGCAATCGGAAGATAGGATGCAAAATCCCTGACAATGCTCACTTCAAAATCAACAACTTTATTTCTGTCCCTATCAACAGCAAGCCAAATGTAGACTTTGTTAGTTTTTTTTGGCAATAACTAAAAAGCTCATCCAGCTCAATAATTGAGATTTGCTTGGCATCCTCAGGTATCGTAACATCATTCAGCCTTTGTTTTAGAAGCTTTGAGAATTTTCTAATCCACTTTATTATAAGTGAACTCGAGACCTTTTCTAATCTCTCGATTGATCTAATTCCAACTCCCTCCAGATACATACTAACAACCTTCATCTTTTTATTAAGGCTGTACTTTACTCTCATATCTCCAGACTTATAGCTCTTTTTACACTCTAGGCACTTATACCTCTGACGACCTTTAATATAGCCATTCTTTGTGCTTCCTATCCTGCCACAATGCTTACAACTTAACATATATAATGCTTCCAATATAACTTACTATCAAGGCAGTATACATATACGCGAATTTAAAAGCAAAATCTATTCTTGGTTAGCAATGCCAATTAGCTTGCAGCTTGCAAATTTAAATGATTTGATCCCTAGGGTATAAATTATTAGCTTTAACACTGTCGTTTCTAGCAAGATCCAATTGTTGTAATTCTACAAAAATAGAAGCCCGCAATTCATATATATATGCAGCGTATTTGTGGTATCTTTGATGAGCAGTCTCAATAGATTTGGCGGCCTTCTCTATGTTTTTTATAGAAGCTGCGGTATCAGCCCTATAAATATCGCAAATAGCAAGAGATGTATATAATCTATGAGAATCATAAGTTATATCATCCAGTAAAATCTTTGCATCATCTATTCTATCAGATATTATTAGTTTAATCGATAAGTCTAACTGCTTTATCTGTTTTACCCGCTTAAAACTGCCTAATGCAAATTTTAGAAAAGCTGTTTCATACAGGTAGTTTTTATTATATTTGAATAAGCTAGATATTTCTCTATTATCATTTTTTACAACATCATTAATTTTATCTTGAAATAGAGCCATTTCTACATATCTGATCTTGTCATCAAACTTTCCTGCCTTATGCAATATATAAGCATATAGTGTATATATCCAAGATTGTTCGAAATGAAAATAACAGTGAAATTTCTCTATCATTCTTATAACAGTATTTATATGCTCAAGTTTATCGTATAAACTGCTTTTGGCATTTGATAAACCTTGATAAAATTGCTCTAAGAAATGCGCGATAGTTATTTCATGTTTAGAAATTATTGCTTGAGAGATATTCAGTATCCTGTATATTTCATAAATTTGGCTATTATTTCTCATTTTCAAAAACAGTATTTATTATATAATGCTTCCTAAAAATATGATAGGCGATTATATACTCAAAGAATACGAAGAATTAGATAGCACTCAGCTTGAGGCAAAAAGGCTACTCTCAAATTCTCCCAGCGCACAAACAACCATCATATCAACTAAAAGACAATTATCAGGGAGAGGGCGCTACGAAAGAGTTTGGCATAGTGATGAAGGAGACGCAATATTTACCATTATAGTATCTCCAAGATGTGCAATTGAAACATGGTCTCAGGTAGCTTATATAGGTGCAATAGCAGTTGGAGAAACGATATTAAGTTACATAAATGATCTTGATGTGACTTATAAATGGGTAAATGATGTACTGATACAGGGAAGAAAGATTGCAGGAGTTTTATTAGAGGTTTACAATAGTTCTACATTATTGATTGGAATCGGTGTAAATATAGTAAAAAAAGAGCAAATAAGCGGCGTAGCAAAAAAACCTATAAGTATTGAAGATTTAGATATTGTAGTAGATCGGAAAGCATTAATAAATTCTATATTAGACAGATTTTTTTCTGTACTAAGAGCTTGGGAATGTTATGGTTTTACCCCAGTGCGTGAAATGTGGATCAAACGCGCGCAATCTATAAATTCTGACATAAATGTGCGATTTCTTGATAAAGAAATAAGAGGAAAGTTTATAGACATTGATAAAGACGGTAAATTATTGTTGAATGTTGAAAATTCAGTGAGAATCATCACTGCTGGAGAAGTTTGGAATTAACACTGTATTTTTAAATGCTGATTTAATAGTTGCTTGTACAAAAATAGATTTACTGGTATAAATCCTTGAGCTGTGCTGTAGTCTATAGTATTTCCAGTTGAAAGCTTCTGCATTACATTTCTCAAGCTCTGTTTTGTGGTTTGATTTGCCGATTATATCCAACATCCGGCAAGGAACGTTAAGTTTTCTAATGTCATGCTTTTGATTATTCATTGCTTCGAATACATATACAGCAGGTAAATAAAGAGTTGGTATTTATTGTATGCACGCGAAGTGAGACTTTAAAAAGCTAGGAAGAACGTGTGTATACAAAATATATAATGAGCATTTTGAAGGCACCAATTTTGAAAAGTATGTTGAGTATGCATGATCTATAGCATTATACAATGCTCTTGCTTTGAAAAGAGTAAATGTATTGTTTGATTCTACTTGAGTGATGATGAATACATGTTGCTGCAAGTATTGATCGCTTTGGCCAGTACACGTTTTAATAGTTGGTTACGTATAAGAGTCAGTGTGTAAAAAAGGTTATTAGTCATAGAAGGCCTTATTTTTAATAAGGTTGGAGGTATTTAAATGATGAGTTTATTTTATAGCATCTTAGGGTTCTTAGTAGTAGTACTTGTGACTGTCTCTGTACACGAGTTCGGGCATTTTTATATTGCAAGACTTTGTGGTGTTAAGGTTGATGTTTTCTCAATAGGTTTTGGCAAAGCATTCTATAGATGGATTGATAAGTATGGAACGGAGTTCAGAATTTGTACCGTTCCATTGGGTGGTTATGTGAAGATGTTTGGAGATAAAAATATTGTGAGTGCCCCAGATTTTGAAGCTTTTCAAGATATGAATGAAGAAGAAAAGCGTATATCTTTTTATCACAAGCCTTTATGGAAAAAAGCATGCATTGTCGCTGCAGGTCCCGCTTTCAATTATCTGCTTGCAATAGTTTTGATGAGTCTATTGTTTTCTGTATATGGCAAAGTTTCCACAACAAATCAGATATCACACATAGCAGAGAAGAGTATTGCTAGTTATCTTGGGCTACTCCCTGGTGACACCATTATTTCTATCAACAATCGTACTATAAACGATGTGCTAGATATTAAAAATTCTATAGCAAGTGCTAGAAGTATTTTGGACTTAAAAATTGAAATAATGCGTGATGGTCAGAAACAAATATATGATGTAAAAGAGATTATTGATAGATCGGGAGTAAATTACAATACCATAGATCACTCTATGCTTGGAGTGAATTTTTTAGCTAATCGAAAAGAGGTGAATTTGCTAGAGTCTGTCTTAGCTTCTATTTCAGACGCAATTACTATCTCTTTTGCAATGTTAGAGGGGCTTGTATCCATCATAATTCATGATCACTCTGCATCTGATTTAGGCGGCCCTATTAAAATAGCTCAGTATTCAGGAGAATCGTTGAAGCTTGGTCTAGCGCCAATGATTTGGTTTGTTGCAATGATTTCTTTAAATTTAGGATTGGTTAATTTGCTTCCAATTCCTATGCTAGATGGCGGACATTTGTTGTACTATCTGATAGAATCCGTTACTGGACGCTCGATTTCGCAAAAAATGCAAAAATTTTGTGGGCATTTAGGATTTTTTATACTCATTGCACTTATGTTGTTTGCTACTTTTAATGATATTAGAGGACTGATTCGTT
Source organism: Candidatus Lariskella endosymbiont of Hedychridium roseum (assembly GCF_964020185.1). Lineage (NCBI taxonomy): Bacteria > Pseudomonadati > Pseudomonadota > Alphaproteobacteria > Rickettsiales > Candidatus Midichloriaceae > Candidatus Lariskella > Candidatus Lariskella endosymbiont of Hedychridium roseum. Next base: position 1,474,996 of record NZ_OZ026538.1, on the reverse strand, counting down.
GATCATGCGAAGTGTTAAAAAATGTCTGATTGTGTTGCTGTCACTGTTTTCCCTTTATTCAATTGCATTGGCAGATAGTGGAAAGATAACTGCTATTGAAATAAGTGGGACAGAAAGGCTTTCTAAAGAAACAGTGATTGCATATTTAGAGTTTAGGCTCCCAATGCAGTATGATCAAGATAAGATTGACATCGCAATGCGTAGGTTATTTGAAACGGGACTTTTCGCTGACGTTGATGTGAAGCAAGTAGGGAGTGCTCTACATATTGCAGTAGCTGAAAATCCTATAGTATATCGAGTAGCGTTTGAGGGCACATCAAGTACGGATGACGAAATGATGCGAAAAGAAATCTCACTGCTCCCAAGAAGCATTTATTCGCTTGCGAAACTACAGAATGACATCAGAAAAATAGTCGCAATATACCGTTCTAAAGGTTATTACTCAGTAAAAGTTGACCCTCAGATCGTGAAATTGTCACAAAATCGAGTAGATCTAGTCTACAAAATAAAGAAAGGCTCAAAAGCTAAGATCATACAAATCAACTTCGTTGGTAATAAGGAAGTATCAAGCGCAGAGCTTGCATCTATTATTCTCTCCAAAGAATATGCTTGGTATAGGATATTGAATCAATTTGAAAAATATGAACCTGATAGACTAATACTTGATCAAGTATTACTGAGAACGCATTACATGAATCTTGGTTTTATAGATTTTCATGTAATTTCTGTTACATCTGAGCTATCTCAGAATAGAGATTCTTTCATAATAACATTCAACTTGCATGAAGGAGATCGCTATAGAATAGATGATATTGAAGTACAAAGTCATATTCCAGGTTTTGATAACACGTTATTGAGAGAGAAAATAAAAATAGAAAAAGGAAGTATTTTTAAACAAGCAAGTATCGAGAATGCTACTGATGTATTGACAAAGTACTTTGGAGAACACGGATATGCTTTTGTTAACGTTGATTATGATTTGGATAGAGTGGATAAAAATCTATCCAAATTTGTAAATGTTAAGTTCAATATCAACAAGAGCAAGAGAATATACATAAATAAAATAAATGTGTTTGATAATGTTATCACAAGAGATAGAGTGATACGTCGAGAATTTAGAATAAGCGAAGGAGATCCTTATAATGTTTCATATATAAATCGCTCTAAACAGCGTGTTACTAACCTTGGTTACTTCAGTATGGTTGACTTGTCTAAATCAAAAACTGAGTATCTTGACCGTGTTGATATTGATGTTAGAGTAAAAGAAATAGAAACTGGTTCTTTTAAATTCGCCCTCGGATACAATTCACAAACTGGCCCAAGTTTGGGAGCAGTAGCCTCAGAGTATAACTTTCTTGGGAAGGGCCAAATATTAACTTTTGATTTTAATTATGGTACAAAAACAACGGATGTATCCTTTGGTTTTGCAGAACCCTACTTCTTAGGAAAAGAACTAAGAACAGGCTTTGATGTATTTGCAAATAGCTTAGATCTCACAGACGGAAGTGCATATAAAGACTCAAAATATGGAGCTTCTTTCAGCGCTACTTATGCGTTAAGGGAGTATTTAGCTCATTCTTTGGGTTATACGATCTCAAAGCGTCAGGTAAATCCTGCCAAGGATGCAACTTCTTTAATAATTCAAGATGCAGCTGGAGAGACGATAGTCTCATCAATTAATCAATCTTTTATTTATAATAGGCTTAACAGTAATATTTTTCCTACCAGTGGCTATATCATAAAATTATCACAGGAGTTTGCGGGCCTTGGCGGAGATGCTAGATATTTAAAAAATCAGATCTCTGGAAGCACTTATTGGACTTTATATCGTAAAGGTGTAATATTGCAGTTGTTTGCTAAAGCAGGAAACATAATAGGAATTGAAGATAAACCAATTAAGTTAGTTGATAATTATCGAATTGGAAAGCAACAAATAAGGGGCTTTGCAGATTATGGTATAGGTCCAAGAGATGTAGCGCGTGATAAAGATGGTAAAATGCGCTTAGATGCAAATGGCAATACAGTATACACTGATGCACTTGGTGGTAAATACTTTTACTATGCGACTGCTGAGGTAACCTTCCCGCTTGGTTTCCCTGAGGAAGTTGGGATACGCGGAGCTATATTTTTTGATGCTGGAGATTCTTGGGGTGTAGATGTTGCCTGTAAGAGCAGCAATGATTCCAGCAATGATTTATGTAGACAGCAATATGAACAAGCAAAAAAGCTAACTGATAAATCTGCACTTAGAACTTCATTTGGCATTGGTATATCATGGGCTTCTCCACTGGGGAATATAAGATTAGATTATGGTATTCCAATTAGTGCTCAACCTTTTGATCAGAAAGAAAGGCTAAGGTTAACGTTTGGTTACGGTGCTATGTAGATGAATAAAAACTTAATGTTTGGTAGTATATTTTTTGAGAAAAAAGCTCCCTCTAATAGACAGCTTAGAGTTTCGCAGGCTATTAAGAATGAGTTATCTATTATGCTAGTTTCTGGCGCATTATTTCATCCAGAAATAGAAAATACATATCTTACTATTGCTCACGTAAAAATTACTCCTGACCTGAGGCTTGCAACTATATACATCGCGGTGCATGATGATTCCAGAACTCAAGCTTATCTTGAAGCTTTACGTCTGCTTGTGCCAAATATGCGTAGAGTAATTGGCAGCAGTATCAGACTTAAATATACACCTGAAATTAAGTTACGTTCAGTATCTTACGCTGAGTCAATAGTGCATCACACATGATTTTATGTTGTATAAAGCATCATATTTTTCAATACCTTTTTGATGCTCAAGCGTTTGAGAACCTGTAACTTTTGTAATCACATGTTCACTATTCAGTTAAATTCTATTCGATTATACAGTAAAATTGCTTCAAGACATTGTATAGCGTGAGTTGCCGGTTAATTGATTGCTGTGGACTAGGTTTTTACTCTATCCGCCAAAAATTGATTTGCTGTGCTAATTTTTGGCAGACGGACGAAGTAATATGAAAAATGAAGCAAAAAAGGTCTGCGCAAGTGGCTTTATGAGTAGTGCACACACAATGCGTCTCCTATCTTTCCTAGCTCTTTTTGAAGTCTAACTTTGTATATACGCAAGTTAAATACCAACTCTTCATTTACCTGCGGACTGGCATTGTTGCATAATGAGACTATTTCATTATCGGTACATATAAAATGCTAAAGCTTCTCACTTCAAGAAGCTTTAGAAGATATAAGAATGAAGTCTTTTTTCAAGAGATTTAGAGTGCTTACCTTAATAATCATCTCAATTTGCCTTTTAATATCGCATTTGGCAACAAAATATCTGCCAAAAGCCCGCTTAAAACTGGCAAAATAAGCCTCTATTCTTGAGCGCCTGTAATAGCCTGTATCTTTTTTCCAAAGCTTTAAGCCTTCTTTTTTGTCATCATGCCTTTGCATGGCATTATGTAACAATGCCCGATAACCTCTCTAGAGCCTTGCAAAGCTCAACTATCTGAAACCGAGCCCTTTTTCCATTATATGACAATCATGTGGATGTTTTATATGCTTTGGCTGAACTGTCGTGTCAATAATCACGGCTGCCAAATCTTTTTTTAACTGCGCCAATCTTACAGACTATTCTGACCACCTCCTTTAATAGACCTCTTGCATAACCTCATTCTGAGGTAGAAATTCTTATAGAGTAGATTTTTGCAAAACGTCACCAAACAATGATCCACGTGAGTGTTTTTATGTTTTAGTGACAATCAAATCACAGTTTGGAACAGGTTATGCAAGAGGTCTAATATCTCACGACAACCAGATTTGACGGAATCTTCTTATGCAACTTTCAGATACAATCATGTCATTTTTGAAATAGTCATATCCACAAAAATACTGCCAATATGCATTTTCCTGAAGGCCACTCCTCGGTATAACAATCAGAGGCATTTGAAATGGCTTTGCAGCATAAACAACTATAGCATAACACGACGGTCTTTACGGCTTCTACCATATCGTTTCGCAGAAACTTTACCAAAAATTCACTCCTAAAAGACCACAACAATCAACTTTCGATCTTAATATATTCTACTTTGAGTGTCATTAATTTTCACTTCTTCTGCTTGCATATAATACAAATCCGTAAGGTTTTTGGGTCTTTTATGTAGTTATATGTGATATGGTTAACACCCTCGCCTTTAGGCGAACACTTTTAGTATTATTATCTAGGAAATGTGCTAAGGGAGGACGAATGGAATATAGGAGAGGATCCCACAGCCTATATGACCTAAAGTATCATATAGTATTTTTGAGAGTTTTCATATAAAGATAGATAAGAGCTGTTCTTGATATTGTTTGAATATTTGTGTAATAGTAAGAGCGCACCAAAGCTTGATGGATCCGTATACCATTGACTCTTTTTTAGAAACGATTTTAGTGCGCCGTGTCATCCGGCATAAATGATGTCGCGTGTTGCTATTATCTCTCTCGATACATACTGTGCCAGACTTTCCAATTGTATGACGCTCTTTGGGTAAAATTTTAGAAAAAGCATCCCAATCATCCGTATAAAAATGACATTCTTTCAGATGACTCACTTTGTTGTAGAGCTTTTGGAATGTTGCAGTATCACGATTGCCTGTAACCCAGGCAACTGTTCTCCTTGTACTACGATCAACTGCCTTAATGATCCAAAGCTTGTTTTTTTTGAACCAATAAAATGCCACATCTCGTCGAATTCCATCTCCATAATATCCGAAGAGACAACTGGCTCCTGAGTCTTGCCCATCGCCTCTACTACCCAGCGATAAATTATGGACGGCGAATGCCATAATATCTTGCATAACATAGAAAAAGAGCCATTACCAAGACTATATAGCATAACGCATAATGCTTTCTTAACAGCTGTTTGAGGCTTCTTGCCCAGATCGCCCTTAACAAAATTTAGAAGGCATGATCTGCACTTATAACGCTGTACACCCCCTCACAATGCCATTCTTTACAAAGATATCAGAGCAACATCCCTTACAACAAACCATAAAACCACTCTTTAGTTTTTAAAAAAGTGATAATATAATACTTCTATCTAATTGTGAAAACTCTCAGTTTCTTAAGCATCCGGCCACTTATTACCACGGCATTCTTCTCAACTATTTATTAAAGATTGAATAATGAAAAAGTTTTTAATAGTCATAGCTGTTTTTTTCTTGTATTTATATGCTAAGGAGTGGCTAGATACTCGGCCTATTCAATTCGAGCGCTATAAAGATAGTGATCAATTTGATGCAGATCTACAAAAGAAATTTCCGCTTGGTTCTGATATGAGGGAAATGATGAAATTATTTGAGCAATCTGGTGCAAAGTGTGAAGATAGATCAGGTGAAGAGCAGTTGAAAGAAGAGGTAGAAAAATATGGGTTAGTTTATTGGTGCAAGTATAGCAGTGATTGGCTTAGTTTTGATCCTCTTGGAGGATATATCATGTGGGTTATGGGAGATAAACATTATAAGTTATTGCATGTTGGTGGAACGAAGACCCCAAAGCTAGTTACATAATATTATGATACTTTTAACAACTTATTAAAGCAATTTTGAGAGTTTTCACAATTAGATAGAAATATGATATGATCACTTTTTTAAAAACTAAAGAGTGGTTTTATGGTTTGTTGTAATGGATGTTGCTCTGATAGCTTGGTAAAAAATGGCATTGTGAGGGGTGTACAGCGTTATAAGTGCAGATCATGCTTTCTAAATTTTGTTGAGGGCGATCTGGGCAAGAAGCCTCAAACAGCTGTTAAGAAAGCATTATGCGTTATGCTATATAGTCTTGGTAATGGCTCTTTTTCTATGTTAGGCAAGATATTAGGTCATTCGCCGTCCATAATTTATCGCTGGGTAGTAGAGGCGATGGGCAAGACTCAGGAGCCAGTTGTCTCTTCGGATATTATGGAGATGGAATTCGACGAGATGTGGCATTTTATTGGTTCAAAAAAAACAAGCTTTGGATCATTAAGGCAGTTGATCGTAGTACAAGGAGAACCGTTGCCTGGGTTACAGGCAATCGTGATACTGCAACATTCCAAAAGCTCTACAAAAAGTGAGTCATCTGAAAGAATGTCATTTTTATACGGATGATTGGGATGCTTTTTCTAAAATTTTACCCAAAGAGCGTCATACAATTGGAAAGTCTGGCACAGTATGTATCGAGAGAGATAATAGCAACACGCGACATCATTTATGCCGAATGACACGGCGCACTAAAATCGTTTCTAAAAAAGAGTCAATGGTATACGGATCCATCAAGCTTTGGTGCGCTCTTACTATTACACAAATATTCAAACAATATCAAGAACAGCTCTTATCTATCTTTATATGAAAACTCTCATTTTTTTTAAAAAATACTCATCCTCTTCTAAATTTTTCTATATTCTTTGTATATATTGAACTTACATTATTATCTATTTGGCTTTTATTATCGCTATATATTTTGTGTATAGTAGGCCAAATATGATAAAAATGATGAACTGGACCGTTTCCCTTGCCAATTTTATATTCTGCAGAAGCTTCTATAGCTTCCGAGAGATATTTCTTGGCTACTCTACATGCTTCTTGTACTGGAAAACCCAAAGATAAACAAGCACAAATTGCAGATGAGAGCGTACATCCTGCTCCGTGTATATTGTTAGATTTTACTCTTACTCCTGTTAACCAAGTTTTATTTCCACTTCTTTCCAATAGTAGATCACTAGAATCATCACTATCTAAACGCCCTCCTTTCAGAAGCACCGCCTGTGGTCCAAGCATCAAAACATCTCTTGCAATAGATTCCATATCATCAACTCTTTCTGCAAGCACGTATGCTTCCTGAAGATTTGGAGTAACTACTGTTACAAGCGGTATTAACTTACGCTTCATTATATCTATAGCTGTGTCTCTAAGCAATGTATCTCCACTTCTTGCAACCATTACAGGGTCGAGGACTATAGGAATATTTTTTGCAAATTGTTTTAAAAACTCAGTCACTATTTCAATTACTTCCGATGAGAATAACATACCTATCTTAATGCTGTCCGGGATGATATCTTCAAATAGTACTTCAAGCTGTGCAGATATACTTTGTGGCGGAATACTAAAGCAAGTATTCACACCACATGTGTTTTGTATAGGCATAGCTGTTAGAATACTCATTCCGTAACAGCCAAATGCAGAAAAGGTTTTGAGATCTGCTTGAATCCCCGCTCCTCCAGAACAATCAAATCCGGCAATTGATAAACATTTGTACTTCATGCTATTTCCCCAAAGTGGTAAAAAGGCTGTAATTGAAGTGATCTACTAACATTTTTGTGTATAAATTTTACACAATTATCTTTTATAATTTCCCCTATGATTATAGGAGTATAGCCAAAACTTAAACAAAATTGTTGCGCCATTTCTTTATATTCAGGGGCAGGTACGGTAAATAATAGACCATAATCTTCTACATCTATTAGTTGAGTTTTAGTACATTCCATTCCTAAGCTCTTACAAGCAGCCTTGAACTCCTTTTCATAATGCAATTTATCCAAATCTATTTGTGCTCCAACACCTGAACTTTTGCATAGCTTGTTTAAATCAAGGTATAAACCATCTGATATATCCATCATACTTGTTATGTGTTGCATCTCTCCTAAAAACTTTCCTTCTGCAACACGAGCAATTGGTCTTAAGAATGCCTCTTTAAAATTGTCAAAACCTGGCTCATGTTTTTCAAGAGAATGTAATCCTATATGTGCATATCCTAAATTTCCAATAACGCATATAACATCACCTATTTTTGCTGTGCTGCGAAGTTTAATATTAGATTCTGGAGCTTTGCCAATTAACGTAACACTAATAGACATTCTCTCAGCAGATCTTGTCGTATCTCCACCGATTAAAATAACGTTTGAAGCTTTGCATGCTTTTGCAAATCCTATTATGAATGTATCTGCGTATAGCGCATAGTGTACAGGAAGAGCTATTCCAAGCATGGCATACATTGGAGATGCTCCCATTGCTGCTATGTCGCTTAAATTAACATGCAATGCTTTATGTAGTTATATGGGATAGGGTTAACACCCTCGCCTTTAGGCGAACACTTTAGTATTATTATCTGTAGAAGTCAAGATTTGATCTTACAGACAGTTATAAATTTTATATCTGCTTGTCAGTTAAGTTTTGACTGTCAGATATGTAACTGAGATACAAGATTTCATTATTCTTTTCCACAGCTAACTTTTTACTATCCAAAAAAGTTTGCATAGGTGTTTTTCCATAACAATATTTACCAGAATGAGGTCTTTCATTGTTGAAATATTCTAACCAAATATCAAGATCTAATTGCAAGTCATCCAATGATGTATAAATCTTTTTACGCATAGCTGTATCAAAGAATTCTTGTTTCATAGTTTTATTAAAACGTTCACACATACCATTAGTTTGAGGTGAATATGCTTTAGTTGTTGTATGCTCTATACCTTCTATACTGAGAAATAACTCAAAAGCATGATGTTCTATATTTCCCTTATATTCTCCTCCACGATCTGTAAGAATACGAAGCATCGGTATCCCTTGACTCTCATACCATGGTAACACTCGATCATTTAGCATATCAGCAGCAGTAATCGCAGTTTTGTCAGTATACAGTTTAGCATCAGCAAATCTACTGTAGCTATCAATAAATACCTGAGCATAAACCTTTCCTATCCCTTTGAAATTGCCTACATAATATGTGTCTTGGCAACCTAAATAACCTGGATGTTGTGTCTCAATTTCTCCATGTGCTTCTTTTTCATTACGGCGTTTCTCTAGTACTTGCAGCTGTGCTTCGGTCAATATAATACCATCTTGGGCCATCTTAGCTTCTAAGGCTTTCAATCTTTTATTGATATTATTCAAATCATTACGTAACCAAATCGATCTTACTCCTCCAGGAGAAACAAGTATACCACTCTTCTTCAGCTCATTTGATACTCTAAGTTGTCCATATGCTGTACTCTATCGCCATATCAACTACTGCTTTTTCTACTGCAGGATCTACTCTATTAGCGATTATTGGCTTCTTGCGACTTATCTCGTATAGCGCTTCTTCTCCTCCCGTTTCATATAGTTCTTTAAATCTGTAATAGCTATCTCTACTATAACACATTGCCTTACATGCAGATTATATACTACCAAGGCTTTTTGCCAATTCAAGTAAACCTAGTTTCGGTTTGATGATTTTTTGATTTAAGTTCATTGCTTATCTCCATTTAATAACTAATTTAATTTACTAAATGTAAGATAAAATGTCGACTAATACACTTTAGTCACCCGCGTCTCAAACTCTAAGAAGTACGCGCCAAAAGTCTCAGAAGCTGTATCAAATGACCTTTAGAGTTGGAAAATAGTGTTTTAAATCCGTAAGGTTTTTGCGTTTATTATAACATTTTTTTTTGCGGATCTAAGCGCTATTTTATGCTTGTTTTGAGACTTTTGGCGCGCGTGCCATCTAATGAAAAAGGCACACTTTGCAGACATTTTTCTCATTCTGCCATAAAAAATCACAACAAATTGACACAGATGCCATCAGCTGGGCAATAAAATACACAATATAAAGTTGTGCCAAGGAATTTCAAAAGCTAGAATTCATACTTTTGGCGGATGGACTGACTATTGCACTGGCAAATTCTTCAGGAGAAAATTCCTGTAGATCATCAAGAGTTTCACCTATGCCGATTGCACATATAGGAATCCCAAACTTTTGTGCAAGTGCAATGGCGATGCCGCCTTTTGAGCTTCCGTCCAGTTTAGTTAAGATGAGGCTAGATACTCCTACTGCTTTGCCAAATAGTTCGACCTGGTTGATAGCATTCTGCCCTGTAGTAGCATCGAGCGTTAAAATAATTTCATGTGGAGTAGACTCATCAAGTTTTTGTAGGACTCGCTTACATTTTTCGAGCTCTGACATTAAGTTTGCTTGGTTTTGCAATCTACCTGCTGTGTCTATAATCAGTACATCAAGTTTCAAATTTTTAGATTCTTGTAATGCTTTATACGCAACACTTGCAGGATCAGAACCTTCGCTTCCACTTATAAATCTGCATCCTATTCTATTTGCCCATTCGTTTAGTTGCTCAACTGCAGCAGCTCTAAATGTATCGCAAGCAGCAATTGCTACATTTTTACCAAGATCCTGGAATTTTTTTGCGAGTTTTGCTACAGTTGTAGTTTTCCCATTACCATTTACCCCACATATCATCAGTACATACGGCTTATACTCAGCAGTATTGTCAAAGATACTTTGCTGTTTCTTTGCGCTCAGCAAAATTTCTTTAATTTCATTACGTAATAAGGTTTTTATCTCATTTTCGAGGTCAACACCGCTTGGTTTTGCTGCTGCAAGTTTAGATACTAGATGTTCTGCACTTGCAACTCCGATATCTGAGGCTATCAAAAGTTCTTCAACTTGCGCTAGTGATTCTTTATCAAATTTGCCTAGTCCGAAGATTTTCCCTACGCCAGAGCTGATCTTCCCAGAAGTTTTAGCAAGGGTAGAATATAGTTTATTAAAAAATGTCATTAAATTGTCTCCGCTTCATTTTAAAATTAGCAATATATTGATTGATTAATAACACGGACAAAAAAGAAGTATAGACAAAGTGTTATGTCTCAGAATTGATATATAGCTAAAGCGCTATAAAATAGGCATGGCAAACGAGTATTTAGAATAATTTTTATTCGTATGCTGCTTTAGCTATATGTAATACATTCTGTAGCATACTTATTATTACTAATTGTTTTTTTAGATGATACTAGGCACTGCCGGCAGTAACCTAGCACTACTATAACATCTATTGGCATAGACTAGACATTAGCACTGCTTCTTTTGCAACAAATTTAAATCTATCTTTAAAAGAAATTTCAGGACTAATCAGCTATTATCTTTTCTATCAACACTCTAGCTATTCTACGGTTTTCCATTCCTATAACTGTGAATCTCCAGCCAACTGCAATGAAACTATCACCAAGCTTAGGAAAATTCAGCATTTGCTTTAAGATAAAGCTTGCGAGTGTTCTATACTCATGCTCATCTTCTCCAGGAAGCTTTGTAATATTAAGTAGCGTCATTATCTCTTCTATCAGAGTGTTGCCTTGAACATGATATACACCATCTTTTTGCTTAATAATATTTGGTTGTATACTAGGAACACCTATAGCAATATCTCCAACTAGAATTTTTAAGATATCATTTAAAGTGACTAGCCCTTCTATATCACCATATTCATCAAGTACCACTGCTATTCTAGCACGCTTTTGCCGGAAAATTTCAATTAACTTGCTAACCTTAGCAACCTCAGGTATGTATAAGATTTTAGATTTTTTAGCTATGTGTTCAAGCGTATCATTTGTTACTCTTACATTTAATAATTTCTTTACAGGTACGATCCCTATTAGATCATTCAATTCTTTGTTAATCACTGGAAAGTAATTAAACGGATATGCAGATAACTTATACACATTTGTTTTACTATCATCATGAAGATTAATACATACCATCTTGCTTCTTGGTGTCATTATTGCACCTACTTTTGCATTACTTAGATGCAATATTCTTTTGAAGATATCCTGCTCAGTTGCTGCGAACATACCAGAAGCTTCAGTGTGCTGGATTAGACAACGTACTTCATCAAGCGAGACTTGTGTTTGTGCTTTTTTCACTCTAATTATATACAGCACAGCTTTTGTGGATACTGTAATTAGCCAAACAAAAGGGTATAATATTTGCGTCACAATAATCATGCTGTGAGAAACAATTGATGCTACCTTTTCAGGATAAAGCATTGCTATACGTTTTGGTGCAACTTCTCCCAGAACTGTAAAATATGTTACCACTATCATCACACTAGCATAACTTATGGCTTGATGATATTCTCCTATCACTGGTAATTCCGCAACAAAATTGTCTACGCCTTTGATTATAGAGGTTCCTCCATAAAGCCCTATCAAAATGTTTAGAAATGTTATGCCTACCTGTACAGTAGATAGAAATACCTCTGGAGTTGAGGATAACTTCATTGCAAGTCTAGAGCCTCTATTTCCTTTTCTAGACAGTTCTTCTAATTTGGGTTGTTTGGAGGTGATTATAGCAATTTCTGCCATGACAAAAAGCGCGTTTAGCATCAAAATTGCAAGCAACACAAGAACATCTAAAGAGAAATGAATCATGTTCTTTTATACATGTGAGCATTATTATATTGCGGTTGCAAATCTGTGCCTAAGGCTCTCCTGTCATCAAATGTGAAACAAGCGCCTTGCCACATACCACTTTTATTACTTGTTTTTGCTAGATAGTTAATAATGCCACCCTTAAGTTGGTAAACATTTTTATACCCTAGAGATTTCATATATGCGGTAGATTTTTCACACCGAATGCCACCAGTACAAAACATTGCTATGTTTTTTTTGTGTCCTATATCCAAAGAGTGTAGCCAATTTTTAAGCTCTGTGAAATTTTTGATGTTTGGGTTAATCGAGTTTGCAAACGTACCGATCTCCACCTCATAATCATTGCGAGTGTCAATTACTAGAAATTCCTCTTTGTTTTGCAACAATGAATCCCACTCTTCTGGCTCAACATGTATTCCTGCTTGTGCAATATCTAACTCTTGTTCACGAAATGTCACTATTTCGTTTTTAGTCTTTACCTTGAGCTTATGAAATGGCATAAAGTCGACTTTGCTTCTCTGTACGTAAAGATCAGAAAACAATTTTTGTTTGAACAAGCTATTTAGAAATAGTTCAATATTATTTTCTTTGCCAACGAGTGTTGAATTAATTCCTTCTTTTGCAATTAAGATTGTTCCTTTTATAGAATGCTTTTTGCAGATCTTTAATAGTTGAATCTGTAGTTCAGGAATATTTTCTATGTTAATGAATTTGTAGAACGTTATTACAGTATATTGTTCCATTATAATCTCTCTATGGTTTCTCGAATTTTATCCTATATATTCCCCAAAAACATTAATAGTGCTGCTGCTGTGAACAGAGCTATACAATTATTATATACCCATACAGTTTTGAACGATACATTCAATCTGAATCTAATTTATACTAAAGGAAATAACAACTTTGTTTTTATATATGCACTACGATCTGCTGTGTTGCTGCGCTTTAAAGTTAGCTGCTCCTGATTGTATGATTTGTTGCGCGTAAGCAACACCTTCCCATCCCTTTATATTAACCCATTTGCCTTTTTCAAGAGCTTTATAATGTGTAAAAAAGTGATTTATCTGTTGTATCAGATTTTCCGGGAGGTCCAAATAAGATTTTACTTTCTCAAAAAATGGATCTAATTTTGTAATAGGGACAGCCAAAATCTTCTCATCTTGACCTTTTTCGTCTTCTGTAAGCAGAACCCCGAGCGGCCTTACTGTCACTACAGCGCCTGATATGATAGGGTAATTTGCATATACTAGAACATCAACAGGGTCTCCGTCACCGCTGAGTGTGTTTGGTATGAAGCCGTAATTGCATGGATAACGCATACCTGTGTGTATAAACCTATCGACAAACATAACACCTATATCAGAGTTGAACTCATATTTTGTAGGCTCGGCGTTCATTGGCACTTCCACTAGGACATTAACCTCATGTGGCAGATTGCTACCAGCGCTCAATTTTTCGTAATTAACTATCATAATATTATCTCGCTTTGCGATTTTTAAAACATGAAAAACGGGCACGCGCTAATGCTAAACAATTTTTTATTAATGTCAAGAAACTGAATGAAGTGTTTTGCTGATAAAAATGATTTGATGGATGCTAATATTTTTTGTTAAACTAAAAGATGTTACACTGTTGTTTGTAGTTTTTTAACTTTCTTTACATACTAACAATATGCCTGAGCTCAATAGCACGCCACAAATTGATACAGATCGTAATGAGAGTTTCAATAATATAAAAACATATGAGTTGAATTCTAACTTTGACAATACACTGAGAGAGTTTACTTCTATCGATTATATGGGCAGGTATAGATATAAGCATAAGGGTTATTATATGGTATATGTAGGTCTTGACTTTCAATTGGTAGAGGCCATCACTGCACTTGAGGCTATTAAAAAACAACAAAATAGTGCGGCAGTTCCAACAAAGGTTGTAATTTGCCTATCTGGTTTGCCTATGTTTCCGCCAGAATCACTAGAGATTGCATCATAAACCTTTTTCTCTTCTTGCTATATTAGTATTGCACTGCCTGCAAAGTTATTGTACAAGCCTTTTTGGATTCCTCATTTTTCATATTACTTTGTTCATGCTTTTGCAAATATGTTAAAACATTAGGTGCAGCAATTAACTTGGGCTCTAAAAGAGCATTCCCTCAAAATCCTCCAACTTGTGTTGCATTAATTAGTGATTTGCACTGTTTAATGGCATTGGAATTTATTATTTTTGTTGCAAAGTTGCGCACTTTTATCTAAAATCCACCCGCAGATGCTTATGATTTTTTAAAATTCAGTGTTTTTATCGCGTTAGGACGTCATATGATGGATTATTTAGAGTTGTTAAGATCTTTAATTAGATTTCGGAGCATTACTCCGCTTGATGATGGAGCTATAGATTTTTTATATGAGACTTTGATAAACGCTGGGTTTAAATGTGAAATTCTCGAATTTGGTGGAGATGTATCCGCAAGGATTAAAAATCTTTATGCATGGATAGGAGATTCCGGGCCAAACTTATGTTTTGCTGGTCATGCAGATGTTGTGCCAGTTGGTGAAATATCTAAATGGAAATTTCATCCATTTGAAGCGGTGCTGGAAGATGGCGTTATTTATGGTAGAGGCTGTGTTGATATGAAAGGAGCAATAGCAGCTTTCATATCAGCTGCATGTGAATATCTCAAGGAATGTGCTGGACGTGAGAGTGGCATGATAAGCCTGTTGATAACGGGTGATGAGGAGGGGCCAGCAATTCATGGCACAAGAGATGTCATTGCATGGCTTAGGCGCCGCGATATCAAGATAGATGCTTGTATCATAGGGGAGCCTACTAGCAATGCGCGTGTTGGAGATATAATTAAGGTTGGCGCAAGAGGTAGCGTCACATTTTCTCTAATGATGTATGGAAAGCAAGGACATGTCGCGTATCATCGTATGGCAAATAATGCTGTGGATATAATGCTTCCGATTCTGCAGTCTATTAAATCATACAAACTTGATGATGGATCTGATAAATTTGAGCCTTCAAATCTAGAGTTTACTGATATAAATATAGGAAATAGTGCGGAAAATATAATACCTGGGTCTGTTCGTATACAATTTAATGTAAGATTCAATGATCGTCATACATGTGAGAGTCTCCATGAGCTAATACGAGACATATGTTCTCAGTATATCAGTAATTTTTCTCTAGATTATAATATGAATAGCATGCCATTTTGCACAGATCATAGCGCAATTTCAGATATGCTTTCAGATTCAATATTTGAAGTAACAAAGATCAAACCTGATATCAATACTTTTGGTGGCTCATCTGATGCAAGGTTTATAATGCATCATTGTCCAACGCTGGAATTTGGGTTGCTTAATAAAACTGCGCATCAAGTTGATGAACATGTAAGCGTGTCAGATGTCATGATATTGAAAGCAATATACAAAAATTTCTTGCATAAATTTTTTAATACAAAAATATAGATATCTTCTGATATTTAAGTTTGCTTTATATGCGCTGCACGCGAGAAAAATATAATTTATAGCACAAAGAACAGTGGGAATATTTGATTATTATGGGTAGAAAGTGGATTATGCGCGCAGGTTGTGTGAAGTCGCAGGTGTTTTTCATAATATCCTCTGTATTTACTTTTTTATACGCAAACTTAAATATTGGCAAAGCAAACGTATGGGTGTATAAGTCTCTCATCGCTTTGCTTTTATTATTAACATGTTGTTCGTCACATAGACCTACATCTGGAAGTATGCAGGGAATAATAATCTCTTCTGCTCAAAAGGTTTCTATTCAATAGACCTCTTGCATAACCTCATTCTGAGGTAGAAATTCTTATAGAGTAGATTTTTGCAAAACGTCACCAAACAATGATCCACGTGAGTGTTTTTATGTTTTAGTGACAATCAAATCACAGTTTGGAACAGGTTATGCAAGAGGTCTAATACAAGAAATTGGATCAGAGTACGTGGTTGACACTTCATATGCCAGATGGTTCTGTGTTCCAAGGAAGAGTAATACACTCAGGTCGAATTCTTAAGACAGATACTATGACAGGACTTCGCATGGATGGGGCTGTAGTGGGTCGCAGCAGAAATGCTGCTCGCACAGGCTTCTTGAAAAATGGGAAAAGATCTGAGCATACATCTGGTAAGATGTCTGGCAAATTGATTGCAGATGATGGTCTTCTGATGGAGTGCAATATGCAGATGCAAGTGGAGATCCATCATATGGCGGATTTGGAGTTTGTATTACAGGTGATACCAAGGTAGAGACATATCTTGGTGATGTTTGCATTCTGTTTTTCTTACAGCTTTTTAGTGAGATTAAGGGCTTATTTTATGGATTATGACCTAAAGATACATCTAACTTATAGCACATACCTCCTATAGGTGAAGAGTTGTTATTTATTAATTATGTACATACGAAGTTAGACTTCAAAAAGAGCCAAGAAGAATGAGAGTACATATACATATGTATACATAAAATACATAAGGAGCATTTTAAAGGCGTCAATTTTAAAAAGTATGTTGAGTATAGTCGCCTGCGTCATAACTCTAAGAAGCAGAAGGTTTATATTGGCTTGCAAGCAATTATAATGCAACGAAAGTCATGCAGGAAAAGTGGCAAAGTTGCCAAAAACCTTATGGCTTTTGTTAAGTAATCTTTGTCAGTATTGGACAAATTATATATCCGAAAATTAGCGCAGGGCCGCGCCTAAAAGCTAATTTTTGTACATTGCACTTTCGGCAAAATATTTATTTGCGCAGCAAATCGATTTTTGATGGACAGATTATATAACTTAAATTCTTAGTGTTTGTTGTGTGGATTTCTGATCACTCTAAGCCCAGTACCTATATGGATTTCATATTACATAGAAGATTTTTTTGCAAAGAAAAGATACGTCTGAATGCTGAAAAGTCAATTTGAGTGAATGTTTTAATTTATTATTATTTAATTTATTATTAATAGTTATGGATCTATTCTTTGATTTTTTATCTTTGCTTGATGATCTGCTGTGGACGTATATTTCACTGGCGGTGATATTGTTCTCTGGTATATATTTTACGATTTCTTCTAAGTTTTTCCAATTTCGTTCGGTCTTTAAAATTAGCAGTCATGTAAAAGAACTTATACAGTGTGCAGAGAAGGGAAAAGAAGGTCTGCACCCAATAAAGCTATACTTCGCATCGGTTGGTGGCATGGTTGGTATTGGTAATATTGTGACTGTAATGGCTGCAGTTACTATGGGTGGGCCTGGAAGCCTGGTGTGGCTTTGGATGGCATCATTTTGTGGGATGCTTGTTAAGTATTCTGAAATATATCTTGGTATTAAATATAGAGTTTCAGATAATAAAGGTGGGTATAATGGTGGCCCGATGTATTACCTGCAAACTGCATTTGGAAATAAATTTTTGTCTTATATAGTTTGCATACTGCTTTGCATATATGGGGCTGAGGTCGCACAGTTCTTAATTGTCACAGATACGATAGTTAGCACAACTGGTAGCAATCGTTATTTGGTGATTGGTGTATTGCTTGTGCTAGTAATGCTTGCTGCGATTGGCGGGGTTTCCAGACTTGCAAATATATGTTCTACTTTGATGCCTCCTTTTATAATATGTTACGTTTTGATCGGTCTTTGGGTTATATTTGATCATGCAGCTGAATTGCCATCAGTGCTGAAGGTGATTGTGCAGTCTGCATTCTCAGGTCATGCCCCAGTTGGAGGATTCGTTGGCAGTACAATATTACTTGCTGCGCACTATGGAGTTTCCAGAGCAGTTTATTCTGGAGATATTGGAATAGGTTATGATTCTACTGTGCAAAGTGAAACACAAACGCTATATCCTGAAAGACAGGCAAGAATGGCTATATTTGGTCTGTTTACTGATTCATTCATTTGTACGATTACTATTTTGATAGCGTTGCTAACTGGTGTGTGGCAAGCTGAAAATCTTCAGCCTTCGGAGTATATATCAGTAGCGCTTTCAGATTATATAGCTCACATAGATATTTTTACAATGTGTTTATTTTTTGTTGCTGCATATACTACTATTGTGGGTTATCTTGTAGTAGGACAAAAATGTGCGCAGTTTATCAGTCCTAAATTTGGAAAAGTTGTTTACATAATATACTCTATGTTTGCTTTCATAGTGTTTTCCTTTCAAACGCAGGAGAAAGTGATCCTTGTAATGAGTGTTTCCGGTGGGTTATTGATGTTAATCAACATTTTAGGTGTGTTCAAGCTTCGTAAAGATATAAAGTTTTTATAGTAATTATGATAAACATTACGTTACAAGATGGCAGTGTAAGAAGTTTTAATTCTCCTGTTACAGGTTTTACAATTGCGGAAAATATTAGCAAGAGTCTTGGAAAAAAGGCCATTGCGATTGGAGTGAATGGTGTCATTAAAGATTTAAGTCATACCTTAAACGATGATGCTATTATATCAATTATCACCGAGGATAGTATTGAAGCTTTGGATGTAGTAAGGCATAGCGCAGCACATATCCTTGCACAGGCTGTGAAGAAGCTTTATCCTGACGTGCAGGTTACTATAGGGCCTGTAGTTGAGAACGGCTTTTATTATGATTTTGTGAGGACGGATGCGTTTACTACTGACGATTTAATTGCGATTGAATCTGAAATGCGTAGTATAGTGAAGCAAAATGAGAAAATCACTCGTGTTGTCATGACAAGAGCAGAGGCCATAAAGTATTTTCAGGATAAAGGAGAAGATTATAAGGTCGAAATTATAAAAGATATTCCAGCTCATGAGGAATTAAGTTTTTATTTTCAAGGTGATTTTGCTGATCTTTGTAGAGGGCCACACTGTCCTTCCACAGGCAAAGTGAAAGCTTTTAAGTTAATGAAGGTTGCTGGGGCTTACTGGCGTGGTGATAGCAAAAATCAGATGCTGCAAAGGATATATGGCACTGCATTCTCTAAAGAAGAACAACTGCAAGAATATCTAAATTTTTTGGAAGAAGCAAAGCTGCGTGATCATAGAAAAATAGGTCAAGAGATGGGCTTATTCCACCTTCAAGAAGAGGCACCAGGGGCTGTATTCTGGCATCCAAAAGGTTGGACATTATTTCAGCTTTTGGTAAATTATATGAGAGAAAAGCAGAATGCTGCTGGATATAACGAGGTCAGTACTCCAGAAATTATTGACAGAAGTCTTTGGGAGAAATCAGGACACTGGGAAAAGTTTAGCGAGAATATGTTTACTGCCAGTGCTGCAGACGAAAGAACTTATGCTGTACGTCCAATGAATTGTCCAGGCGGTGTGCAAGTTTTTAAATGTGGGTTGACTAGTTATAAAGATTTGCCGCTACGTCTTTCGGAATTTGGGAAAGTGCATAGATATGAACCATCCGGCGCATTGCATGGTTTAATGAGAGTTAGAGCATTTACTCAAGATGATGCACACATATTCTGCACGCCAGAACAAATGCATGAGGAGTGTCTCTCTGTTTGTCGTTTGGTCCTTAGTATTTATAGAGATTTTGGATTCAAAGATGTTAGAATTAAACTTTCTGACAGACCATCAAAAAGAATAGGATCTGATGAGAGTTGGGATAATGCAGAAACTGCACTGCTTGCTGCGATTCAAGAACTGAATCTGGACTATGTAATTAACAGTGGAGAAGGAGCATTTTATGGCCCTAAAATAGAATTCGTTTTGAAGGATGCAATTGGTCGTGACTGGCAACTTGGAACATTGCAAGTAGATTTTAACTTGCCATATAGACTTGGAGCTAGTTATATAGGACAAGATGGGCAGAAGCATACTCCCGTCATGTTACATAGAGCTGTTTTTGGTTCTTTAGAGCGGTTTATAGGAATTTTGCTTGAACATTATATAGGGAAATTACCAATTTGGCTTGCACCGATCCAAGTAGTGATTGCTACTGTATCAAGCAGTGCTGAAAATTATGCCGAAGAAGTATTTTCATTTTTGCGAGAACACAAGATACGTGCTATATTAGACTCCAGCGCCGAAACCCTCGGTTATAAAGTTAGATCGCACTCGCTCGCTAAAGTTCCAGTGATTCTCACCATTGGGAACAAAGAGGCAGTAAATCGTACAGTATGTATGAGACGACTTGGAGAAGATTCTAACATAGAGCTTTCATTGGATGATTTTATGTTGCAATTTATTGAAATGAGCAATATACCCAGGTAAATAGCTTGTTATTTGACATAATGTTTATAGCTGAAGTTTTTAATTTAAATAATGAGAGGAAGTCATAAGCAGTAAACTGGATATCCGCGTTAACGAGCAGATTAAGGCTGATGAAGTGCGGTTGATAGATGAAAATGGAGATATGGTAGGTGTGATTGCACCGCGTGAAGCTCTAAATATTGCAAGACAAAGAGGATTGGATCTTGTGGAGATTTCGCCAAATGCTTCTCCTCCTGTCTGCAGGCTGATAAACTACGGTAAATATCGATATGAGCAGCAGAAGAAATTTCATGAAGCCAAGAAGCATCAAAAGGTGGTGTTGGTGAAGGAATTAAAGCTGAGGCCAAATATAGATATTGGCGATTACGCAGTGAAGATCCGCAGTGCGCAGAAGTTTATCAAGGAAGGAAACAAAGTGAAGATTTCACTCATGTTTAAAGGGCGTGAAATTACTCACCAAGAGGTGGGATTTAGCTTGATGCAAAGGTTCCAAAATGACGTTGATGAATTTGCGAAAATAGAGTCTACACCTAAGATGGAAGGAAAACAGATATATATGATTATCGTTCCTAAGTAATACTTAAGATGTAAAGCTATATATGAGATCTGAGCATGATATTGCTTATAAGTTCGTTGTTATGTCTTTAATAATGAGTCATAACTGACCTTAAGTTACTGTGTTTTGTAGTTTTAGAATAAGCCTAGAAACTCAAAGAAGTCGAGTGAATGTATTGCAAATAGAAAGTCGCCTGCGTTGTAACTCTCGGAGGTGAAGATTTATGTTCTTGTTGCAAGCAATTATGATGCGCCGAAAGTCCAGCAGAAAAAGTGGCAAAATTGCCAAAAACCTTATGGCTTTTGTTAGATACTGCTTGCAAAGTGCACGCACGTGAATTTTAATGGCATGATTTTTTAGAGTACAAGTTAATTTCTAAGTCAAATATTATATATCTTTGCGAAGGAATCAATGAAGTAATACTTGAAAATTAGGCCGCAAAGTTCTGCACAAGTGGCTTTGCCGGCAGTACCTAAGTATATTTGCAAGTACGTAATTAATATATCCAAAAATTAGAGCAGGGTCGCGCCTAAAAGCTAATTTTTGTATATTTAACTTTCCACAAAAATTTATTTGCGTAGCAAATCGATTTTTGACGAGCAGACCAGAAAGTCTTATTTCTTTAGTATGTAAAAAATTACATCAAGTATGATATCAATTTTGTCTAAAATATACTCTTAATATATTTATGTATATTAGTGAAAATAGATCAATTTCTTGTAGGTTGCCACGTTTTTTAAATCTTTTTAAGAGGTCGTATGTTTGATAGCATTAAAGATTATATTCCAAGTATACATAAAGAGGGATATATATTTATCATACTCTTCTTGCTAGGAACAGTTATATTATTTGCAATCTCGAGTACATTAGGGTATTGCGGATTGATTCTTACTTTATGGTGTGTATTTTTCTTTAGAGATCCCGAACGTGTAACGTTTGAAGATCCCGATATTGTAGTCAGTCCAGCTGATGGTGTTGTGCAAAAGATAACTCAATCTATTCCTCCAAAAGAATTAGACATGGGAGATCATATGATGACAAGAATTAGCATTTTTCTGAATGTTTTTGATGTAC
Source organism: Candidatus Lariskella endosymbiont of Hedychridium roseum (assembly GCF_964020185.1). NCBI lineage: Bacteria > Pseudomonadati > Pseudomonadota > Alphaproteobacteria > Rickettsiales > Candidatus Midichloriaceae > Candidatus Lariskella > Candidatus Lariskella endosymbiont of Hedychridium roseum. The sequence continues at coordinate 1,452,978 of NZ_OZ026538.1, read as the reverse complement.
ATGTAAATCGCGTACCAATCGCAGGAAGAGTAAAGGAGTTGCATTATAATCCTGGAAAGTTTTTCAACGCATCGCTAGACAAAGCAAGCGAATATAATGAGCGTCAATCAATACTTATAGAAACTAAAGATGGGAATGAAATCGCTATAGTGCAGATAGCAGGGCTAATTGCTCGTAGAATAGTATGTGACTTGAAAAAGGATGATGCTGTAGATACTGGTCAAAGATTTGGAATCATTAGGTTTGGTAGTAGAGTTGATATTTATCTTCCGATTGATGTTCAACTGCAAGTGTTAGAAAAACAAAGAATGACTGGCGGCGAGACTATTATAGCAGACTTCAAAAATAGATTAGCTAAAAAGTAGAAAATGACTAATAATACTCGTCATATTTCAAAATGCCATAGCTAAAGCACTATAAAGTATGTATGGCAAGCAGTATTTAGAATAAGTTTTTATTCATTTGAAATCAGCAATATAACTCTATTTTATGGGAGAGGCTGACTTAAAATTTATCAAAAGTACAAAGTATAACATGACTTTTTTATGCTGCTTTAGCTATATCTTTAGCTCGCAAATTCCAAATGGTTTAGCATGTTGCTGATTTTGCTTTTAATATATAATCTCTCCACCTTCTTTGGCCATATACTTCCACACTCTCTCAAGCTTTATATGTGAGAAATGGTATTCAGGATTAGCGGATGAGATTTCTTAATCTCATTGCAGCTTCCTGTTTTTTAGCAAAAAATAATTGATGATTAGGAATTAATATATCGCTAGAGTTAAATTTACTTTTTTGATCATCTAAAGAAGTGTCATTATCTGCTTGTATAGGAGATTTCTTAGGATCAATTAAGATAATTTAGTATGTGAGTAAGCAATTTATGATTTTTTTGCACAATCTCTAAATGTGTTTTTCCTTTAGTCAAGTGAGAAAACTTTGTTATTAAATCTGGCATATCTATAAATCTTTTATAAATCTGTCGCAATTCAGGAAACATGTATAGTAAGTCTATTTTCTGTTCTTGAATAGACAATTCTTCTGCAATTGAACAGCTCCATAATATATGATCAAAGATGCAAATACAGGCCTGTATTAAGTGGACCCAACAATACTTTTGATTATCTATAGTTAACTCTTGATAGAAGTGCATTAATTTATTTGCGGCGACTTCTGGAGAGGCAACTTGAGCAGTCAATGCTAAGCACTTATATAGCGATACAGTGAGTTTTGCCAAGATATTTTCTGCGCATAATGTAAATTCCTCATCAAGTGGTGAGATTGTGTACAGAATGACTAGTTCATGCATTACTGTCATAATATCAGATACTCCAGAGCGTATATTCTGAATGAACAATAGCTCGTCTGAGAGGCCGGTATATGAACGAATACGAGCATTTTGCGGGTTGAAAATTGTATAGTGTAATATAGTATCTCTAGGCGGAAAATCTGTGTCTTTTGCAAATTTCATCAGTACATCAGGTAGCCATGGTAAAATATAACATGGTTGTATGTCTAGTCTTATTAAAGAGCCTAGCAAGATACCAATATCACGTATGGCTGCTATTTTTTCATAATAATTAAAATCTCTGATAGCAGCTCTCTCTGCTAGAGTTTTTAGTATTCTAATGAGTTCACTTGAGTTTTTTTGTGCATTAGAATCGTGTATTAGAGAAACAAGCTCATCAAAGTAAAGTGGATCGAGAGATGATACATATTTAGAGTAAGTTAATGCCGTCTCCATACAAATAACCTATAGCTATGCAGTTGACTAAATCTTTATGAAAGCATTGGTATTATGACTTTTTATCAAACTAATCTTTTCTTATAATTTAATTTTTCGAGAGTTTTCACAATTAGATAACCTCAGTTCGATATAAGAGCTAAGTTTATTATTTTATTTTTCCATGAGACTGCTGGTTTATTTGGTTTTAAAGTATAAGCAGTTATTCCAGCAAATAAGTTAGCTAAGAAATTAGTTGTTGATCTATGCCTTGTGTGCTGTATATGACAGATATTCTTCAGTTGTCCTATAGCTGTTTCAATAAAGTTACGCTTGTTTAAAAAGGATTTTTGAGCTTCAGAATATAGCTTTTCTTTCATGTTTTTCTTAAGTCTAGTAATTAGCTCTAAACCTTGAGCACGTAGCTTTTTAGCTATGTTCTTGCATATATATCCACGATCTCCAAACAGCCATCCTTTCAAGTTGCGTGCAAGATTCTCTACAACTGCTCTATCATCTTTATTACCAGGTGTTATTGATATATTAATAATTTCACCACAATCATTCATGATAATATGCAATTTAAATCCAAAGAACCAACCAGTTGATGTTTTCCCACGTTTTGCTATATCTTTGAAAACTTTGTGTCTTCTTATGCGCATATTATGACAAACCTCAAGCTTTGTTGAATCAATATAGTATTTACCAGTCTTACTTCCAGATAAAGAGCGTAGCATAACCATCTGTGGCACAACAGCATGCTTCATAAGCTCAACAAATCTATTGTAACTCACTAATCTTGGAAATTCCGACGCATAGTGTATGCTTAGACAGTCTTTATAAAAATCTTTAAATGTTCGATAATGACTAAGTTGGAACATCACAAGTATTGTAATGATCTCTGATAAGCTCAGCATGTATTGCCTATGTCTTAATCTTCTCTCACTGCATAAACCTCGATTCTGCAATTGCTCTTCAAATAGCTTGCAAAAGTCATCTATATAACAGTATAGCTCTAATAAGGGAACCATGGTATATCCTCAAAATGTAGTGGTTTTGGAGGAATTCTAATGGTTCCATTCTTATGCCGCTAATCTTATTTCTCTATTCCTTACGTCGAACTGGGGTTAGATAGAAGTATGATATGATCACTTTTTTAAAAACTAAAGAGTGGTTTTATGGTTTGTTGTAAGGGATGTTGCTCTGATATCTTTGTAAAGAATGGCATTGTGAGGGGGTGTACAGCGTTATAAGTGCAGATCATGTTCTAAATTTTGTTGAGGGCGATCTGGGCAAGAAGCCTCAAACAGCTGTTAAGAAAGCATTATGCGTTATGCTATATAGTCTTGGTAAGGGCTCTTTTTCTATGTTAGGCAAGATATTAGGGCATTCGCCGTCCATAATTTATCGCTGGGTAGTAGAGGTGATGGGCAAGACTCAGGAGCCAGTTGTCTCTTCGGATATTATGGAGATGGAATTCGACGAGATGTGGCATTTTATTGGTTCAAAAAAAACAAGCTTTGGATCATTAAGGCAGTTGATCGTAGTACAAGGAGAACAGTTGCCTGGGTTACAGGCAATCGTGATACTGCAACATTCCAAAAGCTCTACAAAAAGTGAGTCATCTGAAAGAATGTCATTTTTATACGGATGATTGGGATGCTTTTTCTAAAATTTTACCCAAAGAGCGTCATACAATTGGAAAGTCTGGCACAGTATGTATCGAGAGAGATAATAGCAACACGCGACATCATTTATGCCGAATGACACGGCGCACTAAAATCGTTTCTAAAAAAGAGTCAATGGTATACAGATCCATCAAGCTTTGGTGCGCTCTTACTATTACACAAATATTCAAACAATATCAAGAACAGCTCTTATCTATCTTTATGTGAAAACTCTAAAAATGACATTCTTTCAGATGACTCACTTTGTTGTAGAGCTTTTGGAATGTTGCAGTATCACGATTGCCTGTAACCCAGGCAACGGTTCTCCTTGTACTACGATCAACTGCCTTAATGATCCAAAGCTTGTTTTTTTTGAACCAATAAAATGCCACATCTCGTCGAATTCCATCTCCATAATATCCGAAGAGACAACTGGCTCCTGAGTCTTGCCCATCGCCTCTACTACCCAGCGATAAATTATGGACGGCGAATGCCCTAATATCTTGCCTAACATAGAAAAAGAGCCATTACCAAGACTATATAGCATAACGCATAATGCTTTCTTAACAGCTGTTTGAGGCTTCTTGCCCAGATCGCCCTCAACAAAATTTAGAACATGATCTGCACTTATAACGCTGTACACCCCTCACAATGCCATTCTTTACAAAGATATCAGAGCAACATCCATTACAACAAACCATAAAACCACTCTTTAGTTTTTAAAAAAGTGATCATATCATACTTCTATCTAATTGTGAAAACTCTCACCGCAACTATTACAATGGTAATATGTAGGATGTTGCAAGGATTTTCTTCTTTAGGAGAGATTGTTGGAGCGCAGCTTTATTTAGCAGAAACTATAAAGCAGCCATATAGATATGTATGTAATGGTATCATTAGTATAGCTTCAAAAGCTGGAGGGTTATTTGCTTTAACTGTTGCTTCGTTTGCTATTTCCATGGATTTTAACTGGAGAATTGCTTTTTGGATAGGAGCTATAATAGCTGTTGTTGGTTTCGTTGCTAGAATGAGGCTTAGAGAGACTCCTGAGTTTGTAGACTTCAGACTCAGGATGAAGATAAAAGCAGAAATAAGTAAGCAAAATCCAAATATAGCAGAGAATTTATATGTATATAAGAAAAAAGCGGATAAAAAGATTATTTTAGCATATTGCTTTGCAGTATCAATGTCATCGGTTTGTTTTTATATGACATTTATCTACATGGGCAATTTTATGAAAGAAGTTTTGGGAATGAGCTATGAACAGGTTATTAATCAAAACTTGAGAGTTCATATAATGATAATACTTATAGTGTCATTTGCAGTATTCTTTCTTAAAAAATATCATCCTGTAAAAATTGCTAGTATATTTACTTTGTTATTTTGTGTTTTATTGCCATTCCTGCCATATTGTCTTGATCATGCTTCGAGTGTTATTTCATTAACGTGTTTACAACTTATAATGCTTCTCCCTACTGCATTATCATTTGGAGTAGAAATTGCCTGTTTTAAGCATATACCTATTGCTAGGCGCTTTGTAATGATAGCAACAACATTTGGAGTATCTGTTGCTTTCTCAATATTAATAGTTTCATTTAGTGTTATTCTTCTAACTGAATGCATAGGACATTATGCTGTTTTGACCATATATACTCCATCAGTGATTAGTTTCTTATGGGCAATAAAGTATAGCATAAGTGACTAAGGTGCTGACAATTTAATTGTATTAAAAACAGCATCATAAAGAGTATCAAATAAATCTATAGTTTTTCTAATTTCATTTTTTATCTTAAACCAGTAATGCTCTATAGGATTTAAATCAGGAGAGTAAGTTGGTAAAAATAATATGTAACAACCCACAGATTCAATTAACTCTTTCACTTTAGGATTCTTATGGAAGTTAATGTTATCCATAACAACAGTTTGTCCAGGTTTTAATTCTTTAATTAACATCTCCCTAATATAAGCTTCAAAGACCTCTTTATTGCAATTACCCTCAAATATTACGGGAGCAATAAGATTACAATTACAAAGACCAGCTATCATACTTATTCTAGTTTTATGTTGATACACCTTTTCCCCATAGCACCTTTCTCCTAAAATACTACAACCATATCCTTTACAAGCATTATCTTCTATTCCAGATTCATCAAGATATACTATTTTATCTCTTGTGATGGTTTTTATCTTTTCAATAAATTCATGTCTTAACGGAATATCTCTTTTCGGATGAAGATGAGTTTTTTTTATAGCTATAACCAAGTTTTTTTATCGCCTGTAAGATCGTTGTAGGTGATATATTACACCACTTCTTTGCTAGTTCTTTTGATGTCATAGCAATATTTAATTCAAAAAATTCTTTAAAATCTTCTAGATTTTTGATCTTATGACTGTGACCTTTTTGATAACCACTTGCTGCTTTCAAAGAACCGTGCTTATCTTGCAGAATTTTCCACTTATAGATAGTATCACGACTCACTCTAAATAGTTTACTCACTTTAGTGATTCTTGCACCATTTTCTAATGCTTCTATTACTCTTACCCTAAGTTCTATTGGATATGCTCTTGCCATAATTTTATGCTTTTTATTTCATACTCACTTTTTATATCTTAATTCCTAACTTTTGTCAGTATCTTAGTCACTTATGCTATATCTTTTGAAGTTTTACTAATCAAAAAAGTTTTCATAAACGAGGACGGATCAACTGGTATTCTATACCTTGCTTCTAATGATACAGAACATGATGCTGCCTATTTGTACGAAATCTATCAAAAACGATGGAGAATTGAGGAATATCACAAATCTATCAAAGAAAATACAAGCTTGGCAAAATCTCCAACGAAAAAGATGCGATCTCAAGCAAACCATATATTTGCTTCAATCGTAGCATTTTGCAAGTTAGAAATTATAAAGGTTGCCACTGCAACCAATCATTTTGCTATTAAATATAAATTGTTAGTAGCAGCGAATATAGCATCTATGAATGAATTGATAAATTTACGCAAAAATAATGCTCTTGCGTAAGGTGAGTTATTAACCGAAAGATATTTAAAAACAAACAGGAACGAGAAAATATTTATTCTTTGGCAACTAAACAGCTCTCTAAAATTATGAAGATCAACACGATTGTTGAACATTTGATGCAAGCTCCATATCAAACATCTTTTTCTAAAATAATAATGGCGCTTGACCCTAAGGCTCAAGCTCAAAGCGATTACAATATGAAATATCAGCTATTAATGAGCATTAAATTCCATTTTATAATTCGTGCTATAAATGAGGCAGAAAACATTGCAAGAATGTATAACATAGATATCGATACAACAGAAATGTTGTATGATACTCTCTTACAAAGAGAACAAAATGATGGAGAACATATTGCCATTTTACAGCCACAGCAAAATTTTAGTCAAGACAGAGGATTTAATGATAGTGGCGAACGGATCAATCCTATGCAAATTAATGTAAATGAAGAATTATATGATCAGAATATGTTCTTTGCAGCTATTGATTACTTTAGCAACCTTTAAAAAACTAAGGTGGTTATATAAATATTGCTCAACTCCTTATATTTATACAAAACTCTTAAAGAGATTGATACACTGATCTAGTATATTGGCATTGCTAACTAAAGATAGATATCAGCAAGTCTTTATTAAAAAGCATTAGGATAGAGTTATAGATCATATCTATGGCCTTACTGTAACGTTTGGTTTTACGATGAAACCTGGCTAAATAGTGCCGTATTAATGAGTTGAATGATTCCACTAAAGACGTTTCTGCCTTAGTAGAATAGTGTTTTTTAGCAATCCTAAATTTTTCATAAACGTCGTAATGGTCACTGCATGATATCTCTATCTCGTAGCTACTTTGTAATCGCATGGCAATCGGAAGATAGGATGCAAAATCCCTGACAATGCTCACTTCAAAATCAACAACTTTATTTCTGTCCCTATCAACAGCAAGCCAAATGTAGACTTTGTTAGTTTTTTTTGGCAATAACTAAAAAGCTCATCCAGCTCAATAATTGAGATTTGCTTGGCATCCTCAGGTATCGTAACATCATTCAGCCTTTGTTTTAGAAGCTTTGAGAATTTTCTAATCCACTTTATTATAAGTGAACTCGAGACCTTTTCTAATCTCTGGATTGATCTAATTCCAACTCCCTCCAGATACATACTAACAACCTTCATCTTTTTATTAAGGCTGTACTTTACTCTCATATCTCCAGACTTATAGCTCTTTTTACACTCTAGGCACTTATACCTCTGACGACCTTTAATATAGCCATTCTTTGTGCTTCCTATGCTGCCACAATGCTTACAACTTAACATATATAATGCTTCCAATATAACTTACTATCAAGGCAGTATACATATACGCGAATTTAAAAGCAAAATCTATTCTTGGTTAGCAATGCCAGTATATTCGTCAAAAATGGGTTTGCTGCGCAAATAAATTTTTGGCGGATAGACTTTTTTTAGGTTTAACCTTTGTATGTGTATAATACAATACTAACCCTTCATTTCTCAGCTGGTATACTCAAGAAAATTGACGATAAAGCTTCCTGCGGCGTCTGACAGATTCTGCCCTCTCCCTTACTCTTGCCTCAGAGGGCTTCTCATACGCTCTTTTCGTCTTCATGACTTTAAATACCCCTTCGTATTGCATCTTTTTCTTGAGAGTTTTTAATGCATAATCTATGTTATTGAATCTTACTATGATCTGTACCAAGAACCTTACGCTCCAATCCGCAAATGTTGATATTTATAAAACCAGAGTGTTACTTGCAAATACAATAACCAACTCTGAACCAAGCTATCACATTTTAGGTAATTAATAGCGATATGTCAATTGCGTAAAATGCAAAATAAAGCAATGTTTTTCAGATATAAAATCATCGTAGAGTATGACGGAACAGGTCTTTCAGGATGGCAAAAGCAAAAACATAGCAGCTCCGTACAAGAATGCATTGAAAATGCTATAAATAGTTTTACGCGAGAGAATGTCACAGTATACGGGGCTGGCAGGACGGATGCAGGAGTGCATGCCCTTGGACAAGTTGCGCATTTCGATTTAACAAAATGCTTAGAAGAAAAAGCAATAAGGAACGCAATTAACCATTTTTTAAAACCACATAAAATATCTATTGTAGATGTTAAACACGTTGAGAATAGTTTTCATGCTAGATTTGACGCAAAACAAAAAGTGTATACATACAAAATATTAAACCGAGAAGCGCCTAGCCCAATATTAAAAAATAAAGCATGGCATGTTAAAGAATATCTAGATATAGATAAGATACAATCTGCAGCAAATTTATTAATAGGCAAATATGATTTTTCTAGTTTTAGAGGTACTTCATGCCAAGCAAAATCACCAATCCGAACTATAGATTACATTTCGGTATGCAGAGAGCAGGATATAATTAGCATATCAATTGCAGGAAGGTCATTTTTATATAATCAAGTTAGGATTATCACAGGTTGCTTGCGCAAAGTAGGGAGTGGAAAGATTAATAATGAAGACATAAAAACAATCTTACTTTCAAAAAATAGAAGTAATGCCGCAGAAACTGCACCTGCATACGGTCTATATTTGTCAAAAATATTCTATGATGCTTGAAATCTTTGACAAAACACTGCCCGATAGTGTATTCGTCACTCTAATTTGGCATTTTTTATAATAAAGAGAAAGAACAAGGAGAGATATGAACACTACTTTACTTTCGAAAGAAAGCCACTCTACAACTCCAATGATGAAGCAATATTTCAGCATCAAAGAAGCGCATAGAGAATATATGTTGTTTTATCGTATGGGTGATTTCTATGAGCTCTTTTTTGAAGATGCAGTTATAGCGTCAAAGGAATTAGACATAGTACTTACTTCAAGAGGGAAGCATATAGGAAATGACATCCCAATGTGCGGTGTCCCTGCACATGCTGGCGATGGTTATTTACATAAATTATTAAAGAATGGTCATTCTATAGCAATATGTGAACAACTGGAGTCTCCTGAAGAAGCTAAAAAACGTGGATATAAAGCAGTAGTCAGAAGAGAAGTAACAAGGATTATAACGCCAGGCACTCTTACAGAAGAAACTTTGCTAAGCGCAGGTAGTAATAACTATTTATGCGCAATTGCTGTGCAAGAAAATTTAGTTTCTATAGCTTGTGTTGATATTTCGACTGGAGATTTTAGCGTATCAAGTGTTGAGCTCGCATCACTTTCACCAGAGCTTGCTAGGCTTTCACCAGCTGAAATCATAATTTCTGACAAATTAACTGCTGATGAAACAGTAAGCAAGATGTTGCAAGAAAGCAGTGGAACAATTACGCAGCGTCCAGCAAGTATATTTCAGTATGATCGCAGCGAAAACAGAGTAAAACATTTTTTTGGGCTTGCTAGCACAAGTGGTCTTGGCTCATTTACCAAAAATGAAATAGTAGTAACTGGTGTATTGCTTGAATATCTTGAACACACCCAGAAAGGAAATTTACCAAAGCTGACAAGACCTAAAAAGGTGCAAAATTCCGATTATATGATGATTGACCCCGTCACAAGACGGCACCTTGAAATAGATCAAAGCGCTCCAAATAGGCAAAATTCGCTGCTGCGCATTATTAATAAGACGATAACGGCTGGAGGCTCAAGGCTGATGAATATATATCTTGCCTCTCCACTTGTAAATCCGGACGCTATTAATAAAAGGCTAGATAGCTTGGAATATTTTTTTAATAATTATGCAATAATGTCTGAAATTAGAGAGGAACTTAAAAAATTTCATGATATAGAGAGAGCGCTTCTTAGAATATCGACGGGCCGCGCTACTCCAAGAGAGCTTGCCGCAATAAACTTAAGCATGAGAGTGGCAATAAACATTGCAGAGCTACTGAGATTTTCAAATACAGAATTAACAGATGGTATTAATTCATTAATATCTCAAATCGGTGTTTTTGGAGATATACTTGACGCACTACAAAATGCACTTGCACCAGATGCTATATCCGGTTCCAATGACGTTTGTTTTTTGAGAAAAGGTTATTCAAGACATTTAGATCAGCTATATGCACTTCAAGATGGAACTCTGAAATCGATTGAAGCGCTTAAGTCGAAATACCAAAATATATCCGGAATAAACAACTTAAAGTTGGTGCGAAATAATATAATAGGCTACTTTATAGAAGTTAGTCCAAGCAACGCACAGAAAATGCAAGATCAGATTTTTATACACAAGCAGTCACTAGGTACTGCGATTCGGTATACTACTGAAGAACTAAAAAAACTAGAAACAGATTTACTAGTGTCTTCTGAAAAGATCAAAAACTTAGAACAGGAACTGCTGCAGGAGCTATGCGCAAAAACTCTTGAGGTATCTGATGAAATTTTCTTAACAGCAGAGAGCATTGCAAATCTGGATGTTATTACGACTCTCGCTTATGTTGCTAAAAAAAACAACTATAGTAGACCATGCGTAGATAACAGCCAGAATATTACAATAACAAAAGGAAGGCACCCAATAGTTGAGTCTAATACAGCAATTCAATTCATTGCAAATGACTGCTTAATAAATGAAAATAGTCATATGATTTTATTAACTGGCCCAAATATGGCTGGAAAAAGTACTTTTCTCAGGCAGAATGCCCTAATAATAATTATGGCACAAATCGGCAGTTTCGTTCCAGCGGAATCAGTAAGAATCGGCGTAGTAGACAAGTTATTTAGCAGGATAGGCTCAGGTGACAAGATATCTGCTGGACAGTCAACATTTATGACTGAGATGCTTGAGACATCCTATATTTTAAATAACGCTACAAAAAATTCGCTTCTGATATTAGATGAAGTAGGTCGCGGGACTTCTACATATGATGGTGTTGCAATCGCATGGTCTGTTCTTGAGTATATACATGATAATCTAGGTAGCAGAACCTTATTTGCAACACACTATCATGAATTAACAGAATTAGAAGGAATTATAGATAAGCTTCTATGCTATTCTATGAATGTAAAGGAATGGAATTCGCAGGTTATATTTTTGCACGAGATAGTAATCGGAAAGGCAGACAAGTCATATGGCGTCCATGTAGCAGAACTTGCAGGAATGCCACAAAAAGTAACAAAAAGAGCTGCTGCTATATTAAATGAGCTCACCTCTAAAGAGCGCAATACAATATTATCAATACAAAATAAAAAATCAGATATAGAAGCTCAAGAAATCGATAAGCTCAGACAAAAAATTGGCAATATTGATATTGACGCAATCACCCCAAAAGATGCATTATCTATACTTTATGAACTAAAAGAGTTGGTATAACCGAGGGATGCAACAATATCCAAGCACTAGACTGCGCAGAAATAGAAAAGTAGAGTGGAGCAGAAAGCTTTTTAGAGAAAATACTCTTCAGACTGATGATTTAATTTTGCCTATCTTTGTACAGGAAGGTAATGGCCTAAAAACACCTATTGAATCTATGCCTGGAGTCTATAGAGTCACTCAGGACATTGCCAAAGAAATAGCGCATGATGCTAAGAGTATAGGAATTAACGCAGTTATACTTTTTCCTTATATTGATAAAAGCAAGAAATGTCCTCAAGGGAAAGAGGCATTAAACCACGATAACTTAATTTGTAGGACGATCAAAGAAATTAAGTCCTCAATTCCAGAGCTTGGTGTGATTACAGACGTTGCACTAGACCCTTATACCAGCCACGGACACGACGGCTTAATAGATGAATCTGGGTATGTGTTGAATGATAAGACAATTGATGTTTTATCCGCACAAGCACTAAATTTTGCGTTAGCAGGTTGCGATGCTATTGCACCTTCCGATATGATGGATGGAAGAGTAGGAAAAATTAGAGAGACTCTGGAGATGAAGGGCTTCCATAATACACAAATCATATCTTACTCTGCAAAATACGCATCAAACTTCTATGGACCTTTTAGAGACGCTGTTGGGTCAAAAAATACGCTTTTAAAAGCAGATAAAAAAATATATCAAATGGATTGTGCAAATAGTAAAGAGGCTATGAGTGCTATAGAATTAGATATAGCACAAGGCGCAGATGCAATTATAATAAAGCCAGGACTACCATATCTTGATATTCTAAAGCTTGCGTCCGATCAATTTAATATCCCACTTGTGGCATATCAAGTAAGTGGAGAATATAGTATGCTCAAACTCGCCGCTGAACGTGGTATTTTTGATTTTCTAGGTACATGTTTTGAAACTTTAACTGCAATGAAAAGAGCCGGCGCAAGCGCGATCATTACCTATGCTGCGCTTGATATAGCAAAATATTTGATGCAAAAAAGATGAAGTTGGCATGAATATTGCTAGCTATATATCTTAAAGAGTGCATTTTTAATTTAAAGATTTGCTGCTGTAGCACATATTAGTTTGTCTTAAAAATTTGCATTGCCACTCGAGGATTTGATAATTTTGTTATTGGTAGTTTAGTATGTCTAATGTAATTGCAACTTCCGCCGGTGTTCATCTAAAGCCAGAAGGCACTATAGACTCTAATGCTAAAATTAGTGGGTCTGAGCTTGGAGCTGACTTTCTTCTAGTACTTGAGGCTATGATAGAGAAGTTTAGTCAGACTTGTGAAGAAGGCTTAGAGTGTTCTAAGACTACAGATCTTATCTCAGCACCATTAATAAACTTAAAAACAGGTGATGCTGAAAAAGCAGTGCAAGATGTTGTTGAGCCAATCGGCGCTAAGGAAAATAATTCTGATCTGTCGCAAAGCATGCTGACACTCACTCTCTCAATGATAGGAGATCATTCAATTCACGATGCTATGATTATACAAGAACCACCTCAACAGAAAGATCTAGAAGTTGATGTTCAGCCTTCTTCTTCTAATGCAACAAATGATCTGATTACATTCTCAGCAGTACAGTATATCCCAATAAAAACTAGTGTTTCGGCGCGGCACGCAGCAGTGCCAGAACAACATGATAAGAACAATGCAGAAATCGGTGAACTAAAACAATCCGATATAAGTGCTAGCAAAATCACAGAGCAAAGTTATCATTTGATAAAACATGATTCGATAGCAGAGCTGCAACAAAGCCAATTCTTAGAGACATTGAAGGTGACAGTGCCGCTGGAAAATGTGTCATTAAAATATACTGAACATACAGAGAGAGAGACCAAGGACCAACACAACGTTGTTTCACAAATAATGTTGAAGACTAAAAGCTTGGGAGCAAATAAAGGAGTTACTCATCTGAAAATGACTCCGCCACAGCTGGGGCAGCTTGATATCATCTTCACTAATGAAAATAACAATGTAAGTGTCAGTCTTGTTGCAGATAAATGGGAAGGATATAGCGCAATAGCTCAAAATATTGAGCACCTTAAGTCATGTATTGAAGCTTCAATGCCAGATTCAAAATTAATATCACTAAACTTAGATTTAAAGGAGCATCAACAACAAGGCCGCAATCAAAATAGAGAAGAGTCTCAGAATGCTAAAGCAAACTTTGAGCATGCTGAGCTAGAAAAAGAGCTTGATGCAACTTATGGTAGCATTTATTCTATTAATATCGCAGAATATAGAGTCAATATAGTTGTGTAGATTAGTTGTTATCTGTTTTATATTTATCTGATTTTTTATAAGGTAAGATTATGTATGGAGTAAGTGGAATTCAAGATGTTGCAAACGTGCACAACTCTAAGGAAGACAGCGGTAAGAAAAACGAAGCTATACGCAAAAAGAATAGTGATGATTTTGCAAATTTGCTGAAGCTGCAAATCAAAGCACTCACACCCAATCCAATGGAAAAACAGGATCCGCAAGCAATAGCGCAGATTGCGACTAGCTTTGCAAATACCATGGGAATGCAGACGCTGGTAGAAGAATTGCAAAGCATGAAAAGTGATCTTGGAGTCGTAAAAAATGCAGTGCTTATCGGAAAGCCTGTCAAATATGAGGGAGATGGGACATTTACTATGACTGGCTCGAGCACAAGCTGCAATTACTTCATAAATTCCGAACATGGAATAGAAACTGCGAAAATCACTATTAAGGATATGAGTGGCACACCAGTGTACGAGGAAAATATCAAGCAGCCAGCACAAGGTGAGGGTATTTTCACTTGGAATGGAAGAAACAATTTTGATGGTGAGAAGTTGCCAGATGGAAAGTATATATTTGACATCACAGCAATCGATAAAACTGGGAAAGATGTGCGTGTAACTAAGTATAATTCAGGGCAAATAGAATTGGTCGTTGCGGCTGCTGGTAATGATGCTCAATTTTATATTATAGATGGTAAGAAAATTAGCAAAGATCAAACAATTGGTATTTAACGCGATTTGTTAATTATAAAACAATTAGCAAATCGTCTAAATATGGCGCTGCTGGATATACCGTAAGTGGTACGCGCGCCAAAAGTCTCGAAACAAGCATGAAATAGTGCTTGGAGCGCAAAAATAGCGCTTTTAATCCGTAAGAAAATGTTATAATAAATGCAAAAACCTTACGGATTTTGTGAAAGTAGTGTTTTTAGGCGCAGGACCAATTAATATATCCAAAAATTAGCACATGGCCAGGTCCTGGGCTAATTTTTGCACATTTCACTTCTCCACAAAAATTTATTGCTTCGGCAAATCAATTTTTGGCGGATAGACAAGCTAAAAGACAAATTACCGATAATAATTCGCGACATACTACTTAGAGTTTCTTGAATTTTAGCTTAAGTATTTTTGCTTCAGCAAGTTCTGTAACTTCTGAAATGAACTGTATATCAGCATTCTTGGCCAGCAAGCGCATAGCAAGGGCTTTTTTGCCTTTCTCAAGACCCTCGGCTATACCTTCTAGCTTACCCTCTGCTTTACCTTTTTCAAGACCTATACTCATTCCTTTATCCAGAGCTGCGTCTAGCATAGATTGGTGATCTAGGATACGTTTTTGCTGCTCTTCGTATGACAGCAACTCTTGCTCTGACCAACCAAATTGATCCAGAGCTTCATACGCTCTTTTGATTATTAAATCGCTTTCTATTATCTGTTGCAAATCAGACTCAGATGTTTGATCTGCATACTTAAAGAAATAACACCACTTTTGCAAAATATTATCTAGCTTATCTCCTGGCTTTTTCTTAAACTTTGGCAGTTCAATAAACGTAAATGAGAAATCTTTTAAGTCATTTTCGTAAGTAACTTTGTCTAGAATAATATGGTCTGATTTATAACTTACTTTCTCTGGAAATAGTACGCAGTCTAGAATTGCTATAAAGATTATTTTCTTTAAATTGCAGTAAAAACCCATTCCGTCAGATCCTCTAGTAGCTTGACGCCCGTAAGCTTTAGCTGCATAATACTGCGCTCTTTTCTCAAAACCTTTGCTTGGAGAGATCTGCATCTCTATTATGTATTGAACGCCGCTTGCGTCTTTGCAAAGGACATCAACAATAGACTGCTTTTGATATGCAATTTCTGGATCCTGAACAGGACTTAAGAACTCCACAGACTGGATCTCATTTAGCCCTCTCATTTCCAAAACATCATTAATGAAATGTATCAGAATATCCTTGTTCTTTTCAGTGCCAAAGATCTTCTTAAACGCAACATCATTTTTAGGATCTAGATATTTGGAAAGTGACATTTTTTTTGCTTTTTTATGCAATGTTTGATTATGATAAACGCATACTGCACATTCTAGCTTGAAATGCAGAAAATATCTAGGAATTGTTCTAATTTTTGCACATTTCACTTCTCCTGGCTGCACGATAGATTGTCGCACTTCAAACTAGAATGCACCGGATAGACTAATGAGTGAATTGTGCGAGAAATAAATTTGATACATGGTGATTGTTTATTACATTGCTTTCGGATAATGCATCTTGTTCCTTGTGGGAAGAAATTATAACTATTCCGCCTTGTGAGCTTTTTGCTGCTATCATATTACACAATCTCTCTGTAGAAAGAGCGTCTAGGTTTGCAAATGGTTCATCTAGTATCCAAAAACATTTGGGAGAGACTAAAAGCTTTGTGAGTGCAACTCTTTTTCTCAGTCCTTTAGATAATTTCGCAGCAGGTATATCAAGATAATTTTGTAGTTCCATATGGCTAATAGCAGCATCAAGCGTCTCGATTGAATTGTAAATAGTTGTCCAAAATGTAATGTTTTCCAGAGTTGTTAGTTCATTATTTATCGCATCTAGATGTCCTATATAATTTACCATTGAATAATAAGTATGTATTTCAAGTCGAATATCAACTTGGTTACATATTACTTGTCCAGCGTTTGCATCTGCAAGACCTGCTATTATTCTAAGTAGTGAAGTTTTTCCCGCTCCATTTGTTCCAATGACGCGTAAAATAGCCCCAGGAAAAAGAGTTACTCCTAGTCCTTCAACTAAATGAAAGTGATTTCGAATGATGGCAATGTCTAGGAGAGTTAAAGTGTTATATAACATCCAAAAAATCACCAATAATATTTAAAGCCACGGGTAGGGCACTTTGGGACCCCCAACCTCCATGTTCTGCTACGACAGCAATAGCATACTTAGGGTAGTCTGACGGAAAAAATCCTGCGAACCAACCATGATCTCTATGCTGTACCTTCTCGTGTTTTTCACCTTGCTTCTTTAATGCAATCACTTGAGCAGTACCTGTCTTACCTGAAATTTTTATTCCATCTCTATACACTCTTCTCTTGGTATACGCGGCACCAAAATGTTTATTAAAAACGCCATATAAGCCGCTACGCAAAATATCAAGATGTGAATTCCTGATATTAAGCGATTTTGCTTGTTCATTTCCATTGTTGTGAAGGATTGTAGGGGCAACTGCTGTGCCGCTAGCAACTCTTGCCATCATGGTTGCTATCTGGATTGGAGTAGCAAGAACATACCCTTGTCCTATTGATGCATTCACAGTATCACCTTGTTGCCAGGTCTGCCCAAATCTTTGTCTTTTCCAATTACGATCTGGTATCACACCAGAATTCTCAAATGGTAGCTCTATACCGCTTACTTGCCCAAGTCCCAGCAGTCCTGCGGCTTGTGCGATAGCTCCTATTCCGACTTGCAGTCCAATTGTGTAAAGGTATACATTACAGGATCCTGCAATGGCATCTTCCATATTTACAAGGCCATGCCCTCCTTTTTTCCAGCAACGAAAAATACGGCCTCCTAAACTAAATGAACCAGAACACATAATTTTTCTATTTGGATCTAGATTATTTTGTAGTGCTGCAAGCGTTGTAACAATTTTAAAAGTTGAGCCAGGAGGATATGGTATTGATATAGCTTTATTTATTAATGGATGTTCAGGATTGTTATGTATTTCTTTCCAATCCTTTAGTGATATTCCTCCCACAAATTTATTTGGATCGTATGAGGGAGTTGAATGCATGGCAATCACCTCACCACTTCTAATATCTAGTAATACAGCACTTGCACATATTTGTGATATGTATTTTGCAACTATTTTTTGTACTTCAAGAGAGATAGACAACTTAAGTGCATTTGCAGGGATTGATTTATCAATTGATATTTCTCTCACAAATTTTCCAAGTGAGTTAACTTCTATACGTCTGCTTCCTGGTGTACCAAGCAGATCTTGGTTAAAAGTTTTTTCTACACCATTTTTCCCAACTTGAAATTCTTGATAATTTTTAATTGCTGCGTTTGACACCTCCTGAGCATTCGGTTTTGATATATAGCCTGTAATATGGGCTATATCATCTCCTATTAAATATATCCTCTTTTGTTCTCTTATTACCTCGATTCCAGATAAATCAACAGATTCTTCTATCTTTGCTATATCAGACCATACTATGTTCTTCATTATTACAGTTTGGCCACGCTCTGAAAGGTTTCGCATTATATTCTCGATTGCTTTATCTGAGATCTGATGTTTAATTCCTAAAATTTCATATAGCTTGATAATAATTTGCTTTGCTCTCTTTTGTGGTACACTGTCAAGAACTGCTTTGTACGATAGTTTATTGCTTATAAGTTCTTTATTATTACGATCTAGAACCACTCCTCTCAGTGGCGCTGTGATTATTAATTTTATTCTGTTATTATCTGCTAGTACTTCATATTTCTTTGACTCAATTAATTGTAGATAATAATATCTTGAGCAAAGTCCTCCTAGCATCGCAGTTTTGATCGCGCCGATAATTAGAGCTCTACGTGAGAAAATTCGTGTTTTATTATGCCTGTCGCGCATCTTCAAGCTTCATACATTTTGTGAGCATAATGTGCATTGGCACATAAAGAAATATAGGGCAGAGGACAACAAATTGCCAATATTTAATACTAAATACTATCTGTCTATAGATGAAGCTTAACATTACCTCATGTAGGGTAGCTACAATAGTAATAGAAATAGTGAAGAAGATAAAGGCTGTTGTTGCACTTCTATCGTTTGTAATTTTCCGAATAGCATCCCCCATCGCAAGCAGAATTACAAATTCTATAGCAGAGCACCCGACATTATGACCAGCTATTAAATCTTTTATAAATCCAAATATTGCAAGCTCAGTATATCCAATTGCTGATTTCCATGTTGCAAGGAAAAATATACTAATCATTAATACACCTAATATGCTAAAATGTAATTCTGGTGAAAGAGGTAGATATAAGACTAATATCTGCAGCATGATCAAAATGTATGCCTTACATTTTATCTTCCATCTCATATTTGTTTTAGATGTTAAGCTAGGGACTATTGCGTACATGTTGAGTTTATTCAGAAAAATAAAAAAGCATATGACTCTTGTTAATCTTATGTTTGGGACATATATTAATGAATCAAAGAATAAAAGGCAAAGTTATTATGAATATAAAAATAGGGCATGATATGTACCCAGTATTGCCGCTGCGTGATTTGGTGATGTTTCCAAAAATGATAGTTCCTTTATTTGTAGGGAGAGACAAGTCTGTTAAGGCTCTAGAGAGAGCTGCGGTTACTGGTAGTGTATTGCTTGTTGCACAAAAAGACCCAAACAAAGATAATCCGAAGTTTAAAGAAATATATAAAGTAGGTGTCCTGGCAAAGATTTTACAACTTATGAAGTTGCAGGATTCAACAATAAAGATACTTGTAGAAGGCGTAAATAGAGTAAAAGTATTGAAGTATGAGGTTGAAGATAGTTGTTTAATAGCTGAAGTCACCTCTTTTGAGGATGTTTTTTATGATAATAGCACTAAAGAGGCGGTAGCAATTAGACGATCTTTGTTTGAGCAGTTTTTTGAGTATGTTAAAATAAATAAACGCATTAGCGAAGAAGTTGTATCAAATATCAATAAAATTGCTGATGACGCGGCATTTTGTGATGCAATTAGCTCACATTTATTGCTTCCTGTCGAGAAGAAGCAGGTTTTGCTTGAATCCAATAATGTTGGAAAAAGATTAGAGCGCTTGCTGATTTTCATAAATGCTGAAATAGAGCTGCTAAAGGCGGAAAATAGAATTAAGACCAGAGTTCGCAATCAAATAGAAAAAAATCAGAAAGATTATTACTTAAATGAGCAACTCAAAGCGATTCATAAAGAGCTTGGAGAAGAGGATTTTAAGGAAGAATTTAATGATATAGTGAAGAAGATTAAGCGCACCAAACTTTCAAAAGAAGCAAGAAAGCGTGCTGAATCTGAGTTAAAAAAACTTAGGATGATGAATCCAATCTCTTCAGAAGCAACGGTCATTAGAAACTATCTTGACTGGTTGCTTACAATTCCTTGGCAAATATTCTCACCTATCAAGAAAGATTTAGAGGCTGCTGCTGAGCTTTTGGATCAACAGCATTATGGCCTTGAGAAGGTCAAAGAGAGAATACTTGAGTATTTAGCCGTACACTTGCGTACGGATGACTTGAATAGCCCTATTTTATGTCTTGTTGGGCCGCCAGGTGTTGGTAAAACTTCACTTGCAAAATCTATTGCCGAGACCACAGGAAGAAGCTTTGTAAAGATCTCACTTGGTGGCCTCAGAGATGAAGCGGAGATCAAGGGGCATAGGAGAACTTACATAGGGGCAAGACCTGGTAAACTGATTCAGGGCCTTAAGAAGGCAAAAACTAGCAATCCTCTTATGCTATTAGATGAAATAGATAAGATGGGTCATGATTTTAGAGGAGATCCTGCATCTGCGCTGCTTGATATACTAGACCCTGAACAAAACAAAACCTTCAACGATCACTATTTAGAAGAGGATTATGATCTGTCAAAAGTGATGTTTGTGGCAACTGCAAATAGTATGGATCTTCCAAGACCACTTATAGATAGATTAGAAGTCATTAGGCTTTCAGGTTATACAGAAGATGAAAAGCTTGAGATTGCAAGGCACTTAATCCCAAAACAATCTAAGGCACATGGCTTGAGGGAAAATGAAATATCATGGGATGATTCTGCAATCTTAAAAATAGTTAGGCATTACACGCATGAAGCCGGCGTAAGAAGCCTGGATAGGGAAATTGCGAAAGTTATCAGAAAAGTAGTAAGAAAATCTATGTCATCTGACGATAAAGCTTTTCAAGTTAGAGTCGATGAAAATAATATCAAGGATTTTCTAGGACCCATAAAGCACACTATAGGTGAAACTACTAAAGGCTCAAGGGTTGGGATTACTAACGGTCTTGCATATACTGAAGCTGGTGGTGATTTGCTAGCAATTGAGGCTCTTGTCTTCCAAGGGAAGGGTGAAATGAAGATTACAGGAAAGCTAGGTGACGTCATGAAAGAGTCTATTCAAGCTGCTGTAAGTTATGTCAGATTTAATGCCGTTGAATTCGGAATTAAACCTGAGATCTTCAAAGATGTGGATGTGCATGTCCACGTTCCAGAAGGTGCGACCCCCAAAGATGGGCCTTCTGCTGGTGTTGGTATGTGTATATCAATCGCATCTGCCCTGACTGGTATTCCAGTGCGTAACGATGTTGCTGTAACGGGCGAAATGACACTAAGCGGAAAAGTGCTTGCAATTGGTGGTTTGAAAGAAAAGCTGCTTGCTGCGTTGCGTGGTGGCATTAAAACTGTAATGATTCCAAATGAAAATGTTAGAGATCTTGAAGAAGTGCCAGAAAAAGTGAAATCTGGCATGAAGATTGTTCCTATCAGCTCACTAAAAGAAGCGCTTGATATCGCACTAACAGAGCCATTTAAACAAAACGATCCTTCAGGAGGTATGGGCAATCTGATCTCCGCTCAGACGCCTCATCGTATTGAAGAAGTTCGTATCTCTTCTCATTGATCTGAAAGTTGCCCATGAAATGCGCATATATAAAGGATTATGACATTTGCTTGGGCAGAGCCCCATTGCCGATTCCAGAAGCAGAAGAGATCTTAATCAAAGTTGAGGCAATCGGCCTCAACAGAGCAGATATCTTGCAAGTGCATGGAATGTATCAAAGCAGGGAAAGTTTTTCTTCGGAATCCAAGCTTGAAATACCAGGACTTGAGGTGTCAGGTTTTTGTATGAAAACCGGCAAAAGAGTTATGGCTCTGCTAAAGAAGGGCGGACAAGCTGAATATGTGCCTGCGCACAGATCAATGGTATTTGAAATTCCAGAAGCAATTGATTTTGTTACAGCCGCTAGCATTCCAGAAGCTATTGTTACTATTTGGCTTAATTTATACAAGCTTGGAAAGCTTGAAGTGCCATCTATAGAGAGACTGACAAGGCATCAGCAATTAAATGGCTCTGTATTAATACACGGCGGCTCAAGTGGCGTTGGGATTCTTGCCGTACAGTTCGCACTCGCATCTGGTTATAAAGTCTATACTACTGCAAGCAGCGCAGAAAAACTCAACATATTCCATGATATCTATAAAAATAACCAACAAGAGGCGTTTGTTAAGCAAAACTTGCATCTCCTTTCGTACATAGATGATTTTCACGAAATAATAAGAAAAGATGGTGGTGTAGATCTGATTTTGGATATACTTGGCGGAGAGTATTTAGAAAAAAATTTAAAAGCTCTTAAAGAGTATGGAAAGATAGTTTCAATCGCTACCATGTCTGCTCTAAAGGCTGAGATAAGTGTGGGAAGATTATTGCTTAAGAACCTCACACTGATCGGTTCAACACTGAAGTCAAAGCCAATAGAACAAAAGATTGAGCTATTTCATGGAGCAATGAAAAATCTTCTACCACTTATTACAGAAAAAAATGTTCATGTTGTGATAGATAGTCAGTTCAAACTGGATGATATAAAGCTTGCATATGATAGGATTAAAAGTAGAAAGAATATAGGTAAAGTGGTGCTGACAGTACGTTAGAGGCAAATTATTAAATATACCGCAGGTAAATGAAGCATTGGTATGAGGCTTTAAAAAGAGCTAGGAAGAATTTGGGGACGTGTATAATTAATACATAACAAGTGGTCTTTTTTTAGGTGACAATTTTGAATGATATTACGAGTATACCTCTTTGTATCACCGAGAAAAATCTGTTATTAACTCTGGTGAGCAGCGCCTATTAAAGGTGCAGAATTATAAAATTAATACTAGATGTATATTGAAAGGGGCCTAAGCATAGTTGAGCTGCTACAAATTTGTCGAGCAGAACTAACACTTGCTTTTAAAAAAACTATAGAAAGCAACGAATTCAATATAGCAGGCTCTGCTATTGATGCTGAGCTCATTGTAATGCAAGCATTAAACATCCAAAGTAGAGAGGACTTGCTAAGAAGACATTGCCAGATGGCCAGTGATTATGAGGCAAGGGTATGCTATGCACTACTAAACAGGCGGCTTCAAGGAGAGCCCATGGCTTATATAATGGGAAGAAAAGCATTCTGGGAACACGACTTTGTCGTAAGCGAAAAAGTTTTAATTCCAAGGCCAGAGTCTGAGCTTTTTATAGAAGTTGCTATGCGCTACTTTAAGAGCTGTGACAGAGATCTGAAGATTTTAGAGCTTGGAACGGGAAGCGGGTGCATCATACTTTCGCTGCTTGATATTTTCAAAAATAGCTCAGGGATAGCAACTGACATATCTATTGATGCCATAAACGTTGCAAAGATTAACTGCGGTAATCTGAAGCTTGAATCAAGAGTAACATTTGTAGAAAGTGATTGGTTTGCTAGCGTTCCGAGAATAAAATTCGATATTATACTTGCAAATCCACCTTACATAGCAATTGATGAATTTCATAAGTTATCTGAAAGTGTAAGGTGTTATGAGCCAGAAAATGCCTTAACTGACTATGGCAGTGGGCTTTCGCACTACATAAAAATTGCGCAAGAGGCATCGCAATTCTTAAAGAAAGAAGGGGTTGGAATGTTTGAATGCGGCTATAACCAAGCAGCAAAGGTTGTGAAAATCATAGAGCAGAATAATTTAAAGAATTTAGAGGTAGTAAAGGATCTTGCTGGAATAGAGCGGCTTATAGTTTTTTCGGCGAATGTATAATATTTGAGAGTTTTCACGATTAGATAGAAGTATGATATGATCACTTTTTTAAAAACTAAAGAGTGGTTTTATGGTTTGTTGTAAGGGATGTTGCTCTGATATCTTTGTAAAGAATGGCATTGTGAGGGGGTGTACAGCGTTATAAGTGCAGATCATGTTCTAAATTTTGTTGAGGGCGATCTGGGCAAGAAGCCTCAAACAGCTGTTAAGAAAGCATTATGCGTTATGCTATATAGTCTTGGTAATGGCTCTTTTTCTATGTTAGGCAAGATATTATGGCATTCGCCGTCCATAATTTATCGCTGGGTAGTAGAGGTGATGGGCAAGACTCAGGAGCCAGTTGTCTCTTCGGATATTATGGAGATGGAATTCGACGAGATGTGGCATTTTATTGGTTCAAAAAAACAAGCTTTGGATCATTAAGGCAGTTGATCGTAGTACAAGGAGAACAGTTGCCTGGGTTACAGGCAATCGTGATACTGCAACATTCCAAAAGCTCTACAAAAAGTGAGTCATCTGAAAGAATGTCATTTTTATACGGATGATTGGGATGCTTTTTCTAAAATTTTACCCAAAGAGCGTCATACAATTGGAAAGTCTGGCACAGTATGTATCGAGAGAGATAATAGCAACACGCGACATCATTTATGCCGAATGACACGGCGCACTAAAATCGTTTCTAAAAAAGAGTCAATGGTATACGGATCCATCAAGCTTTGGTGCGCTCTTACTATTACACAAATATTCAAACAATATCAAGAACAGCTATTATCTATCTTTATGTGAAAACTCTCTTATATTTTACAAATCACATCGCAACCAACTCAACACACTACAAACAAAAGAAAGCTTTCTTTGGAACAAAAATGGAATATAATATTAAAGAAATAAAGATACTTGAGAGTTTTCACATAAAGATAGATAAGAGCTGTTCTTGATATTGTTTGAATATTTGTGTAATAGTAAGAGCGCACCAAAGCTTGATGGATCCGTATACCATTGACTCTTTTTTAGAAACGATTTTAGTGCGCCGTGTCATTCGGCATAAATGATGTCGCGTGTTGCTATTATCTCTCTCGATACATACTGTGCCAGACTTTCCAATTGTATGACGCTCTTTGGGTAAAATTTTAGAAAAAGCATCCCAATCATCCGTATAAAAATGACATTCTTTCAGATGACTCACTTTTTGTAGAGCTTTTGGAATGTTGCAGTATCACGATTGCCTGTAACCCAGGCAACTGTTCTCCTTGTACTACGATCAACTGCCTTAATGATCCAAAGCTTGTTTTTTTGAACCAATAAAATGCCACATCTCGTCGAATTCCATCTCCATAATATCCGAAGAGACAACTGGCTCCTGAGTCTTGCCCATCACCTCTACTACCCAGCGATAAATTATGGACGGCGAATGCCATAATATCTTGCCTAACATAGAAAAAGAGCCATTACCAAGACTATATAGCATAACGCATAATGCTTTCTTAACAGCTGTTTGAGGCTTCTTGCCCAGATCGCCCTCAACAAAATTTAGAACATGATCTGCACTTATAACGCTGTACACCCCCTCACAATGCCATTCTTTACAAAGATATCAGAGCAACATCCCTTACAACAAACCATAAAACCACTCTTTAGTTTTTAAAAAAGTGATCATATCATACTTCTATCTAATCGTGAAAACTCTTTACTGTTCGTTGAACAGTAAAGCAGTACAGCCCAGAAGTTCAGTGTGTTTGTATATTTATTTAGTCCATTCCACAAAAATTAGCACATGATTTGGCCCTGCGCTAATTTTTTTATAATTGATCCAGTGCCTAAAAACACTACGTTCATAAAATCCGTAAGGTTTTTGCGCTTATTATAACATTTTCTTACGGATTGAAAGACACTCCGGGCAGCATTTCATGCTTGTTCCGAGACTTTTTGCGCGCGTACTATTTATAATCTATCTGTCAAAAATTTATTTAGGCGCAAGAAGGCGCCTCCTACGCAACTTTTGGCGGATAGACTACTTATATTGCAAGATGCACTTGATATAGAATTGACAAATATATAGAATCCGTATTTTAGAAATGCAAGTAGTAGCAGTGACTATAGTCTATAATATGCAACTGCCGGCATCGCAAAATCATAAAATTGTATTTCAAAAATTAGCAAAAGGCCGCGATTTTTAGCTAATTTTTATACATTTAACTTTATGCAAAATTAGCGTAGTAGGAACTGCCTTCCGCTCCTAAATGAATTTTTTGGCGGAAGGACTAAATACAGTTCTTAAAAGAACCTGCACAAAGAAGATAAACAATTAACGAATAATATGTCACAAACAACTTATAAACAAGTAGACCCAAATCCAAATTTTTCAGATATAGAAAAGAAAATTTTAGATAAATGGCGAAAGGAAAAATCTTTTGAAAGATCTGTTGTGGGAGACAAAGAATATGTTTTTTATGACGGTCCACCTTTTGCAAACGGCCTACCTCACTATGGACATCTTCTGACAGG
Organism: Candidatus Lariskella endosymbiont of Hedychridium roseum; assembly: GCF_964020185.1. NCBI lineage: Bacteria > Pseudomonadati > Pseudomonadota > Alphaproteobacteria > Rickettsiales > Candidatus Midichloriaceae > Candidatus Lariskella > Candidatus Lariskella endosymbiont of Hedychridium roseum. Next base: position 1,426,705 of record NZ_OZ026538.1, on the reverse strand, counting down.
CTTTATCAAGGATATATTCGCAAGATATCATACTATGCTTGGAGAGCGTGTAGAACGTAGATTCGGGTGGGATTGTCATGGCCTTCCAGCTGAAATGGCCTCAGAAAAAGAGCTTGGAATATCTGGTAAGCTTGCCATAGAGGAATACGGGATAGATCAGTTCAACGCTCACTGTAGAACTTCTGTAATGAGATATACGAAAGAGTGGGAAGCATATGTGGAGCGGCAGGCGCGTTGGGTGGATTTCGCAAATGACTACAAGACTATGGAAATGCCCTATATGGAAAGTGTCATTTGGGCTTTTAAAACTCTATATGAAAAAGGCTTGATATACCAGGCAATGCGAGTAATGCCTTATTCTTGGGCATGCCAAACGCCAGTCTCTGATTTTGAGACAAGAATGGATAATTCTTATAGAAGAAAAGAAAGTAAAGCAGTTACTGTTTTATTTAAGATAAAAGATGCCATTAAGGCAATTTGTAAAAATGACCAGAATTGTTACTTCGTTGTTTGGACAACCACGCCCTGGACTCTTCCATCAAATTTAGCAATCGCGCTTGGAGCAGATATAGATTATGTCATTCTAGAAAAAGAAGGAGCGCTCTATATTATAGCAGAAGCATTGATGTCTAAGTATGCCAATGAACTAGGTGATAATATAGTAAAAAAGTGCAAAGGCAGCGACTTAATTGGAATTCATTATGAACCGCTTTTTGACTATTTTAAAGATCGCACAAATGCATTTGTATCGCTTGCGGCTGACTTTGTCACAACAGAAGATGGAACTGGAATAGTACATGTTGCACCAGGGTTTGGAGAAGATGATCAAGCGCTTTGCAAAGAAAACCATATAGAGATAGTATGCCCTGTGGACAGCGCTGGGAAATTTATATTTCCAGTAATAGATTATTTGGGCATGCAAGTATTTGAAGCAAACGATCCTATAATAATTGCACTAAAGAAGAAAAATTTATGGATAAAAACAGAGCAATATCTTCACAATTATCCGCATTGCTGGAGAACAGATACTCCATTGATTTATAAAGCTGTTCCTTCCTGGTATATAAAGGTTACAGCACTTAAAGAACAGATGATTGAAAATAATCAGAAGATTAACTGGATTCCAGAGCATATTAAAGATGGACTTTTTGGAAAGTGGCTTGAAAATGCCAGGGACTGGTCCATTTCACGAAACAGATATTTTGGCTGTCCAATTCCAATTTGGCAGAGTGATGATCCGAAATATCCTCATATTGAGGTATATGGCTCAATAGCACAGCTTGAGGAAGCTTTTGGTGTGAAAATAGAAGATCTGCATAGGCCGTTTATTGACTCTTTAGTGAAAGCAAACCCAAGTGACCCAACAGGAAAATCGAAACTAAGAAGAATGCCAGAAGTCTTAGATTGTTGGTTCGAAAGCGGCTCAATGCCATTTGCACAAGTGCATTATCCGTTTGAAAATCAGGAATGGTTTAATACACACGCACCAGCTGATTTTATAGTTGAATATGTTGCGCAGACTAGGGGCTGGTTCTATACGCTGATGGTTCTTTCAACAGCACTTTTTGATAGACCGCCGTTTTTAAACTGTATTTGCCACGGTGTAATATTAGGTGGGGACGGACAAAAACTCTCTAAAAGACTCAAGAACTATGCAGATCCAATAGATGTATTTGAAACTCTCGGTGCTGACGCAATGCGCTGGTTTATGGCATCTTCCTCTGTAATGAGGGGACATGAACTTTTAATAGATCAGGAAGCAGCAAGCATAAAAGAGGTTATTAGGTTGGTAATAAAGCCACTTTGGAATGCATACAATTTCTTTGTTCTATACGCAAACATAGATAAAATTATAGCTTCCACAAGCATTGCTAGTGAAAATTTATTGGATAGATATATCATTGCAAAATGTCAGCAAACGCTTTCTACAATAAAATCTTCCATGGATAAATATGACACAGTTTCCGCATGTGCTGCTGCTGAGAGATTTTTAGAAGCTCTAAATAATTGGTATATAAGACGTTCAAGATCCAGGTTCTGGAGATTTGAGAAGGATGATGACAAGATATCTGCTTATAACACTTTATACACCATTTTGACGCATTTTTGTCTTGCGATAGCGCCACTTTTACCGATGGTGACAGAAGAGATTTACTGCAATTTAAATGCGGAAGATAAAACTAGCCTGCACTTACAAAAATTTCCAATTATTGATGAATCAAAAATAGACTATCAGCTGATTAATGATATGGAAAAAGTGAGGGATGCATGTAACGCAGCCCTACATATCAGGAATGATCTTGGAATTAGAATAAGACAGCCTCTAGCAAAAGTGACATTTATAGGAGTTTCCAGTACGCTATTTGGTGAAGAACTAAAGCAACTAATTCTAGATGAAATAAACGTGAAAAGTTGGGAAAATCTAGCAGAAGATGAAATATCTAAATACGCAGATTTTAAATTGAAGCTGAATCTTGCAAGCATTGGGAAAAGACTGCCAGGGAAGGTTCAGTCTATAATCAAAGCAAGTAAAAATTCAGAATGGAGAATAAAAGATAATTTTGTCGAAATCAGTGGTGAAATTCTAAAACAAGAAGAGTTTGAGCTTAAACTTGAGCCAAAACCAGAGTGGACAAAAAATGTTGTTGCCCTTTCAAACAGTAATGCTTTGGTATTGTTAGATACCAATATAACAAAAGAGTTGGAGCAAGAGGGAATTGCTAGAGATTTTATAAGAGTTGTGCAGCAGGCAAGAAAAGACAGAAATTTAAAAGTTACTGATCGTATTACTGTACAATTTTTTACTAGCTCTCAAAATATAATCGATTCAATTGAGGCTTGGTCTAAATACATAAAAGAGCAAACTTTAAGTGATAGTATGCTATTTGTTAAATCTCTGGAGGAAAATGGTAGTATTATAGAAATAAATGACAAACCAATAGTGTTAAATCTGCTTTAGATACTTATTTGATAGCACTTTAGCTATACATAATTAAATACCAGCTCTTCATTTACCTGCGGTATATAATATAGCTATGTGCTTTTCTCTTAAAAGTCCATCCGCCAAAAATTGATTTGCATAGCAAATCAATTTTTGTGGAGAAGTGAAATGTGCAAAAATTAGCTCAGGAAGCAGCCATGCAATAATTTTTGGATATATTAATTGGTCCAGTGCCTAAGCAAACACTATTTGCATAAAATCCGTAAGGTTTTTGGGTCTTTTATAACATTTCCTTACGGATTAAAAGCGCTATTTTGACACTCAGGGCACCATTTCATGCTTGTTTTGAGACTTTTGGCGCGTATTAAAAATTTTTCTCAAATCAAAATAGCGATCTATAGGGAAGATATAATAATGGATATAAAAAAGAAGAGTAAAAAAAGAATTATAGCAGTGCAGGCAGATCCGCTGTCTACTTTCGTCTTGGAGACAGATAGCACAACCTTAATAGCGAAAGCTTTTGAATCTAGAGGATATAGCATATTTTTCTATGAACCTAAAAATCTTTCACTTTGGGGAACTGAAGTTATAGCGTATGGAACATTCGTTAGATCTTCCACTCATGATAGCAAGAAGTTCAACTTGGTTTCAGAGGAAACTTTGAATTTGGAAGATGTTGTTGCGGTTTTGATTAGGCAGAATCCGCCTTTTGATATAAATTATATAAACAATACGTATATATTGGATCTACTAAAAGGACGTACGATTGTCTCCAATGATCCGAGCGCAATTCGTAACTATCCTGAAAAGTTTTTTCCGTTTTTATTCCATGATTTGCTGCCACCCTCATTAATGACGCAGAATAAAGATGATGCTGCGCTATTCTTAAGTGAACATAAGCAAATAATCTTAAAGCCTTTTGGCTATTATGGTGGACGTGATGTAATAAAATTAACTATTGACGACAGCAATTTAGAATTTATATTAGACTCTTATTTTAACAAACATAATTGGGTGGTAGCGCAGCGCTTTTTGCAAGAAGTATATAGCAAAGATAAAAGACTCATTTTTGTAGATGGAAAGCTTGTTGGGGCTTTGGGAAGAATCCCTGCGATCGGAGATTTTAGAACAAATATATCTCATGGCGCAAAGAATGTTGTAACGCACATTAGTGCGCGTGAACAAGTGTTGGCGGATCTGCTATCTGAGACCTTTACCCAGCACAATATATTATTAGCGTGTGTTGATATGATTGATGAGTATTTGATAGAGGTTAACATCACATCCCCTTCCACACTGACTGTGTTTAATGAAATATATGGGGCTAGAGTTCAGGATTTGCTGGTGGATGCTATAGAGAAACGTTTGCAGAATGATTACGTTATAGGCAGTGCCCAGCTAGAGCGTGTATAAATTAGCATACTAAGCTTCGTCTTTTAGACAAATTTTATTAGCTTTTCGCCTGAAATATAGTGATATTTCAGGTCCTAAACGAATAAAAATTTATTCTAAAATGCTCATTTGTCGCACCCATTTACACAGGTTTTAGCTATAGTTGAATCTAGAAATGTTATTTAAACCACAAATATAGTTGTAAATATTATGCCAAGAATTAAGCGCAGAGGCTTGATTTTTTTGTTATCTGCTCCATCTGGTGCTGGAAAAACTACTCTCGCTAAGAAGCTACTTGAATGTGATAAACATTTGCATCTTTCTATCTCTATTACTACCAGGAAGATGCGTGCTGGTGAGCAGCATGGTGTGGATTACTACTTCACTGATATAGATAATTTTCGTAAGATGATTGAAGCTGGTGAATTCTTAGAGTATGCAGAAGTTTTTGGAGAACTTTATGGAACTCCGCGTAGTGCTGTGGAGGATTATTTGAGTCGAGGAGAGGACGTGTTATTTGAGGTAGACTGGCAGGGGCATCGTTCTTTAATTGCAACCACCAGAAATGATGTTAGTAGTGTATTTATTTTACCGCCATCTAGAGAAGAATTACTATCAAGACTAAATAAGAGGAATGATGGTGAAGAGATGGTAAAATATAGGATGGCAATGGCTGATACCGAAATTAGTCATTGGAACGAGTATGATTATACAATCATCAACAGAAATATAGAGTATAGTGTTGATAAGTTATATGCTATACTTAGAGCTGAGAGGCTAAAAAAAGAAAGGCGTCTTGGTCTTGCTAAATTTGTTGGAGGGCTTCTAAGTAAGCCTGAAGTTTGATAATAATAGATATTTCATATATGAATATGATGAAGAAAAGAATATTGTGTGTATTTGCATATATAACTTGTGTACTGTTTGTTGCTGCTTGTGGTCATAATGAATTTACTGCTTCTGAACAGAGCAGCTCACTAGACAGTTTGCCATTATCTGCACTTCCAGCTAGTCAATATAACCCAATCACAGGCAAATTTGTCGATGAAATAAATAAGGAATATGGAATTTGGTGGTTACCCAAATCATATGGAATACCATCGAAAGGTTGCTATTGATGAGTATAATAATGCGAGACGTGCTGAAAGTCCTACGGAAAAAGTGGCAAAATTGCCAAAAACCTTATGGATTTTGTTAAGTAGTATTTGTTGAGTACAGGACAAATTATAGCAACTCTCCTAAATAACAGCATATATTTGCTGCTTATTTTTTAGAAAATTTAAGATGAGATTTGAGTTTAGCTGTCCTAGAAGTATAGCGGCCATGCGCGCTTAAATTTAAAAAAGACGAAGCTAAATTGTGGGAGTTGCTATTATATTCGAAAATTAACTCAGGGCTGCGTCTTTAAGCTAATGTTTGTACATTTAACTTTCCGCAAAAATTTATTTGCGCAGCAACTTAATTTTTTATGGATAGACTTATTAGTGTTGTTTACTTATGAAAAAAAGAAAAATATCTAGCGTGTTATTTGCGGTTTCCTTAACGGCTCTGCTACTATCTATCTCTGCTTGCAAAGGACGAGGAATCGTAGAAGAAAGCCCTCTAGAAATACCACCTATTCTTCAGGATCAATAGTTTTTATTTCGGACCTCTCTTATGAAAAGGAGTCTTGATAGCATCATAAGAGATGAGATGCTGTATAATGGCTATGTCACTCTTGATTACTTTTTGTATTTAGCATCAGAGCACTACTACCAATTTTGTAATTCAATTGGAGAGCATGGTGATTTTATCACTGCCCCTTCCAGTACTCAGCTTTTTGGGGAGACTATCGCGATTTGGTGTGTAAAGAAGTGGTTAGATTCTGGAAGTAGAACGCTGAATCTAATAGAGCTTGGGCCTGGTGATGGTTATCTTATGCAGGATTTGCTTCGCTCTACCTCTCATGTGCCAGGATTTCATGAATCAATAAGGCAAGTGCTACTAGTAGAAAATAGTGAATTGCTAGCAGGTAAGCAAAGCATGAGTCTAAAAGGTTATCAAAACTTAAGCATCAAATGGATGAAGGAGTTAAGATTAGCAGATTTAAACTCGACTCAAGGTAACTTTACAATTCTCATTGCGAATGAATTTTTTGATGCATTGCCCATAAAACAATTTGTGTATGATGGGCAATCTAGATTCAGTGAAGTCGTTGTCACACTTAAAGATGACAAGCTATCTCTTGCGCGCCTTGCACCGACTGTACTTGAAAATTTTGATAGAATTAACAAGTTCAAAGAAGGGGCTGTATTTGAATATTCGCCTACAGCTTTGCTATACGCCGGGGAGATATCAGCTGTCTTAAAAAGTGCCGGAGGCTCAGGTTTAATAATAGATTATGGATACACCAACTCGCCTGGGCTTAGTACAATACAATCACTAAAAGGACATTCTAAGAATGATTTTCTCTGTAATATTGGGGAGTCTGACATTACAAGCCTTGTAAACTTTCAAGCGTTGCAGAGCGTGTTTCGTAAAAGTTCTTTTATTTGTAATTTGGATACGCAGCGTAATTTTCTAATTCAACATGGAATATTAGAGCGCCTTGAATATTTTCTAAAAAATCCTAAATTTTCTTTGGAACAAAAAAAGCAATTAAAAAAACACGCAGAACTTCTGATAGCAAGAGATAAAATGGGCGATCATTTCAAAATTCTCGAAGTGAATATTGCAAATGATTGAAGAGCATTGATTTATTTGCTGCAAAAGTGTAAAGTGCGGCGCATAAATATAACATTTTGCGCAGCTTAGGTAAGCGCATGCTTAAATTTATTCATAATGCAGCTCTTTTTTATCACTAATATTTCTAAATGCGTGCGCCTATCAATATAACTCACAGCTAACTAGCGCGAGTTGCCAATTAACTGATTGATTGCATGGTAGATTTTTAGGGGATTATAGGTTATTTTAAATTTTTTTAACACATAAAAATAACCTATGAAAAAGGATTTTACTGCAATGTACTGTTTTGTCGATGATGTTATGCAAGATCTATATTGCAAATTGCACGCAATTAATAATTGCAAATCTAAACCTGGAATGAAGAATTATTTAATCACTTATCAGTTGCAAGACAATAAACCTTCTAGTGCTATATCATACCTCAAGGCATGATAAATGCTCAATTTTAATTGGCAACTCGCGTTAAATAGATCGGCTAAGGAACTAACAAAGCTGGTATTTCAATGGCAGATAAACTCAAGATATGCACTATGCATTATGCAACAATGCTGCCAAGTCCTGGGCTAATTTTTGCACATTTGACTTCTCCACAAAAATTGATTTGCTATGCAAATAAATTTTTGGCGGATAGATAATTCTACTTTCTGTTTTTTTCTAATCTATAACCATTATTGGTATCTATCACACTATATCCTAATCTTTCTATTTTAGCTCTCAGCAGATCAGCTTCTACCCAATTTTTTTCCAATTTTGCTTTTACTCGTTCTTCTGCTATTAAATGAATATCATCTTCGATCTTATATTCTTTTGCTAGTAATTTTGCGGAAAAATCTAACCCGATTATGTCGCAAATCTTTTTCAACTCTATTTTGTGCTGTTCATTACCTTTAAGAGCGCTGGCTGCTATCTTATGCATATAAGACAACAAAGCTGGGGTATTTAAGTCGTCACATAGAAATCCCATCGCATTTGATATAGATAAATCAGTGTTTTCCTCTATCACTTCACTTGTTATATCTCTTACGGCAGAAAAAAATTTTTCTAAAGCTTTTTTAGAATCATAAAGAGCTTTTTCATTAAAATCTTGAGGTTTTCTATATTGTGTCGTTAGATAGAAATATCTAAGCGTTGTACCATCTATTCCATCATCTAAAACATCTCGTACAGTTTTAAAATTCCCAAGGCTTTTGCTCATTTTTTCACCATTTATAGTCAAAAAGCCATTATGTATCCAGTATTTTGCAAATGATACATCATTTGAATAACATCTGCTTTGTGCAACTTCGTTTTCATGATGTGGGAATATTAAATCTACACCGCCACCATGAATATCAAAGCTTTGACCAAGATACTTCATACTCATTGCAGAACATTCTATATGCCACCCAGGCCTTCCAAGCCCCCAAGGACTATCAAAACTGCACCAGGCCTCTTCTATAGCCGCAGGCTTCCAAAGAATAAAATCAGTAGGATTTTTCTTATAAGAAGCAACCTCTATTCTTGCTCCTTCTATCATTTCCGACAAATTTCTCTTAGACAATGCTCCATAATCTGGAAATTTCGCCACATTAAACAAAACGTGATTATCCGATGTATATGCAAAACCTAAACTCAAGAGACGCTCAATGATCTCTATCATAGCATCTATATTTTCTGTAGCTCTTGGCTCAACGCTTGGAAGCATACAGTTCAGAGCTAACATATCTTCATGAAAAAACTTTGTGACACGACTTGTGATAGAGTGAATACTCTCGTTATTTTCTTTTGCGATGTTGATTATTTTGTCATCAACATCAGTAATATTTCTAACGTACAAGACTTTTGGATATATCTGAAGTAAAGTTCTATATAGTACATCATATACTACACATGATCTAGCATTGCCAAGATGTGGTCTATCATAAACTGTAGGACCACACACATACATCTTGATACAATTTGGATCTATTGGAATAAATCTTTCTTTCACACCATTAGTTGACGTTGTGAAAGCAATGTTTTTTTCATATTTTAACTTAGGCATAAAACTATGGATGAGGAGCTACCACATAACTTTGGTAACAGATACTAAATATCTTTGTAATAAAATCAACTAAATAAATATATAAATAGTGCTATTAACAATTACTGCAGCAGAATTTCCCTCTGAGAAGTAATTAGTTTTTGTGTATAATGTGCATTCATAATACTTTATGAGTATATGAATATACGTGTATGATAACAATTAGTTAATACAGTAGTCCACATAACATTGCTTGAAGTTGTTCGGAAGAGAATTATGTTACTACTCAAAGAATGTTGGTATATTCAAAAATGTTATGAAGATCGCGATTTTTTTGCGTTTCAATAAGAAATTCTCAATTTCATGATCTAAATATATCAATTCAAGTTTGTTCAGATGAGCTGTGCTGAGCGTTATATCTTTTGAACTGCTTTTGTCAATTTTTCTAAATTCTTTTTTCTCTTTATGATTATAGGCTAAAATGCAAAGAGGATACGAAAATAAAAAAACAATTAGAGCAAATTTACAACTATTACGCAACGGCACTGATCTGCGGTACAGACAGGATGCCTGCATGAAATTTGTTAATAAATTTATTCGATTTCTTGAGTGGTATGTTTATGACGATAGGAAAATAATTTCTGGATTCTATCCTATCAAAAGCGAAATAAATGTATTACCTGCTCTATCCTACGCTGAATCTCAAGGCTATCAAATCGCTTTACCATATATAGATACTAGTGATGTGATGCAGTTTGCAAGATGGTCGTTTGGTGAGTCTACAAGGTTGCATCCTAAATTTGGATTCCCAGAACCAGTAGATACTTCAAATCCAATTAGACCAGGAATAATATTGATTCCACTCCTTGGATTCGACCGACGAGGCAACAGAATTGGATATGGAATGGGTTATTACGATAGAACATTGAAAACAGCAGAAAATGTTTCAGCAATACGCATTGGCTGCGCTTTTTCTATGCAAGAGTTAGGTTTGATTGACGCATCAGAAGATGATGCGAAGTTACACTTTGTGATTACAGAAAAAGAAATAATCAAAATGCTTTAAAAATTGTGAGTTGCCAACTATAAAATAATTAGTCTATCCGCCAAAAATTGATTTGCGATGCAAATAAATTTTTGTGGAGAAGTCAAATGTGCAAAAATTAGCGCAGTGCGGAATGGCATTATGCAACAATGCCGACCTGGCCCCGTGCTAATTTTTGGATATATATATATTTACCATACACTTGCAGGCCAATATAAATCCTCAGCTTCCTAGAGTTATGATCAAGGTGACTACGAAGTTAGACATCAAAAAGAGCTAAGAAAAATTTGTGGAACAGTGTATAATCAATACACAATAGACCTCTTGCATAACCTCATTCTGAGGTAGAAATTCTTATAGAGTAGATTTTTGCAAAACGTCACCAAACAATGATCTACGTGGGTGTTTTCATGTTTTAGTGACAATCAAATCACAGTTTGGAACAAGTTATGCAAGAGGTCTAATGAACGGCCTTTAAGAAGCGCCAATTTTGAAAAGTATGACTGGTATACAAAGCTTATCAAAAGACTATGTGTAACCTAAAAACAACAGTATTTTGCAAACTTAATCTGTGCATTTTATTCTTTATAAATATATTGCGAGGCAATATTTTCTTTCTGTTCTGTTTATAGCATTTGCCTTCGCTGGGCTAGTGCTTTTTTTTGATATACTAGAGCTCGCGAGAATTACATATAATACAGACATAACAATTTGTGATGTGCTCGGTATGTGTTTAATGAAGAATTACAGTCGCGTACAGAAAGTGTTACCATTTGTTATTTTAGTAGGGACGATTTTACTATACAGAAAATTAGGAGGGCGCGGTGAAATGGCCGCAATGAGAGCATCTGGACTCACAAGCATTCAAATCACTCTTCCTGCTATGTTCATTGTGATTTTATTTAGCATATTACATATTGTATTTTTGCATCAACTTAGCGCTTCTCTACTCGAAAGATATCAGTACTATGAAGCAAAATTTATGAAAAATAATGACAGCTTAGTTTCAGTTTCACAGTCTGGACTTTGGTTTAAATATCAAATGACAAATGAATATGTTATGGTACATAGTCAAAAGGTATCTGTCCCTACAAATGAAATGTATGATGTCGAAATATATTACTTTGATGAAAATGGAAAATTCTTGAAGCGTCTAGACGCTAGCAATGTTGAAGTGTTAGATAGCAGCGTGCTTGCTTATAATGCAGTTATTACAGATGCTAGTTACAGCACTCATTATCACGACACTTTTGCTGTACCAATACGAGTAAGACTTGAACAAATAACCGATAACCTGATGCTTCCAGAGACGATGACTATCCTTAGGTTATACGATTTTATAACATTTGCGAATGAATCTGGTTTTTCTAGTGTAAAATATCGGCTATATCTTGCACATCTTTTATTTTCGCCACTTATGTGTATTGCGATGATGTTTCTTGGCTATGGCTTCTGCTCAGTGTTACCAAGATTCAGGAGATCTTCTTTGCTGACGCTATCTATAATCTTTATATGTTTTGTCATATATTTTATGGTCGATTTTTTTTCTGCTATTGCAATGACTAATTCTATTCCAGTAATAGCTGCTGTTATCGCTCCTATAATAATTGCAGCAATGTTTAGTTATTATTGTATTTTGCACTATGAATTTACATGAAATAGACAAAAAGCTGCTAAATACTACTTTAGATAATCAGCGTATAGTAGCAATTGGGAACTTTGATGGTGTGCATCTTGCTCACCAAGAGATTCTTAAAAATTGCATTAGTATCTCAAGAGATTTAGGTAGAGAGATCTTAGTTGTAACCTTTAAACCACACCCATCTTGTATATTACGCCCAGATTTAGGGTTAAAGTTAATTACTGAATATTCATATAAAAAGAAGTTACTTGAAAGTATAGGGAATGTCAGTGTACTCACCATTCCATTTACTACAGAATTTTCTTTAATGAGTGCAAAAGATTTTATTAGTGAGATCTTGGTAAAAACTTTGAATGCATCACACATAGTTTCAGGGTATAATTTTCACTTTGGACATAACAAGCAAGGTAACTCTAGGATGCTACATAACATCTCATACGATATGAGATTCAAATATTTGTGCATTAACAAAATATATAGACAGTATCATGAAGTTTCATCATCTAATATACGCAAATTCTTGCAGTGTGGAGCGGTCAATATAGTCTCTGATCTATTAGGACGCAGGTATTCTGTAAAAGGAAAAGTGGTGAAAGGAAGAGGAACTGGTACTAAGCTAAGTTTTAGAACTGCAAATATAAATCTAGATGAAGGGATAATATATCCTAGGTATGGAGTATATCAGGTGAGTATTAATGTAGAAGGAATCTTGTATAATGGAGTTGCAAATATAGGACTTAGACCTTCTTTTAACCTTGATCAATCGCCAATACTAGAGGTACATATATTTGATTTTGATCGCAGCATATATGGCGCAGATGTTGTTGTTGAATTTTTAGATTTTATGCGACCTGAAAGAAAGTTTAGTAGCTTATCTCTCTTAAAAGATCAGATATTATTCGATATTCGTACAGCAAAGGGACTATTCCGATTATAACAAATTCAAAGTGACTCTGGCGCACTTCTCGTAAAGAGTTTGTCCGTTAAAAATCGATTTGCTTGCGCAAATAAATTTTTGCGGAAAGTTAGATGCACAAAAAGTAGCTTGGAAGCGGCCCTACGCTTCAAAAATTATGACGCAAGCGACTAAATAATATAGAGGAAAATATGCATAATACACAATTACAACTTCATGCTACAACAATTGTTTGTGTCAGGTCTGAGCGGTCTTTAGCAATCGCAGGAGATGGACAAGTGACACTTGGCAATACAGTTTTTAAATCTACGGCAAATAAATTACGCAAACTAGATAAAAATAGAGTATTAGCTGGTTTTGCTGGAGCAACATCGGATGCCTTCACACTTTTTGATAGATTAGAAAAGAAGTTACTTGGACATCCATCACAATTAAAAAAAGCCGCTGTTGAATTAGCAAAGGATTGGCGACTTGATAAATATCTAAGAAGACTGGAAGCAATGATGATAGTTGCTGATTCAGAATATACTTTTATCATATCTGGTCAGGGAGATATTATAGAGCCTGAAAGTAGGATCGCAGCTATAGGATCAGGTGGAAATTATGCTTTGGCTGCTGCTAAAGCATTATCAGAAAATACAGACTTAGATGCAGAGCAGATAGCAAAAAAAGCGATCAGTATAGCAGCCTCCATGTGTATATATACGAACAATAATATCAGCTTAGAGAAAATAGAATGGTGATAAATAAAGATGACAAACCTTAAGTAGAAAGAGATAGAGTTTCAATGTTATAGTTATTGGTTGATACCTTACATATGACACTGCTAGCAAAGTGCATAGGAAGGCGGCTACTAATACCAAATCCCACAAATAACAAGATATATTTAGACAAGTTGCCAATTATAAAATAATTTGCAACTCGCGTGAAAATAAGGAGTATTTTAACTACGCCAATTATTGCAGTATGAGGAGTATATCTCTAAACATCTAAAATTTTTGAGAATTTTATCTTTATATACTACTTGTACCTCAGTCTTATATATGTTAGAAGGCATCTTGGGAGTGTGATCTGGAGGCAGGTCTTTTGTATTCACCGGGTCAGGTTTGAAAAAAAGCAGCCAAAATACATTAACTCTGGGTTCCGGACATACTCCTATTATAATATACACGCTTCAAAAAGCTTAAAAAAAATTTTTCTATTCAGCTATTCTTTCATTGCTATATGCTCAAATAAATTACAAAATTGATCTGTTGTAACTTTTTAAAGTGAACTATTAAAGTACTGTGAGAATGAATAGAAAGACTCGGTTTATTGCTGTTATTGCGCTTTTATTATCGGTTATCGCTCAATTCCAGACTGCGTTGGCAAGTGGGAATATCAGTAAGATAACAAGTCAAGAGTTGAAGAATGAATTATATGCTGATGATGCACAAGTAAAAATCCTTTTTGTATTCACTTCATGGTGTGGAGTTTGCAAGAGGAGTATGCCAGATCTAACCAATCTTCATGAAAAATTTGCTGAAGGAAAAGAGGCTAAGATCATCGCTTTAAGTATAGATCATGATCTTGATAAGTTAGAGCAATATGTAGGAAGTATTGATGCTAGAAGTCTATACATATCTGCTCTCGATTTTAGTTCATCAAGAGATATCATAACTGCATTTAAAGAATTAGATGTGAACTACAATGGTTCAATCCCTTACATTGTGATAGCTTATAATGGGAAATTACTCGCAAGCGGAAATTATGACGTTAATTCGCTTTATAATGCAGTGTTGCATATACGAAGTGACTCACGGAACCATTAGAATGATATGTAACAGTTGTTAACTTGCGGTTAAACTTGTTGACTTTCAGTTCATCATAATTGCTTGAAACCAAAATTAATCCTCAGTTTCTTAGAGTTGTTACACAGACGACTAATTAAGTAGTATTTTTAAGACGCCAATTTTTAAGTATAGCGAACACACGCCATAATATTAGAGATCTTTAGTATATATGTCTAATTTGTTATGTATTTTCTTGCGAAATAACAGTGTGATGTATTACTTCTGCGTAGCACTTTACCTAGTTTTATCATAAAGTCTAAGAAATATTTTCTAGCTTTTTGCTAAGTGCTTGCAATATCTGTGGAATTATTATATATCTTACATGCGCGCTTAGTTTCTTAGGTGGCATATAGGGCGATTAGCTCAGTTGGTAGAGCATCTCGTTTACACCGAGAGGGTCGGCAGTTCGAGCCTGTCATCGCCCACCAGTTTTTTGGCATCTGGTACCTTGAGTACTGGCCATTATTGGGGGATGTAGCTCAGTTGGTTAGAGTGCTGGCCTGTCACGCCGGAGGTCGCGGGTTCGAGCCCCGTCATCCCCGCCATGTTTTAATTATAGCGATTGTGGTGTTCTGCTATGCTGAAGGTGAATCTTGTGTATTTCAGTTTGTAGAATATAGTATGTTTAGTTATTTTTACGAGGATTTATGCCTTCTTATACTGCAGGTACTTTCAATATCAAGCCTAAAGATGTTAAGAAGAATTGGTTTATTATTGATGTTTCTGGAATGCCTTTAGGGCGTGTTGCAGCACGTGTTGCGATGATTCTGCGTGGGAAGCATAAAGCTACTTTTACACCGCATATTGATTGTGGTGATAACGTAATAGTCGTCAACGCAAAAGAAGTAAAGGTTACTGGCAAAAAACTCGAGCAAAGCAAATTTTTCTGGCATACTGGATATCCAGGTGGTATCAAAGAACGTTCATTTGGCGACATATTATCTGGCAAGTTTCCTGAGAGATTATTTAAAAAAGCTGTTGAGAGGATGCTTCCTAAGGATAGCCCGTTGGCACACAAGCAGATGGGGAACCTTTATGTGTATCCTGGAGTAAGTCATCCACATGCTGGTCAGCAACCACAGGAGCATAAGGTAAAAGTCAGTGCAAATTAACATTACGTACCCTTATTGCTGCGGTTTGTTTGCTATAAACTATAAGAGTTGTCACCAGTACTAGCTTTAGTGGCGGAGCAAGAGCTTATAGCATACCTTTTGAATACTGTTGTCAATTGTTATAAGCTGGAGTTGCTGGATTTTGAATAGTTTGTTTGTGATAAGGCTTTTTTGTGCAAGTGTCCAACTCTTGTAAATGAAGAGTTGTTATTTAACTTGTGCATATACAAAGTTAGGCTTGAAAAAGAGCGAGGAAGAACGCGAGTGTTATGTATATAATTCATACAAACACGTGATCTATAGACGCAAATTTTGAAAAGTATCACGACTATAGATGGTTAGAAAGAATTTAGTTTGTGCACTAGCACTTATCTAAGTGGGTTTTATAACCGTGCTGTTGTTTACTTAGTGTTTAAAGAGAATTTATTATAAAATAAGATGCTATCGTAAGTTACTTGTGATACGCTCTTATGTTTATATGTCTTTTTAGCTGATTATTTAGTTTGTAATAGTAGATTTTGTTTAATATGGTGCTTGAAAAAAATAAAGGTAGCGAAAGGCTATATGCTACTGGTCGTAGGAAAGAATCCTCTGCCAGAGTGTGGTTAAAACGTGGGAGCGGCAGCATAGTTGTGAACGGTAAACCACTAGAAGAGTATTTTGTGAGGCCGGTTTTGCGTGTTATAATCAATCAGCCTTTTGCAATTACTAATACATCTGGACAGTATGATGTGTTCTGCACAGTTAAAGGTGGCGGCACTTCAGGACAGGCTGGCGCAATCATGCATGGAATAACAAGAGCACTTGATGTTGCAGATCCAAATTTGCACTCAACTCTCAGCTCTGCTGGTCTTTTAACTAGAGATAGTAGGACAGTTGAACGTAAGAAACCTGGTCGTAAAAAAGCAAGAAAACGCTTCCAGTTCTCTAAACGCTAGTACATTTCTCTCCTCTCTCAGCTTTTTGAGCCGTTTATTATGCTGTTTTAATGTTGTAAGTATTGCTGTGATAGTGGAGTTTTGTTAAAAGTTCTTAGTATATAGTATCATAATAGGATTTGTTGCTTCCTGTTTAGTTTAGCATAATGTATATGACTCTAATAAATGAGTGGTTTGTATTTATTATGTACGAACAAATTTATACTGTAAAAAGAGCTAGGAAGAATGCTATTTATATAGCACTGTTAATAGTACTTAAAGTACTAGTTAATTTCTACGCCAGGGTGTGTATATAAAATATATAGGAAACACTGTGACAACGCCAATTTTGAAGCTTTGCTTGTTGACACAAGCGTTTGAAATAACGCTATAAAGTGCGGATGAGCTAGTATTCTAGCTTATTGATATATTGATTTTGAAACTTGTTTAAGCTTTAATTTTGCGAAAGTACAGCAGGTTAATGTATTAGTGTTGTGTGTCGCTTATCAACTTTTTTGCTAACTTTAAGTATATATTATTTGTTATGGCAAGAGTTACTATAGAAGATTGTGTTAAGAAGGTGCCAAACAGATTTGAATTGGTCGTTTTAGCTGCAAGAAGAGCTAAGGAAATTGCTCTTGGCTGCGCTGCACTATTGCCAAAAGACAATGATAAACCTGCTGTTATAGCGTTAAGAGAGATAGCAGCTGGCGTTGTTTCAATTGATTCTTTGAGATCTGCGGTAGCAAAGCATTTTCAAATTGACCATACTAAAGCAGAACGATAACAATATACCAGTGCATTCTCCATTCACTGAGAAAAGTAATTAAAAAATCACAAGGTGTGACTGCCTTCATAGTATGCGCACCAAAAATCTCAGGAGCGGCATAAAATAATGTTTAGAGTGTCAAAATAGCGCTTTAAATCCATAAGAAAATGTTATAATAAGCACAAAAAACTTACGAACTTACGAATTTTGTGAAGGTAGCATTTACAGCATAGGGCCAATTATCTAGTCCATCCGCCAAAAGTATACATTGTAGCTTTTGAAATATAGCATAAGTTACTAAGGTGCTGACAATTTAATTGTATTAAAAACAGCATCATAAAAAGTACCAAATAAATCTATAGTTTTTCTAATTTCATTTTTTATCTTAAACCAGTAATGCTCTATAGGATTTAAATCAGGAGAGTAAGTTGGTAAAAATAATATGTAACAACCCACAGATTCAATTAACTCTTTCACTTTAGGATTCTTATGGAAGTTAATGTTATCCATAACAACAGTTTGTCCAGGTTTTAATTCTTTAATTAACATCTCCCTAATATAAGCTTCAAAGACCTCTTTATTGCAATTACCCTCAAATATTACGGGAGCAATAAGATTACAATTACAAAGACCAGCTATCATACTTATTCTAGTTTTATGTTGATACACCTTTTCCCCATAGCACCTTTCTCCTAAAATACTACAACCATATCCTTTACAAGCATTATCTTCTATTCCAGATTCATCAAGATATACTATTTTATCTCTTGTGATGGTTTTTATCTTTTCAATAAATTCATGTCTTAACGGAATATCTCTTTTCGGATGAAGATGAGTTTTTTTTATAGCTATAACCAAGTTTTTTTATCGCCTGTAAGATCGTTGTAGGTGATATATTACACCACTTCTTTGCTAGTTCTTTTGATGTCATAGCAATATTTAATTCAAAAAATTCTTTAAAATCTTCTAGATTTTTGATCTTATGACTGTGACCTTTTTGATAACCACTTGCTGCTTTCAAAGAACCGTGCTTATCTTGCAGAATTTTCCACTTATAGATAGTATCACGACTCACTCTAAATAGTTTACTCACTTTAGTGATTCTTGCACCATTTTCTAATGCTTCTATTACTCTTACCCTAAGTTCTATTGGATATGCTCTTGCCATAATTTTATGCTTTTTATTTCATACTCACTTTTTATATCTTGATTCCTAACTTTTGTCAGTACCTTTATCACTTATGCTATACATAGCATTGCAAGCTCAACTATCTGAAACCTAGCCCTTTTTCCATTATATGACAATCATGTGGATGTTTTATATGCTTTGGCTGAACTGTCGTGTCAATAATCATGGCTGCCAAATCTTTTTTTAACTGTGCCAATCCTACAGCCTATTCTGACCACCTCCTTTAATATCTCACGACAACCAGATTCTCACAGATCTTGACGAAATCTTCTTATGCAACTTTCAGATACAATCATGTCATTTTTGAAATAGTCATATCCACAAAAATACTGCCAATATGCATTTTCCTGAAGGCCACTCCTCGGTATAACAATCAGAGGCATTTGAAATGGCTTTACAGCATAAACAACTATAGCATAACACGACGGTCTTTACGGCTTCTACCATATCGTTTCGCAGAAACTTTATCAAAAATTCGCTCCTAAAAGACCACAACAATCAACTTTCGATCTTAATTTATATAACTTATGTTGTGGATTCAAACTATCAGATAATCTCTCCTCAAATATTCTACTTTGAGTGTTATTAATTTTCACTTCTTCCGATGGCATATAATACAAATCCGTAAGGTTTTTTGGGTCTTTTATAACATTTTCTTACGGATTTAAAATACTATTTTGACACTCGAGGCTCATTTTATACCTCTTCTGAGACTTCTGGCGCGCGTACTACTTAGCAAATACTACTTAACAAAATCCATAAGATTGTTGGCAGTTTTGTCATTTTTTCTGCTGTACTTTCGGAACAGCAGAATTGTCTAAATAAGTGTAAATAAGAAGTGTAAGTACTTCACTGGGTAAAATATTTAGCAAACTCGCTATCTGACGATAGTATAAACTTTGTATTCGCATCTAGGAACGCATTTTTATAAGCTTCAAGTGACCTAGAGAAACCAAAGAATTCAGGATCCTGCCCAAAGGAATTGGAAAATATGCGAATCGCTTCTGCTTCACCTTGACCTTTCAAAATCTCAGCAGATTTATTAGCCTCTGCAAGAATTACAGTTCTATCTCTATCTGCTCCTGCTTTTATAACCTGAGCTTCCTCAGCCCCTTGCGCTCTGATCTCAGCAGCTTCTTTTTGACGTTCTGTTCTCATACGCTCATAAACAGCATTCTTAGCCTTATCCGGAAGATTCACTCGCACTATTCGAACATCTATAATCTCAACGCCGAAATTTACAGCATGACTATTCACAAGCTCAGTCACTTTTTTGGTAATATCATTCCTATGAGTACCAAGTACATCTATAAACAAAAAAGTACCTATAACTTCTCTTATGCTAGATTCCATTATTGCACCAATCCTCATCTTGAATCTCTGCTCATTTTGAGTAGATTGGTAAAATTTTAGCGGGTCAACTATCCTATACTTAGCAAAAGCGTCAAGCTTCATAGTTTTTTGATCAAGAGCCATAACCTCACTAGACTCACCAGGACTAAAAGTTAAATGTTGAATTCTATTATCAAAGAACACTACATTTTGTATCAAAGGTATCTTTATCTTGAGTCCCGGCTCTTTCTCCTCGCTGACTACATCACCAAATTGTAAGACTAATGCATACTCACGCTGATCCAGTACATAGAGTGAACTAGATAGAACCATAATTACCGCAACAACTATAAATCCAGCAAAATAAAGTTTTTTCATAAAAACATATATACAATCGTTTCTTTCTTACAACACACTTACAATATGAGAAGCCTTTAGTTCTTATTCACTTCAAATAAGTCTTTCATAGGAATCACGGGAATTGTCCCATTTCCTGTGATTCTCTTATCTATAATTACTTTCTCTTTGTTCTTGAGAACCTGTTCCATTGTATTTATATACATGTTTTTCCTCGTCACATCTTTTGCTTTCTGATATTGAGCAACAACGGCTGAAAATCTTTCTGCCTCTCCTTGTGCTCTTGCGACAACACTATCTTTATATGCCATCGCTTCCTGTATTATAGCTTGAGCGCCACCTCTAGCACGCGGAATAATATCATTCTTATAAGCCTGCGCTTGATTTATCTCGCGCTCTTTATCAGCCTTAGCAGATTGAATATCTCTATATGCATCTCTAACCTCTGGAGCTACATAGCTATATAATATACCTAAGCTCACAACCTCTATTCCAGAATTATAACTATCCAACATATCTTGCAGTACAGCCTTAGCCTTATGCTCTATCCCTTGCCTCTGTTCTGAAAGAGCTTCAGATATTTTTGCAAGCCCAACAACCTGGCGCATAGCACTTTCAGACGCAACTCTTATAGTATTCTCTCCGATATCATCTCTTATATTAAACAGGTAACGACTTGGATCTTTTATATACCACTGCACAGAAAAGTGAAGATCCATTATATTTTCATCGCCAGTCAACATTTGACTTTCTTTTGGTATACTTATTGAATCATCAGCACCTTCTTGAGCCGGAGCTCTTTGGTTTTGAGAAGCTTTAAAACCTATTACCTCTTTATTAATTCTGGTCACACTCACTTTCTCCACAGTTTCCACAGGAGAAGGAAGTTTCCAATTTAAACCAGGAGTGGAAATTCTGTTGTATCTACCAAACCTCATTACCACACCTTGCTCATCAGTATCTATGGTATAAAACCCTGTAGAAAGCCATGCTAATAAAGCAAACAATATGATGATGAAGAAGAACCAGCCCCAACTTTTGCCTGCTGCTCCAGGTTTGCTGCCGTATTGAAACCCACCAGAGTCATTTTTTGAAGACAAAAAATCCATTATTTTTGTCCTGCCTTTTTTTAGCATCTCTTCTAGCTCTTTACTAGGATCTTCTTGAGATGCGCCCTTTTGTGGATTGGATTTCTTGGGAGCACCTTCCCAAGGATTCTCAAATTGATATGCGGTAGTGAAGTTTTTCATAGCGTGTTTCATATTAAATGCTATAGTAATATATATATTTTTTATGTCGCCATGTCCAGGCCAATAATTGCGTTATGATCAAAAATCCAGCACAAATAGAGCAATTAGACAAAAAGCCGCATTTGTTGCAAGCAAAACACTACCTTCTTGCTGGATTCATTTTCTTCTTTATAATTTTATCATTTATGGAATTTTTGCTTGTGTATACAGCTAAAGTTTCAGACACTGGTGTCGTCATAGATGGCTCAAAACGTGAACAAATGCAGTATAACAGCAAGTTGATTGCAGCAAGAAAAAAACAAGAATTACTAGGATGGCAGGGTAATATAGATGTGCAACAGAATGCATCTTTCGTCAGCGTCATTTTTACTCTAAAAGATAGCGAAGGAAAGGATGTTATATGTAACAATGCTAAAGCAATACTAATGAGACCTGTCACTGCTAAATATGATAAAACTATAGTACTTGATCATAAGAATCAACAGTATGTAGGAGGTTTCAAGCTCCCTTTACCTGGACAATGGGATATCCATGTAGATGCTATTTGTAATTATGAGGTTGAATTTTCCTCTGATAAGCGTATTATAGCACAATTTAACAGATAAAATCTGCTTTCATAATTTCTAGTTATAATTTTTTATTAATATATGTTAAACATCGATATAATAGAGAGCACCTTTTTAGATAAATTGAAAAGCGCAACTACAGAGCAAGACATAATATCTTTAAAAGCCGAATTTCTAGGTAGAAGTGGTCTACTGACCACGGAAATGAAATCACTTTCTCTTATTACGCAGGAGGAACGAAAGAGCGTTGGGCAACGTATAAATAAGCTTAAAGATTTTATTTTAGATCAATTGCAACAAAAACACGCAGCAATTGAAGAAGCCGCACTCGATTTAGAGCTTTTTGCACAAAGTATAGATATTACACTACCGACACGTAATTTCAGCTATGGAACGGAGCATCCAATTAGTAAAGTAATTAGCGATATTACTGAGATATTGAGGCTTATGGGGTTCGTATGTATTTCAGGGCCAGAGATTGAAGACGATTGGCATAACTTTACTGCGCTGAATATCCCTGAATCACACCCTGCTAGACAATCTCATGATACATTCTACATCAAGGATAGATCACTGCTTCTCAGAACACATACCTCCTCCGTTGAAATAAGGCATATGCAAAATAATAAACCGCCTATCAAAATATTATCAATTGGTAAAGTCTACAGAGCAGATTATGACGCAACACATACGCCAATGTTCCATCAAGCTGAGGGACTTTATATAGCAAAAGATGTAGAAATAGGACATCTCAAATGGTGTTTAACCAACTTACTCCAATCATTTTTCGGCTTCAGTGACGAAAATGCTATACGTTTTAGAAGTAGTTACTTTCCATTCACATCACCATCTTTTGAAGTAGATATCAGATGCGATAGAAGTGCAAGAGGTGCGCTGAAGATAGGAAAAGGTGATGATTGGTTAGAGGTATTAGGATGCGGAATGACGCATCCTAAAGTATTACAAAACGTAGGTATTGATAGCAGAGAATATAGAGGATTTGCTTTTGGAGCAGGAATAGAAAGACTTGCAATGCTGAAATATCAAATTGCTGATTTGAGAAAATTTTTTGATTGCGATATGAGATGGTTGAGTTGTTTTAAAGCCCTTTAAACAGGTCTATTTACTATTTCTACAAGTCCACAGTTAATATTCTAAAAAGCCTAAGATTTGTCATATACTCTGTGGGCTTATAGCATGATCCACTTAGCATATATCTTTGATAAGATTTGGTACTTACTTATTATATACATGTGAAATTAGACTTCAAAAAGAGTTAGGAGGAATGAGTGCGCATGTGTATAAAAATACATAGAGAGTATTCTAAATGCCCCAATTTTGCAGTATAACGAGTGTATATATTTGCTTTTAGGTACTGCCTTCATAAGTTACGCGCGCTGGGATTTTAAGTGCATGATCTTTTAGAGTAGTAGTTAATTTCTGAATCAAATATATATTTGCGAAGAAATTAATGAGGTAATGCTTTAAAAATCAGGCCAAAGGAGTCTGCGAAAGTGGCTTTTTTTGAGCAGTGTCGTAGCATTTATTTTATGAATCTTTGTTTTTAGAACTGTGCGGCAATAAATAAATCTTGAGTAAACAAATGCGTTTAATGATAATAGGAGGATTGGAAGGGCAACTTATAGAAGCGAGTAAAATTGCTTCTCAACAAGGAGCTAAAGTATTCCATACACCATCAATCGACGTTGCTCTTCATTCAATGAGATCAGGCAAAGGAGCAGATCTCATAATGGCAGATGTATCTATCGATATAGAGCTACTTTGCAAGAGTCTTGTAGCAGAGCGTATATGTACAGCAGTTGTAGCATGTGGAATAAACTGCAGCCCTGAAGTTGCGGCAAAAGCAATCAAATCTGGAGCAGTAGAATATATACCTCTTCCCCCGCAAGAGGAATTAATAGCAGCAGTTTTCGCTGCTGTTGCAACACCTAAGAATCATGAAATAGTTTATAAATCTGAAAGTTTTATGCATGTTATGGATGTTGTCTCAAGAATTGCAGATTCAAGCGCAACAGTTCTTATTACCGGAAATTCCGGCACCGGAAAAGAATTAATTGCAAGATTCATACATCAAAATAGCAATAGAAAAGAAAATAGTCTTATCGCATTGAATTGCGCAGCAATTCCTGAGCATTTACTGGAATCCGAATTATTTGGCCATGATAAAGGTGCATTTACTGGGGCGCTTGAGAAAAGAGTGGGCAAGTTTGAAGAAGCAAATCATAGTACCATCCTATTAGATGAGATAAGTGAGATGGATCTTCGCCTGCAAGCAAAGCTTCTAAGAGTATTGCAAGAAAGAGAAATATCTCGCATCGGAAGCAATAAGGTTATGAAACTAGATGTAAGAGTTATATCTACTTCAAATAGGAATCTGCTTGAAGAAGTGAAAGCTGGAAGATTTAGAGAAGATCTATTTTATAGATTGAACGTTATCAACGTGGTACTGCCAGATCTTCGAGATAGAATTGAGGATATTCCAATACTTGCAGATCACTTTATGGCTAAATATGCAAAGATAAATGGAATTACGCCTAAGAAATTTTCAAATAGTGCATATGATAAGTTATCCAACTACGAATGGCCTGGTAATATAAGAGAACTTGAGAATATAGTACACAGAGCCCTTCTTATAACAAGAGCAGATTTAATCGATGCAAGTGACATTGAGCTAACGCATGTCAAACGAAAGAAACACACTACGCTTGATGGCACCCTTGAGGAAGTAGAAAAACGTGCTATATCAAATGCCCTCAAGTTTTACGAAAAAGATCATAATGCAGCAGCAAGCGTACTTGGAATTTCTATTGCTACACTACGCAAAAAAATCAAACAATATAGCAACCTGTAGTCCATGATTCGTACCGTAACAACGTTTCAATATACCTTCTTCTTAAAACTCGATTGCAGTTTAGGTGGTTTATCCGTCAAAAATTGATTTTGCCTCTTGCAAATAAATTTTTGCGGAAAGTTAGATTATAGTATTTTTCCTTATCGATGAATAGAGAATATAATGTGAAAAAAGTATATTATTCAGCACAAGACGTTGTTATTCTGTAGATTATTTGTCAGATATTTGCCAATAGTATCTAATAAAATCCATAAGGTTTTTGGTAACTTTGCTACTTTTCTTGCTGGACTTTCGGTGCGCCATAATTACTTGTAACCAATATAAACCTTGCGTTTCAAGCGCTATGATGCAGGCGACTTCATAATACATACTCAGTTAGAATTTTCAAAATTGGAGCCTTACAGTTTGCGCATTATGTATTGATTTATACACACTGCTTAGCACTCTTCCTAGCTCTTTTTGAAGTATAACTTCGTATGCATGCAAGTTAAATACAAACTCTTTATCTGCCAGAGGTATATATGGCTGAAAGTAAGCAAAGCTGCAAAGTAGTAAGTATTAGCTATGAAAACGGTGGCTAAAATTAGAGAGCCCAAGCATGCCATCCACATTCCAATTCGCATTCAATAGACCTCTTGCATAACCTCATTCTGAGGTAGAAATTCTTATAGAGTAGATTTTTGCAAAACGTCACCAAACAATGATCCACGTGAGTGTTTTTATGTTTTAGTGACAATCAAATCACAGTTTGGAACAGGTTATGCAAGAGGTCTAATATATCTCTCCATGCAGAATTCACTATTGCCTAGTCTAGCTCTACAAAAATTCAAACTTGACTTACAATAGATGTCACATCCAGGGAGAATGGAGTTGTTTACCACAGGTAAAATAAATGGAGGTATTGATACGGCAGCATCCACATAAGAGAGAAAATGCTTAATATGATCGAAAGATTGTGATATAAATCCGCTACTTTCGTCGAAAGTTTTTGTATAGCTCATGGCATTTGACCGAAAAATTTATTGATTGCCAATCTTATAAAGCTTTTTTTTTGGTAAATCTCAAGATAATAAATTGAATCTAAGAAAAATTCATAAATTCTAAATAGGCAGGCTTGTTATATTCGAGAATATGCACAAAGATTTAAAAAATTTATGTGAATTCGCAAAATGTGATAATATATGGATATTTATGCGCATAGAAAGTATTTTGATGAATGCAGGCGCTAAAATTCTTGCTTTGCATTATAATCAACATACTCTACCTTAATCGAGCTTGAATATAAATTTCATTAATATTACAGTCATACTGTATGTGTCTTTATAGACCAGAAAGTTATCTATTAAATTTATACAATACAAATATAGAATTGATTGGTAGTTGTCGGAGCATTGTAACTGCTCGAATTTTTGCCATCTCAAGCTTGTGCTGTATATACCACAGGTAAATGAAGGTTGGTATTTTATAACTTGCACACATATGAAGTTAGACTTCAAAAAGAGCCAGGAAGAACTAAGGGATGCATGTGTATAATCAATATATAACGAGCGGTCTTACAAGAGGCGCCAATTTTGAAAAGTATGACAAGTATATATAAACATGCACTAACTTTGAAATTGCTTTCTGTTTGTAAAACTTAATATTGGAGTTTTGAAGATGCCTGGTACAGTAAAAGCTGATTTACTATTCTTAGGTCTTACAAGACCTCCTATGTTGTTTGGAGTAAGCTATACGTTTGCGATACTGAACTCTATGATATGTATGATCGCATATATTATATCTTCAGACTTTAGATTTTTAGCTTCTCTTTTTCCAATTCATGCAGTTGGTTACTATATATGTGCAAAAGAACCGCTATTTATAGAATTATTCAAAGTTAAAGGTGAGAAATGCTCAAGAAGGATGAACACTCATTACCATGGAGCAAACTCATACGATACTTACTAAGACGTATAAAAAATTGCACGATTATGACAACTTATAGCTTACTAAGTTGCCGAGCTAAGAGATTATTGTGTAGCCTGCAATGCAGGATACATTTTTTGCCAAAGCTCCAAATTGTATAGGAGTATTGGCTTATGCTTGTTATCAAGTGTTTTTAATCGATTTACAGCAGTTCTATGCTTAAGATATTTAAAACATGTACACCAAAACAGAAAATAGCAGAGCGAGAATATTCTGTCAAAAATTTCATTCCATATCTATGTCATTGGAATAAGAACACGGTAATCACAAAGACTCAGCAATTAATACAGGTAGTAAAAATAGGGGGCTTTTCCTTCGAGACAGCAGATGATGAGGATTTGGATGTCAAAAAGAGCATTAGAAACCTGTTGTTTAAAGGAATGAGCAGCGGCAGCTTAGGACTTTATTTCCATATCATTAGACGAAAACAAGCACCATATGCTGAGCAACAGAAGAACGTTGATATCCCAGAAGGCTTTGCAAGCTTTCTTGATCATCAATGGACTCAAAAACATATTCACAGTAAAGCTTTCAGCAATGAACTATATATTTCAATAGTACAAGAAGCTAGAGGTGGTGCTGGTCTTGGCAGCATAAGCATAGTAGAAAATTTAGTTAAGAAATTGATGTATGGAGCAGATGAGGAGGCTTGGGGTAAATCGCTATCTGAAGCTTATGAAAATCTAGAAGAGGCGACTGGAAGGGTTGTAAATACACTCAGAGAGTATAACCCTAAGCTTCTTGGCATTGAAACTATAGGATCTTCATCATATTCAGAAATCGCAGAATTCTTTAGTAAGATAGTGAATTGCGGAGATTCAGGTAAAATATTATGTTCACCGCAGAATTTAGACTCTTATATTAATAATCACCGTTTGTACTTCGGAAATAAGGCAATTGAGATCAAGGGACTGGATGGAAGAAGTAGATTTGCAGGGATAGTCAGTATTAAAGAATACGGCCCTAAAACTTGGCCTGGGATACTGGATTCGTTCTTGCGCATGCCGTTTGAGTTTGTCATATCACAATCCTTCCAATTTATTAATAGGCAGGTAGCTATTAATAAAATGCAATTGCAACAAAATAGGATGATACAATCTGGAGATAAAGCTGTATCTCAAGTAATAGAAATAAGCTCAGCACTTGATAGTGCTATGAGCGGAGAAATAGGCTTTGGGACACATCACCTGACAGTACTTTGCGTAGCAGATGACCTAAAGGAACTAGATTATATACTTTCGCTTTCTGCAGTAGAGCTAACTAATTCAGGTGGTATAGGTGTAAGAGAAAAAGTAAACATGGAGCCTGCATTCTGGGCTCAGCTACCTGGTAATTTTGATTATATAGTAAGAAAAGCGACAATCAACACACTGAACCTAGCCGCATTTAACTCTATGCACAACTATCCAATAGGGAGGGCAAAAAACAATCATTGGGGCAATGCCGTTACTATACTTGATACTACTTCAGGCACCCCTTATTTTTTCAACTTTCACTTGCGCGACGTTGGGCATACAACAATTATAGGACCAACTGGGTCCGGAAAGACGGTGCTGATGAATTTTTTATGTGCACAAGCACAAAAATTTAAATGTAGACTGTTTTTTTTCGACAAAGATAGAGGTGCCGAGATCTTTATAAGAGCAATGCAAGGGAAGTATTCAATAATAGATCCAAGTGCAGCCTGCGGCTTCAACCCATTGCAACTACCAGATAACGGGGAGAATAGAACATTTTTGATAGAATGGCTAAGACAACTAGCATCTACAAACAACGAGCAAATAACTGCTGAGGATATGGCGCTTATCACAGCTGCGGTAAATGGTAATTATAAGCTAAAGACAAAAGATAGAAAATTGCGCAATATAGCGCCATTTTTAGGACTAGAGGGTCCTGGTACTTTAGCTGGGAGAATCGCAATGTGGCATACAAACGGCTCTCACGCAAGAATATTTGATAATGATGAAGATGTAATAAATTTTGATAAAACTAATATATTTGGATTTGAAATGGCAGAGCTGCTTAAAGATAAAGTCAGCCTCGGCCCTGTACTTCTGTATTTATTCCATAGAATCAATATAGCTTTGGATGGCTCACCAACCATGATAGTACTAGATGAAGCGTGGGCTTTAATAGATAACCCTGTATTCGCTCCAAGAATTAAAGATTGGTTAAAAGTATTAAGAAAATTGAATGCATTTGTAGTATTTGCGACACAA
This sequence comes from Candidatus Lariskella endosymbiont of Hedychridium roseum, assembly GCF_964020185.1. NCBI lineage: Bacteria > Pseudomonadati > Pseudomonadota > Alphaproteobacteria > Rickettsiales > Candidatus Midichloriaceae > Candidatus Lariskella > Candidatus Lariskella endosymbiont of Hedychridium roseum. Next base: position 1,397,663 of record NZ_OZ026538.1, on the reverse strand, counting down.
AGCGTTGAGGATGCAAGCAATAGTGTCATAAGTGACACCTTGATACAACAAACCGCAACACAAATATTTCTACCAAATCTGAAAGCGACATCAGCTTATAGAACCACATTTATGCTAAGCGAAAGAGAATTTCAGCTAATTAAAACCACAGATCCAGGAAGTCGCTACTTCCTAATTAAGCAAGGAAGTGACGCTGTAGTTGCAAGAATTGATCTTTCTGGTATGTCAGATATTATAAATGTCTTGTCTGGAAGAGCTGATACTGTTTTAATCTTAGATGATGTGCGTAAAAAATTTGGTGAAGATCCTAAAGATTGGTTGCCAGAATTTACAAAACGCTTGAAGGAGATTAAGGACTAGGTATGCAACTTATACGTTATATATTCCAACAACTTCAGTGGGGCAACATTATTATGTTGTGTTCTCGGTGTATGGCACGATCTGTCAAACTTTTTATTCTGATATTTGATCGTGGAGTGTGCCATGTTATATAATAAAGTTTATGTTCCACTAAGCTTGTTGTTTCACAACCTCTGCAATCTAATTGCGACAAAGCTCTGTAAAGTAGTATGTCTTGCTGTGCTCTCGTTCTGCACATATTGCAACCACTCTTTCGGACATGACACAATGTTGGAATTTGAAAGTAGAGCAGTTAGTGGCGGTTGGTTCTCATACCTTGGTAGCTTGGATAACTGTTTCACTTCTGGTAAAGCGACTTATCCATGGGAATATGCTGCGTTTAATAATACATGCCTTCCTACTATACTTGGCAAAAATAATAATGAATGTAATAACACAAGTACAGGAACATGGTCCTTGCTTTCAACTATTGGACGCGGCGCTGTATATATCGGCATGCTTACACAATTTCCAATTGGTTCGATCATTGCATTGCTGGCACTTGGCGCAGAATATGTAATAATGGTGGATCTTTGTACCAATGCATACATAGTTGCACCGCATGAGCAAATAAACCTTGAGCTCGGATTAATGGATTGCCAACCACAGAATGGACAGATAGTGAATGTCGCAAAGGGCGCCTTAACTCCAACAGACGTTCCGTTTTACTATCACTGTGATCCAAACTATGACCCGGTTAGTGGACAAACTCTGCAGCCAGGCAATAATGATGATGCAAAATTAATAGGAAGAACTTGGGGATATATGGGCGCAGCATCGCCTTACTGCGTTGGAGACGCTGCCAACTACGCAAGAGGCAAGATGGTAGGCAAAGTTGTTGTGCATTACATATCTGGTTGGAGTCGTTTTTGGAGCGGGCTTGGAGATAGATGTCAAAAAGGAGGGTCAGGTTCCCCAACCAGAAATCAAGTTATACTTGATACAAAGGAAGATCAATACTTGTTCCCAGCTCATTACCATGCGTACTATAGATTTAATGATGAAATTGGAAAATTGCAAATGTGTGTGGTTGCACCATGGACACTCCTTCCAATTAGAGTAGGGTGTTCTTACGTCCCACCACCAAACGATGAAAATGAGATTGATGAATTTATACAAGAGTACTTGCGTGATACGAGATGTTATTATTTCTTAACAGGACGTCAAGATTTGAACTCACTTGGCAAAGCTCTTGCTAAATTTGATGATAACGGACATTCTGGCACTCCAGTTAAGGGGTTCCTAAGCAGTGATCTTCATGTTGTGAGTACTGTAGTTGGGTGTATACAAGATCTTTTAATCAAGATATTTATAAATCCACAATCTTCTGCCATTGCAGGAGGAAAACCTTTCTTCCAGATGGTGCAAGATAATATGCGGCAAATAGTTTTTGCGGCACTTGTGCTGTACGTTTCGTTAATAGGCATAAAGCTGATGACGTTGCCACAGGTTCCTCAGAGATCTGAAATCATTATGTATGTAGTAAAATTTTGCCTAGTACTTTACTTTTCATTAGGAAGTGTTTGGTATAAACCTGTTACATCTAAAAATACTGCTACAGGATTATACCCAGCACTACTTAATTCCGCGACACAAATAGCCCAATTTTTCATGTCAGCACAGAATAACAATGATCCTATAGGCCTATGCAGATACAGAATTGATGGAGGTGAATTGTTAAGTGAGAGACAAATCAATGTTGCTGCGCTTGGCGGCGCTGTCAAACCAACGATTGGAAAAGGCTCCGTAGTTCAAATGACGCTTTGGGATCTTGTAGATTGCAAAGTGGTGAACTACCTCAACTTTGGCTCATGTAAATATACTATATCTGGGATGGTAGGCGTTTGGATTATAGCAGCAGCTTTCTTTGTTGGACTGAAAGGATTTCTGCTTTCTATAGTATCATTCCTGTACTGCTTCATGCTACTGATGATAATATTCAAATTTGTGCACATATTCATTTTGTCTATGTTCACAATTACAATATTAGTATTGCTCTCTCCAGTATTCGTTGCATTTGCACTGTTTGAATTTACAAGTTCGATGTTTCAAAAGTGGATGTCAATGTTACTTGGTTATGTAATATATCCAGGTTTATTCTTTGCTTTTATCGCACTGATGTTAATGACATTCGATTCAGTATTCTTTGGAGATCTTGATATCAAAGGTGGAACAGTAACTGTTAAAGAAGCTTGTAGAAAAGTTACATCGCTTTATTGTTCTACATATTCTGCGGTCGATTCTGATCCTTGTGCTGCAAATGCTGGTACTATAGGTGGTAAATTAACAAAAAGGTTGGATTTAGGACCGCTAGGCAAATTCACAATACTTAATGACATATTCCTAGATATGTACCTAGAAGCCACTCTTAAGCTCATGTTGTTTGCCTTTTTGTTTTATATATTTATGGGCTCCATATCTGAGTTTTTAGCAATGCTTACTGGAGTGCAGGATCTTGGCAGCCTCGCTAAAGGCAGCATTAATATAGCTAAGCTTGCAAAAGAGATAGGCACGGCTGTTGCAACAAAAGGCATGAGTCTTGCGCAGAAAGCAGCATCAAGCGCTAAAGATGCTGCTTCTGATGCTGGGAAGCCTCCAGAAGGAGACGGTAGCAGCGGTGGTGGTGGCGGTGGAAAATCTGCACCGAGAGGTAATATTGGTGGAGGCAAGGACACAGCTGAGATTGCTAGCAAAATTGGCGGCGCTGGAGGTGCCGGAGGAGCTTCTTAAGCAAGTTAAATAAAAATATAGCTATAAAAAATTATGAGCAAACAGTTCAAATATAGATTAGGTGCAACGAAAGAACGCAGGCTAACAGGCCTTGTGCGCAGCACAGTCTTTCTTTGCCTTAATGTGAAACGTTTGCTCAGCACGCTATACGTTTACGCTAAGTTTACTTTTAAGCGCTCTTCAACTCCTTCTAATGCAATGCTAAGTATTACTCGCTCTACTTTATCGATTCGTGCAGCTCAGTTACTTAGCACAATTACTTATACTTTCTGTTTACTAACGCTATTAAACTGTACGCATGCTCAAGGTTCATCATTATATTATGATTGTGTACATGCTTGGGATTTTGGTGAAACTGATACTAGAATTATTTCGGTTAAACCAATCGGAGATATATGTTATAAACGCTGCCAAAACGAATGCAACGCTTTTGCTAGAAGCGTAAATAGCCCAGGACCAACCGATGAAGATTTTAAACAAACCTCGGCAAATAATCTCTCTCAATTAGAATTAAATAGAGATATTATTGAGCAGTGCACACTTGCTTGCCAAAAAGGAGAAATCTTTACTAGTAAATATAGAGAGGTAAATCCTGAAACTAAAAGTGCCGAGCGCTTTATTTGGAAAGATGCGGTTAGCACAAAGACCTATTGCGGTGTCCAGAAATCTTCAATAGACTCAGCAGACTATGCATTCTTCCCATCAGGGCTTTCAATAGACGCAGGCGAAAAAATTAGAGTTATAATGGTTAACCCTGGATCTGCCGATGTGAACACTGTTTATCTTTGCGGCTATAATTCAGTGAAATTATTTCCTTCTTTCAGGTCATATTCGCAGACAGATTGGAGTAATAATAGAGCTAAGTGGATATCTGATTCTTCTGCATCGCGTTGGAACGCAAGAAACTATATCTGGACTGACACCAAGATTGATGTCAAAGATGGTGATTATTTGATGATTCGCTATAGTGGTAATTTCTTCACTGGCTCTAGTGTTTCTGGTAATGTATTGAACTTTCCTATTAATCATAAGCTGCAAATCAGAGGTCCTGGGCCTGGTGATTGGTTGACAGGCGGTGACACATTGGGACTTCCTGGAGATAAGCTGCAGACGCTTGGGATGTCCGTCCCGCCTGATTGCTCAGATGAAAATTATGAAAAGTGTAATATAAAGTATGATGGAGATCCGCAAAGTATAAAAAAAAATAACGATCAGCAAATATGGCGCGGACTGATGCCGCAGGTTACTGAGGAAACCAGGCCTATGCTTGCTGTGCCTAAGCAAGTCGATTCTAAAATTCTGCCTTTCATACGAGATAGTCAAAATAAAGATCTTGAAAGGTACCGTGTGCATATCTTCGCTGGCAACCTTTCTGAATTTTCTAAGCAATATACAAGGCTTGGGGTAAGGCATTACATATTACACCAACAACTTAATACGGAATATGGACTTGGTGGTTTTGATGTAGATATCGCATGGCGCGGCTGCCCATATTCAGATGGAGCGATGTTGCAATATGCCGTCATAGCTCCAGATACAAAGGGTGGAAACGACTATTTCCCTGAGGCAGACAGTGTAGAATGGTATGATGTTCCTGAAGATGCTATAAAAAATGGAACAGCATTCAAATCAGAAGGAAAGAATAAAGGACAAATATTCTTTAGAATAAAAAAACTTAGCGACACATTCACAACTGATAATGGTCTCAGGCCAATCTGCTCGCCAACGGATCCTATATGTTTGGCAAGTCTAATTAATACAGGTAGTAATAAGTATAAGCGCGCAAATACAATGGGGCAATATTTTGTTTCTGTATCAAGAGCTGAGACTAAAGGAGTTGTAGAAGGTATCATTAGTCAGCTTGTCAAAACCATTGATGGTCAGCTATTTGGCACTGCAGACAAACCTGGAATGGTGCCGAAAATTTTCAAACAATTTGTTAGTGATTCAGGATTCGTCCGGGCAATTAGAGCGCTGATGGTTCTATACATAATGTATACAGGAATCAGCTTCATGATAGGAATTGCACAGATTAATCAAAAAGAAGCTATGATTAGAATTGTCAAACTTGCTGTAGTGACGCTGCTAATTTCACAAAATAGCTGGGATTTCTTTTCTACACATCTGTTCAATGTTTTCACGCACGGAGCAACTACTCTGATTGCGAAGATTGCAGCTCCAATCTATGGCAACTTAAATCAGGCTGCGTTAGATCAAGACCCTGTACTGGTCTTTTCTATATTTGACAGGCCATTTCAACAGCTTTTCAGTCCACAAGTATGGATGAAAATTGCAGCGATCTTATTCTCAAATTTTCTAGGACTTATTATAGCAATCGTTGTGATTTTTGCATGCATAGTCTATGTAATCTGCATAGCACGTGCAATGATGATATATCTAACGGCACTACTTGGAATCGCTATTTTATTACTGCTAGCCCCAGTATTTATCTCTTTTATCTTATTCAAATATACGCGTAGTATGTTTGATACATGGGTTAAGACTCTGATTTCTTTTGTGATGCAACCTGTATTCGTTTTTACTTCCATTGCAATGTTTAATGTGCTGCTGTTAGCTTGCCTCTATACAACACTATCTTTTACAGCATGCAAATCTTGTTTCCTGGGTTTTCACCTTGAGCCTATTATAGATATATGTATAATACCAGGTTTTGTGACTTTAGCAGTGTCACACACTCCACCAAGTGATCCATTTGGCTCTCCAATTTGGACTGTATCTGCTGCGCTTGCCTTCCTTGTGATCAGTCAAGGCATGTATGCGTTTTGTGCATTTTGTTCGAATCTTGCTAGGACTCTGGTAACTGGCAGCTTGGTTGGTATAGATCTAGTGTCTGTGGCAGATGCTGCAAATCCTATCAGAAATATTGCAAGTATAGTAGGCCATGCAACTGGTCTTGATAGCGAAGCAAGACAGAGTAGACAAGGAATTAAAGATAGTCTTTCATCACTAAAAAATTTTGTTGGTGGCGGTAAAAAAACAGACGGCGGCAATATGTCAGGTGATAATAGTAAATCTGCTCAAGGTTCTGGAGGAGGAAGCGGCGGTAGTGGAGCTGGGTTACAAGGTAGCAGCTCTATTAAGAGCGCATCAGATGCCGTCGGTAGAGCTGATTCATCATGGATAAAGCCACCATCTGCACCACCGCCTTCACCACCACCATATTCTTCAAGTCCGTCTGTTGAAACACAAGACTCGTGGCTATATGGAAGTGAGAATGCTGGATCTGGCTCAAAGCTCGACGCTGGAGCGCAAACTAGACAAGACACTGGTCCTTCCACTTCACCAGGATCTTTTGCGGATCCTGGGCAACAATCCGCAGGGCCTACTTATGGTCAGCAAGGAGGAACTTCAGGACTTGGCAGTCAGCCATCTCAAGCTCCAGAACATGGACAGCCTAGTACTATGTCTCATGAGGACGTCCAACCAAAATCTCTTGACCAAAGCAAAAATCCATATGATAAACCCCCTATGGATACAGGCTCTTCCCCAGGACAGCCTGACGCCAGCACACCATCCAAAACAGATGCTGGAAATATAAAGAGAGAGTGATACTATGTCATTGTCAATAATGCTTGCGATTTTAATTACTTATTTAATTGCTGGAATTCCATTCGGCTTATTGTTTGCAAAGCTCTTAGGACATAAAGATCTAAGGGCACATGGCTCTGGCAATATAGGAGCAACCAATGCAATGAGAGTGGGAGGGAAGAAGCTTGGTATTCTTACCCTTATTGCAGATGCAACTAAAGGCGCTATTCCAGTCCTGATTGCAAAACAATATGACTATAATCTTGCAATCTGCGTCGGACTTTCTGCAATTTTAGGGCACATATTCTCCATATGGCTTAGATTTAAAGGCGGCAAGGGCATTGCTACAAGCATTGCAGTTATACTATCGCTGGATATATATGTTGGTGTTTTTACTTGTATTTTCTGGTTGATTACTTTTCTAATATTTCAGACATCCGCCATTGCATCTCTTATATCAATGATTGCAATGCTTTTGGGAACTATTTTTATCATACAAAGTAAGTATGATATTCTGTTTGGACTTATTGTATGTCTTTTAGTATTTTATAGACATAAGGAGAATATCAAAAATATACTGTGGAGCTAATAAATAGTGCAGTTCTTCAGGTTAAATCAAACAAAAGTCGCATGTATCACATCAAAAAGTTTAGTGCCATATCAGGAAGCACTAGATTTTATGAGTAAGCGTGTAGATATGATTATAAATGGAACAGCAAATCCTTTGATTTGGCTTTTGGAGCATGTACCAATATATACAGCTGGTGCTATGACTCTTTCTGAAGATTTGATATCACCAAAGATACCGGTAATTAGTACTGATAGAGGAGGACGGTGCACGTATCACGGACCAGGCCAGCGTGTGCTTTACATAATGCTGGATTTAGGCGATATGTACTATGAAAAACCTGATATAAAAGACTTTATATTAAGAATCTCACAACTACTGATTAATATACTGAAAAATATAGGTGTAATTGCATTCTGCTCAGCACAAGGCACCGGGGTATGGATAAGAAATAAAAACGTTGAAGAAAAGATTTGTTCGATTGGAGTAAAGGTGAAAAAGTGGGTCACATCACATGGAGTCGCAGTGAATATCTCACCAGACTTAACTAAGTTTGATGATATAATTCCATGCGGCATACAAAACTGCAGAATGACATCGCTTGAAAAATTAGGCAAAAATATTACTATAAGCGAATTTGATTCTATAATAATCAAAGAATTTAAAAATCTGTTTAATTGTGAGTGCTATTATGAAGAAATTTTTATCTAAAGCAGTTCCAATAGTATTGATATGTATATTTTTTGTAATGTTGATTATAGTATCAAACAAGAAAGGTGATAATCATATAATAGAAGAAGAAGAGTCATTTTATGTTCAGGTTCCAGAAGCTCAGCGATTCTTTTCTACTGATAGTAGTTTTTCTCTTTTACCGTCTCATAATGAAAAATATAAGGTTATATACGTTTTTGCTTCGTGGTGTCCTTCTTGTTCAAAGCATATAGGATTAATACAGGAAGTGAAAGGAGAGTATGAGATGAGCGTGATAGGTCTCAGTTGGGATGAAAATCAAGAAAATTTAAAAGAATGGCTTGCTAAGAATAGTAATCCCTTCGAAGAGATAGGTGCACTTTCTTCAGATCTGGTGATGGAGCTTGGAGTATCTGTTCTCCCTGCTGTCTTTATCATAGATCAAACATCAAAAATCGTGTATCATGATGAAGGTGACATAGATGAAACACAATTTAAAAACGTACTGGATAAAATCGATGCCGTATATTAATCGATCTTACAGTGATTTTCTAAAACAAGCATGCGTTCTGCAGGATATATATAACCTGGATGAGATGCCAAGGGATTGTTCCACAAGGCAGTATACAAGAATAATAGAGCAACGCTCTGACAAAACGTATGTGCTCATGGATAGCAGTCTGGAGATTGATTCATGTGTGTCATTCTCTAAAGTAGGACGATTTTTAATAGAAAACCAATTTAAAGTTCCTAAGATATATCACGAATGTCATAATTCTGGATTGATGTTGCTTGAAGATTTTGGAAATTTAACAGTATCACAAGCTCTTGAACGTGATAATAGTATCGAAAGTTTGATCTATATCAATGCAACAAATAACCTGATTCAACTTGCTAAATCTGCTTGTAGCTTAGATTTGCCACATTGTGATGCAAATATTCTAAATAAAGAGCTACAGGTTTTCCTGGATTGGACGCTAAAGTTTATCATCCCAGAAGAGGGTAAATTTAAATCTGCAAGTAATGATTTCCTTGGTATCTTTACATCGCTTTATAAGATTATTGAGGATATGCCACGCATCATGATGCTCAGAGATTATCATGCTGACAATTTGATGCTACTTCCCACACAAAAGCAGGCAGAATGTCAAATAGGAATTTTAGATTTTCAAGATGCGTTACTTGGCAGTCACTGTTATGACCTTGTCTCATTACTGGAAGATGCAAGAAGAGATGTAAGTCCAGAGGTAGTCAATGTCACAAAAGAACACTACTTTGATCACTTTAAAGATGAAGTTCCTAAAGAAAAGTTGGAAGCAGCCTATACTATACTAGGCGCTCAACGGAATCTAAAGATTATAGGGATCTTTCGCAGACTATATATGAAATATGGGAAGGGGCATAGACTATCCTCACTACCACGAGTTACCCGCTATATATTTGATAGTTTGAATAGCCCGCAGCTGTTTGAGCTAAAGAATTGGTTTGAAGAATATATAACGCAAGGCAAAGATCAAGATTCACATATTTTCCTTAGAGATTGTGTTTGATGACTCATTCTGCATTATATAATGAGTTCTGCAGCTCGCTTAAATCTGAACAAATTTTTAGAATGCTGGGACAGGTCGCAAGTCACAGCAAATCTTTGATAGATTTTACTAGTAATGATTATCTTTCTCTAAGTAGACATCCGGTTATTGTAGATGCATTTTGCAAGTATGCTAAGGAATTTGGTGTTGGAGCTACAGGCTCTAGACTGCTTTCTGGCAACTTACAAATTTTTCATGATCTTGAAAAACAAGTCGCTGCAATGAAGCATACTGAAGCTGCACTTATATTCAGCTCTGGCTACCAAGCAAATTCTACAGCACTAAGTAGCATGCTCGACACTAAGGTTTTGCAAAATCAAGCACTAGTATTTTTTGATAAGTTAAATCATGCTAGTTTATACCATGGGTGCATGCTTGCAGGTGCTAAGATGGTTAGATACAAGCACTGTAACACTAAACATCTGCGTATCCTCATAGAGCAATATAAAGATGATGTTCGTCCAAAATTTATCGTTTCAGAAACTCTGTTTGGAATGGATGGCGATATAGTAGATATTGCAGAGCTTATTACCATTTCAAGAGAATTTGGTGCATTTCTATATCTGGATGATGCACATTCAACTGGTATGTTTGGACAACATGGCCACGGACTCTCATCAAATCATGATTTTGAAGGTATTGATTATGCAATTATGGGTACATTCAGCAAGGCAATAGGCGCAAGCGGAGGCTACATAGCATGCTCCAATATACTTAGGAACTATTTAATAAATAGATGTGGTGGCTTTATATATTCAACAGCAATGCCGCCGGCTTTAGCGGCAGCAATTCTAGCTGCAATAGCTCTTCTACCAAGCCTTGATGAGCAAAGAGACCATATTATGCGACTTGCAAATGCATTAAAACAACAACTTACTAGCAGAGGATATGATATAGGGACGAGCGCCGCACATAACTCACACATAGTGCCAATAATACTGGATTCTAGTAAAGATGTGGTTCTTTATAAAGACGCTTTAATGGAATCTAAAATTGCGGTATCTGCAATTCGTCCGCCGACATCTCCAACGCCAAGATTGAGAATAGCCTTAATGGCAAAACATAGTGAATCTGATATAGAGCATCTCATTAGTAGTATAGTAAAGAATATACAGCCGAAATCTTCTTAAAAATACTAATTTCTAAGGCGACATAACATGACAGCTCTGATATCATCTTCGCTGTTAAAGCAATAAATCTTTGCATCTCAGCCTATATTTTCTATGAAATTAGGCAAAATACTACAAGGAATAATAAACTTATGATTCCAGATCTTGGCGTTTTACTACTTTACCTGGCGCTTATCGCATCTCTTGCTCCTATTACTTTATATGTCGTGCAAAGACTTTTTTGCTACTTCAGCGCAAAGCGTGCAAAACAAACATCATTGATTGAAGTACAGGCAAAATTGAAAAGCATCAACATCTCAGTAGAAAAATATTTGAGGATCTTATCTATAGGCCAATTCTTACTTATCAGCGCTTCTTTTTTATGCTTATTGTTCTCCTATGTTAATTCTGATTTTTCTGTATTGAACGTATTATATTACTCGAATAAAATACAGCCACTCTTATATAAAATAGCTGCAAGCTGGTCCAATCACGAAGGATCTATGCTTCTTTGGACACTAGTATTTAGTTTTTTCAGCTGTGCATTTGGAGTCATTCATATAGGAAAGCTAGTTATCTCATTTCACATAATCAATGGTATATTTAGCGCTGCATTTTTATCGTTTGTAATATTATTCTCAAATCCATTTGAGAGAATATTTGCGCCAATCACAAGTGTTTTTGGACTCAATCCATTATTGCAAGATGTTGGAGTAGTGATGCATCCTCCTGCACTATACCTTGGTTACATAGGATTTTCAGTTGCGTATTCTGCAACACTTGGAGCGCTTCTCACAAACAATATAGGAAGGTCTTGGGCTGTAATGATCAGGCCATGGGTTGTGATTTCATGGTCTATACTTACCATTGGCATCGCACTTGGCAGCTGGTGGGCATATAGAGAGCTCGGATGGGGCGGTTTCTGGTTCTGGGATCCTGTAGAAAACGCATCAATAATTCCTTGGATTCTTGGCACAGCTCTTTTGCATAGTCTTTTGCTCTATATAAAAACAGAAAATGGTCGCAGTGCCTGCGTTATCCTTTCTATCCTTACATTTACTTTCAGTATGTTTGGCACATTTTTAGTGCGTTCAGGACTAATTACTTCAGTGCACTCATTTGCAAGTGATCCGTATCGCGGAATAATAATATTGACCTTTGTTGCATTATCAACAATAGCATCTTTTACAATATATGTACTGAAGTCTAATGAGGAAAATAAACTAAAATCTCAGCCTGAACTATTATCTCTTAGCACTACTTTTGCCGTGCAAACTATTTTGCTGAGTGTAGCTGCATTTACCGTTGTCCTTGGCACTCTATATCCACCTATCCTTGAAGCAATCATTGGGCGGAAGATTTCAGTCGGTGCTCCATATTTTAATATCATTTTTAATCCTTTAATTATTGCACTTATATATCTATGCTGCTTTTCTGTTTATGTAGGATGGCAAAATAATTCGATACGACTTTTAATGCAAAAACATTGGCCTTGTGCAAGCATTGCCATAGTTCTCTGCGCCGTAATGATGCTTGCGTTTAAAATCTCAAGTCCTTTAGTAATTGCAGCAATACTGGGCGGACTTTGGTTAATATTGATCATGCTAAAATTAGTGCTCTCAAGTATCTTATACAATACCCGAGATTCTAAGAGGTATAGCTCACCTGGGATGATATTAGCACACCTTGGAGCTGGAATAGTAGTGCTCTCTATTGCTCTTAACTCTTGGCTTCAAGAGGAAAAACAGGTAATGCTCAAAATGTATGAGCACATAGAGGTGAAAGGTTTTAAGGTAGTATTGAATGAGTTATCTTATAAAGAGCATAAGAATTATATTTCGAAAGCGGCAAGCTTTAATGTTTATGATAAATGGGATCATTTTATAGGCCAAGCCAATCCTGAAGTACGTATTTTCCCGATAGAGAAACAGCAAACCACTGAAGCTTCTATCATACATGGAATTTTTGCAGATATATATGTTACGATAGGAGATTTGATAGAGTCAAAACAAGCGCTCATTGTACAAGTTTATTATAGACCTATGATGGGCTGGATATGGTTTGGTAGTTTTTTGATGTTTTTAGGTGGAATTTATAGTGTCATCTCACAAATTGGAAAACACAGAGTTAGAGGACAAAATACTGCTGGCAAGTAATCTGCAGCGGAAGGGCAGCGATCCAAACTCCTCAGTTTATATATCGGCATCTGCAGGTACCGGCAAAACAAAAGTTTTGGTAGATCGAATATTGCGATTGCTTATGAGCGGCACTCACCCAAATAATTTGCTTTGTCTAACATTTACAAATGCTGCAGCAGATGAGCTTATTTCGAGACTTAAAAATAAACTTGCTCTATGGATGTCTTTAAATGATCTAGAAATCAAAAACGAATTACAAAACCTCACAGGACGAAAAGACATTGAAAACATAGAAATATCAGCTGCAAGGCAGCTTTATGGCATATTTTTGGATAATATAGAGAATATTAAGATACAGACGTTACATGCATTTTGCAATAAAGTGCTAACACTATGCCAAGTGCTCACTGATAATACAAACATAAGAACCAGCTTAATTGATTCGTTTCGAAAAAAGCAGCTGATCGAACAAGCTTACTTGAATGTACTGCAAAATGCGACATCAGATCTTGCGCTGCAAATCAAAAAACTAGCAAACATTAGAGATCATGAGACACTTCTAAACGATGCATTAGAAGCAATTAATAAAATGGAGATAGAGCATGATTCAAATAATGCTGGGTTTGATATATTCACTTTTTTTCATGCAGATAAAAGCAAGACATATGATGCGCTGCTGAAAAGTGAGGTTATAAGGCTCGCAGAGACAGTAAATATTCCAGCTGTCACGTTAAACACTTTATGTCATGTCGTAAAAAATAAAACAGATAAAAATCTAGTTGAAACGCTGAAGATATGGCAACGAAGCGATTTAAAAGATAAAATCTCTATCTTTGATCAGTATATAAATGCTTTTTTAACATCTGAGAGAGTTCCAAGAAAAAAATTACTATCAAAAGAAGTGGGTGATAAATACCCTGAGATATTAGATGCCTTAACAAACGAACAAAGTCTTTTGTATCAAGTTTCTCAAAAACTTGAAAATCAAAAAGCAGCAGAGATCTCGTATGCAATGCAGTGTTTTACCATGGCTTTGAAAACCGAGATAGAGAAGCTAAAGACAAAACACGGTTATGCTGAATATGACGATTTACTAATTCAGACTTTTAATATACTGAGCGATAGCCTAGATAAACAACATCTTCTTTATAAACTTGATTCTATGATAGATCATGTGCTGGTTGACGAAGCGCAGGACTTAAGCCCATTACAGTGGGATCTTATTAAATTACTCACAGAAGACTTTTTCTCAGGAGATGGAGCAAAAAGTACGAATCGTACAGTATTCATAGTTGGCGACTTCAAACAATCTATATTTGGCTTTCAAGGTGCTTCTCCAGAGATCTTTTGTGATATCAAAAAATTCTATAGAAAAAGCGCGCGCTTTGCACAAAAAAAATGGGTAGAGCTTGATATGAATATATCATTCCGCTCATCTAAAAAAGTCTTAAATTTAGTTGATAATTTCTTTAACGATTCTGGGCATAAAACCTCACTGGGCGCAAGCCGTGAAGAAAACATTATGCACTTGCCAAGTAGAGACGAAATCGGTGCTGTATATATGCTTCCGCTTCTTGAAGCTGTAGAAACTACAAAAAACGATAATGAGCACGAATGGGAAATACCAGATATTGAGCAGGAAGACTTACAAAACAAGGAGGCTGTAGCCGCAAGAGCGCTTGCATCACATATAAAAAATATTCTTAGCTACGATTCAACAAACCTAAAAGCTTCAGATATAATGGTTTTAGTCAGAAAACGTAGCGCATTAGAAGATCATCTCATTGCAGAACTAAAACACCTTGGCATTTCATGTATAAGCAAGAGCATAAGAGCAAGAAATAGTTTAATAATTCAGGATCTACTATCTCTAGCAAAATTTATTGCTATGCCACATGATGATTTAAATCTTGCTTGCTTGCTGAAGAGCCCATTCTTCAGCATCTCAGAAGAAGATTTATTCAGCATCGCATATGCAAGAGGTGACAATAGTCTGCTTGATTCTATACGCCTTAGAAAACAGAACTTAGTAAGTTTATTAGATTATTTTTTTGATTCAATAAAAGATCGCTCTTTTTATGAATTCTACTCTCATATTTTATATGGATGTAAATACTTAGAAAAATTTGTCTCAAGGTTTGGAGATCATGCCGCATCACCTATAGAAAAATTTTTAGATAAGGTCATGGAATATGAAGTCAGTGCAAGTGGTATAGGTATTGAACACTTTGTAGACTGGATGGTTCATACTTTTCAAGATTCTACTATATCTAACGACTCAGCCTTTGATACAAACTCAATAAGAATAATGACAATCCACGGAGCAAAAGGATTGCAGGCAAAAATTGTAATTCTAGCGGATGCAGCGCACTCTGAAAATGCTCCAAATGACTCACTTGCTTTATATAAAAACCATGTAATATATGGTCTTGCAGAGACTCAAAGTACTATATCAGATGCGATAAAACTAAAAAACAGGCTACTTAGAAATGAAGAGAATATGAGACTACTTTACGTTGCTCTAACAAGAGCTGAAGATAAGCTTTATATATTCGGCTTTAATAACAAAAATATTCAAGCAAGTTGGTATTCGTTGCTACATAATTATGCCCCTTCCCTTGAGAATACTATCACTTGTTCTGATATGATAGATGTGCGAAAAAATCTCAACATAAATGATGCAAAACACAGCAAAGTTGACGCAAAATTATACAATCATCAAACTGTGTTGCATAAGTTAGAGCATGACAACGCTGCAATTGTTCAAAATACACAATCACAAGCTTATATTTGGCAAATGCCAAAGCGACAAGAATTGACAAACACAGCAATTGAGCATAACAATCAATATAATGACGAAGCGTTACGCGGTATTGTTGTACACAAAATACTTCAAAATCTTGAAAAAATAGAATCTGATAAATGGCAAAAGTATACAGAGCAATATATTAAAGGTTGTTATCAAATACATCACTTCTCTGCTGAACAAAAAAATGCAACTATAGCAATCATACTCAAAACCATAAAAAATTTTCATGAAATTATATCATCATCAAATACTTTTGCAGAAATTTCCATTCTTGACTCATTTTCCGCCTCCAAGAAGCTTATAAGAATTGATAAAATTATCGCTAAAGATAACGTTATTGAGATAGTAGAATTCAAGACTAATAATGTCCAACCCATAGAAGAACTGGGCCTTAGGTATTACTCTCAACTAGAAGGATATAAATCAATGATTCAGAAATATTTTAAAGAATATAGTATAAAACTTAGTATTCTATCATTATATTCGCAACAAATGATCGAGATCAATATTTTTAACATGCCTAACAAATAGTACTATCATATTTAAAAATATAATGTTATATCCTAATATTATGGCCTTTGGGTCTTTGTGATAAATTTTATATTTTTTAGGTACAGAAAAAATGATGAAAAACGTTCTGAGCGCTTTGGTTGTTGGTGCAGTAGCTCTTTCCTCTACGGCTTTTGCTGCTGACGCGAATCCTGCTGTTAATAAGGATTCTGACATGATGGCAAAGTGCCAAAAAACTGAGTATAAGAATACTAAAGAGTGCCAAGACTTCATGCAACAGCAAGGCAAGCCAGCTGATAAAGAAACAACAGATGCTGTGAAAAACTAACACTAGGCACTTCAGTTAGTTTAAACCGTTACAATGAAGAGCCTAGGATTATTTGGTCTAGGCTCTTTTGCCGTCTCTGATTCAAATAAATTGTTGCATTATGCAGCTGTGTTCGATTTCTTGATCAATAAACGCAAACGATAAATAATTAATGCTTTATCAATTCGCTCAGACGAAACATATAGCAAAAACGATTTGCCTTATAAATAGCATTATTATGATATGATCTTGAATTATTCGTTTAAATTTGCTATACAAGTGCTTCTTGCTAACTTTGTCACATTTTAAATGTTCGTAACCCATGAGCATTGTACCATACCTATTTTATAAAGGACTTTTCAGCTTTTAAGGAAATGTTAATGCGTTGTTTAGGATTTCTTCTCTCTTTTTTACTTTTATTTCTTAATTGTTTTAGCCACGGATACTGCGCTAATAGGCAGCGCGTTGTAGCAATTGTCAACAACGAGATAATCACCAGCCTTGATCTAGAAAGACGAGTCTATTCTATTATAAAATTTGGTAATTTGCCGAATGATGATGAGTTCATACGTAATCTGTCAAAACAGATATTAAATTCGATGATTGAAGAGAAGTTAATAGAAGAAGATGCAAAGCGACTTGGAATTACAATATCTCAATCTGACATCGACAAAGCTATAGACCAACTTGCTCTTCAAATGAATATTCCAAGGCTAAAGTTGCCAGAAATATTTAAATCTGAAGGAGTGAACTTTCAAGCATATAAAGATAATATTAAGATACAGCTAATCTGGCGCGATATAAAAAGTCAACTTGCGGCACATGTTAGTGTCTCGGAAGAGGAAGTGAAAGGCGCAAGGCTTGCTTATGAGCGTATTAAAGCGCAAGCTGCTTCCTTTGCAAATACAAAAGTAAAATTAGCTGAAATTGTCATATATGTGCATGATAATGAAAAAACAGCTGAAAACGCGCTCAATATACTGAGTGAAATATCACAACAGAAAGATTCATCTAAAAATTTTGCAAACCTAGCAAGGTCTCTTTCTCAAAGCAGCAGTAGTAGAGAAGATGGAGTGATCGGCTGGATAAGGATTGGGGACCTTGCGCCTGAGATACGCTCTGCAATCCAATATATTGAGCCTGGACAAATATCCTCGCCAATTATCTTAGAGGAAAGTATCATGATATTAAAGGTAATAGACAAACAAGCACCTCGCAATGTTCCAGCATCACAGATAGATAATACAAAAATTGATTCTGAAATTCGTGGCATGCTAATGAATCGTAAGGCAGAACTGCATACTAGGAATTATATAAGCAAATTAAAGCAAAAAGCATTAATAGAAATTAAACAATAGTGTTAAATCCACTTTGCTTAGCCTTAGAGCTATAAAAAAGCCATAGGTTTTACAAAGTCTATCTGTCAAAATTGATTTGCTGCGCAAATAAATTTTTGCGGAAAATAAATATATAAAAGTACAAAAATTAGCCTAAAGACGCAGCCCTGCGCTAATTTTCGGATATATAATTTGTCCTGTATCTATCCAATACTACTTAACAAAATCCATAAGATTTTTGGTAATTTTGCAATTTTTTCTCCAGGACTTTAGGTGCATCATAATTGCTTGCAGGCCAAGATAAATCATATGTTCCTTAGAGTTATGACGCAGGCGGCTATAAAAAAAGCAGAACTTCAAGTTTGTTCTTATCATATTTGATATATACCACAGATAAATGAAGAGTTGGTATTTAGCTTGTAACATTACGAAGTTAGACTGCAAAAAGAGCTAGGGAGAGTGCTGTGTGCATGTGTCTAAATACATAACGAGCGCTCCTTCAGGCGCTAGTTTTGAAAAGTATGATGAGTATATCTCTGATAAATAAAGCGCAAGGTAAAGTGCATTGCTTAATGGACGCAAAGTTAAAACATTTGCTTGCACGCGCTTTTAAAACGAGATCTATAGGAATTCGTTTTGCTATAGTGTGTAAGGTGAGCTCCTAAATAATTTACATTTAATAGTCAGCTGAAAACGTATGACACAAGATGATTTAGTGACAATATATTGCGATGGCGCATGCTCTGGGAATCCTGGTCCTGGAGGTTGGGGAGTTGTTCTTTTGTTTGGCAAGCATAAAAAAGAGCTGTATGGTTACGAACAAAGTTCAACAAACAACAGAATGGAATTAACAGCTGCAATTATGGGCGTTGCAGCTATAAAAAAGCCTATGAAAATTGCAGTATATACAGATAGCATGTACTTAAGGCGTGGCATTACTGAATGGATCAAAAAGTGGAAGCATAATAATTGGAATAACGGGAAAGTAAAGAACAAAGATTTATGGGAACGTCTCGATTCACTTTGCTTAATGCATAAAATTACATGGCACTGGGTAGCAGGACATAGCGGAGATTACTATAATGAACTAGCAGACAGCCTCGCAAGGAGAGCTATACTACTGCAAAAGTAATACTAGAAAAGCAAACTTATAAAGCAAACACCTTAAATGTAGGCTTATATTTTTATTGACATGTTGCAATAATTTTTATAGGTTCACCTTTGGTGGTTTGGAGTATACCTCTAATAAATGGAGAGTTAGTATTTAACTTGCAACACATTGCGGAGTTAGACTTCAAAAAGAGCTAGGAAGAGCGCGAGTAAGTATATAAGAATACATAACGAGCGATTTGACTACGCCAATTTTGAAAAGTATGGCTAGTGTATACGCTGTTTGATCATATCTACTTCATATGTGAAGTGAGTGCGGTTTATATTAACCTTACTCTATGCGAATCTTTCGCAAGAGCTTTTCCTGTTCACCTTGTTCCTCGGTAGCTCAGTGGCAGAGCAAGCGACTGTTAATCGCTTGGTCGCTGGTTCGAATCCAGCCCGGGGAGCCACTTTTAATCCTTGAGAATGCTATAGTGCAATCTCAAGAAAAACTAATTGTCAGAAGATTTTTCATACTAATATGGCTGTACCAAAAAGAAAAACGTCAAAAGGCAAGAGAAACCAGAGAAGGTCTCACCATGCTCTAAAGAAGATGAACATAGCATTTGATGCTACAACCGGAGAGCCAAAGCTTTCTCATCATATTTCGTTGAAGGATGGGTACTATAATGGCAAGGTAATGCTAAAAAAAGCTAGCAAGACTAACACTAGCGCCGATGAAACTGACGCTGCTGTATAAATAAAGCATGTCGGCTTGACGCCGATAACTTTTGTATTTAGACGTTCTTAAGTTTTTAGTTTTGTTGATTTTACTTTTACTTGTTTGGTATATTGTTTAATGTGTATAGTTGTTCAACACATTTGTCGTGGTAGTAATCATGAAATTTGGCTATCCTTTAATACAATAAAAATTTTAAAGTGTTTTTATACTACTTGCAAAATTTTATTCAAGTACTTTGCTTTTGTTCTGCATGAATATCACAAGTGTTGCTGTGGTGTTTAAAACCAAATAGACTAAGAGAAGATTGTTAGTTTTTACAGAAAGTTTTGGTTATATGTTTTAGCAGCATTAAATAGTCTGTTCGTCAAAAATTGATTTGCTTGCGCAAATAAATTTTTGTGGAAAGTTAAAGTTAAATGTACAAAAATTAGCTTTTAGGGGCGGCCCTGTGCTAATTTTTGGATGTATAATTTGTACGGTACCTAGCAAATACTGCTTTCACAAAATCCATAAGGTTTGTAGCAATTCTACCATTTTTGCTGCTGGGCTTTCGGTGCATCGTAATTACTTGTAGTCAAGATAAATCTTGCGCTTCAAAGGTTATGATGCAATAACTAAATAAGTAAGCTAAAATCTCAACACTAGGTTGAAAAGAAAAACGAAAGAGAGTGGCATTTTTTATAGCTACCTGATTAGTGTATTGAAGGTTTTTATAATTTAATGCATAGTGAATATCCCTCTTTACCATAATTATTAGATGGAAAAAAACATTACCATTAGCGTTGATTTAATGGGCGGCGCTGGCGCTCCTAGAGTTGTACTTGAAGCAATCGCACTTACCTATTTTAATCGTAGTGACCTACGCTTTATGCTATTTGGAGATGAGGTTGTAGTAAAACCCGTAATCGATGAACTAGGACTCCCACAAGATATTTTTTCGTTACATCATACCAACGGAGTGGTTTTGGACAACGATAAGCCTATTTATGCTCTAAAATATGGAAAAAATTCCAGTATGAGGATGTCTATTGAGGCGGTCAAGAGTGGAGAAGCATCAGCTTGTGTGTCTTGTGGCAACACAGGAGCGCTTATGGTAATTGCTAAGTCTGTACTTGGTACTCTGCAAGGTGTAAGAAGACCAGCTATAGCAGGCCTTTTTCCTCATCTATATGGCCGCTCAGTTATGCTGGATATGGGAGCAAATAATGAGTGCAATGAAGTTGTGCTATTTCAATTTGCTGTAATGGGTCTATGTTTCGCCAAGGTTCTATTAAATGACTCTCCTTCCATAGCAATTTTAAACATTGGAAAAGAAGAAGTGAAAGGACGTGATCTAGAACAAAAAACTTCCGAATTACTCAGAGAATCTGGCTTGAATTTTATAGGTTATATTGAGGGTGATGATATAACAAAAGGCAAAGCAGATGTAATAGTTACAGATGGTTTTTCAGGGAATTTAGTTTTAAAAGCATCAGAAGGCGCAGCACATATATTTCTTAACCTCATAAAACAAGCTTGTCACTCTGGCCTAACAGCAAAGCTTGGTGCTCTACTGTTAAAGAAATCTCTGAAAAAAAGCCTATCTTACCTAGACCCTAATATGAATAACGGTGCTATGTTTATAGGATTAAATGGTATAGTAATAAAAAGTCATGGCTCTGCAAATATTGAAGGCGTTTTGAACGCCATACTTACAGCATCAGAACTTGCAAAACGAAACATCAACGAAGCAATCTCTGCAGAACTAAATATATTGGAAGAGAATGGAATAGGGTTGAATTTTGTAGATAAAATTAAACATACGTCAGCTAAGATTTTAGGTCTCTAGTGCAAGATGAACTAAATATGTTATTTTTTAAAATCTTAACTTTAGTCTCAATCTTTAGAGACGGTTTGGCATACATGTTGAAACACTGCATAATATTTAAGTAGTAATATTTCTCTATATCCACAGTTTTTAGTCTGTCCGTCAAAAATTGATTTGCTGCGCTAATTTTCGGATGTATAATTTGTCCTGTTCCTAGCAAATACTACTTAACAAAATCCATAAGATTTTTGGTAATTTTGCCACTTTTTCTGCTGGACTTTAGGTACATCATAATTGCTTGCAAGCCAAGATAAATCCTACGCTTCTTAGAGTTATGACGCAGGCGACTACTTAACTTAGCTTAAATATAAGAATGAATGTTTACATACAAAGAATACCATATTTCAAGACCACTTTGCTTCTATTTTTATTGTTTATGATAGCTCAGAACATAGCGCGCGCTAGCATGATGTTTCAGTCTATTCATGATATTAATATCGAATTTTCTACTCTTCCTCATCTACTTGCTGTAAGCTTCATTTACGACTTAATTGCATTTTCATTCCTGCTTCCTATTATAGTAATATTTTTCTTCCTAACAAAACTTGGTAGCTATTCTATATGTAGGATTTTATTTTTCTTTATATATATATATATATTGCTGTTTACTACCATTGCAGAGTATTTATTCTGGGAAGAATTTGGCACTCGATTTAATTTTATAGCTGTTGATTATCTTGTTTATACACACGAGGTTATAGGCAACATATTAGAGTCTTATCCAGTTACAATGATTTTATCTGTAATTGGAGTAATATGTGCTCTATTTGCTCTCCTCATTGAAAAGATATTCAAAATTATTACTAGACAAGAAAGTCAGCAATTAACTCATAGGAGTTGGTATACTCGCTCATCTATTGTGCTGTTCAGCTTCGCTTTGCCTGTAATTTGTTTCTTATTATCAAACAATAAGCTTTCAGATATTACTCAAAATAGATATATTAATGAGCTCTCTAAAAACGGATACTTTGAGCTCTTTTCAGCATTTAGAAATAATGATCTTCCTTATGAAGAATTCTACTTAACTGAGCAAGACGAGTATTTATTTCCTATTTTAAAAAATGAATTAATCACTAAGAATTCTGAATTTACAGGAGATGGAATAAAAAGGACTGTAAAATCTATAGATGATGCAAGACTCTATAATGTTATATTAATAACAGTTGAAAGTTTAAGTGCAGAGTTTCTTAGTGGTTTTGGTAACACTAAAAATCTCACACCGAATCTTGATCTACTTACACATGAGTCGCTGTTTTTTAGCAATTTACATGCAACAGGAACCAGAACTGTATATGGACTTTCAGCAATAACCCTATCTATTCCACCATCCCCTGGAAATTCTATAATTAGAAGGCCAGGAAACGAAAATTTGATATCACTTGGCTCAATTTTGAACAGCAATGGCTATGAAAGCAGTTTTATATATGGTGGTTATGGTTATTTTGATAACATGAACTATTTTTTTGGGACAAATGGCTATAAAGTGGTAGACAGAGCGAATCTTAGTAGTAGTGAAATCACCTTTGCTAATATATGGGGTGTTTGTGACGAAGACTTATTTAATAAAGTAATAAAGGAAAGCAATAATTCTTATGCACGCTCTAAGCCTTTCTTTAATATGGTCATGACGACCTCGAATCATAGACCATTTACCTATCCAGATGGCAAGATAGATATTCCATCTGGATTTGGTAGAGAAGGCGGAGTAAAATACACTGATTATGCTATTGGGAAATTTCTGTTAGATGCAAAAAAAGAGCCTTGGTTCGATAATACAATATTTGTGATAGTCGCAGACCATACAGCAAGTAGTGCAGGAAAAATGGAGCTGCAAAAAGAAAAATATCATATTCCTATGTGGATCTTTGCTCCAAAGATAGTTATGCAAGGTGAAATTACACAATTAATGAGTCAAATAGACATAGCGCCAACTATACTTGGAATACTAAACATTAGCTATACAGCTCCGTTTTACGGAAAGAATGCAATGAATGATAAAATAGAGCGTGCATTTATATCAAATTACCAAAAGTTAGGATATCTAACTAATAACTCATTATTGATACTAAAACCAGTAAAAGACCTTTCATTTTATAATCTGACAGAGTCTCATCATGAACCCGTCACCCCAGATTCCTCCACTTTAGATCTAGCAATTTCTTACTTTCAGTTAGCATCTAAATGGCAATATTTGCAGCGGTAAAATTGCTTCGCTTTTTATATATGAACTTTTTTATAATCTTTTGTGAAAATTATGTAAACTGGGCGGTAATGCACTCTTTAAAGTAAGCATAATATGCTAATAATTTAAAAATTAGAGAGTTTTCACAATTAGATAGAAGTATGATATGATCACTTTTTTAAAAACTAAAGAGTGGTTTTATTGTTTGTTGTAAGGGATGTTGCTCTGATATCTTTGTAAAGAATGGCATTGTGAGGGGTGTACAGCGTTATAAGTGCAGATCATGTTCTAAATTTTGTTGAGGGCGATCTGGGCAAGAAGCCTCAAACAGCTGTTAAGAAAGCATTATGCGTTATGCTATATAGTCTTGGTAATGGCTCTTTTTCTATGTTATGCAAGATATTAGGGCATTCGCCGTCCATAATTTATCGCTGGGTAGTAGAGGCGATGGGCAAGACTCAGGAGCCAGTTGTCTCTTCGGATATTATGGAGATGGAATTCGACGAGATGTGGCATTTTATTGGTTCAAAAAAAACAAGCTTTGGATCATTAAGGCAGTTGATCGTAGTACAAGGAGAACAGTTGCCTGGGTTACAGGCAATCGTGATACTGCAACATTCCAAAAGCTCTACAACAAAGTGAGTCATCTGAAAGAATGTCATTTTTATACGGATGATTGGGATGCTTTTTCTAAAATTTTACCCAAAGAGCGTCATACAATTGGAAAGTCTGGCACAGTATGTATCGAGAGAGATAATAGCAACACGCGACATCATTTATGCCGAATGACACGGCGCACTAAAATCGTTTCTAAAAAAGAGTCAATGGTATACGGATCCATCAAGCTTTGGTGCGCTCTTACTATTACACAAATATTCAAACAATATCAAGAACAGCTCTTATCTATCTTTATGTGAAAACTCTCAAAAATAAAATCTATTATTGCTCTGTTTAATAAAAATACAGTTATAAAAGTTTGGGAAAAAAATACTCGACTAAATAATCGCAAATTTTTCTTAGATTTATAGTTGCAATCTAAAGTTTGCTATGAGATTATCATGGGTAGTGAAATTTATTAATATATCTACATTATGGCAATCAATGACGTCTCCAGCATAAAACCAAAAGGCGATAGGTCTGCAATGGATGGTATGGAAGAACAGCTCACTGACAGAGTACACTCAAAGATCTCTGTTAAATTGGATAAAATGAAACTTTTTATAGCTCTTTGCGTTATTTTGTTGATATTTGCTATTGCTACCTATTTTTTTTATCAAAAGCGAAAAGATAAGCTCGAAGAAATTGCAAAACAACAAGAAGTTGAAGCTGCAGCTCAAAATACTCCTATTTTTACAGACCTTGATGAGATGATAGTGAATCTTGACACTAGAGGCAAGGGTATTAATTTCTTAAAGTTAAAAATAACTCTAGAAGTACAAGACCAGCAAAGTCTTGCTGTCTTAAATAAGCTAATGCCTAAAGTCAAGGATGCATTTCAACTCTACCTGCGAGAACTAAGACCAAACGATTTGTATGGCTCTATCAGTCTTTATAGGCTTAGGGATGAGCTTCTTATACGAATAAACAAAATTTTATATCCCGCAAAAATCAACGATATTCTGTTTAAAGATGTATTAGTTCAATAAAAAATAGCGCTGATTTACGAAAATTCCCCTAAGTTTGTGATTTCAAGGATTTTATCGATATGGAACAAGCAAAGCATGATACACAAGAATCTTACGTGAAGCAAAAATCTGCTAAGGAAGATTCAGGTTACAGAGGAATAAAAGCACTACTCGATAAAAATAACAGATCGCTTGTGCGTCTACCAATGCTTGAAGCTGTGTATGAAAAGTTTGTGAAACTTGCAACTGCTTCATTGCGTTCATATATAGCTGGTGACCTTCACATAGAACATGAGAAAATGCGTGCTGTGAAGTTCGCAGATTACATACAAGAGATACCAACTCAGTCTGTTTTTGCAATATTTAAAATGGTTGAATTTGGTGATTTCGGTTTGATTTCCATCCACGGCGGACTGCTTTATCACATATTTGATATGCTACTTGGAGGACGGAAGTTAGATCCATCTCCACCTGCAGATGGCAGAAGGCTCACTGCTATTGAATGTGATATGTCTAAACAAGTGTTAGCGATTCTCTTGGATTCTTTGAGTCTATCGTTTGAAATCGTGGCACCTCTTAAGTTTCAGCTTGAGCAGGTAGAAACTGACGCTAAGTTTGCAAGAATCATCAAACCAAGTGATATGGGCATCACTTTTAGCTTGCATTTCTATATACCACCCAGAGACGGCAGACTTGATATCATGTTACCATATTCTGCACTTGAACCAATACATAAATTGCTGACGCAACCATTTATTCATGAAAGAGTCTTGCATGATCCAGTATGGTTTAAGCACTTAGAGAAAAGTATTTGCAACGTTACAACTACACTACGTGTTGAACTGAAAAACTCTGGCTCTAAAATGCAAGATCTTCTTAATATGCAAGTTGGTCATACTTTAATATTAGATAAATTTGCAGATGAAGAAGTAGATATCACTATCAATGGAATAAAAGTTACTAATGGTAAAATTGGTAAAGTTGGCGATAAGATAGCAGTACAACTTGTAGATGATTTTGACATAAAGAAGTTTAACAATATTGTATAGATAAAGATAAATATATGTTACTCGATATAGTTGTAATACTGATGCTTTCTATGACAGTCGTTTTCTGTTGGCGGCTTAATAGAAAAATTGTTGAATTGAAGGATAGCAGAAAAGATCTGAAAAATCTTGTTCAAGCGCTCGATAACTCGATCCTACAAACACATAAAAGCCTCGCATCGCTTAAAGAAGCTTCTTCTACAGCAGCATCTCAACTGGATGCACATACAAAGCTTTCCAAAGAATTGGTTAATGATCTATCATTTATGAATGGATCAGCATCAAAATTAGCAGATAGGCTAGAAAGCGCGATTTCAAGAGCAAAGATTGTTATTCAAGAAGATATCTTAGCTGAGGAGGAGCAAGCAGGGCAGAAAATATCATCTACTTCTGGGAAGGTTAGTAATAAGGTGAGTACTAAAGAAGCAAAGGATGCTGAGAAACCCAAAAAAGCTACAAGCACTTCAAGAACAAAACGTACTAGAATAGCAAAAAAAGTTGCAGTAAAACCTGGAACTGTTGTATTACAACAAGAATTTGGGGAATAGGGAGTTATGTTGAGGTTATTACCATATGTGATAGTGTCGCTTGTGTTATTTCTAGGCTCTAAACTGCTAGATGCTTTTGAATATACAGATGCACATGCCAATATTGCCCTACCTGCAACTGTAACAAATGAACAGTCTAATAAAAAAGATAATGCTGAATTTCTGGATAAGAGTAATGAAGTCTCTTTAGCAGCTGTAGATAATAATTTTTCCGATGTGCAAAAAATTGTCGAGGGTATTGCTGTATCATCAGAAACAACAGATAACTCATCTACTGGTGAAAAAGCAGACAGCGCAAAAGATATAGTACAATCTAATGATAGCACTGCTGTTCTAAATGCTTCACAGCAAAAAGAGATATGTACTAGATTTACTGACTTCTCTCCCATAACTCTGGATATACTACAGGAGTTAAAACAAAGAAGAGAAGAGCTTGAAAGTAGAGAGCAAGAATTTTTGCTTAGGTTAAATGCTCTCAATGTACTGAAGCAGGAATTAGAAACTAAAATTGTCAAATTGACAAAACTAAAAACAAATCTTGAATCATCTCTACAGCAGTATGCTAATCATGAGAGAGAAAAGAATGCTAAGCTGGTTAAGATATATGAAAATATGAAACCATCTGATGCTGCGAAAATCTTTGATGATATGCAAACTGCTGTGCTTCTTGATGTTGTAGAGCAAATGAAGGAAACCAGAATTGCCCCAATATTGGCATCTATGGATCCAGAAAAAGCTAAAGAATTAACTATCGGTTTAATTAATCGTAAAAAAATAGCAGTTAATTAGTACGCGCGCCAAAAAGTCTCGGAACAACCATGAAATGGTGCTTGGAGTGCAAAAATGGCGCTTTTAATCCGTAAGAAAATGTTATAATAAATGCAAAAACTTTACGGATTTTATGAAAGCGGTGTTTGCGCGCGGCACAGGACCAATTAATATATCCAAAAATTAGCGCAATGCCATTCCGACCAATTGTGTATCTTGAGTTTATCTGCCATTGAAATACCAGCTTTGTTAGTTTATTTAGCTGATCTATTTAGCAGATAAACTCAAGGATATGCACTACGCATTATGCAACAATGCCGTGCTGAGGCTTTGAGGCTAATTTTTGACGGACAGACTTAAAATGTAAGCACTAATAAAAGGCCGCGCCTACACAAAAAGTGCAATATCGACTCTTCATTTCGCTGATGTATATAGATCTGTAATATGTGATAACATTTTCAGCGCTTCATTCCTTGGTCTTTGAAAAGTATTTCTTCCTATTATAGAGCCATGACCTCCGCCACTGCAAATAGCATTTATATCATTGTATAGATCTTCAAGGCTTTTATGTACTCCACCTGAAAACACGACTATTCTCTTTCCTTGAAATGCACATTGCATTACATGTGCTACTCTCGCGTTTAGTGAATCAATTGTAATGCCATAGTCTTTATACGGATAACTTATATCCATGCTAGAAAGCGTCGCAGCTGGCAATTTCACTTTGATGATATGAGCTCCAATAAGAGCTGCTATATGAGCTGCATATGCAACAACATCAACTGCAGCTTCGGAATTTTTTGAGATATCTTCTCCTCTTGGATATGACCAAATTACGGTTGGCAGACCATAATCTTTTGCTTCTGCCACCACTTTTGCTGCATCCTCCATCATTTTGTCTGCGTTTGCAGATCCAGGATATATAGTGAGACCAACTGCAGCACATCCAAGACGCAATGCATCATGCACAGATGCTGTATAAGCTTGATCTGGAGCTAGAGACTTTGGAGTTAAAAGATTAGAACTATTTAATTTTAGGATCAGAGGAATTTTGTGAGCATAATTACTTGCAATAATCTCCATCATCCCAATTGGCGCTGCAAATGCGTTCAAATTTGCTGCAACAGCAAGCTCTACATGATAATAAGGATCATATGCCGCAGGATTCACAGCAAAACTCTTCGCAGGACCATGTTCAAAACCTTGATCTACTGGCAGTATTACAAGCTTGCCGCTTCCTGCAAGCTTTCCAGAAAACATAATACGTGCTAGATTCGCTTTAGTTCCTGGATTGTCAGAAGTATAATTAGATAATACTCTATCTGCTAATGCACTCATATAAATAACTACCAACCAAAAAATAACGCTAATTTCTCAAATACTTGAATTGCATAATATACATGTTTCGTCAATCGATTTTGATGTTTAGAACTTTTTTAAACAGACATACTTGTCATACTTTTCAAGATTAGCATCGTCAAAATACTCTAATTCAATATTTTTCTTCTCATTTGAAGCATCAATATAACTATCAAGCCTGCAACAAACTTCAGGTCAGATGGTTCGAGCCCAAGGATCAAGACAATGACCTGAATTTGTTGGTATATTAAACCGCCAATGAGACTGGAGCAATTATTACTGAACACTCCATTTTGCTTTATAATACTTTGCCCTATCATCATTGCAGCCAAGGCATTTATTATAATGCCAACCCCCATACCTATATCGGCATAGCCTTGTAGTTGCACAGCTAATGCGCCAG
Organism: Candidatus Lariskella endosymbiont of Hedychridium roseum; assembly: GCF_964020185.1. NCBI lineage: Bacteria > Pseudomonadati > Pseudomonadota > Alphaproteobacteria > Rickettsiales > Candidatus Midichloriaceae > Candidatus Lariskella > Candidatus Lariskella endosymbiont of Hedychridium roseum. Next base: position 1,368,296 of record NZ_OZ026538.1, on the reverse strand, counting down.
CAAGTGCAATAAGTAAATTGGCAATGAAGAAACAAAGTGCAATATAGCGCTCCATTATAATTCCTTGTAAGGCAGCAAGAGTTTGATTTAAGCCCACTGCACGCATTCTGATACCATATTCTGTAAATAGGAAACGGTATAAGATAAGTATAGCTGCAAAACAAATAACGAATATTATTGCGTTCTGACTCCATATGTTATGGAATACACCATTGAACATGTTACTAACATTAAACACTCCTATATTAGGTTTGCTCATTAGTCTTAAGTTGATGCTATATGTCATTGTACTTACTATAATGCCAGCTAGCAGGCTATTTAGCTGTAGTCTAGAATATAGAAGCGAAGTACATATACCAAGGGTTCCACCAGCCATTGTTCCTAAGAGAGTTGCAGAGAAAAAATTAGCTCCATTAAGTAGCATGATTCCACATAAGACAGCGCCAATGGTATATGAACCTTCTGCTGTAAGATCTGGCAAATTTAGAATTTTAAATGGCAGCATTACGCCAAGCGCAATTATCCCAAGCAACATACCTTGTTGAATGCCAACTGTAGCTAAATCTATAAAACCAGAAAAGCTTATCATTGTACCATGCCACTAGAATCAAATGTAAATTCCATATCTTTCCATATATCATACTGATCTTTATATAGACCTGGGAAAGGAGAGGCGTCACGCACTGCACGCATTGCACTTTCTAAAAATGCTTGGTAATTCTTGTTTCTTGTTCCAGCATCTGCAAATGTCTTAACAGTAATTACCTCTCCTTTTGCATTCAGTGAAACGATGACTCTAACTCTCATAACATCATTTGCTCCAGCGCCGCCACTAAATGGTGCAACATACCAAAATTTTTGCACATGCGATCTGATTGCTGCTTCTTGACTTGCAGTCATAGGGCGTTGCTTGTCATATTTCTTTTTTGAATGTGACTTAATAGCTTGATTGACTTCTTCTATATCATCATAGATATTTTTTGGTTTCTTTTTAGTAGTAGAAGATTTTAAAGACTTAAGAACACTATTAGACCACTCATCCTCAGATTTCTTTTTTTCGTTCTTTTTATCTACCTTTGGTATAGGTTTTGTATGGCTTTTTTGTTCTACAGGTTTTGGTTCTTTAGGTTGCTGTTCTGCCGGCGTTTGCTCTATAGGTTTTGGCTCAACTTTTTTTTCTGTGTTAGGCATGTTCTCCTTTGGCAAGTCCATTTCTTTAGGCGTTTGCTCAATATCTTTTGTTTTTTCTTGCTTAGTGGAATCAATATTTTTATCTTTGGTAGGCTGTTTTAGCTCTTCAATAGGTTCTTTTGAGTTGCTAGTAGTCCTATTCACAGTATCTTGCTTAGCTTCAATAGTCTCTGGTTGTTCGGGTTGCTCCTGCTCTTTGGGTTCTTTTGGTTGTTCTGGTTTTACTTGTTGAGGTTTATTTGGAAGATTTAAGTCTCGACTCGCATCTAGAATATCTAGTATAATCGCTTTCTCTTGTGGCAATTCCTCAGGAGAGCTTGGGAAATGTATCAACATAAAAAGCCCAAGACACAAGTGTAGTACGATTGAGTAAACAAAACTAGTGCTCATTTGTGTTGCTTGGAATTATTGCTATTTTTATTTTTTGAGTTATTTGTAGAAACCGTACTAACTAAAACAACATTCTGAATTCCTGCTGACCGCAAGTTGTGAAAAACCTCAACTATCTTGCCATAAGTTGCGTCACAGTCGCCACGTATGAAAATCCTTATATCGTTTTTTTCTCCAATTATAGCCTTAATTTTTACTGCCAAATCGGAAACAGATACGGCGCTCTCCTGTAGATATACTACTCCTTGCTTATCAACAGTAACGGCTAGTGGCTCATCTTGTCCTGAAACAGGATTTGCGCTATGTGAAGGTAAATTAACATCTACACCTGAAACCAACATAGGTGATGTTACCATAAACACTATAAGTAGAACTAACATTACATCAACAAACGGAGTAATATTTATCTCACTACTGAGCCCATATTTTCTACTAGAATTTCTTCTATTCAAGATGCGAGGAGTAATAGCCATCAGTGCTTATCTAGATCTCTAAATATTATATTACTTAACTCTATCATGAAATTCTCAGCTCTGCCGCTTAAACTCCCTATTTCTTGTGAAAACTTATTGTAAAAAATCGCAGCGGGTATTGCTACAATAAATCCGCAAGCTGTAGCAAGTAGTGCTTCTGCAATACCAGGTGCTACAACAGCAAGAGTAGTATTCTTAGAAGCAGCTATAGATTGAAAGCTATGCATAATACCCCAAACGGTTCCGAATAGTCCTGTAAACGGGCTGCTACTAGCGGCAGTTGCTAAAAATCCTATATTAGATTCTCTCTCTGCAATTGCCTTATTACAAGCAACCTGCATTGCATTGTTTATTCTAATATAAATCGATTCCTTATTTTTTATGGGGAAGTTATTGATGCCCTCTGTTGCATTTAACTCCTGCATTGCAGCTATTAAAATGCGCGAAAATGGGTTAGAATCACGCTTTGAAATTAGATTTTTAAATAACATGTCTAGAGATTTCCCGGACCAAAACTCCTTTTCAAACGCTTTCATTGCCACTTTCATCCTGAAAAATTCTACATTCTTGTCAATGATAATTGCCCAGCTACAAACGGACGCAATCAAAAGCAATATCATTACCGCCTTCACCACAATATCAGCTTGCATGAATAGCTCAAAGAATGAGACGGCATCATACTTTTCAACCAAAGGTGCAACATTCTGCACAATATCATTCATAGAGGAGGCTCCAAATACACCAAAAGTTAATAGTATTAACAGAAGAATAACACAAATTATCAGCGTATTTTGCGTATGTTACAATTCAGTTATAAGCAAGATTTCTATCAGCATTTTTTAGAAGAAGCAATAATCTTTACGTATAGAAAGATTCCCCGCAGCCACAGCGTCCCTTTTCATTAGGATTAATAAAAACGAAACCAGATCTTGTTTTTTCGTCTTTGTAATCCAACTGTGTGCCAAGAAGATATAAAACAGCCTTTGGTTCTATAAAAACAGTCACGTCACTTTCTGTTACTTCTTCAGCAAGGGCCGGTTTAACGTCGGCATATTCGAAAGTATATGCAAGACCTGAGCAACCACCTGATTTGACTCCTACTTTAATACCAAGAGCAGGAGACTTTCGCTTTTCCATTAGGTACTTAATCCTAGAAACAGCAGCTTCAGTCAATGTTATTATCGCTTTTTTAGAATCAGTTCTCATATGATGTAAATCTAAACTATATGTTTGCAACATCTTTTTGTTTTTCATAATCTGCTATAGCAGACCTAATTGCTTCTTCTGCAAGTACAGAGCAGTGAATCTTCACAGGTGGAAGCGACAGCTCTTCAACAATTGCTGTATTCTTTATTTTTCTTGCTTCTTCAAGTGTTTTGCCTTTAATCCATTCAGTAGCTACCGAGCTAGACGCTATAGCAGAAACACACCCAAATGTCTTAAACACTGCATCCTCTATTACATTAGTCGTTGGATTGACTTTAATTTGTAGCTTCATCACATCTCCGCATGAAGGTGCGCCAACAAGACCAGTTCCCACATTTTTCTCACCTTTTGGAAAAGAACCAACGTTTTTAGGATCTTCATATATGTCTATAACTTTTTTGCTGTAAGCCATTTGAAAATCTCCATTATTTCCTAAAATTTTTTCTATTCACTATTGTATCACTTTAAATTCGAATAGCACTATATGTATGTTTAATTATGCAAAAACTAATGAATCGCCCAATTAATTTGGTTTATATCTATTCCTTCTTGCAACATATCCCAAAGAGGGCTAAGTGCTCTTAAGCGCTCTACTGCTTTTGCGATTAATGAGATGGCATAATCCACTTCCTCTTCCTTTGTAAATCTTCCTATTCCAAATCTTAAGGAAGTGTGCGCGAGATCATCTCCAACTCCTAAAGAACGTAAAACATAAGACGGTTCAAGCGATGATGAAGTACAGGCAGAGCCTGAAGAAACTGCTATGTCTTTAATAGCTGCAATCATTGATTCCCCCTCTATGGCAGCAAAGCTAATATTGATGCAGCCTGGGTATCTATTTAATCTATCGCCATTCAAATAAGTCTCTGGGATTTGGAGTATTGCATCTATGAATTTATCACTCAAGTGTTTAATTCTTACTCGTTCTTCTTCCATATCTGCCTTAGCGTACCTTGCCGCAGCGCCAAGTCCAACAACTAAGGGTGTAGGTAGGGTGCCTGATCGCATTCCTCTTTCTTGTCCACCGCCACTTATTAATGCAGATAGCCTAACTCTTGGTCTCCTGCTAACATAGAGCGCGCCAATACCTTTTGGACCATATATTTTATGTCCAGATATACTAAGCAGATCTATCTTCATTTCTTGCACATCTATTGGGATTTTCCCAAATGCTTGCGCAGCATCTGTGTGAAAAAATATACCATGTTTCCTACAAATTTCCCCTATCTCTTTAAGGGGTTGAATTACACCAATCTCATTGTTGACAGACATGACGGAAACTAAAATTGTCTTATCTGTTATTGCATCTTCCAAGTTCTTAAGATCTAGTACGCCATTTCTCTTTACATGCAGATAAGTTACCCTAAAATCCTCTTGTTCTAGATAACGACACGTATCAAGTACGCATTTATGTTCTGTTACAACAGTAATTATATGATTTTTAGATTCTTTATAAAAATGTGCAACTCCTTTTAATGCAAGGTTATTTGCTTCAGTGGCTCCTGAGGTAAACACTATACTTTTTGAATCGGTTCCAATTAACTCTGCAACACTATTTCTTGCCTCCTCAACAGCAGCTTCCGCTTCCCATCCAAATTTATGAGTTCTAGAATGTGGATTGCCAAATTTTTCTCTAAAATAAGGCAGCATCTCATCCAGCACTCTCTGGTCAACAGGAGTAGTTGCTTGGTAATCCATATAAATGGGCAATCTAACGCTATGCATATTATCTCTCAAAAATTATTTACTGATTTATATAAATCAGCCCAAATTCTAACAAATTTATCAATCTCTGCTTTGTTATTTCTATGACCTAGGCTAACCCGAATGGCACTATTTGCGATAGATTCGCTGTAGCCCATAGCAAGTAAAATCCTTGATAAATCCACTTTTCCGGAAGAGCATGCGGAGCCTGCGCTTACCATGATTCCGTTCGTGTCAAAATGAATAACCTGAGTTGCAGCAGGAACCCCAGGCATAGAAATCATGGATGTATTCGGCAGTCTTTTTACATTTTTTCCAAAAATAATAGCATCTGGAGCTAAGCGCAAGATCGAGTCCTCTAGGTAATTTCTCAAATCTTCAATTCTAGAATCAAAACCTCGTTGCCTCACTATGTCACATGCAATGCCAAGTCCATATATGGCAGGAACGTTATGAGTGCCGGGTCTTATTCTATACTCTTGCCCACCACCGAAATAGCTAGGCATAATCCCTACATCTTCTTTATAAATTAAAGCTCCAACGCCGATTGGAGCGCCAAATTTATGTCCAGATATAGTTGCAACATCAATATCCATATATGCGAAATCTAACGGAATTTTTCCTATAGCTTGTGTCGCATCAGTATGGAAAATACCGCCATGCTTATGTGCCAATGCTGCAATTTCGGCTATAGGTTGTACAACGCCTGTTTCATTATTTGCCATCATTACAGAAACCAAAAATTTAGCACCAGAACTTTTTAGTACAAAATCTTCGATAAGCTTTTCAGCACTAACTATATCTATAATACCATCTGAATTCACAGGTATTGATCCAACGCCAACATTATGCAGTACGGAATCATGCTCTATTGCAGAAGTAATTTTTGAGGTATCTCGCATCCCTAAAATTGCTAAGCTATTCGCTTCAGTAGCAGAACTAGTAAAAACTATTCTGTATTCACGCCCTAAATTTAACAATGCTCTGAGTTTAGTGCGCGCATCTTCTACCAAGCACTTTGCGCGCCTACCTATGGTATGCGCAGAGGATGCATTCAGTGGAATCCGCATCACTTCAGATACAGCAAGCTCAACATCTTTTAACATAGGTGCAGTTGAGTTGTGATCAAAATACACTAGATCTACTAACATTTTAGATACTCTAGCATTATCGCTCCCTACTACCATATAACAACTTATAACAATGTATAAATAAACAACATCCGTTTCACTACAAGAAATAGAAAGTTAAGGAATCAAAAACATATGAGTTTTTCTATAGCCATGTTAGCTAAGTTATTATGCAAGACTTTTTGAGTGAATTTTCCATATTACTTAGTTAATTTCTTTACAAATATGTAAAAATATTATGTGCAAGAAGTTCATTAGTACTCTCTTCACGCGTGCACTTATATAGGCAGTGCAATATAACTAGTCATACTTTTTGAAATTGGCGCCATTAAAATACTTCTTATGACATATGTATGTTGCCTGCATTTCTCACGGCTTTTTTAAAGTATAATTTCTTATGTACGCAAGTTAAATACAAACTCTTTATTTATCTCAGAGTTATAACGCAACAACCAGACACGATATGGGATCATCCTCTACTCTTAAACTCATTTCGAAATCAAACTCATAAAGCAACGCCGCTACATGCATCAGCAAGAGTAATGCTTCTGAGATAAGTTCTGATATTCTTCTCAAATGCTACCCAAAGATTATGAGATGCGCATCGCATTCCGTCAGAGCGGCAAGCGCCACTATCATCACACTTTGTCATCTTTACACTTTCGCCAACTGCCTCTACTATTTCCTCAAGACATATAAGAGTACTTGGTTTATTTAACATATACCCGCCGCCAGGGCCTTTAATACTCACTACCAGTCCACCTTTTTTCAGCTTCACAAAAATCTGCTCAAGATATCCGAGATCTATTTGCTGTCTAGACGAGATGTCGCAAAGCCGAACAGGAGATGTATTACCATACATCACAATATCTAACATTGCAGTCACAGCATACCTCCCTTTTGTTGTCAAAAGCATAAGCAAATACAAAATCATATAAGATAGAATTGTCTCATATCAAACTCCTTTCTTGCTATGCACTTCAAAGCTAGAGCTTGAAATGTCTGGCAGAAGTAAGCTGCAAAAACTAAATAATAAAAACATAAAACAAGCATCATAATGAATGTAATCAGCTTTCCATTTATATACAAAATACGTTATATTTAGCTTGATTCAAATGCTCCTGTTATTTAGTATCGTGTACGCTCTTTGCGCAGCCATCTGTTTGGCAGTGTATAATAACCTAGTAAATAAATCAACTATAAAACAATCTAATATGCGAGAATTAATTTTAAATGGCGCGGCTGGAAAAATAGAAGCTAAATATTGTCATTCTTCACAGCAAAATGCGCCAGCTGCAATAGTTCTTCAGCCTCATCCACTTTACGGCGGAACAATGAATAATAAAGTTGTGTATAACACATTTCACACTTTTGCTAAGCGCAATTTTTCAGTTTTACGGTTTAATTTTCGCGGAGTTGGGAAATCTGATGGAACTTTTGATCATGGTGTTGGTGAACTTTTAGATGCTGCGATTGCTTTAGATTGGCTTGGAACACAAAATCCTTCTGCATCTAGTTATTGGATTGCTGGTTTCTCATTTGGAGCATGGATTGCTATGCAACTTTTGATGAGGCGTCCAGAGCTAAGTGGCTTTGTTGCTATCTCGCCGCCAGCTCATTCCTACGATTTCTCGTTCTTATCACCATGTCCTGCGCCTGGGATTATCATCCAAGGAACATTAGACACAACAGTGCCTGAGTCTGCGGTATTTAGTCTATATGAAAAGTTGGAAAAGCAAAGAAATTCAGATGTGGAATATTTCCCCATCACAGGTGCAAATCACTTCTTTGACGATCACATTGACCAACTGATTAGCGCTATAGATTCATATCTAGAACCAAGGGTTAATATGCAAACGGTTCCTAAAAAGGTGAAAAAAGACAGAAGAAGAAGACAACAAGGAATTATCAATGAATAACACAGCTTCTTTGCCAGAGGTTCGCGGTAGATATAGGTTTAATGCAGATCTTGACAAAATGTGTTGGTTTGGAGTTGGAGGACGTGCATTTGTTGTTTTTTTTCCAGCTGATATAGATGATTTAGTATGTTTTTTGCGCAGGAAAGATCCGGCATTGTATGTTTATGTAATGGGTGTTGGCTCTAATTTGCTGATTCCAGATGATGGATTTCAAGGGGTTGTAATCAGGTTAGGGCGAGGGTTTAATTATATTCATCACAGCGATCTTTTCGTTACTGCAGGGGCTGCAGCAATGGATCTCAACGTCGCGCTTTATGCAGCGCAGCACGCTATATCTGGACTTGAATTCCTCTCCGGAATTCCTGGCACTATTGGAGGAGCTCTTGCAATGAATGCAGGGGCATATGGGCATGATATAAAGTCTATACTTTTGGAAGCAACTGCTGTTGATCTACATGGTAATGTTAAGGTTTTTAGTGCAGATGAGATTGGCTATTCATACCGCTCTAAAACACTAAATGATAATTGGATATTTACTGAAGCAAAGTTTCTTGGAAAACCAGGATGTGAAGAAGAAATATTCATTAATATAAAGAGAATACAAGAAGAGAGGCTAAAAACTCAACCTATTAAGTCAAAAACTTGCGGCTCTACTTTCAAAAATCCACAAGGATTTAAGGCGTGGGAATTAATTAAGAACTCGGGCTTATCTGGAGCTAGTGTAGGAGGTGCTTCAATCTCAACTATGCATTGCAACTTCATAATCAATACAGGCTGTGCAACAGCCAGTGATATAGAAAATTTGATAAAATATGTCAAAAAAACGGTGTATGAAAATACCGGAATTATGCTAGAAGAAGAAGTTAAGAGGATGAAAATATAATACCAACTTCCACAAATAACATAACACTTTAGCTTTGTCCTTTTAGAAAGTACGCATGCCAAAAGTCTCGAAACAAGTATGAAATGCTGCCAGAAGCGTCAAAATAGCGCTTTAAATCCGCAGGAAAATGTTATAATAAACGCAAAAACCTTAAGTATTTTGTGAAAGCAGTGTTTTGCTGCACAGGACCAATTAATGTATCCAAAAATTAGCACAGGGCTGAATCCTGGGCTAATTTTTGATGTATAGACTATATACTTGGCGGCATACATGAGGTGATTTTATTGTATGTACCAACGTTTGGGCCAAAAACCATTGTGTTAAATACAAGATATTGTGTTTCAAAATTTTTTACTAATTTTACACCTTTTAATATATTGCCGCTTGTCACACCTGTCATCGCTACTACTGGGCCAGATCTAACCATATCGCTAATCTCTAAAACATCACCACTTGAGCTTTTTGTTTTATTATCCACAAGCAGCCTACCTTGCATTTTTCCACCAATGCATCTCAAAGCCGCAGCTGCGATTACACCTTCTGGTGCGCCGCCGATTCCTATATACATATCTGGTGCGTTATTATCGCTACTAAGCAGTCTGGTTGATATCACTGCCGCAACATCTCCATCAGATATGAGTAATACCTTTGCACCTGCCAGCCTTATATCCTCAATTAATTTAGTGTGTCTTGGTCTTTTTAGCACTGCAACAGAAATATCTGAAACATGGCATCCTTTAGCCTTTGCCAGTATCTTAATATTTGCCTCAACAGGATTCCTAAGATCGACTTGACACGGAATGCCAACGGCAATCTTTTCCATATAAACATCTGGAGCTTCGAGAAGACTTCTTACTTGCCCCATAACTATCACAGAAAGAGCGCCGTTTGCTCCCTCAGCACAAATTGTTGTTCCCTCAAGTGGATCCACTGCGATATCAACTTCTATATTTCCAGTACCTAGAGCTTCACCACAATAAAGCATAGGCGCTTTATCCCTCTCACCTTCTCCTATAACAACTCTTCCAAGTATTGCAGAGTGATTCAAGTATCTCCTCATAGCATCTACAGCTGCTCTATCTGCAGCAGTCTCATCTAGCCTGCCAATGTGTTTAAAACAGGCTTCGGCAGCTCTCTGAGTTGATGCTACTGCAATATCCCTAATTAAAGATTCGTTTTCTAAAAAACTATTTAGTGCCATGAAACTGCTTCATCCTATCTTCAATTACGCCTCTAAAATTCTTGATGAGACCCTGAATTGGCCAAGCTGCAGCATCACCAAGTGCACATATAGTATGCCCTTCAATTTGCTTAGTAAGATCTAGCAGTTGATCTATTTCTGAGAACTCAGCATCGCCTTCAACAAATCTCGACATCATTCTATATAGCCATCCAGTGCCTTCACGGCAAGGTGTGCACTGACCACAAGATTCGTGCATATAAAATTTTGAGAGTCTTGCTATTGCTTCTATTATATCTGTAGATTTATTCATTACTATAACACCAGCTGTTCCAAGACCTGATCCAGCGGCTTTTAAGCTATCAAAATCCATTATAACTGTATCACAAACATTTTTAGGTAAAAGCGGGACAGAAGAGCCACCAGGGATGACCGCAAGCAAATTATCCCATCCGCCAATTACACCTCCTGCGTGTTCTTCTATTAACTCCTTTAGCGGGATGGACATGGCCTCTTCAACATTACATGGCTTATTTACATGTCCTGAAATGCAAAAAATCTTAGTACCTGAGTTATTTTTTGCTCCTATCGAAGCAAACCAGTCTGCTCCACGTCTCATTATTGTTGGAACGACTGCTATAGTCTCCACATTATTGACGGTAGTTGGAGCTCCATAAAGACCAACGGCAGCAGGGAAGGCTGGTGGTTTTAGCCTTGGCATGCCCTTTCTTCCCTCAAGGCTATTTAGGAGTGCAGTCTCTTCACCACATATATAAGCTCCTGCTCCTCTATGAAGATAGACATCGAAATTATATCCAGATCCACATGCATTCTCTCCAATTAAGCCATTTTTATATGCTTCATCTATTGCTTTCTGTAGAATAACAGCTTCATTATAAAATTCACCACGTATGTATATGTAAGCTGCAACTGCACGCATTGCATATCCTGCTATCAGTGCACCCTCTATGATTTTATGCGGTTCAAATCGTATTATATCACGATCTTTACAGGTTCCAGGTTCACTCTCGTCTGCATTAATTACAAGGTATGATGGTAATTTAGAGTCTTTAGGCATAAAAGACCATTTTGTACCTGTAGAAAATCCTGCTCCTCCTCTACCTCTAAGGCCTGATTTTTTCACTTCTTCTATAATTTCATCATGCGTACGCTTTAGTATGGAAGCGGTGCCAGCCCAATCACCCCGCTCTTTGGCTGCACTTAAGTCAAATCCCAGATTTCCCGCAAGGTTGTGAAAGATTCTGTCGGTATTTTTTAGCATGGCTGCCTACTTCTTACGGATAGATGGACTTTATTTTTGTATCAACATAATGATAGCCCATTATAAAGACGCAAATCAAGTTTTTCAACTTTTTCAGCAAGTCTATATTAGGCATTGCTAACCAAGAATAGATTTTGCTTTTAAATTCGCGTATATGTATACTGCCTTGATAGTAAGTTATATTGGAAGCATTATATATGTTAAGTTGTAAGCATTGTGGCAGCATAGGAAGCACAAAGAATGGCTATATTAAAGGTCGTCAGAGGTATAAGTGCCTAGAGTGTAAAAAGAGCTATAAGTCTGGAGATATGAGAGTAAAGTACAGCCTTAATAAAAAGATGAAGGTTGTTAGTATGTATCTGGAGGGAGTTGGAATTAGATCAATCGAGAGATTAGAAAAGGTCTCGAGTTCACTTATAATAAAGTGGATTAGAAAATTCTCAAAGCTTCTAAAACAAAGGCTGAATGATGTTACGATACCTGAGGATGCCAAGCAAATCTCAATTATTGAGCTGGATGAGCTTTTTAGTTATTGCCAAAAAAACTAACAAAGTCTACATTTGGCTTGCTGTTGATAGGGACAGAAATAAAGTTGTTGATTTTGAAGTGAGCATTGTCAGGGATTTTGCATCCTATCTTCCGATTGCCATGCGATTACAAAGTAGCTACGAGATAGAGATATCATGCAGTGACCATTACGACGTTTATGAAAAATTTAGGATTGCTAAAAAACACTATTCTACTAAGGCAGAAACGTCTTTAGTGGAATCATTCAACTCATTAATACGGCACTATTTAGCCAGGTTTCATCGTAAAACCAAACGTTACAGTAAGGCCATAGATATGATCTATAACTCTATCCTAATGCTTTTTAATAAAGACTTGCTGATATCTATCTTTAGTTAGCAATGCCTCAATAATTTTCTAATTTTCTGTTGACGCCATATAGTGATTAGAGTACCATTCGCTTTACAGGTCATAAGGCTGGTGTTTTCACCAGCCTTATTTTTTTGTAGCAAGCATAGGTTAGTTAAGAAAATGTTGGTTTTTAAAACTCAGCTGGAGAGAGAAGTACTAGAGCTTTTGGAAAGTTCCATGGAAGCTATGGGGTACTGTGCGCTGCGCGTTAGAATTAATCAGGGAAAAAAGAGTAAAACACTACAGTTGATGATTGAAAGAATGGATTCTACCCAAGTGTCGGTTGAGGATTGCGAAAAGGTGAGTAAACAAGCTTCTGTATTGCTTGATTTGCATGAACCTATGAGAGATAGATATTACCTTGAGGTAAGCTCTCCTGGTATTGATAGGCCGCTTACAAGATACGAAGATTTCTCTACATATGAAGGAAATAATGTTAAAATCATTTTAAATCATCCTATTGATAATCAGAGAAAGTTTCTTGGAAAACTATGTGGTCTCAAAGGAGATAATGTTCTGTTGCAACAGCAAAGTGTTAGTGTAGAATTAATAGAAATTCCAGTATCCAATATATCGGAAGCCAATGTAGAAAGTAATATGCTAAGAAAAGTTATATTAAATAGATCACGGGGGAGAAATGCAACCAAGTAGCTTTGCAAATAACGAGATTATACAAGTTGCCGAGGCTGTAGCTAGAGAAAAGTCTATCCCGAAAGAAAAAATTATAGATGCTCTTGAAGAGGCAATGAGAGTTGCTGCCTATAGAAAGTATGGTAGAGAACATAAGATCTGTGCATCCATAGACCGCAAAACGGGAGCTATACATTTATATAGAGAGCTACTTGTAGTAGATGATAGAGATGAGTTAAATAGTAATATGCCTGAACAAACAGAAGATGGGGCAGCGCAAATGCAGATGATTACCTTGCAGAATGCAAGGTATAAAAATCCTGATGCTCTACCGGGTGATATTTTAAAAGATTCTCTTCCACCTCTTGACCTTGCTAGGCTTGCTGCTCAATCTGCGAAGCAAGTAATAATATCCAAGATTAAAGAGATAGAAAGAGAACAACAATATGAGGATTTCCAAAACAGAGTAGGTGATATATTACACGGTATTGTTGATAAAGTTGAACATAATAGGATTGTAGTAAAAATTGGGAATGCAGATGCTGTGCTGAGACGTGATCAAATGCTGAAGGCTGATCATTACAAACAAGGTGAGAGAATAAAAGCATACTTGCTTGAGTTAGACCGTTATGGCAAAGGTCCACAGATAATTTTGTCTAGAACAGATAAGCAGTTTATAGTTAAATTGTTTGCCCATGAAGTGCCTGAGATTTATGAAGGCATAATACAAGTGAAGTCTGTTGCTCGCGATCCAGGGTCACGTGCAAAGGTTGCTGTATTCAGTCCAGAATCTGCAATAGATCCTATAGGTTCTTGCGTCGGTATGCGTGGAGCAAGGGTGCAAGCTATTACCGCAGAGTTAAAAGGAGAAAAGATAGATGTTATCGAATGGTCATCCGATCCTGCAACGCTAGCGATAAGAGCCCTTGCTCCTGCTTCTGCAACAAAAGTGATAGTTGATGAGGATAACAGGAAATTAGAAGTTGTTGTCCCTACTGATCAACAAAGCATAGCAATAGGTAGGCAAGGACAGAATGTAAGACTAGCTTCAGAACTGATAGGTTGGAAGATTGATATATTAACCGAAGCAAATGAAATTAAGCGTAGACAGGATGAGTTCAACGGCGCTACAGACTTGTTTGTTGAGGCCCTATATTTAGATAATCTGCTTGCACAGCTTCTTGCTTCGGAAGGTTTTGTGTCTATTGAAGATGTTGCAGAGGCAGATATAGGATATCTTTCAAGCATACAGGGGTTGAATGAAGAAATTGTCACGGAACTAGTTGCACGTGCCAGAGAATATATCAAATTAAATGCAGAGTCGAAAGAGTCTCAAGTAGATATTCCAGAAGAGAAAGAATCTTTGCCAGATACCAGTATATTTACAGATATTGGTATTACTCCTGAGTTTGCAGCTAGATTGATCGCCTCTGGTGTGGGGAATATGACAGAGCTTGCTGACCTATCACGTGATGAGCTAGTGGAGTTGATTCCTGATCATAATCTTTCGATTGAGCAAATAGATGATATAATTATGTCCGCAAGGAAGCATGTCTATTTTTCCTAAGGTTGTAATCGTTGGAAACCCAAACGTAGGAAAGTCCACCCTGTTTAATAGAATGGTACAAAAGAAAGCTGCTATAGTCACAGATGTTCCAGGGACTACAAGAGATTTTAATTCCTGCAACGTAACTTTTGCAGATTATCATTTTACTGTTATTGACACTGCTGGTTGGGAGCTTTTGCGTGGAGATGTAATAAAAAGCCAGATGCGAAGCAGTACTGAGCAAGCTCTTGGAGATGCAGACATAGTCATGTTTGTTGTCGACGGGAGATGTGAGCTCTCTGCTGCCGATACTGAACTCGCTGGAGTTGTACTGAGATCTTCTAAAAAGGCACTACTTATTGTGAACAAAAGCGAAGCTGGTTTTAAGCTTGACACAAATGAGTTATATAGGCTTGGCTTTGGAGAACCTATCTTTATATCAGCAGAACATAAATTAGGTTTCCAAGAATTATACCTGGGATTAATTGAAAAAATAGAACAATTTCATAGTCTGCATGGTATCAATACTAGTAATGAGATGCAGGAAGAATGCATAGAGCAGGATGAATTTCTATTAAGTGCTAAAGCAGTATCTAGCGAGGACAAACTGCTTCAGTCAAGTGAGCAAGAAAAACCCAAAGCAGAATATAGCAAAGAACAGCAGTGGAGCTATGATAAAAAAATTCCACGCTTTGCACTAGTTGGAAGGCCAAATGTTGGGAAGTCCACATTATTTAATAAAATTATTGGCGCCAGGCGTAGTATAGTATCTGAAGTAGCTGGCACAACACGTGATATCGTGAGTCATGATATAGCCTTTGATGGAAAGATTATCACGTTACTTGATACTGCCGGCCTTAGAAAACAAAATAAAATTGATGAGACTGTAGAAGAGTTATCCATAGAAAAAACAAAAGAAGCCATATCAAAAAGTTGTGTACTCTGCCTTGTAGTTAGCGCACCACAGATGTTTGAAAGTCAAGATATTGCAATAGCACAGCTAATCACTGATGCCGGGAAGGGATTAGTTTTAATTGTTAATAAGTGTGATTTGATAAAAGATTGGAATAGCTTGAGAGAGGAGACACAATTCCATGTAAAAAAATATATTTCATCTGTGAATGATATTCCAATAATATTTACATCAGGGCTGAATAGCTCAAAACCTACTTGTAATGAGATATTGCAAAAGGTTCTGGAGACTTTCTCTAAGTGGAATTCACGCTTTTCTACATGGCAATTAAATAAATGGCTTAAGCAAGCAATTCAAATCCACACTCCGAGCCGTGCTTCATCTGGAAGATCCATTAGGTTAAAATACATAACACAAACAAGAACATGCCCTCCAACTTTCGCACTTTTTACTAACTATCCAAATGATATCGATGGGCAATATGTGCGCTATTTATATAATTCTTTTGCCAAACACTTCCATTTATCTGGCACTCCGATAAAATTATTGTTCAAGAAAACTAGCAATCCATATGTGAAAAATAGTCATTAAGTATGGCAAAAGTGTATATACTTTTAAAAAATGAAGAAGTGATATTGATAGTCAAGGAAATTGAAAACTTTGCAATTAAAACCGCCAAAACTTGCTTTGCTACGCAAATAAATTTTTGACGGATAGACTAAATAGATGGTACCCTCCAAATCCTCGCAAAGTTATTAACAAACACATACTGCTCTTTCTTACACATCACCGAACCACAAAGACACAGCTGTTTCTTGATTGGTAGCATTATCAGTGACATCACAAGTGGCATTATTATTGATGTCATAAGTAACATACTTAGTGATGTCACAAGTGGCATGATTAATAGTCTCAGATCTTTGCAAGCTGTGACATAGCATACCATCAATAGTCTCTATAGCTATAGAAGAAATATAGGAAGCGATCTCATTGCCTGGCATAAAATCCGCAGCAAGACGGTAATTTAGTGTATTAATACCGCCTATGTTACCTTCATGTGGTGTTAATTCCTGAGAATATAGTGTGGATTCATGAAATATCTCCTGCGAAACTTTTCCAATAGCAAAGTATGCAAGATATATTGCAGAGTTTAGCATCACTGGGTTTAAAGCAGTATTAGCTTCCAATGCTTCTTTAGTTTTTGCAAGTACAGCGAACTTGAAGATGAAGCGCGTGGACCATATAGCAGAGTCTAAAACTGTCGGCGTATAACCACCCAAAACACATCCTATTGGTAAACCTATTGCTCCTGTCGATACACCTTTTTGTAAAGCATATGCTACAAGGTTGGTCTCTGGCTCTGCGCTGCCGAGAGAATCCCATGATATGAGTGTCATAGTAGCTATAGGCAGATTTTCTAATAATGCTTTAGACACAACACATCTAGAGAGAATATCACGCTCTTCAGCACATTTATTCAGTGCTTCAGTATTATCAAATCCATTTAACCAAAGCAGCCCTGGCTCTAACACTGACAATGCTAATTGAGTAGCAATTACACTATCCAAAAGTGACTTTGTAGAAGTCATGAAATTCGCACTACCAAAAAGATGTCCTGTTGCTAAAGCTATAAAGGCTGGCATAACAGCGTAAACACTATCTTGAACATTCTTATAACTGGGAGTTATTATTGCAGCTAAGGAAAAAAGTATCATACTTTCAGTTCTTGATTCCATCATACTAATTTACCTGACAATTAAATGGTTGTAACAGCATGATCATTACTATAGTCTGTAATGTAGAAATTATTTATAGAATTAAGCAAGTGCAGAAAAACACAAGAATTTACTCAACAAAGAGTTGTGTATTGTATAAAGCTATCTATATAATGTCAAGTACTATTCCTTGCCTTGCGATTTATGTACCTACTGTGAACAAGTCATTAAATCCTCACAAACCTTATAAATCTATGCTCTTTTACATGTAATAAACCGTTCAGATATCACCAGCATTTCGCTCTATTGTCGCATAAGATTGCTTTATATTGAATTAGAAGAATAAAATGTTACACTACTATTAATGTAAAATGTCATTTGCCATGTGGAACCAGTAGATTCTAAACCCTTACATGGAATCAGCGTGGGTAGTTGTAATTCTGCGCCACCACCAAAATATTATGTTCTGAAACAAGATCCAAATATCAACATAATGGTTATTTTTAATAATAAAAAAGAAAATAATAAAGCAGGTACTTATGAGAAGAATTATTTTATTTATGTTAATGATGCTTTATAGCACATATGCCTTTGCTAAGCAAGATTACGTAGTAGTGGGCGGTTTTGCAGGACCCACTGCTATTGCGCAAGTGATTACTGTTGAGCAAGCTAAAACAATGAGTGATGATACTATGGTAATATTACAAGGTAATATTATCAAACATATAGGTGGAGATAATTACATATTCAGTGATAGTACTGGTTCTATTAACATGGATATTGATCATAAATTATGGCTTGGTCAGGTAATTACTCCAGACGATAAGGTAGAAGTGAGAGGGAAAGTAGATAGAGATTGGAATTCAATTGAAATTGATGCAAAACAGATAACTAAGATGAAGTAAGTTATGGCTTTTTAGCAAATCACTTGATACTTTCTACTCTATCCACCAAAAAATAGTACGCGCGCAAAAAGCCTCAGAAGAGGCATAAAATGGCCCCCCGAGTGTCAAAATAGTATTTTAAATCCGTAAGAAAATGTTATCAATTACTACCGGCTAAAGCGCGGTAGTTTGTGTAACGCTTGCAAAGCAGATTAAAAGCGTAAACGCTAAAACTCTGATATTCTAAAATCATCTTTTTTGTGATGTTCCTCATGCTGTTCTATATAGTTTTTGCACTTCTTCTGAATTCACATTGCAAACTGTCACAACAAAATACCCTCTGGCCCAAAGATGTTGTCCCCAATACCGCTTACGGAGCAGTGCAAATTCCTGTAGCAACTTACGACTACTTATACCTTTAATATATTGCACAGCTTTAGATATTGATATACTAGGCGGAACCAATGCTAATATATGTACGTGATCAGGACTCATACTGCCACTAATTATATTTATGTAATTAGCAGCACATATTTCTCGGATTACTTCCCTAGTTCTAATCGCAACTTGCCCAGTTAAAACTCTATACCTATACTTAGTACAAAATACGAGAGTTTTCACATAAAGATAGATAAGAGCTGTTCTTGATATTGTTTGAATATTTGTGTATAGTAGCGCACCAAAGCTTGATGGATCCGTATACCATTGACTCTTTGTTAGAAACGATTTTAGTGCGCCGTGTCATTCGGCCTAAATGATGTCGTGTGTTGCTATTATCTCTCTCGATACATACTGTGCCAGACTTTCCAATTGTATGACGCTCTTTGGGTAAAATTTTAGAAAAAGCATCCCAATCATCCGTATAAAAATGACATTCTTTCAGATGACTCACTTTGTTGTAGAGCTTTTGGAATGTTGCAGTATCACGATTGCCTGTAACCCAGGCAACGGTTCTCCTTGTACTACGATCAACTGCCTTAATGATCCAAAGCTTGTTTTTTTTGAACCAATAAAATGCCACATCTCGTCGAATTCCATCTCCATAATATCCGAAGAGACAACTGGCTCCTGAGTCTTGCCCATCGCCTCTACTACCCAGCGATAAATTATGGACGGCGAATGCCATAATATCTTGCATAACATAGAAAAAGAGCCATTACCAAGACTATATAGCATAACGCATAATGCTTTCTTAACAGCTGTTTGAGGCTTCTTGCCCAGATCGCCCTCAACAAAATTTAGAACATGATCTGCACTTATAACGCTGTACACCCCCTCACAATGCCATTCTTTACAAAGATATCAGAGCAACATCCCTTACAACAAACAATAAAACCACTCTTTAGTTTTTAAAAAAGTGATCATATCATACTTCTATCTAATCGTGAAAACTCTCAAACATTTAAGGCATATGTTCTAAGTCAATGCTTTTATTCATATTTTAAAGGCTAAAAAGCCATCTATTGCTAATCAATAATTCGGGTTAGTAATGGAAATTGAGAGTATTATAGGATTGATATGTGGTTTAAATTTTAAAGCTAAAATTAGATTCTTAGTGCAAAACTTCCAAGCCATTCATTATACTGTAGATTTTGTTTTAAATATATAATATTTATCACTTCCTTTGTTGTTGCGTGCAGATAAAATGCTTGTGTAAGGGTTTTTAGTATGATTTTTAGAGTGCTGGTTAATTTCTAAGCCAAATATTATATATATTTGTGAAGAAGTTAACGAAGTGATACTTTAAAAATCAGGCCAAAGGAGTCTGCGAAAGTTACTTTACCGGCAGTGCAATAATTCTCAACTTAAAATCTCGACTTAAAGAGTATAAAATTATTGTGATTGCTCTTTTTAAATCATGATCAAATGTCAGAAATAATTTTATATTAAAGTTGAGTTGTAATTGCTATTGAATAGCGAATAAATGTTGTACTAGTGGAATATTGTAGATTTCCCTAAATAATACGTTAATTATTTTGCATTGATTGTTGTATAAGAATTTATTATAGGTTGCTATATGGTAAATTTTATATTAATGCTTTTTTATTGTCTCTATATCTAATTATGAGAATTAGATATAGAACGCTTAATAACAAAAATATTCTTTTAGCAGACAGTGACACTTTATAAGACTAATTTTCTGCTTGAAGATAAGTGTTATATGGTACTGATAACAAAGTACATGCGCATGGATTTTGGTGGCATGATTTTTTAGAATACAAGTTAATTGCCGCACCTTATACTTTTACATATTTGCAAAGAAATTAACGAAGTATGGAACATTATGTCAAAAAGACCTGCACAATGCCTTTGCTAATAATGCTATATTATGCAGTAATAAATGTACGTGAAGCTATTTAGTGCTAATTGTTTTAGTCAAAGAGTAGAGTTTTAATATTCTAAACTAGTCTTTTATTACATTGGAGATTTTTGAAAGGATTCTAGTAAAATGATGAATTTGACTTACTTTAGTGTTTGATTATATCAGAATCGTTACTTGTAATTCTTTTTATTGCACAAATTTTAGCAAATGTATCTTGTGTATGTGCATGCATATGCAACTAACAAGTCGAAGGCATCTAATGCTTTTGTGTTTTCATTATTTATAAGAAAGTAAGAGGATATAAATATGGCTAGCGGTCTGAATCGCGCAACTTTAATAGGGAATGTTGGAAGAGAACCCGAAATAAAGGCGTTACAAGAAGGGAAGGAAGTAGCTGTTTTTTCATTAGCCACTTCTGAGGTCTGGCGTGATAAGGCATCTGGTGAAAAAAGAGACAAGACAGAGTGGCATAGGATAGTTGTATTTGCACAGCCACTTGTTCTGCTTGTCAAGAATTATGTGCATCAGGGGTCTAAGTTATATATCGAAGGTTCTATACAAACGAGAAAATGGGCTGATCAGTCTGGGGTAGAGCGTCATGTAACTGAAATAGTGCTGCAACCATACAGCGGTACTATAGTGCTTTTAGATTCGAATAAGGGGGCGCAACAAGGGTCTTGGCAAAAAAACGATAAGGAAAAAGGTGATTTTACGCAACCTGTTAGTAATGCATCATATAATCCAGACTTGGAGGATGAAATTCCATTCTAGAAAGCTATAAGGCAACAGTTATGGTGAAGTAATCTTTTTGTCTAATGTTTACGGATATTGAGCTGAGTATTTTCTTGTAAAGGTATCATTGTATAGTTCTATGTAGTGGTATGTTATGCGGACAAATTATATATCCGAAAATTAATTTTAGTACATTTCACTTTCCGCAAAAATTTATTTGTGCAGCAAATAGATTTTTGACGGACAGACTGTATATAAGGTTCTTACATATGTTATATATCGATATATATGTAAGATGTGCAAGCCTGCTATAGTAACATCTTGCATAAAATGTTTGTTAATTGTTATAATTGGCTTTGCAAAAAATAGACTTCTTAGGAAGTTTATTCCGGTAAAGCAAGTGCAAGGAGCATACGAAAGCACAAGGAGGCGCGGAGTGTACAGAGAAGCGCATGACATCCTGAAAAAGAGGCTTAAGGATGCGATAAAGTAATTTGCTGCTGGAAAAACGTGTTTGAAGAAGAAGTCTAATGAGTTCAAAATGTAAATTGGGTCAATGTGCAAGATTGGCGTAATACCAACTCTCACAAATGACAGCATACGGTCGCCGCGTGTTTTTAGAAGTCCATGAATGCTATTTGAACTAGTTGCGAATTAAGCACGTTATATGCCAGATGTAAGATTAACAAGTTACTCGAGATTAGAAGTGTCATTAAAATTCAATATAAAAACTAACTCTTCAAAAACTGCTGCAAGATTAGGGACTCTAAGCACGGCGCATGGTGATATTAAGACACCTGCATTTATGCCAGTTGGAACAGCAGCCACCGTTAAGGCTATGACACCTCACTCAGTTTCAGATCTTGGAGCTGATATTATACTATCAAATACATATCATCTAATGCTAAGACCTGGGGCAGAACGAATAGCTTCGCTCGGTGGATTGCACAAGTTTATGCAATGGAACAAACCAATTCTAACAGATTCAGGTGGTTTCCAGGTAATGTCTCTTGGTGCTTTGCGAAAAGTCACGGAAGAAGGTGTAATATTTAGCTCTCATATCGATGGCAGGAGGTATGTTGTATCACCTGAGCGTTCTATAGAAATTCAGCATCTTCTTGGAAGTAATATTACTATGATATTTGACGAATGTGTGGCATACTCTACAAGCTACAGTGAAGTTAAGAAATCAATGGAATTATCATTGAGGTGGGCTAAGAGATCTAAAAATGCTTATAAAAAGAGAGAGGGATACGGAATATTTGGTATAATTCAGGGTGGAACTTATAATGACCTACGCATTGAATCTGCAAAGGCTTTGATAGACCTAGATTTTGATGGTCTTGCAATAGGGGGTTTAGCGGTTGGTGAGCCGCAAGATGTGATGTTTGATTCAATTGCAGCGGTCTCTGAAGTGTTGCCACAAAAAAAGCCTAGATATCTGATGGGGGTAGGAAAGCCTTCTGATATCATAGGTGCTGTTGAAAGAGGAGTAGATATGTTTGATTGTGTTATCCCTACACGTTCAGGACGTAATGGACAGGCTTTCGTTTGGGATGGAGTGATAAATATAAAAAATGCAAAATATTCAGATGATCAAGAACCGCTTGACTCACGTTGTAAGTGCTATACATGCTTAAACTTCAGTAGAGCATATCTCAATCATCTTGTAAAATCCAAAGAAATTTTAGGCTCTATGTTGATGACATGGCATAATATTTTTTATTATCAAGAGTTAATGAATATAATTCGGCTTGCTATTCAAAAAGATTTGTTTGATACTGGCCTCGGTAATAATATTGCTAAATTACGTGATGTTGTGATTTCTTAAGGAGTATGCTAGTAAAAATATGCAATTTAGTGCTCTAAAGATGCAAGTTTAGATATGATACAATAGTAAGATGATTTCTAGTTTGAGAATTGTAATAGGAACTGACTAAGGTATAAATAATGGGAGTGTATGATTCATTTTGGCATTCTAGAAGGACTAGTGTTAAAGAGATAGCTTCTGTATCTGATTGTAAAATAGTTGGAAGTTCAAATTCCATTGTAGAAGGTGTTGCAACACTAAAGAATGCTGTAAAATCAGACATATCATTTTTTAATAATCCTAAGTATTTAGAGGATTTTAAAAATACGAGTGCTGGAGCTTGCATAATAAAAGAGAGTGACATGGAGTTTGCGCCAAAAGGTCTAACATGTCTTGTTACAAAAAATCCTTATGTAGCTTGGGCAAAAGCTTTGGATTTTATTTATTTAGATAAAGAAGAGAAAAGGTCTATCTCTTCGGATGCATATATTGATGGCACTGCTAAGATTGGTAAAAATTGTTTGATAGAACCTGGAGTTTTTATAGGTTCTAGGACTATTATAGGAGATAATTGTATAATCAGAGGCAATAGTTATATAGGAGAAGCTGTTGTTATAGGTAGTAATGTAGTTATAAATCCTAATGTGACTATATTATTCGCAGAAATAGGTGAAAGATGTATATTGCATAGTGGTGTGAGAATTGGGCATGAGGGATTTGGTTTTGCAAATGATGGTGTTGAAATAATAAAAGTGAAACAGTTGGGCAGAGTTATAATAGGGAAAAATGTTGAAATTGGTGCAAATAGTTGCATAGATAGAGGAGCAATAGAAGATACTGTGATTGGAGATAATACTAAGCTTAGTAATATGGTACAGATAGCGCACAATGTTTTAGTAGGTTCCAGTTGTTTTTTTGCCGGACAGGTTGGTATAGCTGGTAGCACAACAATAGGGAACTTTGTCATGCTGGGAGGGCAAGTAGGAATTGCAGGACATCTCAATATTGCAGATAATGTTTCTGTTGCCGCTCAGTCTGGAGTAATGACTGATATTCCTAAAAATCAAAAATTTGGTGGGTACCCTGCTGTTCCTATGATGCAATGGCATAGACAGACTATTACATTAAAAAAGCTAACTTCTAAGTAGTATAAAGAGTTTTAAATCTTATGGATAAAAATTTTTCAACGCTTCAAGTTACAAAAATAATGGAGTTAATACCACATCGGTATCCGTTTTTATTGATAGATCGTCTTCTTGAAGTGAAGGCAGGCGAGGGTGCTATTGCACTTAAGAATGTAACTATAAATGAGAATTTTTTTGTTGGACATTTTCCTAGTCATCCTGTGATGCCTGGTGTTCTGATAATAGAAGCAATGGCGCAGGCTGCTGCTGCTTTCATTACACTGGATCAGGGTCTACATTCTTCAGATAAGGTTATATATTTTATGTCTATAGAAAATGCTAAGTTCCGCAAGCCAGTAATTCCTGGAGATGCGCTATATCTACATGTCAGCAAAATTCAGGGTAGACAGAATGTGTGTAAGATGCGTGGAGAGGCTCGTGTAGATGAAGTTGTAGTAGCAGAGGCAGTTTTCTCTGCGATGCTAGTGGATAGAGAAAATAAGTTGTAGTATTATGAATAATATACATCCAACAGCTATAATAAGCGGATCGGCAAAGATCAGCGATGGAGTTCAAGTGGGGCCATACTGTATAGTAGGGCCAAATGTAGAGCTATCAAGCAATGTTACCCTTAATTCGCATGTTTGTGTAGATGGGCATACTTACATTGGTTCTGAAACTCAAGTATTTCCATTTGCTTCTATAGGTTATCCACCTCAAGATCTAAAGTTCAATGGGGAAGATTCACAACTTATAATAGGGAAAAATAATATAATCAGGGAATATGTCACTATGCACCCTGGCACAAGTTCAGGAGGTATGAAGACTGTAATTGGGAATAACTGTTTATTTATGGTTGGAGCGCATGTTGCACATGATTGTGTTGTTGGAGATAATGTGATTTTAGCTAATAATGCTACTCTTGGTGGACATGTTGTAGTTGGAGACTTTGCAATTTTGGGAGGGCTTGCAGCAGTTCACCAATTTGTTAGAATCGGTAGACACTCTATAATCGGTGGTTTGAGCGCGGTTGTTAAGGATGTAATTCCTTATGCTAGTGTTGCTGGAGATAGAGCAAAACTACTAGGAATTAACATTACTGGTATGAAGAGAAGAAATTTCTCTAGAAAACAGATTCGAGCTGCTTTAGATGCATTTGAGATGATTTTTGTGCAAGAAACTGGAGGAACGCTTGAAGAAAGAGCTGCGACGGCTGCAGCAAAATATCAGGATTGCATTAATGTAAAAGAGATATTCGAATTTATTACTACAAATAGTACAAGAACAATTTGTTTAACAACACAACATAAAGATACAGCGGACGAATAATTCAGATGACACAGATAAAACTCCCTTACAAAGAGCAACCTGTAGACATAGATAAGCTTGGTATTATAGCGGGCAGTGGCTTATTGCCTAGGCATGTTTATGATGCATGTATAGAACAAGGAATAGAAGTACATGTAATTGGTCTTGAAAATCAGACGTCTAGGGATTTATTTCAAGGAGTGGAGATTGAATTTTTTCCAGTTCATTCTGTTAAAAAAATAATTAATAAGATGAATGCTATTGGGATTAAATATGTAGTATGTGCTGGAGTAGTTAAGAGGACAAGTCTTTCAAAGCTGCTTTTAGATTTTAAGGCAGCAAAGCTTCTAGCGATGATTATGAAAGCTGGACTAAATGACAACGCTATACTTGGTGCAGTTTTGGAATTTCTGGAGAGAGAAGGGTTTGTAATAATTCCACCAGAGAAGATAGCGACTCAAATTGTAGCGAAAAGCGGGAGCATGGGATCTGTTAAGCCAACTCCTAGCGCGATGCAAGATATTCGGAAAGGGGCTAAGATTTTAAAAGGAATTGCAGCTTTTGATATAGGACAAGCGCTTGTTATGCAAAATGGCTTAGTGCTTGGTGTTGAGGCAGTGGAGGGAACTGATCAGCTAATTGAACGTTGTGGGAAGGTTCAGCAAAAAGGTGAATCATGTATCTTGCTGAAGGTTACGAAACCTCAGCAGGATAAGAGAATTGATCTGCCGTGTATAGGACCTGATACAATTACACGTCTTCATCAGTATCATTTTCATGGTGTTGCTGTGGAAGCTGGAGTTTCGTTAATTCTTGATAAAAAAGAGACAATTAGAAGAGCTGATGAACTTGGTGTTTTTGTTTTCGGTCTTGATGCAGACTGAAAACTTTGTATCTAGAAATTTATTCTGACTTTTTGCTTTACGCAGCTATCATAGATCGCATATAATCCACGTTATGCTCCACGTTATGCGCTTTTCAGGAAGAGCTTTTTCATTAATTTGAAGATGCTTTGGAGTTTTGTTGTATACAGAAGGTAAATACAGAGTTGGTATTTAATTTGCATACACACGAAGTTAGACTTCAAAAAGAGCTAGGAAGAGTGTTGGAGTCATGTGTTCGATACATAATGAGCGCTCTTGAAAAGGTATCAATTTTGAAAAGTGTGACGAGTATGTTTATTTAGTCTAGCAGTAGAGTTGATCTCTGAGAAGCTTTCTTGTAAATGTTTATTTTACTTAAGGTAAAAACTGAGTTATAGATTTTAAAATGCATAAATATCGTACACACAATTGTGGTGAGTTAAGAATTTCTCATATTGGTCAAACAGTTAAACTCTCAGGCTGGGTTCATAGAAAAAGAGATCACGGTGGTTTATTATTTCTTGATGTTCGTGATCATTATGGAATCACACAAATAGTGGCCTCTAAAGATTTGGGATTAAGCGACAGTGCGTATAATACAATATCTGAGCTAAGTTATGAAACAGTGATCACTTTAGTAGGTGAGGTTTTAAAGCGCTCTGATGATACTGTGAATAAATCCATTCCAACTGGAGAAATTGAAGTTGCAATTCGAGAATTGATTGTAGAATCCGTTGCTGATGTCTTGCCAATGCAAGTTAATTCAGATCAGCAGTTCCCAGAGGAAACTAGATTAAAATATAGATTTCTTGATTTGAGACGAGAAAAATTGCACTCAAATATAATATTAAGAAATAGCGTAATACAAAGTATACGCAAAAGGATGCAGGAAGCAGGATTTTTTGAGTTTCAAACTCCTATTTTGACTGCAAGTTCCCCTGAGGGCGCTAGAGATTTTTTGGTTCCAAGTAGGTTACATCCAGGAAAATTTTATGCATTGCCTCAAGCACCTCAGCAATTCAAGCAGTTGCTTATGATCTCTGGGTTTGATAGGTATTTTCAAATCGCTCCATGTTTTAGGGATGAGGATGCAAGAGCTGATAGAGCGCCAGGTGAATTTTATCAACTTGATATAGAGATGTCATTCGTTACTCAAGAGGATGTGTTTTCTACTATAGAACCTGTAATAGCTGGTCTGTTCAAAGAATTCTCAAATAAAAAAGTAGATTCTATTTTCCCTAGAATTAAGCATAGTGACGCTATTTTGAAATATGGCACTGATAAGCCTGACTTAAGGAATCCAATTGTTATATGCGATGTAACTGAAGTATTTGCAGAGTCAAGTTTTACCATATTTAGAGAGTGGATATCTAAGGGTAATTATGTTAGGGCTATACCTGCACCCAATACTTCTGCTGCGTCCAGAAGTTTTTTTGATAAAATAATTGCATTCGCTCAAACTGAGCTTGGTGCAGCTGGACTCGCTTATATAGTATTTGAAAATGATGATACTGCAAAAGGTCCTATAGCTAAATTTTTGTCAAAAGAGCAACTGAAACTGCTAAAGGAAAAAGCTGGTCTAAAAAACGGAGATTCGGTATTTTTTGTGTGTGATAACATAGTGAGTGCGCCAAAACTTGCAGGAAAGGTCCGCTCTAAGTTAGCTGATGAATTGGATATCTTAGAAAAAGATGCGTTTAGATTTTGTTGGATAGTGGATTTTCCATTTTTTGAATGGAATGAAGATGAGAAGAGAATAGATTTTTCACATAATCCTTTCTCAATGCCACAAGGTGGAATGCAAGCTCTGATTAATGCAGATACTAATGAAAAAAAACTTTCTATCACAGCTTATCAGTATGACATCGTATGTAATGGGGTGGAGCTATCTAGTGGAGCCATAAGAAACCATCATCCAGATTTGATGTATCTAGCTTTTCAAATTGCAGGATATAGCAGAGAGATCGTAGATGAGAGGTTTGGTGGAATGATCAGAGCTTTTAAGTATGGAGCTCCTCCTCATGGAGGGATTGCGCCTGGTATAGATAGAATTGTCATGTTGCTGGCAGATGAGCCAAATATACGAGAAGTGATAGCATTTCCTCTAAATCAGAATGCAGAAGATCTTTTGATGAATGCTCCGTCATTTGCTTCTTCAAAGCAGTTGAAAGAGCTTGGTATAACTCACAGCTTGATAGCAAAAAAGTAGAATATTTACAAAGTCAAAAACCTTATGGATTTTGTAGCATTTGATTTTTGTCTGTTTAAATTTAGGTGATTAGCCATATAGTCCATCCGCCAAAAATTTATTTGCTATGCAAATAAATTTTTGATGGGCAGACTATACACTCTACTAGCCAAAAGCTTTTTAAGTCTGTTTATCGCTACCGATGGCGTTTACAAATTTTACGAAGTCTTCAACATCATGAAAATCTTTATAAACAGACGCATATCTCACATGCGCTACTTTATCTAGCATAGCAAGTTCATCCATAGCAAGTTCTCCGATCTTAGTACTACTTACTTCAAGTTCTCCAAGCTTCTCTAGATTTTTTACTATATTAGTCGCTATATTTTCCAGATATTCTGGTTCTATTGGCCTTTTTCTTGTTGCGATTGTTAGAGATTTTAACAGTTTAGCGCGGTCAAACGATTTTTTTACTCCGTTTTTCTTTAACACTAGCATCTCATGCGCTTCCATACGTTCAAACGTTAGAAATCTTCCACCGCAATTCGAACAAAAACGCTTTCTTCTTATAGCGCTTGAGTCATTTATAGGTCTAGAATCACGAACAAACGTATCAAGAAAGCCACAAAAGGGACATTTCATTATTTAGCAATCATCCTGTATATTCATTGTACACGTGTTGCCCAGCATCCTGCTCTTGTTTTAGTATTAATTTTGTCTTGTTTATAACATCGCCACTACAAAGATCTATTAACAAGATCTCTTGTGTACCACGATGTGTTTTGGTAAGGACCAGAGCTCTATTGCCGGAGTATATAACATTCGCAACATCCATAGCAATGTCTAAATTTATTTCATTATACTTACACTTTTCTGAAGAGATATCACTTTGGAACAATACATCAGTGCCAGCCATCGTATTGAACAGGCCATGAAATAAATTCTTATTGTTATGATAAGTGGCGTAAGCTAAAATCATAACACAGGATAACATTACAAAATATGTAAGCTGCCAAAATAACTTTGATAACATAGGCTCTTGTTTTGCTTTATAAAATATTGAATTTCTAGACATACGCCCAGTGCTACAAGAAGAATTACCAAATAAAATATGTATATCAGGAGACTCTCTACCGATCAGGTTAGATAGAGCTATAGCTTCAAATTTTACAGCTTATTCGCGAGCAACTATCCAAAAACTCATACAAAATGGTAACGTAAGAGTGTCTGGAAAAATAGTAACAGACTGCTCATATCAAGTCAAACATCCAGCTTTAGTAGAGTTTACTAAAATTCAAGATCAAAAGAAAAAACAACTACCAAGCAGCCACGCTCCACTCTTAGTTGCTTTTGAAGATGACGACATCATCATATTAGATAAAACACATGGCATTGCTGTGCACCCTACATCTAATAATTCAAATAAAGTTACTCTTGTAGATTTGCTTAAACTGCACTGCGGTAAAAATCTATCTGATATATCAGGACCTCTAAGGCCTGGAATAGTACATAGATTAGATGCCAACACCTCAGGCCTTATGGTAGTTGCAAAAAATAATGCTGCGCATAAAATACTTTTAGATGCGTTTGCCAGCAAGCAAGTTGAGAGATTATATATTGCACTAGTGTTTGGAGTCCCATCACTGCAAAGTGGTATGATCTCAGCAAATATAAAAAGAAGTACAAGAGATAGGACTAAAATGACTATAACAAATAGCGGAGGCAGAAGAGCTGTTACACACTATACAGTAATGGAAAATTTCAGAGATAAAGTCAGTATGCTGGAGTGCAGACTTGATACAGGAAGAACTCATCAAATCAGAATACACATGAGCTTCAAAAACCACCCTATCATTGGAGATAAGATTTACATATCATCTAAGAATTTTAACCTAAGTACGCTAAGCAAAGAAACAATAGAAGCTATCACCTCTATGTCCAGACAAGCATTACATTCCTACAAAATCTCATTGCAACATCCTATAACTAACACCAATTTAATGTTTGAGAGTGCTCTACCTCAGGATATACAACATATATTAGACTTGCTACGTTTAGATATCACTTCGTAAATATAGCATTAAATTCAAAAGTTTTTCACACGTTAAAGTATCGTGCAAAAGCCCAATTAATAGGACTAAATGTTAATCTGATGATTATTTGTATAACGAAATCAAACAAAGTTTTTTTTAAATTCCACTAGCATGTGATAGAATCCATATGATGCACATGCCATCTTTACTGGGGGTTTTGTCATGTAGTCATTAGTAACACTCGTATTTTATGACGATTTCTTCTGGGCAATTTAAACTATTTTTTGCTAGTCCATTTTCTAGTTAAAAGATCAATACATTATTTAGTTTATCTAGCCTAACTTATGATTAATCTTGGAGCTTAGCAAAAATGTTTAGAAGAAAAAAGTTTTCTGCTCGCAGCACATCAATGTTTCTTGTGAATGCAAAGCGCATGACGATAGAAACACGTTTCAACTTTTCTACAGTAGTAGCAACTTGGTTCTATATAGGAAAATTTCCGATTATGCCAGGTACAATCGCCTCGATATGTACGTACCCAATATATTACTTCATGATTATAAGCTCAACATCATATAGTGAGATTTCACTCTCATTCTTTATAGTAACAGCTATACTCTGGCTCTTAGGACTTTATTCAGTAAGTGTCTTTCAGAAAGAAACTAATTCTTTCGATCACCAAATGATTGTAATAGATGAAATAGTCGGACAGCTTTTAACGTTTGCAATCTCATACGAATTCCTTGATAATATTAGTAGGTTTCTCTATTTCGAATTTGAAGCTATGAGTATGCGTACTATGACTCTATCTTTTATTATAGGAGTTTGTGCTTTTAGATTCTTTGATATAGCAAAGCCGTTTTTTATAAAAAATATAGATAAAAACTACAAAGGTGCTTTTGGCGTCATGTTAGATGATATTGTTGCTGGAATATTTGCAGGTGGCTCTATCTATATTTGTCATATTGTGCTGGATAAGTTGCGTTATTTATAAGTATGCTAAGGTTGCTTGTAAGTATTCTACTATTATATTTTGTTTTACGAATTTAAAAATATTGACTCACACTTAGACATTAATGTTCTATGTAGGCAATCTTGCGCTGCAATTACTAAAATGCTATAAGTCGCGTGGGAATAGCAAGTTTTTATTGAATCTTAAACAAATATTGGAGTCGTATTTAGTATGACAGACGATTTTATTCACTCTATTGAGAGTCTAGCAGAGGCATCCGACAAACTGCTCAAGTCATTTATACGCCGTCTGTATTCTGATACGCCGCAAGAAGATTTAAAGAGTCTGGGGGCTGGGTTATTATACGATGTTGCAAAAAAATCCTTCGAATTATTCAAAACAAGAAAAGAACATACAAGAAAAGTAGAGATTACACGCTTAGACGAAACAAGCGAATGGTGCGTGCTGCAAGTTGTAGGTTGCGAAATACCATTTTTAATCGAGTCTATCAGCAATGAATTAAAGCTTCAAGAGACAGAGGTGAAGCTTACACTTTATCCTGTTATATGTGTAAGTCGCGACGCTGATGGGAATCTGACAGAAATACTCGATAAAGGGACGCATAATGAACTAATCATACATTTCTATATACCAAATTGGCTTGGATATGAATACTATGCTGACCTGCTGACCAGAATAAACGCAATAATCAAGTGTGTTGAGCTAGCTGTGAGCGACTGGGAACATATGAAGCAAAAGGTTAGTAGTAATATAAAATACGTACAAGAGACTGCTTTTAAAGCTAATATAGAAAAGAACGAATATATTGAATTTTTGAAATGGACATTAGACAAAAACTTCATATTTTTAGGTGCTTTCATTTCACAATGCACTGAGAAAGATGCGGAATTTTCTATAGTAAAGGGCAGTGAGCTTGGTATATGCAAAGATGCAATGTACAAGAACGTTCCTATAGCATTTGAAGAACATGAAGATCAAGTGGTTCTGGTTGCAAAGTCTGAAAGCAGATCTGTCGTACACAGAACTGATTATATGAATTGTATATGCATTAAAAAATTTGATGCAAATGGCGTTAATACTGAAAAAACTGTATTTTTTGGATTTTTCACTTCGGCAACATATTACCAAAGTGTTCGCTCTATCCCATTTATTAGGATGAAGGTCAATAACATACTAGCAAAGTACGGACATGATGAAGCAAATTATAACTCGAAGGAACTAGTTACGGCACTGGAAGCATTCCCAAGAAGCGACTTATTCCAGATTCATGAAGACACACTCTATGAAATGGTGATTGGTATAGTTTCGCTTAGCCTCGCGCCGAGAGTAAAAGCATTTGCAAGATCAGATGGTTCTAAAAAGTTTGTTAGTTTCATCTTATTCATACCAAAAAAACTCTCAAGCGCTAATAGCATCAGCGCTATAGAACGAATTATAGAGCAACAATTTCATGGCCATATAGCAAGGCGCAATATTCAGCTCAGCGAAGGACAACTAACAAGATTGCAGTTCCTAGTAAAGCTTAATTCAGAAGCAGGCCTTCAATACAATCTACAGAAAATAGAAGAACTTGTTACATGCTCTATAAGTGCATGGCAAGATGAATTATTTAAAGCATTATGTGCTAAATACTCTAGAAATGAAGCAACAATCCAATATCAAAGATATAAAGATGCTTTTGACCCAAAATATCAGGCAAGTTTTGTAGCGCAGCAGGCTGTGCATGATATTAAGATGATGGAGCTTTCCATTGCTAGTCAAGACGTTAAATTCAGCTTTTACGTCTCAGCAAAAAGTGGAAAAGAGCTGGCTCAGCTAAAGATCTTTTCACCAAGTGAGCTTCTGCCTCTATCATCCACACTTCCTATAGTGGAGAACATGGGCTTCCTTGCTGTAGATATGCTTAGCTTCAAAACACAAGCTAAAGTTCTACTAGAAGAGCAAGAAATATATGTGGATTACTTCAGACTCGAACCTAAGAACAAAAATTTTAAAGAGATATATAAAAATATTAAGTCAGAGATAGAAGACGCATTTGAAAGAATTTGGAGAGGAGAACTTGAGAATGACGAATTTAATTCTCTAATTACATATGCAAAAATAAATTGGCGACAAGTTTCAATGCTGCGAGCATATGCAAAATATTTTAAGCAGATAAGATTGATATATAGTACAGGTGCTATTGCGACAACACTGGCAAACAATGCAACGATTACTGGAAAGATAGTACAACTATTTAATTACAAGTTCGACCCTGCAGTAAAAGATTTCTCAGATGAAGAACTAAAAGCAATTCAAGATTCAATTTTAGAATTACTTGTTTCTGTACCAAGCATCACAGATGATAAAATACTGCGTCTATATTTAAACGTGATACTTGCAACGAAGCGAACAAATTATTTTCAGCTAAATGAAGAAAATGAGCATAGTAGTTACATTTCATTTAAAATAGCATCGGAAGAAATGGATGAGATTCCGCTTCCAAAGCCATTCCGCGAAGTGTGGGTTTATTCTCCAGCTTTTGAAGGGATTCACTTAAGAGGTGGGAAAGTAGCAAGAGGTGGAATTCGCTGGTCAGATAGAATGGAAGATTTTAGAACAGAAATTCTAGGCTTAATGAAAGCACAAATGACAAAAAATTCTGTCATAGTACCTGTAGGTTCTAAAGGAGGGTTTGTTGTTAAATCTGTAACACCTGCAGTCGGACGTGATATTTTTTTTGAGGAAGGAATTAGATGCTATAAGAAGTTCTTATGTGGAGTCTTGGATGTTACAGATAATATAGTAGATGACGAGGTTGTCCCACCTTCTGGTGTGGTGAGCTATGAAGGAGCTGATCCGTATTTAGTAGTCGCAGCAGACAAAGGAACTGCTACATTTTCTGATTATGCAAACACTATCGCTGCTAAATACAATTTTTGGCTTGGTGACGCATTTGCATCAGGCGGTTCAGCAGGTTATGATCATAAGAAAATGGCAATTACAGCAAGAGGTGCCTGGATATCAGTTGAACGCCACTTTACAGAACTTGGCATATATATAAAACAACAAACATTCTCTGTTCTTGGTATTGGTGATATGTCAGGAGATGTATTTGGCAATGGAATGCTTCTCTCTGATAAAATCAAGCTGGTGATAGCTTTTAATCACGCACATATATTTTTAGATCCAAATCCAGATCCAGAAATAAGCTTTAAAGAACGCAGCCGATTGTTTGGGATGTCAAGATCTCAGTGGTCTGATTATGATAAGTCACTTATTTCAAGTGGTGGTGGTATATTTTCAAGAAGTGAGAAGAGCATAGCAATATCTGATGAAGTACGAGCAGTATTGGATATTACAGATGAAGCATTATCTCCTGATGAGCTTATTAATGCTGCTTTAAAAGCACCTGTAGACTTGATATGGAATGGCGGGATAGGTACATATGTTAAAGCTACTTCAGAAACACATGAGATGATAGGAGATAAGAGCAATGATACCTTAAGAGTGAATGGAGCAGAACTTAGGTGTCGCGTGTTTGCAGAAGGTGGCAACTTAGGATGCACTCAACTCGGCAGAATAGAATATGCAAGAAAAGGTGGAAAGATTAACACTGATTTTATAGATAACTCTGCAGGCGTTGATTGTTCAGATCACGAGGTGAATATCAAAATTGGTTTCTCCAAATTATTGCAGAATGGAACATTATCTTTAGATGAAAGAAATGAACTACTCATTGAAATGACAGATGATGTTGCAAGTTTAGTACTGAGAGATAACTATAAACAAACACAGTTAATTTCCCTTGAAGAATTTTCTGGAAGCAAAGCTATGGAAATGCAGGCTTGGCTCATGCGCTACTTGGAATCACAAAATGAACTAGATAGAAGTCTGGAAAAATTACCAAGTAATGAAGATCTTGTGTCCCTACAAAATAAACACGGAAAGCTTTCAAGACCAGAGATTGCTGTACTCATGGCATATGCGAAAACATCAGCTCTTAAACAGATAGCAGGTGTTAATTTCTCATCAGACAGTCATCTAATGCAGAGTTTGATTCAATATTTCCCTAAATTAATACAAGAACGCTATAAAGATGTATTTTTAGAACATAAACTCAGAAACGAGCTCATACATACAGTTCTTGTAAATGACTTTGTTAACATGCTTGGGTGTTGTTTTTTCCATCAGCTATTGAGCGATGGAGGGCATGCTGCTGAAAATATAATAAAGGCTTTCGTGGTAGTGCGTGATAGCATGGATGTTCAAGGCGTTTTGCAAAAGATAGAGGAAATGAGTAACAAGATTCCATTTGAGAGTCAAGCAAGCTTATTCATATCTATACAAAAATTAATAGCAAGCGGAATAACATGGGTGTTGAAACATCACAACGTAATAGATGATGTTGGAAAGCTAGTAGAATCATACAGAGAAACAGCTATAAAAGTTAAAGAACTTACTGCAAAAGGTGAAATATCATTACAATGCAAGCTTAATGTTGTTGATAAAACAAACCCCCTCTATCAGGAAGTTGTCGACAATATAGAAGAACTAAACGCCGCTAGTAATATTTTTGATATATTACATATTTCAGAATATGCAAAATCTAGCATTGAGAAAGCCGCACTCGCCTATTTTATAGTGAGTTCAAAACTCAGTATATTTAGTATTGTGGAAAGAGTTGGGCATGCATCACCAAAACATTATCTTGATACAGTCGCACTCAGAGAATTGGTAGATGAGATTTCTGATATTAAAGTAGCATTGATAGCAAAATATATAAATGCTAGCAAAAATGGCACTGAAGCCAGTGCAGATGCGAACTTAACCTGCTGTGGCATATTTAATTGTGCAAAGCTAAGACGTTATGAGGAACTGCTGTCTGATATTGGCAATATCACCGATGAATCTTTGATTTCAACATTAGTTGTAATAAAGAAACATTTGAATGATCTTGCCTCTGATAGCAATGGAGGCAATTAAGCAATTTTGCTATTGTACTGTTAACGTGCCATATAAATTGGGAGAATAGGAAATGTTTGATGTATCGTTTTCTGAAATTGCAATTATAGGTGTAGTGCTAATAGCACTGTTTGGTCCTAAAGAAGCAGTGGAAATATTAATGGATATAAAACGATACTTCAACTCTGCAAAAAGCTCCTTAGCTCAATATATGGAATACATCGAATCTGAATGTTCCTTGGGAAAGAACAACGAACCATATAATAGAGATAAAATCATGGACTATATAGTAGATCTTGACGGTAACCTGCAACCAACCTATGATCTCAGCTGCTTAACGCCGGAGATAAAATCTTCTGACTCTAATACAAAAAAGCCGAAGGGCATTTGGAAAAAAACAACTAAATCTAAAATACGTAGGGGTAGCAATAAAAAACTTCTACACTTGTAGAAGTCAAGATTTGATCTTACAGACAGTTATAAATTTTATATCTGCTTGTCAGTTAAGTTTCGACTGTCAGATATGTAACTGAGATACAAGATTTCATTATTCTTTTCCACAGCTAACTTTTTACTATCCAAAAAAGTTTGCATAGGTGTTTTTCCATAACAATATTTACCAGAATGAGGTCTTTCATTGTTGAAATATTCTAACCAAATATCAAGATCTAATTGCAAGTCATCCAATGATGTATAAATCTTTTTACGCATAGCTGTATCAAAGAATTCTTGTTTCATAGTTTTATTAAAACGTTCACACATACCATTAGTTTGAGGTGAATATGCTTTAGTTGTTGTATGCTCTATACCTTCTATACTGAGAAATAACTCAAAAGCATGATGTTCTATATTTCCCTTATATTCTCCTCCACGATCTGTAAGAATACGAAGCATCGGTATCCCTTGACTCTCATACCATGGTAACACTCGATCATTTAGCATATCAGCAGCAGTAATCGCAGTTTTGTCAGTATACAGTTTAGCATCAGCAAATCTACTGTAGCTATCAATAAATACCTGAGCATAAACCTTTCCTATCCCTTTGAAATTGCCTACATAATATGTGTCTTGGCAACCTAAATAACCTGGATGTTGTGTCTCAATTTCTCCATGTGCTTCTTTTTCATTACGGCGTTTCTCTAGTACTTGCAGCTGTGCTTCGGTCAATATAATACCATCTTGGGCCATCTTAGCTTCTAAGGCTTTCAATCTTTTATTGATATTATTCAAATCATTACGTAACCAAATCGATCTTACTCCTCCAGGAGAAACAAGTATACCACTCTTCTTCAGCTCATTTGATACTCTAAGTTGTCCATATGCTGTACTCTATCGCCATATCAACTACTGCTTTTTCTACTGCAGGATCTACTCTATTAGCGATTATTGGCTTCTTGCGACTTATCTCGTATAGCGCTTCTTCTCATCCTGTTTCATATAGTTCTTTAAATCTGTAATAGCTATCTCTACTATAACACATTGCCTTACATGCAGATTATATACTACCAAGGCTTTTTGCCAATTCAAGTAAACCTAGTTTCGGTTTGATGATTTTTTGATTTAAGTTCATTGCTTATCTCCATTTAATAACTAATTTAATTTACTAAATGTAAGAGCCACACGAAGTTGTCGGCGCATCTGCAAACATTGATCAGGTGCAAAGTATAATAGAAGGGCTTAGTGCATATATATGGGCAGCAACACCTAAAGTATTAGCAACTCTGAATATTACAGTGAACAGTAAAGTAATAGAAGAGGCTGTAAAACATTTATATTCTAAGACACCTCTTGTTTACCGCTCTATACCACGATGCTTTACCAGATAATTTATACGCACACTAAAAGTCTCAGAAGCTGTATAAAATGGTGTTTTAAGTCCGTAAGAAAATGTTAGAATAAGCGCAAAAAACTTACTGATTTTGTGAAAGTAGCATTTTACAGCATAGAGCCAATTAATATATCCAAAAATTAGCGCAGGGCAGATCTAAAAGCTAATTTTTGTGCATTTAACTTCTACGCAAAAATTATTACTTAACAAAATCCATAAGATTTTTGGCAATTTTACCACTTTTTCTGCTGGATTTATGCGTACCATAATTGCTTGCAATCAAGATAAATCCTATGTCCTTTAGA
Source organism: Candidatus Lariskella endosymbiont of Hedychridium roseum (assembly GCF_964020185.1). NCBI lineage: Bacteria > Pseudomonadati > Pseudomonadota > Alphaproteobacteria > Rickettsiales > Candidatus Midichloriaceae > Candidatus Lariskella > Candidatus Lariskella endosymbiont of Hedychridium roseum. Next base: position 1,329,901 of record NZ_OZ026538.1, on the reverse strand, counting down.
GTTATGACGCAGGCGACTTTGTGAAATTAAAAATTCTGCCTAAGTTGAAATGCAACATTTAGTGTACCATCATCCATATATTCTAATTCTGCACCTATTGGAATTCCATGAGCCAGTTTTGTGATTTTTATATTGAGCCCAGTTAGCATTTCTGCTATGTAATGAGCGGTTGTTTGCCCCTCTAGTGTTGAGTTTGTGGCGAGTATGACTTCTTTGATCTCTTTCTCCACAACTTTATTTTTAATTGCAAACATGTTGAGAGTTTCTGGAGTACGATTATCAATTATTGATAAATTACCGCCAAGTACATGATAATGACCGTTATACAGCTTGCTGCGTTCTATCGCCCAAAGTTCCGATATACTCTCTACAACACATAGCACTTCAGCATCTCTCTCCATATCACTGCAAATTCCACAAGGCGAAACATCATCAAAATTATTACATTCTACGCATCTTTTAATGTCTTGAGAGGAACTAGCAAAGAGTTCTGAAAGACGCATCATCTTTTCTGGGTTTTGTAGTAGGTAAATGAATAATCTTCTAGCAGACCTCGGACCAAGCCCAGGCAATTTTGATATTAATGCAATTGTGTTATCTATAATCTGAGGCATCACTTTAACTCATTAATTCTACGCAATACCTCCTCTTTTCCGAGAACTTCCATAAATTCATAAATTCCTGGTGACTCAAAAGTGGCAATAATAAATGCTCTCAAAACTTGCATAACTAGTGCTGGTTTTATGGATAAAATCACCGCAACATTCACACCAATTGACTTCAAATTCCCAGCATCCCACTGTTTACACTCTGTGTATTCAGCAATAAGCTTCTGTATAAGCTCAGATCCACTATATGCATCGATCAACTCTTGCGATCTTGGATCAGTAGGACTTTTTTTCTCAATATATAGACATGCAAGGTCTGTTAATTGCTTCAAGGTATTTGCTCTTGTCTTGATTAGTTGCATTCCGGATAAAATCTTATCACTTACAGAACTGTTTTCAAGTAACAAACCGATTTTTTCCAACCTTTCTTTGAGTAAACCTAGAAGCTCAAAATCGTCTTTATGCTTGATATAATGTGCATTAACGTAATTTAATTTTTCTAAATCAAATCTAGCTGGAGAGTGAGTAATGTCAGAGAGCTGAAAGATTTCTGACACATCTTCTTTGGTAATTAATTCTATATCTCCTTTGCCCCAACCAAGCCTTAACAAATAATTGCACATAGCTTCTGGTAGATAACCCATTTCTCTGTATACATCTATTCCAAGAGCTCCATGCCGCTTTGAGAGTTTAGTACCATCGCTACCGTGTATTAGCGGTATATGTGCATAAGATGGTCTTTGCCAGCCTAGTGTATCATATATCTGGAGCTGACGAAACGTGTTTGTAAAATGATCATCCCCACGAATAATATGATTTACGCCAGAATCATAGTCATCAACAACTACAGCAAGCATGTATGTTGGAGTCCCATCTGACCTAAGTAGAACCATATCATCTAAGCTGTCGTTAGGCACAGAAACTCTTCCGTGCACGGCATCTTCCATTTCAGTTGAGCCATTTAGCGGTGCTTTTAGTCTTATGGTATATTTACCACTAGAAACATTACTATCTTTATCTCGCCATACACTACGAAACCTAATGGATGGATTACGTATTTTTGCATCTTCTATTTCTTGTGGACTCATATAGCAACGGTAAGCTTTCCCCATGCTAAGCATCATCTCAGCCACTTCTCTGTGACGCTCTACGCGGGTAGACTGCATCACATACTCTCCATCCCAAAATAGACCAAGCCATTCCATTCCACTCAAAATCGCATCAATAGCCTGCTTTGTAGATCTTTCTTTATCAGTATCTTCAATACGAAGCAAAAATCTACCACCAACAGACTTGCTAAAAAGCCAGTTAAAAAGTGCAGTACGCGCCCCACCGACATGAAGGAAACCCGTAGGAGATGGAGCAAATCTAGTTACTACTTGGTTAGATGTCATATTTGTTGTTTTGATTGGATATTGGATGCTACATTATAAGTTATCACTGACTAAAAAGCTTCCAATGCAGAGAAAAGTGACTGTGTTTAGTATGGAATTCATTATATATACTCGCTATATTTCAAAATTGGCGCATTAAAGATTGCTCATTATGTAGCCCATCCGTCAAAAATTGATTTGCGCAAGCAAATAAATTGTTGTGAAAAGTTAAATGTACAAAAATGAGCTTGACAGCAGCTCTGCGCTCACTTCCTGAGATATCATTTGTCCTGTACCTAGCAAATACTACTTAGGTACTGCCGACAAAGCCTCTTGCGCAACCCTTTTTGGTCTGATTTCCAAGTATTACTTCATTAATTTCTTCGCAAATATACCATAAAATCCTTAAGATTTTTGGCAATTTTACCACTTTTTCTGCTGGATTTTCGGGGCGCCATAATCGCTTGCAGCTAATATAAATCCTCCGCTTCGAAAGTTATGACGCAGGCGACTTAGTAAGGTCCATGCTACTTAAATATCTACCCATGATAGATGACGATTTAGCATTTATTCAGTATATACGAAGTGAGACTTCAAAAAAGCTAGGCAGAATGTGATGCACATGTATACATAATACATCAATATATATGCAGTATTTACATACTCTTGGCGTGCAAGTGAAATCAGCTATTATCTTGAGTAAAATTCAATGACAAGATGTGGCTCCATCTGCAATGCATATGGAATTTCCTCAAGCACAGGTGTCCTTACATATCTTCCAGATAATTTACTTTGATCAAACTCTATATAATCAGGAATAGATCCAACGCTTTGCAAAGCAGATTGAATTATTAGAAGATTTTTTGAGCATTCTCTAACTTCAACAACATCTCCTACTTTAAGTCTGTAGCTAGCTATGTTCACCACTTTTCCGTTTACCATGACATGCTTATGGTTCACAAACTGACGCGCAGCAAATATAGTAGGAACAACTCCCATTCTATAAATAAATGCATCAAGCCTAGACTCAAGGAGAGCTACTAAATTCTGCCCAGTATCTCCCTTTCTTCTAACCGCTTCTGCATATATGCCGCGGAACTGGCTCTCAGTAATATCTCCATAATACTTCCTGAGCTTTTGCTTCGCTTTAAGCTGCTCTCCGTAATCGCTGAGCTTTCTATATCCCATGGAACCGTGAACACCTGGCGGATAATTTTTATTGTTGTTTACAGGGTCTTTTACAGAACCCCAGAGACTTGCCCCTAGCCTACGGCTAATTCCGAACTTTCTATTATGACGCTTAGACACAGCACCTCAAGATAAAACTGATTGATAATTGCACTTAAAATCCTCCCTTCTACCAAGGAATGACGGAGAAGATTTTAAATTTAAGAGTCCACTTTGTCAATTTAAATCCTGCCATGAGTAATATAGATCTATTCTTATGGAATCATTTCCCTTGAATGCCTTCATATATCCTGAATCTACTCATCTATCACTATAGTAAAAAGATAATAGACCTCTTGCATAACCTCATTCTGAGGTAGAAATTCTTATAGAGTAGATTTTTGCAAAACGTCACCAAACAATGATCCACGTGAGTGTTTTTATGTTTTAGTGACAATCAAATCACGGTTTGGAACAGGTTATGCAAGAGGTCTAATACATATTATAGATTTTTTATATTAAGCTAGCAATAGAGAGCTAACGTACCATAGGCTAACTTGAGAAATAAGATTTTTTGTTCAGTAGGCTAGATTTTTCAATTCTACCTTACATGATATTTTTATACTGCCTTGACATACACCATTTTACAACTTTAGTAGTTGCTTACAACATATCCACTTGCAAAAATCGTTGAATTTTATATTTCAAAAACTTTAGAAATGTTGCTCCTGACTCAATTTTCACACATTATACTGTTAATAAAGGTGCTTGCGTGATGATTTTTTTAGAGTTTTCACATAAAGATAGATAAGAGCTGTTCTTGATATTGTTTGAATATTTGTGTAATAGTAAGAGCGCACCAAAGCTTGATGGATCCGTATACCATTGACTCTTTTTTAGAAACGATTTTAGTGCGCCGTGTCATTCGGCATAAATGATGTCGCGTGTTGCTATTATCTCTCTCGATACATACTGTGCCAGACTTTCCAATTGTATGACGCTCTTTGGGTAAAATTTTAGAAAAAGCATCCCAATCATCCGTATAAAAATGACATTCTTTCAGATGACTCACTTTTTGTAGAGCTTTTGGAATGTTGCAGTATCACGATTGCCTGTAACCCAGGCAAATGTTCTCCTTGTACTACGATCAACTGCCTTAATGATCCAAAGCTTGTTTTTTTTGAACCAATAAAATGCCACATCTCGTCGAATTCCATCTCCATAATATCCGAAGAGACACCTGGCTCCTGAGTCTTGCCCATCGCCTCTACTACCCAGCGATAAATTATGGACGGCGAATGCCATAATATCTTGCATAACATAGAAAAAGAGCCATTACCAAGACTATATAGCATAACGCATAATGCTTTCTTAACAGCTGTTTGAGGCTTCTTGCCCAGATCGCCCTCAACAAAATTTAGAACATGATCTGCACTTATAACGCTGTACACCCCCTCACAATGCCATTCTTTACAAAGATATCAGAGCAACATCCCTTACAACAAACCATAAAACCACTCTTTAGTTTTTAAAAAAGTGATCATATCATACTTCTATCTAATTGTGAAAACTCTCGATTTTTGAAGTATGACTAGTTTTCTGCCTATAAGAAATGAAGAGTTGGTATTTAACTTTTGCACATATGAAGTTAGGCTTCAAAAAGAGCTGGGAAGAGTCAAAGGAGAATTTGTATAATCAATACATAACGCTACAAGGACCTGACGATGCCAATTTTGCAAAGTATGAGAGTGTATAATTGCATTAAAATATCTTTAAGTACTTTTTACTTATCACTTCAAACTTTAGAGAAATAATTCATTAATCTGTTACAGTAAGATAAATAGAATGATGTCATGAAGTATATATAGTTGATTTTTTATTAGAAAGTTGCTAAGAAGAATCTTGGCGTATAGTAGAAGATGTTAGAGCGTCAATTGGAGATAAATTTTAGATGGGTTTGTAGCTCAGGTGGTTAGAGCGCACGCCTGATAAGCGTGAGGTCGGAGGTTCAACTCCTCCCAGACCCACCATCTTAATATTTGACTTTTACTTTTGCTGACTTGGTTTTGAATACCGAAGATTGTGATAAGAAATGTGATAGGTCAGCTATTTAACTAATATCTAATAATTCATATCACACTTGAGCATATGATAGTAACTAGATTGGCAAATTTTGGGCTCATTCTACATAGAGCAGTCGAAAAAGGTGTATTATTATTTGGCTCTGCTATATTTGCACTTCTAATTGCGAATTCTCATTATTTTGACGTTTATAATGCGATTTTGCACGAACAATTTACTCTTTCTTTTGGCAACCATGCTTTTAAATTATCATTAGAGTATTGGATAAATGACTTCTTAATGGCAATATTCTTTTTAGTTGTTGGTACTGAGATAAAACGAGAGTTAATTGCCGGTCATCTTGCAAACCCTGAGCAAAGGTTACTTCCTGTCGTTGCTGCTATTGGGGGCGTGCTGGTTCCTATTTTAATATATTTGACCTTTAACTATAATGACCACGTGAAAGTAAGGGGTTGGGCTATCCCCGCCGCTACTGATATAGCCTTTGCACTTGGTGTACTGCTACTCTTTGGAAAATCTCTTCCAGCTCAGCTCAAGATTTTTCTGACAGCCCTTGCAATAATAGATGATCTGATTGCAATAGTAATGATTGCTTTCTTTTATACAGAGACAATAATCTGGTATTATTTAGCTTGTGTAGCAGTTTGTGTGCTGGTTCTATTGCTTTTAAATCGCTATAAAGTAGCGTATATTCCAGTTTACTTGCTTGTTGGACTCATTATGTGGTACTGCTGCTATATGTCTGGCATACATGCAACAATCGCTGGTGTAATCCTTGGATTTTCCATCCCGCTTTATATTGATGAAAATTATTCACCACTGAGATCTTTAGAACATGCCCTCACACCATTTGTTTCTTATATTATTTTACCTATGTTTGCATTTGCAAATAGCGGCATTTTATTGTCAGACCTTTCATTCAATAGTATATTTAACTCAATTACTCTTGGTATAATATTTGGATTATTTTTTGGTAAACAGATTGGTATTTTTGGCACTATATTTCTCTTGGTGAAGTGTGGAGTAGTGAAGCTACAGCAGAAGGTTTCAATGCTGCATTACTACGTTGTATCTATAATGTGTGGCATAGGTTTTACAATGAGCCTGTTCATTGGAATACTATCTTTTGAAAATCAGATGTATTTGTCTAGCGCCAAAATTGGTGTAATGTTAGGCTCAGCCTTATCTTGTGTATATTGTGGTATTGTAATGCTAATCGTAAAATTATGCTCTTTTGAGCATGATTAGCTGCAAGGCATATATAAATAATATATCTTCGATCAATGAAAAGAGTTGCTATTTCATCGATTTGTTACGCACATTAATTTTTCTGAAAGTTGAATATACGAAAATTAGCTTGAAAGCACACATAGGCTAATTTTCTGGTATGTAATTTGTCCTGTACCTAGCAAATACTACTTAACAAAGTCCATAAGGCTTTTGGCAATTTTATCACTTTTTCTGCGGGACTTTCGGTGCATCATAATAACTTGAAACCGACATAAATCCTCAAGTCTTAGAGTTATGACGCAAGTGACTCAGAAGAATGAAAGTGCGCAAGTAGCACTGCCTTCATAAGTTGGGCGCGAGGATTTTAATAGCATAATTTTTTAGAGTGCATAGAAAATCAGGCCAAAAAGTCCTGCGCAAGTGGCTTTGCCGGCAGCGTCTACATAAGAAGCATTTTAAAGATGCCAATTTTGAAAAGTACGACGAATATTACTTTATTCTATTGATATCGCATAAGCGATTATAGATTGAAACGACCGATTATTCTTCTATTTTTTTTCGGACATCATCTGGAATGTTGTCCTTATATAAGTTATACATGAATTTTTCGTATAGACTGAAATCTTTGTATTTTTTACCACTTGGTATAGAGAAGTTGTGCATTGCACTGCTTGAACCGTGTTGCATAAATTGAAAAGAAGAAAATAAATCATTATCCACTTTTTTTCTTTCCTTGTTGTATTGACAGTACAAGTAAACTATGAGCAGCAATGCACCTATATTCACAATTTTGCTATTAAATGAGATCATAGAATGTTTTTAAAGTAATAATAATGCGTAACAAAAACCAGTAAGCGGCCCACCTCCATAAACTATGTGGCAACAGAAGTAGAAAGCTTGTAGTACATATACCAGCATGCAAATGAAGAGTTGGCGTTTATTATGTACATACTAAATTAAACTTTAAAAAGAGCCATGAAGAATGCTGGCATATGTGTATACACATAAAATAACATAAGGAGTATTTTGACAACGCCAATTTTGAAAAGTATGACTAGTATATACAAAGCAATGCCAAACTTCTTTGCAAAGATTTGCCATAAAAACGGCTCAACATTTAATCAATATAGCATATTAAAAAGAGATAAGTAGCAAAAACTTCACATGCAAAAAAACACATTTAATCTACATACAGAATTTTTACCAGCAGGCGATCAACAAAAAGCCATAGACTATTTAGTAAAAAATATAGACCAAGAAGCAAAAGATCAGGTATTACTTGGAATCACTGGTTCTGGCAAAACATTTACTATGGCAAATGTGATAGCGAAAACAAATAGGCCTACCATCATTATGGCTCATAATAAAACATTGGCGGCACAGTTATATTCTGAGATGAAAGGTTTTTTTCCTAATAATGCAGTAGAATATTTTGTTTCATATTACGACTATTATCAACCTGAGGCATATATTCCAAAGAGAGATCTATATATAGAGAAGGATGCAAGTATAAATGATAGGTTAGATTTACTTAGGCACTCTGCGACCAGAGCATTACTTGAAAGACAAGATGTAATAGTAGTTGCTTCTGTTTCCTGCATATATGGACTTGGTGCGCCAGAGCTCTATCTAAAAATGACTCAAAAGCTTGAAGCTGGTATGAAGCTTTCTAGAGAAGCATTGATAGAAAAGTTAGTGGAGCTGCACTATAAGAGAAATGATACCAGCTTTGAACGCGGTACATTTAGGGTTAGAGGAGAAAATATAGACATTTTCCCATCGCACTATCAAGATAGGGCTTGGAAAGTTACATTTTTTGGCAATGAAATAGAGAAAATTAATGAATTTGATCCAATTAATAATAAACGTACAAACACTTTATCTGAGATAACTATATTTGCCAATAGCCACTATGTAACACCGAGACCAACCCTTCAACAGGCCACTCGCCTTATCAAGCATGAGATGCAGCAAAGAGTAAAATATTTTGAAAATCAAAATAGGATGCCTGAAGCGTTTCGTATTGAACAAAGAGTGAAATTTGACTTGGAGATGATGCTAGAAACTGGTAGTTGCAATGGAATAGAGCATTATTCAAGGTATTTGTCTGGTAAAGAGCCAGGAGAGCCACCTCCAACTCTTTTTGAATATTTACCTAAAAATGCATTATTGTTTGTGGATGAAAGTCATGTGACTCTTCCACAAGTCGCCGCAATGTTTAATGGCGATAAAGTGCGTAAAGCAAATTTAGTTGAATATGGTTTCAGGTTACCATCTGCAAAAGATAATAGACCTCTGAAATTTGAAGAATGGGATACAATGCGCCCTCAAACTATTTTTGTCTCAGCAACTCCAGGAAAAATAGAACTTGAGTTAGCTGGAGACAAATGTATAGAGCAGGTAATAAGACCAACAGGACTTTTAGACCCTGTATGTATAATCAGACCAATTGAGACGCAGGTTGATGATTTATTAAATGAATGTAGAATTGCTGCTGAAAATAACGAGCGTGTTATGGTCACTACGCTTACAAAAAAAATGGCAGAAGATCTTGCAGACTATCTAGCAAATATAGGTGTAAAGGCTATATATCTTCACTCTGAAATACAGACTCTTGAAAGAGTAGAAATTATAAATAAGTTACGTATTGGCATTGTAGATGTATTAGTTGGAGTAAATTTATTAAGAGAAGGCTTGGATATCCCCGAATGTTCACTAGTTGCCATACTTGATGCAGATAAAGAGGGCTTTTTACGCTCAGAGACATCGCTCATACAAACTATCGGAAGAGCTGCACGAAATGCTAAAGGAAGAGTAATACTCTATGCAGATCGCATTACAAACTCTTTGGAGAAAGCTTTGAGCGAAACTGAAAGGAGGAGAAAAATACAAGAAACATATAATGAAGTGCATGGTATAACACCAGTTTCTGTCAAGAAAAAAGTAAGTGACGCTATCAATGAAGCGCTTGAGATTCTTGGAGCCACTGAAAATGGCGCAAAAATTTACAAAGATGATTCTTTAGACTTTAAAAAACTTAGTATAAGAGAAATAGAGAGAAGTATAGAGCGCATTAGATCTCAGATGCTTGCTGCAGCTAAAGACCTTGATTTTGAGCTCGCGGCTGAACTTAGAGATAAAATAATTACTCTGCAACAGTTCTTGATAGAAGCTGGCGTAGAAGAATAATACTAATTTCCTAGATGCCGCGCTCAAGGTCAGTGCCCGCGCGAGGATTTTAAGAGCATGATTTTTTAGAATGCCAGCGCCATATATAACAGCTTAACTTCAAAATTTTTTAGTTTTATAGGAAATGCTATTGGAAATTATATTATATTATGATCATAAAAATTGCTCTTATATTATCAAAGCAGTATAAATGACTTTTTATCGAATAAATCAATAAATTTATTATATATCGCGACGCCAAATTTAAAATTTAGGTGATAATACGCAATTTAACAATAAATAATTATGTAGTATTATAATAAGATGCTATAATCAAATTATGGTTGTATAGAATCGAGTACAGCGAAGCTTATCAGCAAGATAATGCTCAAAAGCATGATCTTTGCCAATTTTCGCTAAAAATACGAATGAGAATTGCAAAATTCTGCATAATCTCGGAATTAGCCTCGATTACCGCCTGTTTTCACAAGAATCATAGAATCCTTGCTTGTTTTGATATCTAAGCAAGCAAATTATGTCCTAGGCGCTGCCTTAAGTAAGTGCACGCGCATGAATTTGAAGGGCATGATTTTTTAGAGTGCAAGTGAATTTTCGAGTCAAATATTATATATTTGCGAAGAAATTGACGAAGTAATGCCAACTACCACAAATAACAACATATATTTGCTGTTTATTTTTTAGAAAATTTGAGAGTTTTCACATAAAGATAGATAAGAGCTGTTCTTGATATTGTTTGAATATTTGTGTAATAGTAAGAGCGCACCAAAGCTTGATGGATCCGTATACCATTGACTCTTTTTTAGAAACGATTTTAGTGCGCCGTGTCATTCGGCATAAATGATGTCGCGTGTTGCTATTATCTCTCTCGATACATACTGTGCCAGACTTTCCAATTGTATGACGCTCTTTGGGTAAAATTTTAGAAAAAGCATCCCAATCATCCGTATAAAAATGACATTCTTTCAGATGACTCACTTTGTTGTAGAGCTTTTGGAATGTTGCAGTGTCATGATTGCCTGTAACCCAGGCAACGGTTCTCCTTGTACTACGATCAACTGCCTTAATGATCCAAAGCTTGTTTTTTTTGAACCAATAAAATGCCACATCTCGTCGAATTCCATCTCCATAATATCCGAAGAGACAACTGGCTCCTGAGTCTTGCCCATCGCCTCTACTACCCAGCGATAAATTATGGACGCCGAATGCCCTAATATCTTGCATAACATAGAAAAAGAGCCATTACCAAGACTATATAGCATAACGCATAATGCTTTCTTAACAGCTGTTTGAGGCTTCTTGCCCAGATCGCCCTCAACAAAATTTAGAACATGATCTGCACTTATAACGCTGTACACCCCCTCACAATGCCATTCTTTACAAAGATATCAGAGCAACATCCCTTACAACAAACCATAAAACCACTCTTTAGTTTTTAAAAAAGTGATCATATCATACTTCTATCTAATTGTGAAAACTCTCAAAATTATTTATCAATTTTTGAGAGTCTATGGTTGTTTTATTTGTATCTTTGTTACATCCAAGCAGCATAAGACTTACGAGCAATAATGATACAAAAAATCTACACATAGCCATTTAAAAATATTGCATAAATAAGATATAAATCAATTACTACCGGCTAAAGCGCGGTAGTTTGTGTAACGCTTGCAAAGCAGATTAAAGGCGTAAACGCTAAAACTCTGATATTCTAAAATCATCTTTTTTGTGATGTTCCTCATGCTGTTCTATATATTTTTGCACTTCTTCTGAATTCACATTGCCAACTGTCACAACAAAATACCCTCTGGCCCAAAGATGTTGTCCCCAATACCGCTTACGGAGCAGTGCAAATTCCTGTAGCAACTTACGACTACTTATACCTTTAATATATTGCACAGCTTTAGATATTGATATACTAGGCGGAACCAATGCTAATATATGTACGTGATCAGGACTCATACTGCCACTAATTATATTTATGTAATTAGCAGCACATATTTCTCGGATTACTTCCCTAGTTCTAATCGCAACTTGCCCAGTTAAAACTCTATACCTATACTTAGTACAAAATACTATATGATACTTTAGGTCATATAGGCTGTGGGATCATCTCCTATATTCCATTCGTCCTCCCTTAGCACATTTCCTAGATAACTAATACTAAAGTGTTCGCCTAAAGGCGAGGGTGTTAACCATATCACATATAACTACATAAACTTAATATTATCAAGCGATATGTCGCCGATATTGCGATTTTAATATCAATTAAACACGAATCTATCTCTATCTAACCATAAGTAAATTATAAAAAGCATAATCACCTTATTATATCTAAAAGTCACAATACAATGAGTATATATAACAGGCGAATATATCATATTACATACAAATCCTTTTAAAGATACAATTTACGATACGTATTATTCAAGCTAATTATAAATCCTTATGGAGTTTTTATATTTGCAATATGATTATTGCAAATATTTTAATATATTAAGAGTATGTTAAATCTCATTTATGCATCTATAATACTGTTTGCATTACATTACTATGATGATATAAGGGACTTTGATATGTTGATTGTTTGTTAAATATTTTAGAGAATGGTTTATTGCTTGCAAATTCTCAGGTCACTTCGATTAAAAGACATAATGTATATAAAATGGCACTATTTGCTCCATTTGCAACTCATCAAGCCTTTTTTCATTTTTTTTCTTTTGATACAGTTTTGTGTACGCTTATGGCTGATAATTAGCGAATACCATAATATTAAGGAAGATCAGTGTTGTATATTTTATGTTTTTTTATGTGGAACTATAGAGGATATATGCATATTTATATGCCTTCTTACTATAACCTTCATTTTTCTCTCCCTTCCATTCAAAAAAGCAGCGTTCTCTAGATTATATAACGTAATTGTATTATTTTTTCTTGTTTCATTCGTATATCTTATAGCAACAGCAGAATATTTTTTCTGGGCTGAATTTCATAATCGTTTTAATTTTATTGCGATAGATTACTTGATTTATACAAAAGAGGTGATAGCAAATATCAGAGAATCATATTCTTTATATGTAATATTCTCTACAATACTTGTATTACCTTTGATTACTACATTTCTTTTATCAATGAATCTATGGAAAAAGAATATAAATAGTCTTTTATGTTTTAATCTCACTATTTTATATCGCGGGATTGCACTATGCGCTTTAGCAATCTTTTTATATGTTACTTCTGAGCAGTATCTATATGATATTAATAACCAGTATCTAAATGAAATTGCAAAAAATGGGTACCATGCCCTGCTTTCTGCACTTCAAGAAAGTGAACTTTCATATGATGACTTTTATCTACAAAGAGAAGAAAAGGATTTACTAAAGCGTTTAAGAGCTGAAATCATAACTCCAAATAGCAGATTTCTTAATGATGTCATTATGAGAGAGATAAAAGAAGAAGGTCCTGAAAAAAGATATAATGTAATGCTTATAGTTGTTGAGAGTTTGAGCGCAGAATTTTTATCTGCTTTTGGTGATAAACAGAATCTAACTCCTTATTTAAATGACCTTGTCAAAGAATCAATATTATTTACTAATTTATATGCAGTTGGAATAAGAACAGCATATGGTCTCTCCGCGCTAAACTTATCAATACCACCAATTCCTGGCCATGCAATAATCCAAAGATTACATAATGAGAATTTATTTTCATTAGGATATATCTTAAATAGCAAAGGATATGAAAGTAAATTTATACAAGGTGGAGATAGTAACTTTGATAATATGCGTTACTTTTTTTCGAATAACGGATATGAAGTTATAGATAGAAGTAATTTTGCGGAGGAGGAAGTAACATTTTCAAATGCGTGGGGAGTTTGTGATGAAGATTTATTTAATAAAGTGATTAGAGAGAGCAACAAATCGCACTCAAGAAATAAGCCTTTCTTTAATATGATTGCGACAATATCAAATCATACGCCTTTTACATATCCAGATAACAAAATAGATACTCCATTAAATAATAAAAGGAAAGGAGCTATTAAATATACAGACTATGCAATAAAACAATTTATTGAAAATGCTAAAACTCAAGCCTGGTTTGATAATACAATTTTTGTTATAACAGCTGATCATACTGCAAATAGTGCTGGAAAAGTAGAATTAGACCCTGTCAAATATAACATACCCATGATTATTTATGCGCCTAAAATTATTCCAACTATTGATTCATCAACAAAGCTAAATTGCTTAGAAAATAAAAAGGAAAATAGACTTCTTCGGAAATTTGTTCCAGTTACGCAAGTGAAAGGAGCATATGGAGCTGTGGAGCACAGTGTACAAAAAATACATGAGCATCCTGAAGTTAAGGATGTGACAAAGCAATGTGCCGCTGGAATAGAGTTTCAGAAGGAGTCTAATATTACAAAATACTCTGGCATGTATGTTGATCAACTCATTAGTCAGATTGATATAGCACCTACAATACTTGGAATGCTAAACATGAGTTATAACAGCACATTTTATGGAAAGAATGCATTAAAAGATGACATAAACAGAAGCTTTATTTCAAACTATCAAAAGCTTGGATACTTGACAGATAAATCGCTTTTTATATTAAAGCCACAAAAGTTGTACTCTCACTATAAATTAGATAAAAATAATGTTGTATCGGAGCTAATCAAAGATTCTACACCATTAGAAACAGCACTTTGCTACTTTCAAATTGCATCAAAATGGCGAAAATTTAACTCTATTTCGGTCGACTAGAAAGTCACATCCTACTTTGATGTTTAGCTTATATGCAAAAATACATTAGACCTCTTGCATAACCTCATTCTGAGGTAGAAATTCTTATAGAGTAGATTTTTGCAAAACGTCACCAAACAATGATCCACGTGAGTGTTTTTATGTTTTAGTGACAATCAAATCACAGTTTGGAACAGGTTATGCAAGAGGTCTATTAATTAGTAAGCACGCTTAAAAGTCTCAAAACAAGCATGAAATGATGCCACGAGTGTCAAAATAGCGCTTTAAATCCGTAAAAAAATGTGAGAGTTTTCACATAAAGATAGATAAGAGCTGTTCTTGATATTGTTTGAATATTTGTGTAATAGTAAGAGCGCACCAAAGCTTGATGGATCCGTATACCATTGACTCTTTTTTAGAAACGATTTTAGTGCGCCGTGTCATTCGGCATAAATGATGTCGCGTGTTGCTATTATCTCTCTCGATACATACTGTGCCAGACTTTCCAATCGTATGACGCTCTTTGGGTAAAATTTTAGAAAAAGCCTCCCAATCATCCGTATAAAAATGACATTCTTTCAGATGACTCACTTTGTTGTAGAGCTTTTGGAATGTTGCAGTATCATGATTGCCTGTAACCCAGGCAACTGTTCTCCTTGTACTACGATCAACTGCCTTAATGATCCAAAGCTTGTTTTTTTTGAACCAATAAAATGCCACATCTCGTCGAATTCCATCTCCATAATATCCGAAGAGACAACTGGCTCCTGAGTCTTGCCCATCGCCTCTACTACCCAGCGATAAATTATGGACGGCGAATGCCCTAATATCTTGCCTAACATAGAAAAAGAGCCATTACCAAGACTATATAGCATAACGCATAATGCTTTCTTAACAGCTGTTTGAGGCTTCTTGCCCAGATCGCCCTCAACAAAATTTAGAACATGATCTGCACTTATAACGCTGTACACCCCCTCACAATGCCATTCTTTACAAAGATATCAGAGCAACATCCCTTACAACAAACCATAAAACCACTCTTTAGTTTTTAAAAAAGTGGTCATATCATACTTCTATCTAATTGTGAAAACTCTCGAAAATGTTATAATAAACGCAAAAAACTTACGGATTTTGTGAAAGTATTCTTCATGAATAAACAGAAAGTTGCTATATTAAACCCTTATTATATTTACTACTATCTCAGGTCTTTTGCCTATTTGTTGTTTTAATATACTACGCACTATACTCACTGTAGTTTTTTCTATTGCCTTATCTGGCAAACGACCCGAAGATTTAAGCGCAGAATTTAGTTCTTTCGATATCATGTCTAAAAGTTCACTATCAGTAGAATACTCCAAAACGCCTGGCGCATTTATTCTCGGCTTTTTCACCATGACATTCTTACTATATAGTAAGTTAGCTACAACCAACCCATGATCGCGCATAGAACGGCGTTTTCTTATGATTGTACTATCTGAATCTATCAAACAATATCCATCTACAAGTGTATAACCTGACTCTACTACTCCTATTTTTATAGGGTTTGGTGAGTTTATTTGGAATACATCTCCATTTGCAATCTCAACTGCATGTTTGCAACCCTTTGACCTAGCAAGCTTAGCATGCTCATGAATATGTATTGCTTCACCGTGCACAGGAATAGCAATTTGAGGTCTAATCAAATCATACATCCTAGATACTTCATCTCTAGCAGGATGACCTGAGACGTGTACAAAATGATCCCTCTCTGTTAGAACTTCTATACCTTTTCTACAAAACTTATTAAATAACGCATATATTTTCTTCTCGTTTCCTGGGATGATCTTAGAAGAAAAGATTATAACATCTCCTTCATGCAGTTTAATGTTTGGATGCGTCTCATCAACCATCTTATTAGTTGCTGCAAGTAACTCTCCTTGACAACCTGTGCAAATTATTAAAACCTCATGCCTTTTAAATTGGCTGATTTGAGAATCTGGTAAAAATTCTGGCAAATCTTTGAGATATCCAGAAGCGATTGCTGCTCTATAAAGCCTCCAAAGAGATCTGCCAGCAAGTATTATCCTCCTACCAGACTCTGCTGCTGCCGTCGCTATTGCAGAAAGTCTTGCTATATTTGAAGCAAAGGTTGTTATAACAATCATTTTGTTCTCAAAGCCGCTTATTATCTCATGCAAGCTCTCTTGTAGCGCTCCCTCAGACCCTGACCAACCATGATTGAATATATTGGTTGAATCCCCGACCATAGCCAGCACTCCTTCATCACCAAGTGACTTGAGCTTTACTTCATCAGTTGCTTGTCCAATTAGTGGATCACGGTCAAGCTTCCAGTCTCCTGTGTGAAATATGTTTCCTTTATCTGTTCTTATCATTAGACCATTCATTTCAGGAATAGAGTGAGTAATATGAATCATCTCTACATTAAAAGGTCCTATATCAACCTTTTTGTTGGACAACATTTCATGTATAACAACATCATGTCCCAACCCTGCTTCAAGCATTTTTGCTTTTAGAACTTCTGATGTGAATTTCGTTGTATATATTGGACATTTGAAATCTGTCCAAAAGTATTGCACTCCTCCAATATGGTCTTCATGCGCATGCGTTAATACAAGTCCTACTACATCTTCTGCATATTTTGATATAAAACTAACATTAGGAACAACTACATCTACTCCTGGGAAGTTACCATCTGCAAATCCTATACCTAAATCTACCATTAACCATTTTCCTTTATGGTAGTAAAGGTTTAAATTCATGCCAATCTCTCCGGCACCGCCTAACGGCAAAAATAACAAATCGTTATAATACTTTTTAAAATCTAAGCTCATTTCTTATCTGAATTAATCTTGTTTAAATAAAACGTGTTTTAAAAGTTGGAAATTTTCAAGCACTTTTCCAGTTCCAAGCACAACACATGTTAACGCATCTTCCGCTATATATACAGGAATCCCAGTTGCAGATTGTATTACTACATCTAAGCCTTTGAGCAGGGCCCCACCTCCTGTCAGCATTATTCCACGAGTTACTATGTCTGATGAAAGTTCAGGCGGCGCAGACTCAAGCACAGTCTTCACAGTCGCTATAATCTGGTTAATTGGCTCATGCAAGCTTTCCGCTATTTTTTCTTCTGTCAGTACTATTTCTTTTGGAATTCCATGCAGTAGATCTCTGCCTTTGATCTGCATACTGTTTGCTTTACTCATCTTGGAAGTTGGATTTGCAGAGCCAATCTCTTTTTTAATTTTCTCGGCAGTAGATTCCCCTATAAGCAGATTATGATATCGTTTTATATAAGAGATGATTGCTTCATCCATTGTATCCCCACCGACACGTACAGACTTTGCAGTCACAACCCCGCCAAGTGATATAATCCCAACTTCAGTAGTTCCTCCTCCTATATCCACAACCATACAACCAGTTGGCTCTGTAACTGGAAGATTTGCTCCTATAGCAGCTGCCATAGGTTCTTGTATTAAATATACTTCTCTTGCTCCTGCACTCTCCACCGCATCTTGTATCGCTCTTCTTTCAACAGGTGTCGAACCGTATGGAACGCATATAATTACTCTTGGTCTTGCAAAAAAACTTTTATCATGAACTTTTATGATAAAATGTTTAACCATCTCTTCAGCAGCCTTAAAATCTGCTATTACTCCGTCTTTTAATGGTCTTATAGCGTGAATCTCTGTAGGAGTACGTCCAAGCATCATCTTTGCTTCTTGTCCAAATGCATATGGAACCATCGTACCTCTATGATTTAACAATGCAACTACGGAAGGCTCATCTAACATTATCCCTTTTCCTGGGATATAAACCAAAGTGTTCGCCGTCCCCAGATCTATAGCCATATCCAGCGAAAATAAACTAAAAAAAGCGTTAAACATAAAAGTTGTCAACTAATTAATAACAAAACGATCAAAGATTGGAATTTTTATAAAAAGCTAAACTGCTGTTACAATCACATCTTCATATTAATACTCTACCTGAGCAACACACATTAAACACAGCAATTTAGTTTGACACTACTTAAAAACATAGAACTCATACAACTATATCGCGCAAATAAAAGCATATAAATAAAACAAAAACGCTACACCATTTTATCATACTAACGGTGCAGATGATAGAATATTTACAAAATATAATCCAGCACTATATAATAGTGCTTCACTTACCTACTATTTATGATGTAGAGCATTTTGGCCCACAAGTATAGCTTTTGCTAATGTTACTTTTATATTAATCATTAATTTTGACAATGAATTTCTTTTACTGCTATACAACTCAAGAAATAGAAAGTTATATTATATACTGTAATTTTGAGGCTAACGTATGTTGAAAAAACCTCTAGTTATTTCTTTCATGTTAAGCGCAATGCTGATATATTTCACGTATCATATGTTTGCAGGAAATAGAGGATTATTTTCTTATTTTGGATACGAAAATATAATCGCTGAAAAAGAAGGTATTTTAGATTCTTTGAATTCCGAACAAATCGCCTTAGAAAACAAGGTTCATATGTTATATGCAGAAAGTATTGACATTGATTTTTTAGATGAACTCGCTAGAAGTAAATTAGGACTCATTGCAGAAGATGAGGAATGTATGTTGAACTACAGCTCATCTACAAGTATAGCAAAGCCTGAGTAGATTAGAGCGTATAGACGCAGCTTGCTTTTATCTTGTTTTCTATTTATACGTAAGAATTAAATATTACTTTGAAATACGTAAATGATAAACGTGAAGTTAACAAGATATACCGTGCTTAATCTGCACGCAATTACGCTTTACTTTTTTACATTTAGTTTATAGGTTAACTAACTCAACTATTATTTGTTTAAGGTTTATGCATGGCTTGCTCGGATAAAATAAAAGCAAGGATTGCGCCTTCGTCTCTTATCTCACAATACGTCAAGCTGAAGCCCAAAGGTGGTGGCGAATTTTTGGGTCTCTGTCCGTTTCATCAAGAAAACACACCATCATTTACTGTCAGTGACGTTAAGGGCTTCTATTATTGCTTCGGCTGTGCGGCTCACGGAGATATCTTTTCATTTATAATGGATTTTGAAGGACTAGATTATAAGACAACACTTGAGAAGCTGGCGGCTATGGCTGGTGTCGAACTAGAAAAAAAGCATGAGCAAAGCAGAGATAAAACTAAAGAAGTATGTTATGCAATTTTTGAAGAAATAACAAAATTTTACCACAATCATTTACATTCGCAAAATGATACTTCCGGGCTGGATTATCTGTGCCTTAGAAAGATAAAAACCGATATTATAACGTTATATAGATTAGGACTTGCTCCATATGACTCAAGCAAAATATTTTCATATTTGAAAAAAAGATTTACCCTCGAAGAAATTGCTTTGTCTTCTGTATTTGGGAAAGATTTAAGCAATCTTAAAGATTTGATGCGTGGTCGTGTGATATTTCCTATATTTGACCGTAGCAAGCGTGTTATAGCATTTGGTGGTAGATTGATAAACAGTAGTCATTATGGACCAAAGTACGTAAATTCATCTGAAAATCCACTATTTCATAAAGGCGATATTCTGTATGGACTCCATGAAGCAGAAAAGGCTGCGCGCAAGGCGCGGGAGATCTTCGTAGTTGAAGGATATATGGATGTGCTCGCTCTTGCAGGCTCTGGATTTAAAAACGCTGTTGCGCCACTTGGAACAAGTTTTAAAAAATCTCATGTTGAGTTGCTTTGGAATATATCTAAAAATCCTATTATATGTTTTGACTCTGACAATGCAGGTCTGACTGCTCAAAAACGTATAGCTCTTGAGGTTTTACCAGATGTTACTCCTCAAAAATCGTTACAATTTTTGATGCTGAAAGACGGAAAAGATATCGATGAGGTTATAAACAAGTTTGGAGGTGATATAGAAAGACTCGGAGAAGTATTAAATTCAAGTATATCACTTGTAGATTTTCTTTTTGCAACCGAATCTAGCGCAAGAAAATTATCAACTCCAGAATCTCAAGTAGAGTTTAAAAATACACTAATAAATCTTGCAGCTTCTATAAAGGATAAAGCACTAAGCATCGAATATAGGCGATATTTTTTAGACTTATTTTTTAAAAAACGATACAGTAAATTTAATAGTAGTTCTAAAAATGTAGCGCATTCTGCAGTACTAGCTAGTCAAATGAAATTCTTGATGAATAAAGAAAATAGTCATACAATGGCCATTTTGTGTGTATTGTTGAAATTTCCTGAATTGTTGAATGAACACGAGATATATGATGAGTTTGTGAACTTTGAAGCTAAAGATTTTGGTCTATTTAGCGAAATTAGGGACTACGTTTTGCAGCGCTCTGCTAATAATTGTAATAACGAGCTTGATTCTATAAAAGGAATAAAAAGTACAATATTGAGTAGAGCGGAAGAAGCAAGTGTTTATATAGGTAGCTCTATAGATGAAGCAAGAGCTGTTCTGACTAGGGCATTTCGTGTACATTCGTTACTAATATTGCGCTCTCAGATCGAAGAAACACAACAGGAGTTGCTGCAAAATCCGAGTGATGAGCTTATGTCTAGGCTTTTACAGCTTAAGTCATATGAATTGCGTTATAAGAATGAGCTAAAAATTGCGTAGTACTAAACTTTGCTTCAATTAAATTTTGATGATTAACCTAGTATTTATCACATTGGAGGTGAACTGGCTGTGAGTAATAACCTGCGAAAAGAAAAAGAGCAGAATAAAAATGCTGCTACTAAGAAAACTTTGGAAGAACTCATTGAAAAAACCAAGGATATAGGGTTTGCTAATTATGATGAATTAAATAAGATTCTTACTTCAAGTGCAGGTCAAGAAAAAGTAGATGACACAATGTCATTCTTTAGTGATGCCGGAATCAGCCTTTCTCAGGCTCGCGAAGATGAGGAAAACATAGATACTATAGATCTAGATGTTTCTATAAAACCACAAAACTCTTTTACTACTAAAGGAGAAAACGATGTGGATGAAGCTGAAGCTCTAAGTAGCAATGACCCTGTGAGGATGTATCTCAAAGAGATGGGGTATAGACTTCTTTTAACTAGAGATGGTGAAGTTGAAGTTGCAAAAAACATAGAAGAAGGGAATAGAAGAAGGATTGCACATCTATGTAGAAGTCCACTTGCTGTCAAAGCAATTATGAGGTGGTATGAAGGACTTGTGAATGATACTATAATGCTGCGTGAAGTGATAGATCTTGATGCTACATATTCACAAGAATTACATAAAGACAGTTTTGGCATAGAAGGCGGAAAGGGCGACTTTGATGAAGAATTGTCTGAGAATGAAAATATGGATTCAGAGATAGAGGATATAGATGAAAATGAGAGACATGAGAATGCTTCCATACTCAGCATGGAAACTGAACTAAGACCAAAGATCATGGCATTGTTTAATAGTGTTGTGGATTTAGGTAGTAAGCTTCTGGTTTTGCAACAAGAAAAATTAGATCTAATACTAACTGGAAAAGCTTTCTCAGCTGAACAACAAAAAACATATGAGGATTTAATATCGCAGCTTTCTGATATTATGCTTGAGATGCGATTGAATGAGACGAATATAGAAGCATTGATTAGTGAGCTTTATCAAAATAATAAAAAGCTGATTCAAGTTGAAACAGAGTTGTTAAAATTAGCTGTATCTTATGGGATAGATAGAGCAGACTTTTTGAATAAATATACAAAAGAAGAGCTAAATCCGAATTGGATTTCTAGCTTGAAAAAAGATCCTAAATACAGCAAGTTTATTTCTGAAAATGAAAGCAAAATTGATGAGATTAGAAATGAAATTAAGCAGATGGCAATAGTTTGGTCAATTGATGTAGCAAGCTTTAAGGAGCTTGTTGCGGAAGTACAAAAGGCTGAAAGGATGGTTGCTAAATCTAAAAAAGAGATGATAGAAGCAAACTTAAGGCTTGTAATTTCTATAGCTAAAAAATATGCAAATCGCGGCTTGCAGTTCTTAGATCTGATACAAGAAGGAAATATAGGGTTGATGAAAGCTGTAGATAAATTTGAGTATCGCAGAGGATATAAGTTTTCTACATATGCAACTTGGTGGATTAGACAAGCTATTACTAGGTCTATAGCCGACCAAGCAAGGGTAATTAGGATTCCTGTGCACATGATAGAAACAATAAATAAGATACTGCGCACTGCAAGACAAATGACACATGATTTGGGAAGAGAGCCTACACCTGAGGAAATAGCAGTAAAATTAGATATAGATGTAGACAAATCTAGAAAGGTGCTAAAGATAGCTAAAGAACCTATGAGTCTTGAAAATCCTGTTGGTGATGATGAAGGTAGCGTCCTTGGTGATTTCATTGAAGATAAAAATGCATTACAACCTCTGGATGTCGCTGTACGCTCTAATTTGCGTGACGTTACCACTAAAGTCTTAGCATCTCTAACACCAAGAGAAGAAAGAGTCCTGAGAATGAGGTTTGGTATAGGGCTTTCTATTCAAGATCATACTCTGGAAGAAGTTGGACACCAGTTCTCTGTTACCAGAGAACGTGTGAGACAGATTGAAGCAAAAGCCCTGAAAAAATTAGGAAGACCATATAGAGCGAAGCAATTTAAAGGATTTGTTTAAAATACGAATAAAAAGCTAGAATCTTATAATTTGCTTGTTATGTTTTTAAACTTTTATCTTATTATTGCGTAGCTTGATTGCTATAGTCGTTGCAACAATGCAGTTAAATGAAATTTAGTGATGCTAGTTATTTAGCTGCACTAGTTTTATGTCGAGAGTTATATTGTACTAAGTATAGGTATAGAGTTTTAACTGGGCAAGTTGCGATTAGAACTAGGGAAGTAATCCGAGAAATATGTGCTGCTAATTACATAAATATAATTAGTGGCAGTATGAGTCCTGATCACGTACATATATTAGCATTGGTTCCGCCTAGTATATCAATATCTAAAGCTGTGCAATATATTAAAGGTATAAGTAGTCGTAAGTTGCTACAGGAATTTGCACTGCTCCGTAAGCGGTATTGTGGGCAACATCTTTGGGCCAAAGGGTATTTTGTTGTGACAGTTGGCAATGTGAATTCAGAAGAAGTGCAAAAATATATAGAACAGCATGAGGAACATCACAAAAAAGATGATTTTAGAATATCAGAGTTTTAGCGTTTACGCTTTTAATCTGCTTTGCAAGCGTTACACAAACTACCGCGCTTTAGCCGGTAGTAATTGATTTATATCTTATTTATGCAATATTTTTAAATGGCTATGTGTAGATTTTTTGTATCATTATTGCTCGTAAGTCTTATGCTGCTTGGATGTAACAAAGATACAAATAAAACAACCATAGACTCTCAAAAATTGATAAATAATTTTGAGAGTTTTCACAATTAGATAGAAGTATGATATGATCACTTTTTTAAAAACTAAAGAGTGGTTTTATGGTTTGTTGTAAGGGATGTTGCTCTGATATCTTTGTAAAGAATGGCATTGTGAGGGGGTGTACAGCGTTATAAGTGCAGATCATGTTCTAAATTTTGTTGAGGGCGATCTGGGCAAGAAGCCTCAAACAGCTGTTAAGAAAGCATTATGCGTTATGCTATATAGTCTTGGTAAGGGCTCTTTTTCTATGTTAGGCAAGATATTAGGGCATTCGCCGTCCATAATTTATCGCTGGGTAGTAGAGGCGATGGGCAAGACTCAGGAGCCAGTTGTCTCTTCGGATATTATGGAGATGGAATTCGACGAGATGTGGCATTTTATTGGTTCAAAAAAACAAGCTTTGGATCATTAAGGCAGTTGATCGTAGTACAAGGAGAACAGTTGCCTGGGTTACAGGCAATCGTGATACTGCAACATTCCAAAAGCTCTACAAAAAGTGAGTCATCTGAAAGAATGTCATTTTTATACGGATGATTGGGATGCTTTTTCTAAAATTTTACCCAAAGAGCGTCATACAATTGGAAAGTCTGGCACAGTATGTATCGAGAGAGATAATAGCAACACGCGACATCATTTATGCCGAATGACACGGCGCACTAAAATCGTTTCTAAAAAAGAGTCAATGGTATACGGATCCATCAAGCTTTGGTGCGTTCTTACTATTACACAAATATTCAAACAATATCAAGAACAGCTCTTATCTATCTTTATGTGAAAACTCCCAGAATTTCTACCTCAGAATGAGGTTATGCAAGAGGTCTATTGATGTCACTTCCTGTTTTTGATTCTTATAGGTCTCAATTTTTTTTGGCACGCACACTATATTAGTACAGTACGCCAATTGTACTTCAGTAATAAAAAACAAAGTGCAGATTAATGCCAATTTTTGGCTATAACTCATCGTGTTGCGCATTATTATATAAACCTATGTCTTGAAACAATTGGTACGTAAAATCTATGTAATTTTGACTGCATATAAAATCAATGTCTGGGTAATATACAGCAAATTTCGATTTGCATTCCTCAGAAAAAGATTCTTTAAGCTCACCATTTTGCACTGTAACGAATTCTTTTGCATCAGGATTTTGTATGCTTGACGTGTAAGGTTTGATTCTTGCATTTGTTAATAAAGTCGTAGAAAAACTATTCAAGTCTATAAGACTTTGCGGCGGTTGGTTATTTGTGATTAAGCTAAGAAGTGCTTCTTCTTGTGTCCCGCTTGGATTTTGATTAAGCAGTGCTATTAGTGCAGAGAGTATTCCATTAGACAGGGATGAGGAAGCCTTTGCAACATCAATTCCTTGATTAGTTTGTAAAGATTTGAAGAGCGTTATAAGTTCACTATTATTCCTTATAGTTCCATATAACATAGAAAAACTGTATAGATAATCAAAAACAAATTCATTGGATTCTGTGTTATGCTTGGCTGTTTTGACGCAGTTCATTAACAAAGAATACATAGCCTTATAATGTTCAAGAGCATCCTTGAGCGACTCTTCTTTTGTTTTTTCTGCGTACTTCTTTTTAATAGACCTCTTGCATAACCTCATTCTGAGGTAGAAATTCTTATAGAGTAGATTTTTGCAAAACGTCACCAAACAATGATCCACGTGAGTGTTTTTATGTTTTAGTGACAATCAAATCACAGTTTGGAACAGGTTATGCAAGAGGTCTAATGTATTGTATCGTATAATTTGGCATAAAGAGACTGATTCCATTTTATAGTTTATAGTCTTGTGCGTCAAAATCGATTTGCTATGCTAATTTTTGGACATATAATTTGTCCTGTTTCTAGCAAATACCACTTAACAAAATCCATTTTTCTGCATGATTTTCTGCGGATCATCA
Source organism: Candidatus Lariskella endosymbiont of Hedychridium roseum (assembly GCF_964020185.1). Classification (NCBI taxonomy): domain Bacteria; kingdom Pseudomonadati; phylum Pseudomonadota; class Alphaproteobacteria; order Rickettsiales; family Candidatus Midichloriaceae; genus Candidatus Lariskella; species Candidatus Lariskella endosymbiont of Hedychridium roseum. Next base: position 1,304,241 of record NZ_OZ026538.1, on the reverse strand, counting down.
TTGCTTGCAGGCAAAGATAAATCCTTGGCTTTGAGAGTTATGAAGCAACAATTTTATAACTAAAGTTATAGTTTATTTGTGTGGCATAAAATCATATCATGCTAATTGTTAAAGTCTGGCATTATAGCGCAGCATTTTATTTCTACCTTATTGTTTTATTTTATGTATAAAACATTTCAAAATAGAATGACTTTAAGTGCTGCTTAGTACTTATTTGCGAAATATTTGCATCATTCATGCATTACTTTAATACGTTTTGTTTTCCTCTCAAATGTTGAGCTTATCACGCTTAAAGATTGTGCACGAGCAAATTATTCAGGTATGCACCAGTCAGTCTATCTGCCAAGGCATGTTTTGCTGCGCAAATAAATTGTTGCGCAGCAGTTAAATGTACAAAAATACTCACCAAACTATTTAATGCCAGTGCTTATGAATAAAGCCCTATGCTGTCAAAGAGATTGAAAACAGAAGAAACATATTCATCTCCACAGTAATACTTTGCTGCATATTGACCACTACTTTCTGTATATTCAGCGTTGCAAAGAGAAGTAAATGCTTTGTGCATATTAGTACCATGATCTGTATATTGATCGCCCTTTTCAAAGTTGCTGCTGGCTAAAGTTTTAAATACACTTTTTGCTTCGCCATGCATTGCTTTGTCATACAATTTTCTCTTTGAGCTTTCTATAATTGACTCAAACAATTTGCCAAAATCAATAATGCTTTCTCCTTCTTCTCCTTCCTGTCCCTTTCTCATCATCTTTTGTACTAGATCTGCAATTTGCTGATTGAATTTCTGTCCAGCAAATTTATCTTCATCTAGCGCGCTTTCATATGCGTCTTTAAATGCTTTGGAAAAAGTGCCGGCTAGAGCTTTAGCTTTTGTATTATCGCCTCTGAATGTTGCTGGCATTGAGTTTATATTCTTAAGCTTAGCTGTGACGCTTTCATCTTTGGATAAAACTTCAAACATCCCAAGGAATGATTTGATATCATCAGCCAGTGAACTTGTTCCTTCTATTTATGTGTGCGGCTGTTGCATTTTGCATAGACTTTTGCATGAGCGAGTTTATTGACTTGAAGTGTTGGAATGCATCAAAAACTTTTTTGTTGAATTCAACGCTTGCTTCAGCTTCTTGCATTAAATTAGTTTTGCAATGTGAAGAGAGTGGGAAATTTGCTGTTTGTTCATTGCAATTAGGTAAACCTACTTCGTTTTTCATGTCTATATTCTCTTTTTTAGTGTTATGTTGAGTTGAAAATTCTTTTTGTGCAAAATTACTTGTAATTTTATCGCTTTTTCTATGATCATCGCTGTATTGTTGCTTAAACTCTTCTGCATCTTTAATGCTGCTAGCTGCATCGCTATTTGTTTCGTTATCGTTATCGTAGCATTGCTCTCTCCGGCTCTCTGGAAGAATGCTATCCTTATAGCTAAACATATACTTCTCTAAATCTTATTAATACTACTCTTGATTGCTCTATAATTCTATAGATTGATAATACAAGCATTGTCCTGATAATAGACTTGCTACACATCTAATTTTAAATTAAACGAAGCTCATTCTATATTTTGCTGCAAAAATCGCCAATTAAATTAAAATTCGCTACCGGCTTCTTTACCGGGCATCGTCATCTGCTCTCTTTATCGATTTATCTGATAAATACTGAGAGCTTTAGCTTTAAGTTTGTGGAGAAATCTTTTTAATAAGCAAAAATCGCGATTCCAATGCGAAGTTGTAGAGCGAATTATAATACTAAATGCATTAATATTCAAATGATAGAATATGAAGAATACAGAGGAAGCAGTATAAAATCACCATTTTGTTACATAAATATTAACAATACGAATAATCTTCAGAAAAACAAGCGCTAAATTTTTGTAATTTGTTATTGTGCTGTTAACAAGACAATATGCGCGTAGCATCATAAACATAAATTTTATTTGACTGATAAGCTATAGCTAAGGCAGCATAAAAAAGTTATGCTAAACTTTGTCTTTTTGATAAATTTGAAGTCAGCTTTTCGCATGAAATAGCAGCCATAGCAAAAGAAGTTGAAGAGGCTATAATTGTAAGCTCTGATGTTAGATTTTAAACTTCAAGCTATGCAGTCCATCGGCCAAAATAACCTATAACTCCCTAAAATCTATCACGCAGCAATCAGGATAGACTAATGAACTAACTTGTAAATAAACTAAGCAATTTATCTCTATACATAGGCTTTTTCATTATAACCTCGTGAAGTAAATGTTTGCACATGAAGTGATTAATAATTGTAAAACCTTGCAATATTTCTTCGCGTTTAATCTGTTCTGTTTGATATAAAAAAAATTGCGGTAGTCTAAACAACTTTGATTCATATGGACCTGCGCATTCAGCTGAGACAGCGCATCCAGATTTTGGCGAGATAAATTTTAAGTTGTGATTTTTCCCACTGACTACGCATTTTGTAAGATCTAATCCAAAACCGCTTTCTTTTAATATTGCAAGTTCGAACAATAAATACTCCGCAGCAATAAGATTTAAAGAATCTACCTCAGAGCTTATTTTATATGCAATAACCTTACGGAAAAATCTTTCTGTGGTTTCAAAAGTAACACCTTGCGCATCTCCTTCTTGCAAGAAGGCATCAAGCAGCTGTATTACGCTATTTATAATCAACATTTTATGGTAGGAACTTGCAACTAGCGCAAAAGTATGCAAAACAGGTTCAAAATTATAGTACCCCAAACTTCCAAGCTTTCCAGACCATCTTGCTTGTACAATATTGCAAGGAGCAAGAGAGCATGAAAGTTTGTTGGGTCTATAAAGGCCTTTAACAACCCCATTTTGGTTAAGAAAACACTTTACAATAAACCTTGACTCTTGAAAATGAGTCATTCTTAAAATAATCCCTTTATCTTCTATTATCATTCAGATAGAATTCCTTTTGCGTGAGATGATAGTACTTGATTAAAAATGACATCCAGAGACTAACACCTAGTTTATCTTCATTAAAATCAAAATGCCGTCAAGGTGACTATTAATTCTCTATTATAAAATTTTGGTGCTTGTCTTTTTCTCTGCTTTTTGTTAGCGGCTCTGCTTGCAATATCAGATATGCATTAAACAGAAAAATAACGAGCCGCAAAACATGATATGCTGACGTAACATTGCTATATTATCATGCGCTTCGCTGGTTATTGAACTGTGGTTATTATAGCAGTATAACTTCAGTATTACAAAATGTAATAAGATGATAGGTGATGCGTTACGAAACAAGAGATAAATAGGATCATCATTGTGTGTTACACCTAATAAGTTGGTCATTTATACTGCTTTGTACTGTATTGTTTTATAAAAAGTAAGCAATGTAGTGATACAATCTGCGTACTGTGTTGATTTAAAATTCTGTGTAATCGATAAATTCTTAAAACATCTTAATTTCTTGCAGACTATATGAACAATGTATGCATCGTAAATTTATAACATGATGTCACATCACAGATGCGCTGCTTGATACTAATAATAATTAAAAGAGAAGATAAATAAAATGAATAACGGATTTATCAGAGTAAGGGGCGCAAGAGAGCATAATCTAAAAAATATTAATGTAGATATTCCAAAGAAAAAGTTAGTAGTAATAACGGGATTGAGCGGTTCTGGAAAGTCCTCTCTAGCTTTTGATACTATATATGCAGAGGGAAGACGAAGATATGTTGAGAGTTTATCTGCATATGCAAGGCAATTCTTGGAAGCACAAGCAAAACCAGATGTAGAATCTATTACAGGTCTTTCTCCTGCAATTGCAATTGATCAAAAGACTACCTCTAGAAATCCGAGATCAACTGTTGCAACAGCGACAGAAATATATGATTACCTTAGAGTTTTGTATGCAAGAATAGGGGTCCCATATTCACCAGCAACTGGACTGCCTATCGAAAGACAAACTGTTACTCAAATGGTTGATGATATCCTTTCTTTGCCTATGGGTACAAAACTATATGTAATGTCTCCTATAATTAAAGGACAAAAGGGAGAGCATAGGAAAGAACTTCTAATTTTGCGGAAGCAAGGTTATGAGAAAGTAAAGATAGATGGTATCTTTTACGATCTTGATGATCTACCAATGCTTGATAAGAATAAGAAGCATGATATTGCGGCTGTTGTAGATAGGATAGTTTTAGAAGAAAATCTTGGTAATAGACTGGCAGATAGTGTTGAGACTGCCCTCAAACTCAGCGATGGAATCTTATTCATTGAGATCATTTCAATTCCTGAAGAAAGTGTAGATCCAGAAAATGGTAATCAGTATAAGCCGGAGGATGTTCTTGTATATTCTGAGAAATTTGCTTGCTATATATCAGGATTTACGCTTACTGAAATAGAACCAAGAATTTTCTCATTCAATAGCCCTTATGGAGCATGTCCTAAGTGCAGTGGGCTTGGTACAGAAGTGTATTTTGATGCGGATTTGGTAGTTCCAAATCATAGTATTGGCCTAAAAGATGGTGCAATTTTGCCATGGAGTAAAGCTGCTTGTTCTGTTGTATCGCAGTTAAAATTTTATGATCAAACTATTGCTGCACTTGCTAAGCACTACAACTTTAGTTTGTTAGCGCCGTTTTCTTCTTTACCTGAAAAAATACAAAATATAATATTATACGGTTCTGGCAATGAAGAAATCACGTTTTCATATGATGATGGGTTAAGACGTTCTAATGTTAAGGGGCGATTTGAAGGTGTGATTCCATATCTTGAGAGAAAGCTACAGAAAACAGAAAGTAATGGTGTGATAGAAGAGCTCTCAAATTATCAAAGTGCGAAGAGTTGTCAGGCTTGTTTAGGATATGGACTAAAACAAGAATCACTATGTGTAAAAATTGCAGAGAAACATATAGGAGAAGTATGTGCAATGACAGTACTTGAGGCGATAGATTGGATCGATGGCCTTGAGTCAAAACTAAGTAACACACATAAACAAATTGGTGAGAGATTGCTGAAGGAAATAAAGAAACGCATATGTTTTTTAAAAGATGTTGGGCTTGATTATCTGACTTTAAACAGAAAATCTACCACTCTTTCTGGCGGAGAAAGTCAGCGGATAAGGCTTGCCTCACAAATAGGTTCTGGTCTGAGTGGGGTGTTATATGTGCTTGACGAACCTTCAATAGGTTTGCACCAGTGTGATAACATGAGACTTCTGACCACACTCAAGAATTTAAGGGATCTTGGTAATACTGTGATCGTAGTAGAACATGACATGGATACTATGGTTGAAGCCGACTACTTAATTGATGTTGGGCCTGGTGCTGGAGTGCATGGAGGCAACATAATATCACAAGGAACCCCTGCAGAAGTGACCAAAGATTCGAGTAGCATTACTGGAAAATATCTTGCAAAAGAGCTAAATATAGATGTTCCAAAAGAAAGAAGGCAGACAGACCCAAACAAGAAAATCGAAATTATTGGAGCAAGATCAAACAACTTAAAGAATATTTCTGCTCACTTCCCGATTGGCAGCTTTATATCAGTTACAGGTGTATCTGGTAGTGGAAAATCTAGCTTTGTGATTAATACGCTTTATAAAGCTGCTATAAAGAAATTACATAATACCAAGGTTGTGCCTGGTCAGCATGATAAAATACTTGGTCTTGAATATATAGATAAGATAATACAAATTGATCAATCTCCAATAGGCAGAACACCAAGGTCAAATCCTGCGACTTATACTAGTGCGTTTACGCATATAAGAGATTGGTTTACAGGGCTTCCAGAATCCAAGGCAAGAGGGTATAGCCCTGGTAGATTTTCCTTTAACGTAAAAGGTGGAAGATGTGAAGCATGTGAGGGAGATGGAGTAATCAAGATAGAGATGCATTTTTTACCTGATATATATGTACAGTGCGAAGAATGTAAAGGGGCTCGTTATAATCGAGAGACATTAGAAGTCAAGTATAAGGGGCATTCTATAGCAGATGTTTTGACACTCACTATTGATGATGCAGCTGCGTTTTTTGAAAATATTCCATTAATTTATGAGAAATTAACAGCACTTCAGGAAGTTGGTTTGGGTTATATGCGTCTTGGACAATCAGCCACAACACTTTCTGGTGGAGAAGCCCAGCGTGTGAAGCTTGCTAAAGAGTTATCAAAAAAATCTACAGGTAGAACTCTTTACATATTAGATGAGCCAACAACTGGATTGCATATACATGACATTAAAAAGCTGCTGGCTGTTTTGCATAAGCTAGTTGATGGTGACAATACTGTTACTGTAATTGAGCATAATCTAGATGTGATCAAGACTTCAGATTATATTATCGATATAGGGCCTTATGGTGGGAATAAAGGTGGCACTATTGTTGCAACTGGAACTCCTGAGGATATTGCAAGAAATCCAAACAGTATTACAGGTCAATACCTAAAGCCATATTTGCCGTGTCTATAAGTATACCACAGGTAAAATGAAGAGTTGGGTGTTTGAATTATGCCATATGCAATCTAACTTCGTATATATGCAAGTTAAATATTGAAAGGCTAATCGACAGCTTGTTATAGAGTTTATAAGTGATGTAGTCCATCCACAAAAATTGATATACGCAAACAAATAAATTTTTGTGGAGAAGTGAAATGTGCAAAATTTAGCCCTTAGATCGGTCCTGTGCTAATTTTTGGATATATTAATTTGTCCTGTGCCGCGCGCAAACACTACTTTCACAAAATCCGTAAGTTTTTTGCGCTGACTTATAACATTTCCTTACGGATTTAAAGCGCTATTTTATGCGCACTTTCGAGGCTTTTGGGCGCGGGGGCGGCGTATTATGGATTTAACTTTAGCCTTAAAATTAGCTCAAATGAGTCTCAATAGGATTTAAATCTGGCGAATAATGAGGTAAGAAAAGTAGATGCAACCTGCATTTTCTATGATCAATTTTTGATGGATATACTTCATGTTATAATAAAAGTTATAAATATGCAGATTGTCATATAAAGCAAAAAATGCTGTATACAATATACACCATTTTGTGATGGGTCTATTAAGTGCATAGATGTGTCTTTTTTCAAGAAAAGCTTCCATGAAATTGTAACCAATCCCAATATGAGGATCATGATAATCATGCTTGTAAGCAGCAATATGCAGAGTGATAATAGAAACATATTTTGTGCTATTAGTACTAGCATTGAAGATATACAGATGGAAGTAGATGCAAGTAATCTAAATGTAGTAGTTTGTAACGCTACGCGCCAGTCTTTTTTTACCACTGCTTGTTCGATTAAGAGTCCATATTGTCTATAAAATATTGTATTATAAACTTGCATTATGGAGCTGACTACTATTTCTGCCGCTACTATTATGAACATAATATATGCCATATTTTCTCCATAAAATGACCTGATACTAAAGCTTGCCACCAGAGAAGTGCAGAAAATTTGTGATGTATGATAAATAAACGCTGCAATGTTGCCATTGTATAGTTGATTTGTGATTTGTGATCCATATCTTCCAGAGCTATTTATTGCCCTTCTGATTAATAGAGATGATAGACCAAGCACAGAATATGATACCAGATTGATTAGTTCTCCCAGCGGAGACTCTTGTGCTTCACGTGATATTACTCCAGAAACTAAAAGAAAAGATACTGTGATGATACAAATCACAGAGTATACGTACATGTTATATTGTTCTGCTTTAAGGCGTGGCAAATCTATGTCGAACAATATATTTGAGCTTTTGAGGAATAAAACTATTAGAGAAATAACATAGAAAAGTTCAAGGCATATTATAAATATATCGTATTGTGTAATAGACAAAAAATCTTGTAAATTTCCCATTGTGTTTACTAATTTAGAGATATAGTGCAAAAATTAGGCGCATATTATATAGAATTTGTAATATTACAGCTCAAATTTGATATGCTTCTAATTTTACAATGCTTCACATTTTATTTATAAATCTTTGAATTTATACTGTTATCAAGATGTGAATACATTTAAAAACTCTTTTTATGGCTGCCTTCTTCTTCAGCTCTAGTTTAAAAATCCTCATATACGCAACACTTGGATTCTGAAGTTGATATAAAGCAATATATATACTCGTTATATTTCATAAATTGATGCATCTTAAAGACTGCTCGTTATGTATTGATTATACGCATGCTATCTTAGTTCTTGCTATCTCTTTTTGAAATATTGCACCGCTGGCCGGGCCATAGCTTCGTATCAAAATACGAAAATACCAACTCTTTATTTCCCTGCAGTATAATTTATCATATTTTTCAAAATTGGTGCCTTTAAAATGCTCCTTATGTATTTTGTTTCAACATTGCTGGCAAAGTCATTGTGAAAGTATTTTTGGCCTGATTTTTAAGTATTGCTTCGTTAATTTCTTCGTAAATATGTGAAAATATTTGATACAGAAATTAACTTACGCTCTAAAAAAACTATGCCATCAAAATCCTCGCTCGTGCACTTTGCAGGTAGTAGCATAAATAACCAATCATAATTTATCGTACGAAAAGTTATTTAATGATACAAACATTATATTTAAAAAATTTCAATTTTAAAAATAAACATCAAATTATGATGACGGTAAAATCAATAATCGAGAGTTTTCACATAAAGATAGATAAGAGCTGTTCTTGATATTGTTTGAATATTTGTGTAATAGTAAGAGCGCACCAAAGCTTGATGGATCCGTATACCATTGACTCTTTTTTAGAAACGATTTTAGTGCGCCGTGTCATTCGGCATAAATGATGTCGCGTGTTGCTATTATCTCTCTCGATACATACTGTGCCAGACTTTCCAATTGTATGACGCTCTTTGGGTAAAATTTTAGAAAAAGCATCCCAATCATCCGTATAAAAATGACATTCTTTCAGATGACTCACTTTGTTGTAGAGCTTTTGGAATGTTGCAGTGTCATGATTGCCTGTAACCCAGGCAACGGTTCTCCTTGTACTACGATCAACTGCCTTAATGATCCAAAGCTTGTTTTTTTTGAACCAATAAAATGCCACATCTCGTCGAATTCCATCTCCATAATATCCGAAGAGACAACTGGCTCCTGAGTCTTGCCCATCGCCTCTACTACCCAGCGATAAATTATGGACGGCGAATGCCCTAATATCTTGCATAACATAGAAAAAGAGCCATTACCAAGAACTATATAGCATAACGCATAATGCTTTCTTAACAGCTGTTTGAGGCTTCTTGCCCAGATCGCCCTCAACAAAATTTAGAACATGATCTGCACTTATAACGCTGTACACCCCTCACAATGCCATTCTTTACAAAGATATCAGAGCAACATCCCTTACAACAAACCATAAAACCACTCTTTAGTTTTTAAAAAAGTGATCATATCATACTTCTATCTAATTGTGAAAACTCTCAAATCATCAATCATACACTGCATTCATGAAGTAGTCTCACAGTTTTTTGTTTTGCTTCTAATAGAATTCGATTTTAGCTGTCCACAAGCTGCCATAATATCTTGTCCTCTATTCTTTCGTATTGGTGATGGGTATCCATTATCTTCGAGAATTTTTGCAAATTTCCTGATTTGTGTATTGGAAGAAGTACGAAATTCAGTTCCAGGCCATGTATTAAATGGTATTAGATTTACTTTGGCCGGGAGGGAAGCAAGCAATTTCACCAACTCTTTTGCTTCCCCAATGCTATCATTGATGCCGTCTAGCATCACATATTCAAAAGTGATGCGTTTATTTCCGGTAATTGCAGAGTACTCGCGGCAGGCTTCTATCAGTTCTTGAATTTTATACTTCTTATTTATAGGAACTAACTTATCACGGAGTGAATCGCGCGTGGCGTGCAGAGAGACTGCAAGATTTATTCCCAGTTCCTCGGCGCAACGTACTATTTGAGGTATTATTCCAGATGTTGATAATGTAATGCGATTTTTAGATATATTTAGGCCATTTTTATGCATCATATTTTTGACTGCGATTGATACATTTTCATAGTTTAAGAGCGGTTCTCCCATACCCATAAGTACGATATTTGTTATGCGTTTCTGAAACTGTTGTTTAGTTGTGTTATTTTTTTCTTGTTCTAAGAATTTTTTAGCTAGCATGACTTGCCCTATAATCTCTCCAGCCTTGAGGTTTCGCACAAGTTTTTGTGTTCCTGTATGGCAGAACTTGCATGTAAGTGTACATCCTACCTGTGATGAAATGCAAAGAGTTCCTCTTTCTATTTCTGGAATGAAAACTGTTTCTATAGTATTGTCGTCTTGCATTTTTAGTAGCCACTTTACTACTTCATCTTGTGCTGTTTGTTGCGTTGCGATTTGAGGATATTGTATCTCGCATTGCTCATCTATTGTGAGGCGTAATTCACGTTGCAAGTTGGACATATTATCAAAATGTTCAACTCCCTTGCGATACACCCAGTCCCAAATTTGCATTGTTCGGAAAGGTTCTTGTTGCATATCGAGTAGTAGATCCTTTGCTCTATTAAATTCTAGGTCTAAGAAATTAGCTTTATTCATTTGTTATCTTATCATAAGTTAGTTAGTTATCTGCCTGCGCCATAACTCTAAGAAGTGCAGGATTAATGTTGATTGTAAACGATTATAATGCGCTGAAAGTCCAACAGAAAAAGTGGCAAAATTGCCAAAAACCTTATGGATTTTGTGAGGTGCTGCCTTAAGTAAGGGCATGCGCACGGATTTGAAAGGCATGATTTTTTAGATGGCCAGTTAATTTCTGAATCAAATACTTATATATTTGCGAAGAAATTAATAAAGTAATACTTAGAAATCATGCTAAAAGGTCTCTGCAAGTGGCTTTGCCCGTAGTATATAAGTAGTATTTGCTAAGTACAGGACAAATTTATATATCCTAAAATTAGCGCATGGCAGTTCTAAAAGCTAATTTTTGTATATTTAACTTTACGCAAAAATTGTTTTGCGCAAGCAAATAAATTTTTGACGGGCAGACTAGTTACTTTCCTCTTCCAAAGCTGATTACGCTTGGCATTTTTGATGACCCCAGTATTGGTGGCGGTGTTATACTACTTGCGATATTTGCCAAACTCATAGAATTTGCCATACCTTGAAAAGCAAGGAAAAATCTATCCATAAAGTCAAAAGCGATAGATGAAGTTTTTTTTGGTATCCTTTCGAGTGAGAGATCCATATCGTTGAATATAGTGGCTCCATTAGATGCGCCTATTGATGCTCCGTTTGATATGCCACGTGACATAGATGAAGCGAAAGAGCCCATTGCGCCATCAAAATCCATATACACATTCTCCCTAAATATTGTTTAATAATCAAAACAGAGTCTGCATTTTGGCAGCTCTATACTTAAGCAAGCTTCATTGTAACACAAAGTTAAAAATTAGTTGCTGCGGGTTACTTGTAGAACTTTCCATTATGTCAGAAGGCGTATTGCACAAGTGTTATGATGCAGCACTAAAATAGCTATGTAATTTAGATTTTACAGTATAGCTCTGCAATAATCGATAAATATAACTCTTTTTTAAAATCTATTATGCTATTTATTAATAAGTCCTGAGTGACCCATTGCCAACTCTTGAATTCTTGATTTGCTGTATCAACTTTAATATCAGAGTCATTACCTAAGAAACGCACTAGAAACCATTTTTGAATTTGTCCTATATACATTCCATCCCAGAGTTCATTAATCATTTCCTTTGGTAGATCATACTTAAGCCATTGTTTGCTTTCCGCTATCAGTTCAACACTTTCTTTTGGTACCATGACTTCTTCATATAGTTCTCGAAATGCGGCTTGTAGAGGTGCTTCTCCTTCATGCATGCCGCCTTGTGGCATTTGCCATCCTGGGATTTCACAATCTATACGTTGTCCCGCAAGTATTAGACCATTTTTATTAACAAGCATTATTCCTACGCCTTTTCTATAGCTAGAATTTGTTGCTGCCATTTTTTATCTCCTACACATATAATCAATAGACCTCTTGCATAACCTCATTCTGAGGTAGAAATTCTTATAGAGTAGATTTTTGCAAAACGTCACCAAACAATGATCCACGTGAGTGTTTTTATGTTTTAGTGACAATCAAATCACAGTTTGGAACAGGTTATGCAAGAGGTCTAATGAATAAAATAATTTAATTTCAATTCATAATGCGTTTGTTAAATAACAAACATAAGTTTTTACGCAAGTTTTAGTTAAGTTTATGGCAAAATAATGCTTAAAATGTATATATAAAGAGCATTATTTCTCTTCTTTAGATTCGGCTTTGCGGTGTTGAATACTAGATTAGTGTATACAAAAAAGGCAATGAAGCGGCATGCTCGTCATATTTTTTGAAATCAGCGTCTTACAAAAAGCTTCTTATGTATTTTTGTACATGGCTTTGTTAACCAAGCCACTTGCGTAGACATTTTTGGCATGATTTTTAGTATTATTTCGTTAATTTCTTTGTAAATAATGTACTCTAAAAATTTAGCTCTTAAAATCTTTGCTTAGTGCACTGATGAATGCAGTGCGATACGTGCACTTCCATTCTTGGCTTGCTCTTTTTTAAGTCTAACTGCGTTTATCAGCAGTACATGAGTCTTGCGAAACAGCAACCTTCTACTACATATATGTTTTTAGATCGAAGGTCTATTAAACATGTTCATTATGTGTTCATTATGCTTACGTAAAAACGTTAAAGATTTTGACAGAATGCTAAGTAATAAGCAACACATATATGTGAGGCATTATTTCTCATTGAGTGGTATATAGGTTTTGCGCTCGTAAGATTGGTGTTTTGTGTAATAGAGTAGTGGATATTTGACGCAAATGCAGCTTGTCAAGCATACTTGATTTGTCAGTAGAATAAAAAAATGTAAAATGAGTGTTGACTATTTATGTGTAATCCTCTATAACCTGTTGATGACTTGTTGTCTTTGAAATTGTGAATGTAAACCAAATGAAAAAATAATGATAACCGTATCAATAAAGCTGAATTACAAATTTAGTTCTGTAAGCAATAAAAGCAGTCAGTAAGCTTTAAATATGAGAAGAGCATTTGATGGATGCCTTGGTGGTAGGAGGCGATGAAGGACGTAACAGGCTGCGATAAGCTGTGGGGAGGTGCCAATAACCTTTGATCCGCAGATTTCCGAATGGGGAAACCCGCCGAGTTTACTCGGCATTCTAAGATGAATCAATAGTCTTAGAAAGCAAACCTAGGGAACTGAAATATCTAAGTACCTAGAGGAAAAGAAATCAAACGAGACTCCGTTAGTAGTGACGAGCGAACGCGGACTAGGCCAATGTTCTTGCTGTAATAATTAGAATCTCTTGGAAAAGAGAGCCATAGTAGGTGATAGCCCTGTATAAGTAAAAAACAGTAAGGAATTTGAGTAAGGCGAGGCACGTGAAACCTTGTCTGAATATGGGGGGACCACCCTCCAAGCCTAAGTACTATCTACCGACCGATAGTGAACAAGTACCGTGAGGGAAAGGTGAAAAGAACCCCGATTAGGGGAGTGAAATAGAATCTGAAATCAAATGCTTACAAGCAGTCGGAGCGGTCCAGTCCATTTATGGATTGGTGCTGTGACGGCGTACCTCTTGTATAATGGGTCAGCGAGTTAGTGTATCTGGCGAGGTTAAGCCGTTAGGTGTAGCCGTAGCGAAAGCGAGTCTGAATAGGGCGCTTAGTCAGATGCATTAGACCCGAAACCGGGTGATCTAGCCATGAGCAGGCTGAAGTTAAGGTAAGACTTAATGGAGGGCCGAACTCGTCACTGTTGCAAAAGTGTGAGATGACTTGTGGCTAGGGGTGAAAGGCCAATCAAACTCGGAAATAGCTGGTTCTCCGCGAAATCTATTTAGGTAGAGCGTTGTTTGGTTACCGTCGGGGGTAGAGCACTGGATAGGCTAGGGGGGCCCAAAGCCTTACCAAACCTAACTAAACTCCGAATACCGACGAGTATAAAACAGCAGGCAGACTGTGGGTGCTAAGATCCATAGTCGAAAGGGAAAGAGCCCAGACCGCCGTCTAAGGTCCCCAAGTTATAGTTAAGTGTGAAAGGATGTGGGAACGCCAAAACAACTAGGAAGTTGGCTTAGAAGCAGCCATCTTTTAAAGAAAGCGTAATAGCTCACTAGTCTAATAGCGATCCTGCGCCGAAAATGTATCGGGGCTTAAACTATATACCGAAGACGCGGGTTCATGTGTGTAACAACATGTGAGCGGTAGCGGAGCGTTGTGTAAGTCTGTGAAGGTGTGTCGTAAGGCATGCTGGAGATATCACAAGTGAGAATGCTGACATAAGTAGCGTAAAGGGATGTGAGAAACATCCCCGCCGAAAGTCCAAGGTTTCCTACGTAAAGTTAATCTGCGTAGGGTTAGCCGGCTCCTAAGACGAGGCTGAAAGGCGTAGTCGATGGGAATCACGTTAATATTCGTGAGCCTGCCAGTAGTGACGAAAGTAAAGAATTGTGTGAAGTTAATGGATTCTGAGCGCAGTTTTAGCTTTCCAGGAAATAGCTCTGGCATATAGACCGTACCCCAAACCGACACTGGTGGACAGGTAGAGTATACCAAGGCGTGGAGTGAATGATATTGAAGGAACTAGACAAATTGCACCTGTAACTTCGGGAAAAGGGTGGCCTCACTTAGGCAACTAAGATGAGGTGGCACAAACTAGGGGGTGGCGACTGTTTATCAAAAACACAGGGCTCTGCAAACTCGTAAAGAGGAAGTATAGGGTCTGACGCCTGCCCGGTGCTGGAAGGTTAAGGTGAGGAGTGCAAGCTCTGATCTGAAGCCCCAGTAAACGGCGGCCGTAACTATGACGGTCCTAAGGTAGCGAAATTCCTTGTCGGGTAAGTTCCGACCTGCATGAATGGCGTAACGACTTCCCCATTGTCTCCAATATTACCTCAGCGAAATTGAATTCTCCGTGAAGATGCGGAGTGCCCGCGGTTAGACGGAAAGACCCCGTGAACCTTTACTATAGCTTTGCATTGGTGTTAGGGATTAAATGTGTAGGATAGGTGGGAGACTATGAAGCAGAGGCGCCAGCTTTTGTGGAGTCATCCTTGAAATACCACCCTTTTAATTTTTGACATCTAACCACGACCTGTGAATCCAGGTCTGAGACAGTGCATGGTGGGTAGTTTGACTGGGGCGGTCGCCTCCCAAAGAGTAACGGAGGCGTGCGAAGGTAAGCTCAGGCTGGTCGGAAATCAGCTGTAAGAGTGCAATGGCATAAGCTTGCCTGACTGCGAGACTGACAAGTCGAGCAGAGACGAAAGTCGGTCATAGTGATCTGGTGGTCCCGCGTGGAAGGGCCATCACTCAACGAATAAAAGGTACTCCGGGGATAACAGGCTGATGAGCTCCAAGAGCCCATATCGACGAGCTCGTTTGGCACCTCGATGTCGACTCATCACATCCTGGGGCTGTAGAAGGTCCCAAGGGTTCGGCTGTTCGCCGATTAAAGTGGTACGTGAGTTGGGTTCAGAACGTCGTGAGACAGTTCGGTCCCTATCTGCCGTGGGTGTAAGGAAAATTGAGAAGATCTGACTTTAGTACGAGAGGACCGAGTTGGACATACCACTGGTGTACCAGTTGTTCCGCCAGGAGCAGCGCTGGGTAGCTATGTATGGAAGGGATAACCGCTGAATGCATCTAAGCGGGAAACCCACTTCAAAACTAGTTTTCCCAATTAGTGCCGTGAAAGACTATCACGTTGATAGGCTGGGTGTGTAAGCAGAGCAATCTGTGTAGCTAACCAGTACTAATAGCACGATTGATTTAATGTTTAATGACTGTTTGTTGCATGCAGTACTAAATTTGTAGCTTTTGCTATTTTTTTGTTGTGCTCTGATTATTCTTATTGGAGCATTGTGGTTTGCTTCACATTTTAAAGCCCTGTTCTTGTGGCTTGGTGGTTATAGAAGAGATGAAACACCTGATCCCATTCCGAACTCAGAAGTGAAAAGCTCTATCGCCGATGGTATTATGTCTTAAGACATGAGAGAGTAGGATGTTGCCAAGCTCTGAGAGCAGGGCTTGTTTATTCTTAGGCGTCTGATACTCTCTATTCTTTTTCATTGAGCTTTTTCAAAAATATCATAAGTTTAACTTTATATCATAAATAATCTCAACTCGATATAATGGTAATTTTTCTATCTGCATAGAATGCTGCTATTGCGATAGGATATGATAGTCAAGAAAGTTGAATGTATTATATATTTGAAAGCAGAATCTGCAGTGTAATAGAGACATAGGAATGGTGGATTAAAGAGCTAGTACGCGCGCCAAAAGTCTCAGAAGCTGTATCAAACGGTGTTTATGGCATTGCTAACTAAAGATAGATGTCAGCAAGTTTTTATTAAAAAGCATTAAGATTGAATTGAAGATCATATCTATAGCATTGCTGTCACGTTTGGTTTTACGATGAAACCTGGTTAAATAGCGCCATATTAATGAGTTGAATGATTCCACTAAAGACGTTTCTGCCTTAGTAGAATAGTGCTTTTTAGCAATCTTTTAGCAATCATAAATTTTTTATGTAGTTATATGTGATATGGTTAAGACCCTCGCCTTTAGGCGAACACTTTAGTATTAGTTATCTAGGAAATGTGCTAAGGGAGGACGAATGGAATATAGGAGATGATCCCACAGCCTATATGACCTAAAGTATCATATAGTATTTTGTACTAAGTATAGGTATAGAGTTTTAACTGGGCAAGTTGCGATTAGAACTAGGGAAGTAATCCGAGAAATATGTGCTGCTAATTACATAAATATAATTAGTGGCAGTATGAGTCCTGATCACGTACATATATTAGCATTGGTTCCGCCTAGTATATCAATATCTAAAGCTGTGCAATATATTAAAGGTATAAGTAGTCGTAAGTTGCTACAGGAATTTGCACTGCTCCGTAAGCGGTATTGTGGGCAACATCTTTGGGCCAGAGGGTATTTTGTTGTGACAGTTGGCAATGTGAATTCAGAAGAAGTGCAAAAATATATAGAACAGCATGAGGAACATCACAAAAAAGATGATTTTAGAATATCAGAGTTTTAGCGTTTACGCTTTTAATCTGCTTTGCAAGCGTTACACAAACTACCGCGCTTTAGCCGGTAGTAATTATAAACATCATAATGGTCACTGCCTGATATCTCTATCTTGTAGCTAATTTGTAATCGCATAGCCATTAGAAGATAGGATGCAAAACCCTGGTATGCTCACTTCAAAATCAACAACTTTATTTCTCTCCATATCAACAGCAAGCCATATATAGACTTTGTTAGTTTGTCCATCCGGCAAAAGTATGCATTATCGCTTTTGAAATACCTTGGTACAACTGTGTATTGTTTATTATATGTTTTGTTGCTCAGCTGACGGTATCTGTGTCAATTTGCTGTGATTTTTTTATGGCAGAATGAGCAAAATGTCTGCAAGGCGTGCAAAATGCTGCGTTTTAAGCATGTGTCCTCTATTGCCACTTTGTGGCATTTGATTTTTATCTGCTTAAATTAAGGTGATTAGCCAGATATAGTAAATTAAGTTGAAGTTTACGCATATATATAGATGTGTGTTACACTCAAAGGAAAATGCCATCCTCATACAGCGAAGATTTTCGGAAAAAGTAATAACATATGTATGCTTTGGTTCAATTCTTTAATACGTAAACCTCAACTTAATTTACCATAGTGTGCGTCCTATAGCATTCAGATTCATACCTATGGCTGATATAAATGGGTTTATTATGTCTCATATTATCCCTCGCAGATAATTACGTCCAAGGCGACCAAAATGCCTCAAATCTCCGATTATAGGTTCAATTGCACTTCTTCGCTTCATCATCTTTTTATCAGAAAAACAATGCTCAAGCTTGCCGAGAAATTTAAGCTTTCCTATGACAGTCTCAATTAAAGCTCTTTTTAGCAACATCACCTTATCTATCATTGGCATTCATATACTTTTCATGCCTTTTTTTACCATTGTGATAAGCTGAATACCTTGAGAATACAGATCTTCAAATAATTCTTTTGATACATATCCATGATCTCAAAACATTTTCCCAAAAAGACCTGTAATCATCTGCCTTAAAGCCTTTCTATCATCTTGATTTCCACTACTAAAAGATACTTTTATCAAATTACCTCATGGATCTATTACCAAATGAAGCTTCAAACCAAAAAACCAACCTTTAGTAGTGTGACTTCGATTTGCTGATTCATTAAAAACTTTATGAGAATAAATCCTATAATTTTTGCAGACTCCAATGCTGGTTGAGTCTACAAAAGAAATACCTGTGCAATCCTTTAATAAATGCAAGCAGTAACATAATAAAATACTGAAAATTTCTACTAATTAATTTTGTGAAGTGTACATAGCTAACAAGCTTAAAATCATCTGCATGATCCTTGCATTATAATTGTCTCATAATAGTGCTTAAAACAATCACAACAAGATTCATAGTAACAAATTAGTATGGTTAATACTTCGTTGCTAGACAAATAATTCTTCATTCCAGGTTTAGATTTGCAATTATTAATTGCGGGCAATTTGCAATATAGATCTTGCATAACATCATCGACAAAACAGTACATTTCAGTACAATACTTTTTCATAGGTTATTTTTATGTGTTAAAAAATTTTAAAATAACATATAACTCCCTAACAATCTACCATGCAACCAATCAGTTAATTGGCAACTTGCTCTATATACAGCTGTTGGTTATTGATATTTTAACAAAAAAGTATGGTATTGTTAAAGTGCTGCATCTAAGGTGTTAGAATAGAAAATAAAAAGTTGCTAAAATGAACCAAGACTTATCAAGTTATCTATGCTCTTTTGTTATAAGATATAGGGTGTATTTATTAAGTCTGTCTTTGTTGGCAGTCAGTGCTGCACTGTTTAGTGTATTTGTAAATTATCAGATTAAAGAGATAATAGATGGCATCAGTAATAACAGAGAGAACCTAACGTTTGGGCACGCACTTTATCACAGCAAAAGTGCAGAGTTTATGCTATGTATGTTTGTGCTATTCAAAGTTGGGCATCATAGTATATTTTTCATCGGTAGACTTTTTGATATAAAGTATAAACCACAGATATTGATTACAGTTGTTGAAGAGGCTTGTGTTAAAACCATGCAGCACTCGTTGCACTGGTTTGAGTCTCATTTGTCTGGTGAAATAGCTGCAAAAGTTACTGACCTGCAAGAGAGCATAATCGCGCTTATAAGTCTTTTTTACAGATCGCTTATCAACATTTCATCTATAATAATAGGTATAGTTTTTCTCTTTGTTGTCAATTATATCACAGCTTTAGTTCTAATATCATTTGTTGCGCTGTACGCTCCTGTTTTATTTGTTCTGTTAAGGAAGCAGATGCATTTGCAAGAATTATATATAAGAGCGAGGCAGGAGTCTATTGGAATAATAAATGACTCCATTTCAAACATATTCAGTATAAAGATAATAGGTAGTGTAATGTCTGAGCTTCGTCTCAAGCTCATTCCATCATTAAATAGATGGCGTAACGCGGATAGAGTTGCAAGAAAGTACGATGCTTATTATGTAGATATGGCAGATACTATCATAGTGATATTAATGGGCGGGATCCAGATGAGTGTTTTGATATACCTTTATCAGACTGCACAAATTACAGCAGGAAGCTTCGCATTTATCGCAATGGTTACTTTGAACATACATAGAGAGTTGGATAATTTACTAGAGAATATGCTATTTTCTATAAACCCAAAAATTGCAATTATAAAATCTTCTTATAAATTCATAAATTCCAAGTTAGATGTTAAAGACCCAAAAAATGCCACACTCATTCCAAGGGTTAGTGGCGATATAAAATTTGAGAATGTGACATTTTCATATGACGATATTGAAAGATTTGGTGACATAATATATGACGAAGAAAGCAACGCTAGACGAGTGGTATTTAGTGATTTAAACTTGCATATTAAAGCAGGAGAACATGTTGGGATCGTCGGGGCTTCTGGTGCTGGCAAAACTACCTTAATTAAATCTTTTTTAAGGTACTTTGATATTTCTAAGGGCAGTATTTTAATAGATGGACATAACATCAAAGATATAACACAAGAAGTGCTTAGAAAGCAGATTGCTGTGATACCGCAGGATATTACCCTTTTTCATAGAAGTATTTTGGAAAATTTACAGATTGCAAAATATGAAGCATCTACAGAAGAGATTTATGCTGCTGCTAAGAAGGCACGTATACATAATGAGATAAAAAACATGCCAAATGGTTATCATTCCATTGTAGGAGAGAGGGGGATAAAAGTAAGCGGTGGTCAACGGCAGAGAATAGCAATTGCAAGAGCGATATTGAAAAATACTCCTATACTGATTTTGGATGAAGCGACTTCTGCACTAGATACACATACAGAGACATTGATACAAGAATCTATACATGAGGTACTTAGCCAAAGAAAGACAACTACTATAGTTATTGCACACCGTCTTTCTACACTGCGTTCTATGGATAGAATTGTAGTATTGCAATCTGGCTCTATAGTGCAGGATGGTTCACACGATCAGCTAATTGATACAGATGGCTTATATCGTACTCTATGGAATGCTCAGTCATCTAAAACCAGAGATTCTATATGAAAATAAATTGTGAGATTAGATTTTGTTGTAGTGATTGGCGAAGTTTAAGACAAATCAAGCAATATATAAGAAGTATCGCAAAATGCACTTTGACTCATTTTGAGCAGTTTACTAAATTAGAAAGTATTACAATATCTATACTTTTGGCAAGCGATTATACTATGCAAGAACTGAATCTTAAGCATAGAAATAAAAATCTCCCTACTAATGTTCTATCTTTTCCTTATGAAGAAAAGCTTTTGAGTGATGAATTCAAAGAGCGGGATATTTTCTTAGGAGATTTAGCGTTTGCATTTGGTGTTATTGAAAGAGAGGCTGTTTCTCAAGGAAAAGAGTTTCAGGCGCATTTTGCTCATCTCATTGTGCACGGTATTCTACATCTATTAGGCTTTGATCATACACTTGATGTTGATAGAGAGATTATGGAAGCATTAGAGATTAAAATTTTGAGTAAGTTGGGTATAATAGATCCATATGAGCTGCACTAAATAAAATTGCTAGTCAAGGTTGATATTGGACTGCAAGCAATTATGAGACGCCGAAAGTCCTGCAGAAAAAGTGGCGAAACTTATATATGCACTTCTTTGTATTGCTGAAAAACTCTGCTATGCACTTGTATAACATAATACATAGTCTATCCGCCAAAAATTGAGTTATTAGTACGCACACCAAAAGTCTCGAAAGTGCGCATGAAATACTGCTCTGAGTGTCAAAATAGCGCTTTAAATCCGTAAGAAAATGTTATAATAAACGCAAAAACCTTACTGATTTTGTGAAAACAGTATTTGCTTAGGCACATGAGTAATAACGTATCCAAAAATTAGCACAGGGCCAAATCATGGACCACTTTTTGTACATTTAACTTCTCCACAAAAATTTATTTGCATAGCAAAGCAATTTTTGACGGATATACTGCTTAGAGGACGCTAATTTTTGAAAAATATGGCTAGTATATTGCTCAAGATAGTAATTATCTTACCATTTATTTCTTTACCTTAAGCGATTCTATCAACTCTATTGTTGCTTCTGGAGTTAGATGCTCATAATAATCATTGTTTATCTGCACAATCGGCGCATTAATACACGCCCCAAGACATTCAACCTCAACTAGAGAAAACTTTCCATCTTCTGATGTTTGACCAACACATATTCCAAGATGTTTTTTACAACTCACAAGAATTTCATCTGAACCTCTGAGCCAACAAGGAGTTGTCCTGCATACTTGAAATAAATACTTACCAACTGGTTCTTTGTTATACATCGTATAGAAATGTGCAACTTCATAAACATACATAGATGGAATCTCAAGCATCTTTGCTATATAATCCATTGCATCTATCGATATCCAATTATCGTGCTGTTCTTGTACTAAATATAGCAATGGCATAACAGCACTGCGCTTTTTATCTTTTGGATATTTGGCCAGAACTTCTTCAGCACGCTTGAGATTTTCTGGTGTAAAGCTAAAAGTTCCATGCTGTGAGAAATTTTTTATTGTATTATGCATATCAGTTATCTATCTACCTCACCAAAGACTATATCTAATGTTCCAATATTCGTCACAACATCAGCCAGCATATGCCCCCTACTCATAAAATCCAAACCTTGCAAATGAGCAAAACCAGGCGCTCTAATATGACATCTGTATGGTCTATTACTTCCATCCGATACTAGATAGAGGCCAAACTCTCCCTTTGGGGATTCGACTGCAACATAAGTTTCTCCTGCTGGTACAGTATAACCCTCCGTATAAAGCTTAAAATGATTAATTAAAGCCTCCATAGACTTTTTCATTTCACTGCGCTTAGGTGGCGATATCTTAGGATCTTGAGTTTTAATTTCACCTTCTGGCATCTTATCTAAACATTGTTCTATAATCTTTATAGACTGTCTCATTTCCTCCATACGCACTAGATATCTATCATAACAATCTCCGTTTTTTCCAACTGGAATTTTAAAGTCTAATTCGTTATATATTTCATACGGCTGAGAACGGCGCAAATCCCAAGCGACACCCGATGCACGGATCATAGGACCAGAAAAGCCATAGTCCAGCGCTTCTTTTGGAGTGACTACACCTATTCCAACTAACCGCTGCTTGAATATCCTATTTTCCGTTAAAACAGTCTCTATATCATCTATCTTATCATGGAATGATTTGATGAAGTGCCCTATATCCTTCAGGAGGCCTTTTGGCAGATCGCTTGCAACTCCTCCTGGCCTAATATAAGAAGCATGCATTCTAGCTCCGCTAGCGCGCTCATAAAATTCCATCATCTTCTCGCGTTCTTCAAACATCCAAAGCAGTGGTGTCATCGCTCCTATATCCAAAGCATGAGTAGTAATGCTAAGCAAATGATTCAAAATTCTGGTAATTTCACAAAAAAGAACTCTTATATACTTAGCACGTATTGGTATTTCGCATTGAAGTAGTTTTTCGACCGCAAGAGCAAAACAGTGTTCTTGTGCCATTGGAGAGACATAATCAAGCCTATCGAAATAAGGTACGGCTTGTAGGTATGTTTTATATTCTATCAATTTTTCAGTACCTCTATGCAAAAGCCCAATATGTGGATCAGCACGAGTTATAACTTCCCCATCCATTTCAAGAATTAAGCGCAGTACACCATGTGCCGCAGGATGTTGAGGCCCAAAATTGATAGCAATATTCCTCTTATCATTCATAATCAATTAACTCTGTTTATTTGATGTCCACTCTATATATTTTATACTTATTATCACTACGTTGCAAAATGAACTTTTATACTATTAGTAGTTATAATAGCTAATATATTCATACGTATTAAGAATAAATGTAGATATCGAAGCTTAAATATTACATAAGCATGTGTGGCAAATGACATGGATTTTGCCGCTTTCTGCATTAATTTTTTAGAATTTGCATTGTATTTGCGATTTATAATCGCCAATATACTAAATATAACGCAAAAACAATTAATTGCACACACCTTTTTCACAAATTTACTCTCTTCAAAAATAATCTGCAATCCTGAAATCTTGCGATACTCTGCGCTTTTCTAGATAATGTATCTAAATAGATTTTCCGCACTATGTCTATATTTATTGATACTTGAACTGCTTATTTATACAGAGACTTGTAATATAGAAGATAAAATGCTATACATTAGTCTCGAAGAGAGGAGTTCGGCTGTGTATTAATTATTTCGATGCAGTATACTCGTCACACTTCAAAAGTTGGCGCCTGAAGGATCGCTCGTTATGTATTGATTATACACATGCCCACAGCACTCTTCATAGCTCTTTTTGAAGTCTAACTTCATATGTATACAAGTTAAATATCAATTCTTCATCTACGAGAAGTATATATTTGCTTATATCAGTCATCTTTTCTTTTTTTAGATCTTGTTCTCTTGTAAATTTAGTAAAACTATATTACGTAAAATTTGGCATTGCTAACCAAGAATAGATTTTGCTTTTAAATTCGCGTATATGTATACTGCCTTGATAGTAAGTTATATTGGAAGCATTATATATGTTAAGTTGTAAGCATTGTGGCAGCATAGGAAGCACAAAGAATGGCTATATTAAAGGTCGTCAGAGGTATAAGTGCCCAGAGTGTAAAAAGAGCTATAAGTCTGGAGATATGAGAGTAAAGTACAGCCTTAATAAAAAGATGAAGGTTGTTAGTATGTATCTGGAGGGAGTTGGAATTAGATCAATCGAGAGATTAGAAAAGGTCTCGAGTTCACTTATAATAAAGTGGATTAGAAAATTCTCAAAGCTTCTAAAACAAAGGCTGAATGATGTTACGATACCTGAGGATGCCAAGCAAATCTCAATTATTGAGCTGGATGAGCTTTTTAGTTATTGCCAAAAAAAACTAACAAAGTCTACATTTGGCTTGCTGTTGATAGGGACAGAAATAAAGTTGTTGATTTTGAAGTGAGCATTGTCAGGGATTTTGCATCCTATCTTCCGATTGCCATGCGATTACAAAGTAGCTACGAGATAGAGATATCATGCAGTGACCATTACGACGTTTATGAAAAATTTAGGATTGCTAAAAAACACTATTCTACTAAGGCAGAAACGTCTTTAGTGGAATCATTCAACTCATTAATACGGCACTATTTAGCCAGGTTTCATCGTAAAACCAAACGTTACAGTAAGGCCATAGATATGATCTATAACTCTATCCTAATGCTTTTTAATAAAGACTTGCTGATATCTATCTTTAGTTAGCAATGCCTAAAATTTAGCTAAAGAAAACATTGTATCGAATTTGAGGTTTATGTTATTCTGCTGAACTATAGTTCTGGTTTTGAGCTAATCAATACTTGTCATGTAATTCGTAGAGTTATCTTATGTGCGGCCGTGGTGGAATTGGTAGACACGCAACGTTGAGGGCGTTGTCTCGCGAGAGGTGAAAGTTCGAGTCTTTTCGGCCGCACCATTTATATAATGTATTCTGTTATTTCTCATAGTATATTTTTGATAAATTCATGACGAACTCGATAAAGCGTTGGTCACTTGAAGAGGCGAATGCCTTGTTCAATCAGCCATTTTTCGACTTGATATATAGCGCTCATACTGTTCTTAAAGAACATTTTGACCAAAATACTGTACAGGTAAGTACCTTGCTTAACATAAAGACTGGTGGCTGCCCTGAAAATTGTAAGTATTGTTCACAATCTGCACATTATAAAACCGAATTAAAGAAAGAACCGCTTTCTGATTTGGAGTCTGTGATGAATGCAGCCAGATCTGCAAAAGAGTCTGGAGCAACAAGGTTTTGTATGGGGGCCGCATGGCGCTCTCCAAGTTCGAAAGACTTAATGCAAACTATAGAGATGATAAAAGGCGTCAAATCTCTTGGTATGGAGACATGCGCTACATTTGGTCTACTAAATTCTAGTCAAGCTTCGCTACTTAAAGAAGCAGGTCTTGATTATTATAATCATAACATTGATACGTCTGAAGATTTTTATCCAAATGTTATTACTACAAGAACATTTCAGGATAGACTCGACACTATAAAGTGCGTGCGGGAAGCTGGTATGAGCGTTTGTTGCGGCGGTATAATAGGAATGGGGGAATCACTAAGCGACAGAATAAAAATGTTAATGGTTTTGGCTAATTTATACAAGCCACCTGAATCTGTACCTCTTAATCTACTTGTAAAAATCCCAGGAACACCGCTTGAAGCTGCATTTGATGTTGAACCATTTGAATTTGTTAGGCTAGTTGCGCTTGCAAGGGTGATGATGCCAAGATCTTACATAAGACTTTCTGCTGGCAGAGTAAGCATGTCTGAAGAATTACAAGCACTTTGCTTGTTTGCTGGTGCTAATTCTATATTTGCTGGAGATAAATTGCTGACTACTGAAAATAATGCACTGAGCGCTGATGAAATACTATTTCAGAAACTTGGGCTAAAAAAGTTACTAGAAGCTAATTGTAAACCAATATGAAAAACAAAAATCAACGCATAGCAAAATTTATAGCAAGCTCTGGTTACTGCTCTAGGCGTGATGCAGAAAAATTAATATTAGAGGGAAAAGTAAAGCTAAACTGTCAGCCTGTACTACATCCTGCCACTCTTGTATCAGGTCAGGAATCTATTACAGTTGATGGAAAAAAGCTAGGCGCAATTCCAAAAGCAAGAATATGGCTATATAACAAGCCAAGAGGGCTCATTACTTCACACAAAGATACCAAGGGCAGAAAAACAGTTTTTGAATCTCTCCCAGAGTATCTGCCAAGAGTTATTTCAGTAGGCAGGCTTGATTATAACACCGAAGGTTTGTTATTACTCACCAATAGCGGAAGTCTAGCAAGAAAACTTGAACTTCCCGCGAATCAATTAACACGCAGATATAGATGCAGAATATTTGGCTCTATAAACGATACACAAATTAAAGCTCTGAGTGATGGCATTACTATCGATGGAATATCATATAAGAGCATTGCAGTAAGCATACCTGAGAGAAAACATACTTATACAGATAGTAAGAGTAAGTTGATGTGGCCTAAAAAAAAGGCTAAAAATAGCATCAACCATTTAGCAAAGAATTCTACTTCAAATTCATGGATTGAAATATCGCTATCAGAAGGGAAAAACAGAGAAATCCGCAAGATATTTGAGCATTTTGGCATGGAAGTTAGTAGACTTATCAGAACTCACTATGGACCTTTCAATCTTGGAGATCTACAAACAGGAGCTGTAAGAGAAGCAAATGCAGAGGAGATGCACAAAATTATGGAGATTTAGGGGAGTTTTCACAATTAGATAGAAGTATGATATGATCACTTTTTTAAAAACTAAAGAGTGGTTTTATTGTTTGTTGTAAGGGATGTTGCTCTGATATCTTTGTAAAGAATGGCATTGTGAGGGGGTGTACAGCGTTATAAGTGCAGATCATGTTCTAAATTTTGTTGAGGGCGATCTGGGCAAGAAGCCTCAAACAGCTGTTAAGAAAGCATTATGCGTTATGCTATATAGTCTTGGTAATGGCTCTTTTTCTATGTTATGCAAGATATTAGGGCATTCGCCGTCCATAATTTATCGCTGGGTAGTAGAGGCGATGGGCAAGACTCAGGAGCCAGTTGTCTCTTCGGATATTATGGAGATGGAATTCGACGAGATGTGGCATTTTATTGGTTCAAAAAAAACAAGCTTTGGATCATTAAGGCAGTTGATCGTAGTACAAGGAGAACAGTTGCCTGGGTTACAGGCAATCGTGATACTGCAACATTCCAAAAGCTCTACAAAAAGTGAGTCATCTGAAAGAATGTCATTTTTATACGGATGATTGGGATGCTTTTTCTAAAATTTTACCCAAAGAGCGTCATACAATTGGAAAGTCTGGCACAGTATGTATCGAGAGAGATAATAGCAACACGCGACATCATTTATGCCGAATGACACGGCGCACTAAAATCGTTTCTAAAAAAGAGTCAATGGTATACGGATCCATCAAGCTTTGGTGCACTCTTACTATTACACAAATATTCAAACAATATCAAGAACAGCTCTTATCTATCTTTATGTGAAAACTCTCAGATTTAGTAGTCTGTTCGTTAAAAATCAATTTGCTGCGCAAATCAATTTGTGGCGGATTGACTCTTTTATATACGCCAGAGGTCTCAGAAACGGCATAAAATGCTGTTTAGAGTGTTAAAATATTATTTTAAATCCGTAAGAAAATGTTATAATAAGCGCAAAAAACTTACGGATTTTTATAGCAAGCATTACATTCACATTTTTGAATATGCACTTGCAATTTGAAAAGCGTTTGAGTACTTTTTCAAGAGTGGACAAGCTGTATAATGCCTATTTTATACAAACCATTCAAAAATTTAGCTATACTAAAAATTCCATCCATGAGTGATGAGTAATGCCGCTGATTTAGGCTTTTGGTGGATGAGATTATGTTATATCAGAATTTATATATCTTCAGGGCTATTTATTTAAACGTTCCTTAATGATTTGAAGATGGTGTGGAGTGATTTCATCATATCTCCATATGAACAAACCACCTAAATTCAAATTAATAATTTGATCAAGAAAATAATTGAGGTTCCAGTCTGTAAGACCTTTAGTAGTTAGTGCTAAAATAATTTTATCTTTATCCATGCCATAAGAGATACTTTTTTCTAATGCTTGTTTAACGTTATTCACAATATCATCTTTATTCCACATTGCAGAACCATAACAATAATGAACTAGTCGATTACATTGCTCTGATTTTATGATCATATTCACTTTATCCATTAACTTCTTTCCTGCTTCCGTATTTGGGTGGTTATAAGAATAACCTGCAATAAAACCAAAGCTTGTTTCTTTACCATTTTCTTTGAGTTTTTTCATTGTTTCAATAATGAGTGTGATATTCATATTGCACTCATCATCAAAATCAACACAGTCCCAATTTTTATTTAGTGTTGCCGAGATGATTCTTGATACCTCATACGTACTAGATGGCTTCCCTTCAGGAGCACAACCTCCTCCTCCATACACCCAAAGTCTTTTCCCTTTAAAACAAGGATTCATATCTGGTTTTGATTCATTTTCTGGACTCCAGCCTGGTGTGTTTATGTCTCCTGTTGTGAGTCCATCAAGATTGGTGACCATACCATACATTATGTAATCAAACTCATTAAATGGATAACGTGTTCGAGACATTCTCCAACCACCAAGTAACCTACTCATATACACCACTTCATTTTTATTGTTGTCATCTAAGATATCGTACCTAAAAATTCAAATGAACAATATAAATTTTAGTACTTTCAAATAAGATACATAAACAGTGCACATAACTTAAAGTAGGCTAAAAATCTTGTTAGAAGACTTTTTTATATTCTCTTTTTCTATATTGATAACTACGCATTTCTCTGTGAATTACCCATGTTATAGCATTAGTGTGCAATATAATTCTGCTATATTTTTCAAAATTAGCATCGTCACAATTCTCAATTTTTTGCCAGTCCATTAGTTAAAATGCTCTATATCCTCATGTTGATGGAATAGCTGAAGTAATTCTTCTAGTTTCATTTTTGATTTCTTTTCTTTGTTTATATCAAGTACAATACGTCCTTCTGATAACATAATAATCCTATCACCATACATAATTGCGTCTTGCATGTTATGTGTCACCATAAGTGATGTAATATCATTTTTCACTATACAAGCTGCAGTATAGTACATAAGTTGTCGCTGCATCTTTGGATCAAGTGCACAGCAGTGTTCATCAAGCAACAATAGTTTTGTATGGAAAAGAGTGGCCATTACGACTGCTATCATTTGTTGTTGCCCACCTGAGAGATTACCAACTTTTGAGTTAAAGAATTTATCGAGTCCTAAGTTCAAAGATATTACTTCTTCTTTTATTCTATCAATATTATACATATAGTGCTTGAGTTTTGGGCTGGTTACTCGCATTCTTGCAAGTGCCAAGTTTTCTAGCAAAGTCATTTCTTGAAATGTGCCATTCGTAATATTCTGGGTAACATATGTTATAGATTTTGACCTTTGCTGTAGTGAAAGGTTTGTGAAGTCTTCTTCATCTATTACTATAGATCCTTTATCAATTTTATGTTCACCTACTATAGTCTTAATCAGAGTTGACTTACCTGAACCATTACTACCTACGCATACACAAAACTCCCCTTTGTTCAAACTAAAACTTAGATCATCAAGTGCTGTCTTAAATACACCAGGAAAGGATTTATAGACATTTTTTATATGCAGCACTTAATCAACCACCGTCACATTATCTAAATTCTCAGGAATTTTAATATTGAAAGCAGCAGCTTTTTTCTTGTTTATAAAACAAACATGGTCAGATAATTGAGGATATATAATCGGTATGGAAGCTGGATTTACACCATCAAGTAGTTGAACTATTATATTAGATGCGGCAAGACCAATTTTATAATTCGATACTCCAAAACTAGCCACAACAAGATTCTCTTTAACAGCGTTCTCATCTGCATTAAAAACTGGAATCTTTAACCTGTCTGCTTGTGCAACAATTGCAGGAAGTGACGGTTGTATATATCCACTCGTCCCAACATATATAAGATCCACAGGATCGCTACTAAATCTTTGCATTCTTAGCGGAATATCTCTCTGACTATCTATCGGTACTGCAATTACTTCCATATCATAGACCTTAGCAGCTTCTTTCATCATATCAAGTAAAGAGATATCATTCACTTCAGATGTAGAATATAGCATTCCGATCTTTTTAGCTTCTGGCATAATACTTGTTATAAAATCAAGGAATGCTGCTAAATTTTGTCTATCAGATAGACCAGTGATGTTTCCAGAACTATATTCTCCTTGATGTACTAAGTTTGCTGCTTCTGGGTCTGTAACATTCACGAACAATATTGGAACGTCTATAATAGCTTTCTTAGCAGCTTGTGAAACAGGAGTGGAAAGTGTTACAAATACATCAGGTTGCCTAGCTCTAAGTCTAGTTAGTACCTGCATAATCATATTTTGATCGAAGTTGACATCCATTTTGTCAAATTTTATATCTCTTGAATCTTGCAATCCATGTTGTTGCAAGCCATCTACAATCCCTCTAATTGTATCGTCTAGCGAAGCATGAGGTCCATAACTTGCTATTGCTATTTTAGGGAGTTGATTGTTTTTTTCCAAAAGTAGAATAAAACACAATCCTAGGAATATAGCGATAATTATAAATGTAATTGCCAGTTTTTTATATGAGAAATATTTTGTCATAAATAAAAGATCTATTTTGATACAGAAAAGATCTATTTTGATACAGTGAAAATCTCAAAGCCGTTACTTGTTACGCCTAAAGAATGTTCAAATTGAGCAGAAAGTGATCTATCCTGAGTCACGGCAGTCCAACCATCTCTCAGCAATTTAGTCTTATACCCACCAACATTAACCATTGGCTCTATCGTAAAAAACATTCCTTCTGTGAGTACAACATCTAATTTCTCATCATAGTAATGCAATACCTGAGGTGGTGCATGAAATATTTTACCAAGACCATGGCCACAATAGTCACGTACTACAGAATATCCATGTTTCTCTGCATATTCTTGTATTACCTTGCCTATGGTATTGAGTTTTACACCAGGTTTTACAGCTTCTATTCCAAGCATCATAGCATCGTAAGTAATCTGTATTAAGCGTTTTGCTTTGATACTAGCATTGTCACCAACAGAATACATTCTGCTGGTATCACCATGCCATCCATCAACTATCACAGTCACATCTATATTGAGGATATCACCATTCTCCAGCTTCTTGTCACTAGGAATTCCGTGACAGACGACGTGATTTACAGAAGTACAAATTGATTTTGGGAAGCCTTTATAGTTTAAAGGCGCTGGAACAGCACCTTTCTGTATTATCATGTCATGGCACAACGTATTGAGATGGTCTGTAGTTACTCCAGGTTCCACAAAATCAGCTATATAATCTAGGACTTGAGATGCTAGCTTTCCAGCTTTGCGCATGCCTTCAAAATCCTCTTTAGAGTGTATTATAATATTTTGTTTTTCAGATTTCACTGTATTGTTCTTAAATATGTTTAAATCAGCTATATACTCGTCATACTTTTCTAAATTAGCGCTTTTTAGAATGCTCCTTATGTATTTTGTTAACACATGCGCCAGCATTCTTCATAGCTCTTTTTGAAGTCTAACTTCGTGTGTACATGGCCCTGTTCATCAAGTTATTATGTAGGACTTTTTGGCCTGATTTTTAAGTATTACTTCGTTAATCTCTACGCAAATATGTAAAAGCATTAAGCACAGAAATTAAAAAATCATGCCATAAAAATCCTCGTGCGTGCATTTTGTGATCATTGCTATAATCAAATACAAACTCCTTATTTACCTATGGTATACTTATACTTTGCATTACTTCAAACGTATGCTCCAGTATGTTGTATGTTAATTGTAGAAGTCAAGATTTGATCTTACAGACAGTTATAAATTTTATATCTGCTTGTCAGTTAAGTTTTGACTGTCAGATATGTAACTGAGATACAAGATTTCATTATTCTTTTCCACAGCTAACTTTTTACTATCCAAAAAAGTTTGCATAGGTGTTTTTCCATAACAATATTTACCAGAATGAGGTCTTTCATTGTTGAAATATTCTAACCAAATATCAAGATCTAATTGCAAGTCATCCAATGATGTATAAATCTTTTTACGCATAGCTGTATCAAAGAATTCTTGTTTCATAGTTTTATTAAAACGTTCACACATACCATTAGTTTGAGGTGAATATGCTTTAGTTGTTGTATGCTCTTACTGAGAAATAACTCAAAAGCATGATGTTCTATATTTCCCTTATATTCTCCTCCACGATCTGTAAGAATACGAAGCATCGGTATCCCTTGACTCTCATACCATGGTAACACTCGATCATTTAGCATATCAGCAGCAGTAATCGCAGTTTTGTCAGTATACAGTTTAGCATCAGCAAATCTACTGTAGCTATCAATAAATACCTGAGCATAAACCTTTCCTATCCCTTTGAAATTGCCTACATAATATGTGCCTTGGCAACCTAAATAACCTGGATGTTGTGTCTCAATTTCTCCATGTGCTTCTTTTTCATTACGGCGTTTCTCTAGTACTTGCAGCTGTGCTTCGGTCAATATAATACCATCTTGGGCCATCTTAGCTTCTAAGGCTTTCAATCTTTTATTGATATTATTCAAATCATTACGTAACCAAATCGATCTTACTCCTCCAGGAGAAACAAGTATACTACTCTTCTTCAGCTCATTTGATACTCTAAGTTGTCCATATGCTGTACTCTATCGCCATATCAACTACTGCTTTTTCTACTGCAGGATCTACTCTATTAGCGATTATTGGCTTCTTGTGACTTATCTCGTATAGCGCTTCTTCTCCTCCTGTTTCATATAGTTCTTTAAATCTGTAATAGCTATCTCTACTATAACACATTGCCTTACATGCAGATTATATACTACCAAGGCTTTTTGCCAATTCAAGTAAACCTAGTTTCGGTTTGATGATTTGAGAGTTTTCACAATTAGATAGAAGTATGATATGATCACTTTTTTAAAAACTAAAGAGTGGTTTTATGGTTTGTTGTAAGGGATGTTGCTCTGATATCTTTGTAAAGAATGGCATTGTGAGGGGTGTACAGCGTTATAAGTGCAGATCATGTTCTAAATTTTGTTGAGGGCGATCTGGGCAAGAAGCCTCAAACAGCTGTTAAGAAAGCATTATGCGTTATGCTATATAGTCTTGGTAATGGCTCTTTTTCTATGTTATGCAAGATATTATGGCATTCGCCGTCCATAATTTATCGCTGGGTAGTAGAGGCGATGGGCAAGACTCAGGAGCCAGTTGTCTCTTCGGATATTATGGAGATGGAATTCGACGAGATGTGGCATTTTATTGGTTCAAAAAAAACAAGCTTTGGATCATTAAGGCAGTTGATCGTAGTACAAGGAGAACAGTTGCCTGGGTTACAGGCAATCATGATACTGCAACATTCCAAAAGCTCTACAACAAAGTGAGTCATCTGAAAGAATGTCATTTTTATACGGATGATTGGGATGCTTTTTCTAAAATTTTACCCAAAGAGCGTCATACAATTGGAAAGTCTGGCACAGTATGTATCGAGAGAGATAATAGCAACACGCGACATCATTTATGCCGAATGACACGGCGCACTAAAATCGTTTCTAAAAAAGAGTCAATGGTATACGGATCCATCAAGCTTTGGTGCGCTCTTACTATTACACAAATATTCAAACAATATCAAGAACAGCTCTTATCTATCTTTATGTGAAAACTCTCAAAATTTTATGTTCCGATAATTCTTTTTATAGGTTAATCTGCATACAAGTGCTGTTTAACGACGCTGCCGGTACTGTAAGATTGATGACAAGGATATCAAGATGAATGAAGTTGAGGCAATAAAACGTGAAATTACTAAACTGGCTTTAACACTTGCAAGCAAAGAAGGATGGAATAATCAAATCCTTGAGAAAGCAAGCGCGAAAGCAGGGGTTGATTCTGGAATGGGAGCTCTCCTTTTTAATGGCGATATAAGAAATGTCATAGAGTATTTTATAAACAATGTATATAAGGCCGCATATTCTGAGTATTTTACCTCTACTGCCAGAAGTAGCCGTATACAGGATATAATAGTCGAGTTCTTTACAATCTGTTTGCGTACACTTGCCCCAAATAAACCTGCTATCTCTAAAATGTTATCGTTTTTTATGCTCCCTTGGAATACGGCATTTGGTATAAAAACACTTTGGTGCTGTGCAGATAATGTTTGGTATGAATTATTGAATGATGAATCATTGGACTTCAACTTTTATACAAAACGCTGCTTATTAAGTTATGCGGTTCTGAATGCAATTTTATTTTGGCAGAATGACGAATCTGTTGAATATATAGACACTATTAGTTTTTTGCGAGCAGAACTTAGCTCTATAGTAAAAACTGGAAGTTTTATTAAAAAATTATGCAAATGAAAGTTCCAATATATTTTTTTGTAGCAATTCTACTATCGTTGCTACTACAAGGGTGTGGAAAAAAGGGTGATTTAGTTTTAGTAGATTCTAATGTTCATCATCCTTCCGTGGATTTAGAATATGAAAGCTAGAGGTTAGCTCATGCATAATATATTTTCTTGTTCGTATGTCAAAACTCGATTTGCTACGCAAATAAATTTTTGTGGAGACGTTAAATAGACCTCTTGCATAACCTGTTCCAAACTGTGATTTGATTGTCACTAAAACATAAAAACACTCACGTGGATCATTGTTTGGTGACGTTTTGCAAAAATCTACTCTATAAGAATTTCTACCTCAGAATGAGGTTATGCAAGAGGTCTAATGTGCAAAAAGTATCTATGGAGCGTCTGGCATTGTTGCATAATGAGACTATTTCATTATCAGTACATATAAAACCCTAAAGCTTCTCACTTCAAGAAGCTTTAGAAGATATAAGAATGAAGTCTTTTTTTAAGAGATTTAGAGTATTTACCTTAATAATCATCTCAATTTGCCTTTTAATATCGCATTTGGCAACAAAATATCTGCCAAATGCCTGCTTAAAACTGGCAAAATAAGCCTCTATTCTTGAGCGCCTGTAATAGCCTGTATCTTTTTTCCAAAGCTTTAAGCCTTCTTTTTTGTCATCATGCCTTTTCATATAGCTAATAGATTCGTTGAAATCTTTAAATGCGGGTAGACCAAGAATGGTAACCAAACGTTAATGTTGGTGGCGTTATCTATGTCTTTTCTACGCATTATGCAACAATGCCGATTTGGCCCTGCGCTAATTTTCGGATATATAATTGGCCCTATGCTGCAAATGCTACTTTCACAAAATCCGTAAGTTTTTTGCATTTATTATAACATTTTCTTACGGATTTAAAATACTATTTTGACGCTCTAAGCGCTATTTCATGCCTCTTCTAAGACTTTTGGCGCGCGTACTTTGTACCTTTTTTATGAGACCATTAATTATGTATTGAATATACACATGCCACTTTACTTCTTTCTAGCGCTTTTTTATAACTTCATATCAAAATCTAAAATGTCAACTCTTCATTTCACTGCGATATAACAGGTTAACATAAGCAAGAATTATAAATAGATGGTTTTTATTTCATCTGCTACAATGCCAATACTTTAGGAAAATTAAAAAAATAGAGTATCATATCAGATTTTTATGTTAAAAATTATAAACGTACATAAAGAATATGCAGGTGCAACTGTACTAAGTGATGTAAGCTTAGAGATTAAACAATCCATAGTTTTAGGACTTGCAGGGCCATCAGGAAGTGGAAAGTCAACTCTGCTGCGCTGCATACAGGGTCTTGAAACAATCACATCTGGTTTTATAAAGCTTGGCGGCAAAATAGGTTTTATGTTTCAAGATTTTCAGTTATTCCCACACATGAGTGTGCTACAAAACATAATATATGCTCCGTCAATTCATAATAAGAATGCAGATCACAAGAAAGATGCAATGCAGTTGCTGGAGAATTTAGGCATATTAGATAAGGCAAACCACAGTATTTCTATGTTATCTGGAGGGCAAAAACAAAGAGTAGCTCTTGCAAGAAGTCTTATAATGAATCCTGACATTTTATTGTGTGATGAACCAACTTCGGGCTTGGATGTAGCAACCATTTCAGATGTTATAAATCTATTAATGTCAGTAAGCAGCACAGGAGTTGCAATGGTGATAGCATCACACGACCTAGATTTCCTAACAAAGATTGCAGATAGAATAGTGTTACTTAAATCTGGGCAAATAAAAGCTGATATAGAACCAAAGTCTATGCAGGCACCAATACAATATTTAAAACAGTATTATGTATAGCCGATAATTTATATAATCACTTGCGTCATAACTCTAAGAAGCGGAGGATTGATGTTATGATGATGCATCGAAAGTCTCGCAGGGCAACAAATATATGCCGTTATTTTGTATGAGTGGGTATTAATTTCTGCGCCTAATACTTTTACATATTTGCAAGGAAATTAACGCAGTAATATGGAAAATGAAGCCAAAAAACCTGTATACTTGTCATACTTTTCAAAATTGGTGTCTTTAAAATGCTCCTTGTGTATTTGCGCGCCCGCATTCTGCCTCGCTATTTTTGAAGTTTAACTTCGTATATACAAGTTAAATCCCAACTCTTAATTTATCAAAGACATTGCCGAGAAAATCTATAATAAACTCGTACTATCACTTTGTAACTGGAGTTAATATATGCACTGAAATACATTAGACCTCTTGCATAACCTGTTCCAAACTGTGATTTGATTGTCACTAAAACATAAAAACACTCACGTGGATCATTGTTTGGTGACGTTTTGCAAAAATCTACTCTATAAGAATTTCTACCTCAGAATGAGGTTATGCAAGAGTTCTATTCATTTGATTATAATGATTTTTAAAGTAAACTACCAGGTGTGTATTATTAACAAATCGATTTTTACAGTGTGTGTTATGTGTTATATATCTTGAAAAGCATAGAGAATGGCACAAATTCTAGCACGAGCTCTAGAAACCACTAGTGATGTCAAACTCAGTGCTATTATTTATTTATGTAGTTATATGTGATATGGTTAACACCCTCGCCTTTAGGCGAACACTTTAGTATTAGTTATCTAGGAAATGTGCTAAGGGAGGACGAATGGAATATAGGAGATGATCCCACAGCCTATATGACCTAAAGTATCATATAGTATTTTGTACTAAGTATAGGTATAGAGTTTTAACTAGGCAAGTTGCGATTAGAACTAGGGAAGTAATCCGAGAAATATGTGCTGCTAATTACATAAATATAATTAGTGGCAGTATGAGTCCTGATCACGTACATATATTAGCATTGGTTCCGCCTAGTATATCAATATCTAAAGCTGTGCAATATATTAAAGGTATAAGTAGTCGTAAGTTGCTACAGGAATTTGCACTGCTCCGTAAGCGGTATTGGGGACAACATCTTTGGGCCAGAGGGTATTTTGTTGTGACAGTTGGCAATGTGAATTCAGAAGAAGTGCAAAAATATATAGAACAGCATGAGGAACATCACAAAAAAGATGATTTTAGAATATCAGAGTTTTAGCGTTTACGCTTTTAATCTGCTTTGCAAGCGTTACACAAACTACCGCGCTTTAGCCGGTAGTAATTGATAATTTCTATATGACTTAAATGGACATGAAGATGAATATTTTACAAAATTATCTTCTAACAACTTAGTATTCATTACAGCAAACATCAGACTTCTTCTATCTCTTATAAGAGCTGAAATACTGTCTTTAACTACTTAACTATAAAGTCTTAAGTAACACTTTTGCTAAAAGACATAAACTATCTTTAAAAGAGAAAATCTTTGAAGCAAGCTGATGTTTAGTAACAAGACTAAAACATCATAGCTTTTGATTAAAAATCAAGCTTTCTTAAGAGGTATATAAAATTGAATAATAATTCTACTGTAACAATAAAAAAGTATCCTAATAGACGGCTATACAATACCACTAGTAGTACGTATATTACTTTAGATGATCTTGCTTCTTTAGTAAGAGAAGATCGCGATATTTTAGTTATTGATGCTAAAACTGGCAGAGATATTACTCATGTAACACTGATAAATGTGATACTTGAATACCAAGGACATGCGGATCAGATTCTGCCTATCAACTGCCTAAGACAAGTGATAAAACTACAGGGGAATTCTTTAGGTAGTGTTCTTACAGGATACTTGTCCCTTTCTATGGATTATTTTCAAAAAAATCAGCAGTATATCGAGAATTTCATCAATGCTGCTATGAATAATAGCTCTTCAATGGATCTTTGGATGCAAAACATGAATTTTTTTCAGCAACAGAATGAAAATTTCTTGCATATGATACAAGGAGCTGCTGAAATATTTGTAAAAGGCCTGCAGACCCAAAGAGAAAAAAACAGTGTAAAAAAATCAGAAAGTGAAAAAGAATGAAGAGGTTGCGATTTATAATGTAATCGCTGAAGGTGTTAATGTAGAAGTACACACTTCTCTTGCAGCAAACACTCTTGTTACAAAACAAAGCTACAACACTATAACTCAGGATTATGACACAAAAGATCTTGCAAAGACTTCAGAAACAGAGTTAGCACTGCAGCTTCAAAATTCAGCAAACCAAAACACGAAAAAAAAGCATTCGCTTGGTGCCGGCCATAGACAGAGACTGCGCCAGCGATTCGCAAAGTGCGATATTAGAACATTACCAGACTACGAAATACTCGAAATTTTGCTATATTATGCAATTCCACGCAAAAATACCAAAACAATTGCAAAAGCACTATTAGAACGTTTTGGCACTCTCAGTGCTGTAATTTCTGCAGATCCAATGGATATTATAACGATCCCCGAAATTGGTCATTCCACTATCATCTATATCAAACTATTATATGACCTTTTTTCAAGATTGCATTTGGATACAAAACCTATGAGTGTCAACATTTTGAATAGTTGGCATGCTGTGATAAACTACTGTAGCCTTACTATGGGCTTTAAACAGACCGAGAATTTTAGAGTACTTTTTCTAAATAAAAAAAATCTTCTTCTTGCAGATGAGCTATTTGACCATGGTACTATAGATAAGATTGCAATATATCCAAGGGAGATAGTAAAAAAAGCTGTTTTTTATAACGCCGCTGCCGTAATTTTGGTGCACAATCACACAAGCGGAGATCCATCACCATCTGAAGAAGATATTGCAATTACAAAAACAATAATGTCAGCACTGATGCACGTTAATGTCTTATTACATGATCATTTGATCATCGCAAAAAATAAGCATTTCTCATTCAGAGCAAGTGAGCTGCTTTAACTTAATTAATGTTACATGCACTCTTCATCATGAAAATAAAATTGATAAGCAAAAATTGCAAAGGTGATTTGAAACTGTTATATATGCCTTATGCGTACGTTTCTTTCTGGTTAAGAGACAGATATTTTGCAGCTAAATGCTTGTAAATTTGGTATGCACTGTTAGTAAAGTGCTTTGTGCTAGGTTTTTGAGCATGATTTTTTAAAAGTACCAGTTAATTTTTGCATAAGATACTTTTACATATTTGCAATAAAATTAACAAAGTAAATAATGACTTGACTAGCATTGACATGATGTTTCTCATGCGATTATCTGCGTGAGTGCTATACTATTTGTGGCATTTGTCAAAATTTTAAAAGGTTATTTTTGTTGGAGCGTTTATGCCGGTAGTTACGATTAGAGAAGCGTTGCGTGATGCTATAAAAGAAGAGATGCACCGTGATCAAGATGTTTTCATAATGGGAGAAGAAGTTTCTGAGTATCAAGGAGCATACAAAGTGACTCAAGGACTATTGCAGGAGTTTGGAGAAAAACGTGTAATAGATACTCCAATAACTGAACATGGATTTACTGGAGTTGCAATTGGTGCTGGACTTGCTGGATTGAAGCCAATAGTTGAGTTTATGACGTTTAATTTTGCAATGCAAGCAATCGATCAGATTATCAACTCTGCTGCAAAAACTCCATATATGTCCGGTGGACAAATGTGCTGTCAGATAGTTTTTAGAGGTCCAAACGGAGCGGCTGCAAGAGTTGCTGCGCAACACTCACAGTGCTACGCAAACTGGTATGCAAACGTACCAGGGCTGAAGGTAATTTCACCATATTCCGCAGCAGATCATAAAGGATTGTTAAAAAGCGCTACTAGAGATCCTAATCCAGTTATATTTTTAGAGAATGAACTATTGTATGGAGTGAGCGGAGAAGTACCTGACTCTGAACATATTGTTGAAATAGGAAAAGCTCATATTGCACGAGAAGGGCATGATGTAACATTAACAGCATTTTCAATACAAGTTGGAAACGCTCTTGCCGCTGCAGAAATTTTACAGAAAGAGTATAATATCTCAGCAGAAGTCATTGACCTTAGGACAATAAGACCGCTTGATATAGAAACTATACTAAGCTCAGTGAAAAAGACGAATAGAGCATTAACGATTGAGGAGGGTTGGCCGTTTTCAGGCATTGGAGCAGAAATTAGTGCGCAAATAATGGAAAAAGCATTTGATTATTTAGATGCACCAGTCTACAGAGTATCTGCTAAAGATGTGCCACTACCCTACGCAGCAAACCTCGAGAAATTAGCGTTGCCACAAGTTACGGATATAGTCAAAACAGTTCTAGAAATTACGAAGTAGAGAGGGTACTAACATAATGATAACTACAAGATTGCCGTTACTGTTTTCTATAATGACAGTAATTTTAGCATTCATTTTTTTGGTATTTCCATGGATAGATATAAAATTCTCCTCTATGTTTTATTATGGCGATAGTGGTTTTGCTCTAAAAAATTTGCCAATAGTGGAATTTGTTAACAAGCATAGTCCATTGATACTGATATGTTGTACATTTGTTATTCTATTTACTATGTTTGTTATAGAGTGGAAAAAAAATAAATCGTTAAACATACGATACTACACAAAGATAATCTATATTATAGCTGTATTTCTTATCGGTGTGGTCCTTATAATCAATGCGTTATTCAAGAATAATTTATTTGGAAGGGCAAGACCAGATCAAATATCTAATTTTGGTGGGAACAAAGTTTTTTCTGCACCATTTATTGTAAGTCATCAATGTAAAACGAATTGTTCTTTTGTTTCGGGACACGCATCTGTAGGGTTTGCATTTATAGCTTTTGCCTTTATTACCAATAGGAAGTACAAAAAATATTTGATACTTCTCAGTGTATTACTAGGATCTAGCATAGGCTTTATTCGCATAATATCAGGAAGACATTTCTTGAGTGATATAATTTTTGCTTGTGCTACTACATTTTGTATAGCATATGTAATGCATAGTTTATCGCTAAGGTTTGGATTACTTAGCAAAGAAGAAGCAACTATATAGCACGCGCGCCCAAAAATCTTGAAACAAGCATGCAATGGTGCCAGAAGTGTCAAAATAGCGCTTTAAATCCGTAAGAAAATGTTATAATACCTTACGGATTTTGTGCAAGCAGTGTTTGCTTATACACATGAGTAATAATATATCCAAAAATTAGCACAGAGCTAAGTCCTGGACTAATCTTTGCACATTTAACTTCTCCGCAAAAATTGATTCGCTATGCAAATAAATTTTTGGCGAATAGACTATGTAGCAACATATTTATTCTTAAGTCGTTAGATTTGCATAGAAGTCTAAAAAGTTTAATTTATACTTGATCATAGTGGTGTCTGAGTTTTTTAGCGACATAATCTGATACAAGACCTGTAAGATTTCCTTTCAATCTAGCTATTTCCTTTACGAAAGTGGCAGAAATAAAATGTCCTTGCTCTGTAGCTGGCAGGAATATGGTTTCTACCTTTGAGTGAAGTTTGTGGTTTATGTATGACATGCGAAATTCGTACTCAAAATCTGCAAGTGCTCTGAGTCCACGCACTATGACTGTCGCATTTTGTGAAGAGGCAAACTCAACCAAAAGGCCATGAAATTGCATAACTTCTACATTTTTAATGTTTAGTGCTAATATTTCTGCATTCGCTATTGAGACTCTTTCCTCTAGCGAGAATAGGGTGTTCTTACAGGCATCGTATGCTACTGCAACAATCAATCTATCAAACAGATTAGAAGCTCGTTTTATAATATCAATGTGACCAAATGTAATTGGATCGAAAGTGCCTGGATATATTGCAGACTTTATTGAAGAATTGGGTTTTTCCATTTTCACTCATCTTTTTTATTTTTACTGCGATTTATTTTTAATGCTTTGTTGTAACATCTCATTGATTGTATTTTGCAAATTTAAGAAATATAAATCTAGATCTCTGCTACAATTATAGTCATAAGTACAACAATTGCTTCCGCAAAAACGCCTTGTTGCGGATCGCATGATATATGCTAGTTCTTCTACTTCCAGCTGATATATATTGTTAATAACAGATTGTCTCCATATTTGCTGCGTTATTGGTCTGTAATAGTGTGTTTTCCTGGTACTTTTTGCTATAAGATAACCAACAATATCCAGAATTAAAGATATAGGAGTCATTATAAACCTTATTACTATTCTTGATATTTTATTCTGTAGGATTGTGTGTATGATCTGCGCAATGAGTATCATTCCCGCAATCCAGCCAATTATATGCCATGTTAGCGCTCCAAATACCAGTAGCGCAGCGGAGATTCTTATGGAAGAAGTGAAAATGGCAGCAACAATTGCGATTTTTTCGCAGAAGGCGCGGATAGTTCCTAGAAAATTTGGCGCCGTTCTCTTGTTTTTGCGAAAATATGAAGAAAAATCCTCGTTATGTTTTATCTTCCTATTCATCATTGCACCTCCATACGTTAATGCACAATTTCACATAATTCTATAAAAAATGTAATATCTATAAAAATTGACGTGCATACAAAAACTTACACGCGTTTATAAGTAGCTTCAAATTCATTAAGAAAGCATAGAATATTAAGTTCACATATATGACGTACATCAAAAATATTCACTTTTGGTCTCTTAAAAATTTCTATACATCAGCATTCACTGAAAGCGAAGCAGTTTAAAAAATGCTAAAAACATAACATGCAATATGAAGGCAGTGCCATTGTTATATCAAAACTTAGACAAAAAATTTATAAAACAATCTTACTGTTTAGTGGATATAAGACAGCAGGCATACATTTACTAAGCGTCAAATCTCTCTATATATAAAGCATACATTTTTAACTCAGTGATCTTGGTTTTTATTAGACTTCTTGCATAACCTGTTCCAAACTGTGATTTGATTGTCACTAAAACATAAAAACACTCACGTGGATCATTGTTTGGTGACGTTTTGCAAAAATCTACTCTATAAGAATTTCTACCTCAGAATGAGGTTATGCAAGAGGTCTATTGAGTTAAAGAACAGTACATAAAGCGCTGGAAGATCACATGAATTTTCCCGGCTTTGCGATTTCTTG
Organism: Candidatus Lariskella endosymbiont of Hedychridium roseum; assembly: GCF_964020185.1. Lineage (NCBI taxonomy): Bacteria > Pseudomonadati > Pseudomonadota > Alphaproteobacteria > Rickettsiales > Candidatus Midichloriaceae > Candidatus Lariskella > Candidatus Lariskella endosymbiont of Hedychridium roseum. Next base: position 1,260,653 of record NZ_OZ026538.1, on the reverse strand, counting down.
AGCATTTATACATTTATATGTAATATGTAGGAATTCTTCGCAAAATCTGCTGTTGATAAATAACAAAAAGAATAATCTCTGATTTATCTATACTATTGACATTTGTATCAAACAAAACAGATGTTGGACTTATTATTATAAATATATAGCTAAAAAATAAAACTGCGATGTGACAATAGCGCATGAAGAGAAAACAGTCTAGTGGCAAGTAAATAAAAAATTTGGCATTGCTAACCAAGAATAGATTTTGCTTTTAAATTCGCGTATATGTATACTGCCTTGATAGTAAGTTATATTGGAAGCATTATATATGTTAAGTTGTAAGCATTGTGGCAGCATAGGAAGCACAAAGAATGGCTATATTAAAGGTCGTCAGAGGTATAAGTGCCTAGAGTGTAAAAAGAGCTATAAGTCTGGAGATATGAGAGTAAAGTACAGCCTTAATAAAAAGATGAAGGTTGTTAGTATGTATCTGGAGGGAGTTGGAATTAGATCAATCGAGAGATTAGAAAAGGTCTCGAGTTCACTTATAATAAAGTGGATTAGAAAATTCTCAAAGCTTCTAAAACAAAGGCTGAATGATGTTACGATACCTGAGGATGCCAAGCAAATCTCAATTATTGAGCTGGATGAGCTTTTTAGTTATTGCCAAAAAAAACTAACAAAGTCTACATTTGGCTTGCTGTTGATAGGGACAGAAATAAAGTTGTTGATTTTGAAGTGAGCATTGTCAGGGATTTTGCATCCTATCTTCCGATTGCCATGCGATTACAAAGTAGCTACGAGATAGAGATATCATGCAGTGACCATTACGACGTTTATGAAAAATTTAGGATTGCTAAAAAACACCATTCTACTAAGGCAGAAACGTCTTTAGTGGAATCATTCAACTCATTAATACGGCACTATTTAGCCAGGTTTCATCGTAAAACCAAACGTTACAGTAAGGCCATAGATATGATCTATAACTCTATCCTAATGCTTTTTAATAAAGACTTGCTGATATCTATCTTTAGTTAGCAATGCCTAATATTTTCTTATTATTATATTTTTGATGGCCAAGATAATTTCTTTTAAATATCTTGATAATAGCATGATAATGCATATGTACTTATAATCATATTATTTGCACTTTTGTTAAAGATGATGAGCATATAGAAATCTTCTGCAAATGATATATTTGCTACCGTATATAGAAGCAGTTATTGTTGGGTTATTGCTTGTTTTTTAGCGTTTTTATGCTGTCTAATTTGTAATTTTAAAATGTATTATGTATTAATTGAACATGCGTTCATTATTTACGCAATGTGTGTAATATATTTGCAATAAAATGGCTTGACCTAATTCATTTGCGAATGCTTTACTAAAGATATTATGTGGAAATGAAATTCACAAAGTATTAATTAAGTTGGCTGATGTTTTTTTAGATGGTTCATGTATTAAATATGAGGCTAAATTGCTTAGAATTTCTCCGCTTCAATACTTTTTTAGTGGATGTGCAAAGTTTTTAGCAATCGTAATAGTGCCATATGCATAATAGAAGCATGAGTATATCAAAATAGCTTGTTGGTATTGGAAATAAACCTGTACCTTGAGGGTGTGATTTCGATGTGAGCATAATAAGCTCAGAAATTAACTTGAAGTTTTTGTGCTAAATCTGAGTAATAATGCTACAGTGTATCGCAATATATAAGTAGGCTTCTTCTTCAAACGTTTGCTTTAGCAGCCAATTGCTTTGTCGCATCCTTTAGCCTTCATTGTGATGCTCAATGTACTTGCCTTACCAGAACAAGCGTTTGAAGAAGTCTAGTGTGGTACGATATATAGATATTTAGTTAGATGAAATAGATATTAGATATAGTCTTATGAAGGTATGCTATTGATATCTATTAGTTATACTTTTAAAAATTGGCTGTTGTCAGAATGCTCCTTATGTGTTTTTGTTAACACTTGTGTAGCCATTCTTTCTAGTTCTTTTTAAAGTCTAACTTTGTATGTGCGTAAGTTAAATACAAACTCTTTATTTACCTGTGATATCCATGTAGCGTGCTATATGATTCTAACATTTTTATGATTAAATAAGATAAATTTACCACTTAACAGATTTGAGAGTGTTATATGACAGATACAAGCAACACAACATTTAAAAGAGAAAATGTTTTGCGTTGTATGAACTCTATAATGGAACAGCACCAAGATATTAAAATAGATTCTCAGCCGAAAGAGGAACAACAAACTCCACACATGACATGTCTTTGTGCATTTGCTGCGCTTTACTTAGCAATACAGGGATATAAAGGTGTAGTTTTCTCTCTTTCAAGTATTAGTACATTTATTGATGCGCTTTATATAGGAATCATAGATGGGATTACACAATCAAATTCTGACTCTAAAGCAAATAAAGATGAAGTATTTAATAAAGAAGAAGTTGGTATGTTGATGAGTAAAGTGCAGCAAAATTCAAACCATGGTGTGTTTAATAAGGTAAAAGAAGATCTCACAAATATATACAATGCCAGGTTTGAAAAACTCATGCAAGATGATGAGGAGCTCTCAAAAATTGGGGCAGTTGAGAAAGAAATCATCAAAAATAAAGGCGCTGGTATTGCAAGTGCAGAAGACTTACTGCGTGCAAAGCTTCTTGAGCAAGGGGATGTAAGAGCAAAAAAACTGCTTGAATATACCAACATGGCAGATGCTTTCTTCACCACTGGCAAAGTCTCTATTATAAGACAAGCTGTGTGTATCGGGCAAACTATAGGGACCTTTATGCAGCCGATACTTAGTTCTGCTATAGGCATGAGCAAGAAAGAGGATGTTGGTTATTTTGTTGCAGCGCATGCTGTCGCAAAACAATCTTTTCACTATATTATTTGGGCAACAAAACAGGTAATTTATGCTCCGTATGTTTGTGCTAAGTTATTTTTATCTGTTGCGATGACAGCTACTATTGGGTTTTTTGATGGCATTTCCAGCTCAAAAGATAATGTAGAACAATTCGAAGTAGAAAAAACAAATAATAATATAGAAATTAAATGTGGAGAAAATAATAAAGTTGCACTAGGATTTTGGAATGAGATAACAGAAACATACAACACTTATAAGGCTGCATACAGTGACATGAATAAGTCATTAGTCGAAGCAACTGGTGTATCAGATTTGCTAAGAGATAGGCATGATCTTATAAAATCTGCTGGTGATATGCGATTTAGAAGAGCTATCTTGAATGCTGGATTTAATAGGACTGTTAATGTTGCTGATAAGGTGTTCTCAGCAATTGAGTCGATGTATGCGGTGACAGTGAAAAATATCTATTCCGCAAGCAAGAAGTTTGGGAATGCAGCCTCAGAGAAGTTTTTTAAGGTTGCGCCTGAAAAACAGGAGCCTATAGGTCGCAAGATATAAGTATTAGATTCTTTCTAACACAATATAGATTCTATTATGAATAAGGAAAATAATCAGAGCTTTGATACAGCAAAACTTGAAGCTGCTCTGGCACAGATAGTTAGAGCATTTGCAAATAGTCCTGAAGGTGGTGCATTTTTCTTGAAGTATACATTGCTACCAAGTACACAAGAGCATGATAAGGCGATTGAAGATATTTATCGCGAGATACTTGAGCATTTTCAAGAGCAAAAGAGGTTGGCAGAGAGTGTAGTATCGTCGCTGAAATACATAAGAAGTTGCTGTTTGCAGAGTAATAGTGCGGCAGAATATGTCAAGCAGCAAGTAGATAATATAATGCATTATAAAGCGCTGTTGGATTATGCAAAAGGAACAAAATCTGGACCTTTTATAGGATGAAAGTCTAATTGATGCATGGCAAGTACTATGCTAAATATACGAGCTAGTGCATTGTAAATAAAGCTTCTTGGTACTCATTTGTTTATTAATATCTTTTCAGTGCAGTAATAATATATCAAGAGACGAATAGTGGAATACTCGTCACACTTTTCAAAATTGGCATCGTCAAAGCGCTCGTTATGTATTGATTATACACATGCCACCAGCACTCTTCCTAGCTCTTTTTGAAGTCTAACTTCGTATATATATAAAAGTTAAATACCAACTCTTCATTTCCATGCGGTATATACTCGCCATATTTTAAATTGGTTATTGTTGTTGGCAGCGCTTAATATCGCAAAACTATGCAAATATACACGGCAGAAAATGAAATCTAAAAGTACAAGTTTCTGGTATAAGCTTGTAATTGGGGCTTTGAGCTTTCGTAAGTAACTTGTAAAATCAGAGATTTAGTGCTACAAGGTGAACATCACAAAGTGATTATGTGCGATATTGACTCATGATTTGATAATGCAATATCAGACTCTTAATGTATGAGTGATAACTACTTATGAGCTTTGCTCTTTTATTCACAAGAGAATGATAGTTTCTATGAGATATGACAACACATTAGTGTACTTTCCCATAATCCTTGTAATGTGGTATTCGTCTTAGAGGAGAAGAATTGTAAAATAAATTGAGTATAATATTAATTCTTGAATTAAAATTGGGAATTTATTTGCATGATTGATGTTTTACAGCATAATATGTTGATAACAATAACGATATATAGAATAGTTATTGCAGTAATTGATGAGGCAACATTTATATACGATTTAAATTTGAGAAGTTAAATTCGGGAATTAATATAACATATTGAAATAGTAATATTTGATTAAAAATCAATGGAAAAAATCTCAAGAACAGCAATAGCAGCTGAGAATTACGGATCTTCTTCAATCAAAGTATTAAAGGGTCTTGATGCAGTTAGGAAGCGCCCTGGTATGTATATAGGAGATACAGATGATGGTTCTGGCCTACATCATATGGTTAATGAAGTGGTGGATAATGCAATAGATGAGGCGCTTGCTGGGTTCTGTACACTTGTTTATGTTGCAATTAATAAAGATGGTTCTGTTGTTGTGCGTGATAATGGGAGAGGTATCCCAGTTGATATACATCCTGAAGAGGGTGTGTCTGCTGCAGAGGTTATAATGACACAGCTGCATGCTGGTGGCAAATTTGATAACAATTCCTATAAGGTTTCTGGTGGATTGCATGGCGTCGGCGTTTCTGTAGTGAATGCGCTTTCGAAATGGCTAGAGTTGAAAATATGGAGAAATAACAAAGAATACGGGATGCGTTTTGTTGATGGAGTCGCGCTTGAACATTTAAAAGTAGTTGGTGACGCAGACGGCAAGCATGGAACAGAAGTTACATTTCTTCCATCTGATGAGATATTCTCATCAACGCAGTTTCATTTTTCGGTACTAGAAAATAGGCTGAGAGAACTGGCTTTTTTAAACTCTGGAGTGAGAATTTTACTTGAGGATTTGAGAGAAGAGCATGGGAAAAAAGCAGAATTTCATTACGAAGGCGGTGTGCTATCGTTTTTAGAGCATTTAGATAGATCAAAGAGAGCCCTCCATAAGCCGCTTAGAATAAGTGGAGAGGATAATAGCATAGCAGTTGACATTGCTTTGCAGTGGAATGATAGTTATCATGAGAATACCGTATGCTTCACAAATAACATAAGGCAAATCGATGGTGGCACTCACCTTGCAGGGTTTAGAGCTGCAATTACAAGAAGTATAAATAATTATTTTGAGATCTCAGGTCTTGCTAAGAAGCAAAAAGTTGCAATAGCACCAGACGATATAAGAGAAGGCTTAACTTGTATTATTTCTGTTAAGGTTACAGATCCAAAATTTTCTTCGCAAACAAAAGATAAGCTTGTGAGCAGCGAAGTGAGGCCGGCTGTGGAATCAGTCGTTGCTATTAAGGTTGGGGCTTGGCTTGAAGAAAATCCGAATGAAGCAAAGATAATTGCGACAAAGATAATTGAAGCCGCTGCTGCCAGAGATGCTGCCAGAAGAGCTAGAGAACTCACAAGGAAAAAAAGTGACTTAGAAATTTCTAATCTTCCAGGTAAGCTTGCTAATTGTCAGGAAAAAGATCCTGCTTTATGTGAGTTATTTTTGGTTGAGGGAGACTCAGCTGGTGGTACTGCAAAACAAGCGAGAGATAGAAAAACTCAAGCTATATTGCCACTAAAGGGTAAGATTTTAAATGTTGAGCGTGCAAGATTTGATAAAATGCTAAGTTCCGCAGAGATAGGAACATTAATTACAGCTATGGGAACTGGCATTGGCGATAAAAAGTTTGATATGGAAAAATTAAGATATCATAAAGTGATTCTGATGGCCGATGCAGATATAGATGGCGCGCATATCAGAACATTACTGCTTACTTTTTTCTATAGATATATGCCAGATCTTATAGATAGAGGCTATCTTTATATAGCCCAACCTCCACTTTATAAGGTAAAACGTGGGCAGCACAGCGTATATTTAAAAAATGAAGAGGCTCTACAAGAACATTTAATTAATTCTATATCTGATAACTCAAAACTTGAATCTGGTGAGATATTATATACTACAGATAAATTATGTTATGTAATTAGAGCTATGAGCAAATTTTGTCAAATATTGGAGAAAGCTCCTGTATCTTTTGATAAAAAAATTCTGGAAGTTGCTGCAATTATGTTTTGCCAATTTGGGTGCAATGAATCTTCTTGGTCCATCCTTAGTGAGGCTATATTAAAGAAAATGATTAGTATGGAACCAATTCAAGGAGTTACCTGGAGTTTCAGAGATGATTTTACTCTAGAGCGTTTAGAACGCAGTATTACAACTTTATTTCAGATTCCAGTTGATATATTTTCCTCAAAGGTGTTGCTTAGTCTTTGTGAAGTACTCAGGCCTTTTGCTGATCTATTTATAGAACAATCAACTCTCTTAGTAAAAGAGAATAAGTTTCTCTGCCATATGCCTTCTGAGCTAATTTTAAATGCTTTCAATGCAGCAAGACGTGGTCTTTATATACAAAGATTTAAGGGGCTGGGTGAGATGAATGCAGATCAATTATGGGATACTACTCTGAATCCAGAGACAAGAACGTTGCTGCAGGTAAAGGTTGAAGACTGCGCTGCGGCAGAAAATACTTTTTCTACTTTGATGGGCGATGTAGTTGAGCCAAGGAGAGAGTTTATACAGAATAATGCATTAAAAGTGAGCAACTTGGATGTTTAGAAGATAATATCGCCTGCAACTCTCTCACGGTACGCACGCCAAAAGTCTCAAAACAAGCATGAAATCGTGCGTAGATTGTCAAAATAGTATTTTAAATCCGCAAGAAAATATTATAATAAATGCAAAAAACTTACGGATTTTGTGAAAGTAGTGTTTTTAGGCGCAGGACCAATTAATATATCAAAAATTACACATGGCTGAATCCTGGGCCAATTTTTGCATATTTCACTTCTCCACAAAAATTTATTTGCTTGCGCAAATAAATTTTTGGCGGATAGACTGGCTTTGTTGCATAATGAGAGTATTTCATTATCAGTACATAAAAATCCTAAAGCTTCTCACTTCAAGAAGTTTATCTGCCATTGAAATACCAGCTTTGTTAGTTTATTTAGCTATCTATTTAGCGCGAGTTGCCAATTAAAAATTAAGCATCTAAGCTACTAATTGCAGGTAATGCAGATAAATAGATCTTTCATAAAATCATCAAAAAACAGTACATTGATGCAAAAACCTTTTCCACATATTATTTTTTGAGAGTTTTCACAATTAGATAGAAGTATGATATGATCACTTTTTTAAAAACTAAAGAGTGGTTTTATGGTTTGTTGTAAGGGATGTTGCTCTGATATCTTTGTAAAGAATGGCATTGTGAGGGGTGTACAGCGTTATAAGTGCAGATCATGTTCTAAATTTTGTTGAGGGCGATCTGGGCAAGAAGCCTCAAACAGCTGTTAAGAAAGCATTATGCGTTATGCTATATAGTCTTGGTAATGGCTCTTTTTCTATGTTATGCAAGATATTAGGGCATTCGCCGTCCATAATTTATCGCTGGGTAGTAGAGGCGATGGGCAAGACTCAGGAGCCAGTTGTCTCTTCGGATATTATGGAGATGGAATTCGACGAGATGTGGCATTTTATTGGTTCAAAAAAAACAAGCTTTGGATCATTAAGGCAGTTGATCGTAGTACAAGGAGAACCGTTGCCTGGGTTACAGGCAATCATGATACTGCAACATTCCAAAAGCTCTACAACAAAGTGAGTCATCTGAAAGAATGTCATTTTTATACGGATGATTGGGATGCTTTTTCTAAAATTTTACCCAAAGAGCGTCATACAATTGGAAAGTCTGGCACAGTATGTATCGAGAGAGATAATAGCAACACGCGACATCATTTATGCCGAATGACACGGCGCACTAAAATCGTTTCTAAAAAAGAGTCAATGGTATACGGATCCATCAAGCTTTGGTGCGCTCTTACTATTACACAAATATTCAAACAATATCAAGTGTAGAAGTCAAGATTTGATCTTACAGACAGTTATAAATTTTATATCTGCTTGTCAGTTAAGTTTTGACTGTCAGATATGTAACTGAGATACAAGATTTCATTATTCTTTTCCACAGCTAACTTTTTACTATCCAAAAAAGTTTGCATAGGTGTTTTTCCATAACAATATTTACCAGAATGAGGTCTTTCATTGTTGAAATATTCTAACCAAATATCAAGATCTAATTGCAAGTCATCCAATGATGTATAAATCTTTTTACGCATAGCTGTATCAAAGAATTCTTGTTTCATAGTTTTATTAAAACGTTCACACATACCATTAGTTTGAGGTGAATATGCTTTAGTTGTTGTATGCTCTATACCTTCTATACTGAGAAATAACTCAAAAGCATGATGTTCTATATTTCCCTTATATTCTCCTCCACGATCTGTAAGAATACGAAGCATCGGTATCCCTTGACTCTCATACCATGGTAACACTCGATCATTTAGCATATCAGCAGCAGTAATCGCAGTTTTGTCAGTATACAGTTTAGCATCAGCAAATCTACTGTAGCTATCAATAAATACCTGAGCATAAACCTTTCCTATCCCTTTGAAATTGCCTACATAATATGTGTCTTGGCAACCTAAATAACCTGGATGTTGTGTCTCAATTTCTCCATGTGCTTCTTTTTCATTACGGCGTTTCTCTAGTACTTGCAGCTGTGCTTCGGTCAATATAATACCATCTTGGGCCATCTTAGCTTCTAAGGCTTTCAATCTTTTATTGATATTATTCAAATCATTACGTAACCAAATCGATCTTACTCCTCCAGGAGAAACAAGTATACCACTCTTCTTCAGCTCATTTGATACTCTAAGTTGTCCATATGCTGGGTACTCTATCGCCATATCAACTACTGCTTTTTCTACTGCAGGATCTACTCTATTAGCGATTATTGGCTTCTTGCGACTTATCTCGTATAGCGCTTCTTCTCCTCCTGTTTCATATAGTTCTTTAAATCTGTAATAGCTATCTCTACTATAACACATTGCCTTACATGCAGATTATATACTACCAAGGCTTTTTGCCAATTCAAGTAAACCTAGTTTCGGTTTGATGATTTTTTGATTTAAGTTCATTGCTTATCTCCATTTAATAACTAATTTAATTTACTAAATGTAAGATAAAATGTCGACTAATACATATGCTCTACGCATTTGCAACAATGCTCACCGTATCCTAGGCTACTTTTTGCATATTTAACGTCTCCGCAGAAATTTATTTGCGTAGCAAATCAATTTTTGGCGGATAGACTATTTAATATGTTTGTATACATTCTAAATTTCTTAGAATATCCTTTGCGGTTTCTGCATCGCTAAATTTGCATTTTTGATCCCCTATGATTTGATACTCTTCATGGCCTTTTCCAGCTATTAACAGCACGTCTTCATCTTGCATCATTTTTATGGCTTCAGTAATTGCGTCTTTTCTATTGCTTATCTCTATAACTTTACTCTTATCACTAATTCCTGCAATTATATCTGCACGAATTTTTGCAGCATCTTCATTTCTAGGATTATCATCTGTCACTATAACAGAGTCCGCTATATTCCCAGCAATGCTGCCCATAATTATACGTTTTGATTTGTCTCTGTTTCCGCCGCAGCCAAATAATACGTGCAGTTTATTTAAGCAACCTTTGCGCAGTGCAAGTAGCACAGTATGCAGCCCATCTGGTGTATGAGCATAATCAACGTATATAGTTTTTCCATTTGCATTTGAAATTACTTCTAGTCTGCCAGGAGCAGCTTTGATTTTTTCAGTAGATGCTAAGATATCATCTATATAAAATCCTGCAGATATTGCAAGTCCAACCGCACACATTATGTTGTATATCTGAAATTCATGTTGTATCTGCAGCATTATTTTATAGCGCTTACCAAATACATCTAACAGCACATGACCGTTATCATGACCAACAAATCTTATGTCATTTGCGTTTTTACCATACTGTAATACATTAATTTTTCTAAGTGAGCAGCAACTGTATAATTTATTAAATACATCTATGTCAGCATTCAGAACTGCACTTGCATTAACATCAATAACTTCATGAAATAAGCGTAATTTTGCAGCAAAGTAAGAATCTAGAGAATCATGGTAATCCAGATGATCCTGAGAAAAGTTTGTAAATCCAGCTGCTTTAAAATTGATTTCATCTATTCTATTTTGATCAAGGCCATGACTAGAAGCTTCGATAGCAAGATGTGTGACGTTGTTTTGTGCGAGCTTATCTAAAAAATATCTCAAGCTTATGTGATCTGGCGTAGTTAAAGTCTGCGAAGCGGCTAATATTTCACTGTTTGCAGTAGTGCAATCGACAGTTTTGTCAGATACTTCAACGCCTAATGTTCCTATGGAAGCGCTTTTCATATTGAGTAGTGCACAGATTTGCATGTAAAAACTAGCAACAGATGTCTTACCATTCGTCCCAGTGACAGCGACTGTAAATTCTGGCTGCTTAGGATAAAATAAAGCAGCGAGTTCTCTCATGCAAAGGAGCGGATCTGCTACAGTATAGTAACAAATATTGGGAAGTTTATCAACTTTGAGTTTGTCGCTTAAAACAATTGCAATTGCTCCATTTTGTGCTGCATTTAATATATACTCATTTGCTAATTTTTGATCGCTGGAGCTTGCAACATATATATCTCCAGGGCGCACTAGCCTTGAATCATTTTTGAGCGTCCTTACCCCTGAAGTTTCTATAAAGTTTATACTAGACATAACAATCAAATGGCTTAATTATTCATTAATTAATGCAAGCTCAAACTTCAAGCAAGCAACAAGCATCAACTAAATATATACTTGTCATGCTTTTCAAAATTTGCGCTTTCAGAAGGCGAGCGATGTATTAGTATTAACACTTATACCATTTTCTTAGCTCTTTTTGAATTCCAACTTCACATGCGCATGTACATAATTGAATTCAGCACCAAACCTTCATTGCATTAGAGATATGTGTGTATGGCTAAGTTTTTATAGTTAATCAAGAATTGATAGCATTCCTCAGATTCTCTATAAGCGTAGGAACTCCGCTACGAGTGATGACAGAGTTAAAATCTTCGCGTTGAGTCGCAAGCAGGCTGACATTATCCGCTATTATATCTATAATTTTGATACTGTTTTTTGAGTACATCTTTAGCCTATAGAGAATATTTATCGGAGCAGTATCGGAGTTTTTCTGTACAATTGTCACTGAAACCATGTATTGTCCATCATAGTTTGATGTATTCACCTCGCTGATAGATCCAAATTCAAAGCGCTGACCATTGTACTCATTAAAATGTTTCACATAAGAATGAGCCAAGTAATGCTTATAGGCCTCAATATAGCTCTGCTGCTGCGTCTGACTCATACTACGCCAATGTCTTGCTACGACGAACTTTGCCATCCACTCATAATCTGCGATTGAATAAAAAATTTCTGTTAGCTGTTTGGACTTTGCATTAGGAGCGATTTTAGAATTTAAAACTGCTGCAACTTTATTTGCGACATCCTTAACAAAATCTCCAACGATTTTTGCTCCATCTTCTCTATCTTTTGCTGCAATCTGGTTGTTATCAGATGCTTTACTTCCTTTGTTGTGTTGATTTGCAAGCCGTGTATCATTTCCAGCAACTGTAACAGAAGCAGGAGTTAAAAATACAACGAATACAAATGAGAATATTATTATTAAGAAAAGTTGAAAACGTATTTGTATGTTATTTTTCATCGGCCATATCTCTAAAATATTGCTGCGCATAAAAGCTTCGCATAAAAGCATATTCATCCAGGGCAATCCCAGCAATCTTATCATCATACCTCAGTAAGTACTCGCGTTTCACAACGCCGTCAACAATTATTTTAACTATGATAAACTCAATATTATAGCTAATAGCGATATCTAGAGGATCTACTACGAAATCTAAAACAGTACATATACTATCTCTCACTGTGGATGGGCCAAATATTGGAAGCATTATATATGCTCCAGAGGGAAAGCCATATTTTGCAAATGTATCTCTTGAGGTCTTTTGCTTTTGCCCCAGCCCATGCATCTTTGCAACATCAAACAGTCCCAAAACTCCAAATATTGTATTTGCTGTAAACCTAGAAAAGGATTGCATTGCTTTTTTTGGTTCCAAAGTTAGAAGATTATGCAGGCAATATAGCGGTTCTTGTAAGTTAATTAGAAATGAGGAAATTCTATTTCTTACAAATTGCGGGAATATTCTTCTATAACCTAGTGCTGCTGGTTTTATAAATACTCTATCCATAAATTTGTTGAATGCGAAAATCTTTCTATTAAATTTTTCGTATGGATCATGTATTGTAGATGCTTTTTCGGATTGAAAAGTGTGATCATGATCTGGCATTTCTACTATAATCTGAGCACTGCTCCAGTCTTCAGATTCTATGTTTTCATCACTTCCTATTGCGATATTGTTGGCTAAAAACAACACAATTAGTATTAGTATATAATTTATTGTTGCCAGTTTCAGTAAGTTGTAGGGCGACATAAAAACGTCTTTAATGACAAACATTATAATTCTCAAAATACCTTATCATGCTAATGCTGTATTTCATTGGCTATATTCTTCAAAAATAGCGCTTAAACTGCGATTTTGCGAAATAATTTTACTGTATAGCGTTTTAGCTGTTTTTAACCCAGTATATTAGATTTGCATTTTATATTAATATTATAGAGAGTTTTTACAATTAGATAGAAGTATGATATGATCACTTTTTTAAAAACTAAAGAGTGGTTGAGAGTTTTCACATAAAGATAGATAAGAGCTGTTCTTGATATTGTTTGAATATTTGTGTAATAGTAAGAGCGCACCAAAGCTTGATGGATCCGTATACCATTGACTCTTTTTTAGAAACGATTTTAGTGCGCCGTGTCATTCGGCATAAATGATGTCGCGTGTTGCTATTATCTCTCTCGATACATACTGTGCCAGACTTTCCAATTGTATGACGCTCTTTGGGTAAAATTTTAGAAAAAGCCTCCCAATCATCCGTATAAAAATGACATTCTTTCAGATGACTCACTTTGTTGTAGAGCTTTTGGAATGTTGCAGTATCACGATTGCCTGTAACCCAGGCAACTGTTCTCCTTGTACTACGATCAACTGCCTTAATGATCCAAAGCTTGTTTTTTTTGAACCAATAAAATGCCACATCTCGTCGAATTCCATCTCCATAATATCCGAAGAGACAACTGGCTCCTGAGTCTTGCCCATCGCCTCTACTACCCAGCGATAAATTATGGACGCCGAATGCCATAATATCTTGCCTAACATAGAAAAAGAGCCATTACCAAGACTATATAGCATAACGCATAATGCTTTCTTAACAGCTGTTTGAGGCTTCTTGCACAGATCGCCCTCAACAAAATTTAGAACATGATCTGCACTTATAACGCTGTACACCCCCTCACAATGCCATTCTTTACAAAGATATCAGAGCAACATCCCTTACAACAAACCATAAAACCACTCTTTAGTTTTTAAAAAAGTGATCATATCATACTTCTATCTAATTGTGAAAACTCTCAAAATTATGACCTTCTTAGTAAAGAAATTACAACTATATTATTAACTCAATATAATTTGTTGCATCCTTAATCTTGCAAATCATCAAATCTTGTTGTATAATAATTTCGCGCTTCAACTGATCAAAAATGCAAAGGAGGGCTTATGGCTGCAAAAGCTTTTTTACCTACTATAGTACAGGAGAGTGGTGTTGCTGCGTACCTTGAAGAGATTCAGAAGATCCCAATGTTGAGTGCAGAGGAAGAGTATTCTCTTGCGGTACGTTGTAGAGATCATGCAGACTTAGGAGCTGCACACAAGCTTGTTACATCACATTTAAAACTTGTAGCAAAAATTGCTATGAGATTTCGTCATTATGGCATCCCGCTGATAGATATAATTGCAGAGGGTAATATAGGCCTCATGCATGCAGTAAAGAAATTTGATCCTGATATGGGTCATAGACTCTCTACTTACGCGATGTGGTGGATAAAGGCTGCAATACAGGATTATATACTCAAGTCGTGGTCCTTGGTTAAGGTTGGGACGTCTGTCATACAAAAAAAGCTATTCTTTAACCTGAAGAAAGCACGAGATAGGATAGGATTAGTTAGCGGCAGAAAGGATGAAGTGGCTACCAATGCTGAGGTTTCGGAAGAACTCGGCATTGAAAAGAAATATGTAGATGCTGCATTTTTTAATGCAGGCTGTGTTTCATTGCATGGTCATGCGTATGGTGATGAAGATGATGCGGAAATTATTGATACGATTCCAGCTTCTGAGGAAACACAAGAAAATATGATCATCGAAAAGTACGATACGCAAAGTAGGATGAAACTGCTTAGCGCTGCTTTAGATTCTCTAAATGAGCGTGAGAGAGATATAATAACGGAAAGGCGTTTGAGAGAAAAACCAAGTACTCTAGATGCGCTAAGCGTACGCTATAATGTGTCAAGAGAGCGTATTCGGCAGATTGAGGAGCGTACTTTGCAAAAGATAAGAGATTTTATGAGAGTGAGCTGGAATAGCTAGGATTACAAGAATGTAATAATTTGTGTTACATGAGGTTTTATAGTCTATCCGCCAAAAATTGATTTGCTGTGCAAATAAATTTTTGCGGAGAAGTTAAATGTACAAAAATTAGCTTTTAGATCTGCTATGCTCTAATTTTCGGATATATTAATTGACCTTATGCTGCATGCTACTTTCACAAAAACCTTACGGATTTGTATTATATGCCAGCAGAAGAAGTGAAAATTAATAATACTCAAAGTAGGATATTTGAGGAAAGATTATCTGATAGTTTGAATCCACAACATAAGTTATATAAATTAAGATCAGCAGTTGATTGGTGTTGTCTTTTAGGAGCGAATTTTTGGTACAGTTTCTGCGAAACGATATGGTAGCGCGAATTGCCAATTAAAATTGAGCCCCCTAAGGTGCTAATTACCGGCAATACGGATCCATAGATCTTTCATAAAATCATCGACAAAACAGTACGTTTATGCAAAAACCTCTTTCATATGTTGTTTTTGTTTATTTGCAAAACACTCAAGTCACATATAGTACGCTAAAAATCTACCATACAGTAATCAATTAATTGGCAACTCGCGTTAAATTGAATACCATTATCGGTTAGAACTTTATGTATTTTATCAGGTAAAGCTTTTATCAAATTACGTAAGAAATCTGCAGCAATCATCTTGGTTTGGCTTTTGTGAAGCTGTGCATATGCAAATTTAGAAGTTCTATCAATTGCAACGTGTAAATAAAGCTTTCCTTCCTCAGTTCTTACCTCTGCAATATCAATGTGAAAATATCCAATAGGGTATTGTTTAAACTTCTTGAGAGTTTTCACATAAAGATAGATAAGAGCTGTTCTTGATATTGTTTGAATATTTGTGTAATAGTAAGAGAGCACCAAAGCTTGATGGATCCGTATATAGCATAAGTGACTAAGATACTGACAAAAGTTAGGAATTAAGATATAAAAAGTGAGTATGAAATAAAAAGCATAAAATTATGGCAAGAGCATATCCAATAGAACTTAGGGTAAGAGTAATAGAAGCATTAGAAAATGGTGCAAGAATCACTAAAGTGAGTAAACTATTTAGAGTGAGTCGTGATACTATCTATAAGTGGAAAATTCTGCAAGATAAGCACGGTTCTTTGAAAGCAGCAAGTGGTTATCAAAAAGGTCACAGTCATAAGATCAAAAATCTAGAAGATTTTAAAGAATTTTTTGAATTAAATATTGCTATGACATCAAAAGAACTAGCAAAGAAGTGGTGTAATATATCACCTACAACGATCTTACAGGCGATAAAAAAACTTGGTTATAGCTATAAAAAAAACTCATCTTCATCCGAAAAGAGATATTCCGTTAAGACATGAATTTATTGAAAAGATAAAAACCATCACAAGAGATAAAATAGTATATCTTGATGAATCTGGAATAGAAGATAATGCTTGTAAAGGATATGGTTGTAGTATTTTAGGAGAAAGGTGCTATGGGGAAAAGGTGTATCAACATAAAACTAGAATAAGTATGATAGCTGGTCTTTGTAATTGTAATCTTATTGCTCCCGTAATATTTGAGGGTAATTGCAATAAAGAGGTCTTTGAAGCTTATATTAGGGAGATGTTAATTAAAGAATTAAAACCTGGACAAACTGTTGTTATGGATAACATTAACTTCCATAAGAATCCTAAAGTGAAAGAGTTAATTGAATCTGTGGGTTGTTACATATTATTTTTACCAACTTACTCTCCTGATTTAAATCCTATAGAGCATTACTGGTTTAAGATAAAAAATGAAATTAGAAAAACTATAGATTTATTTGATACTCTTTATGATGCTGTTTTTAATACAATTAAATTGTCAGCACCTTAGTCACTTATGCTATACCATTGACTCTTTTTTAGAAACGATTTTAGTGCGCCGTGTCATTCGGCCTAAATGATGTCGCGTGTTGCTATTATCTCTCTCGATACATACTGTGCCAGACTTTCCAATTGTGTGACGCTCTTTGGGTAAAATTTTAGAAAAAGCATCCCAATCATCCGTATAAAAATGACATTCTTTCAGATGACTCACTTTGTTGTAGAGCTTTTGGAATGTTGCAGTATCATGATTGCCTGTAACCCAGGCAACGGTTCTCCTTGTACTACGATCAACTGCCTTAATGATCCAAAGCTTGTTTTTTTTAAACCAATAAAATGCCACATCTCGTCGAATTCCATCTCCATAATATCCGAAGAGACAACTGGCTCCTGAGTCTTGCCCATCGCCTCTACTACCCAGCGATAAATTATGGACGGCGAATGCCCTAATATCTTGCATAACATAGAAAAAGAGCCATTACCAAGACTATATAGCATAACGCATAATGCTTTCTTAACAGCTGTTTGAGGCTTCTTGCCCAGATCGCCCTCAACAAAATTTAGAAAGCATGATCTGCACTTATAACGCTGTACACCCATCACAATGCCATTTTTTACCAAGCTATCAGAGCAACATCCCTTACAACAAACCGTAAAACCACTCTTTAGTTTTTAAAAAAGTGATCATATCATACTTCTATCTAATTGTGAAAACTCTCAGCTTCTTAGAGTTATGACGTAGGCATGTGACTATTAAAGCTTTACATATAGCTCAGATAATGTACAAAAATCTTCTATTGATATCTCTTCTGCTCTCTTTGATTCATCAATATTACACTCATGTAGAATTTGAGTAGTATTTTTTCCAAATACAGACTTCAGTGAAGATCTTAACATTTTACGTCTTTGCGAAAAAGCCGCTTTACATACAATTTCTAAAGCATCAAAGTTGCAGTGAAACAGCGGCTTTATTCTTGGAATCATATGTATAACAGATGATAATACCTTAGGTTTTGGGAAGAAAGCCTCTCTAGGGACTTCTATTACCTCTTCGATATCACATAAAAGCTGAGCAATTATGCTAATTCTCCCAAAATCTTTTGAACCACCTTTTGCTACAATTCTTTCTGCAACTTCTTTCTGGACCATTACAGTAATGCTTGAAAATAGGTCAATCAATCCTAACCATTTTACTATAAGCGCGGTCGATATATTATAAGGTAGGTTTGCAATAATCTTATTATTTCTTCCACTAAGAATTGAACGTTCATCGAATGATAGCGCATCTCCATTTATGATTTCTAGCTTTTCACTTGATGATAGAAGATTTGAGGATTTTAATGCTGTAATACATCTAATGTCTCTCTCTATAGCAATAATCCTACCTGCTTTTGATGTGAGAAGGTAGTTAGTTAAAGCTCCAGTTCCTGGCCCTACTTCGAATACTGTTGTATCGTCATTAATTTCTCCAGACTTTGAAACAATCAGTGAAGCAATACTATGATCTATCAAGAAGTGTTGACCAAGTTTTTTTTTTGGTTGCAGTTTGTAACGCATACTATGTATAATTTATTGTTTAATAATTATTGTTATAAGTATTATATCAAATATTGAGTCTTTAAAATCTATATGCAGATACTTTCAGATTTATTTCAAGGAAAATGTTGGCTAAACGGAAAAATATTAGATGCAGATTCTGCAAATATTTCAATATTTAACCATTCTTTGCATTATTCAGGTGCTATATTTGAAGGTATTAGAACATATAACTATGTTCCATTCAAGCTGCAAGAGCATATGGTGCGTTTTCAACAATCAGCTAGTATGATGGGCTATACTCTACCATATAGCGTACTTGAACTAAATAGTGCTGTTTTGCACATTATCAAGGAAAATGATTTGAAGTCTGGTTATATCAGGCCTGTTGCTTGGCGTGGCCCAGAAACTCAAACCATATATAGCAAGAAATGTAGTATACAAACTGCGATTTTAGGATGGAGAGCATTCGATGATGCAAAAGAGTATACAAAAAATAGTCATGAGCTCTCAATTGAAATTTCTACTTGGAGAAAAATATCAAAAGATATGGTTCCAATTCAGGCTAAAGCTTCTGGACTTTATATGATGAACACAATTGCAAAAAATGACGCTGTATCAAGAGGGTTTGATGACGCTATTATGTTAGATATAGATGATTTTATTACAGAAGCTACGACATCAAATTTCTTTTATGTGAAAGATGATGTGCTGTATACTCCGATCGCTGATTCTTTCTTAGATGGAATTACTAGGAGAACTATGCTAGAACTTGCAAAAAACTGCAAAATACAAAGTAAAGAAGTTAGGTGTAGCATGTCTGATGTAGAATCTGCTGATGCTGCTTTTCTCACTGGAACTGCAATGGGAATTACACCAATTAGAGAAATCTATTATTACAAAAATAAAAAGCTAACAAAGCTCAATATAAATAACAAGGTAATGCTGGAACTTATAGCACAGTATCATTTACTTACTACTGGTCAACTTTGTAATGATAATTAGTCTGTACCGCATGGCAAAAATTTATTTTTGACGTATAGACTTTATAATGATTAGTGACTAGCAAAATTTTTTGATCATCTATAAAGCGCCATCACCTTAACTGTGTCTATAGCTCTTAACAATTGAAAATCTTGAGATTCATCCAAATTCATTAACGTTCTTATGTTTTCTTTTTGTGCATTTGTCATGCTATCAGATTTTTTCCGCAAATGTCCTTTTAGGGAAGCTTCAGATCCTATTATATTACTACCATCCTCTACTTGCTTTACTATCGCTTCTGGCACTATTATGTCCGGAGTGATACCAGCAGCCTGTATAGACGTACCAGAAGGCGTGTAGTAAAGAGCTGTGGTAAGCTTTATTGCTCCACCACTGCTTAGCGGAATCACTTTCTGTACAGATCCCTTCCCAAAAGACTTAGTGCCAACCACAAGCGCTCTCTTATTCTCTTGCAATGCTCCTGCAACTATCTCTGCAGCAGATGCAGAACCTCCATTAATTAACACAACTATAGGCATACCACCAGTAATGTCGCTATTCTCTGCACAAAAAACTTGGTTCATCTCACTATTTCTGCTTTTTATTGACACGATTACACCTTCTCTAAGGAAAAGATCAGCCACCTCTTTTGCTTGCTCAAGCAAACCTCCAGGGTTCCATCTTAAATCTAGCACAATTCCAGATATAGAAGGATTTTCTTTAATTAAATTCGCATATTCTTTTTTTATAATCGACGCAGTCCTTTCATTGAAATTAGATACGTTGAAATATCCAACTGACTTCCCTCCAACAAGCTTTGCCTTTACAGGAACCAACTTTATTACTTCTCGAACTATTTTTGTATCCAGTACACCGTAATTCTCTCTATAAATTTTTATGTTCACTGAAGTACCAGGCTCACCACGTAATTTATCCACAGCTTCATTAATCGACATCCCCTTCACCATTTCTCCATCGATTGCAATAATACTATCGCCTATTTTTATACCAGTTCTAAATGCTGGTCCATCTTCGTAAGGCGAAATTATCCTCAGTATCCCATTTTCCATCGTCATTTCTATACCAAGACCACCAAACTCACCTTTAGTAGCTATTTTCATCTCGTTATACGTCTTTTGGTCCAAGTACATCGAATGCGGGTCAAGAGATGTCAGCATACCTTGTATTGCCGATTCTATCAGCTTTTGTTCATCTACATCTGCTACATACTCCTGCTTGACATACTCCATTACAGCTTGAAAAAACCTAAGTGAGTGATATCCGCTAAGTCCACTTTCTGCAGCCGCGACATTACAAATGAATACATTAAACAAAAATAATACTGCATAAAATGTATTACACAAACTTCTGATTACTTTTGTTATGATCTTGACAAGAGAATATGCCATAGAAGAATTTCTATACTTAATATATTGATTATTTTTATTAGTCATAAATATCTCGATTTGCAATGCAGCAACATGAGTGAATATAACGTCTTACATCTGTGTTTTCAATTTCTGCTTTTATAAGAATGTATTTTTAATATTAATCTTGCTGATGAACTGAACTTTCTCTACTTAGATTTATTTTTTTGAGAGTTTTCACAATTAGATAGAAGTATGATATGATCACTTTTTTAAAAACTAAAGAGTGGTTTTATGGTTTGTTGTAAGGGATGTTGCTCTGATATCTTTGTAAAGAATGGCATTGTGAGGGGGGTGTACAGCGTTATAAGTGCAGATCATGTTCTAAATTTTGTTGAGGGCGATCTGGGCAAGAAGCCTCAAACAGCTGTTAAGAAAGCATTATGCGTTATGCTATATAGTCTTGGTAATGGCTCTTTTTCTATGTTATGCAAGATATTAGGGCATTCGCCGTCCATAATTTATCGCTGGGTAGTAGAGGCGATGGGCAAGACTCAGGAGCCAGTTGTCTCTTCGGATATTATGGAGATGGAATTCGACGAGATGTGGCATTTTATTGGTTCAAAAAAAACAAGCTTTGGATCATTAAGGCAGTTGATCGTAGTACAAGGAGAACAGTTGCCTGGGTTACAGGCAATCGTGATACTGCAACATTCCAAAAGCTCTACAACAAAGTGAGTCATCTGAAAGAATGTCATTTTTATACGGATGATTGGGATGCTTTTTCTAAAATTTTACCCAAAGAGCGTCATACAATTGGAAAGTCTGGCACAGTATGTATCGAGAGAGATAATAGCAACACGCGACATCATTTATGCCGAATGACACGGCGCACTAAAATCGTTTCTAAAAAAGAGTCAATGGTATACGGATCCATCAAGCTTTGGTGCGCTCTTACTATTACACAAATATTCAAACAATATCAAGAACAGCTCTTATCTATCTTTATGTGAAAACTCTCCGGATTTAAAGCGCTATTTTGACACTCGGGACATCATTTCATGTTTGTTTCGAGACTCTTGGTGCGCGTACGAGTCAGGAGAACTTCTTCAAATGTTGATTTATGTTGCATAATAAACAGGCTAGCCCTTTAATATTTCGCGCTTTCCAACATGATTTGGAAGGCTTATGATACCTTCTTTTTCCATCCTCTCAATCAAAGAGGCCGCTCTATTATAACCTATTTTCAAACATCTTTGCAGGTAACTCGTACTTGCTTTTCTATCTTGCAATACTATTGCAACTGCTTTTTCGTATAGATCACTTGAGGCTTCTTCAGGAGCAGCACTAGTATTTCCATCTTCTTTGTCAATAAATTCATCTTCAGATATATAGTTTGGAGCGCCTTGTGCTTTCAAAAAAGCAACTATGCTTTCTACTTCCTTATCATGTACAAATGGACCATGAACGCGTTCTATACGCCCGCCAGGCACCATGTATAGCATGTCGCCCATACCAAGTAGTTGCTCTGCACCTTGTTCTCCAAGAATTGTCCTGCTGTCTATCTTTGATGTAACTTGAAAGCTGATTCTGGTAGGAAAGTTTGCCTTAATTACACCAGTGATTACATCTACAGAAGGCCTTTGTGTTGCCATAATTATGTGGATACCTGCAGCTCTAGCCATTTGAGCAAGTCTTTGTATGTAAGCTTCTATATCTTTCCCAGCCACAAGCATTAAATCCGCCATCTCATCAACAATAACAACTATGTAAGGCAGCAGCTCATTCTTCATTTCAATATTTTCAAAAACAGGTGTACCAAGTTCTTGATCGAAACCAGTTTGTACTCGCTTTGAGAATGCCTTTCCACTTTGTATATGTTCAGATATAACGTGATTGTATCCACTAATATTGCGTACACCCATAAGCGACATCATCCTATAGCGCTCTTCCATCTCACGCACTACCCATTTTAATGCAGAAACTGCTTTTTTTGGTTCGGTGACAACTGGTGCTATTAGATGAGGAATTCCGTCATATACAGAAAGCTCAAGCATCTTTGGATCTATCATTACAAGTTTGCAAGTCTTAGGAGAATGCTTATAAAGCAAGGACAGTATCATGGTATTTATCGCGACTGATTTACCTGAGCCTGTTGTTCCAGCAACCAGCAAATGCGGCATTTTCGCAAGATCTGCAATAACAGCTTCTCCTCCTATATTCTTCCCAAGTATTATCGGCAGCCCTCCATTATTTTGATGGTACTCTTTACTTTCTAAAAGTTCTCTCAAATATACAACTGCTCGCTTTTGGTTTGGTAGCTCTATGCCTATTGCATTCTTCCCTGGTATTACTGCAATACGAGCAGATATTGCGCTCATAGAGCGGGCTATATCATCTGCTATATTAATAACACGTGAGGATTTTGTTCCGGCTGACGGTTCAAGCTCATATAATGTTACTATTGGTCCAGGGAATATGTTGGTAATTTCTCCACGCACACCAAAATCTTCCAAAACCTGTTTTAGCGCAGCGGAATTTAAATCTAATGCTTGCTGGTTTACCTGAGTTTTGGATTGTATTGTTGATATTGGATCTAGTAAGCCAGTATTCGGTAATTTATAATTATCATCGCATAGGATGCTATTTTGCACTTTTCCTTCATTCTCTGTTTTAGACATAGGTTTGAAGCGTGTTTTATCAGGAATGTTGATTTTTTCTCTGGATGAATTTGCTACTTTTTTACTTTCATCATGACTGTAGATAACATCATCTATGGCGTGTGATGCTTTATTATTGGGCATGTAAACAGACTTTAACTTCCTGAATAAAATGCCACAAGAGACAGTACCTCTATATACAGCTTTTGTAAAAAATACCACGATAGAGCGCCACTCTGAAAATGTAATATGCAATGAAATTATAATGCCAACTAAAGAGATAACTGCTGCTAATGTAAAACCAATATCATGATTGAAGCGCCACATTAATTCATTTTTGATAAAAAAACCAACAAAACCGCCACCTTGTCTTAAAAGCGGTTCTGTAGAAATATCTAAGAATGTGCAGAATCCTGCGAAAATTGGTAATGTTAAAAATAATGCACTTATTCTCAATATATGAAAACATGAAGGTTTGTTTTGCAACATTTTGAGTGCAATGGTCACTAAAAAGGTAATTGGAAATAATACTGCATAACCAAATGTTTGCATCATAGGTTCTGCAACGTATGCTCCATACCATCCCATCAAATTCTTAGGAGTTGCTAAAGAAGCATGCAATATTGAACTATCTTCAGGTGAGAATGTAGATATAGCAAATATCAAACATGCTGAAATTATAAATAAAAACACACCGAGCGCTCTGCGTATAGAGCTAAACAATATATCAATCATTATATTTTTTATATAAAAATTTTATATCGCGCTAAATAATTAGTTGAAAAAATATATTTTATGTAATCTTATCTTATGCTACATAACAATATGTCATCAATAAAATAATTAATAGATAAAAATAAGGTTAAACAACATGCGTCATAAATATCGAACTAATTCATATAAGTTAGCGCAGCAAATTGAATTGACCTATAGAACTGCATTGACACAGAAAAAATTTAAAAGGCAAGCAAAGTTGATAGATTTCACGCAAATAAAACTACAAGTGTAAGGACAGTCATACGAGATCTACACAAATAATCTTTTATAAAGATATATTAATAATTCAGTATCCAATAAGCTCACTTATATCATATGGTCTCACATATCACTACTTTTTGTTTCATCGGCATTGAAGTAAGAGAGGTAGATGTTCAAACTCACATCGTTCAAGGGCTTCCAAGTTTTTGTATAGTAGGTCTTCCTAATAAAACGGTTGCGGAGTCCAAGGAACGAATTAGAGCTGCGTTTTCTAGTATAGGACTTTCCTTGCCAACTAAAAGAATTACTGTGAATTTATCTCCAGCAGATCTAAATAAAGATGGAAGTCATTTTGATTTGCCAATTGCGCTTGGATTGCTTGTAGACCTTGAAATAATCCCACAAGAGGAATTAGAAAATTACGTAGCAATGGGAGAGCTTTCGTTGGATGGAAAACTTACGAAAGTGACAGGAATACTTCCAGCCGCAATAAAAGCAAACTCCATAAATAAAGGACTAATATATCCAGCAGAAAATAGCTTAGAAGCAGCATGGTCTGGAAATAGTGATGTATATGCAGCAAATGGTTTATTTGAAGTACTCAACCACTTTACTGGTAAACAAAAGATGTGCTCTCCGATATTACCTGAAATTAGAATGCATGGAGAGAAAAGCCGGATCTGCAAGACATACAAGGCCAAATAATTCCTAAAAGGGCGTTGGAAATTGCAGCTGCAGGCGGGCATCATATGCTAATGATAGGTCCTCCTGGTTCTGGCAAATCTATGCTCGCTAAGAGATTGCCTGGGATAATGCCAGCACTTTCACATGAAGAAAGACTTGAATCCAGTATAATTGCTAGCATAGCAGGTGAACTCTCTAGCAATATGCTAGTAGAAGAAAGGCCGTTTAGAGAACCTCACTGTTCCTCTTCTCTTCCTGCAATGGTAGGTGGAGGAAAAAATGCTAAACCTGGTGAAATAACACTTGCGCACCTAGGCATCCTATTTTTAGATGAGCTTCCAGAATTTTCAAGAAATACTCTAGAAGCATTAAGGCAGCCGATAGAAAGCCGGTGCATTACAATAGCAAGAGTAAATAACCATGTTACTTACCCTGCAAACTTTCAACTGATAGCAGCGATGAACCCATGTAGATGTGGATATTATGGAGAGCCTAACAATATGCAATGTAGTAGAGCTCCAAGCTGTGTTGAAGATTACCAAAATAAGATTTCTGGACCACTTTTTGACAGATTTGATATGCAAATCGAGGTTCGAGCAGTTGATATTCTAAGCGATGAAATGGAACGCGGTGAATCATCTGAAGTTGTTGCAAAACGAGTAATGTCAGCTCGAATTACACAATTAGAACCCTATGAAAATCTTGGAATTAAGCTTAACTCTGAGTTAAATGGTGATCTTTTATATGATGTTGTCAAGATGGACGAGGAATCAAAAAACTTGATGAAAAAAGCGTGTACAAAGATGCATATATCAATGCGCGGATTTAATAAAATTCTGAGAGTGGCAAGAACGATCGCTGATCTTTCTCAAGAAAAAGAAGTAAACGTGCTGCACCTTGCAGAAGCAATAGGTTATAGGGTTGCAAGAAAGTAACAGTGCCATGGTGTTTCAAGCATCGATATCCAACCAAAATACCATCTATACGACAATAAGTGAGTGACCTTTTATGTTATAAATGATAAGCAAAATATCTAAAACCTCTAATCAGTCTATCCGCCAAAAATTTATTTGCGCAGCAAAGCAATTTTTGCGGAGAAGTTAAATGTACAAAATTAGCTTTTAGATCTGTCCTGCGCTAATTTTCGGATGTATTAATTGGCCTTATGCTGAAATCTACTTTCACAAAATCCGTAAGTTTTTTGCGCTTATTATAACATTTCCTTACGGATTTAAAACGCTATTTTGACATTCTAAACACTATTTTATGCCACTTCTGAGACTTTTGGTGCACGTGCTAATCAATATCGAATGTTTTGATCTCAACGGGCCATTTACAAATATATATGGAATAGTGTATTTGAGAAATCAGAAAGTGATAAAAAAATGAGAGTTTTCACATAAAGATAGATAAGAGCTGTTCTTGATATTGTTTGAATATTTGTGTAATAGTAAGAGCGCACCAAAGCTTGATGGATCCGTATACCATTGACTCTTTTTTAGAAACGATTTTAGTGCGCCGTGTCATTCGGCATAAATGATGTCGCGTGTTGCTATTATCTCTCTCGATACATACTGTGCCAGACTTTCCAATCGTATGACGCTCTTTGGGTAAAATTTTAGAAAAAGCCTCCCAATCATCCGTATAAAAATGACATTCTTTCAGATGACTCACTTTGTTGTAGAGCTTTTGGAATGTTGCAGTATCACGATTGCCTGTAACCCAGGCAAATGTTCTCCTTGTACTACGATCAACTGCCTTAATGATCCAAAGCTTGTTTTTTTTGAACCAATAAAATGCCACATCTCGTCGAATTCCATCTCCATAATATCCGAAGAGACACCTGGCTCCTGAGTCTTGCCCATCGCCTCTACTACCCAGCGATAAATTATGGACGGCGAATGCCCTAATATCTTGCATAACATAGAAAAAGAGCCATTACCAAGACTATATAGCATAACGCATAATGCTTTCTTAACAGCTGTTTGAGGCTTCTTGCCCAGATCGCCCTCAACAAAATTTAGAAAGCATGATCTGCACTTATAACGCTGTACATCCCTCACAATGCCATTCTTTACAAAGATATCAGAGCAACATCCCTTACAACAAACCATAAAACCACTCTTTAGTTTTTAAAAAAGTGATCATATCATACTTCTATCTAATTGTGAAAACTCTCATGTGCATATCTTATGATCAAACTTATCATATACAAGCAAACTGCTCTTTGATTACTTTTTCTTCAAATCTTTCATCTTGATCAAATAATAGTGTCATATTGATATCGGAGCGCTCAAAAATTCTCACCTTTACAACATCTCTAATCTCTTCTGAATCAGCTGATGCACTAACAGGTCTTTTTTGCGGCTCAACAATTTCTAAATCTATTATATTTTTCTTTAATAACAACGCACCATGCCATTTCCTTGGCCGAAATGGGCTGATCGGCGTAAGAGCCAATAAATTTCCGTTTAAAGGAATAATAGGACCGTTAACAGCCAAATTATACGCAGTACTTCCTGCAGGTGTTGCAACCAACAAGCCGTCACTAACTAAGGAATCTAACCTAACTTGACCGTTTATTTTTATGATAATCTTTGCAGTTTGACTAGTTTGTCTAAGTAGAGATACTTCATTGATAGCAAGCGCACTTCGTTTCTCACCAGCTAATGTTATTGTATCCATCTGCAATGGAAATAGATTAATCGGAGCTGCATTTTCAATCCTTTCCAACAATCCTTCAGCACTATAGCGATTTAGCAGAAAACCAACAGATCCTCGATTCATTCCGAAGACTGGTATATTAGTATTCATCACTCTGTGCAGCGCACGCAACATTACTCCGTCTCCTCCTATAGTAATTGCAACGTCACAAGCTTTTGAGTCTTGCTTCCACATATCAATTAAATCATATCTGGAAGCAAGCTCTTTATAAGCAGTCATTGCGAGCTCAGAAGCGCTACCAACAAAGCAGCCTATTATTTTATACTTTTTTTTTATCATGCTAATTTTTTAGTGTACGGTGTTTTAAAAAAAAATCCTTTAATATAGCAGCTGATTCCTCTTTATAAAAACCTCCATACACCTCAGGAATATGATGCGCAGAAGTGGAGTGAAATATCCTAGGACCGCTATCGACACCACCGCTTTTGCTGTCATAACTGCCGAAGAAAAGTTTTGTGATTCTTGATAGTGAAATCCCATGTGCGCACATTGGACATGGCTCAAGAGTAGTATATAAATCGCATTCAGCAAGATAAAATGATGATAAAAAAGATGATGCCTTTCTAATTGCTAAAATTTCAGCATGCGCCGTTGGATCATTCCTAATTATAACTTCGTTATGTGAAGCAGAAATTATATCATGGTTTAGCACAACCACTGCGCCAACTGGCACTTCTCCAAGCGATGCAGCAATTTTTGCATACTTTATCGCTTCCTCCATATAATGATTTTTAAAGTACTGCATAACGGGCCATAAGTATGCATATAACGGTTGCTGATTTTTAGCAACAGAACAAAAAACACATGTTATCTAATAGACTTCTTCAAACTTGTTACAGTTGAGATAGGTGCAAGTAGCACACAGAGCGCTATGAGAGCAGTGTACATTGAAGTACACAAGCATCTTGTGAGCCTCAAGGTATGCAAGCAAAGCTTAAACAAGCGTTTGAAGAAGCGGTCTAATATAGAATTAATTATCTTATAACACTAATTCATTTAGTGTATCTAGTGTGCAGTATATAACTAAATAATAATTTTTATAAATATGTATTATTGATTTTTAAACATTATATTACGTGTTGCTCCAGGAAGTCGTACTTCAAGACCATCCAATGAGTTATCTACTATAATCTGACACCCAAGTCTTGATGTTTTTGTCAAGCCAAATGCAAGATCTAGCATATCTTCTTCTTCATCTTTTGCTTGTTCGAGTTTGTCAAACCATTCTGGAGAAATTATCACGTGACATGTAGAGCATGCAAGAGAGCCTTCACAAGCCCCTTCAATGTCAATGGCATATTTATGCGCAACTTCAAGTAAGGAAAGTCCTACAGGAGCTTCTACAGTTTTTTTATTACCGTCTCTTTCAATGAAGTGAATCTTAGGCACAGCAACCTCCATACTCTTGCATTATTTGTTACTACTTGGCTGGGCTTGTAACTTCAGTATTCAAAACTTCAAGTACAGCATCGCGCCTTACTTTTATTTTGACATTCTCAGCAATTTCCACATTCAACGTTTCGGAAGTATCATCAATTTTTGCAATGCTACCGAATATCCCACTAGACAATATAACTTTCTCACCTTTTTTTAGTTCACGCAGCATCTCTTGATGTCGTTTCATCTTTTTTTGTTGTGGTCTAATTAATAAGAAGTAAAAAACTACCATGATGAGCAAAAGTGGTAGCATACTTTTTAAAAAGTCTATGGAAGTAGAAGGCGCAGTAGAAACTGCTTCGCTGGCAAAAGCAACTGAGGAAAATAATCCAGATAACATAATTGAAAGACCAATAATTAATAATTATCAAACAATAGAAATGTCTAATTGCAGTTTATTATGTAAAAGTAATACATCTTAGATTTGCACGCTCATGTCTAACTCATGACAAAAGAAGTTATATGTCTCTCAAATTTTTCTCTAGAGTAAGTTGAGGTCTAAATCTTTAAAATGATGCAAAACATTCATGATTCATATGCAATGCATGAAGGTAACTCACATAAAATGCTGGTATTGTCTCTGTGGTAGTGTCAAAAACAAAAAACGTCACATGTTGCAATCACATGTTGACGAACTTTTTATTTTCCGATGGTCGATCTGTCATGTAGAGATTTCTGACTTTGCAAAATATTGAAAAATACAATTCTTTCAAAATACCATTCAACGTAACAACGCAAGCCTTGAACACAGGAAGAGCAACTACAATCCAATTAAGTACACAACGCCATAAGATTCAATACTGAAGGGAATTA
The DNA here is from genome assembly GCF_964020185.1 of Candidatus Lariskella endosymbiont of Hedychridium roseum. Classification (NCBI taxonomy): domain Bacteria; kingdom Pseudomonadati; phylum Pseudomonadota; class Alphaproteobacteria; order Rickettsiales; family Candidatus Midichloriaceae; genus Candidatus Lariskella; species Candidatus Lariskella endosymbiont of Hedychridium roseum. The sequence goes on along the minus strand of NZ_OZ026538.1, from coordinate 1,230,639 downwards.
TATAGCATGTGTAGAAAAAGGCAAGCTATAAGCTCTGCAATCAGATTTTGAGAGTGCGGCACAATAATATTGCGAAAATATTAAATTTATATTGACCTTGTATTAAGATGCATGTTCTCATATATGCTATCAAATTAATAGCGTCAATATTTGCTGTGAATCGCGCCTTTACAACTAATAGTTGCGATTTTAGCGAATAAAAGTAATAGAAAACAACAAATCTGCGGTTATTTTATGGGGCTGTGGTCAACTAAGCTAGCTGAATGTTGCATATATAACATGCTAGAGAGTATTGCAAATTATAGCCATGTTAAAAACGGTGTAATAGAAAAGTGTTATGCAAAACTATTTGATATTCTAAATGATACCGAATTATTTGCTAAAATATTGCATCTTAAAGAGATTGAAGACGTAAATATAGTAAATCAATGGAGAGAGTATATCACATGTTTTGCTAATCTTCAAATTGAAGAATTAGAGTCTTATTATTATACAATGCAGTATGTGATAACTCGGGGCTTTATTAAAACTAGCTATTCAAGCGCAGAGATTGCTTTGTTGTTTAAATTTTTTCAAGCACTAAATCAAAGTAAGCGCGCACTTGAGGATGGTAGTATCGTACCGAAAGATACTATAGAGTTCTTTAATACTATTTTTGCAGGTCTTTTCCTTTCTACATTACAAGAAGAGATATTAACACCAAACTTGCAAGTATTAAGGTGCTTTGATTGTGTAGCAGTAAAAAGTATATACATTGGTATTTTAGAAACACTAGCAGTGATAATGCGTAGCAAAGATGCTTCATACGAGGTGCTTAATCACTACTTTTCCAAGTTAGTTTTTGATACTCAAAAAATAGAAAAGCTCTTTAAGCAAAGAACGCCGCATCATAATAATAATAGATATAACCAAGCTGAACTAGATCTATTAAGCATTATATCTAAGATAGTAGAGCGTTACTTGGTGCTTAGTAGAAATGCCACAAAACAGGAAGAGTTGTCCTTTATAGTTAGCTCTATTGAAAAAGTATATGACAAGCGATTTGAAATAACAAGCATTGTGCTTCCAATGGAAGAAGAGCACGCATATCAAGATAGCATGGATTATATAACACATAATTTAGAAGTGGTGCTAGAGGTTATGCATGGCTTTGCAGATCATTTAAATACTAAAGCTATAAATAAACAAATTTTAGATCTTTTACTTAAAGTGCGAGAAATCACTATCTCTAAAGAAATTAGCACTTCTATGCAAGAAAAAATGCTCTACATAATTGAATCTTATAAAGAGCTTTTTTGTCAGAGAATTGCAAATCAAGTTTTGCTAGATCATCATTCGGATCTTAATATAAACCGAGTGAGAGTTGAGTTGAACAGAGGTATAGAATTCACACTTCAGCTGTCGCTTGAGGAGTATATTAGATCTATAACACGTTTGAATAAATCGTTATCACATGCCAACATAATATACATAATGAACTAAATGTTGATGCAATTCTTAAGGTATTGCAAACACAGCTTGAAAAAAGACTAGCAAACAACGCAGAGCTAAGCGTATTAGAAATATGCGATGCGATTCTTTATCTTTGTGAATTTAGCGATGAAATGACAGAGAAGGAAAGGGTATATTATAATATACCGAAATTCCTTGGTGATTTGATATTAAAATGCACAGAAGCATTGAATATCATGAATAATTTGGGACATATACTTTATCTTTTTTGTACTCTGAAACGTTTAGATAGAGCTATATCAAATGAAGAACGTCTCATTAACAAATTGAGAGTTTTCACATAAAGATAGATAAGAGCTGTTCTTGATATTGTTTGAATATTTGTGTAATAGTAAGAGCGCACCAAAGCTTGATGGATCTGTATACCATTGACTCTTTTTTAGAAACGATTTTAGTGCGCCGTGTCATTCGGCCTAAATGATGTCGCGTGTTGCTATTATCTCTCTCGATACATACTGTGCCAGACTTTCCAATTGTATGACGCTCTTTGGGTAAAATTTTAGAAAAAGCATCCCAATCATCCGTATAAAAATGACATTCTTTCAGATGACTCACTTTTTGTAGAGCTTTTGGAATGTTGCAGTATCACGATTGCCTGTAACCCAGGCAACTGTTCTCCTTGTACTACGATCAACTGCCTTAATGGTCCAAAGCTTGTTTTTTTTGAACCAATAAAATGCCACATCTCGTCGAATTCCATCTCCATAATATCCGAAGAGACAACTGGCTCCTGAGTCTTGCCCATCGCCTCTACTACCCAGCGATAAATTATGGACGCCGAATGCCCTAATATCTTGCATAACATAGAAAAAGAGCCCATACCAAGACTATATAGCATAACGCATAATGCTTTCCTAACAGCTGTTTGAGGCTTCTTGCCCAGATCGCCCTCAACAAAATTTAGAACATGATCTGCACTTATAACGCTGTACACCCACTCACAATGCCATTCTTTACAAAGATATCAGAGCAACATCCCTTACAACAAACCATAAAACCACTCTTTAGTTTTTAAAAAAGTGATCATATCATACTTCTATCTAATTGTGAAAACTCTCAAAAATTTTTGCTGCCAGACTATTTGATGATCAGCGAGTAACCTTTAAATATCGAAACACTTTAAGCAAACTAGCTAAATATATGATACAACAAGAAACAGTAGTAGTAGCTGGAAGCAATAGTAAGGCTTTTGCATATATACTGAGCGACCACTTAGAACTTAAATATATAGAAGCAGAATTAACGAAGTTTGCAGATGGAGAATTCAAAGTAAGAATTTCCGAGCAACTGAATTGCGAAACAGTTATTATAGTACAGTCCACAAATAGCTCGGCATCAGAAAACGTAATGGAGCTACTTTTGATAGCGGATGCTGTTAGACAATCTAAAAATATAAAGAATGTAATCGCTCTAATTCCCTATTTTGGTTATAGCAGGCAAGATAAACAACTAGTTGCACAAGAAGCGGTTGCTATGAGAGTGCTTGGAAAAATAATTGCTGCAGCAGGAATAGATCATATATTGACTTTGGATATACATTCTCCTGATTCTATACGTTTTTTTAATATAAAATTGCATAATATAGATCCAAGTCCTCTCTTCTTAGAGGCTATACATCCTTTTGCGCAGAACTATTCTATTGTAGCGCCAGATCAAGGAGGAGCCTCAAGCGCAAATAAAATAGCTGCTGCAATTAACTTGCCGATTGTTAAAATGCATAAAATGCGTAGTCGTGATAACGATTGCGAGATATTAGGAATGCATGGAGATGTTCATAGTAAAAACTGTATCATTATAGATGATATAATTGATACAGGAAAGACTATGTGCAATGCATGCAATATCTTAAAAGAAAATGGAGCTAAAAAAGTAATTGCTATTGCAACACACGCCGTTTTCTCAACTGGAGCTGTTGCAAGGCTTGAGAATTCACAGATAGATATAATTATCATCACAAACAGCATAGAGCAAAGCGGCTTATCGAAGAAATTCAAGATTATAGACGCAAATAAGTTAATTTGTGAATCTTTTGTTAAGATTTAGCGTTTCGATCGGTATTTATGCATTGCCATATCTTGATCTCTATATTAACATGCTAAATTATTCTAATAAATGCTAAGTACAGAGCATTCAAAGCCAATTACAATTGATCTTTTGAGGTTTTATATAGCAGATGCATTTTAAATATTATTTGTGATCAATTTTTCATTTGTAGAACAATAATCTAATTATTCATATGTTCAAAGTAATTTGCAACATTAAGCTGTCTACACTTCAAAGTTATACTCAAGATCAACGCATTGCGCCAGCAGTGCAGAAATACGAGCAAATTATAAGATATTACAACTGCAGTTTATGTGATGTTGGTGGCTTAAAACTCACGAATACATCGGCTACACTAGGATCTAATGAGATATTAGCATTTCTAATGTCTTGGAGCAGCAATTTCTTGAATCCAATAAATCCAAGTTACTATCTTGCATATGATGATATATTAGAAAAAGCTGCCCAGCACTCATTTGACGTCAGTAACTTTCGTTTTGTTGGGATATTTGAGAGAGACAATGGTATACATCAGCAAATCGAAGGTTTTGTTTTTACAAACGTATATGAAGCTATAATTGATATAAATTCACCAAAATCTTTATATAACATATATCACATTGACTCAAGTAAAAGGGTTTATAAGGCTTATACAACAGGATATGAAACATATCATCAAAAAATTAGCTTGCTCAGTGTGAATACAGAAAGAGATACTGTTTCTACTGGTAAAATATTTAAAACAGCAAAGAATGGAAAAAAATATATAGATATAAGTGTTATAGCTTGCCTATTGCGTGGGCAGGATACTTTGCAGTGCAAAATGCTAAGTGATGAACACAAAATTAATGATCTGGAGCCTTGCATCAATTTTCTAAAGAAAGATATAATAGGAAGGCTCAAGATAGATATGGATTCTCTTCAAGAAGATATCACTGTATGTGATATAGGAGGAGAATACAGGGTTCTGAATATGCATGATGCGCCTAGAGCAGTTGCCAACCCTACGATTGATCTTTGCAAAGCGATAGGAGTAAAGCGAATTTCTGCGAAAACTCAAATAGAAATTGAATGCAAAGCATCAAACCCTGAGCATGTTGTAGGAGCTTATACAAGCAGTGTATTGAAAATTACATGTGCAGACTATCACTCATTTATCGACTTCGACGAAAATGGAGAAATTATAGGAGTGAAGATGTCACTTGACGATATACTAGAACAACAGATAACTGAGCAATATAACCTTTAAGTCATGCTTGAATGTTAGAGATTTATGTATACGCATCCACTAAAGAACTTCAAAGCACAAGAATTCTGATAACATAGTTTATCAAGTTGCATGTGTCATAACTTTCGAAGGACAGGATTTATCTTGGTCGTAAGTGATTATGAAGCACTGAAAGTATGGCAGAAAAAGTGACAAAATTGCCTCAAACATTATGGATTTTATGAGGTACTACAGGCAAGGTGCTTAAGTAGTATTTTGGCTAAGTACAGGATAAATTATACATCCTAAAATTAGCGCATTGCCGCGCCTAAAAGCTAATTTTTATACATTTCACTTCTCCAGCAAAAATTTATTTGCGCAAGCAAATCGCTTTTGAATGGATAGACTATGTATTTCAAAATTACCTATAACAATTGACAACATTGAATATAGATAATAAAATCCGTGCAGTTTAAGTGTATTGCATGAGGATGCTCTATGTTATTCCCAGATGGCTCACATGCCTGATATACTGCTCATTTGCTGAGGAGTTTGGTATTTTTCTCATTGTCTTTTTCAAAAAGACTAAGTGGTGTAAAAATTTCGAAAAACAGCTTTGTTTGTCATAGTACAAAAGTTCTAGTGGTGTTTTTAGTTTGCTTGTCTCTCATTCTAGATTTTTGTGTATTCCTTGCAATGTGGTACATATCACTCTTGCTCTTTTAAATTTTTGGAAGCTATACAAAGCTTACTTACAGTGAACTAACTTTAGTGAAGCTTTTTCTGTTAGCTACCTCGGCTTTAAATTGCACATTTTATTTGACCTGAATTTTGTGGTTTGAGCTGCTACTTTCAAGGTTTGTTTGTGTAGTGTAATTACTTTATGTATTACTTATAGATGGAAAATATCAATGGCTAAGAAAAATACTGTGTCAATAAAGTTAGCTAGCTCCGCTGGAACTGGTTACTTTCTAGTAAAGAAAAAAAATCCAAAAAAACTCACAAAAAAATTGAGCTTTCGCAAGTATGATCCGATTGTTAGAAAGCATGTACTATTTGAAGAAAAGAAGCTTAGCAGTTAGATTTATTAGTAGTGTGTACGCTTTTGTTTTAATATCGTGCACTATATGCAACGTATAGGACGTGTTTGATGTCTATAGAACTAAGTAGCATTACTAAGGATTATAATGAATATAACTCCAGCACCCGAGTTCTTGAGGATGTCAACCTCAAATTAGCTGATGGAGATTCTGTCTCTATTATCGGGCGCTCAGGCTCTGGAAAGAGCACATTATTGCACATTATGGGGCTACTTGATACGCCGTCATGTGGCGATGTTTTTATATCAGGGCATTGCTATTCAAAGGCGTCTGATCGCTTAAAAGCAGAAGCTCGCAGAAAGCTTATAGGTTTTGTATACCAATTTCATTATCTATTACTTGAGTTTACTGTACTGGAAAACCTTATTATCACACAACTCATATCTGGCGCTTCGTCATCCAGTGCGAAACAAAATGCCGAACTGCTTCTAAAAAAACTTGAGCTTTGGGATAGGCGACATTCCTTGGCTTCACGATTATCTGGTGGGGAACAACAAAGAATAGCAGTTGCAAGAGCACTTGTAAATTTCCCAAAAATTATTCTAGCTGACGAACCTACAGGCAATCTCGATGAAACTAATTCAAAGATTGTAGCAGATTTGCTCTTTAATGAAGCTAAAGAAAGAGGAGCATCTGTTGTACTTGTAACGCACAATTCAGATCTTGCAAAAATTGCAGACAGATCTTTCATATTAAAAAACAAAACACTAAATCTGGTATAGTAAGTCCATCCGCCAAAAATTGATTTGCTAGTACGCGCGCCAAGAGTCTCAGAAGAAGCATGAAATGATGTTTAAGGGATGGACTAACTGGTACTCTAAAAATCATGCCTTTCAAATCCACGCGCGTACTAGTTATGAAGGCAGTGCCTAAAGATTACGCTGCTTACAAATATTTACTATTTTTTCAGCAGTCTTTTTGCCGATCGCTTTTATACACGATAGTTCTTCTATTGAAGCGCTGGTGATTCTCTCGTATGAACCAAATATAGTCAGCAAAGTCTTCATTCTTTTTTCTCCAACGCCTGGGACATCTGATATTAGAGATTTTAGCGTTGCTTTGGTTCTCGCCTTTCTATGTGTGCTGATTGCAAATCTATGAGCCTCATCTCTAAGATTTTGCAAATAGAATAACAACGGATCATTTTTTTCTAATTGAAACTTGCCTTTCTTTGGAGTAAAGAACCATTCTTCACCAGCATTTCTTTTTTCTCCTTTTGCTATAGATATAACATCTATCTCTTGATCTAGCTTGTTTAATTCCAGTATTTTGATAGCAACTGCTAAATGTCCAGCACCACCATCTATCAAAATAACATCAGGACAAGCAGCACTTTGTAAATGTTTTAATCTTCTGCTTAATGTTTGGTTTAAAATATAATAATCATCCGAATTAGTGTCATGCTCTATTTTAAATTTTCTATACTCTCTTTTGTCAAAGCCATCTGGAGTTGCAACAATCATACATCCAAATGAAAATTTTCCAAAAATATGACTGTTATCATACACTTCAATCCTTTCTGGAATCCTTTGCAATCCAAATACCTCTTGCATTCTTTGGAGCATAGCATGTTGTTTAGAGTACTTTTGCATTTGATTAATCAAAGCGTGTCTTGCATTCTTCGTAGCAAATTCCATTATATTATGTTCTAAAGATGCTAGCTTTGGTATTACAACTTTTGGATAATATATATTTCCTTTATTTTTTCTCTTTGCCAGTGAAATAAGTGCATTTTGTAAAATAGTGGCCTCAGCCTCTTCTGTGTTAATCCAGATTTCCTGGGGCATCTCTATATCTTCATATAATTGCAAAATGAATATGTTAATAGAATTATGATAGTCACGAGTATCTACATCTTTTAGGAAATATTGTTGATTCTGATAATTCTTTCCATTACGCATAAAAATTAAGTGTAAGCATGCATTCAATGCGTTTCTATAATGAGCAAAAATGTGGATTTCCGCATCATTCTTATAATCCAGCATTATTCGCTTTTTCTGCATTTGTGTTAGTAAAGCAATTCTATCTCGCAAGACAGCTGCTCTCTCAAAATCCAGCTTTGTACTTGCTGTATTCATCAGATCTATCAATTCATTTTGTATATTTTTGCTATTACCCGAAAGAAAGTCGATGACTTGATCTATTGATTGTGCATAGTCTTTTTGTGTAATTTTGTTTACACAAGGAGCACTGCATCTTTTTATTTGATATAGTAAACATGGCCTCATTTGGGATCGCCTGGCTGTGAAATAATTATCTGTACACGACCTAATCATAAAAATCTTTTGCAACTCACTGATTGTGGCTTCTAGGTTTTCAACACTGGAGAACGGTCCGTAATATCTTGTTTGTATGTTTTTGGCACCTCTATGTTTAGCTATTCTAGGAAATTCATGATTGAAATAAATCGCAATATATGGAAATGATTTATCATCTCTGAGCGCGATATTGAATCTTGGATCAAAAGATTTGATAAGATTTGCTTCCAGAATCAGTGCATCTGATTCATTATCCGTCACCAGAGTATCAATTGCATGAAGTAGTGTAATCATCAATCTCAGTCTATTTGGCATTTTATCGATTCGCTTGTACTGAGACAGTCTCTTCCTGATATTTTTTGCTTTGCCTATATATATCACAACACCTGCGCTATCCAGCATCTTATAAACACCAGGTGTTTCAGGCGCAGAACATATAGCATTATCTAATGCTGCTAAACCCTTTTTTATATCAATTTGCTTCATGTAATGAACTTATATATCTTCAAAGCATAGATTGTAAAGTCTATAACCTAAGTGTATTGCGACTTTCAACGATACAAATAGGTATATAGCAGTAGAGATTTGCATGCTTATTTTGATACTATACTCCATACTAATTATTTATCATGCCAATGTGATTTTAATAATCGACCATATTTACAATATAATGCTTTATAATTTATTAAGGAATTATGAGTGCAATATCGAAGAAGCTGTTGTATATCGCACACCTCTATAATATCAAAAAAGAAGTGCTAAGAACATGGTAGATTATAGCAATCCAGCGTTTGTTAAAGCAAGAAATGCAGCAGTATGAAAAGAAATTGAGTCTTCTGGACGGAATTTTGAGACTTTTGCTGCAACTAATCTTACAGATGCATAAATATTTGAGAGTTTTCACATAAAGATAGATAAGAGCTGTTCTTGATATTGTTTGAATATTTGTGTAATAGTAAGAGCGCACCAAAGCTTGATGGATCCGTATACCATTGACTCTTTTTTAGAAACGATTTTAGTGCGCCGTGTCATTCGGCATAAATGATGTCGCGTGTTGCTATTATCTCTCTCGATACATACTGTGCCAGACTTTCCAATTGTATGACGCTCTTTGGGTAAAATTTTAGAAAAAGCATCCCAATCATCCGTATAAAAATGACATTCTTTCAGATGACTCACTTTGTTGTAGAGCTTTTGGAATGTTGCAGTATCACGATTGCCTGTAACCCAGGCAACTGTTCTCCTTGTACTACGATCAACTGCCTTAATGATCCAAAGCTTGTTTTTTTTGAACCAATAAAATGCCACATCTCGTCGAATTCCATCTCCATAATATCCGAAGAGACAACTGGCTCCTGAGTCTTGCCCATCGCCTCTACTACCCAGCGATAAATTATGGACGCCGAATGCCATAATATCTTGCATAACATAGAAAAAGAGCCATTACCAAGACTATATAGCATAACGCATAATGCTTTCTTAACAGCTGTTTGAGGCTTCTTGCCCAGATCGCCCTCAACAAAATTTAGAACATGATCTGCACTTATAACGCTGTACACCCCCTCACAATGCCATTCTTTACAAAGATATCAGAGCAACATCCCTTACAACAAACCATAAAACCACTCTTTAGTTTTTAAAAAAGTGATCATATCATACTTCTATCTAATTGTGAAAACTCTCAAATATTTAACCTCAGCTCGATCTAAGGAATGAGAGTAGCGGAATAAGAAGAAGGGGTAGTCATTAGAATTCCTCTAAAACCACTACGTTCTGAGGGATATACTATTATATAGATGACTTTTGAAGCTAATTTGAATTGAACCTGAAGAGACTTGTGTCATGTAGCGAGAGAATGCTGAGGAGAATGTGATATATGATGAGCTTATTAGAAATTATGACAATACTTGTGGCTTTTCATTTGAATCATCATCGTATGTTTAAAGATTTTTATCAAGAATGTCTAAATATGTACTATACATCAGAATTTCCGAAGTTGGTAAGTTATAATAGATTTGTTAAGCTTACGAAGCGTGCTGTGGTGCCGTTGATAATTATGCATGTGGTTCTATTTGGAAGTAAGGTCGGTAAATAGTATATTTATTCAACAGAACTTGAAGTTTGACATAATATACACATAAGAAGACAGAGGATATAGCAAAATGCGGAAAACATCAACTGGTTGGTTCTTTGGATTTACCAAAGCTGCTTAACCTTTACACACTTATTGCAACAAAACCTATAAAGTTAGCAAATGCTGTGAGTTATGTATTGTCGTGAATTTTATAATGCAATAACATAATGATTGATTCAATATGTAATTTCTGTTGATGATATTGATATTACTTGTGCTGTTATTGGGATGATATTGATAAATCTAGTTTTCGGTCGTATATAAAGGCTTTTTATGAATATTGCTATTTTATATATAGAATGTTAACGAAATAAGCAATGTATTAAAAACAGCGATGTCTTATTGTTCAATTGCCAAGTTACTTGATAGGGGGTATAAATGTATCTTGTGATACCATTTAGATAGGTACATAACATGTTAAGGAATAGTCGATTAAAAGCTGGCTTCAAAAGCCTCAATATTGTAACGAATACTGTGCTTGGCAATATTCTCAGTAGTTGTGATGCAGTTGCACAAAAGATAGGAGCAAACTGGATAGATATAGTTGGGCGAGGTCTTGCGAATATTAGCTATCCAAGTGATATCGCGTTTAATGGAGAAAGTAGAGCTCGTGGCACATTAACGATTGAAATTTCGAATCCAGGGTTTGCTCTTGAGATGCAATCTTGCCAGCAGACAATCATCTCAAGAGTAAATAGCTATTTTGGTTACGAAGCCGTTGCACAAGTAAAGATTAAAGTTAGAAAATCTCAGGTTTTTGCTAAAAAGAGTGATTGATAAAAGCGTGAAGAATATTTAACATCAAATTATTTATCCATTACGGGGGGTTGCTTATGCAAAATGTGAACAAGATAGCGCTAATAGGTGGCGGTAATATAGGAGGAACGCTTGCGCATCTTGCAAGCATGAAGTGTCTTGGTGATATAGTAATATTGGATAAGACAGAAGATTTTGCAAAAGGTAAAGCTCTTGATATAGCACAAAGTCTCCCTGTTGAAAGTTGTGATGCTGCGATTACTGGTACAGCAGATTATAAAGACTTAGAAGGCGCAAATGTAGTTATAATAACTGCAGGTGTTGCGCGCAAGCCTGGTATGAGTAGAGATGATTTACTTTCTACAAATGTTGAGGTAATGAAAATAGCAGCTGATGGAGTAAAGCGTTATGCTCCGAATGCTTTTGTCATAATCGTGACGAATCCTCTGGATTCCATGGTTTATGCGTTTAAGAAGTTTAGCGGACTTTCCAGTAAAAAGGTTGTTGGAATGGCTGGTGTACTTGATACTGCGCGCTTTAGGTTGTTCCTGGCAAGAGAGCTAAATGTATCAGTTCAGGATGTCTCAGCGTTTGTACTTGGTGGGCATGGAGACTCTATGGTGCCAATTATTAGATATACTACGGTTGGGGGCATTGCACTATCAGATATAATAAAGATGGGCTTGATTACTGAAGCGAAAGTTAATGATATAGTAACGCGGACCAAGAATGGTGGTGGAGAAATAGTACAGTTATTACAGAAAGGTTCTGCTTTTTATGCTCCAGCTGCATCTGCAATGGAAATGGCGGAAGCTTACTTGTTGAATAGAAAAATGATATTACCTTGTGCCGCTTATCTGAATGGCGAATATGGTTTTAAAGATGTTTATACTGGTGTACCAGTTGTGATAGGAGCGGGTGGTGTTGAGAAAGTTATAGAAATTCCTCTCACAAGTGAGGAAAAAGCAATGTTTGATGCTTCTGTAAAAGGTGTACAAGATACCATAACTTCTATGGCAGGAATGCTAAAGTAAGGATGTCGAAGGTTTTGAACAAAAGCGACTTAAAGCAAGGATACATTGATCTAATGGTTCCAGATGCTAGTGATGATAAGCTGGTTGATGTCTTGAAGGAAGATTTGGTTTATACTGTTTCTGCGCTTTCTGGCTTGATTAAGGAATGTATAGAAAATAGCTTCTTTTATGTGCGTGTTCAGGGTGAGGTATCTGGGTATAAGGTTGCCTCTTCTGGACATGTATATTTTAATCTGAAAGATAATGATTCGTTGCTTAATATTGTTTGTTGGCGGGGGAACACTTGCGTTTTCCCTATGGATATAGAGGATGGAATGGAGGTAGTCTGTTCAGGAAGCATTACTGCATATCCTGGAAGATCATCATATCAGCTTATATTGTCAAAGCTTGAAATGGCGGGTAGAGGCGCTCTGCTTGCATTATTTGAAAAGCGCAAGCAGATGCTAACTGAAGAAGGATTGTTTGATCTAGCGCACAAAAAAAAGTTACCTTTACTGCCAAAAGTTATAGCGCTTGTTACATCGGAAAAGGGTGCTGTGTTGCATGACATGCTACATAGAATAAGAGATAGATTTCCAATTGAAGTATTGGTCTATGATGTAGCTGTTCAAGGTAAGGGTGCTGCATCACAAATTGCTGATGCAATACACAATTTGAACGATTTGACAGCAGGGAAAAAAATAGATGTGGTCATTGTTGCGAGGGGTGGAGGCTCCATAGAAGATCTCTGGCCTTTCAATGAAGAAATATTAGTGCGTGCTATATATGCTTCGAATATACCAATAGTGTCAGCAGTTGGTCATCAAACAGATGTAACACTATGTGACTTAGTGGCGGATTTAAGAGCTCCAACGCCTACTGCTGCAATTGAGATGGCTTTACCAGTGCGAGATGATCTAATTAAGAGAATAGCAGCTCTTATATCAAGAGCATTCATCGAGACAGAAGACTTTTTGTGCATGAATTTAACGAATCTACAGAAGCTATATATTTCAATTTGTAAGAATTTTGAGTATTTTTATAATATTAACAAACTAAAACGTGTTTCGATATATCAAAGATTCAGTTATATTGCGCAAAGTTTGATTCACAAAAAACGCAGTGAAGTCCAGAGTATTTTGCACATAAGACATATCATTGTAATATTAGACCAAAAAATACAGAGTGCTGATAAAGATTTGGTGTATTTAAATTATAGGCTAGAAGATGCTTTAATGTTATACTTCAAAAAAATGCGTGCTGCTCTTGAAACAATTGCTATAGCTATTAAGCGTAATGGCACTGATCGCTTGTTAAAGCGTGGTTTGGCTTTGGTTTATGATGATGTGGGGAATTTGCTAACTTCTTGCAACGCTGTTACAGTTAGGAAGAAATTAAGAGTTGAGATGTCAGATGGTAAGTTTCATGTTGTTGTGACTGAGAGAGATTAGAAGATTTTGGTGTGCTTGTGTTGTGATTATTTCAATTGATTTTATAAAAATGGAATATCAAAAGGTGAGATTTAGTAGTTTTCAAAGGATCTAACAAGCGCGCTGTTATTATTTATATAATAAAACATTTGTAGATAGACTATGAATAAGAACTTGACTGAAACAATAGTTGGAGCTGTGGTACTGGTAGTAGCAGCGCTATTCCTTTATAAAGCTTATAACACAGGTAGCATCGATAAGGTGAATGAAAAGTTTTATAAGATCACTGCAGACTTTGATAGGATAGATGGTATAGAGGTTGGTAGTTTAGTTAGAGTTAGCGGTATAAAAGTTGGTAGAGTATCTGGGCAGTCGTTGGATAGAGTTAGTTATGCAGCTCGCATTACTATGGATATATATGAAAGTGTTTCTCTCCCAAAGGATACTTCTGCTGAGATTGTATCTAGTGGATTGATTGGAGATAAATATGTGTCTCTGGTACCGGGTGGAGAAGATGAAATGTTACAAGATGGTAATAATATAACGTTTACTCAGTCCTCAGTAAATATTGAAAATTTGATAGGGAAGATGATGTTTAACAGTATGTCTTCAGGTGCACAATCAAAAGTGGAAGAGGATTCTAAAATAGAGCAAGAAGATGTTATTCAAGAGCAAGAGAATAAGGATCTTTTAGATGAACCGCGCGTCGGTGCTTCTGATAGTTTTAATTCAAATATCTCAGATACTATTAAGCAGACTGCTAGCATAGAATTCATTAAGCATGAGTGATGCCTTTAAATGGTGATTTAGCACTTTATTTACCTTTTTCTAGAATGCTATTTTACCGGCAATGCAACACAAAATACATGAAGAGCATTTTAAAGGCGCCAATTTTGAAAAGTATGGCGATTATATACATGTATAAAAAGTAATAAGTGCATGGTATAAATAATGTTTTCAGTGCAGTCATTTAGGCAATAAAAACTAGTTATCAATGTAAGAATTTGTTAGTGCATTTATTACATCGTATTTTCCTATTTATTCCTTCGCAAAATTAGCTTATAAAACGACCTTTTAGTATTATAAATCTTGAGTTGCTGATTAGGCGCTGCCTTAAGTAAGTGCATACGCGTGGATTTTAATAGCATGATTTTTTAGAGTACAAGTTAATTTCTGAGTTCAATACTATATATTTGCGAGGAAATTAACGAAGTAATACTTTAAAAATCAGGCCAGAAAAAGTCTGATATAATAACTTGGTTAATAGGGCTATAATCAGGACGCATCGCCAATTATAAAATAGTAGTTGCATCATAACTCTAAGGAGTGCTGGATTTATATCGGTTATAAATACTTTGCTGGCAGTGCCTAAAGTAGTATTTGCCAGTATCTGTGAGAAATTATATATCCGAAAATTAGCGCGGGGGCCCGTTTTTAAGATAATTTTTGTATATTTAACTTGCGGCAAAAATTTATTTGCGCAGAAAATCGAGTTTTGACGGACAGATAAAATAATTGGCGACTCGCATTATAGAAAGACTTTAAGTTTTGATAATTGAATCGAATATAAACTAAGCTGAAATTACAATTATGATGAATTTTGACGTTGTTGTAGTCGGTGCTGGGCATGCTGGTGTTGAGGCTGCAGCTGCATCCGCAAGAATTGGAGCAAAAACTTGTTTAATTACATATAGTTTCAACAATATAGGAGAAATGTCTTGTAATCCTTCAATTGGAGGTGTGGCAAAGGGAATAATCGTAAGAGAAGTTGATGCTCTAGATGGACTTATGGGAGTTGCTATAGATATGGCTGGCATCCATTATAAAATGTTAAACAGCAGTAAAGGACCAGCAGTATGGGGCCCCCGTGCTCAAGCAGATAGAAAGCTTTATAAAGCTGCTATGCAGAGTATTTTATCCTGTTATAAAAATCTTACAATACTTGAGATGGAAGTAACAGATTTGATATTGGAGTCTGGAAAAGTACAAGGCGTAGTTTGTGGCTCTGAGCGTATATTAGCAACGTCTGTAGTGCTGACTACTGGTACATTTTTAGGTGGTGTTATTCATGTTGGGAATAAAACAAAAAACGCTGGGCGTTTTCAAGAAAATGCATCAATTATGCTTGCTGAAAGACTTAAAGCATATGGGCTAAATACTGGTAGATTAAAAACTGGAACTCCGCCAAGATTGCTTAAAGATTCTATAAAGTGGGATTTACTTGAAAAACAACCTGGTGACAATCCACCAGTTCCATTTTCATATTTAAATAGTGAAGTAAAAAATCCGCAGATAGATTGCTATATTACATATACAAGTCACAATATGCACGAAACCATTAGAGAGAATTTACATCTTTCTTCAATATATTCGGGGCAAATCACAGGTAGTGGTCCAAGATACTGTCCTTCGATAGAAGATAAAATTACACGTTTTGCTGATAAAGAGAGGCATCAAATCTTTTTAGAGCCAGAAGGTTTGGATAATGAGTTAATATATCCAAATGGAATTTCCACATCACTTCCTGAAGAGGTGCAAGATAAGATGCTGCGTTTTATTCATGGACTTGAAGATGTCAAAATCGCAAGGTATGGATACGCAATAGAATATGATTATATAGATCCAAGGGAGTTAAAACCAACACTTGAGGTAAAGAAAATAAGTGGACTATTTTTAGCTGGGCAGATTAATGGGACAACGGGATATGAAGAAGCAGCTGGGCAAGGAGTGCTAGCTGGTATGAACGCCGCACTTTCACTTTGTAATGAGCAATATATAGTAGGTAGAGCGGATGCATATATAGGTGTTATGGTGAGTGATCTAATTACATTTGGAACAGTTGAGCCGTATAGGATGATGACGTCTCGCGCTGAGTTTAGAATATTACTGAGACCTGATAATGCTGATTCAAGGCTTACTCAGAATGCTGCTAAAATAGGTGTAATTGGAATTGATAGGTTGAGCGATTACGAGATAAGACAGGCTAATTTAAAAAGACTAAAAGCTGAATTATCAAATGTTACTTTTACGCCTAATCAACTAGCGAAATTCGGATTAAATATTTCTAAAGATGGCGTTAGAAGAACGCTTTTAGAGATAATTGGCATGCAGAATATAGACTATAACATCATTTGCGGCCTTTATGATAAAATTCGGCTTTATGATCAAAAATTGGTTAGTATTTTGAAAATAGAGGCGCTTTATGCATCATATCAAGATCGCCAAAATAAAGATATCGAGATATTATCAGAGGAATCTGCTATAAAGATTCCTGGTAATATAGATTACAGCATGATAAAAGCACTTTCAAATGAGGTACGTCTTAAATTATCAAATGTTAGGCCTACTACTATCGCAGAAGCAAGGAGAGTGCAAGGCATTACGCCTGCTGCTGTAGTTGCACTCCAGATATATTTAAAGAAGAGTGAATATAGCAATCGATATAATTCTCAACCAGATGTAAGCCAAGAATAATCACTTGCAGCGATTTTATCTAATAGACCTCTTGCATAACCTCATTCTGAGGTAGAAATTCTTATAGAGTAGATTTTTGCAAAACGTCACCAAACAATGATCCACGTGAGTGTTTTTATGTTTTAGTGACAATCAAATCACAGTTTGGAACAGGTTATGCAAGAGGTCTAATAATTCAGGTGTGATTGCTAAATAATTAATTTTCAAATGTATATTTACCAGTAGTCTAACATACTTGGGATACATATTTGGAGCTATTGAAATTTGTGAGCAGATACTTTGTTTTATAGTCTATCCGTCAAAAATTTATTTGCTTACGCAAAGCAATTTTTGCGTAAAGTTAAATATACAAAAATTAGCTTTTAAGTGCAGCCCTGTGCCAATTCTCTAATATTATACAAAATCTATAAAGTTTGAGGCAATTTTACCACTTTTTCTACTGGACTTTCGGTGCATCATAATGACTTACAGCCAAAATAAATCCTGCACTTCTTATAGTTATGACGTAGGCGACTAGTGATAGCTAAAGCTCTATAAAATAGGCATGGAAAACTAGTATTTAGAATAAATTTTTATTCACTTGGAATCGGCAATATCACTCTATTTTAGGCGAGAGGCTGGCTTGAAATTTATCAAAAAGACAAAGTTTAGCATAACTCTTTTATACTGCCTTAGTATATAATAGTATATGCCGCAGCTTCTTATAAATTAACTGCGAGAAAAGGTTTTGAGTGTGTTTTCAGCGCATACCTCTTTGTATTGTCGGAAAACCCTGCTATACACTCGAGTTATCTGCTCTTCCTTTATCTCTATATTCATTTAAAGCTGCTGATTTAGTAATTATTCTAGTGTTAAAGATTTGTATATTAATTTTTAACAAATTGTGTTGAGTTTATACCAATTAAAAGCTGACAGCAGATGATGCAAGAAGTATAATTTGGTCAATAACGCTTATGAATCAAGTACCATTAGCTTGACTCTGTGCGCTGTTGTCTGTTACTATCTCAGACCTGTAAATATGTTTTAAAAATATGCATTAGGTACTTATGCAAAAGTAGAGTTATGCATATTTATCAGGTTTTGAAGTGCAGTGCAGAAAACAGTAAGTTTTTCATTGCTATGCTTTATAGCAATGTGCTGTTCTTTTCGAATATTCTGTTTTACAAATCAAATCAAAAATTTGGTTTGATAGTGCGATCGTTAAGAGGTAAGTATTATAATTATTTAACCAAGTTATATATTAAGTATACATACTTTACTTATATCGTATATTGATATAGGCGGCGTAAAATCCAGGAATTTCGAAGTTACAATGTGTAGCTTTGCAAAGAAATTCTTTGACAAAGGTTATAATTATGATATTTAGTCTCTTCATATCGTATTACTGATTAACAACTTAAGGATTATTATGACAGATCTCAATCTAAAGAAAGAAATTAGAGTTGCGGAGAACGAAGCATCTGTAGAAATTGCTGAGAGCGCTGATGTAGAAAAGAGAGTTGCTGGAGTAATTGCTAAACACGTAGATGATGCAGCAAAAGTAATTAAGCCAGAATCTGGGCTTGGCAGTGATTTGGGTTTTGATAGCCTTGATTCTGTGGAACTTGTAATGTCTCTGGAAGAGGAGTTTAATGTTGAGATTCCTGATGAAGATGCTGCAAAGATGAAAACTGTTGGTGATGTTATGCATTATATTAAAGCTGCTCTTCGTAACGGTTGATACCGGTGTTCTAAAAAATAATCAATCATTGCTGTTCATATGAAGCGTGTTGTAGTAACAGGGGTAGGTGTTGTCTCTCCACTAGGCTCTAATATAGAGTCATCATGGAGAAACTTGATCGACGGAAAATCAGGGATCAAGCTTATACCTGACTCTGTAGTGGATACTAGTCAGTTACCAAGTAAAGTGTGTGGCTTCATTCCAGATTCTGAATTGCCCAATGATTCTCTAGGTTTTTGCATTGCTTCATATATTACACAGAAAGAGGCAAAAAGAATGGATAGATTTATCCATCTAGGTATTGCTGCATCTGTGCAAGCGATTGAAGATTCAGGTTGGTTGCCAGAAGATGAATTAGCGAAGTGTAGGACTGGCATCTTGGTTGGGTCTGGTATAGGTGGTTTGACTACTATAGAGCAGAATGCTCTAATATTAAGTAATCATGGTGCAAAGAAGATCAGTCCATTTTTTGTTCCAGCAAGCTTGATTAATTTAATACCTGGCCATGTTGCTATAAAATATGGCTTTAAAGGTCCTAATTATTCTGTTGTTTCTGCATGTGCAACAGGAGCGCACTCGATAGCAGATGGTGCCAGAATAATAAGTAGTGGAGACGCAGATGTTATGGTATGTGGCGGTGCTGAAGCTCCTATCTCTCCACTTGGTATCGCTGGTTTTGCAGCTGCTAGAGCACTTTCCACGGGGTTTAATGATTTTCCAGAAAAGGCATCTAGACCATGGGATAAAAGTAGAGACGGATTTGTTGTAGCTGAAGGAGCCGGTGTTGTTGTGCTTGAAGAGTTGTCTCATGCTATAAATAGAGGAGCTAAGATATACGCTGAACTGATAGGTTATGGAGCAACTGGTGATGCATATCACATAACAGCTCCTGAACCAGGTGGTGATGGAGGTTATAGAGCAATGCAAATCGCGCTTGATAAAGCTGGAATTTCAGCTGGAGAGTTAGATTACATCAATGCGCATGGCACATCAACTCCTATAGGTGATATGGTTGAGCTTCAAGCTATAGATAGATTATTCACTGGCATAGATAAGAGTCGAGTTTCAATTTCATCTACTAAGTCATCCACAGGGCATACATTAGGTGCGGCTGGTGGTATTGAAGCTATATTTTCTGTGCTTGCAATTGGAAACTCTGTAGTGCCTCCTACTCTGAATTTGGATGACCCTGAAGAAAGTTACGGATTTTCTCTTGTTCCGCATAGTGCAAAAAGATGTGATGTTAGAATTGTTCTTTCTAACTCTTTCGGTTTTGGTGGAGCAAATGTAAGTTTGTTGTTTAGAAAATTTGAGAGCTAGCTCAAGATAAGGAGTGGTGTGCTGCTTTAATAAGGTGCAAGTTTTACTTTTTGAGCTCATTTGTCTAATTTCTGCTTTGTAGAGTTTCTTGAGGTTTGTGTTACTTGCGCTAGTACGCGCTTTATAGATTATAAAAATATTAGGTAGTGTGAATGATGAATATTCAACAAGTAATGAAGCAAGCACAGGATTTACAGAAAAAGATGACTGAAATTCAGCAAAAACTAGCTGAATCGGAAGTAGTTGGAGTTGCAGGTGGTGGTCTTGTTAGTATAACTACATCAGGCAAAGGTGATGTAAAGAAAGTGAAGATAGATAAGAGCTTAATTGTACAGGATGAAGTTGAGATTTTAGAAGATTTAATCATTGCAGCTTTTAATAGCGCAAAACAAAATGCTGATATCTTTATGTCAGAAGAAATGAAGAAACTAGGTGTTTCTCCTGAAATATTGAAGGGGATTGTTTAATTTTGCGTAAGCTCTATTAACCAGTCTATTCGCCAAAAATGTTATTTGCGTAGCAAATCAATTTTTTGCGGATAGACTTATAAGCTTTGCAATATTCTTGTAGTTTCAGCTTAAAGACCTATGCTTCTTGCATGGCATACACAAATAGCTAAAGCGTCAGATGCATCAAAATGTTTGTTATTATCATCAAAATCTTTGAGCCAAAGCTTTAACATTTTGAATATTTGTTCTTTATTAGCGTTGCCGCTATTCGTTATTGCTTTTTTAACTACGGTTGCCTTATAGCATATGGGAGTCAGCTCAAGTTGAGATGCAGCAACAATAGCAGCAGCCCTTGCATGAGCAAGTTGTAATGACGTTTGATAATTTGTGTTGACATATGTCTCTTCAATTGCCACATGTAATGGCGAGTGCTCAGTAATTATTTTTTGGATGCCATGAAAGATTTGCGTCAATCTTTTTGGAAGTGTGTCGCAAGTTGAGGTATTAACTACTCCCATTCCAGCAAAACATAGCTGTCCTTTTTTTGTTATTTCAATTACGCCCCATCCAGTTCTTCTAAGACCAGGGTCTATCCCTAAAACTTTTACCATTTCTATGGCTGACTTGCGGGACTTGTTTTAGAAGCATCAAAAGCTTTATCAATAGCCGCTTTGATCTTACTATATTTAGAACCCTCTAATACTTCGCCATTTATAACGAAAGCGGGCGTTCCATTGATGTTCAACACTCTAGAGGCATATAAGTTACTGCGAAGAATTCTTTCTGATATCTGATTATCTGATAAGCAATTATCAATTTGCTTATTATCCATCCCGCCGAGTTTAGCTATGCCACGCAGCCTTTCTTGATAGTCTTGAGAGTATGCCCAGTGCATTTGTGAGTTAAAGAGAATATTGATATATTTTTCGTATTGCCCGCTACATCTTGCAAGCACAGAGCCCATTAGTGCCGGCCTTGTATTTGGAAAGTCTCTATGCACATAACGCACTATTTTTTTGTCTATATACTCGGCTTTCAATTTTTCAAAATTTTCTTTATGAAAAGTAGCGCAATGCGGACAGGCTAAAGAAGAGTACTCAAATACAGTAACAGGAGCATCAACATCACCAATTATGATGTCATTTTCATCTATCGCAAGTACATCATCCTTAGTCGGCAATTTCTCTTCTTTAGCAATGCTTTGCTTTGTAGAAGCAGAATTATTGGAATCTGCGTAGCAAATTGTTACAAAATTCAAAAGTGACAAAATCGAAAGTAAACTAACGGGTTTTAACATAGAATTTTCAATTAGTATCTGTTTTAATAGTTTTAACATATAAAGTTCTAAAGATTATGTTATGCCTTTAGCGCTTTCCTCTAGATTGTATAGCTTTATTAATCAAATCATTATCTTTTTTGCTTAATACTCCATATTGCCGCGTTAATTTCTTGCAAATGTATAAAAGCATTCAAGACGACAATTAGCTTGTACTATCAATTACTACCGGCTAAAGCGCGGTAGTTTGTGTAACGCTTGCAAAGCAGATTAAAAGCGTAAACGCTAAAACTCTGATATTCTAAAATCATCTTTTTTGTGATGTTCCTCATGCTGTTCTATATATTTTTGCACTTCTTCTGAATTCACATTGCCAACTGTCACAACAAAATACCCTCTGGCCCAAAGATGTTGTCCACAATACCGCTTACGGAGCAGTGCAAATTCCTGTAGCAACTTACGACTACTTATACCTTTAATATATTGCACAGCTTTAGATATTGATATACTAGGCGGAACCAATGCTAATATATGTACGTGATCAGGACTCATACTGCCACTAATTATATTTATGTAATTAGCAGCACATATTTCTCGGATTACTTCCCTAGTTCTAATCGCAACTTGCCCAGTTAAAACTCTATACCTATACTTAGTACAAAATACTATATGATACTTTAGGTCATATAGGCTGTGGGATCATCTCCTATATTCCATTCGTCCTCCCTTAGCACATTTCCTAGATAACTAATACTAAAGTGTTCGCCTAAAGGCGAGGGTGTTAACCATATCACATATAACTACATAAAAAATCCTGCTTTCAAAATCCTCGAGTGTGCACTGATGTTATCGGCAGCATATACGTCATACTTTTCAAAATTAGCGACTTTATAAAATGCTAATTATGTATTTTATATATACATACGCTCACATTCTTCCTAGCTCTTTTTGAACTCCAACTTCGTATACACTGAATAAATACCAACTCTTCATTTATCTGCGGTATATATCCATGCAATGTTCATTTTTTAAACAATCATTTGGCTAAACTAAAGCATTAATATGAATTAGCAAGTTATAATTTGCATAGAGATTAATACAATTGTTTCTAAGTTATTGTGATTTCGCTCAATAAGCTGTGTTGGAATTTTACTGTTTAACAAACCGTCGTTACCGCACATCCTAAAACATTAACTAGCATTAGCGTGCTATATTTATAGCGCAAAAAAATTTTGCTGTCTCAATTATTATCAAGAAATAGTCTGAATTCGAAAAATAAGTCTGCAGATGTTAAAATTTAATTAAATGATGTATGTATCATTATGTTAAGCTGTTTATATTAATATTTAGTTAATGTGCAAAATGTTAATGATTTTTGCAAGATTTGACTTAGGGATAGTACAGATGTTATAACTGAAACTACGGTACAATGTGGAGTTTTATTGTCGCTACTTTCATGGTTCTTAAAATGAATGTATGCTGCAAGTGGTCTATTATGTAGGAGTGAATTTGAGGTACTTGGTCAAAATAACACTGTTTTTAATAGCAGCTTTGTTTTGCTTACATGTCTCTTTGCATTTAGTCAATTTTGACTATTTGAAGGAGCGAGTGGTGGAAGCTACAAACAAAAACTATGGGTTAAAGTTGCTTATAAATGGCGATGTCTCAGTAAGATTACTACCATTTCCTAGTTTGACTTTAGGTAATGTGGTCTTGCTAGATGCAGGTGCCAGGATGATTAGAAGCGAGTCCCTCACTATTTCATATAGCTTTATATATTTTTTTACAGAAAGAGTAACATCACCTGGTTCTATCTCTTTTGATGGTGCAAAGTGTAATTTTGAGCGTCTTAAAGGCGTACTGGTAAAAGAAATAAAGTCTGATTTAAGCTCTGAGATCCCTGATATCATACTAAATGATGCAAATATACTATTTGAAGGAAATTACGTACCACTTCATTCTATCGTAATAAAAAAAAGAGTAACAGGAAGTGGTGATGAAACCTCTGCAAGTTATAGCTTAGAGACAAACTATGATATTGCTGGCAGCAATCAAAATGCCGAGATACATATAAAAGATCTTACAAAAGAAGGGGATATTGGTGAGTTCTTAATTTCTATTAATGGAAGTGATATCAATCTAAGCGTTACTGGCTCTGGGAAAGATCTTTTTGGTAACTTCAAATTCACAGGAGATTTTAGAGTAGAGATAGCTAATATGCAGAAGCTTTCATCGAGTGAGTCAGAAGATGCTGAGAATACAAAAGTATACCTGGAAAGCAGTTTGAATATCAGCAATTCTATAATGCGAATGGATAATCTCAAATTCTCTACCAATCATGCAGATGACATAAGGGGTAGTCTTGCAGTAGATTATGCAGAAGCTCCAGCTGAAGTGATATTAGACCTTAAGTTTCGTGCTTTAGATCTTGATTTAATGTTTAACATCAAGCCATCGATGAATGATTTATCTATTGCTAGTGCACTTAGAGTGATTACAAATACTTTAGGTATTTATATTAGTCCAGGCTTTCTTAAAACATTTACTGCATTTTTAAACATCGAAGCAGACAGCGTAAAACTTTACTCTGGAGAAATAAATAACTTCATATTGAATGCGGATTTAGTAGATGATGATATATACGTCAATTCAATAGCATTCAATGTAAAAGATATAGGTGAGTTTTCGATGTATGGCGCAACTAATACAGACGAGGTAAGAAAAAAATTTAAGGGAAGCGCTTGGCTTTCAATAAAATCTATGGAGAGATTTAATAAGTGGCTTGGTCTCAATCTAAGTGAGGATGTTGTACAGAAGACAAAAACGTTATTGTTTAAGTCAGATGTTTCTGTGACACAGCATAGGATGAAATTTACTGATATCAAGGCTGCGTTTGGTGATCTTTTCTTAGTTGGAAGATGGACTCTAATGAGAGATGGCAATAATAAGATGAATGCTACATCTAGTATTAGATTTAATGATTTGGATTTAGATCAGATAGGAATCAGTGAAAGATTAGATAGCATATTGTTTTTATTATACAATTCTGATGATGATAAAACAGGAGCAAAATATTTTGAAGCAATTCATGATGGTGGATGGCTTAGATATTTTCCAATGAATTTGAATAGTGAAATAATAGCTGATCATTGCAAAATAAAAGGTGTTAGTTTGAATGATGTTATTATGTCGCTTGAGGTTACGCCTGGTTTCTTAGCGGTGCATAACCTAAAAGTTGCGTCAGATGTAGCAAAATTTGACAGTAAATTTACACTTTCTCTTCCTGCTTTTAGGCCGCATATAGAGCTGTATGGGAATTTTTCATATTTAGATACTAAATTTCTCAAGCGAATAGTTCCTAAATCTTTGCAAGATAGCTTTTTAGATGCTGAAAGGCCAATAAATTTGATGAGTGCGCACAATTTTGATGGAAATATCAGTATCAATATTGAAAAATTGACAGGTAGTTCTAATAAGGCGGAAAAATTAGCATTGAATTTGGCACTTGATAATGGAATTGCAACCATAAAATCTCTGAATGGTAAGATATATGGTGGTGATTTGGATCTTGTCGGAAGTATAGTATGTGCAGATATAGTGCCACAATATGTTATTGGCTTTGCCTTAAATAATATTAATCCAGGTGAATTGATGCAAGACATCATAGGGATTGATAATTTATCAGGATATATGAGTATGAGTGGTTCACTTTCCTTCTCTGGAAGAACACAAGATGTGTTGCTATCAAGGATAGGCGGTAGTATTAAAATTTCTGGCCGCAATTTACTTTGGAAAGGATTTAGCATGGATGAAATTGTTAAAATCCCTGAAATCAATACTTCGTTTGATGATGTGATGCATAGGTTAACTTACTATACAGAATATGGTTCTACATTCTTTGACAATGTAAGTGGAAAAATAGATGTAGTAGGTGGTATAGCAGGACTTGATGATATAGAACTGGATAATAGACGCTTTAAAGGAATGTTTGTTGCAAGATATGATATAGCAAATAAATTGCTCAACTCCCTGGCTAAATTTTCTTTTATTCCAATCGGGGATAGTGCACCAATAGTATTGCAAGTAACCAATAAGGGTGGATTACCTAATACAGAAGTAGCATTTGATACACAAAACCTTGTCATTTTTTTAAAAAATAAATTTGCAAAAAGATAAAAGTTATTAAAAATGATAAATAAAAACAGTTTTCAAAAAGCTACATCAGCAACATTGCGATAGACATATGATTTTAGTGTAACATTCATGATTCTTTTGATACGAAGAAGTCGTTATTTCTTATACTTTCTGCTTCTTGCATACATCTTAGTGAATGCTCCTGAGTTATTTTTATGTGCGTTGAACACCATATATACAACGATGGTTATATATAGGCTGTTCCCAATTTTTTATGGCAGTTTCACTAGAGGTCTGCCTTTTTATATAAGGCCGTCGCATTATCTTGCACCTGCATGTAATCATAAAAAGTTGTTACTTGAAGATTTGCCTAACTATTAGATTTCTTGCATAACCTGTTCCAAACTGTGATTTGATTGTCACTAAAACATAAAAACACTCACGTGGATCATTGTTTGGTGACGTTTTGCAAAAATCTACTCTATAAGAATTTCTACCTCAGAATGAGGTTATGCAAGAGTTCTATTCATTTGATTATAATGATTTTTAAAGTAAACTACCAGGTGTGTATTATTAACAAATCGATTTTTACAGTGTGTGTTATGTGTTATATATCTTGAAAAGCATAGAGAATGGCACAAATTCTAGCACGAGCTCTAGAAACCACTGGTGATGTCAAACTCAGTGCTATTATTTATTTATGTAGTTATATGTGATATGGTTAACACCCTCGCCTTTAGGCGAACACTTTAGTATTAGTTATCTAGGAAATGTGCTAAGGGAGGACGAATGGAATATAGGAGATGATCCCACAGCCTATACGACCTAAAGTATCATATAGTATTTTGTACTAAGTATAGGTATAGAGTTTTAACTGGGCAAGTTGCGATTAGAACTAGGGAAGTAATCCGAGAAATATGTGCTGCTAATTACATAAATATAATTAGTGGCAGTATGAGTCCTGATCACGTACATATATTAGCATTGGTTCCGCCTAGTATATCAATATCTAAAGCTGTGCAATATATTAAAGGTATAAGTAGTCGTAAGTTGCTACAGGAATTTGCACTGCTCCGTAAGCGGTATTGGGGGACAACATCTTTGGGCCAGAGGGTATTTTGTTGTGACAGTTGGCAATGTGAATTCAGAAGAAGTGCAAAAATATATAGAACAGCATGAGGAACATCACAAAAAAGATGATTTTAGAATATCAGAGTTTTAGCGTTTACGCTTTTAATCTGCTTTGCAAGCGTTACACAAACTACCGCGCTTTAGCCGGTAGTAATTGAGTAGTACAAGAAGTTCTTGAAGAATTGATAGAGAACATATCTGCAATAAAATATCCAAAAGATAAAATGCAGGTACTGATGGTGCTTGAAGAAGAAGATGTGATAATGCAACATTCTATAAAATCCATAAAGCTACCAGAGTTCTTTCAAGTAATCATTGTTCCAAGATCAAATATTCAAACCAAAGGAAATACATGTAACTATGCACTGAATTTTGTTAAAGGCGAATATTGCGTAATTTACGATGCTGAAGATAAACCAGATGTTTATCAACTAAGTAAAGCTGTGCAGAAATTTCATGCTCTAGATACAAGTTATGTATGCTTGCAAGCAAAGCTAAATTACTATAACTGGAATGAGAATTTTTTAACGAAAATGTTTGCAATTGAATATGCAATTTTATTTGATTATGTCATTCCAATGCTTGTAAAGTTTAACTTTTCTATTCCACTTGGTGGCACCAGCAATCACTTTAGAACCAGTGTGCTGAAAGAAATAGGCGGATGGGATGCCTTAAAAATGTAACTGAAGATGCAGAGCTTGGCATTCGAATAAAATCAAGTGGTTTCAAGGTTGGAATTATAGATTCATATACACTTGAGGAAGCTCCAATACATGTTCGCGTTTGGATAAAACAAAGAATGCGTTGGATGAAGGGACACTTAAAGACGTATTTGGATCTAATATCAGCTATATCTAAACGTTATCAAAATACAAAAAAGCCTCAAAATGTTACAACTAGTACATTATAACTCTTGTATAATGAAGATACTAGATTTTGTATCTATATCTTGTCTGATAGGAATGCCTACAATTTTCTTTGCTATATCTCCAATAATTTTTATTGTATTTTTTTTGCTGATCTTGGAGAATTCACAAGAACTGCACTGAGATTCAGCGGTATATTCGGTATAATAAGCATTGCAGCTCTCTCATTCATTACTATGTTTAATAAAAATCTCAATATCGAGACAAAGTTATGGTTTTTATTTCCAATTTATTTTGTGCTACATAGTGTTGCAAGTTTGTTTTCTATATACCAGCTTTATAAAGCTCCATTTTTTTGGAATAAAACACCGCATGGTCTTTCAAAAAAAAGAAGATATATCTCTGATAAATGAATTCCGCTATAATATTTACTTCATCATCCGCATATTTAATACAAAATCCCACAAATAACAGCATATAGTCGCCGTGTATTGTTTAAAAAATATGTTAATCAATACATAACAAGCTGTCTTTAAGAGGCGCAAATTTTGAAAAGTATGATTAGTATATATGGCACTGCCTGCAAAGTCACTTTCGCAGGCTCCTTTTGCCTGATTTTTAAAGTATTACTTCGTTAATTCCTTCGTAAATATATATAATATTTGACTCAGAAATTAACTGGTACTATAAAAAATCATGCCATTAAAATCCGCACGTACTTATGAAGGCATGGCCATAGGAACATAGAATAATCAATTGGGTTTTGTGTGTAATTGGAAAACCTGTATACTATAGCGCTATTAATATTGCTAGATTTTACAGTTAATTTCACTATGCTAAAAATATTTATGACAAATGACAGATTTTTATAGACTATATTGGTTTTATGGTATAAGTACGTATGGTAAGTTTCTTGTCTGAGTTGAGGTATATTTTAAAACCTAATGAATGTGTTTTGACAACTTATCAATGCTTAATTTCTTTGCATATTCCTTGTTCTTTATGCACTAAGTAGTTCTAGTAATGTTTCAAGTTGTGTTCTATTAAAGTACATTTAGAAGATATAGCTTTGAAATATGGCAATATATGCTTGGTTTTGAATGATTGTTTATTATAGTGTTGGATATTTTAGAGTTTGAGAGCAATAGTGGCGATTTATTTTTAAGTCAGTTGTTTTCAGGTTTTGTAATAAGACTTAACTCTTTTAACTATATTGCAAAAGTTCTATAAAACATCTAAAGCTTTTACTTTTCTACAAGGCTTTATAGTAGGTTTTTCTATAGTACTGCCTTCATAAGTGTAGACATGCGGATTTTGAATGCATGATTTTTTAGAGTACTAGTTAATTTCTGTGTCTAATACTTTTATATGTCTGCAAAGAAATTAACTAAGTAATACGGAAAATTAGGCTAAAAAGACCTGCACGATGATTTAATTAACAAGGCAATAATACCTTTATCAAATGAAGAGTTGGTATTTAACTTGCGTACATATGAAATTAGACTTCAAAAAGAGTTAGGAAGAATGCGGGCGTAATGTGTATATAAAATACATAAGTAGCATTCTACAAGCGTTAATTTTGAAAAGTATGATAAGTATACTTAATTTTTCCATACAAGATGTTTCAACACAAAGTCAACATTTAGTCATTTCTATAGGTCATTTCATGAAGAACAACTTTTTATTACTTTGTACAGCATTTATTGCTATGCAGAGTTCTGCAATTGCCGATGTTCCGCGCAATTTTGCTATGGATGAAGTTTCGAAGTTAAAAACTTCAGACGCTGATAAAAAAAAATTTAGCACCACCAGAAATAATACTAGCAGCGATGTTGCTGTGCTTAAAAAAGCGCCACAAAGTGCAACTAGTATTAATATGACAGTAAGCTTAAGTTCAAATGTACAATATGGATCTGTTGCAAATAATGAAAGTGATGGATTTAGATACAAAGATTTTGATAAAGCAAAAGGTAAGCAGCGCTCTCACGGTTTTGTTACAAATAACAAGATAATATTTCAAGCAGAAGGTGGCAAAGAAGAAATTGGCCTGAAATATGGAGCATATGTCAAAATTAATGCAGATACTTCTAAACCAATAGATATAGATCTAGGTAGAGGTCAGATATCAAACCCTGTAGGCGATAAAATGATGCTATTTTTAGAAGGACAATTTGGTCGTCTTGAAGCTGGAAGCTATGATGGGGCACATGATAGAATCAAGGTTTCTGGGAGTTCAGTTGCAAGAGCGACAGATGGTATAGCAGGAGATTGGAGCGATTGGCTAAGTGCAAAAGCTTATTATGGAACAACAAAACAAAATATAAGCCGCTCATTCATTGATTCAGCACAGTTACCTGTTAATAGAGATTATGTTAGAGCAAATAAAATTACTTATTATACACCAAAACTGAATGGATTCACTTTTGGTCTAAGTTATATTCCGGATGCAGAATATACCGGCACTGTGGATCAAATTAAAGATGGCGTTTCTACCTCAGATAGTGGCAGAGGTTATAAAGACGTAGTAGAGGCTGGTATAAGATACAGCACAAAAATAAACGATGTTAATTGGACTATTTCTGGAATTACAGAGTTTGGAAATGCAAAGCAAGGATCTTATCCTAATGCAAATCCAAATCCAACTCCAGGCACTTCTTCTATTATCGAAAGAAATAACTTGTTTGCATGGGAGATTGGAACAAGATTTGATTATGAAGGTTTCAGTATTGCAGGTTCATACGGAGATCTTGGGAAATCTGGCACAACAAAAAATCCAAAACCTCAAGTTGCATCTGATGATTATAAATATGGCGGAAGTTATTGGACTGCTGGAGCTGCTTATAAATACAAAGACTTCGGCATTAGCGTGACTTATATGCAATCCAAAAGCGCTGGTCTTGTTACAAACCAACCAGAAAACATGGAGCAGTATATCACTTCGTATAACAAAGCAAATATTTTTAGTATAGGAATGGATTATTCAGTGCTTCCTGGCTTTTTACCTTATGCAGAGGTGACGCACTTTAATTACAGTAGACCCGATGATAACAACGTTAAGGGTAATAACGGCATTGTGTTTTTAGTGGGAGCTAAGTTGAAGTTCTAAATATTTGATATTGCGTGATCACAATCTCCTAAAGATTCTGTCTTTAGGAGATTATTTTTTTGTGTGACACAATAGACTGCTTCTTAAAACGCTTGTTCCTGTTAGGCAAGTGCAAGAAGCATACGGAGCGCAGTGTATACCGTAGGTAAAATGAATAGTTGGTGAATTATGCACAAAAGGCAAATTGAAATGATTATTAAGGTAAACACTCTAAATCTCTTGAAAAAAGACTTCATTCTTATATCTTCTAAAGCTTCTTGAAGTGAGAAGCTTTAGCGTTTTATATGTACCGATAATGAAATAGTCTCATTATGCAACAATGCTAGTCCTCTATTGCCACTTTGTGGCATTTGAACTTATGTTGAGGATTCAAACTGTCAGATAGTCTTTCCTCAAATATTCTACTTTGAGTGTTATTAATTTTCACTTTTTCTGATGGCATATAATACAAATCCGTAAGTTTTTTGCGCTTATTATAACATTTTCTTACGGATTTCGAGAGTTTTCACAATTAGATAGAAGTATGATATGATCACTTTTTTAAAAACTAAAGAGTGGTTTTATGGTTTGTTGTAAGGGATGTTGCTCTGATATCTTTGTAAAGAATGGCATTGTGAGGGGGTGTACAGCGTTATAAGTGCAGATCATGTTCTAAATTTTGTTGAGGGCGATCTGGGCAAGAAGCCTCAAACAGCTGTTAAGAAAGCATTATGCGTTATGCTATATAGTCTTGGTAATGGCTCTTTTTCTATGTTATGCAAGATATTAGGGCATTCGCCGTCCATAATTTATCGCTGGGTAGTAGAGGCGATGGGCAAGACTCAGGAGCCAGTTGTCTCTTCGGATATTATGGAGATGGAATTCGACGAGATGTGGCATTTTATTGGTTCAAAAAAAACAAGCTTTGGATCATTAAGGCAGTTGATCGTAGTACAAGGAGAACAGTTGCCTGGGTTACAGGCAATCGTGATACTGCAACATTCCAAAAGCTCTACAAAAAGTGAGTCATCTGAAAGAATGTCATTTTTATACGGATGATTGGGATGCTTTTTCTAAAATTTTACCCAAAGAGCGTCATACAATTGGAAAGTCTGGCACAGTATGTATCGAGAGAGATAATAGCAACACGCGACATCATTTATGCCGAATGACACGGCGTACTAAAATCGTTTCTAAAAAAGAGTCAATGGTATACGGATCCATCAAGCTTTGGTGCGCTCTTACTATTACACAAATATTCAAACAATATCAAGAACAGCTCTTATCTATCTTTATGTGAAAACTCTCAAGAAGCTAAAGATTTATCTCGGTTGCCAAGCTAAATTGGGCATATTTCACTTTCCGCAAAAATTTATTTGCATAGTAAATAAATTTTTGACAGACAGATTTTATAGTATCCAAAATTACTATGTATAATGGAATGGTTTAATTAAAATTTGGAGAGTTTTCACAATTAGATAGAAGTATGATATGATCACTTTTTTAAAAACTAAAGAGTGGTTTTATTGTTTGTTGTAAGGGATGTTGCTCTGATATCTTTGTAAAGAATGGCATTGTGAAGGGGTGTACAGCGTTATAAGTGCAGATCATGTTCTAAATTTTGTTGAGGGCGATCTGGGCAAGAAGCCTCAAACAGCTGTTAAGAAAGCATTATGCGTTATGCTATATAGTCTTGGTAATGGCTCTTTTTCTATGTTAGGCAAGATATTAGGGCATTCGCCGTCCATAATTTATCGCTGGGTAGTAGAGGCGATGGGCAAGACTCAGGAGCCAGTTGTCTCTTCGGATATTATGGAGATGGAATTCGACGAGATGTGGCATTTTATTGGTTCAAAAAAAACAAGCTTTGGATCATTAAGGCAGTTGATCGTAGTACAAGGAGAACAGTTGCCTGGGTTACAGGCAATCGTGATACTGCAACATTCCAAAAGCTCTACAAAAAGTGAGTCATCTGAAAGAATGTCATTTTTATACGGATGATTGGGATGCTTTTTCTAAAATTTTACCCAAAGAGCGTCATACAATTGGAAAGTCTGGCACAGTATGTATCGAGAGAGATAATAGCAACACGCGACATCATTTATGCCGAATGACACGGCGCACTAAAATCGTTTCTAAAAAAGAGTCAATGGTATACGAATCCATCAAGCTTTGGTGCGCTCTTACTATTACACAAATATTCAAACAATATCAAGAACAGCTCTTATCTATCTTTATGTGAAAACTCTCAAAATTTGCATACGATAATCAATATATGTTACGCAACTTGCATTTTTGCTAATGTGTAAACACTCATGCAGTCCATAGTTTAAGCCGCTAACTTTTGTCATAATTTATACATTAAAATTTTGGCATTGCTAACCAAGAATAGATTTTGCTTTTAAATTCGCGTATATGTATACTGCCTTGATAGTAAGTTATATTGGAAGCATTATATATGTTAAGTTGTAAGCATTGTGGCAGCATAGGAAGCACAAAGAATGGCTATATTAAAGGTCGTCAGAGGTATAAGTGCCTAGAGTGTAAAAAGAGCTATAAGTCTGGAGATATGAGAGTAAAGTACAGCCTTAATAAAAAGATGAAGGTTGTTAGTATGTATCTGGAGGGAGTTGGAATTAGATCAATCGAGAGATTAGAAAAGGTCTCGAGTTCACTTATAATAAAGTGGATTAGAAAATTCTCAAAGCTTCTAAAACAAAGGCTGAATGATGTTACGATACCTGAGGATGCCAAGTAAATCTCAATTATTGAGCTGGATGAGCTTTTTAGTTATTGCCAAAAAAAACTAACAAAGTCTACATTTGGCTTGCTGTTGATAGGGACAGAAATAAAGTTGTTGATTTTGAAGTGAGCATTGTCAGGGATTTTGCATCCTATCTTCCGATTGCCATGCGATTACAAAGTAGCTACGAGATAGAGATATCATGCAGTGACCATTACGACGTTTATGAAAAATTTAGGATTGCTAAAAAACACTATTCTACTAAGGCAGAAACGTCTTTAGTGGAATCATTCAACTCATTAATACGGCACTATTTAGCCAGGTTTCATCGTAAAACCAAACGTTACAGTAAGGCCATAGATATGATCTATAACTCTATCCTAATGCTTTTTAATAAAGACTTGCTGATATCTATCTTTAGTTAGCAATGCCAAAATTTTATGGAAAATATATTGTAATTTTATTAAGAGATCGTATATTCTCTTATAAAGAGTATATACCGCTAGGACTTTTAATGTATTTCCCTTGGTTTTCTAGCGGTATTTTTATGTATAATTTAGTGTATTTTGAATTTTTCCGCAGTGTAGATTTAACAACTCAGGTGGTATACTGACAATATTTCACAATGACAAAGCAAAAGATATATGTTAGGTAGAGTTAGCTGTGTCACTTAAACGCTTCAATTTATAAGTACCTATGTATGGTCAACTTTAACTTGAATATTTTTAAAAAACGCAAAGATTTTATATCATTTCTCAAGGTGTTTATCATCTTGTCTCTACTTGGAGTGTTGCTTATTATCTCATGGTTATATAGAATGACATCGGCAAATATGTTTAATGGAGCTATTTTAGCTTTGCACAAGCATCCTGTTGGTGAGGTTGTAATAGAGGGGCTTTCGTTGAGCACAACAGATGAAAGTGGTAGAAATGTCGCTATAAAAGCTGAAACTGTTTTAAAAGAGGAGAAGAATTTGATAACTGCACAGTCTATCAATGCTTCTCTTTATATAAAGCGTATGAAAGTGGATGTGAGTGCTCAGGAAGGTGTAGTAGATCTAAATAAGCGTCTTTTAAAACTTAATGGCAATGTGCAGGTGAAGAGTGATGCTGGTGATATATTTGAGTGCAGCAATTTAGACGTTTTTTATTCTAAAAATTTTGTTAGAAGTACAAGCCCACTACGTGTAATTAGTAAATCTACAACAATAAATGCAGGCAGTCTTGAAATCATAGAAAATGATGTGGTT
Organism: Candidatus Lariskella endosymbiont of Hedychridium roseum; assembly: GCF_964020185.1. NCBI lineage: Bacteria > Pseudomonadati > Pseudomonadota > Alphaproteobacteria > Rickettsiales > Candidatus Midichloriaceae > Candidatus Lariskella > Candidatus Lariskella endosymbiont of Hedychridium roseum. Next base: position 1,195,739 of record NZ_OZ026538.1, on the reverse strand, counting down.
CACTTTGGTTCTGGTGTGCAAGTTGAGATTGCCAACTATACGCAATAAAATTTGTTGCAAGTGCTGTATGATGCGCATATTTTATTCTAGAAATATAATCAATATTTATTAAGGTTTTATCAGAATGGCTATAGCGGTTTTGATGCCAGCTCTTTCTCCTACAATGAGTGAAGGAAGTGTTGCAAAATGGATCAAAGAAGAAGGTGATTTGGTAGAACCAGGACAGATTTTAGCCGAGATAGAGACTGATAAAGCAACTATGGAAGTTGAAGCTGTAGATTCTGGAGTCTTAGGAAAGATTGTTGTAAATGCTGGAACAACTGGTGTTAAGGTAAATAATCTAATCGCTATCATACTTGAAGATGGCGAGGGAAAGGAAGCAATCGATAAAATGCTTGCAGAATATGAGCATGATTCTTCAGTACATTCTGAGCAAGACAAGTCAAATTTTCTAATTGGTGATAATAATATTATGAGCTCTCACAGTACAAGTAGTGAAGCTTCTAGCTCTTTGAGTACGCATAGTGGTGTTAGAAAATTTATAACCCCTCTTGCAAGGAGGATAGCTGCCAATGAAGGAGTGGATATATCCGGCATACAAGGCACTGGCCCTGGTGGTAGAATTTTAAAGCGTGATATAGTTGCTAAAATAGCTCAGCAAGGCCCTAAAAAATCTAGTTCGTCATTACATTCCTCACATGATAATTCACAGTCCACTTTTTCAGTTCAGAAGCTTTCGAATATTAGGAAGACGATTGCAACTCGTCTTGTTGAGTCTAAACAAAATATTCCGCACTTTTACTTGTCTCTTGACTGCGATGTAGATTCTATTATGGAGCTTCGTAAGGACTTAAATGATTCTACTTCTATTAATATAGCATCTGGCAAAGCTTATAAAATTTCAGTAAACGATATAGTTATCAAAGCTGTTGCGCTTGCAATGGCAAGAGTACCTGAGGTAAATTCCTCTTGGTCGGATGATGGAATAATTGTCTATGATCGAGTAGATATCTCAATCGCAGTTGCCATTGAAGACGGTCTTATCACCCCGATAGTGAGGGCTGCAAACACAAAATCGCTTGGTGAGATTTCAGAGGAAGTAAAGTCTTTGGCTGAAAAGGCAAAATCTGGGAAACTCATGCCAGAAGAGTATCAAGGTGGTGGTTTTAGTATCTCAAATCTTGGTATGTATGGCATCAAAAGCTTTAGTGCTATTATAAACCCACCGCAAAGTGCAATACTTGCAGTTGGTGCAGTTACAAAGCAACCGGTAGTCAAAGGTAATGATATGAAAATAGGAAGTGTCATGAATATGACTTTATCCTGCGATCATAGGGTCATAGACGGTGCAAAGGCTGCTGAATTTTTAAGCGAAGTTCGAAAAATCATCGAAAAACCTGCTTTACTTTTGCTTTGATGGAAAGATTGCCGATATCCTGATTTTATCAATTTTATTAGTGTTAAAATCCTATGCAAAAAATAGATCGTGTTGAAGTCGTACAATATGATCCTAATTGGCCACGAATTTTTGAAGCAGAAGCCGTTCAAATCAAAAAAGCACTAGTATGTAACTGTATTGCTCCATCATGTTGGGTCGACTTCAGTACCTGGTCTTGCAGCAAAACCTAAAATAGATATTATGGCCGTTGTCCTAGATTTATTTTTTAAAGAATCACAGCTGGAAGCTATAGGATATAGATATAGAGGTGGCTTCAATATTCCTCTACGAAGGTATTTTACAATCAGAGCTGAGGAAAGAAGCATCAATCTTCACGTTTTTGAAGAAAACGATCCTGAAATTGAGTTAAATATCTTATTTAGAGATCATTTGTGCAGAAGTTCAAGTGCTATAGAGGAAAATACTCGCTGCTTAAATATAGACTCATTGCAGAAGACTCTTCTCATAAGAAAAACGACTCTATTTATAGAGGTTATACTTTGGGTAAAAATGATTTTATTCAAAATGTATTAAATCAGTCTGGTTTTAACAGGTATAGATTTGTGTTATGTGCACATACTACTGAATGGGATGCTGCGAAGCATTTTCGTGATAAGTATTTTTTTACTTCTAGTTGCACAGATGATCCATATATTTGGACATTAAAACACTCTGAGCATGCTCATTTGGTTTTATATAAAGGCACAGAGATTATTGGTTATACACATATTCAGTTTTTGCCAGAGTCAAGATCAGTCATACGGATTATTGTTGTAGATGAGAATCAACGAAATCAAAATGCAGGTAGTAGATGCTTAGCTTTAAGCGAAAAGTGGCTTAGAAGCCTAGGCATCAAAAGCATTCATGCAGAATCAAGAGAAAGCTCTTTGAAGTTTTATCTAAAAAATGGCTATACAAAAATGCCGTTTGACTATCCTGAAGGTAAGAAATCTGATATAGATGACATTCAAATTGGTAAAATACTATGAGCAATAAGATTAAAATTAGGCGTTATCAAGACGATGATGCACAATTTTTAATTCAGATTTTTTACAACACAATACACATTGTTAATGCGAAAGATTATACAAAAGAACAGCTAAATGCTTGGTGTCCTGCTACTTGTCTTGAGATTGAGGGATGGCAAAAGAAGTGGTCTACTTTATTTCCATTTGTCGCGCAAATAGGCCAAACAATAGTTGGCTTTGCAGAATTTGAACCAAGTGGACATATTGATTGTTTTTATGTGCATCATGAATTTCAAGGTATTGGTGTTGGGACATTGCTCATGGGCGAGATAGAGGAAGAAGCGCGCTATAAATCAATTCCTAGAATTTATGCAGAGGTCAGCACTACAGCAAAGCCATTTTTTAGAGCGAAAGGATTTAATATTGTCAGACAACAAACCATTACGAGGTGTGGTGTAGAGCTGACCAATTTTGTTATGGAAATGCATATATAGTATGTCCATCCGCCAAAAATTTATATACGCAAACAAATCAATTTTTGTGGAGAAGTTAAAGTTAAATGTGCAAAAAGTAGCTCAGGACTTAGCCATGCGCTAATTTTTGTATATATCTATTACTCATGTGCCTAAGCAAACACTGCTTTCACAAAATCTGTAAGGTTTTTGCGTTTATTATAACATTTTCTTACGGATTTAAAGCGCTATTTTGACACTATAAACAGTATTTCATGCTTGTTCTGAGGCTTTTAGCGGATAGACTTACTTACGTAAAACTTGTGTTATTATATGGTAGGTGCATAGTTTAAATTTCAAATTAGAATGCGCCGGACAGACTGATGAGCATTTCAACGACGACAATTTTTGAAATATGACCAGTATATATCATATTTCGCCAAATTCAGCAGCAAGCTCAGCAGGTGTTAACACAGATTTTGTAACTTTATCATACTCTTTAACAAAAGAGCCATTTTTCAGGAGCAATAATCTATCTCCATATTTGATAGCATGTGCCATGTTGTGTGTAATCATGATACAAGTAAGCTTTTGCTTGCGCACAATCTGATTTGTTAATTCTATGGTATATTCACTACTTGCAGGATCTAAGGCTGCTGTAATTTCATCTAATAGCAGTATTTTAGAATCTTGTAGCATAGCCATGACAATACTAAGCGCCTGCCTTTGACCACCAGATAAGTTGCTTACCAGATCATCGATCCTATTCTCCAGCCCCATGTTTACTGTGCTTAATTTTTCTCTAAATAACTGAGTACGATTTTTGTTAGTAAACAGTTGTAACCCCCTTTTTTGTCCTCTTTTTAGTGCAAAAGCCATATTTTCCAAGATAGTCATATTTTCCATTGTACCAGATTTTGGGTCCTGCATTACTTTGGATACTAGATTGGCTCTATATATCTGCGATGTATTGGTAATGTCTTGTTTTAGAATGAATACTTTACCAGAATCTGGTTTTATAAACCCAGAGATTATATTAAACATCGTAGATTTACCCGCTCCATTGCCACCTATCACAACAACGAATTCTCCTTCTTTAACATCTAAATTTAAGTAATTTAAGACTTTTCGCTCTAGCTTAGTATTCTTACCCAAAACAATATTAATATTCTCAAGTCTTAGCATGCACGCCTCTTTGATAAATACACTATTGCTATCACCATAAGTCCTGTGAGCAAGTTTAAATCAGCAGTTGCAAGACCTAAAGAATCACTATAAAGCGCAAAACTGATAAATAATCTGTATATAATAGATCCAATTAAACAGCTGATAGTTTGTACTAAAATAGACTGACTTGACATGACTCTTTCGCCAATCATTACTGAAGCAAGTCCTACAATCACAGTGCCTATTCCGCTTCCAACATCAGCAAAGCCTTGATGTTGACTGAACAATGCACCGCCTAGAGCAATAATTGCGTTACTGAAAACAAGTCCTATTATGACCATAAGCTTAACGCCGCTGTTTTGTGCTAACCTCTTGTTTTGACCTATACTGCGCAATGCCAAGCCAAAATCTGTCATGAGCAAGTATGTGACAATAGCGCATATTGATAAGATAATAATAGTTAATGCAACTATAGGAGACTCAGAAAATATAGTAGCGTCGTTAATAAGAGTAATATTGGGAATGCCACCCATAATACGCAGGTTAACTGAATAAAGCATAAAACTTACCAATATCCCAGAAAGTAAATTAGTGACTTGGAATTTTGTATATAATATGCCTGTAATGCATCCTGCAACACCACCTGCAAATATGGCAGCTATCAAAGATAGCCAAGGATCAAACCCAGATTTGATCATAATACTTAAAACAGCTGCGCCTAAAACAAAGCTACCATCACAAGTTAAATCTGGAAAATCTATAATACGAAATGTTAGGTATATTCCAATTGCAACAATTCCATAAATGATTCCGATTTCTAGGCTCATTATAATTTCATTTAGTGTCATCACTTACTCTTTGTAATGATTTTTGTAGCGATCGCTTTAATGTCATTTGGTAGTTTCATTCCAATTTTCTGCGCAATATCTTCATTGAGAAAAAGTTCTGTGCTAGCTGGAAACTCTACAGGTATCATACCTACATCTTCGCCTTTCAGACTTCGAGCAATAATTTGTGCTGTTTGTATGCCTATTTCATATTGATTAGGTCCAAGTGCTGCTAAAGCGCCTAGTTTTACAGCATCAGTATCGCTTACATAAACAGGTATCTTCACTTTAGTTGCAACATTAATGATTGTCTGCAAAGCAGAAAGTGCTGTGCTATCATTACTGATGAATATAGCATCGACGTTCGCAGCTAGCTTAGTTGATGCTTGAGCTACCTCTGAAGTTTTATTTGCAGCTTGCAATACCAAGGTTATGCGAAGTTTATGGCATAATTCTTCTAGTTTTTCTATCAAACTTAAAGAGTTAATTTCGCTTGGATTATATAAAAATCCTAGTCGCTTTAAATTTGGTTGGATTTGTTGAAATAACGTGATTTGAGGCTTGAGTTCAACAAAATTTGATACGCCTGAAGTATTATTTCCTGGCTCTGATAAACTTTGTACAAGCTCGGCTTTTATGGGATCTATGACTGAGCTAAACACTAGCTTTATTTTATTTTCTTTTGCGTATTTGGCAAAGCTTTGAGCGGAAATAGTAGCAACACCGACTACAACATCTGCTCCTTTACCAACAAATTTTGCTGCGATTTGAGAAGCTAAAGCGGGGTTGGCTTGTGCGGATTCAACTCGCAGATCTAGATTGACACCACGCTCATACCCATTTTGTTCCAAGCCATCAATAATCCCTTCTATAGTCATGTTTAGTGCCGGGTGTTCAACTAATTTGTTAATGAATACCTTTTTCATATTTTCAGCAGCAAATGTATTCATTGCAAAAAATATAGATATTGCAAATGTAAGTACTTTCTTCATGCTGAGGCTTTTTTATTTTTTAATTTTTGTAGTAAAGCAGAATAGCCTTGATATTGCTCATCTTTTAGAAATCTTGCTACCCGTCCTATTGTTGTTAAACTTGCTCCTGTTTGTGCATGAATTTCGCGATATGATAAGCCATTATTCAGTGCTTTGCATATCTGCCATCGTTCGGTGAGTGCAATTAATTCAGCTGGTGTGCATAAATCTTTTAAAAAATTATATGCCTCTCTATCTGTTTCTAGCAAAAGTAGAGCTTGGCACAATTCTTTTATATTTTTATTATGATCATTAGTCATGCTTTACCTTGTTACTAAACTAGTATGCTACTAAAATAGTACGGCAGGTCTAAGAAGTCAAGAAAAATAAATACTAATACCAACTTTAGCAAATAGCAGAATATAGTAGCCGTATATTTTTTAGAAAATTGGAGAGTTTTCACAATTAGATAGAAGTATGATATGATCACTTTTTTAAAAACTAAAGAGTGGTTTTATTGTTTGTTGTAAGGGATGTTGCTCTGATATCTTTGTAAAGAATGGCATTGTGAGGGGTGTACAGCGTTATAAGTGCAGATCATGTTCTAAATTTTGTTGAGGGCGATCTGGGCAAGAAGCCTCAAACAGCTGTTAAGAAAGCATTATGCGTTATGCTATATAGTCTTGGTAATGGCTCTTTTTCTATGTTAGGCAAGATATTAGGGCATTCGCCGTCCATAATTTATCGCTGGGTAGTAGAGGCGATGGGCAAGACTCAGGAGCCAGTTGTCTCTTCGGATATTATGGAGATGGAATTCGACGAGATGTGGCATTTTATTGGTTCAAAAAAAAACAAGCTTTGGATCATTAAGGCAGTTGATCGTAGTACAAGGAGAACCGTTGCCTGGGTTACAGGCAATCATGATACTGCAACATTCCAAAAGCTCTACAAAAAGTGAGTCATCTGAAAGAATGTCATTTTTATACGGATGATTGGGATGCTTTTTCTAAAATTTTACCCAAAGAGCGTCATACAATTGGAAAGTCTGGCACAGTATGTGTATCGAGAGAGATAATAGCAACACGCGACATCATTTATGCCGAATGACACGGCGCACTAAAATCGTTTCTAAAAAAGAGTCAATGGTATACGGATCCATCAAGCTTTGGTGCGCTCTTACTATTACACAAATATTCAAACAATATCAAGAACAGCTCTTATCTATCTTTATGTGAAAACTCTCGTAAATTTAAGATGAGATTTGAGTAAGCTTTACTAGAAGTACAGCGGCTATGAGTGCGCTTAATTTTTCTAAAAAGACGCAGCTAAAGTATTCTGTTATTTGGGAGAGTTGGTACAATATCCAAAGATTATGGCAGGACCGCGGCTAAAAGCTAATTTTTGTACATTGAACTTTACGCAAAAATCTATTTGCGTAGCAAATAGATTTTTGACGGATAGATTAAATACCAACTCTTCATTTGCCTGAGAGATATGGCTAAAGTAGCATAAAAGAGTCATGCTAAACTTTGTCTTTTTGATAAATTTTAAGTCAGCTTCTTCCATAAAACAGCAGTTATGTTACTGCCTTCAAGCAAATAAAAATTTATTCCAAATACTTGTTTGTCATGCTTGCTTTATAGTGCTTTAGCTATACATATGAGAAAATGCTATCTAGTGTATCATCCAATACATGAGCAAATAGTTCAAATTGTGATGACCAATAATTATATGTGCTACGTGCAGCATTGTTAAAAGGTTCCATATAAGAATTAAATGGTGCGTCATATATTAAAATCACGTCTTCTTCTATTGCAGATTGGTTTTGCTCTGTATGACGATTGGTATGATTCATAAATTTTGCATATTCGTCATAGGTTTTATAATATAGTCTTTTATGCTCAGCATATTCTTTATCTCTATATATATCTATTATCCTTAATGCTTTGCATATGTTTGCATCCTCCATATTCACTAATTTCTTTGGTGTATAAGCACTTACTCTGCTTATAGACATCATTATCGCACTGGTTAAGTATTCTTTTGGAAAATCTGCTATACTAGGCATAAAACTGAGGCCTGCAAATTTCGTAGTCAAAAGATTGAACGCTGCATCTGCAGTAGTGCTAATGGAGCCTATATAATTCGTGGTTGTTTTTGTAATATCAATGATATTACCTGTCACATAAACAGCGGCTTTTGCTGCAAGTACTCTGCCAATCGTTACTTTGTTAATATTTGCGCTCCAATTGATGGAGTCGTATATTTTAGTAAATCCATTTTCCCACATAACATCAGCAAGGACTTTTATATAACTTTCTCCATCTTGCTGTATAGCTTTTACTTGAGGATGTAATTGTGTCATGATATCGACGAACGCTTGCCCTGTTAAGTCGCATGCGGAGTTTCTTATTGCGTGCAAATTACCCAAGCCAGATGCAAGAAGAGAGAGTTTACATACTCCTTTGATTGCATCTCCTGCAGGTCTATACCATTCATATTTTTGTGTGCCATAATCCCAGCCACTATAGTAAGCATATGAGGCCTGAGCTACTTTGGTGAAGTCTCCGACAAAGCTACCGAAGTATGTAGAGTCACTATTGAGTTGTTCTAAGTTTATTCTTAGAGTTGAGCCAATAAACTGAATAAAGCCCTTGACAAAAAACTTAAGTGGGGCAAAACCAAATATTTCTTTTGTATTAGGAAGTTCTTCTGAAATATGCTTGAAGAACATCTCTTTAGGTTCATACCTGTAGTTCTGCGTGAATTTTCCAATTAATGGCATTGCATCGATGTAATCGTTCCACGTATTTGTTTTTGCTTTTGTATTAGTTTGTGACATGTCTTTTGATAAATAAAATAATAAATACAGCTTAATAAAAACAGCTTAATAAAATTTGGCAGATCTACCTTTTTCCCTGAAAGAATTATTGATCTTTCATTTGCAGATGATACATAAAATGTAATCTAAGTATCATTTCATCATGGAAAAAGTGATCTATCAAAAATGATTGGATAGTAACATCTACCTGCTATATACATGAGACATAGCTTATACTGACTATCACAAATTACAGAACACTTTAGCTTCGTCTTTTCTTTAAAATTTAAGCACGCTCTTTGCCGCTGTACTTCTAGTATAGCTCACTTAAATCTCATCTTAAATTTTTCAAAAAATACGTAGCAAATATATGATGTTATTTGGAGAGGTTGGTATTAGTAAATATCCTAACATTCATAAATAATAGAAACTGGCAGATTGTTAGATATTATTAATAATCTGCTTCATTCTCCTTTTAGTTGAATTTGGTTAATCTATGTTTTTATGTTGTCTCTTTTACTTTCGATTATGCTTGTTTGCTTTGATGTAGCAAATTTTAGGGATTCTATACTGCATATTTGGTAGTGTAAAGCAAATAAAACAATCTTAATTTATTGTTTATCAAAAATGTTTATGAATGTTTTGTTGTCAAATTATAGCTATAGTTGTGTATAAATTTTTGTTTTCTTGCATATTTTTATGTGTGATATTCGTCTTTATTTAGAAAAATAAATTTCTCAATTAGATTGATGTGCAGTTGTGTATTTATTATACTGATAGCTAATGTTAAATAATTGGCAGAGTTACTTGGAATTTGGAGAGATATGAAAGTTGCAAAAGACGCATTCTATTCGGAGCGTACAAATATGGTGAGAAACCAGCTGATTCCAAATCAAATATATGATAGTCGCATATTAGATGCTATGGAGAGCGTACCTAGACATATTTTTGTAGAAGAAAAGTGGCGTCCTGTTGCATATGTAGATGAAAATATTCCAGCTTGCGTCGGGCGCAAGCTTCTTTCGCCGCTTTTACTTGCAAAGATGTTGTCTTGCTGTAATTTGAAAGATAATGCGACAGTTTTAGATGTAGGATTTGGTTCAGGCTATTCGATCGCCCTGCTTGCAAAGATTGTTAAAAGTGTTACTGCAATTGAGAGTAATGAGCATATGTTATTTCTTGCTGCGGATAATGTAAGCTCGCTTGGCATTTCGAATTACATATGTATGCATGGTGATTTGTCAGAAGGTCCTATGGATGGAAATAATTTTGATGCTATCATTGTAAATGGGATACTAAGTGTAAGTCCTGATGGCAAGCCAGATAAATTAATTTCGCAGTTGAAAAAAGCTGGTGTTCTAGTTGTAATAGAAAAGGTTGCTAATGTTAGCGTTTTAGTTAAGTATTCACATACGCAAGGTTCAGTAATTAGAAAAGAGCTTCAAATTGTAGATGCCCCCTATATCGCTTAAAGCGAATCAGTGCTTATAATTTCTACATGACGTTTGTTTTTATTGCGCTGCCTGCAGTGCTATAGCTTTCTATCAAAATCTGAAATGCAAACTCTTAATTTAGCATAGGTAATATACTCATCATACTTTTCAAAATCAGCATCGTTAAAATGCTCTTGATGTATTTTTATATACGCATGTGTTTTCATTCTTCTTAGTTCTGTTGTAAGTATAACGAGTATATTCAGAGTTTGATGTTCATAAACGTGCTTGCATTTTATTAATAATTTTCGGTATTTGCTTATTGTATCGCTTGTTACGTATAGATAGTACATTAGACCTCTTGCATAACCTGTTCCAAACTGTGATTTGATTGTCACTAAAACATAAAAACACTCACGTGGATCATTGTTTGGTGACGTTTTGCAAAAATCTACTCTATAAGAATTTCTACCTCAGAATGAGGTTATGCAAGAGGTCTATTACATTTATTTATGGGTTGAGAATAAAAAGTTTTGATAGCAAAAATCTTGATGTTTTAAGTGGAGGGCATATGCCAATAACAAATGCAAAAAGAGCAATTGTGAGTGTCAGTGGCACTGATCTGACAAAAGATGAGTGTATATTGTTTCAAAAGTATCAACCGCTTGGTTTTATATTGTTTAAGCGAAATATTGTTGATCTCGAGCAAGTTCAGGGCTTAATTAAGCAGCTAAAAGAATGTATTGCTAGAGATGATCTGCTGTTTTTAGTTGATCAAGAGGGTGGTCGTGTTGCAAGGCTCTCTCCACCTAATTTTTCGGCCACATCTAGTGCGGGATTTTTTGGTACTAAAGCAAGAGAAGATTTAGAATCTGCTAAAAAGCTTGCGTATGAAGAATATTATTCCATGGCATTACAACTTAAAGCTTGTGGATTCAATATTGATTGTTTTCCTTTGGGAGATCTGCTATTTGAAGGAGCGAGTAACGTAATAGGAGATAGAAGTTTTGGTAGTGATATAAAGATAGTAGAAAGTTTATGTAGAGTAGCAGATTCTGCTTTAAAAGCTGCGAAAATTCAGTCTGTGCTAAAACATATTCCAGGTCATGGCAGGGCAATTGTTGACAGTCATTTCAAATTGCCTATAGTGGATGCAGATCTTGAAATATTAGAAAACTCAGATTTTAAGGTTTTTTCTGATTTGAGAGATTTTAAAGTTGCTATGACGGCTCACATAATCTTTAAAGCGCTAGACAATAAATTTCCTACAACTATCTCTAGCAATACTATTGATTATATTAGAGAAAAGATAGGATTTCGCGGTATTTTGTTGACGGATTGTATAAGTATGAAAGCAATTTCTGAATTTGGTACAATTGGGGAAGTAGCAAATATGTCTTTGGAAGCAGGATGTGATATCGTATTATATTGTCCAGGCGATATGAGCGGCAATGAAGCTGTTCTTGAATCTGTATCAATATGCTTGTGATTCTCTATGGTCAAAAATAGAGTCTCGAGCATGTAATGAAAACTATACAGGATAGTTTGATAAACGCTGAGCTGACATCAAATTCAATTTAAAAGAATTAACATTATATGAGTCAATTACTACTGGAGTTATTTTCTGAAGAGATTCCTGCGCTGATGCAAGTCCCTGCTGCTGCTTCTTTGTTTAAATCTATTCTATCAGATATATCTGCTATAACTTCAGAGAAGCTTTGTGGACAGCATTTTGCAACGCCTAGGCGAATAGGATTCTATATAGACAGTATTCCGTCTAAAATAAAGCGTAGTAGTAAAGAAGTGAGAGGGCCTAGAGTGAGCGCTGCTGCTTCTGCCATTGAAGGCTTTATGATAAAGCATGGAGTTTCATCAAGAAAAAGTCTTAAGACAGATGATGAATTTTTTTACTTTGTGGAAGAAGAATCGATTGAAGATGCAGGTGACATATTAAAGTACATTATAGAAGCGAATTTGCATAAACTAGTATGGCCTAAATCAATGCGATGGGGGGAACATAGCGTCAGATGGGTGAGACCGCTACATTCTATGCTTTGTGTTCTGAATAATGAGGTGTTACCTATAAGATATGGTCATATATCAGCTGGAAATACTACAAGAGGGCATAGATTCATGGCAGATTTACTTATAGAAGCTAATGCATATAAAGAGTATGAGAATAGACTTAGTGCTGCTTTTGTTACGCTACAACCATCAAATAGACGAAATATCATAGAAGAAGGGCTGCTTAGAATTGCAAGAGATCATGATATCGAACTTATTAAAGATGACAATTTAATGGAAGAAGTTGTAGGTCTTGTCGAGTACCCCGTTGTTTTACTTGGAAAGATAGAGAAAAAATTCATGTCTTTACCTAAAGAGGTATTGATTACTTCGCTTAGGATTAATCAAAGATATTTCATGTTTAGTAACAAAGATGGTAGTCTTGCTCAATTCTTTGGTATCGTTTCAAATACAAAGTTTAAAGATGATAGTACTGTTGTGCTTGGTAATGAGAGGGTACTTGCTGCTAGGCTTTCGGATGCTGAGTTCTTTTATAGTGAGGATTCGAAAGTTAATCTTGTTGATAGAATTGAAGGTTTAAAAGCACTTAGCTTCAATCTTCAGATAGGTAGTATGTACATGAAAATGGAGAGTGCTGTAAAGATCGCGCTGAAGATAGGCGAGCAGTTGAAGTATGCAGATAGCACTAAAATTAAAAGAGCTATGATGCTAGCGAAAACTGATTTACTAACAGAAATGGTGAAGGAATTTCCGGAACTTCAAGGTGTAATGGGATATTATTATGCAATTGACAATGGTGAAGATATGGAAGTCGCAATTGCAATAAAAGAGCATTATAAGCCTCAAGGTCCAAGTGATCTTGTTCCTGAGAGTGTTCTTGGTAGTATAATAGCTATTGCAGATAAAATAGACACTCTAAATCAAATGTTTGAGCATCACATAAAGCCAACTGGCTCAAAAGATCCATATGCACTCAGAAGAGCTGCAATTGGGATTAACAGGATTATGAGTGAGCGTTCTATCACTATTGTTTTTGATAGTTTAGATATTAGAGATGACGTAATTAATTTCATTAGAAGTAAGGGTTGATACAATTCATTTGATAAATGCAATACAACCTTGCTGTCTTATATACTATACTAAATTTTCCTCGAAAAATTAATATCGTGAAAGTGTTATTCTTAAGAATTTCAGCGTCTTATGTTTTATTCAGTAATTTACTGAGCATTGCTTATCGTATTTTGTTATTAGCAATTCTTACTATCATTCTTAGTAACGTCTGCTTTGCTGAACAATCGTCCTTTGGAGATTTAACGTCATTAATAGGTGGTGCATTTAATGATTATACGCTGGATGCTGATAGTGTGGTATATGATGTTGCAAACGGCGTAGTTGAAGCAGAGGGTAATATCAAGATAAGAGCCGGAAAATTCAACATCACAGCAAATAAGGTGTTATATTATAAAAAGCAGAAACTGATACAAGCATACGGTGGGCTGATTATTAAAGATGAAGAAGGCAATGAATTTTCTGCTGATTTTATTGAATTAAATAAAAATAATACATCTTGTATTTTGCAAATTAAAGCAAGAATTCATAGCAAACAAAATGATTTTTTTATCACTGCCAAAAAGATGGAAATAGAAGGGAATTCTGCATATAAAATGCAGAATTTTGCCTTTACTCCTTGTAAAATATGTAGCAGTAATTTTGTTAAAGATACTCCTCTTTGGCAGATCAAAGGAAAGAGTGCTGTTATGAATTTAGAATCTGGAACAATTCGCTATGTAAACGCTTATGTCGAATTTTTAGGTGTTCCAATTTTTTATGTCCCATATCTTAGTATGCCTTCTCCAGTTATCAGTAGAAAAAGCGGTTTTTTGATTCCAAGTGTTTCTTTTTCTCAGATTTTTGGCTTTAGAGTATCAATTCCTTATTATTTTAACATAGCTCCAAATATGGATGCTACGCTTAGCGTTACTAGTGCGACAAAGGATAACATGTTGTTCCAAGCAGAGATGCGTCATCTTATGGATACTGGATCTTATAGTATTAAGGGCAGTATAATGAAGTATGATGATCAAGAAGGTGGAATTGATAGTGCAAGATCTCAGTCATATAGAGGGCATATAGAGGGTCTTGGAGAGTTTACATATAAGAAATCGTTATCAGATTATATACATGGATTCGAAATTAATATGCTTTTCGATGAAAAAAAGACTTATTTAAAAAGATATGATATCAAAAAGAGTGATATATTAGTAAACGATCTTTATTGGCATTGGCTATCTGATGATGCTTATTTTTCGTCTCGAGGGTTATTATTTGAGGATCTAAGGCCTGGAAAGCATAGCTATAGTCCTGTGAATCCATTTTTGATGGTTGGACGTAACTTTCGCATTTCAGAAAATATTAGCATGAATTTTGCAGGTAATTTAGTGAATCTGCTTGATGATCCTGACTGCAGCTATCAAAAACTCGGCACACATAGTTCTTTAGATTTTAAAAAGAAGCTTGGAGACTATTTTTTTAGGTCATCTCTTGCCTTGCGAGGCGATTTTTATAATGTGTCACAGAAGAATTCTAAAAATAAGTTGAATGTTTCTGCAGAGGCCTTGTTTGAATTGCGTAGAGAATTTTGGTATTCTCTTCATGATATCGATTTCATGTTTGAGCCTGCTGGGCAAATAATATTGTCCCCGTATAGCGATAATCAGTATGCTCCAGATCCTGATCGAAGACCTATGCTTGAGATAAATAGTGATAACATATTTTCAAGCAATCACTATTATGATTTGGAGCAAGTCGAATTAGGTAACAGAATTAATTTTGGTGTGCGTGGCAATGTAATGGGAGAAACTTTTTCGCAGGTATATTTTTTACTTGGTGGTAGTTATAACATTAGTAAAAAAACTGAGATTCTCGATACTAGCAGAAGTTATATATCAAAAGTGAATTTGCAATTAACTGACAACGCAACAATAAGTAATCGTACATGGCTTGGTATAAGAGATCTTAATATGATTCGAAATGAAGTGGACATTTCTTTAAGTTATGAGAAGTGGATGTTGAACTGTGCATATATTACAAATGATGAAAGACACGATGATATGATATATCCAAGAGAAATTCATGTGGATCTTTGGTATAATATCTATGCGCCATGGTGGTTCAATGTTTTTGAGCGTAGTAAGTTAGGTGGCGATGCTTCGGATGATGGCAGTTTAATAGAAAATGGTGTAGGACTGAAATATAAAGATGAATGTATAGAAGTCATATTCGGTATTAAAAGAAATTACGTAAAGCTAGGTGATATAGAGCCGTCCACTAGCTTCAGTTTAAGTATTAATGCTCCATTTTAGATTTGTTTGATTCATCTTAAAATTTATTTATATACTTTTAATTCAGAATTTTCAGCGGGTTAGCGTCATTATATTCAAAATAAATTAATCAATTTAGTTATATGCCAAAATTGAGTATCGATAATATGTTTCAGATGTCACACGTAAATAGAGGATTCGTCTTAATGATCGCATCATGTATACTCTATGCGTTTTTAAATTCTTTGATAAAATACATGGGATATTCTGTAGATCCGTTGTTTTTGGTATTTTGCAGAAGTTTTTTTGCAGTATTAATATTACTCCCTTTTGTGCTTGCAAATCATAGGGTGGATATGAAATTTCTGATTGGTAAAAGTGTGATATTGCCAAATTTAGTGAGGGTTGGGCTTGGTTTCGTTGGAAACTGTTTTTGGTTTATAGCAATGCAGCATATGAATATCACAGAGTGTGTAGCGATCAGTTTTACAACTCCACTGTTTATAATGCTATTTTCTATAATCTTTCTGGCAGAGAAGGCAGATATTAAACAGTGGGCATTACTATTGATTGGATTTTTGGCTGCGATCTATATTAAAACTCCAGATATAAAAATGATGAATTATTACAGTTTCCTTGTGCTTATTGCTGCTGCACTCTGGGCTAGCTGTGCGATTATCTTTAAGAAATTTGTGATATCTCATGTTCATCCAGTATCAATAGTTTTTTTTACGTCTGCTGCAACGTGTTTTTTATCTGCTCCGATAGCTGTTGCATATTTTGCTAAATTAGATCTGTTCCAAGTTCTATGCGTAATTTCTATGAGTATTTGTATGATATTTGCGAAGCTTTGTGCTGCTTTTGCATATAAATTTTCACAGCTTAGTACCATAATACCTTTGGATTTTAGTAGGCTGATTTTTAACTCAATTTTAGCTTATATAATATTTGGAGAAGTGCTAAGTCAGCGTACATTTGTTGGTGCTGCTATTATAGTAGTTAGCAGCTCATATTTGCTATATTTACATAATAAACCTATGAAAAAGGGAAAGGAAGGTTGATTTTATGAGAGTTTTCACATAAAGATAGATAAGAGCTGTTCTTGATATTGTTTGAATATTTGTGTAATAGTAAGAGCGCACCAAAGCTTGATGGATCCGTATACCATTGACTCTTTTTTAGAAACGATTTTAGTGCGCCGTGTCATTCGGCATAAATGATGTCGCGTGTTGCTATTATCTCTCTCGATACATACTGTGCCAGACTTTCCAATTGTATGACGCTCTTTGGGTAAAATTTTAGAAAAAGCCTCCCAATCATCCGTATAAAAATGACATTCTTTCAGATGACTCACTTTGTTGTAGAGCTTTTGGAATGTTGCAGTATCATGATTGCCTGTAACCCAGGCAACTGTTCTCCTTGTACTACGATCAACTGCCTTAATGATCCAAAGCTTGTTTTTTTTGAACCAATAAAATGCCACATCTCGTCGAATTCCATCTCCATAATATCCGAAGAGACAACTGGCTCCTGAGTCTTGCCCATCGCCTCTACTACCCAGCGATAAATTATGGACGGCGAATGCCCTAATATCTTGCATAACATAGAAAAAGAGCCATTACCAAGACTATATAGCATAACGCATAATGCTTTCTTAACAGCTGTTTGAGGCTTCTTGCCCAGATCGCCCTCAACAAAATTTAGAACATGATCTGCACTTATAACGCTGTACACCCCTCACAATGCCATTCTTTACAAAGATATCAGAGCAACATCCCTTACAACAAACAATAAAACCACTCTTTAGTTTTTAAAAAAGTGATCATATCATACTTCTATCTAATTGTGAAAACTCTCGATTTTATATTTGTATGATGCTAAACTATGGCGTTTATTTATTTTTATGTTATTATATGTAGCCAAGTTATTGCTTCAGGGAAATTATTGTGAATTCTACGAAAATTCAGTGGTTGCGTTTGTCTGGGGCGACAAGAATTGGCACAAGGTCATTCATAGAGCTTTTAAATGTTTTTCAAACTGCTGAGAATGCCATAGATTATTTGTCTGAACTAAATAAAAGGGGTTGTACTAAAGGTAAGATAAATATTCCATCTTATAGCGAAGTTGAAAGAGAGATGGAGTATTACGATAAAATTGGTGCTCATGTGCTGATTGCAAATGAGAAAAATTATCCAAAAATGCTTAAGGAGATAAGCAATTATCCACCAGTTCTAGTATGTAGAGGGAGGCTTGAGCTTCTGCTGAGTAATAAGATTGCAGTAGTTGGTTCTAGAAATGCTTCTTCAAACGGGTTGAATTTTGCTAAGACGATTTCAAGAGATTTAGGGGCAGCTGGGTATGTTGTTGTCTCCGGACTTGCAAAAGGAATAGATGCAGCTGCGCATTCTGGAGCCTTAAAATTTGGCACTATAGGAGTAATTTCTTGTGGGATAAATATTGTATATCCCAAAGAAAATCAGAAATTACATGAAGAGCTTTATGAGAGAGGTCTTGTAATGACCGAGTATAGGTTGGATCAACATGTTATGCCTGAACATTTTCCTCAGAGGAATGGGATAATCTCAGGTCTGGCTTATGGCACTTTGGTGATAGAAGCTGCAAAAAGATCTGGAACTTTAATTACTGCGCATTATGCTTTAGAGCAAAATAGAGAAATCTTTGCAGTTCCTGGCTCTCCATTTGATGTGAGGTGCGAAGGAACAAATGAACTTATAAAACAGGGCGCTATTCTCGTGCAGAGATCGCAAGATATATTATCTGAGCTTAGTCGTATTGTAACAAGTCAACATGAGTTGTTTAAGGAAAAGATTAGTGAGGTGAGTTGTAGCGTGCGCAGAAGACTACTATCTGAGGATGAGATGAAGAAGTATAAAGAGGAGTTGTTATCCTCTCTTTCTTTTAGTCCAACACATATTGAGGATGTGATGGCAGTAACGAATATCCCACGACATATCTTTTAATCTTCTTGTTATTGAACTTGAACTAGCTGGAATAATTGAGCGTACTTATAATAATAAATTGAGTATAATAGCAGAGCAATTAGATTTATAGCATGATGTTTAGTGAAAAAAAGAGCGTTGCGATTTACTTAATTTCAGATTCCTCTGGCGAAACTGTTTTGTCGGTTAGTAAAGCTGTCATTGCTCAGTTTTGTGATATTGCCGCTATAGAAGAATATATATGGACACTTGTTAGATCAAAAACTCAGATAGATGAAGCGATTGACCAGATAAAGCAACAAGATAACGGAGTAGTTTTTTATACAGTCACAGATCAAAAGCTCAGGGATTATCTTGAGCATCGGTGTCGCGAAATAGGTGTTGTTTCTATATTCTTACTAAAGCAGTGTTTTGAAGCTATTGCTGGTGTTTTAGGAATAAAGACACCTATAACTGGTGCGCCAGGGAAATATAAAGTACTTGATGAGAGCTATTATCGGAGAATAGATGTGATAAACTATACTGTTCAGCATGATGATGGGCAGGTTTCAGATGACTATGACGATGCTGATATACTATTGCTTGGAATTTCTAGAACTTCAAAATCTCCAACTGCTTTGTATTTGGCTCAGCGCGGGTTTAAGACTGCGAATATTCCGATTGTGCAAAACTTAGAAATTCAATTGGCAGCTATAAAAAAGCCGGTTATAGTTGGATTTATGATATCGGCAGATATGCTTGCGCAGATTAGGTCTAATAGAGCACTGAGAGCTGGTTCTTGCTTGCTTGAAGAAGATGTTTATGTTAGTTTAGCTGATATAAAAGATGAGTTGCGATATGCTAAGAAAATATTTTCACAGTTCAACATACCTGTAGTGGATGTAACAAGGAAAGCTGTTGAAGAAATTGCGGCTGAGGTGATAAACTTATATTGTCAAAAAAGAGGAGATCATAGAATGAAAGTTTGATCAGCTTTACAATGAGTTTTATCAGAGAATAATATATCATTTTATATGTATGATTCTTTGTTGCTTGCTGAAGTTTTTGAAGATTCAGTCTTTAGAATTTGTATTGCTCTATATTACAATTTGAAGAGTAAAGCTTATTTGTAAATAATTTTTTGTTTGAATCATTTGTTATAAAAGCTGTTGTATTTATAAATATTTAGCTATAATGATGCGAGCTGATATTGGTTCGCATATTGTAGTGTATGTTCATAGCTGATGCTTTGTATTGAGTCAAATTTGCTGAGTTGATTTAATTTGTTTAGAGCTACTGTTTTCGTATAACTAATTTCTTTAAGTGTGATAGGAATTAATTTATTTGTATTTACTAGAGTTGATGGTCGTTAGGTATTAGATGAAACAATTAAGAAATAACAGGAATAATTTGTTGATCTGGCTTGTGATAGTCGGCGTTTTGCTGATGCTATATAATTTGCTGGATGATGCTGCGCTGAGTGGTAAGCGGGTCCCTTTTTCATATTTTCTTGAGCAAGTTCATGAAGGTGCTGTTAGTGAGGTTGGCATAAAAGGCAATGTAATAGATGGTCGTTATCAAAACGGGCAGCGATTCTCAACGCTTGCACCTAATTTTTATCCAAGGTTAATAGACCAACTTGCTGAGAGTAAGGTGAAAATAGAGATTGTTCCTACAGAAAGTTCTTTTGGTTATCTGTTTAATATACTGCTTTCTTGGTTTCCTGTTTTGTTATTGGTTGGAGTTTGGATATACTTCATACGAAATATGCAAGGTGGTGGTGGCAAGGCGCTTGGGTTTGGAAAATCTAAAGCGAGGCTAATTTCAGATGCGAAAAACAAAGTGACTTTCGCTGATGTTGCTGGCATTGAGGAAGCTAAAGCTGAGCTGCAGGAGATAGTTGACTTCCTAAAAGATCCTATGAAATTTCAGAAACTGGGTGCTAGAATTCCAAAAGGTTGTTTGCTAATAGGTTCTCCTGGTACTGGTAAGACGCTTTTGGCAAGAGCTATAGCTGGAGAAGCTGGTGTGCCATTTTTTATTATCTCAGGTTCTGATTTTGTTGAGATGTTTGTGGGTGTTGGTGCAAGTCGCGTGCGCGAAATGTTTTCCGAAGCTAAGAAACAGGGGCCTTGCATAATATTTATTGATGAGATTGATGCTGTTGGAAGACATCGTGGTACAGGAGTGGGAGGTGGTCATGATGAGCGCGAGCAGACATTGAATCAGTTGCTTGTAGAGATGGATGGTTTCGCTGAAAATGACGGAATCATAGTGATAGCAGCTACAAATAGACCTGATGTGCTTGATCCTGCGTTGCTCAGGCCTGGAAGGTTTGATAGACAAATTACAGTGCCGACTCCAGACGTGCAGGGGCGTGAGAAGATACTGAAAGTTCATATGCGTCATATTCCTATTGCGCCTGATGTAAATCCCAGAGTGCTGGCTCAAGGAACTCCTGGCTTTGCTGGAGCTGACCTTAAGAATTTAGTGAATGAAGCTGCACTACTTGCCGCGAGGATTGGGCGTGAGATGGTTACTATGAATGAGTTCGAATCTGCCAAGGATAAAGTTATGATGGGTGCTGAGAGAAAATCTATGGCTCTGACAGATGAGCAGAAAGCTCTTACTGCATATCATGAAGCTGGGCATGCGCTGGTAGCTTGCTATTTGCCAGCTTCTGATCCTGTGCATAAAGCGACTATAATCCCTAGAGGTAGAGCGCTTGGTGTTACTATGAGATTGCCTGAGGACGATAGGTTTTCTGTTACCAGGGAGAAGTTAAAGGCTGATATTGCGGTTGCAATGGGTGGGCGTATTGCAGAAGAGTTGATTTTTGGTTATGAAAAAGTGACAACAGGTGCTGGTGGCGATATTAAAGCTGCGACTAAGATAGTGCGTCATATGGTAATGCATTGTGGTCTGAGCGATGAGATAGGGCCTATTCTTGTTGGTGATGATAAAGAGGAGGTGTTCTTAGGTTATAGCATGGGACGTAGTACTCATATTTCAGAAGAACTAGCGAAGAAGATAGACCAGGAAATTAAGAAAGTGATAGATAGTGCATATGGAGTCGCGCATGATATAATTTCCTCAAACATAGATCAGCTGCACTATATAGCAAAGTCATTGTTAAAGTACGAAACTCTTACTGGTCATGAGATTAGAGGTTTAATCGAAGGTAAACCTGTGCAGAGAGAGGATTACAATGATGATAGTGTTATTGAGCCTTCTGTTCCGATTGCAGATGGCAATGGTCCTTTGGGTTCACCTACTAGTGGTGTTGGAAGTACCAGCAGGCAAAGACCCCAGGAGGCTTAATTCGCTTCGGCATCTTTTTATATACCCGTCAAAAATTTAGTTGCTGCGCAAATAAATTGTTGTGGAGAAGTTAAATGTACAAAATTTAGCTTTTAGATCTGCCATGTGCTAATTTTTGGATGTATTAATTGGCCATATGCTGCAAATGTTTTCATAAAATCCGTAAGGTTTTTGCGCTTATTATAATATTTCCTTACGGATTTAAAACACTATTTTGACGCTTTAAGCGCTATTTTATATAGCTTCTGAGATTTTTGGTGCGCGTAATAAAGTAATATTTAAAAATCAAGCCAAAAAGGTTTGTACAATGACTTTACACGGCAATGCCTAAAAAGCATACTATTACAAGTGCTTTGAAAACAGGCTGTGGCTAATATCTTATAGTAAAGAGAATTGAGTCCATCCATCAAAAATTGATTTGCTGCGCAAATAAATTTTTATAGAGAAGTGAAATGTACAAAAGTTAGCTTTTAGATCTGCCATGAGCTTTTTTGGATATATTAATTGGCCCTATTGCAAATGCTTTCATAAAATCCGTAAGGTTTTTGCGCGCGTACAATTGAAAATATTATAGAATGGGTGTATAGCTTGAATTTTAAAATCTAAAATTAGAGCTTACAATATATAACATCTTCAACTTCCTTATACCATATAAGAGATTCTGGTACCTACACTGAATTTTCTAGCACATAAACTGAAAGCAATATTTCTCCGTGCCAAATTGATGTATGTAGTTGTTTTATAGATGAAGTTGCAATTTTAGGGTTACTAAATTCATATTTATTGCTAAAAAAGCTGAGGCTTTGCAAGATGTATTGAAGCTTTGTCATTATGCTAGCGCAATCTAGATTGTTTTTATGATTTGAGAATACTTCAAGTGCTACTTTGCATTGTGTGAATGTTTGATCTGCATGTTGAACAAGAAACGAGCTAAAGTCTGATAATCTTATAAATGGGTATTTTGCATTCTCTGGAACATAGGAGTATATCTCAGGTAGTAGTTCTTCATTATCAGTTCTGTTGAAGCGAATATTTTTTATTATAGTTCGTTGTATTATTTCAAAGTACTCCATTATAATACCTCTTCTACAAACAATGTGAGAAACTTTTTATTTTCTTGATAATCAATATAGTAAAGAACATGGAAGATTCTCTGCTGATAAATTGCCATAATACGGAGATTTGGAAGTTTTATATATCTTGTTAGTATTTGATGAGAATATTTTTGTTCAACTCTTCCAAATTGATATGTTTCTTTAAAACCAATTGGTGTAATATTTGCCCATATCTTATAACGAAATGCGCAGTTTGGTTTAAATGATTCATACATATCGTCATATTTCTCATGATAAGATTCTAGTATGATAGCTTATTCAGTTTACAAAATTTTAGTTGTAGCATGTTGTTATAATATTTAATTTTGTTATTTTATCTCAGTGATTGTCATTACTTTCCATGTGTGATGTCTTGTTCTGAAAATGATTTTTTCTTCATCTAGAACTACAAAAATCATTCCTGGAGTTGGTGTTATAAAATTCCATTTATTAGTAAAAAAAGCGAGTTTTCCATCTGCCCCTTTCCATTCGCCGGAGCTGTTATCTGATAGTAGATATAAATCTGAGTATTTAGGATTTACAGGTGGTGATGTCATTGTAGTAGAAATAATACCATTATTGAGAGTTTTCACAATTAGATAGAAGTATGATATGATCACTTTTTTAAAAACTAAAGAGTGGTTTTATGGTTTGTTGTAAGGGATGTTGCTCTGATATCTTTGTAAAGAATGGCATTGTGAGGGGGTGTACAGCGTTATAAGTGCAGATCATGTTCTAAATTTTGTTGAGGGCGATCTGGGCAAGAAGCCTCAAACAGCTGTTAAGAAAGCATTATGCGTTATGCTATATAGTCTTGGTAAGGGCTCTTTTTCTATGTTAGGCAAGATATTAGGGCATTCGCCGTCCATAATTTATCGCTGGGTAGTAGAGGTGATGGGCAAGACTCAGGAGCCAGTTGTCTCTTCGGATATTATGGAGATGGAATTCGACGAGATGTGGCATTTTATTGGTTCAAAAAAAACAAGCTTTGGATCATTAAGGCAGTTGATCGTAGTACAAGGAGAACAGTTGCCTGGGTTACAGGCAATCGTGATACTGCAACATTCCAAAAGCTCTACAACAAAGTGAGTCATCTGAAAGAATGTCATTTTTATACGGATGATTGGGAGGCTTTTTCTAAAATTTTACCCAAAGAGCGTCATACAATTGGAAAGTCTGGCACAGTATGTATCGAGAGAGATAATAGCAACACGCGACATCATTTATGCCGAATGACACGGCGCACTAAAATCGTTTCTAAAAAAGAGTCAATGGTATACGGATCCATCAAGCTTTGGTGCGCTCTTACTATTACACAAATATTCAAACAATATCAAGAACAGCTCTTATCTATCTTTATGTGAAAACTCTCAAATTTATAATACCTTGCTTATAGCATTTACTAATAACTTGAATATAACTATTACTTATGAGGATTTATGATGATATTTCTAGCTAATAAAAGTAATACTATGTTAAATTCTACAAGTATTAATTTTAAAATTTATGATCATGTAGATATAGTTGCAAGTAATTTGAAAAATGTGGGATATTATGAAGAATTAAATGAATATCATAGAAAATTAGAAGATTTACAAGAGGTATTGTCAGAAGATGCTGAGACAGGCGCTAAAGAAGTTATAGAGATTGTTATGGCTATTGCGGCCATTAGCCTTGCTGGATTTATAATATATAAACTAGTGCAATGCTGTAATAATATTAAGCAAAATTCTAATAGTTGCTACTATAGCTGGCACAGAAGCTGCATCTGGAATAGCTAAAAGCGTAACATGTGTTTCCATTAGTAAAGAGTATGACACGAAGTATGAATCATATAAAAAATATCAGGATGATAATTTATATCATAACACAATTGTTGAAGATTATTTAGAGTTAGAGCTCATTGACATCAACGGTGTAACAAAAATGGATTCTATATTTGATTATATAGCCTTACAGTCATAAGTCTTATATCGTCCATCCGCCAAAAATTTAGTTGCGTAGCAAAGCAATTTTTGGCGAATGGACTAATCATTGTCATTGCTTAAGAAATGGGAATACACTTATGTTATTAATCGACAATTCGAGTTATTTAGTCATAAATTGCTTTTAATCCATCAATATTTCCACTTGTGATAAGATCTAGGTGTTCTGTAATTTTTTCTACTGACCAATCCCACCACTTAAGCTTCAATAAAAACTCTATTGTTTCCTCATTAAATCTCCTGCGAATTTCCCTTGCTGGATTGCCACCAACAATCGTATAAGGTGCCACACTCTTTGTCACTGTACTGTTACTGCCAATTATGACACCATCCCCAACTTTTACACCTTGCATAATTGTAGCAGAATTTCCGATCCAAACATCGTTCCCAATTATCGTATCTCCTCTGCTTACCACATGCATTAGATCTTTCTCTTTCCAATCTCCACCAAAAACTTTAAAAGGATATGTCGAGATTCCACTCATCGCATGGTTAGCTCCGTTCATAATAAACCGAACACCTGTTGCTATTTGACAAAACTTACCAAATATTAGCTTATCTCCAATGAACTCAAAGAGATAAAGCACATTGTTCTCAAAATTATATACATCATCAGGGTCATCATAGTATGTATATTCACCAACTATAATTTGCGGATTATTAATGATATTTTTAAGATATACAGTTCGTGTTATACCATTTATTGGATAAACTGTATTAGGGTTGGGATATCTTTGCTCAACCATATTTAATCCTCGTATTTCTCATCACCTAAAAATCCACCAACTTGCGCATTCCATAACTGCCTGTAGAGACCGTTCTTTGCAAGTAACTTATTGTGCGCACCATCCTCTATAATCCGACCTCGATCGAAGACGAGTATACGGTCCATACACAGCAGGGTAGATAAGCGGTGTGCTATTACAATCGTTGTTTTGTCTTTCATCAATTCCAATAAACTTTCTTGAATAAAGCTTTCTGTTACCGAATCGAGCTGTGAAGTTGCTTCATCTAAAATAAGAATTGGTGCATTTTTCAGAATTGCTCTTGCAATTGCGATGCGTTGACGCTGCCCACCTGAAAGCCTAACACCACGCTCCCCAACCAGTGAATTATAACCTTGCGGGAGCTTGATAATAAATTCATGTGCATGAGCCTTTTTAGCCGCTTTTATCACTTGTTTATCAGTTGCATCAATCAGACCATAACGAATATTATCCATCACGCTCCTGTGAAAAAGACTTGGATCTTGTGGAATCATAGCAATACTTGTACGTAGCGACTCTTGTGTTATGTCTCGAACATCATGACCATCTATGAGAATAGCACCATCTATTACATCATAAAGCCTAAGTATTAGATTCACAAAAGTGGATTTTCCACTACCAGAATAGCCTACAAGCCCCACCTTCTGGCCTTGAAGTATCTCAACAGATTTGTTTTGAAAAAGAGTCTCATTCCCCTTGTAATTAAACTTAACATTATCAAAGATTATTTGACCACGATTGCACTTCAAAATGCTTGCATTTGGTTTATCTTGAATTTCCAAAAGCATTATTAAAGCCGACAGACTTTGTTTACACTTTCCATAAGCCTGATTGAAATCATCAACGCGAGACATTGTATACCACATCATATGCCCTAGTTCCATAAAAAGACCTAAAATAAGAGAAAAGTCACCAACACTCACAATTCCCAGTTTATAAAAATAAATAAGAAAATAAACACTAAAACACATCATAGCTGCAATCATTGCACCTTGAGTAGTATGCAGGATCACTATAAACCCTTCTTTTTGTCTAGATGTTTTCAAGACTTTTCTAAAGAAATCATCCATTCTAGCAAGTTCAAAAACTTTACGCGAAAAAATGCGAATGCTGGCGTGATTAGAAATAGCATCAACCAACTGACCAGATACAGAAGATTCACTTGCAGCATGGCAATCAGCAAGTGTGATTAAGCGTTTCGACATCCAAACGCTAAACGATGAAAAACAAATAAACCACACGAGCAAAATGTAACAAAACGTTGGATTCACGCTAAAACTTGCTGCAAAAGACATCAGCAGCAACGAGGTACCTCTTATAAAATCAACTGAAATCCTATGCAAAATCATTTCGATACTATCTGCAAGAGTAGTAATCTGATTTGAAAGACGTCCTGCTAAATTATCTTGAAAAAATTGATGTGAACCATCAATTACATGTTCAAATATTGTCTTAACAATCTTTGTTTTGATAACTCCACGATACTTATAGCTTATATATCCAACTCCACGCCAAGTAAAATTATCAAACACGATAAAATTCAAAACAATTAGACTGGCAGGTAAGTAGAGAATTGATACATCGCCATCACTCACTTGCGGAAGAAGATTGATTACATGCTTCACAAGTATGCTGTTAAATGGGCCCCAAAACCCTGCAGCAAAAACCAGTAAAACAAAAACCATTACTATAGATTGATATTCTCGCAAAAAATACCATATGAATGGAAAAAGTGTTTTTGGCAATATCTTCTCTCTGTCTACCACAACTTTTACCTCCGCAAGAATACTACATAATCTATTTTAAAATATAATCTCATTACAAATTCTGGCGCTTTACTGGATGACAATATAAAAAAATCAAACGATGAAAGATCGCCATATTCAGCAATATCTCTATAAGTAATTAAATAAACGATTTATAAAATACAAGTTTTATTTATGTAGTTATATGTGATATGGTTAAGACCCTCGCCTTTAGGCGAACACTTTAGTATTAGTTATCTAGGAAATGTGCTAAGGGAGGACGAATGGAATATAGGAGATGATCCCACAGCCTATATGACCTAAAGTATCATATAGTATTTTGTACTAAGTATAGGTATAGAGTTTTAACTGTCCTGATCACGTACATATATTAGCATTGGTTCCGCCTAGTATATCAATATCTAAAGCTGTGCAATATATTAAAGGTATAAGTAGTCGTAAGTTGCTACAGGAATTTGCACTGCTCCGTAAGCGGTATTGTGGGCAACATCTTTGGGCCAGAGGGTATTTTGTTGTGACAGTTGGCAATGTGAATTCAGAAGAAGTGCAAAAATATATAGAACAGCATGAGGAACATCACAAAAAAGATGATTTTAGAATATCAGAGTTTTAGCGTTTACGCTTTTAATCTGCTTTGCAAGCGTTACACAAACTACCGCGCTTTAGCCGGTAGTAATTGATAAGCATCCAAAATTAGTTAAGGGTGATGCAGTGAATATGTATAATCGTCATACTTTTCAAAATTAGCGCCTTAAAGATGCTAGTTATGTATTGATTATATACTACCTCGCGCTTTTTGAAGTCTCACTTCATTATGTGCGCAAGTTCAATACCAACTCTTCATTTACCGGCTGTATATATCCTCGATATATTTCTCTACTATTTGAAATGAAGAGAGTTTTCACATAAAGATAGATAAGAGCTGTTCTTGATATTGTTTGAATATTTGTGTAATAGTAAGAGCGCACCAAAGCTTGATGGGTCTGTATACCATTGACTCTTTTTTAGAAACGATTTTAGTGCGCCGTGTCATTCGGCATAAATGATGTCGCGTGTTGCTATTATCTCTCTCGATACATACTGTGCCAGACTTTCCAATTGTATGACGCTCTTTGGGTAAAATTTTAGAAAAAGCATCCCAATCATCCGTATAAAAATGACATTCTTTCAGATGACTCACTTTGTTGTAGAGCTTTTGGAATGTTGCAGTGTCATGATTGCCTGTAACCCAGGCAACTGTTCTCCTTGTACTACGATCAACTGCCTTAATGATCCAAAGCTTGTTTTTTTTGAACCAATAAAATGCCACATCTCGTCGAATTCCATCTCCATAATATCCGAAGAGACAACTGGCTCCTGAGTCTTGCCCATCGCCTCTACTACCCAGCGATAAATTATGGACGGCGAATGCCCTAATATCTTGCCTAACATAGAAAAAGAGCCATTACCAAGACTATATAGCATAACGCATAATGCTTTCTTAACAGCTGTTTGAGGCTTCTTGCCCAGATCGCCCTCAACAAAATTTAGAACATGATCTGCACTTATAACGCTGTACACCCCTCACAATGCCATTCTTTACAAAGATATCAGAGCAACATCCCTTACAACAAACCATAAAACCACTCTTTAGTTTTTAAAAAAGTGATCATATCATACTTCTATCTAATTGTGAAAACTCTCAAAAATTTGAGATCTAGCAATGATTTGTTAACATATGCTTAATATATCGAATGCGACAATGTTGCTCAAACCTACTGCTGCAAAGGCTTATCAAGCAAAGTTATCATGAAAAATAAAAAATTATCGTATTAATCATCAAAAGAATATATTATTGATATCTGAAGCCTGAATTTTAGGACTCCTTACATTTATGACATTAATATTCACATTTTATTTGTAGACTTCACTGTGAGTTTATCGCATAATCACCTCCCGCAAGGTTGTCATCAAAAAATGGAGGACGATGAGGGTGTATAATTATATTTTATGTTTTATTTATATTACGATATTCCATTCTATTTTGTGCTTTTATACTACTTGTTACGCATCAGAAAATGTAGCGATAGGCAATAACTCTTTAAAAAGCCAATTGCACCAGAATGCTACTGTAGTAGATCTAAATAATGCTATATATAGCGCTCCTGTAGTTAATCAGGCTCAGAATATTGAGCCGCAAGATCACAATCACTGTGTTAGTGCTATTTCTATATATGAAAAAAAGTATGGTTTACCTAGAGGTTTGCTTCAGTCTATTGCTCTAGTTGAATCCGGTCTATGGAGCAAAAGTAAGAAAAAGCTGTTGCCACATCCTTGGTCTCTAAATATAAACGGTAAAAGCTATTACTTTAAAACGCAAGCAGAAGCTTTAGCGTTCTTTAAGTCTTCTCTTGCACGTGGAATTGAGAATATAGATGTAGGATGTGGTCAGGTGAATTGGCGTGTACATGGCAAGTATCATTTCAAGAAACCTGAAAATGCTCTTAATCCAACTTATAATATAGCTTATGCTGCTTATTTTTTATCAAAAAACTTTGCAGAAACTAGAAACTGGAGAGGAGCAATAGCAATGTATCACTCCAGAAGCAAGGAAAAAGGGGAAGAATACTATGCGAAAGTAAAGAACGCATGGCAAACAGTCAATAAATCTGCTCCAAGCGTGCTTTATGCTGCACATTCTAATACTAAAACTCCTATGTTGAATGGCTCTAGGACGCATCATAAGCTGCTTGTACAAAATACACAAAAAATGCTTGATAAAAAAACAAAGTCTAGCACTACTGTAAGCGTTGATTCAAGCGATGCACTGTCAGACGATATTATAGTTTTTGCTCGTAGTGGTGTAAATTCATCTGAAAGACCAGCAGTAATTCAGTAGATCTCTATCAAATTTTGATTGATGAATTAGTACGTGCGCTTATAAAAGTCTCGAAAGTGCGCATGAAATAGTGCTTGGAGCGCAAAAATAGCGCTTTAAATCCGTAAGAAAATATTATAATAAACGCAAAACCCTTACGTATTTTGTAAAAATAGTCTTTGCTTAGGCACAGGACAAATTATAATAGACCTATTGCATAATCTCATTCTGAGGTAGAAATTCTTATAGAGTAGATTTTTGCAAAACGTCACCAAACAATGATCCACGTGAGTGTTTTTATGTTTTAGTGAAAATCAAATCACAGTTTGGAACAGGTTATGCAAGAGGTCTAATTTTTGGGGGATGAGCGAATTAACAATAAATTATGCTTTTATTTATACAAACATGTCAGTTTAAGTGAGGCCATGTTTATGGGTACCTATTTAGCATAAGTATGCTTGCTTATGTTCTAGAATATGGAGAAAGAGGAGTATGTGTCTCTTTCTTAGCTCCAAATTATTTATTTTTAACTACAAAACCTTGCATTTGATAAATCATTGAGAGTTTTCACAATTAGATAGAAGTATGATATGATCACTTTTTTAAAAACTAAAGAGTGGTTTTATGGTTTGTTGTAAGGGATGTTGCTCTGATATCTTTGTAAAGAATGGCATTGTGAGGGGGTGTACAGCGTTATAAGTGCAGATCATGTTCTAAATTTTGTTGAGGGCGATCTGGGCAAGAAGCCTCAAACAGCTGTTAAGAAAGCATTATGCGTTATGCTATATAGTCTTGGTAATGGCTCTTTTTCTATGTTATGCAAGATATTAGGGCATTCGGCGTCCATAATTTATCGCTGGGTAGTAGAGGCGATGGGCAAGACTCAGGAGCCAGTTGTCTCTTCGGATATTATGGAGATGGAATTCGACGAGATGTGGCATTTTATTGGTTCAAAAAAAACAAGCTTTGGATCATTAAGGCAGTTGATCGTAGTACAAGGAGAACAGTTGCCTGGGTTACAGGCAATCATGATACTGCAACATTCCAAAAGCTCTACAAAAAGTGAGTCATCTGAAAGAATGTCATTTTTATACGGATGATTGGGATGCTTTTTCTAAAATTTTACCCAAAGAGCGTCATACAATTGGAAAGTCTGGCACAGTATGTGTATCGAGAGAGATAATAGCAACACGCGACATCATTTATGCCGAATGACACGGCGCACTAAAATCGTTTCTAAAAAAGAGTCAATGGTATACGGATCCATCAAGCTTTGGTGCGCTCTTACTATTACACAAATATTCAAACAATATCAAGAACAGCTCTTATCTATCTTTATGTGAAAACTCTCAAATCATTTAATAGTCAGTTGAAAAGAGCAGGGAGCTTTATGTTTAACCTCAGTTCGATATAAGAGCTAAGTTTATTATTTTATTTTTCCATGAGACTGCTGGTTTATTTGGTTTTAAAGTATAAGCAGTTATTCCAGCAAATAAGTTAGCTAAGAAATTAGTTGTTGATCTATGCCTTGTGTGCTGTATATGACAGATATTCTTCAGTTGTCCTATAGCTGTTTCAATAAAGTTACGCTTGTTTAAAAAGGATTTTTGAGCTTCAGAATATAGCTTTTCTTTCATGTTTTTCTTAAGTCTAGTAATTAGCTCTAAACCTTGAGCACGTAGCTTTTTAGCTATGTTCTTGCATATATATCCACGATCTCCAAACAGCCATCCTTTCAAGTTGCGTGCAAGATTCTCTACAACTGCTCTATCATCTTTATTACCAGGTGTTATTGATATATTAATAATTTCACCACAATCATTCATGATAATATGCAATTTAAATCCAAAGAACCAACCAGTTGATGTTTTCCCACGTTTTGCTATATCTTTGAAAACTTTGTGTCTTCTTATGCGCATATTATGACAAACCTCAAGCTTTGTTGAATCAATATAGTATTTACCAGTCTTACTTCCAGATAAAGAGCGTAGCATAACCATCTGTGGCACAACAGCATGCTTCATAAGCTCGACAAATCTATTGTAACTCACTAATCTTGGAAATTCCGACGCATAGTGT
This sequence comes from Candidatus Lariskella endosymbiont of Hedychridium roseum, assembly GCF_964020185.1. Taxonomy (NCBI): domain Bacteria; kingdom Pseudomonadati; phylum Pseudomonadota; class Alphaproteobacteria; order Rickettsiales; family Candidatus Midichloriaceae; genus Candidatus Lariskella; species Candidatus Lariskella endosymbiont of Hedychridium roseum. Next base: position 1,163,509 of record NZ_OZ026538.1, on the reverse strand, counting down.
ATGCTTAGACAGTCTTTATAAAAATCTTTAAATGTTCGATAATGACTAAGTTGGAACATCACAAGTATTGTAATGATCTCTGATAAGCTCAGCATGTATTGCCTATGTCTTAATCTTCTCTCACTGCATAAACCTCGATTCTGCAATTGCTCTTCAAATAGCTTGCAAAAGTCATCTATATAACAGTATAGCTCTAATAAGGGAACCATGGTATATCCTCAAAATGTAGTGGTTTTGGAGGAATTCTAATGGTTCCATTCTTATGCCGCTAATCTTATTTCTCTATTCCTTACGTCGAACTGGGGTTATGTTTAAGGTCAAGTAAAAGATTTTTATGACATTAAAAGCTTCATCTGCTTGCAAGTGCTATTTAGATAGAAACTAAAGATATAAAGCTCATGTAGTGTTTTTAGCAAAAACTTTGCTATTTTTTCTATGGAGCTTTGACATGAAGCCGTGAATCACGGCGACTTTCAAACATTGCGTTTTGACGATTATCTATTTTTAGTATGCACTGATGAAGGCGGTGCTATATGGCTAAAGCGTTATAGTACTATTTCTCTCTAATGCAGTCAAAAATTGAAAGCCAATTTTGAAACTCTTCTATATTATTTACTATAATTGGTGCTTTGCTGTCATGTTGCCTTAAGAATCCTTCTTGTTGTATTCGATCCATCTGCTTTATTATATCATCCCAAAATCCTAGATAGTTGAATAGCACTATTGGTTTTTTGATCATAGCAATTCTATATAATACCATAATTTCAAAAAATTCATCTAAAGTTCCATATCCCCCAGGTAATATTAGAAATGCATCAGCAATTTCAATCATAACTTTTTTTCTAGTTTGCAGGCATGGTGTTTTAATGAGTTTTGTGCTATTGGTATTTGGAACTTCAGATTTCAAACCATCAGAAAGAATACCCGTTACAAAACCACCTTCAGAGACAGCTGCTGCAGTTACAATGCTCATAAGACCTGTGTTGCCACCACCGCATACTAGATTTATATTCTTCCTTGCGATTATTTTGCCAACAATTGTTGCAAGTTTAATAATTCTGTCATTACGACCTTTTTTTGCTCCACAAAATATGCAGATAGTTTTTGTGATTGGCATAAATTTTTATATTTTATAGTCCATCCGCCAAAAATTTATTTGCTACGCAAATCAATTTTTGTGGAGAAGTTCAATGTACAAAAATTAGCTAGGGAGCTGCCATGCACTAATTTTTGGATATATTAATTGCTCCTGTGCCGCGGGCAAACACTACTTTCACAAAATCCGTAAGGTTTTTGTGCTTATTACAACATTTTCTTACGAATTTAAAGCGCTATTTTAACACTCGTGGCAGCATTTTACGCTGCTTCTGAGACTTCTGGTGCGCGTACTTTATAAGAGCTATAATATTGAGATATATCCAGATAAAATCTTCGTCATACTTCAAAAAGAACTAGAAAGTCTGTCTGTCAAAAATCGATTTACTACACAAATAAATTTCTGCTGAAAGTTAAATGTACAAAAATTAGCTCTTATATCAAATTGAAGTGAATATAGATTTTTAGTTTTTTCTAAAGCTGTTAGGAATATTTTCTATCTTCCATATCTTCTATCACGAGCGCTAAAGTCTTTAATTGCATCAATCAAATCAGCTTCAGAAAAAGCAGGCCATAGTTTATCGCTAAAATAGAGTTCAGTATATGCAATTTGCCATAGTAGAAAGTTACTAATCCTTCTTTCGCCGCCCGTTCTTATAAGCAGATCAGGATCTGGAATATCACTATTAATAAAGTTATCAAATAACTTGCTTGTAATCGTGTTAGGCTCAATTTTATTTGAAATAACGTATTTACACATTTCGAGCGCAGCATTTCTTATTTCATTTCTTGCACCATAACTAATAGCAATTACTAGGTGAAATTTATTATGTGCAGAGGAAGATTCAGCTATTTGCATTAATTCTTGTATTGCAGGATCTAAGCTTGATTTATCTCCTATGAATATTACTTTGACGCCACTGGATATTAGATCTTCTGTGTTATTTAGTAAATACTTATGTAGCAAGTTCATTAAATTTGACACTTCACTATTTGGTCTTGCCCAATTCTCAGAAGAGAAAGCGTATAGTGTTAAATATTTGACGCCATTTGCTATGGAGGCTTTTAATATTCTTTCTGCTGCTACTATTCCCTCTCTGTGTCCTTCTTCCTTCCTTAGTCCATTTTGTAGAGCCCAGCGCCCGTTTCCGTCCATGATGATTGCGATATGTTTAGGGATCTTTTGCATTTTAGCTAACTATATTATTCCTCACAATCTTTCAAATAATCTATAGAAACTTTTTTGAGACCTGTTCGATCGAATAGGACTTGAGCTATACTATCATATACATTTAAGATTATTCCAGTTCCGAACACATTATGTTCTACTTTCTTACCAGATTGAGTATTGATTGGCTGTTTTGTTCGTTGAGCGTTATTGATATCTTTTTTCTTCTTCAGCAGCAGCTCTGACATATCTTGGCAGCTTTCGCTAGGTAGCTCATCTAAAAATCTAGATGGCGTGGAAGATTGAATTGACCCATATACGCTTCTGGTATTTGCATATGAAATGTATAGTCTTTCTTTAGCTCTTGTGATTGCAACATATGCAAGGCGTCTTTCTTCTTCTATTCCGGTATTTCCAGATTCTGAGACTGTTCTTGCGCTAGGGAATAACCCTTCTTCCCATCCAGGAAGAAAAACATTAGAAAATTCTAGTCCTTTTGCGGCATGTATGGTCATTACGTTCACTTTATCATCATTATAAATCGCGTCTGTATCTCCAAGGAGGCTTACATGCTCTAAATACGTTGACAAATCTGGAAACTCTTTAATGCTATTTACTAATTCTTTGATATTGTCCAGTCGCTCTTTTGATTCTTCTGTGTCTTGATTCTTCCACATTTGCTTATATCCACTTTCGTCAAGCATGATATCTATGACTTCTGTGTGATTCATATTGTTCAATAAACTTCTCCAGCGTGCCAGTTGTTCAAAAAATGATAGAATTGCGGCAGCTGTTTTCCCCTTAACAGTTTGATTCTCCACCATACTGGATGCTGCTGCAAATAAAGATATACTATGAATTTTTGATGTCTCATATATTTGCTGCATTGTTGCATCTCCTATTCCTCTTTTTGGAATATTGATTGCTCTCTCTAGTGCAAGACCATCATCTAAATTAACAAGCAATCTTATGTACGCAATGATATCTTTAATTTCTGTGCGTTCATAAAATTTTGTACCTCCGACTATACGATATGGTATTCTAAAAGCGTTTAAACTTTCTTCAAAATTTCTTGTTTGATAACTCGCGCGCACAAGGATTGCGACTTCTGAAAGTGTTTGTTTATGTAATCTATGCAATACATCTATCTCATCTGCTACAAATCTTGCTTCATGCTTATCATTAAAGAAGCTGTATAGCTTTATCATTTCCCCATGAGAATCTGCTGTCCATAAGGTTTTGCCATGTCTTGATCTATTATTTGAGATGAGTTGAGTGGCGCAATTTAAAATATAAGATGTGGATCTATAATTTTGTTCTAGTCTTACAACTTTAGCATTGCGAAAATCTTTCTCGAATCTCAGTATATTCGCAACTTCAGCGCCGCGCCATCCATATATTGCTTGATCATCATCTCCAACGCAGCATATGTTACTGTTGCTTTGTGTCAGTATGCGTAGCCACAAATACTGAATTACATTTGTATCTTGATATTCATCTACAAGTATATACTTAAATTTTTCCTGATAATATGATCCGACATCAAGGTTTTCATTAAAAAGCACTACATTATATAGTAGAAGATCACCAAAATCCAAAGCACCAAGTGATAACAACCTATTTTGATATTCCGCATAAAGCTGGCGCATCATCCCTCTTGCAAACCCACCAACTTCAGATTCTGGAACTTTATCTGGTGTCCAGCTTTTATCTTTATATCTGCCGATGATGTATAGCATTAGTTTAGGAGTATACTGTTTTTCATCAATACCAATATCTCTTAGAATTTGTTTTGCGATTCTCAATTGGTCTTGAGTATCAATGATTGTGAAATTATTTGACAATCCCACTTTACTCGCATGGTAGCGCAATATCTTTGCAGCTATAGAGTGAAAAGTTCCGATCCACATTCCATCCACAACGTCACCGACAAAGCTTCTGATTCTCGATTTCATCTCGCTTGCAGCTTTGTTTGTAAATGTCACTGCAAGTATTTGATTTGGTGAAGCTGCGCCAAGTGATATAATGTGTGCTATTCTAGTTGTAAGCACTTTTGTTTTTCCTGTGCCAGCTCCTGCAAGAACAAGTATTGGGCCGTCAATGTGTGAAACAGCATCCATCTGATGCTCATTTAGTCCGTATGGATATTCAAGTTGTGCTTTATTCATCTATTTGTTCCATTTGTTGCATGTATATTGCAATTAAACTAATGTATTAGTTAGGAATTAGGAGTTTGTTAATGATAAGGGAAATTTGCAAATATAGCTTTGATACTTTACATGAGCTATGAATGCTATGCAAGTTACATTACTACATCATATTTTCTATATGCATGTGCATCTTCTGAATCATCGGTTACATGTTCATACTGAGCATCAAATTCTTGATGTTGAATATGTGAAAACAAGATTTTTCCTTGCAGTGTTAATGCCTCACAGCAGTTGGAAAAAGCGCTATGTATTTCCTCTTTAACATAATATGGGAATCCATGTTCTGTTTGGATTTCACATTCTAACTTTCGTAAGCTAGACTTACTAGTGAATTTGCCATCCATGACAATTGGTCCAAGATTACGCAAATCTATTTCTAATTTAAAATTTAGTGTTTTATCTGGATTTTGAGAATTATCGTCATCTTTTTTTTCTTCTTCATTCTTTATATAAATCTTGCAGAACTCAATTTTCCCGTCATAAAAGAAAGGCAGCATTATAATCTGATACTCTAGAGATGCAGTTTGTGTATAAACCTCTCTCAGCAAACTTAATATATTCGTTTTTTGTGTTGATGGTGAGTTTTCTGTGGATTCATCTTTAGAGGTCCGCTTTATTCCAGCAAGTAGTGCCATCATTTCAAAAACAACATTGATTTGTGAATGATGATTAGTTTCTTTTGAAAATGATGGAAGTAAACCATAATCCATGTTTTTTATGTCGCTTGCGTTTCTAATATTTTCTTCCGTTTTCTGAATTAAATTCTTAAGTAATTCGAAATTCTCAGCAATTTGTACTTTAGTTGGGCTGGTTATGGTAATGTTATCTTTGTTCATTTCAAGTGATGTGAGTTGAGTCACTAAGAACTCATCTCCTTTTTTCATGTGCATCCAGGAATAGCTGTCGTGGATAAAGCAGCCAAGCATAGTTTTGATAGATGTTACATTATATTGTTCATGAGTGATCAAATTGCATTTTAAGTATAGTGCTCCGTCTTCATTTATCAAAAACTCTTTTCCAGCCATACGAGAAATAACATTACTATCTCTGATTATAACAAAATTGCCTTTTATTTTATCTTCTGGCTCTATATTTGCCGATAACAATTCATTTGAAAGTAGTTTTCTTGCTGGTGAATTTTCCGAAAATATTGAATTCCAAAACTGTTTATCTATGTAAATGCTTTTTAGTTCTACTTCTGGTCTTTGTATTCCCATGCTTATTTTGTCTCGAATGACTGGGATTTCACTATATTTCACTTGACTATCCGCGTTTGTTGTAGCATTACTTGCGAGATTTTTATTTATTCTAATTTCAAGCGTTTTAGGAGTTTGCGGCCTTTCTTGATGTATGTCTGAGATATTTTGTTTTTCTTGTGTTATTTTGAGTGTTATTAAAGAATCTGTTAATTGTTCCACTTCTATTTGAATGGCTCCATTAAAGATTGAGTGTCTTCCTTGACGCGTTAGTACTATTTCTCCAAAATTTGTTTGAATTAGAGTTTCGCCATTTTGCATTTCTTTCGCAAAGCCTTTGAAACTTGCACCGTTTTGCAGATTTTTGAAGCTGTCTGAGATTGTAATGATGCTACTTGTGTCAATATTAATCTTTCCGGTATCAGATACTTGTAATTGTGCGTTTATAGGCGTCGTTGTGTGCATTTTATTTTAGTAAAAATGGTTTTACTAGTTGAGATGTAAGTTTCCTACTTCAATAAAGCTGGACATTATACTGTAGCTTATACAAAATGTAAGCGGTATAATTAAATTATCATCTAGCATTCTACTTGCGAGGTATAACTCAGCAAATGTGGTAATGATGATTGAAACAAGTAGTACAGCTATAAATTGTAGATTAGTGTTATTGTATAATATTGCAGTAGGAAAGACAGCAAAAATCGATGCTATAAAAAATGCACATGTTCCTTCTAAAGTTTTCTCTCTTATCTTATACTTGCCATATATCTTCCCTATAAGTGCGGCTGCAGAATCCGCAACTGCTAGTATGAAGAATGCCATAACAAATATAATTTTTGGTACGAATGTTATACATATGACTGTGCCTAAAAGCAAATAACTTGCTCCGCTTATTCTTTCATTTTCATGTTCTCTAAATATTGAGGATATTCCTGTAATATTTATGAGGTTTTCAAATATGCCAGAGTCTTTTAATACCCTCAGTCTTAATAAATCGAATATTAAACATAGATTTAATATAATGATAAATATAATGATAGAAGTAGAAAAATCGGTTAACATATAGAAGATAGGTATCAAAACCGATGTCATGTGTACAGATTTTCTTATTACCTCTTTTTTGAGTGATCTATTCATTTGAGCTACTAGAATTTTTAGTGTTTCTCGTGATTACAATGATTCGAAATTTGGAATATTAGTTAAATATAGACGAAGATTGTTTGAAGAAAAGTACTTTAGTGAATATAGGTTGCACTTTCCTTATTTCTGCATACTCTAGTAGATCATATATATAAAGGAAAGAGGTGTAGTAATAAATCTATCGTATTTCATATGTAACCTGAGTTGTCGATTAATAACTCGTGTTACCTAAAACAGATATATAACAACAAAATTCTATGAACTATTATTACTACATGTTCTTTATTGCCTCAATAGCATGCCTGGTTACTATAGGATTTTATATGCTAGTTGTGTATCTTTATAGGAGGTATAGCGCAAAGCAAGTGGACAGAGCTATACAGTCGATAAGGTCATCGTCACAATATTTGTCAGAGCAAGGAAAGAAAAAAAATGGTAACGAAGGGAAGTCTTCTAAAATGCGTGATGTAAAACTTGAGAATGCTGAAAAGTCTGTAGGAAAATCAGAAGATATGTTATATGACATAGAGCAGACTCAAGGTGTTACTAAGTATGACCAACATATGGAAAAGGGCAAGGTTCAGGTGGAGGTTAGCGAAAAGATTGTAGGAGTGGTAGAGCCAAAGGGATTTTGGTCAAAATTTATAGCTTCACAAAAAATAGGATATATTCTCGCTAGAATGAGTATGCAAACCGCTGCTGAAAATGGGTTTTGGGTTAATTTGATAAAAGCACAATCTGCATCTCGTGGAAAAAATCAAGGAAAGGGGCGTTAGTAGCTGAAATAGCGGCCATAAAATATTTATAGATCAGTTATAGCGCATTTGATTGCAGAAATCGTCACGCGGCGCTTTGGGAGACACTCATAAATTAGATAATATTCAAGGAATTCTACTTCATTTTGAGAGTTTTCACAATTAGATAGAAGTATGATATGATCACTTTTTTAAAAACTAAAGAGTGGTTTTATGGTTTGTTGTAAGGGATGTTGCTCTGATATCTTTGTAAAGAATGGCATTGTGAGGGGGTGTACAGCGTTATAAGTGCAGATCATGTTCTAAATTTTGTTGAGGGCGATCTGGGCAAGAAGCCTCAAACAGCTGTTAAGAAAGCATTATGCGTTATGCTATATAGTTCTTGGTAATGGCTCTTTTTCTATGTTAGGCAAGATATTAGGGCATTCGCCGTCCATAATTTATCGCTGGGTAGTAGAGGCGATGGGCAAGACTCAGGAGCCAGTTGTCTCTTCGGATATTATGGAGATGGAATTCGACGAGATGTGGCATTTTATTGGTTCAAAAAAAACAAGCTTTGGATCATTAAGGCAGTTGATCGTAGTACAAGGAGAACAGTTGCCTGGGTTACAGGCAATCGTGATACTGCAACATTCCAAAAGCTCTACAACAAAGTGAGTCATCTGAAAGAATGTCATTTTTATACGGATGATTGGGATGCTTTTTCTAAAATTTTACCCAAAGAGCGTCATACGATTGGAAAGTCTGGCACAGTATGTATCGAGAGAGATAATAGCAACACGCGACATCATTTATGCCGAATGACACGGCGCACTAAAATCGTTTCTAAAAAAGAGTCAATGGTATACGGATCCATCAAGCTTTGGTGCGCTCTTACTATTACACAAATATTCAAACAATATCAAGAACAGCTCTTATCTATCTTTATGTGAAAACTCTCGAATTTATTTTGATTTTGCAAGGTATTCAGAAAGCAGTTGGATCAAATGCATTTATTAAGCGATATGTTGTTGAAAATATGGTTGTTGAAAATTTCTCTGGTAGTATTAATGAATTAGAAGCGCAATTTCATCAGAAAAACACAGAATTTACAGAGAAACGTATCGGAGCAAGCAAACTTTTAGTTCAGCATATTGGTTATTTAGAAAATGAAATTGAGACATTTCAAGAGAAGTATACAATAAGTGAATCATTGGAATTAAAAGGGAGAATTGCTGGCTTATATGCTGATTTAGTAAAGCAGAAAGAGAAGCTGTGTAAGATAGAGGCTATTCATTTAGATGATTTATTAAAAATGAGCGAATTGCTAGAGTACAGAGTTATTCAAGATGGGAAAAAATATCGTTTTAATGAGTCTCGTCATAGTCGTGGCAAAATATTCTATAAAGATATTACAGAAGAAACACAGGATTTTTTAAGTTTATTTAAAGATGAATATACGAAAGAGTTACTTGGGGAGGATTTTTATAAAAAGACGAGAGTTTTCACATAAAGATAGATAAGAGCTGTTCTTGATATTGTTTGAATATTTGTGTAATAGTAAGAGCGCACCAAAGCTTGATGGATCCGTATACCATTGACTCTTTTTTAGAAACGATTTTAGTGCGCCGTGTCATTCGGCATAAATGATGTCGCGTGTTGCTATTATCTCTCTCGATACACATACTGTGCCAGACTTTCCAATTGTATGACGCTCTTTGGGTAAAATTTTAGAAAAAGCATCCCAATCATCCGTATAAAAATGACATTCTTTCAGATGACTCACTTTTTGTAGAGCTTTTGGAATGTTGCAGCATCATGATTGCCTGTAACCCAGGCAACTGTTCTCCTTGTACTACGATCAACTGCCTTAATGATCCAAAGCTTGTTTTTTTTGAACCAATAAAATGCCACATCTCGTCGAATTCCATCTCCATAATATCCGAAGAGACAACTGGCTCCTGAGTCTTGCCCATCGCCTCTACTACCCAGCGATAAATTATGGACGCCGAATGCCCTAATATCTTGCCTAACATAGAAAAAGAGCCCTTACCAAGACTATATAGCATAACGCATAATGCTTTCTTAACAGCTGTTTGAGGCTTCTTGCCCAGATCGCCCTCAACAAAATTTAGAACATGATCTGCACTTATAACGCTGTACACCCCCTCACAATGCCATTCTTTACAAAGATATCAGAGCAACATCCCTTACAACAAACCATAAAACCACTCTTTAGTTTTTAAAAAAGTGATCATATCATACTTCTATCTAATTGTGAAAACTCTCCAATTTTAATCAATGCACGCGGAAATAGCATATCTAACTTTAACACTATTCAAAATTTATTTCCAGTAAAAAATCATATGTACATACATTTTTGATAAATAGAAAAGATACTGAGTGTATACTCAATCTGCTGAAAATGGCTGTTGTTTATTATGCTTTTTTGCTGAATTATGCATTTTGCATTGCTGTGCGGTGCTTAGCTTCTTCTTTAGATTACTATCTTATGTGTAGAAATGAATTGCCTATTTTTTCGACAGAAACTATCATATATGCTGTAGTCAAAGTTGCTGACTTCACTTCAGATGTCTTTTTTGTGACATTTATTAGTTGTCTTACTAATATATCTGATAAATTTAATACAGTTTAGCAGTTCAAATCAATAAATTGGTTATGGTGAGTAACAAGAAAAATAACAATAGCGATACATTCTCCAAGCTTTCAAAAATTGCGGCTTCTGTACTTGAAATGGCGAATGGCGCTAAAAATGATTTAATGAAATATATAAAAGAATATTGCGAGTCATTGATACATGGGATGAATTTCGTTAAACACGAAGAATTTGAAGTTGTGAAGAAGCTTGCTATAGAGAATAAAGCTGCTATAGATGAGCTATTAAACAAATCAAAATCCTCGAAAAAGCAGGATGTATCTGGTGCGAAAAAACCAATCAAAGCAAAGTCTAAGAAAACAGAGAAAGATAAGAGCATTGAAGATATTAAGAAATAACTTCAAATAGTTTGCTGGATCTCTCACTTGAGGTCTTAAATTATTTTTCTTATATGGTATATCTGTATTCAATTGTTAGCTTAAGCTTTAGATCAATACAGATTTTATGCAAGTGTGTCCAAAATATATTGGTTTTTGATTATAATCTCGATATATTGATAACATATTATTATCTGGTAAGAGAAATAGTTAAGAGTATGAGCTTTCTATATTGTCTAGTTTTTGTTATGACTTCTGTTAGTTCTTAAATTTAAACAGATTTATAAAGCAAAAATTGCAAAATTGCTTGGAACGCGGTATACAGTTCTAAACGAGCTCTTTTGTCTGGATCTTTTGACAGTTAAGGTGGTGCATTGGAGTTTGCTTATGATAACTTGTTTGCTTGGTAATGCTAATGACTGAGTTGGTTTTTTGTACATTTTCCTTATTGCTGCTTGTTTCTGCGATCTGTGTTGTAAGTTCTTCAAATCCAGTTTATTCTGCATTAAGTCTTATTTTCTGTTTTTTAAACGCTGCCGCACTTTTTTTACTAATTGGTGCTGAATATATAGCTATGACAATGATAGTCGTTTATGTCGGTGCTGTGATGGTGCTATTTCTTTTTGTAATAATGTTGCTAGACATCAAGAACAAAAAGACAAAGCATGGCGTTAAGCTTTATGTGCCGTTGATACTTTTCTTAAGTTGCATTATTCTAATTGAGTTACTGTGGGTATTTGTTGAATCTAGAGATTATTTTACAAAACTTCCAGGAGTTGTAGAGATTGATACTATAACAAATGCTGAAGCAATAGGAAGGCAATTATATACTAGGTATTTTTTGCCGTTTCAAATGGCAGGCCTTGTGCTGCTTGTTGCAATAGTTGGTGCGATAACTATTACAGTTCGTCACAGTAAGAATGCGAAAAAGCAGAGCGTGTATGCACAGATGTTAAGAAATAAAGAAAATAGCGTTGAGCTAGTTGATGCTGAGATTTCTAAAGGTGTTTCTATATGAATTCTATACAAATCATTAATGACGTTTCTTTGATGCACTATATAGTTGTCTCTTCTGCATTGTTTGTCATTGCAGTATGTGGAATCATGATAAATAGAAAAAGTATCATCTCTATTCTCATGTCGATTGAGTTGATGTTACTTGCTGTCAATATAAATTTTGTTGCATTCTCGGTTTATCTGCAAGACTTGGTTGGTCAAGTATTTGTGATCTTTATTTTGACTGTTGCTGCTGCAGAAGCTGCTATAGGTCTTGCAATTTTGGTTGCATTTTTCAGAAATCTTGGGAATATTGACGTTAATAACATGAATCAAATGCGAGGCTAAGTGCTTGCTATATGAGTATAAATTTTGATTTGCTCGCGATTATGATTGTTGCATTGCCGCTACTTGCTGCGGCTTTTATAGGGCTTTCTACGCGAGCTACCTGTGCAATTATAGCGCAGAGTGTAACTACAGCGTCTGTATTCTTATCAGCAGTACTTTCATATATAATATTTTATAAGGTGTATGATTCAGGTTCTGTAATACATCTAAAGTTATTTACTTGGTTTGACATTGAAGATTTTAAAGCAGATTGGTCTATATACATTGATATGTTAACGGCTGTAATGCTAGTTGTTGTGACTACTGTTTCTGTACTAGTACACGTTTATTCAATAGGATATATGTCAGATGATCCTCATCAACCTAGGTTTATGGCATATCTCTCTTTGTTTACATTTTGCATGCTTATGCTTGTTGTCTCAGACAACTTTATTCAGTTGTTCTTTGGCTGGGAAGGTGTTGGCCTTAGCTCATATTTATTGATAGGTTTTTGGTTTAAGAAGCGTGAAGCAAATGCCGCAGCGATTAAGGCCTTCTTAATAAATAGAGTTGGTGACATTGGTCTTGCTTTAGGTATATTCTTAATATTCTCAAAATTTTATACTTTTGATTATCAGTCTGTTTTTGCAGAGGTTAAGCCACTTGTTGGTGATGTAACGCATTTTTTTGGCATGGAGTGCGATACTATTACACTGATCTGTGTATTGTTATTTATAGGTTGTATGGGGAAATCTGCTCAGCTAGGGTTGCATACGTGGCTGCCAGATGCAATGGAAGGGCCAACGCCTGTTTCTGCTCTTATACATGCGGCTACCATGGTGACAGCTGGCGTATTTTTGCTTGCTAGATGTTCACCTATATTCGAATATTCAGAAACAGCTTTGAATGTAGTTGTTTTTGTGGGCGGTATAACGTGTATTTTTGCGGCGACTGTTGCGCTTGTTCAGGATGATATCAAGAAGATAATTGCGTATTCCACATGTAGTCAACTTGGTTACATGTTTTTTGCTTGTGGAGTTTCAGCTTATTCAGCTGGAATTTTCCACCTTTTCACGCATGCATTCTTTAAGGCACTTTTGTTCTTGGGTGCAGGCAGTGTAATACATGCCTTGTCTGGTGCGCAGGACATAAAGAAAATGGGCAGCATTTGGAAAAAGATCCCTGTCACTTATGCTTTCATGTGGATAGGTTCTCTCGCACTTGCTGGAATTCCACCGTTTGCTGGATTTTATTCTAAAGATGCAATACTGGAAGCTGCTTACATAAGTGACAATCATTTCGGTGGCTTTGCTTATCTACTGGGTATTGCGGCTGCAGCATTAACAGCACTCTATTCTTGGCGGTTGATTATACTGGTATTTCACGGAAAATCTAAGCTCTCAACTAGCCAATTTGCTAAGGTACATGAGTCAGGTCCTTATATGCTTATTCCGCTCATGTTCTTGAGTATTGGTGCGCTGCTTGCTGGTGCGATTGGAGTTTATTGTTTTGATATTTTGAATCCTGAGATGATTTTTTGGGGTAAATCTATCTTTGTATTGCCACAAAATAACGTGTTGCATAAGATCCACTCTATAGAGGGGATGGTTCTATATTATCCTATTTTATTAGCTATTTTAGGCATATTACTTGCTTATGCATTATATATTGCAGCTAAAGGTTTTCTCACTTTTATTTACAATCACACCAAAATCGTACATAACTTCTTGCTTAATAAATGGTACTTTGACGAATTATATAATTTGTTATTCGTAAAATCGTCATTTTTGATAGCAAATTTTATTTCGCTTGTGGTTGAAGTGCTGGCTATTGACGCTATTCCAAACAGCGCTGCAAGGTTATCTCGTATGTTTGCAAAGTGTGTGAGTAGCATACAAACCGGCTATTTGTATCATTATGCGGTTGCTATGATACTTGGTGTTGTCGTTGTTATATACTTATATCTACCTTGGTAATTTAATTTTTTAAAATTCATAGAAACGCGGTATGCAGATAGAACAGCTTCCAATCTTATCATTACTATTGATTGTGCCATTGTGTGGCTTTTTGCTGCTACTACTCATCAAAGAATCGAGTGATAATGCTTATATAATTAAGTGCTTCGCATCAGTATTTGCTATTGCAAGCTTCTTGTTATCTGTATATCTTTCACTTGTCTTTGATTACTCAGCGGAATCCATGCAATTTATCGAGAAGTATGAATGGATGCCGTCTTATAATATATACTATCAACTAGGTATTGATGGCGTATCTCTATATTTTATTCCACTCACGACATTTTTGACTTTACTATGCATTGTGATTAGTTGGAATTCTATAAAAAAAGGTGTAAAAAAATACTTTGCTTTATTCTTATTGCTGGAAGCTCTGGTTATAGGTGTTTTTGTTGCTCAAGATCTTATTTTATTCTACTTATTTTTTGAAGCAGTGCTGATTCCTATGTTTTTAATTATAGGAGTTTGGGGAGGAGAGAATAGAGTCTATGCAGCGTATAAATTTTTCTTGTATACGTTTTTTGGCTCTGTTTTGATGCTCATCGGTGTGCTCTACATATATTTCACAACGGAAATTAGCGATATGCAAGAGATTGTGCATATATTGCCACAGTATACTCTTGATACTCAAAAGTGGCTTTGGATAGCATTTTTCATATCATTTGCAATAAAGATTCCTATGTGGCCTGTTCATACTTGGCTTCCTGATGCGCATGTTCAAGCGCCAACTGCAGGTTCTGTTATGCTAGCTGGGATTTTACTTAAGATGGGTGGATATGGTTTCTTGAGATTTTCCGTTCCTATGCTTCCGATGGCTTCACAATACTTTGCTGACTTGGTTTTTGTTCTAAGCATCATTGCTGTAATATACACGTCTTTTGTTGCATTGGTACAATCTGACATGAAGAAGCTAATCGCTTATTCTTCAGTTGCGCATATGGGTTATGTTACTGCTGGAATCTTTACTCTGCAGCCTGAAGGAGTATGTGGTGCTGTTTTCCAAATGATTAGCCATGGACTAATTTCTTCAGGTTTATTTGTGTGTGTTGGTGTGCTTTATGAACGTGCTCATACTAAGGAAATTAAGTTTTATAGCGGTTTGGCTGAGAGGATGCCGAGTTTTGCATTGTTTTTAGTGTTATTATCTTTTGCATCGTGTGGTCTTCCTGGCACTTCAGGTTTTATAGGTGAATTTGCGATTCTTGCATCTACATTTGATTATAGTCATATATATGGTGCATTGATGGCTCTTGGTATGGTGCTTGGTGCTGCGTATATGTTATGGCTAGTTGCTCGTGTTGTATTTGGTAATTTAAACTCAAATGTGAATGCGATCAAAGATTGTGTATCGCTTGAAAAATTTGTGCTTTCTTCTCTTGCTATTGTTGTTGTGGCTATTGGCATATATCCAAGCATTATAACAAGTGGCATACAACAGTCGACTTGGAAAATCGTTGAGCCATTTGCAGTTTCGATGCAAAATTCAGGGATCTCCGATGAGTTGATTTCTGTGTTGCAGATAAAATCAAATAAAAAGTAAATTATGATTTTGGCTGTTTACATGGGTTTAGATGTTATCTGAATTAATTATTTACTTTGCAATGGTTATATGAAATCACAAAAGAAGTAGTCAGAGATTCGACCGTTATGATTGCTATAAATAAGGCTTTTTCTACCTTGTTTTAAGGAGTAGTATTTTAGAAATACAAATATTTATTAAAAACGATGAGTTATATTTTACGTGATATAGATATATTGATCCCGGAAGCGATTCTAGTACTAGGTACTATCATGATGCTGCTCTACGGAATATTTTGTAGAGGAAGTAATATATCCACGTCTAATTCGCAGAATTCTGCACTCTGTAGCGGATTTTCCAATTTTAGCGAGAGAAATGTTGTATTTTCTAGGCATGTAGGGTACCTCTCTATAGCAATGTTATTTGTTACACTGTTTTTCCTACATTTAATCTCAGGAGTTGAGAAGACAGCATTGGAAAACAGCATAGAAAGCAATTCTTTTGTTGTAAGTGCGAAGTATATTATATTGCTATCTGTGATAGGTAGTATGTTGATAGCTGTTTCTTCCGATAATATAAAGAAAATGCCATTTGAAGTTTTTGTACTGATGTTATTTTCTACTGTTGGAATGATGCTAGTTATTAGCTCTAATGATTTACTTGTGCTTTACCTTGCTCTTGAGCTAATGAGTCTTGCTACTTATGTTATAGTTGCTTACCTACGAGATAGTCCTGCAGCTTCTGAGGCTGCGCTCAAATATTTCATATTAGGTGCGCTAGCTTCTGGTATCTATCTATTCGGCTGCTCCATGATATATGGTTTTGCTGGAAGTATCAATTTTGATAGTATAGGAGAATATTATCTAAGTTCTAGCGCGGCAAGTGCAAGTTTAAGCGCACAGGATGGTGCTTTGAGCAGTGTACCAATTGGTTTTATAGTTGGGATGGTGTTAATATTAGTCGCATTTTGTTTTAAAATGTCGGCGGCTCCTTTTCATATGTGGACACCTGATGTTTACCAAGGTTCTCCTGCAATAGTTACGACTTTTATAGCAACTGCTTCTAAAGCAGCCGTTGTGTTATTCTTTATAAAATTGTTGTATGGAGTAATGTTTGACTTGGTTGAAGAGTGGCAGAGAATAGCAATATTTACTTCCATCGCTTCGCTTGCTATAGGATCATTTGGTGCTATTATGCAGCAAAACATAAAAAGGCTTATAGCATATAGCAGCATAGCACACATAGGATTTATTATTCTTGCGATTGCATCAAGCGATTTTGCTGGTATACACAGCGCAGTTACTTACACCATTATATATCTTGTAATGACTGCGACAATCTTTGCAATACTTTTTGCACTGCGTTTTAAAAATGGAGAAGAAAAGGAAAATATCAAACAGCTTGCTGGACTCGGTAAGAATAATCCTGTGCTTGCTTTCTCTATATCTGTTATTATGTTTTCTATGGCTGGGGTACCACCGTTTGCAGGCTTTTTTGCAAAATTCTTTGTTTTGTTGAGTGTTGTGAAGCAGGAACTATATCCAGCTGCTGTATTTGCTGTTGTTTGTGCAGCTGTTAGTAGTTTTTATTACTTAAGAGTTGTTAAAGTCATGTATTTTGATGACGGTGATTCAGATAATCTGGAGTTAAAGAGTTTGTTGTTAAAATTTATGATTTTGCTTGGCGTATTGTTCAATATGCTTTATATAATGGTTCCTGAAGTTATATCAAAGTTCGTAGAAGTAGGCGCTTTGAAGCTTTGGGAATAATTTTTTTTCGTTTTTATATGAATAATATGTTGATTGCAGAGCATTTGAAAAAAATAAAGGAATCTCCGACTTTAGCTGTTGCAGAAAAAGCTGCAAACATGAAGTATTCAGGACTGCATGTTATAAGCTTGAGTACTGGAGAGCCAGATTTTGATACTCCAGAACATGTAAAAGAGGCTGCAGTTACTGCAATTAGAGCTGGGAAGACAAAGTATACTGCTGTAGATGGCACTGCAGAGTTAAAAAGCGCTATATCGCATAAATTTTCTAAAGAGAATAATATAAGCTATAGTAATAATGAAATTATAGTATGTACTGGTGCTAAGCAGGTTATATATAATGCTTTTGTTGCTACTTTAGATCCAGGTGATGAGGTGATAATTCCAGCACCTTTTTGGGTTTCATATCCAGACATGGTATTGCTTGCTCAAGGTGTGCCTAAGGTTGTGCAGTGTGGCATTGAAAATAATTTTAAGTTATTACCATCTCAGCTGGAGAAAGCGATCACTTCTAGAACTAAGTGGTTGTTATTAAACTCTCCAAGTAATCCTATTGGTTCTGCATATACTGAATCGGAGTTAAGAGATTTGATGGACGTTGTATCTAAGCATGAAAATATAAATGTTCTTTCAGATGATATATATGAGCATGTAGTATTTAACAATTTCAAATTCTCAACTCCAGCTGAGGTTGTGCCTCACTTAAAAGATAGAATTCTCACTGTTAACGGTGTTTCTAAGTCTTATGCTATGACTGGTTGGAGGATAGGTTACGGTGCAGGTAATAAGAAGTTAATAAAAGCGATGTCTATGATACAATCGCAGAGCACTTCTAATCCATGCTCTATTAGTCAGGCTGCTGCGGTTGCTGCACTTTTGGGGCCTCAGGATTGCGTTAAGCAAGGAGCTGCTCTTTTTGAAGAGCGCCTTACTTTAGTAAATAAATTATTAAAGGATTTTCCTGCTCTCAGTTATGTTATACCAGATGGAGCATTTTATTTATTTATAAGTTGTACGTTTGCGATTGGGAAAAAATCAAGTAGCGGTAGGAAGATAGCTAATGACATAGATTTTGCTTCTGGACTTCTGGAAGAAGGTCTTGTTGCTGTAGTTCCTGGGAGTGCTTTTGGGATGCCAAGTTACTTTAGAATCTCATTTGCAACAAGTAACGAGAATTTAAGAGTTGCTTGCAGTAGGATTTTAGATTACTGCGCTTCAATTGTTTAGTCCTACTTACATTTTAAGTCATATTGTTTTGCATGAAAATTATTGTAGTGTCGCAGGATTTTTACTGGATTATATAGTAGAAGTGTTGCATAATACGTGCTGCGTCAGTTCCTTATACACATGATTTAATAGCGGTTTGCTGGACGACATCTTAGTTCCGCCTATTTTGCGCTTATTTTTGCAGTTTATGTGTAGAATAAATGACAAGTATTTATCAAGCAAGCGTGTGTTTTGCTGATTACATTAATTTATAACAGTTTTGTAGGGGTTTATTTAGATGTCGATAAAAAAAGAAGATAAAGCTTCTTTGATTAAGGAGTATGGGAGTTCTTCCACAGATACTGGGTCGCCTGAGGTTCAATGTGCTGTTTTTACTGCACAAATAAAGGCACTTACTGGGCACTTTAATGCGAATCCTAAGGATTTTCAGGCACGCAGAGGGTTGCTTGTTATTGTAAATAAGCGTAAGAGATTACTTGCATATGTTAAAAGTAAAAATCCAGAAAGACATAAAGCGCTTATAACAAGACTTGGGTTGCGTAAATAAGCTTACTGATCTAGAGGAAAAGGTGCTCTATTTGAGTGTAGTATCTCTGCCTTGTGTAGTTGTGATTTTGTTCAGAGACATGATAATGATTCTGCAGTTGAGTTGCTTATAGCTTTAATTAGTCGCTTGCGCCATAACTTTCTAAGCATAGGATTGATATTGGCTTGCAAGCAATTATGATGCACCGAAAGTCCAACAGAAAAAGTGGCAAAGTTATCAAAACCCTTATGGATTTTGTTAAGTAGTATTTGCAAGTATCGGAAATGATATATCCGAAAATTAGTGAATGGCCGCTTCCCAAGCTAATTTTTGTACGTTCGACTTTCCGCAAAAATTTATTTGCATAGCAAATCGATTTGTGACTGGCAGACTAATTAAATTTGGTGAAGTTAATAATATACCTTTGAGATGTATTTAAAGAATAGTAAAAATTTCAAGGGATGTAGAGTGCATAATATGTTAATGATTGAGTGACTTTAGAAGAACTAAGTTTTGTTAAGAAGTGAAAAATTGAGTGGAGCACAACTTGTTTAAAGCTTTTGGGATTATAAAAAGTAAAGCATAATAAAATCTTTACTTAAACGTATAAATGATGCTTTCTTTGCACTTTAATGTAAATCCTGAAGGTTTTTATAGTGATATAAGTGTGTGACTGGTCATTATGAGCACTAAATTTTTTAAGGTGCAAGTTGATTATCTCTTTTTTCTGTGAGACTAAACCTGTGGTATGCCTCAAGTAAATGAAGAGTTGATATTGATTATATTATATTATATATGGAGTTAATTTTCGAAAAGAGCTAGGAAGAATGGTGACACATGTGTATACAAGATTACATAAGTAGCATTTTAACGACGCTAATTTTGAAAAGTATGACTAGTATATGACACTGTTGTGCTCGCGTTCAGTGCTTATTATATAAGATTTTTTGCGAGTTGTTTGAATGTTTTTCTATTTTAGCTTCAGTTGGCTGTCTTAGCGTCATAAGTGTAGGAATGCTTAGCTGAAAAGCAGGTATTTTTAACAGATACCTGTGAAAGTATTGTTTATACTTAGATATAAAGCTGATGATTAAAGATGTATTGAATCTTTTTATCTATTTTAAGCTTATATTCTTATCTGTACATTTTGCTTTTTTATATTGCCTTTTTTTCTTCACTGATTAGGCGAGTGATATTATGTATAACAACGGTGTTCAACACGTGTTGGCATATATAGTAGTTGATATGTTTTAGAGCTTGTTTAGATGCTTTATTATTTTGACTTGAGTTTTAGAGTATTGTTGCTTTGAAATTATATTATGAAATTCACATAGTATATGATCTATATGCAGAATGCTTATATTCCTCTATATGAGTAGAAGTTTTCGAGAATATTTTTTGAAGATGTATGAGTTGCGATAATGTAAGCTTTTGGCATGATATAATCTATTTATACTAAGGGCTTCATGAGTTGTTCATATATTTTGTAAATAGATATTTGTCTTATACAAAGCGTTTAATAAGTTTAATTAATTGTATTACTTAATGTATATACTAAGACTGATCTTAAAAAAAAATGTAGAACAGAAAATTTAAGCAGCTTTAATATGTTTTATATGTATAAGTGAATCGAATTTCGCGTTCGACAATCTAAAAATAAACTTGTATACTGCTTGCAAATAAAGGTTGGTATTTTGCCAGAGTGGTTATAAATTCTTACTTTGAAAGTTGCTTCAAAAAAGTGTAGATTTTTGACATGGTATGTCAAAATATCGGAGTTTGTTATAGAAGTATGAAACGAGTTTTGTGGATGTTGTCTTGTATTTGTTGTGCTTTTAACTTTCTAAAAGTGCTAGATCACATAATCTAGCTTGCGCAATATGTGCTAGTGAAATCCGGTGTACTGGTTATGTCTTGTGTTATTGCTGTTTTTGTTTTAAAAAATTTATCTATAAAATTTGGGTTTTGCTGCTTGTTGTATAGAGTGTGTAAGAGTTTTACCCAGATTTAGGTTTAATATTTTTAAGGTGCTGGCTCTGTATGAATATTTTGAATTTTGTGTCCTGCGTATTGCATTTTAAAGGTGCGAAATTTAGTTATGCTTATTGATAGTTCATATCTAGGATGTTTTGATATCGTTTGAGTATGAATTCGAAAATCCTCTAAATCGAAATCGCGTAAGTATAAAAATTACTGCTACTTCGATCTTTGCTGCGTTTTTATTTTATAAGCTAGGTAATAGTGGAAGATTAAACTGAGGTATTCAATTTCATATGCTTGTCATATTTCGAATGCGGTGCATACAGCTAAAATGATTTATTATTATAGAGATTTTGTTATCTCAACAGTGTTATAGAAATAAAACTTTATTTTTTATGTGACACATTAAGCTGTGAGCAATTTTATAAATTGACAACGATAAAAAATCGGCTTATTTGATATAGGCTATATTTTTTGCCTTGTTTTCTTGTAAAATTAACCGATTGCGTCGTATCGTATTAAATATTGAAACATGCTATAGGTGTCAAGTTATTAAGGTTAATTTATAATTTTTTAGATGTATTGGTAAGGATTTAGATGTTCAATATTGTGACAAAAGAGACAATTTGGGGTAATGCGACTTTAAAGTTGGAGACTGGAAAAATAGCAAGGCAGGCTAGTGGTGCTGTGATTGTGCAAATGGGTGACACAATGATTCTGGCAACTGTAGTGGCGGAGAAAACGCCAAAGGAAGGGATAGATTTCCTTCCTTTAACTGTAAATTATCAAGAGAAATTTTATGCAGATGGCAGATTTCCTGGTGGTTTTATAAAGAGAGAAGGGAAAAATAGCGAGCGTGAAGTTTTAACATCAAGGCTGATCGATAGATCGCTGCGTCCTCTTTTCCCAAAAAATTATCACAATGAAGTTCAGGTTATTTGTACTGTTCTATCATATGACCCTGAGTATAACCCAGATATTTTATCAGTTATTGGTGCATCAGCTGCTATAGCGATATCAGATATACCTTGCAAAGACGTGATAGCTGCATCAAGAGTTGGATATACGAACGGTGATTATTTCATACAATTTGCTGCGGCACAGAAAAATCATAAGGAATTAGATCTTGTTGTTGCTGGAACTGATGAAGCTATTTTCATGATTGAGTCAGAAGCTGCAGAATTACCACAAGATAAGATGTTAGGGGCAATAGAGTTTGGGCATAGCGAACTCAAAGTCGTTGTAGATCTTATCAAGGACTTTGCTAAGGAAATAGGTATAAAAAAATCTGAACATATTGAGCAGAATTATTCTAGCATCCTTAAGCAAGTGAAGAGTCTTGTAGGGAAGAAGCTTGCTGAAGCATATTTAATTCCAGAAAAGCAGAGTCGTCGCCAAAAAATTGAAGAACTAAAATCTTATGTTCGCGAAAAATGTGCGGCGCAAGAGGATTTTGCTCAGCTGCCATATATGACAGCTTTTGGGTTGTTAGAGCGTGCGATAGTACGTAAAAAAATCTTGGATGATGCTACCCGTATAGATGGAAGAGGACATGGTGAGATACGCGATATCTCAATAGATATTGATATTCTGCCAAGAGCTCATGGCTCTAGTTTGTTTACTAGAGGAGAGACGCAAGCTTTAGCTGTTGTGACGCTTGGTACAGCTGATGATGAGCAGATGACTGATGATTTAACAGGGAATAGATTCGAAAACTTTATGTTGCACTACAATTTTCCTGCCTATTCTGTTGGAGAGGTCGGTGCCTTAAGAGCTCCTGGTAGGAGGGAAATAGGTCATGGTCGTCTGGCGTATAAATCATTTCAATCTGTAATTCCACAAAAAGAAGATTTTGCTTATACAATAAGGCTTGTATCTGAAGTTACAGAATCTAATGGATCTTCGTCAATGGCGACGGTTTGCGCATCATCTCTTGCGATGATGGCTGCTGGAATCCCAGTGAAATTGCCAGTAGCTGGTATCGCAATGGGTCTTGTTAAAGAAGGTGAGAAGTTTGCAATTCTCTCTGACATTATGGGTGATGAAGATTTTTTAGGAGATATGGATTTTAAAGTTGCTGGAACAAAAGATGGTATTACTGCTCTACAAATGGATATTAAAATTTGCGGCATTAATAGAGACATTATGGAAAAAGCAATATCTCAAGCTGTTGTTGGCATTAATCATATACTCTCAAAAATGAGTGAAGTTCTCGAGACAACTAGAGCTACGCTTAGTCCTTCTGCTCCAAGAATTCTTAATATAATGATAGATAAAGAAAAGATTAGAGAGGTGATTGGAGCTGGTGGCAAAGTAATAAGAGAGATTTGCGAAAAAAGTGGTGCGAAGATAGATGTGGCACCTGATGGGACGTTAACTATATTTGGGCCTAATAAAGATTCTATCGAGATTGCTACAAAAATTATTAAAGATATAGTGACATCGCCTGAGGTTGGTGGAATATATGATGGTGCTGTTGTAAAGATTACAAATTTTGGTCTTTTTGTTAGGTTTTTAGGGAATTCTGAAGGTATGGTTCATATTAGTGAGATATGTAATCATTATATTGCTGAAGTTGAGGATGTGCTTCAGGAAGGCGATAAAGTTGTAGTACGCATAGTAGCATTTGAAAAAAATGGAAGGATAAAGCTCACAATGCGTAATTTGAATCAAATTTATCTTGCTCCTGAAGTTGCTGAAAGACTCGCTAGAGAGCCTGATAGTGGTGTTGAAAGTGGCGATGAGGAGGCAGTTGTGATTGAAAAGTTTTCTCAAGGGAATCAAGCTCCTAGTCGTCCTTCTAATAATAAGCCACAGCCGCAAACTAGGCGCCGTAGGTTTTTTTAAAGCTTGTGCACTTTAGGTTCTGTTGCATTAAGTAATTGTTTATAGTCTATACGTCAAAAATTTATTTGCTATGCAAATCAATTTTTGGTGGACGGACGAAGTAATATGAAAAATGAAGCAAAAAAGGTCTGCGCAAGTGGCTTTGCGAGTAGTGCGTACACATGCGTCTCCTATCCTTCCTAGCTCTTTTTGAAGTCTAACTTTGTATATACGCAAGTTAAATACCAACTCTTCATTTACCTGCGGTATATAGCTTGATTTTGTGATTGTTTAGGAGTGATAGCTTGCTGCGTTCTGGCTAGTGTTGGCAGCGCCTTGCGATCAATCTTATTGTTAGTAAGCACAGGAAGCTCGTCTAACAATATGTAATAGTTTGGAATCATATAATATGGTAGATATTTTGTTAAATGTAATTTGATGTCTTGGATTATAGTTTCTTCCTCTTTTTCGTGTTCTATTTTTTTGCAGCATACTATATATGCTGCCAATTCGTTATACTTATCTCCTGTGTCTGCAAGGACAACTGCTGCATTTTTCACGATTGTACTTAATTTTAATGCATTCTCTATTTCCGCTATATTGACAGCATACCCACAGATCTTAATCTGATCGTCGGATCTTCCAACATATATAATATCACCATTTGAGAGTATCTTTCCTAAATCGCCGGTTTTCAATATTTGATTGAATTCTGGCATTCCTTCTATTGCAAAAGGGTTATCAACAAATTTTTGTTTTGTCAGTTCTGGTAAGTTTAAATATCCTGCTGCGATGCCATTGCCGCTTAAACATATTTCTCCTACTTCATGATTTTTTGCTATGTTATTGTCACTATTCAATACATAAACCTTTGTATCGCTGTTTGATGCAGTATTGGCAAAAGCGATTGTTTTTTCGTTGTTAATTGTTAATTTTTTTGTTATTTGTGTTGCAAATTCTGTCAGTCCATAGTGATTGACGATAACAGAATCAAAGTGAATGAAGAACTTTTCTAGCAAACTATAATGTATTGCTTCTCCAACTATACGCCATAGTTTGATATTTCTGAAACCTGCAATAAATTCCGGTTCATGGCTTAATAAAACTCCTAATAGATTAGGCGTAAAACATAGTCTTTTAACGTTGCTGTTCCGATTTGCTACAATTGATCTAATGGTAGGTAAATTCCTACAGATATTGCGTGTCATTATAATAATTTTAATGCCGAAAATTAAAGCTCCGATGGTTTCTAAAAGTGATATTGTGCTGATAAAGTGCCTTGCCAGTATAGTTTCATCTCCTATCTTTGGGTATTCTCTGTAATGCCATAAAATTCTGCTTGCTACACTAATATGGCGTACCATCACGCCTTTTGGATCACCTGTAGAACCAGATGTGTAATAAATTGCTAGTATCTGACTATTAATATCGTGTTCTTTTTCATCATAAGTGCAGTATAGATTTTCGCTGCTATACAGCATTAGAGCATTGCGTATTTCATCAAGAAGCACAACTTTTACTTCCAAGTCGTATGTGTGAAAATTTTTGATTAAATGAGATTCTGAAATAATAAGTTTGCAATTAGAATCTTTGAATATGAAACATTGCTTTTTGCTGGATAGCTCTGGGCTAATGATAACATATGTAGCAAGAATCTTAATGGCTGCGAGAATTGCAATGATCAACTCTGGTGAATTATCTAAATATATGCAAACACGGTCATGATACCCTATATGTAATGACTGTAAATGCTGTGCTAGTCTGTTAATCCTGGAGTTAATTTCAAAGTATGTCAGTTGTTGATCTTGATAGGTGATAGTAATCTTAGATGGCGAAAGTGTCGCTTGTCTTTCAAAGAGATTGATTAGGTTTTGATTATTTGACATTTAATACCTATAAGACTAGTATTTGTAAGTTTATAAGGCAATTGCGCGATTATTAGTAACTTAACAGAGGGAATTTGGTAATTTCTATCAATTACTACCGGCTAAAGCGCGGTAGTTTGTGTAACGCTTGCAAAGCAGATTAAAAGCGTAAACGCTAAAACTCTGATATTCTAAAATCATCTTTTTTGTGATGTTCCTCATGCTGTTCTATATAGTTTTTGCACTTCTTCTGAATTCACATTGCAAACTGTCACAACAAAATACCCTCTGGCCCAAAGATGTTGTCCCCAATACCGCTTACGGAGCAGTGCAAATTCCTGTAGCAACTTACGACTACTTATACCTTTAATATATTGCACAGCTTTAGATATTGATATACTAGGCGGAACCAATGCTAATATATGTACGTGATCAGGACTCATACTGCCACTAATTATATTTATGTAATTAGCAGCACATATTTCTCGGATTACTTCCCTAGTTCTAATCGCAACTTGCCCAGTTAAAACTCTATACCTATACTTAGTACAAAATACTATATGATACTTTAGGTCATATAGGCTGTGGGATCATCTCCTATATTCCATTCGTCCTCCCTTAGCACATTTCCTAGATAACTAATACTAAAGTGTTCGCCTAAAGGCGAGGGTGTTAACCATATCACATATAACTACATAAATAAATCCAAGAAACCTTTGTAATATATATTGTAAGCGCAAGTAATGATTTGTCTTCATTATGTATATTCGTCATATTGACATACTACCGCATTCTTCCTAGCTTTTTTAAAATCTAAGAGAGTTTTCACAATTAGATAGAAGTATGATATGATCACTTTTTTAAAAACTAAAGAGTGGTTTTATGGTTTGTTGTAAGGGATGTTGCTCTGATATCTTTGTAAAGAATGGCATTGTGAGGGGGTGTACAGCGTTATAAGTGCAGATCATGTTCTAAATTTTGTTGAGGGCGATCTGGGCAAGAAGCCTCAAACAGCTGTTAAGAAAGCATTATGCGTTATGCTATATAGTCTTGGTAATGGCTCTTTTTCTATGTTATGCAAGATATTATGGCATTCGCCGTCCATAATTTATCGCTGGGTAGTAGAGGCGATGGGCAAGACTCAGGAGCCAGTTGTCTCTTCGGATATTATGGAGATGGAATTCGACGAGATGTGGCATTTTATTGGTTCAAAAAAAACAAGCTTTGGATCATTAAGGCAGTTGATCGTAGTACAAGGAGAACAGTTGCCTGGGTTACAGGCAATCGTGATACTGCAACATTCCAAAAGCTCTACAACAAAGTGAGTCATCTGAAAGAATGTCATTTTATACGGATGATTGGGATGCTTTTTCTAAAATTTTACCCAAAGAGCGTCATACAATTGGAAAGTCTGGCACAGTATGTATCGAGAGAGATAATAGCAACACGCGACATCATTTATGCCGAATGACACGGCGCACTAAAATCGTTTCTAAAAAAGAGTCAATGGTATACGGATCCATCAAGCTTTGGTGCGCTCTTACTATTACACAAATATTCAAACAATATCAAGAACAGCTCTTATCTATCTTTATGTGAAAACTCTCAAATCTAATTTTGTATTGTATACAATAAATGCACACTCTTAGTAATCAATTAGATAATATATAAAAATACTATGTACATATTAATATTTTATTATAAGATAATTGCTACTTATAATAGAATTAGCGGTCTCATATGGGAAGTCTTAATATTGTAGATGTTTTGATTATATTCACCTATTTTGTGTTATGTGTAGTTTTAGCGTTATATAGATCAAAGAAAATTAAAACAATCACTGAGTATACTATAGGGTCGGGTTATTTTCCAGATACTGTCGTATTGTCTACCATTTTCATGACATTCATTGGGGCGCCACAGGTTGTAGGTGCTGTAGGTAAGGTATATGAGCTTGGTTTATTTTTTGCTATAACTGAATTAACAGCTCCTTTGCTTTGGTTTATTACTTTAATAGTTTTTGCGAAAAATATAAATCGATTTTCTGGTTGTATTTCTATAGGCGATGTTATGGCGCTATTATATGGCAGTATAGGTCGTTGGGTTACTAATATTGCCTCTATATTGATATCTATAGGACTGATATCAGTGCAAGCTCTAGCGCTTGGATATGCTATAGAGTATTTCTTACAAGTACCAAAAGTGCTTGGGATGTGCGTTGGTATGTCCATACTGATTTTTTATTCTACATTTGGTGGTATAAGAGCTGTTGCAATTACTGATGTTTTTCAGTTTGTAATATTGATAATTGCTATACCTATTGCTTGTTCGTTTGCATATCGTGACATAGGCGGTTATAGTGGTATAATGAGGTCTGTTCCGCAAGGTCTAGTTGTGTTAGATTTAAACAAAGAAAACATATTTCTATTTTGTAGTCTAATATTCTATGCAATATTGCCAATTAATAGTGGGCCTTACATACAGAGATTTTTAATGGTTTCATCCTCTAAACAATTAACACATGTGATAAAATTCATTCCTGTTATTCACTTTGCGTTCGTTTTTATTATCTGCATGATAGGTTTTATTATTAAAGGTTTAGCGCCAAGTATTGATCCTAACAATGCATTATATTATTTAGTGGATCATTATACAGCAATGGGGCTTAAGGGATTGTTAGTATCTGGCATATTAGCAATTATAATGTCTTCAGCTGATTCTTGGTTAAATACCGCAGGTGTTTTATGTGCTCATGACATAGTCAAAAGAATATTCCCAAAATTAACTGATAGTAATGAACTAAAAATTGCGCGAATCTCAACTTGTTGTATAGGTATTATTGCTATTGTGATAGCAAGTATATCTGAAGGAATATTAGAGTTGCTTTGGTTTGCAGATAACTTTTGGTATCCAATCACAATAATTCCATTAGCCGCAGGATTTTGGGGCTTTAGAACCAACTGCAAGTCTTTTTTTGTGCATCTGGTTTTTGCGGTGGTTTGTGTTTGTATAGGTGCATATTTAGAAGGTTCTTTTTCTACTGTTAGCTTAATGTTTGGTATCGTTGGTAGTGCTGTTGGGCTATTTGGAATGCATTATTGGCAAGCATACCGCGGTACTCTAAATATTACTGCTCAGCCTATAAGGTTTATGGAAAGAGTTAGAAATGAAGGATAAATACAGCAAAAGTGAATAAAATGAAATGATTATGGTGAGAGTTACAAGTAGCTAATCAATTAAGAGAGCAAGGTTTGATTGGACTTATTGGTATCTAGAATATGCTTTTATAAGAGGATTCATTTATTAGATGTATACATCATTAAGATAAAATTATGATTTGTAATCAACCTATAGTATAATTATGTGTTCTTTGAATATAATTATAAGTTGAGATTAAGAAATGCATATAATAGATATTATAATCGTTGTTGCTTATCTAGCATTGTGTGTATTGATTGGTCTATATCAAATTACTACCGGCTAAAGCGCGGTGGTTTGTGTAACGCTTGCAAAGCAGATTAAAAGCGTAAACGCTAAAACTCTGATATTCTAAAATCATCTTTTTTGTGATGTTCCTCATGCTGTTCTATATATTTCTCTATACCTATACTTAGTACAAAATACTATATGATACTTTAGGTCATATAGGCTGTGGGATCCTCTCCTATATTCCATTCGTCCTCCCTTAGCACATTTCCTAGATAATAATACTAAAGTGTTCGCCTAAAGGCGAGGGTGTTAATCATATCACATATAACTACATAAATCAAGATCTATTAAAACATTAAAAGAGGCATTGCTAACCAAGAATAGATTTTGCTTTTAAATTCGCGTATATGTATACTGCCTTGATAGTAAGTTATATTGGAAGCATTATATATGTTAAGTTGTAAGCATTGTGGCAGCATAGGAAGCACAAAGAATGGCTATATTAAAGGTCGTCAGAGGTATAAGTGCCTAGAGTGTAAAAAGAGCTATAAGTCTGGAGATATGAGAGTAAAGTACAGCCTTAATAAAAAGATGAAGGTTGTTAGTATGTATCTGGAGGGAGTTGGAATTAGATCAATCGAGAGATTAGAAAAGGTCTCGAGTTCACTTATAATAAAGTGGATTAGAAAATTCTCAAAGCTTCTAAAACAAAGGCTGAATGATGTTACGATACCTGAGGATGCCAAGTAAATCTCAATTATTGAGCTGGATGAGCTTTTTAGTTATTGCCAAAAAAAACTAACAAAGTCTACATTTGGCTTGCTGTTGATAGGGACAGAAATAAAGTTGTTGATTTTGAAGTGAGCATTGTCAGGGATTTTGCATCCTATCTTCCGATTGCCATGCGATTACAAAGTAGCTACGAGATAGAGATATCATGCAGTGACCATTACGACGTTTATGAAAAATTTAGGATTGCTAAAAAACACTATTCTACTAAGGCAGAAACGTCTTTAGTGGAATCATTCAACTCATTAATACGGCACTATTTAGCCAGGTTTCATCGTAAAACCAAACGTTACAGTAAGGCCATAGATATGATCTATAACTCTATCCTAATGCTTTTTAATAAAGACTTGCTGATATCTATCTTTAGTTAGCAATGCCTGATAATTGCAGTTCTTATACTTGCTTTATGTAGTTATATGTGATATGGTTAAGACCCTCGCCTTTAGGCGAACACTTTAGTATTAGTTATCTAGGAAATGTGCTAAGGGAGGACGAATGGAATATAGGAGATGATCCCACAGCCTATATGACCTAAAGTATCATATAGTATTTTGTACTAAGTATAGGTATAGAGTTTTAACTGGGCAAGTTGCGATTAGAACTAGGGAAGTAATCCGAGAAATATGTGCTGCTAATTACATAAATATAATTAGTGGCAGTATGAGTCCTGATCACGTACATATATTAGCATTGGTTCCGCCTAGTATATCAATATCTAAAGCTGTGCAATATATTAAAGGTATAAGTAGTCGTAAGTTGCTACAGGAATTTGCACTGCTCCGTAAGCGGTATTGTGGGCAACATCTTTGGGCCAGAGGGTATTTTGTTGTGACAGTTGGCAATGTGAATTCAGAAGAAGTGCAAAAATATATAGAACAGCATGAGGAACATCACAAAAAAGATGATTTTAGAATATCAGAGTTTTAGCGTTTACGCTTTTAATCTGCTTTGCAAGCGTTACACAAACTACCGCGCTTTAGCCGGTAGTAATTGATATTCATTGCTGAATGAATTTTCGCAAGCGGTAGTTCAAGAGCTTCACAGTACTCTTCTTCTGCCCTGATCACCTGCAGAATGTCATGTGCATTAAGAGGATTGAATATTAATTCTGCCATGTCACTATGTAGAACCTCACCACCCATTGGTCCAATATGTAGAGGGCCAGTAATTAAGCGTGGGTTATGTGCATGTACTACTGCAATAGCTAATTCTAAAGCAATATCATTTATTCCTCTGGTATGAGTAATTGCTTCATGATAAATGGCATCACGTAACTCTTCAGCATTCATATACTTTCTAAATAGCATCAAAGACACAACTTCTGGTCGTGGATCTTGTAGCACGGTATGAAATGCTTGTCTTACATGTTGATCATTTAGTGTACCAGCAATCATATTTGCATTTATATTTCTTACTGGATCTTGCATTTGCTCTATGTGAGTGAGAAAATATAATGCAGCCCATGGGTTGTGTACTACTGTATTAAGCGCTGCTGTGATATGCGTTGAAGTGATTTTTTGAAAAATATGATCGCTATCTTCTCGTCTTTTGTGCCTTATATTCAATATTAGTTCTGGCTCATTCAGCAGTACTGTTGCTACAAAAGCACGCGCCTGCTGTGGTAGATATGACTCTCCTGTACTAGCTCTAGCTACTGAACTTAGCAGGTAATTGTATGCTTCAGATGCTGTATCATAAATAAAAGACATACGTCCAAGAAATAGTGCGTCGAGAAACGTATGATGAAATATGCTGGACATGGTACTCCCCCAAGATATGTAATGTTAAAGGAGGAGCTGTCATTACTTCTTCAAATGTAACGCCAGTTAATTGTAATGCTTCAAATGTCGCGCGTTGTTCTTCTATTGTGTGTTCTTCTACTATACTTCCGTCACAATTAGTATATACACCATCTACTTCCCTCAAGTAATGCTCACCATCTTCACTAGGAGTACGTAAATGAAATTGAATAGCTGCTAACATCATTTCTCTTTGCAAAGGTGATGCTCCTTCTAGAGCAACCCTTAGGTCAGCTCCATGCAATTTATCTAACTGACTCACTGTAGTTGGCCCTAGTTGCACAAGGAATCTTGCGAATGTCGGGTATATGCTCCAATTCATAATCTTTCTCCGTGTTTATAGTTTTTTGAGAGTTTTCACATAAAGATAGATAAGAGCTGTTCTTGATATTGTTTGAATATTTGTGTAATAGTAAGAGCGCACCAAAGCTTGATGGATCTGTATACCATTGACTCTTTTTTAGAAACGATTTTAGTGCGCCGTGTCATTCGGCATAAATGATGTCGCGTGTTGCTATTATCTCTCTCGATACATACTGTGCCAGACTTTCCAATTGTATGACGCTCTTTGGGTAAAATTTTAGAAAAAGCATCCCAATCATCCGTATAAAAATGACATTCTTTCAGATGACTCACTTTGTTGTAGAGCTTTTGGAATGTTGCAGTATCACGATTGCCTGTAACCCAGGCAACTGTTCTCCTTGTACTACGATCAACTGCCTTAATGATCCAAAGCTTGTTTTTTTTGAACCAATAAAATGCCACATCTCGTCGAATTCCATCTCCATAATATCCGAAGAGACAACTGGCTCCTGAGTCTTGCCCATCGCCTCTACTACCCAGCGATAAATTATGGACGGCGAATGCCCTAATATCTTGCCTAACATAGAAAAAGAGCCATTACCAAGACTATATAGCATAACGCATAATGCTTTCTTAACAGCTGTTTGAGGCTTCTTGCCCAGATCGCCCTCAACAAAATTTAGAACATGATCTGCACTTATAACGCTGTACACCCCTCACAATGCCATTTTTTACAAAGATATCAGAGCAACATCCCTTACAACAAACCATAAAACCACTCTTTAGTTTTTAAAAAAGTGATCATATCATACTTCTATCTAATTGTGAAAACTCTCAAATTTATAACTGTCTGTAAGATCAAATCTTGACTTCTACAGCTTATTAAGCTGTAAGAATACTCTCGCAAATAATAGAACACTCCATCCGCCAAAAACTGATTTGCTGCGCAAATCAATTTTTGATGGATAGACTAAATTTTCTAAAAAATACTTGCCCATATATGCTGTTATTTGTGGGAGCTGGTATAAAACCTTTGTATAGTTGCCGCTCAATCTGCTGAGAACAGGGATATTTTAATTTAGTACGTCAATCAAAATAGCATTTGGCTTTTGTATTTTGATTGATATCTTCAGGAAGAAGTTTTAGAAAATCTCTTCCTTTCATTCGGGTCAAGCCACCTCTTCCTCAGTCTAACACTGAGAGGTGTGACTTCTACAAGCTCATCATCATTTATGTATGTAATTGTCTCCTCTAGCGTAAACTGCTTTGGTGGCGTGAGCTTAATGTTTTCATCTGACCCAGAAGCACGCATGTTGGTTAGCTGTTTTCCGCGAATTACATTCACTTCGAGGTCATTTTCTCTATTATGTTCTCCAACTATCATACCTTGATACACTTTAGTTCTTGCAGAAACAAATAAAGAACCTCTATCTTCGAGGCTAGATAAAGAATATGCAGTAGTTTCTCCAAGGGCATTTGAAATCAATGCACCGTTTCTTCTCGATGCGACTTCACCTTTCCATGGCTGGTAGCTATGGAACAAACGACTCAGCACACCAGAGCCGCGTGTATCATTTCTAAACTCGCTCTGATAACCCAATAGACTTCTAGAAGGTACCAAGAAAATCAGTCTCACTTTATCACCACTTGAAGGTTTCATTTCAAGCATTTCACCTTTGCGACTTAATATTTTTTCTGTCACAACACCAGTAAACTCAGAATCTATATCAAGAACTACTTCCTCTATAGGTTCTAAAAGTTGACCATTCTCATCTTTTTTGAATAATATTTTTGGCTTAGATACAGAAAGCTCAAATCCCTCTCTTCTCATCGTTTCTATTAAAACACCAAGTTGCAATTCACCTCTTCCACCCACTTCAAAGCTTTCACCGCCCGATGTAATACTCAGTGTAATGGCCACATTGCTCTCAGCTTCTTTTTGTAGCCTCTCCAAAATCATTCGAGATGTTACTTTGCTTCCTTCAAGTCCAGCTAGAGGAGAATCATTCACAGATATTGTAATTGACATAGTAGGCGGATCTATCGGAATCGATGGAATTGGAGAGGCTACACTCGGCATGCATATAGTATCTGCAACGGATGTTTTTTCTATGCCTGCAATTGCAACTATGTCACCAGCTTCAACTTCGTCCATCACTACTCGTTCTATACCCTTAAAGCCAAATAGTTTTGTCAGCTTACCAGTTTCGACTAGTTCTCCCTTTAGATTGAGGCTCTTAATAGGTGTGCCAATTTTTGCTGAGCCACTATACACTTTGCCTATAAGTATGCGTCCCACATAATTGTCAAATGATAGAATGCTGGCAAGCATAGAAAATGGAGCATCTTTGTCTACTTTGGGTTCAGAAACCTTATCCTTAATCATTTGAAAAAGCGGTTTCAAATCAACTCCTGTAGTTTCTGGCTCTGTGGTTGCCCAACCACTTCTGCCTGATGCGTATAATACTGGAAAATCTAGCTGCTCCTCAGTTGCATCAAGGTTGACAAACAAGTCAAAAACTTCATTCAATACCTCTACAACCCTTCTGTCTGGTCTATCAACCTTATTGACAATTACAATTGGTTTAAGCCCAAGCGCTAGGGCTTTTGAGAGTACAAATTTTGTCTGTGCCATTGGCCCTTCTGAAGAATCAACAAGCAAAAGTACACCATCTACCATAGAAAGTACGCGCTCTACTTCTCCACCAAAATCAGCATGCCCAGGTGTGTCGACAATATTGTACTTTACATCTTCATAAAAAAGTGCTGTACATTTGGCTAGGATTGTAATTCCTCTTTCCTGCTCAAGTTCGTTTGAGTCCATAACTCGGTCTTGAACTACTTGATTGGCCCTGAATGTTCCGCTTTGCTTTAGCATGTTGTCTATCAAAGTGGTCTTTCCGTGATCAACATGTGCAATCACTGCTATATTTCTAAATTGCATATTCTTCCATCTTTTAGATTGGGCAAAAAATTGAGTAAGCTACAATATCATATAATCTGTTATAATTTTCAAGTATAGATTTGAATGAAATGTTTAAATTAGATGTAACACTAAAGTTTATAGCTGCGTTTACTATAATGCTAAGCGCTGCACAATTAATTCTCTCGTTCAAAGAATTGTCGAGAGTTTTCACATAAAGATAGATAAGAGCTGTTCTTGATATTGTTTGAATATTTGTGTATAGTAAAGAGCGCACCAAAGCTTGATGGATCCGTATACCATTGACTCTTTTTTAGAAACGATTTTAGTGCGCCGTGTCATTCGGCATAAATGATGTCGCGTGTTGCTATTATCTCTCTCGATACATACTGTGCCAGACTTTCCAATTGTATGACGCTCTTTGGGTAAAATTTTAGAAAAAGCATCCCAATCATCCGTATAAAAACGACATTCTTTCAGATGACTCACTTTGTTGTAGAGCTTTTGGAATGTTGCAGTATCACGATTGCCTGTAACCCAGGCAACTGTTCTCCTTGTACTACGATCAACTGCCTTAATGATCCAAAGCTTGTTTTTTTTGAACCAATAAAATGCCACATCTCGTCGAATTCCATCTCCATAATATCCGAAGAGACAACTGGCTCCTGAGTCTTGCCCATCGCCTCTACTACCCAGCGATAAATTATGGACGGCGAATGCCATAATATCTTGCATAACATAGAAAAAGAGCCATTACCAAGACTATATAGCATAACGCATAATGCTTTCTTAACAGCTGTTTGAGGCTTCTTGCGCAGATCGCCCTCAACAAAATTTAGAAAGCATGATCTGCACTTATAACGCTGTACACCCCTCACAATGCCATTCTTTACAAAGATATCAGAGCAACATCCCTTACAACAAACCATAAAACCACTCTTTAGTTTTTAAAAAAGTGATCATATCATACTTCTATCTAATTGTGAAAACTCTCGAATTGTATATGTTTTTTAGTTCAGAAGTAAAAGTAATAGACATTATAAAAAACGAGCATGGCAAAATGTGGATTTATGATACATCAAAAGAGAGGTGTCTATCATTTAAAGATCCGAGGCTTGGTAGATTATCTAGGCAGAGCTGTATAATGCTCGCTGATGTAGACAAAATAGTATTCGATTATCAAAAATCAATTTTATCTGCTCTTTATATAAACACAGGACCAAAAAAGGTATTGATGATAGGTCTTGGCGGTGGAACACTAGCAAAAGCAATTCTTGCTTTGCTACCTGATGTCACGCTTGACATAGTTGAGATAAATAGTGACATGCCATACGTAGCGAAACAATACTTTTTCTTCAATGCTACTGAGAAAACTAACATAGTCATTATGGACGGAGCGGAATTTATCAGACACAAAGCGCAGCAGTATAGCAAACAGGGTTACGATTTTATAATAATGGATGCATTTGATCAAGATTATATACCTGATCATTTTTTAAAAAAAGAGTTTGTAATGCAACTAAAGGAAATTATGAGAGATGGTGGCATACTTGCAGTTAACACATTTACAAGTAGCAAACACTATGAAAGAGAAACAGAGCTATATCATGCGATTTTCGGTAAATTCTGGAGCTTAAGTACTCAAAATCGTGTGATACTTGCAACAAAAGAGCCATTACTTAATATGGACATTATTTCGATGAATGCCAAGCTTTGGAGAGAAAAGTTTAGTAGTTTAGATATTGACTCAGACTTGTTGTTGAAAAAATTCACTATAGAATAGCTATTTCAGCTAAATTATTTGCAATTATATCTATTTTAGATGGAAATTATGGATCAATTTTCTTATAAGAAAGATTATAAAATGAAATGGCAAAGCTATATATAAATTTATTTCTTCTTAGTGTTGGTATAAGTTAAAGTGCTGTATAAGTCAGACATTAGAGCTTGAAATATGAGAGATATCAAAGAAATGACATCACAACCTCAATTAAACAAAGAAAAGTTTTTTAGAAAGTTTCCAATTATCAGATTTGGAGATTTTATTTTGCGTGAGCTTATGCTTGCTGATAACATTAGGTATTATCAGCTTCTTTCGGATCCAAATGTGAGTCAATATTTATCTGATGAAGATATCCCTCGCTCTCCTGAAGCTGCAATAGAAGAAATAAAATTTTGGAGTTCGTTATTTTACATGAAACATTCTATTTATTGGTGTATAGCAGAAGCAAAGACAAACAACTTAATAGGTACTATAGGTTTTAACAGCTGGAGCTTCTACAACAATAGAGCTGAAATAAGCTATGAGCTTATGAGTCAATATTGGAGAAGAGGAATTATGAGTGCTACTATGTCACAAGTGCTTGATTTTGCCTT
The DNA here is from genome assembly GCF_964020185.1 of Candidatus Lariskella endosymbiont of Hedychridium roseum. Taxonomy (NCBI): domain Bacteria; kingdom Pseudomonadati; phylum Pseudomonadota; class Alphaproteobacteria; order Rickettsiales; family Candidatus Midichloriaceae; genus Candidatus Lariskella; species Candidatus Lariskella endosymbiont of Hedychridium roseum. The sequence continues at coordinate 1,126,304 of NZ_OZ026538.1, read as the reverse complement.
CACAAATATGCAAATCCACAGAATGGAAGCAAAAACCATGACGCATAACATTGCATCGCAAAAATTTCTAGAAAAGCATGGCTTTACTCGCGAAGCACTCATGAAAGCATACAGGAAAGTCAGAGGAGAGTTTGTCGATATAGAAACTTATGTATTGTTTAAGAACGATTGGTTAAGGCAATGATTTGTAGAAGTCAAGATTTGATCTTACAGACAGTTATAAATTTTATATCTGCTTGTCAGTTAAGTTTCGACTGTCAGATATGTAACTGAGATACAAGATTTCATTATTCTTTTCCACAGCTAACTTTTTACTATCCAAAAAAGTTTGCATAGGTGTTTTTCCATAACAATATTTACCAGAATGAGGTCTTTCATTGTTGAAATATTCTAACCAAATATCAAGATCTAATTGCAAGTCATCCAATGATGTATAAATCTTTTTACGCATAGCTGTATCAAAGAATTCTTGTTTCATAGTTTTATTAAAACGTTCACACATACCATTAGTTTGAGGTGAATATGCTTTAGTTGTTGTATGCTCTATACCTTCTATACTGAGAAATAACTCAAAAGCATGATGTTCTATATTTCCCTTATATTCTCCTCCACGATCTGTAAGAATACGAAGCATCGGTATCCCTTGACTCTCATACCATGGTAACACTCGATCATTTAGCATATCAGCAGCAGTAATCGCAGTTTTGTCAGTATACAGTTTAGCATCAGCAAATCTACTGTAGCTATCAATAAATACCTGAGCATAAACCTTTCCTATCCCTTTGAAATTGCCTACATAATATGTGTCTTGGCAACCTAAATAACCTGGATGTTGTGTCTCAATTTCTCCATGTGCTTCTTTTTCATTACGGCGTTTCTCTAGTACTTGCAGCTGTGCTTCGGTCAATATAATACCATCTTGGGCCATCTTAGCTTCTAAGGCTTTCAATCTTTTATTGATATTATTCAAATCATTACGTAACCAAATCGATCTTACTCCTCCAGGAGAAACAAGTATACCACTCTTCTTCAGCTCATTTGATACTCTAAGTTGTCCATATGCTGTACTCTATCGCCATATCAACTACTGCTTTTTCTACTGCAGGATCTACTCTATTAGCGATTATTGGCTTCTTGTGACTTATCTCGTATAGCGCTTCTTCTCCTCCTGTTTCATATAGTTCTTTAAATCTGTAATAGCTATCTCTACTATAACACATTGCCTTACATGCAGATTATATACTACCAAGGCTTTTTGCCAATTCAAGTAAACCTAGTTTCGGTTTGATGATTTTTTGATTTAAGTTCATTGCTTATCTCCATTTAATAACTAATTTAATTTACTAAATGTAAGATAAAATGTCGACTAATACAAATGATTGTTTTTGACAACTCCTTTGTTGCATGAAATTTGCTGTAAAGACGAACAACCTCAATGAATGCATGATACTTTTGAGGAATTCTTGCTATGTCTTTTGCTGTTGTGATGATCTTAACGTCACACTTTGTCGCTACTAAACAAACACTTTCAAGCTCTTGTTCGGTATACTGATGATGATCTGAGAATATGAAATGTTCTACCACAGTAATATTAAGAGAATGCAGAGTTTTTAAAAAATTCGCTGGATTTGCTATTCCACATATCGCAACAAAAGAGCGATCTTTGATTTGTTCGGCATTTAATATTTCTGTATTTAAATACATTATTGGTTTATTGCTTGTAAACAATGCCTGCAGTTCTTTTCTTGACTGATCTAAAACACCATCACAATAGGTAAATATAAAGTAATCTGATCTTGCGATGCTACCCATAATTGGTTCGCGCAGTGGACCAACGGGAAGCAATAGCTGATTCCCAAAAAGATAATCACTGTTAATTACGCTAAATACTAAGTCCTTTTTTAACTTATTATTCTGCATACCATCGTCAAATATCAATATATCTGCCTCTTTAGCTGCAGCTCTTGCAGCTACAACTCTGTTTTTAGATATATAAGTAGGTGCAAGCTGTGCAAGTAAAATAGCTTCATCACCAACATCTGCGCTGGTATGTAACTTGCTATTCACCACTATAAATTCCTTATCTCCTCGAATCGCGCTATTATATCCATGTGCTATAAATACAGGTCTCAATCTAAGTTTTAGACAGAGACGTCCAAGAGCAAGCGCCACTTCTGTTTTTCCTGCTCCACCAACAGTAATGTTGCCAACGCAGATTACTGGTTTTTCTATTTTTTTTGGAAATGAAAGAACATGATAGCGAATTAGATAAGCTAGGTAGTAAAGCCATGAAAGAGGCATGAGTACTGTATGCCAAACACTTCTAATACGCCAGAACTTCCCATATATCGAAGCTTTAAATAAATGAAAATACATGTATAACAATTAAAAGTCTATTACATCTAATCTTGTTAATAAGTTGATTTGACACTTAAAGCCAGAACTGGTAATAAAATGGCAAACCGAGAGTCTTTTGCTAAAAATTGATGCGCGCAGCGCAGAATTCAGCCTTTTATCTGCGAATTTGCTGAGATTGCTCTATTTATGAGCGGTCTGAATTCATATCAACTCAACAACTGCATCGAGAGCAAATACTACACGCCACTTCCATAAGATGCATTTACTCTAAACTGGCTTGTAGTATATTATTTTTCAGTATATTCTTGCAATACAATAATGTTGTAATCGTTACTAGAAATGCAATAAATCGCTCTAAATATTACAGAAATAATACTGAGCAAATCATAGAATATAGAGTTATGAAGAAAAAAGTAGGAATAATAGGCGTGTCAGGCAGACTTGGTGCGGCAATTTTTGAAATATTAGAAAAACATCAAAATTATCTGCTTGGGTTGTGTTTCAGCCGCAGCGAATCAGATTCTTTAACACTAGAAAATTTACTAACACAAAACGATTATATCATAGACTGTTCGCATTATTCTTTAACAGCGCAAGTCATTAAAGGAGCGTTACAAACTCCAAAACCTTTGATAATTTGTACCACTGGTCTTGAAATGATAAAAATTAAGTCGCAGCTTGATATTTTATCTAAAAAGACGCAGGTTGTCATTGTGCCAAACACTAGTTTTGGGGCATACATGCAGCGCTTTCTCGCAACACAACTTGCAAAAGCATTAGATTCTACATACGACATAGATATACTTGAGAAACATCACAGAAATAAACTTGACTGCCCTTCTGGCACTGCAAACTCTATAATATCTGATGTAATTTCTACTAAAAAGAGAGAACATAATTTACAATATGGGATATACAGAGCAGATGATGGCAAAAGAGGAGAGAATCTAATAGGAGTTGCGGCACAAAGAAGTGGTAACATCTTTGGAGAACATGAGATCACATTCACAAGCGCTGATGAATCCATCTCTATAAAGCATACAGCATTTAGTAAAGCACTGTTTGCAAAAGGGGCAATAAAAATATTAGACTGGCTGTCAAAGAGCGAGCCTTTACCAGGAATTTATGGAATAGAAGATATAATCATAGCTTAAAATGCAAAAACATATAGAACATCTAAGATCGCTTTACTCAAAATATGCAATTGATGCATATGTCATCCCTTCCTCTGATGAGTTTCAAAATGAATATCCGCCGCAAAAACTCAATAGACTACTTTGGATTACTGGATTCTCATATTCAAATGGGGTTCTCATAATTTCCAAAGATACAAACATCTTTTTTACGGATGCAAGGTATTTATTGCAGGCAAAGGAAGAAATAGGCCAGTACTGTGAAATACTTGATATGTATAAACCAGGTGCTTGCAAGATTATAGGAGATGTATTAAATGGCGGCTCTCTTGGGTATGACCCTATGCTTCACACAATCGATAATCTCAAATATTATGAAACACTTGCGAGTCGCTATAATTTCTCAATGAAAAGGATTGATACTAATCTAGTAGATATTATAAGATGTGCAGGAAGTAACGAAAATATTCAAGAAAATAGCGATATCACTGTATTTGGCATAGAATATGCAGGAGAAAGCCATTTAGATAAACTAAATAGGCTAACAGCAAAGGTTGAAACGAGTTTAGAATATATATTCGTCACAAGGCTTGATTCAATTTGTTGGCTTCTAAATATAAGGGGGAATGCAGTGCCGTATACTCCATTTCCACTTGCTTACCTACTTCTTGGGACCAAAGAAAATACACTTACACTCTTCGTGGATGACATTACGAAGGCTAAATTAGCGCTTCTGCCAATTTTTGGGGATAATCTGACAATATTACATATAAGTCAGATTAAGTCTGAGTTTAGCAAGCTACTTGAATCTGGAGCAAAGATTCAGCTGGATCCTAGCGATGCAGCATCGTGGTTTTTACAAAATACAAACAAATGCATCATTAAAGAAGATCCTATACAGTTGATGAAAGCTGTAAAAAATGAAGTAGAAATAGATGGCTTTAAAAAAGCTCATTTGTATGAAGGAATCGCAGTTATAGAATTTCTTGCTTGGATTAGCTCCAATCCTGGCATTAGCGAATTTGAAGCTTCGCAAAAATTATTGGAATTCAGAGCCCAGAATAAGGAGTTTTTATATCCAAGCTTTGAAACAATATCTGCATATGGGAAAAATGCTGCTATCGTACACTATAAACCAAGTCTTGAGAATTCCAGCATCATAGAGGAAAGTGGATTGTATTTAGTGGATTCTGGTGGACAATACTATTTTGGAACAACAGATGTTACGCGTACAATATGCATAGGAAAGCCGCAGGATGAACATAAAGTAATGTTTACACTTGTGCTAAAAGGACATATAAGGCTTGCAAGAGCGGTATTTCCAGAAAATACCAGGGGTAGTCAGCTGGATAGTCTAGCACGCTTTGATCTTTGGCAGCACGGGTGCAATTATAGACATGGCACTGGGCATGGAGTAGGGCACTTTCTATCTGTACATGAGGGGCCGCAATCCATAAGTTCTGGAAAAAAGATTGATGTAGCACTTCAAGCTGGTATGGTTTTATCTAACGAACCAGGGTTTTATAAGGATGGAGAATATGGTATAAGGATAGAGAACATGTTGCTTGTTATTCCATCAAAACACACTGGATATCTTGAATTCCAAAATTTAACAGCAGTACCTATTGCATACGATTTGGTTGATTTTAGTATGCTTGAGCAATATGAGAAGGAATGGCTGCAGAACTATAACAAGACAGTTTACAATTTGATTGGACCATTCATTAGCGACCAAGCAAAAAAATATTTTAGTGGATTGTTGTAGATCTATGAGATAGAGATACAAAAATCATGCAAATAAACAGACTTTTGCTCTGCTTTTTGCAATATAATAACGCTAGTTGCCGATTAACAGTATGCCTATAGGCTAAGCGCTGCCAGCATCATAAAATTGTATTTTAAAAATTAGAGAAAGGCCGCTCCTTAGCTAATTTTTGTATATTTTGCCTTGAGTTATAAATTATAAATAATTTATAACTCACATGTAATGCCATAAGAATAATTAATATGAGATATTTATGCCTGTTTTTGATACCAGCGATAAAAATGATAAATTTTCAAAACATACACAGAAAACAGTAGAAATAACTAAAAGTGTAGCGCAAGACAAGAAGTTAAGCAGAAGCTCTTTGGAATCCAGTCCTACAAAAAGTGGTGAGTTTAGAATGCAGCCACAAAACATTGCATTTAGCAAAGATCAATCATACGAACCCAGCATCATTGAAGAAAAGTGGCGATCCTACTGGCAGAAGAATGAGATATTTTATGCATCAATAGATAAAACAAAGCAGAAGTATTATGTGCTGGAAATGTTACCATACCCATCCGGACGTATACATATGGGACACATGCGCAATTATACGATAGGGGATGCCATCGCTAGATTCAAAAGAGCTGAAGGCTTTAATGTGCTTTATACTATGGGGTGGGATGCGTTTGGTCTTCCAGCTGAGAATGCTGCTATACAAAATAACATTCCTCCAAAAAAGTGGACTCTTGAAAATATAGCATTCATGAAAAGCCAACTGAAGAAGTTGGGTTTCTCGTATGATTGGAGCAGAGAGATCGCAACCTGCCAGCCAGAGTATTACCTGCATGAGCAGGAACTATTCTTAGATTTTTATAAAAGCGGACTAGTATACCAGAAAGAATCTGTAGTAAACTGGGATCCTGTTGATCAAACAGTCCTTGCAAATGAGCAAGTGATAGACGGAAAAGGCTGGAGATCCGGCGCAGCAGTCGAACAAAGCTCCTTAAAACAATGGTTTTTAAAAATCACTGAATTTGCTGATGATTTACTTGATGGGCTAAAAAATTTAGAAGGATGGCCAGAAAAAGTACGTACAATGCAAGAACGCTGGATAGAGAAATCAGAGGGCGCGAAAATTCACTTCAGCATTCTTGGAAAGAACAACTCCACAATAGAGGTGTTTACTACAAGACCAGATACTATCTTTGGCGCGTCATTTTTAGCAGTCGCATATAACCATCCAATCATTGAATCTTTAAATAAATCCTCTGCTCTGAAAGATTTTATCGAGGAATGCAAAAAGTCTGCTGTAAATGAAGCAACAATTGAAACAGCTGAAAAGATAGGTTTTGACACTGGACTTCGGGTTTTACATCCATTTGATAGTACAATAGAGCTGCCAGTTTATGCTGCAAATTTTGTCGTAATGCACTATGGAACTGGGGCAGTTTTCGGCTGTCCAGCGCATGACATGAGAGATTTTCTTTTTGCCAAAAAGTATAATCTTCCTGTTAGGCCAGTTATATTGCCAGATATAGAAGATGGTGCAGCAGGACAGAGTTGGAATTTTGAAAAAGAACCTTATACCGGCCCTGGAACTCTTACAAATTCAACTTTTTTAAACGGTCTTAAATCACATGATGCGAAGATACTTGTTACCTCTAGATTAGAAGAGGAAAAATTTGGTAAGAAATGTATAAACTATAGGCTAAGAGATTGGGGAATTTCTAGGCAAAGATATTGGGGCTGTCCGATTCCGGTAATTTATTGTAAGTCATGCGGAGTGCTGCCTTTGCCTAAAGAAGCACTTCCTGTTTTGCTGCCTGATGATGCAGTGCTTGGCATGCAAGGCAATCCGCTTGCAAGTCATAAAACATGGAGATTTACAAAGTGTCATATGTGTTCTGGGCCTGCAGAGCGCGAAACAGATACCTTTGACACTTTTGTAGATTCATCATGGTATTTTATGCGCTATTGCTCACCTCATTTCAAAGAACCGATAGATAGAGAAGCTGTGGATTATTGGATGCCTGTTGATCAATATATCGGTGGAATAGAGCATGCTGTGATGCATTTGCTCTACGCAAGGTTCTTTACAAGAGCTCTAAGCAAAATGGGTTATTTTAAGTTCACAGAGCCATTCTCTAGTCTTCTGACTCAAGGAATGATAAACCACGAGACATATAAAGACTCAAATGGTAATTGGCTATACCCTTCAGACATTACTAAAAATGGGAAAGAAGTGTTTTCTAAATCAACAGGAGAGCGTGTGAATGTTGGAAGAATCGAGAAAATGAGCAAATCCAAATGTAATGTGGTAGAGCCAGACTATATAGTTGAAAAATATGGGGCAGATACAGCTAGACTTTTCCTACTTTCCGATTCGCCGCCAGATAGAGACATAGAGTGGAGTGACACTGGCATTGAAGGTGCAAGCAGATTCTTAAATAAGCTTTATAAACAAGTTGTCAGTACTTTGGAGAATGTAGAGAGTGATTCTTCAGATGGAAAACCAGATGATGATAAGCTAATGAGAATAATACATAGAACAATTCATGATGTGACACGTGAATTTTCCAGCCATGGCTTTCATAAAGTAATAGCACTTTGCAGAGAATTATTTAATGCCGCCTTAGAGCATAAGGTCTCAGCTCGTTTAAAAACAGAAGCACTGTTGATTATAATCAGACTTTTAAATCCAATAATTCCTCATATCACAGAAGAGCTTTGGAGCATTAGTGGATTCGTATGCGCGCTTGCTAAATCTGATTGGCCGAAGGCAGATGAAAAGTATCTGGAAGATGATTTTGTCAATATAGCCATACAATTGAATGGAAAAACAAAAGCCATCTTAGAAATTTTTAGGGGCACCACCCAATCAGAGGTTGAAAAAAAAGTATTTGCTATTGATAATGTAAAGCATACCCTGATTGGCAAGTCTGTACAAAAAGTGATATACGTAGAAAATAAGATATTGAATGTAGTTTATAAAAATTAGTCTATCTTATAAAACGCGTTTTTCTTCCATAGCTATTTTGCTTTTTATATCGGGCTTTTTCTAACCATTGATTTACTAGAAGTACACTAAGATGGAATCTCACAGCACTGTGTTTTTAAGATCATTCTGCGTAAACTTAGCCTCTAAACCTCTCCGTTGGTTGGATTATTTTGTATCTAGATGCTTGATGTTTTCTGCATTGTTTCCTTTATTCGTGTTTATTTATATAGCGTTAAACAGTGATAAGTCTTTAGCGGCACAGAATATACAGGACCCGACTCATATAGGCGCTACTGTTTCTACTGGTAATAATGCGCATATTGCTGCAAGGATTGAGACACTTGAAAAGTCTCTTAACATGTTGCAAAAGTATACTTACAACCTAAGTACAGAGGCAAATACCGTAAAAGGTGGTGAAAGTACGCATTCAGCTGAAGTGGCGAATGTTGATGAAATTAATGAACATCTGAAGAGTATTCACAATGATATGGAGAAGTTGCAGCAAGATATAGCAAGAATAAATGAAAGGATTACGCAAATTTCCTCTGATTTTGAGCAGCGTATTAGCAATATAGAGCAGCCAATCAAAGAGCAAAAAGAAGCTCAGAATATGGTTCGCGATATGGAATCAGAACTCGAAGAAGTATATTCTCCGAAAAATCAAGAAAATCCTACTGTACGATTAGATGATCCAAGTGAGATTCCTGCAAACAGCGTTGAAGATGAATTTAGAATTGCATATGGATATTTAAAGAGTAAAAATTACACAAAAGCCCAAGAAGCTTTTGAAGCATTTATCAAAAAATATCCAAGAAGTACAATTGTTGGTGCTGCCAGGTATTGGCTTGGCGAAATCTATGCTGTTCGTGGATCATATGATCAAGCAGCTGTTGAATACCTGAAAGGATATCAATCTAACCCAACTGGGAATAGAGCTGCTGATAATCTACTGAGGCTTGGAGAAATGTTAATCAAATTAGATAAGCGCCAAGAAGCTTGTTCTACATTAACAAAGATGTCAAAAGAATTTCCTAAGCTTCAACCTTCTTTAAAAAGACAAGTAGATAAGGTAATGAACGAAATAAGTTGTGTGAAATAATAACATAGTTGTTTATGTAGTTATATGTGATATGGTTAACACCCTCGCCTTTAGGCGAACACTTTAGTATTAGTTATCTAGGAAATGTGCTAAGGGAGGACGAATGGAATATAGGAGATGATCCCACAGCCTATATGACCTAAAGTATAATATAGTATTTTGTACTAAGTATAGGTATAGAGTTTTAACTAGGCAAGTTGCGATTAGAACTAGGGAAGTAATCCGAGAAATATGTGCTGCTAATTACATAAATATAATTAGTGGCAGTATGAGTCCTGATCACGTACATATATTAGCATTGGTTCCGCCTAGTATATCAATATCTAAAGCTGTGCAATATATTAAAGGTATAAGTAGTCGTAAGTTGCTACAGGAATTTGCACTGCTCCGTAAGCGGTATTGTGGGCAACATCTTTGGGCCAGAGGGTATTTTGTTGTGACAGTTGGCAATGTGAATTCAGAAGAAGTGCAAAAATATATAGAACAGCATGAGGAACATCACAAAAAAGATGATTTTAGAATATCAGAGTTTTAGCGTTTACGCTTTTAATCTGCTTTGCAAGCGTTACACAAACTACCGCGCTTTAGCCGGTAGTAATTGATACTGATTATATAGAAGAAAATAAAAAATTATTGTGAGAAGATTGGAAAAATGAAAATAGGGTAAAAGTCTACACCATCACTGGAACAGATGAAGAAATCCAGGGCAAGATGGAGAAGATGTGGGAGATTGGCCGGCAGATTAATTCAGGTAATTACGACTATAAACTTCCGATACCGGGATGTCCTAATTCGATTTGTCATGTTCAAAATAGCAATACGGCTGCAAATTTATTGGCCAAAGCTGCCAATATTGATTTAAAGCCTGAGCTGGAGAAAAGGATCTATGGGCGCCTGGTATAGATGGGAATCTAGATCATACAAATGTAGATAAATTTGTTCTTAGTGCTATAGATACCCTTAAAGAAATGCAAAATAAGATTTCTAATAATTCAAGTGGCTTAGGTGGTTTTATTAAGCAAAGTAAAGAGAGGCTGGAGCAGTTTAGTTTTAATAAAAGCAAGCACTATTTAGCAGGAGAAAATGTAAAGTTTGATCAATTAATAAAGGATTTAAATCTAGGTCTTGTCTTAAATACAGGTAAATCTTACAAGTATATGATGTATGGGTCTTCTCCTATTGGCGCTAAATATTATTGTAATATTGCCATTGAATGTTTTAATAAGCAATATGATCACTGTAAAGAATTTAATATGAAAACCTTTTGCAAGACTTGTAACTGGGAGATACAAAAGTTAGATACTTATTCAATTGAATATCTGTGGAAGGGCACAAGTGCAATGGGGCAACCTGTGCAGGGAATTTCACGTTTCGATATACGAGATAACAATTTTTATGATCCTGATTACTTAACTACCATTGCAAAGCAATGTGATACATTATCTTCATTTAGAGACGACAAATTATCACCTTTTCATGAGCAAATAGATTCGATTTGTAGTTTTGAAGGGTTAAATGAGATTGGCAGAAATTAATACTAGATCTAACGTGCAGTATTACTATTAAGTCCCACTGTCATAACTCTAAGGAATACAGAATTTATCTTGGCCTGCAAGCAACTACTTATGCACCGGAAATCCAGTAGCAAGAGTGGCAAAATTGCAAAAACCTTATGGATTTTCTCGACAGTATCCAAAGTAGCATTTGCTAGGTATAGGACAAATTATATATTCAAAAATCTTCAAAAATTAGCTAAAAAGATATAGAAAATAGTATTAATCCATGTAACCTTCAAGCCATTTTTCCTCTAGAGCTTTAAGCTTTCCAGATGCTGCAAGCTGTTCAAGAATTGCATTTACTTCAGGAAGTAGGTCGGATTTTTTCTTAAGAGCTATAGCAAAGCCCCTTATATTATCAGGTAATTGTACTATAGGCATACTATCAATTTTTATGTATTCAAGTTCCTTGTTATAGTCTTTGAAAACTTTAGCTTGCATAGTTTCTATCAATACAGCATCTATTTTGCCATTTTTAAGATGTTCTATCAGTTGATTATTGTCTCTGAGCGGCAAAATCTCAAATTGCATATTTTCTTCGTTTTCATTCAACAACTTTTCACCCAAGCTGCTGGATTGTACTCCTATTATCAGTCCTTCCAAGTTGGAAGAGCTATGTATTGCTTTTTTGTTAGGCTTGAAAAGCAAGCTCATATCACTGCTTCTGTGATATAAATTTGAAAAATCGACACTGTCTGCTCTAGCTTTTGTTGGAGTCATTGCAGATATTATAACTTCTATATTTCCGCCTCTTAGTGCTGCGATTAGATCTTCAAAGGCTATTTCTTTTACTTCAAGCTTCTTATCTAAGCTTTTCGCAATTTCCGAAGCGAGATCTATATCGAATCCTACAATCTCACCATTTTTTATAAATTCAAATGGAGGATAATCTGGTGCAACACCAACAACTAGTTTTTTACTAAACTCCTCGTTGTCACTACATGCAACTAAAATAGCAACTATAGGTAATACAATGATATACTTCAATAAATTTTGCAAAGCCATAAATAAATTCCTAAAATATATGAATAGCAATTCTTATACCATATCATAAAAAGATTTTTAAAATATGCAATGATAGCTGCACTTTTATTGCAAAAATATTATGCACTATTGTGTACTACATTTATTTCATTAGACCTCTTGCATAACCTGTTCCAAACTGTGATTTGATTGTCACTAAAACATAAAAACACTCACGTGGATCATTGTTTGGTGACGTTTTGCAAAAATCTACTCTATAAGAATTTCTACCTCAGAATGAGGTTATGCAAGAGGTCTATTATGTAAGATCTAAATTTTGAGTTATAGCAATCTTTGCTTTCACAATAACATAGTAATTAATTATTTAAAGAGTGTTATATAAATATTAAGAAATCACGAATCTGACAGGAACTGATGTTAAGATACAGAGAGTTTTCACAATTAGATAGAAGTATGATATGATCACTTTTTTAAAAACTAAAGAGTGGTTTTATGGTTTGTTGTAAGGGATGTTGCTCTGATATCTTTGTAAAGAATGGCATTGTGAGGGGTGTACAGCGTTATAAGTGCAGATCATGTTCTAAATTTTGTTGAGGGCGATCTGGGCAAGAAGCCTCAAACAGCTGTTAAGAAAGCATTATGCGTTATGCTATAGTCTTGGTAATGGCTCTTTTTCTATGTTAGGCAAGATATTAGGGCATTCGCCGTCCATAATTTATCGCTGGGTAGTAGAGGCGATGGGCAAGACTCAGGAGCCAGTTGTCTCTTCGGATATTATGGAGATGGAATTCGACGAGATGTGGCATTTTATTGGTTCAAAAAAAACAAGCTTTGGATCATTAAGGCAGTTGATCGTAGTACAAGGAGAACAGTTGCCTGGGTTACAGGCAATCGTGATACTGCAACATTCCAAAAGCTCTACAAAAAGTGAGTCATCTGAAAGAATGTCATTTTTATACGGATGATTGTGATGCTTTTTCTAAAATTTTACCAAAAAAGCGTCATACGATCGGCAAGTCTGGCACAGTATGTGTATCGAGAGAGATAATAGCAACACGCGACATCATTTAGGCCGAATGACACGGCGCACTAAAATCGTTTCGAAGAAAGAGTCAATGGTATACGGATCCATTAAGCTTTGGTGCGCTCTTACAATGCCACAAATATTTAAACAATACCAAGAAGAACTTTTATCTATCTTTGTGTGAAAACTCTCTTATTTTTTGTGTTATATCATTCAGATTTTAATTCAGTGAATAGGTTCTGTGACTCATTCAAAAAAGTTGATCGCTGAAATATGGTGAAAATAGTTTTGCTATTGCTAATGCTTGTGGATACCGAATTTTTATGTTTAGCAATTTTATGTGATTATAAAATTTGTTGCTATAGCACTGCCAGCAAGGTGATTATGCAGACTCCTTTTGCCTGATTTTCCATATTATAACCAACTTACTCAAATAACAGAACACTTTAGCTTCGTCTTCTTTTAAAAATTAAGCACGCTCTTTGGTGCTTTAGCTATAGTATAGTGCACTCAAATCTCACCTTAAATTTTCTAAAAAATATGTAGCGACTATATGCTGTTATTTGAGGAGTTGTACTTATGAAAGCAGTGCTATATATTTTTGCAATATTTCATATATCAAGGTTCTCTACTTATTAATATTAAATTTTCACACCTCATCAGTTATTTACAAGTAATATTTGTTGATAAACAGCTAAAAAGCGCTATCCACTTTTTAAGTTGTGCTTAATAATACATTTCGCTACCATGTATTGCATGCCCTCAACCGAGGGTTGCTACATGTAGATATCACACGTAGCATATGTTTTATCTTAATTAGTGAAATGAGGTGAAAAATGTCTAATTCTACTACCATTGTCAATCAAGGTGATGATAACAGCTTAGGTGCACTAGTCAAAGAAGGTGTAGATGGACTGCAAGTTGTGCTCTCAACGGTTGGTGGTCCAGAGGGGAAGATAGCAGCTGTTGCCATAGAAGGCGTTGAGATGTTATTTGAAGGTGAGCTTGAAAAACTTTTTGATGAAGGGCTAGATGAAATTCCAGAGCTGGTCGAAAGAGCGTCTGGTGGGAAAATCAGCGCAAAGTCTGTTGGAGAGATGATGAGTAAAGTTTTAAAAAATGAAACTGTTGACAAGCTGATAGAATCAATTACTAAAGGTATATCAGAACTAATAGTAACATATATAATACAACCTATAAAACAAGGTCTAGATTTTACTACTGACAAAGCGATTGAGTTTTTAGGAAAGCTTGGGGCTTTTGCGGCGCCGTTAAAGGCACTTGCAGAACAATGCGATAAAAATATAGATAATATGCTGGATAAAGTTGAAGAAAATGTTAGAAATACATATAAAGATCTAGATGCTTCTATTGACGATTTTATTAGAAAGTATTCTAGAGAAGAGGTAAAAAACCAACTTGTACAACATGTGAATAAAGTGATAGAACCAATGCAGGAAGCAACACAGCAAGCACAATCTGCTTTTGGTGTATTGCAACCGCAAGCTTTAGAACGTGGTGTTTCTGGTGAGATAAGTGAAGCTGTTGCAAAAGAAGCTGTACAGATTATGACTGCGCATGGTATTCAAGCCAATGGAAGTAATATAGATGTGCCAAATGCACAAGAATCTTCATTAGGAAAAGAACAAAGTGCGCAAAGAGACGTAGGACATGCCAGGTAATAATTCATCTAAGAGATTGGAAATACACCAAACATTATTTGTTTGGTGTATTTCATTTGAAGGTTTATTATACTAGTGCTCTAATTTAAATTGGAGGGAGTTATTTATATAGAGATAAGATAACAATTTGCTGCCTTGCGTCATAACTCGTACGCGCACCAAAACTCGAAAGTGCGCATGAAATGCTGCCACGAGTGTCAAAATAGCGCTTTAAATCCGTAAGAAAATGTTATAATAAACGCGAAAACCTTACGGATTTTATGAGAGCAGATGAGTAATAATATATACAAAAATTAGCACAGGACTGAATCCCGGGCTAATTTTTGTACATTTAACTTCTCCACAAAAATTTATTTGCGTAGCAATTTTTTGGCGGATAGAACGACTATTGTATTGACCCGTGACAATGTTTAAACTTCTTTCCAGAATTGCATGGACATTGCTCATTACGCCCTATTTTACCATCTATAACTATATCATCTATTCTATTATAGCGAAGGTTATCTGTTCTTTTTGTGATAGTGCCAGATGTTCCATGTGCTTCACTTTGACCACTATCCAAATCATGTGTGATCACTAGCCTAGAAATGCGTTGAGTAACCAATTCATCTAGATCATGTAACATTTGTTTAAATAATTTAAACGCCTCTATTTTATACTCATTTAGCGGGTCTTTATTTGCATATGCAAGAAGATTAGTGCCAGCTCTCATATGATCAAGGGTATGTAAATGTTCTTTCCAGAGATGGTCTAGTGATATGAGGTATATTCGCTTTAAAGCTTCTTGAATTAAATCTTCACCATATATCCGTAATTTTTCAGAGATGTGTTGCAATGCACGTAGATTGATTGCTTTGAGTATTGCAGCTTCACTTGGATTTTCAATGGCAACCATATCACTCAATTGAAAATGCAAGTCATAAATTCTTGTTAATTCCATTTCTAAAGAGTTGATATCCCATTCATCACGTATATTTTTGCCCGTTATATACTTTCTAAATATATGCTTATTTAGCTCACTGCTAATAACCTCAATCTCATCAAAAAGCCTGGTAGAGGTTAGTATATGCATCCTCTGGCCATATATAACTTTTCTTTGTTCATTCATGACGTCATCGAACTTAAGTAAGTTCTTTCTGATATCGTAGTTGCGAGTTTCCACTTTTTGTTGAGCTTTTTGAAGCGCTTTGCTAATCCATGGATGAAATATAGCTTCATCCTCTTTTAGTCCGAGTTTTGTGAGCATACTGCCCATTTTATCCGAACCAAAAAGCCTCATTAAATCGTCTTCGAGTGACAAATAGAATTTGGTCCGTCCATTGTCTCCTTGTCTTCCAGATCTTCCGCGTAGCTGATTATCTATTCGTCTTGATTCATGCCTTTCTGTTCCTATCACATATAGTCCACCAGCATTCAGCACTTTCTCTCTATTTTCAGATACCTCAGAGGCAATTTTTTGTTTTAAAGCTTCAGATTCCTCTTGGCTGAGTTCACCTTTTCTATTTTCAATCTCTTGAGAAAATAACATTGAAGGATTGCCACCAAGCATTATGTCAGTTCCTCTGCCAGCCATATTTGTTGCTATAGTGACAGATTTCAAACGTCCAGCTTGTGCTATTATCTCAGCTTCCTTTTGATGATATCTAGCATTTAAGACAGAGTGAGGAATTTTCGCCTTCTTTAGCATAGAAGATAAATACTCTGACTTTTCTATACTAACCGTTCCAACTAGTACAGGCTGTCCGATTTCATAAGAAGATTTTATCTCTTTTAAAATCGCTTCGTATTTCATTTTAGCAGTTTGATATATTTCATCATCTTCATCTTTTCTAGCAATTGGCATATGAGTCGGAATTTCCACTACATCAAGCTTATAGATATCGGCAAATTCATTGGCTTCTGTTACAGCTGTTCCAGTCATACCAGCAAGCTTTGGATAAAGGCGAAAATAGTTCTGGAAAGTTATTGATGCAAGAGTCTGATTTTCATTTTGTATTTGTACGTTTTCTTTTGCTTCTATTGCTTGATGCAGGCCCTCTGAATATCTCCTACCTTCCATAATACGACCTACAAACTCATCTATTATCATCACCTTGCCTTCCTTTACTATGTAATCTACATCTTTGCGGAATGTGTGATGAGCTTTAAGCGCCTGATTTATGTAATGTACAACAGACATATTATCATAATCATAAAGGCTAGAGCCGCTTTGTATTATACCTTTTTGTTGTAATATGCTCTCTATATGTTCATGCCCATTATCTGTTAAAAATACTGATTTCCCTTTTTCATCTACTTCATAACATTCTTTTGGAAGGAGCTTAACTACATCATTGATTTTATAATACAAACCGGCATTATTCTCGGCAGGACCAGATATTATCAAAGGAGTCCTTGCTTCATCTATCAGTATGCTATCTACTTCATCTATGATTGCATAGTTAAACTTACGTTGTACAATTTGTTCAAGATCATGTTTTAGATTATCGCGCAAGTAATCAAATCCAAATTCATTGTTAGTACCATATGTTATATCTGCTTTATAAGCATTTTTCTTTTCAAATTCATCCATGTCATTTGTTAGACAACCAACAGTAATACCTAAAAAACTGAACAATTGTCCCATTAGTGTTGCGTCACGTTTTGCAAGATAATCGTTCACTGTGACTATATGAACACCATCTCCTGTAAGTGCATTCAAATACGCAGGTAATGTTGCAACCAATGTTTTTCCTTCACCAGTTCTCATCTCGGCTATTTTGCCATAATGCATCACAATGCCGCCTATTATTTGCACATCGAAATGTCTCATGTTTAGCACTCTTCTTGATGCTTCTCTGATTTGTGCAAATGCTTGTGGTAATATGGAGTCAAGAGAGCAACCTTCTTTTAGCTTTTGCTTTAGGACATTGGTATAGTTCTTAAGTTCAGAATCACTCATAGTAGTGAATGTTTCTTCCAGTACATTAATACTCTTTACTATTTTATTTGTAGATTTAATAATCCTATCATTCGCAGACCCAAAAACTTTCCTTAACAAGTATGAAAACATTAAATCACCTAATTCTTTAAATTAAACCTCTGATAAATAGCGCGCTGACATAAAATAAAAACTTATCTCATATATTTGAGTGGTTGAAAAAGCAATACTCAAAAACTATCATCTTTGATATATCATCCTAAATGCAGGATATGTGACAAATATGGATTGGTACTTAGTCTGTCTAATCAGTTGATGATCAATTTGAAAAGATTAATACCAGGTAAGTTAATTGCATTATCTTAGAACTTTCGGCATAGCATTCAATACATGTTAAACTATGCATTGAAACTGCAATAAACAGTACTTATATTGCAAAGACTTGAACATTTGCATGCACAATTATACTACTGATTTATTGAAAGTTAAGTTAAAATTCGCGTGAGTGTGCCACTTTTATTTTTATGGCTAATAAAAAGCAAGAGTTCCAAACGATGAAAAATGTTAAATGCGATCTAGAAAAAATGAATTTATTAGCAAAAGATATTGCATCACGTTTGAGTATTGGTAATATACTATGTCTTAAAGGTGATCTTGGGGCTGGAAAAACAACATTCGCAAAAATGGTTATAAATGCTCTTGAAAAGGGTGAGAGTGAGGTCACGAGCCCAACTTTTAATATAGTTAATGTATATAATTTGAGTAATTCTGTTGCACTTTGGCATTTTGACCTTTATAGGTTGAAGGAAATAGGAGAGGTTGACCAACTTGGAATAGAAGATGCTTTTAGTTCTGGTATTTCCATAATAGAGTGGCCGGAAATTATAGAAAATTCTCTTCCAAAGCATACAATGTTTGTAAGCATTGACTTTGCAGCGGAAAATGATATGAGGTTGATATCTATTAGATCTGGTGATGAAAGTATAGAAAATTAAGGCTTTTATGAATTCAAAAAGAAATGGAATTTTAAGAGGTGAGGCGGAAGAGGCCATAAGGACTTTGTTGCGTTGGATCGGTGATAATCCAGAGAGGGAAGGGCTTTTTGATACTCCTGCGCGAGTTGTTAGAAGTTTCGATGAATATTTTGTAGGGTATAAGATAGATCCTAAAAAGTTACTTGAAACTACTTTTTCAGAAGTCGATGGTTACTCTGACTTGGTCTTGTTAAAAGATATCACTATAGAATCACATTGTGAGCACCATATGGCTCCTATTGTTGGTGTTGCACATGTTGCTTATATACCAAATGGAAGAGTAGTTGGGATAAGTAAACTGGCAAGAGTTGTTTGTACGTTTTCGAAGAGATTGCAGCTTCAGGAGCGCTTAACATGGCAGATAGCAAATTGTATTAATGAAGCGCTAATGCCAAAAGGTGTTGCAGTTGTAATAGAGGCAAAACACAATTGTATAACCTCAAGAGGTGTTTACCATCCGGCAACTATTATGCATACTCAAGCAATGATTGGTGCTTTTGAAGCAGTAGAAATGCAGAAGCAATTTTTATCGCGTATTAGCATCTAAATAATATTGTCTTTTTGTGCAAAGTGTGATTGAATGCGTATCGTTGTTTGAAATGGAGAGATAGCCAAGTGGTCAAAGGCAGCAGACTGTAAATCTGCCCGCGCGAGCGTTCGCAGGTTCGAATCCTGCTCTCTCCACCATCACAGGTTTGCTTTATGCATACTATTCTGGTGTGATTTTTGTTTTTTGCGGGTGTAGCTCAATGGTAGAGTCCCAGCCTTCCAAGCTGGCTGTGTGGGTTCGATTCCCATCACCCGCTCCAGATTATGATCTTGTATTTGTGTTTTATAGTATGCTTTTTTAGTCTGTGAGCCTTTGTTACTAATTTTATAGTTGCCTGCGTCATAACTTCTAAGGAGCTAGAGGGTTTATCTTGGCCTGCAAGCAATTATGAGGCGCCAAAAGTCCAGCAGAAAAAGTGGCAAAATTGCCAAAAACTTTATGGATTTTGTTAAATAGTATTTGCAAGTGTCGGAAAATTATATGACACTGCGCTCAAGTAAGTGCATGCTTTGAGGATTTGAATGGCGTGATTTTTTAGAATACCAGTTAATTTCTGAATCAAATATTACTTTTGGTGGATAGACCGGCTAATATATTTGCGAAGAAATTAACGAAGTAATACTTGAAAATTATTACAGAGCCGCGCCTAAAGCATTTTTGTACATTTAACTTTCCGCAAAAATTTATTTGCGTAGCAAATTGATTTTTGACGGACAGACTTTATACTAAGTATATGTGGAAAGCTAATGTGTTGACTACATCTCCTTGGGTGTTTCCTGGGCCGCTCGGTGTCTCCGTAATTGGAAGGGCGCTTGCTGGGTTAAAGTGGGGGCTTGATGTACATAACTTGAGAGATTTTGCTAGTGACAAAAACGGTTCTGTGGATGATGCGCCATATGGTGGTGGCGGAGGAATGGTGCTTAGGGCTGATGTTGTTGGAGATGCAGTGGATTCTGTATTTTTAGGGAATGGTCTTCCGATCATCTATATGTCGCCAAAAGGTGCTCTGCTGAAGCAGAAGGTAGTTGTAGAACTAGCATCTGGTTCAGGAGTGAATTTGATCTGCGGTTGCTTTGAGGGGTTGGATGAGAGGGTATTGGAAGAATATTCTATAATAGAGGTAAGTATAGGAGACTTCGTTCTTTCATCTGGAGATGTTGCTGCGATGGTATTGATAGATGCTTGTGTTCGGATGATACCTGATGTGCTTGGGAATCCTGAATCTCTTAGTGAAGAATCTTTTAGTGCTGGTTTAGGCGGCGGAATGTTGCTAGAATATCCTCACTATACAAGACCGAAGAGCTGGAGAGGACGCAGTGTTCCAGATGTTTTGATGTCAGGACATCATGGTGCTGTGCACGATTGGAGGCTGAAAATGGCTGAAGCTAAAACTAGGGATGTACGTCCTGATTTGTGGAATTTGTACTTACAAGGAGGAAAAAGATGAATTTGCTAGAGCAATATAACAAGAATCGTATGGAGATGTTGGTTGGTGACAAGAAGATTCCGGATTTTAAAGCGGGAGATACGCTCAAGGTTTTTACCAAAATAAAAGAGGGTGCTAATGAAAGGATACAGATATTCGAGGGTGTGTGTCTTGGAAAGCGTAATAAGGGCGTTGCTTCTAATTTCATAGTTAAGAAGATGAGTTCTGGGTATGGTGTTGAAAGAATGTTTCCGTTATATTCACCTCATGTGGAAAAAATTGAGGTGTTACGTAGAGGAAGAGTACGTAGAGCGAAAATTTACTATATGAGAAGTATCCAAGGTAAGGCTGCGCGTATTAAAGAGATAGTTACTTTTGCTCCTAAAGATAAGACTGCAAAGTAATAAAGCTTTTTATAGCGCACGGTAGTGAGTTAGTTTATCTTTATATTTCGATATATGTGGCAGACTCACTATTGTTTCTTTTGAAATCTGAGGCAGCTTGCGGTAAAAGTTGATTAATTGCTGTATAAATTTTATGCCTCTGTGGCGGAATGGTAGACGCGACAGACTCAAAATCTGTTACTCCTTGCGAGTGTGCTGGTTCAAGTCCTGCCAGAGGCACCATCTAAAAAATTCTTGTATATAATGCTGTTTAGTTTGTATATTAATGCCATGTACGAATTGAGGCTTGTGCGTTCAAAAGTTGCTCTTTCTTCATATATTCTTATGCTATTTTTGTGGAGATAGTTTGTTCATATATGGCATTGCCGGTAGTACATAAGTAGTATTTGCGTCATCACTCTAAGTGAGCGCTGGATTGATATAGGTTGCCAAGCAATTATGGTGCACATGAATCCAGCAGAAAAAGTGGCAAAATTGTCCAAAACCTTATGGATTTTGTTAAGTAGTATTTGCTAGGTAGTACGGGCTTTGTTGCATAATGAGACTATTTCATTATCATTACATATAAAATCCTAAAGCTTCTCACTTCAAGAAGTTTATCTGCCATTGAAATATCAGCTTTGTTAGTTTATTTAGCAGATAAACTCAAGGATATGCTCTGCGCATTATGCAACAAAGCCGTTAGTACGCGTGCCAAAAGTCTCGAAAGTGCGCATAAAATGGTATTTGGAGCGCAAGATAGCGCTTTAAATCTGTAAGAAAATGTTATAATAAACGCAAAAACCTTACGGATTGTTGCAGCAAGCATTACATTCACATTTTTGAATATGCCATTGCAATTTGAAAAGCGCTTGAGTACTTTTTCAAGAGTAGACAAGCCGTATAATGTCTATTTTACACAAGTCATTCAAAAATTTAGCTATACCAAAAATTCCATCCATAAGTGATGAGTATATGAGTAATGCCGCTGATTGAGACTTTTGGCGGATAGACTAAGTAGTATTTGCTAGATACAGGACAATTATATATTCGAAAATTAGTACAGGGCAGTTCTAAAAGCTAATTTTTGCATATTTTAACTCTCTGCAAAATTTGATTTGCGCAGCAAATCTATTTTTGACTGATAGACTCGTTATAATTTCTCTGATATCCGTTGGTTCATTCCGATAATAACAGCTTTAGACATTAGATCTTCTGAGATTTTGATATTAAACTTGCTTGCAACATTATAATTAATGAAAAGAACAGTTTCATTTGGAAATGCGATCGGAATTTGCTCAATCTGAACTCCATCTAGAATTTTTGATATAATTTCTGCGGTTTGTAAACCAAGCTTATATTGATTTGCTCCAAGCGCTGCAAGAGCACCAAACTCTACACAATCTGTGTCACTCACGTATACAGGAACATTGTGCTTTGCAGAAACAGAGATGATGATTTTGATTGAGTTTAGTGCTGTGTTATCGTTGTTTATAAAAATTGCATCTACATTGCTTGCAAGTTTTGCTGTTGCTTGAGCTATTTCAGATGTTCTACTTGCTGTCTGTGTGACAATCTCAATTCCGAAAGTACGACATACTTCTATAAGTTGCCCTAAGATTGTTACTGAATTTGCTTCACCTGTGTTATATAAGATACCTAGTCTTTTTAAATTTGGTTGCAGCTTTGTAAAGAGTTCTATTTGTGATTTTAAATCTATAAAATTTGATACGCCGGAGATATTTTGTGTTGATTTTCCTTGTACGTTTGTGAGTCTAGCAGCCTTTGGGTCGCTCACAGAACTAAAGACAAGCTGCAGCTTTTTATTTTGAGCGATATGCTTTAAAAAACTTTGCGCTGATATAGTGCCAACAGCAACTAATACATCAGGGTTTTGACTGACAAACTTAGATGCAATTTGAGCTGCTAAACTTTGACTGCCCTGAGATGATTCAACGTGAAGTTCTAAGTTTTGACCTTGCTTATAACCGTTTTGTGCAAGTCCTTCTATAATACCTCTTATTGTTTCATATAGTGCTTTGTGATCAATAACTTTGCTTATTAAAATTTTTTTCGTAAATTGCTTTTTTTGAGGATGTGCTGAAGCCTGCTGAGAATTTATACTGTATGATGCTTGTGCTTGTATTCCATATATGCTCATCAGAAATATAAATACTGTGGCAACTAATCTGCTCATTACGATTTGCATTCTTTTCATCCTTTCTAAAATAACCTTGTATCCGCTATAATTTTGCTTTTTAAAACTTTTGCAAAGCATAAGCCAACAAAAACTGTAGCATATTATCTTGCGTATTTCTCTGTATGATAAATACCTATTTTTCAGTAGCTTGTAAACTTTTCAATGCTTTGCTGGTGCTATAAATTTATGTGACTTTTCTTTAAAAATTTAAGGCTTCTGCTTTACTTCTAATTGGCAAGAATATATTTATAAAATTTCATGATAGATTTCTCTTTTTTATTTATATGTCAAATAAAATGACGTACTGCATTAGTATGCTAACATCTCATTACTGAGCCTTAAGCAGCAATAATATATCACATGTAATTTTCAAAACATGTTATCATAAAGTTAATATTGTAAATAACTATTTGAAAAGTGATAGATAATTCTTGTGTTTATCTATTAAACTACCTTTTCTTTTTATTGTCGAGAGTTTTCACATAAAGATAGATAAGAGCTGTTCTTGATATTGTTTGAATATTTGTGTAATAGTAAGAGCGCACCAAAGCTTGATGGATCCGTATACCATTGACTCTTTTTTAGAAACGATTTTAGTGCGCCGTGTCATTCGGCATAAATGATGTCGCGTGTTGCTATTATCTCTCTCGATACATACTGTGCCAGACTTTCCAATCGTATGACGCTCTTTGGGTAAAATTTTAGAAAAAGCCTCCCAATCATCCGTATAAAAATGACATTCTTTCAGATGACTCACTTTGTTGTAGAGCTTTTGGAATGTTGCAGTATCACGATTGCCTGTAACCCAGGCAACTGTTCTCCTTGTACTACGATCAACTGCCTTAATGATCCAAAGCTTGTTTTTTTTGAACCAATAAAATGCCACATCTCGTCGAATTCCATCTCCATAATATCCGAAGAGACAACTGGCTCCTGAGTCTTGCCCATCGCCTCTACTACCCAGCGATAAATTATGGACGGCGAATGCCCTAATATCTTGCATAACATAGAAAAAGAGCCATTACCAAGACTATATAGCATAACGCATAATGCTTTCTTAACAGCTGTTTGAGGCTTCTTGCCCAGATCGCCCTCAACAAAATTTAGAACATGATCTGCACTTATAACGCTGTACACCCCTCACAATGCCATTCTTTACAAAGATATCAGAGCAACATCCCTTACAACAAACCATAAAACCACTCTTTAGTTTTTAAAAAAGTGATCATATCATACTTCTATCTAATTGTGAAAACTCTCAAGCATTTTATAATACCTTGGCTTTAGTATTTCATTCTCGCTACTACCAATAGATTTATAACTCACTTTTACTACTTCTTTTGCATTTTTAACTGGTAACATAACACAATCTCTACTAATTTTAGTGTAGTGTTTTTATTATATTGTCTTCATCATCATGCTCTATCTTAAGGAAGCTTTTTATAAGAGAGATGTCGATATTATTAGAAGTGTTGTATTTTTTACGCATTATTGATTCGATATGCATATCGTGATATATACCCCAAAAATATTTAGTAGTTATCAATTACTACCTGCTAAAGCGCGGTAGTTTGTGTAACGCTTGCAAAGCAGATTAAAAGCGTAAACGCTAAAACTCTGATATTCTAAAATCATCTTTTTTGTGATGTTCCTCATGCTGTTCTATATATTTTTGCACTTCTTCTGAATTCACATTGCCAACTGTCACAACAAAATACCCTCTGGCCCAAAGATGTTGTCCCCAATACCGCTTACGGAGCAGTGCAAATTCCTGTAGCAACTTACGACTACTTATACCTTTAATATATTGCACAGCTTTAGATATTGATATACTAGGCGGAACCAATGCTAATATATGTACGTGATCAGGACTCATACTGCCACTAATTATATTTATGTAATTAGCAGCACATATTTCTCGGATTACTTCCCTAGTTCTAATCGCAACTTGCCCAGTTAAAACTCTATACCTATACTTAGTACAAAATACTATATGATACTTTAGGTCATATAGGCTGTGGGATCATCTCCTATATTCCATTCGTCCTCCCTTAGCACATTTCCTAGATAACTAATACTAAAGTGTTCGCCTAAAGGCGAGGGTGTTAACCATATCACATATAACTACATAAAATAATTGGCAACCAGTGCCCTATAAGCTTTTAAAAACCTAAGATTATAACATAGCTTGATGAGATATTAAGTATCTCTAGCGATAAAATAATACTATATTTAATCCATTATTTTCTTTTGCGACAAACATCTCAATAACTCTCAAATTATCTCTACATAATACAGCAAGATTTATGTTTTGGACCACATTCAACAACATAAAATTATATAATACTTTTGATATGTTCTTATTAAAATAAATTAGGAGAGTTTTCACAATTAGATAGAAGTATGATATGATCACTTTTTTAAAAACTAAAGAGTGGTTTTATGGTTTGTTGTAAGGGATGTTGCTCTGATATCTTTGTAAAGAATGGCATTGTGAGGGGTGTACAGCGTTATAAGTGCAGATCATGTTCTAAATTTTGTTGAGGGCGATCTGGGCAAGAAGCCTCAAACAGCTGTTAAGAAAGCATTATGCGTTATGCTATAGTCTTGGTAATGGCTCTTTTTCTATGTTAGGCAAGATATTAGGGCATTCGCCGTCCATAATTTATCGCTGGGTAGTAGAGGCGATGGGCAAGACTCAGGAGCCAGTTGTCTCCTCGGATATTATGGAGATGGAATTTGACGAGATGTGGCATTTTATTGGTTCAAAAAAAACAAGCTTTGGATCATTAAAGCGGTTGATCGTAGTACAAGGAGAACCGTTGCCTGGGTTACAGGCAATCGTGATACTGCAACATTCCAAAAGCTCTACAACAAAGTGAGTCATCTAAAAGAATGTCATTTTTATACGGATGATTGTGATGCTTTTTCTAAAATTTTACCAAAAAAGCGTCATACGATCGGCAAGTCTGGCACAGTATGTATCGAGAGAGATAATAGCAACACGCGACATCATTTATGCCGAATGACACGGCGCACTAAAATCGTTTCGAAGAAAGAGTCAATGCTATACGGATCCATTAAGCTTTGGTGCGCTCTTACAATGCCACAAATATTTAAACAATACCAAGAAGAACTTTTATCTATCTTTGTGTGAAAACTCTCGTAATATCAAACTCGAGTTGCAAATTAGTATGCACCTTTTAAATCCGTAAGAAAATGTTATAACCTTACGGATTTTGTGAAAGTAGTGTTGGCTTAGGCACAGGACCAATTAATATATCCAAAAATTAGCGCAGGGCAGAATGGCATTGTTGCATAATGCGTAGTGCATATCTTGGGTTTATCTGCTAAATAGATCAGCTAAGGAACTAACAAAGCTGGTATTTCAATGGCAGATAAACTTCTTGAAGTGAGAAGCTTTATGATTTTATATGTACCGATAATGAAATAGTCTCATTATGCAACAAAGCCGGGCAGAATCCTGGGCTAATTTTTGTACATTTAACTTCTCCACAAAAATTTATTTGCGCAAGCAAATAAATTTTTGGCGGATGTACAAATTGATAATATGAATGAGCAGATTTTTCAGCAATGACACTGCCGGCAGTGCCATATATTATTCTTAATGCATTGATGCTATAACTTCTTTGGCTATATTGTTAAATGCCTCTAATACCTTATCACAGTTATCTGGTCTTGAATGAGATATTGGTGTGCCAAATTCTGAGGATTCGGCTATTTCCTGGGATATAGGTATACTGCCTAGATATGGTATATTCTTTTTACTACTATATTTTAAAACTCCTTCACAACCAAATATGTAGTGTTTTGTTGCAGAATCGTCATTTTTATTTTGAAAATAACTCATATTCTCGACCATCCCAATTATTGGTATATCCAGTTTTGAAAACATATAAACAGCTTTCGCTGCATCTGCAAGCGCAAGACCCTGTGGTGTAGAAATTATGATAGCACCATCTATTTTATAATTTTCGGCAAGGCTTAGGTGCATATCTCCCGTTCCTGGTGGTGTATCAACTATGAGAAAATCTATGTTCTTTTCTCCTAAATCTGTCCAGCGCGCCATACTCAATAGTTGATATAGCATTTTTGTAATCATCGGCCCTCTCCATACAACTGCAACTTCTGGGTCAACCAAAAATCCTATAGAAGAGATTTTAATGCCATATTTCTGTTCAGGTATTATAAGATTACCGTCTAACTTGGCCTTGCTATTGATGCCAAACATAATTGGAATTGAAGGACCATAAACATCAGCATCTAAAAGTCCAACAGTAAAGCCATTATTGCTGAGTTCTATAGCTAGATTAGCAGCTACTGTGGACTTACCCACTCCTCCTTTTCCTGATGCTACAACTATGATTCTAGATACTCCACTCACATTGCGCTTAATTTTTTCTTTATTTTTTTCCATTTTACAGCACAAAATATATTTATATTCACATTGTCGTTGAAGCATTTAGTAGCTTCGTATACTCGCCACTTTGCTTAATAAGCGTGGTGTGATTGCCACTTTCCACTATACGTCCTTCTTTCATGACTAGTATCATATCAGCATTTTTTATGGTAGAGAGTCTATGTGCTACTATAATAGTTGTTCTGTTTTCCATTAGTTTATCTACTGCTTTTTGAACAAGCTTTTCATTAACAGAATCAAGTGCTGAAGTTGCTTCATCAAGCAATAATATCTTTGGATCTTTTAAGAATGCTCTTGCTATTGCTATTCTTTGTTTTTGCCCTCCAGAAAGTCTTACACCTTTTTCTCCGAGAAATGTATCAAATTTCTCTGGTAGTTGTTCTATAAAATCAAGAGCTGCCGCATTTTTTGCCGCTTCTCTCACCTGATCAAAGGATGCGTTCGGATTTCCATACTTAATATTTTCAAGCGCAGATTTTGAAAATACAACAGGATCCTGACTGACATATGCAAAATTACTCCGTAACTCTTGCAATGAAAATGAGTTTATATCAACGTTATTAAGAGTGATAGTCCCGCTTTGTATATTATAAAATCGCAATAAGAGGTTAAATATTGTGCTTTTGCCTGCTCCTGAGCTTCCAACTATAGCGACTATCTTATTGCTTTGTACCTCAAACGATAAGTTTTGAAATACGAACGTATCTTTCTTGGACGGATAATGAAACGTGACATCAGAGAATTTTATATCGAATGTTTTTTGCTCAGCTAGCGTACTTGATATTTTTTCTTCCACAGATGGTTTTATATCCAAAAATTCCATTAACCTTTCGCTTGCTCCTACTGCCTTTTGGAATTCACCAAATACTTCTGTGAGTGCGGCCATTGTTCCTGCACATATAACAGAAAGTATAATAAATGAAGAGAGTTCTCCGCCTGTTATATGACCTGCTATTACGTCATTTCCTCCTATCCAAAGAACAAATGCTATGCCGCAAAATATCAGAGATATTATGACGAATACAAGAATAGCTCTTGTTCTGATTCTTGTAGTAGAAAATAAAAGCGCTTCCGTTAACTTTTCTTCAAAAGTCTTTTTCTCATATTCCTCGGAGTGATAAGCTTGTATTGTCTTGATGTATCCTATAGTTTCTTCGGAAATTGCGGATAAGCTTGCCACTTTTTCTTGTGCTACTTTTGCAAAATTACGCATTTTTCTGCCAAAAAATATTATTGGAATTAGTACCATTGGCAGTATAGAAAACATACATACAGTAAGCTTAAAATTTGCAAGTAGCAGCATTATAAAGCTGCCAACAAGCATGACAGTGTTACGTGCAGCGACCGAAATACTGTTGCCTATTATAGATTGAAGAAGCGTTGTGTCTGTTGTTAGACGTGCCAGGATTTCGCCTGACTTATTACTTTCATAAAAATCTAGAGAGAGTCGCAAAACTTGGTTATATAAATCGCGTCTTATATCTCTTATGACCATCTCTCCAATCAGCGTAATGAAGAAGAATCTAAATGCTGTTGCGATTGCAAGTATTAGAATCAAGAAAACGAAATAAGCAATAGATGCATTGAGCATTGCAACATTTTGTTGTATTAATCCATTATCTATCACATGACCTACTGCTCTACTAAGTAATAAAAATGATGATGATGTTGCAAGCAATGCAATTAAAACTATTAAAAGCAACCACTTATAAGGAGTAAGGTATTTCAGCAAATATCTTATTCCATACATTTTTTGTGCATAATTAGAATTACTCATAGAATTATCATTACTTTCTTGTATGTCATTTGTAGTTTATGCGCTAATGCTTTACTATTGCCACACTTTTTATGGTTAATTATTCTGTCTTTTAGTAAATTTTCATTTTTATTGAAATGGTAGTATGCAGCTATGACTTATCTGTTAACTTGCAAAAATGTCCTACAACTTTAAAAGTATATCCTGAATGGTCTGTTGATCCAAAAATACTTGTGATGTGATTACTAAAATTTTTATTTTCTAAGTAATCATTTTTTTCAAATCCTATACTATTTTTCTCTATTTAGATAGAAATAAACACTGTGATATGATTAAAAAATTATACATAAAAACATTTGTCAAATAATACTATAGTCGTATAGAATTAGTACCTGACCGTGTTATTTGTTTTTTTAGATGTGATTGGTACATTTCCTTTCACGCAAACTGAACTCATTGGCACTTCCCTAATTTGATGTGATGCGAAACTTTTTACTACTAACATAATATGAGAATTAATAAGAAGTTAATTATACTGTGTACGGTTTTTTCAATAATACATTACAGTAGTCTTGCATTTGGAGATATAAGCTCCTTGTTTCAGAAAGGCACTAGCCAAACTGCAGGGGGAGTTTGTTTACCATCTTTTTCAGAGATAGCTGAGAAAGCTACTCCTGCAGTCGTTAATATTTTTACTACTCAAAAAGCTTCTAATAAAAGACGCCCTATGAATGGGCTGGATGATCCAAGGGATATACTGAGAGATTGGTTGGAAGGCGATAGATTTCCAGACAAAAAGAGGCCTATGTCGCTTGGTTCTGGCTTTATATTTGATCCTGAAGGTTATATTGTAACAAATTTTCACGTGATAGATGGCGCTGAGGAAGTAAATATCACTCTAAACAATTCAGCTAAGGTTTATAAAGCAAAAATAGTAGGAAAAGATCCAAAAACTGATATAGCAGTACTAAAAATAGATACTAAAGAACGGCTTCCATATATAATATTTGGTGATTCCGATAAGGCAAAGGTAGGTGATTGGGTTATTGCGATAGGAAATGCCTTTGGGCTTGGTGAGACTGTTACAACTGGTATTATTTCTGCTAAAGCAAGGTATATTGATATAAACGCTTTTGATGATTTGATACAAACAGATGCTGCTATTAATATGGGGAACTCTGGAGGTCCGATGCTGAATATGGCGGGAGAAGTTATAGGTGTGAATTCCGCTATATTATCTCCTCCTGGTAGTGGTGGTGGAAATGTTGGTATAGGTTTTGCTGTTCCTTCTGCTGTTGTGCAATCTGTTGTGAAACAGTTACGTGAAAAAGGTGAGGTAGTTAGAGGATGGCTTGGTGTTATGGTACAAACTATGACTCCAAATATTGCTGAAGGACTTGGAATGCAAGGTGAGCCAAAGGGTGCTCTTGTTTCAAGCGTTGTCAAAGGAAGCCCAGCACAAAAGGCTGGTATACATGTTGGTGACGTTATAGTTAAATTCAACAATAGAGATGTACCAAGCATGCATAAACTTCCTCGTATGGTTGGTGAAGTGGATATAGGGGCAAAAGTGTCTGTGGAAGTTCTTAGAGACGGAAAAGCAAAAATTTTGAATGTAACTATTGAAAAGCCTGTAGGTGATCAAGCTAGCAATGACGATGACAGTGAAGTTACGGAATCTTTAAGTGAAAAGACATTGCTTGGCATGGGAGTTCAGGATATGAATAAAGAACTAAGAAAGTTTTATGATATAGATGAAAGTGCTACAGGAGTGATTGTCGTGCATGTTGAGCGTGCTTCTGTCGCAGCTCTTGCTGGAATTAAACCAGGCGACATAATCATTCAGATTAATGGCAAATCTGTAACAAGTGCTAATGAACTGATATCTTTGTTTAATAACATGAAGAAAAGTGGTAAGAATAGTGCAGCTTTACTTCTTGCAAGGTATGGTAAAACATTCTTTGTTGGAATAGAGACAAGCGGAATTAAGTAAATATGTATTGCAGATTTTGAAAAAAGCAAAGCTATTGCACTGCGCTCAAGTAGGTGCACGTGCATGAGGGTTTTAATGTCATGATTTTTTAGTACGTGCGCCAAAAAATCTCGGAACAAGTATGAAATGCTGCACCGAGTGTCAAAATAGCGCTTTAAATCCGTATGAAAATGTTATAATAACCAAAAACCTTACGGATTTTGTGAAAGTAGTGTTTGCTGCACATGAGTAATAATATATCCAAAAATTAGCGCAGGGCCGAATGGCATTGTTGCATAATGCGTAGAGCATATCCTTGAGTTTATCTGCTAAATAGTGCGAGCTGCCAATTAATTGATTGCTGCATGATAGATTTTTAGGGAGCTATATGTTGCTTTAGGGTTTTGCAAATGAATAAAAATAACATGTGGAAAAGGTTTTTGCATCAATGTACTGTTTTTTGATGATTTTATGAAAGGTCTATTTATCTGCATTGCCTGCAATTAGTAGCTTAGATGCTTAATTTTTAATTGGCAACTCGCGCTAAATAGATCAGCTAAATAAACTAACAAAGCTGGTATTTCAATGGCAGATAAACTTCTTGAAGTGAGAAGCTTTAGGATTTTGTATGTACTGATAATGAAATAGTCTCATTATGCAACAAAGCCCGGCGGAATCATGAGCTAATTTTTGCACATTTCACTTCTCCACAGAAATTGATTTGCTACGCGAATGTCCATTCGCCGAAAGTCTAAATCAGCGGCATCATTCATCACTCATTAGACCTCTTGCATAACCTCATTCTGAGGTAGAAATTCTTATAGAGTAGATTTTTGCAAAACGTCACCAAACAATGATCCACGTGAGTGTTTTTATGTTTTAGTGACAATCAAATCACAGTTTGGAACAGGTTATGCAATAGGTCTATTGATAGAATTTTTAGTATAACTATGGTAAATTAAGTGGAGGTTTGCGTATTAAAGAATTGAACCAAAGCATACATATGTTATTACTTTTTCCCGAAAATCTTCGCTGTATGAGGATGGCATTTTCCTTTGAGTGTAACACACATCTATATATATGCGCAAACTTAAACTTAATTTACTATAAATTTTTGAATGGTTTGTATAAAATAGGCATTATACAGCTTGTCCACTCTTGAAAAAGTACTCAAGCTCTTTTCAAATTGCAATGGCATATTCAAAAATGTGAATGTATAAAAATCCGTAAGTTTCTTGCGCTTATTATAACATTTTCTTACGGATTTAAAATAATATTTTACACTCTAAGCATCATTTTATGCCGCTTCTGAGACTCATGGCGTGCGTGCGAATCAATTTCTGGCGGATGGACTGGCTAAACAAGAGTCTATACTAGTCCATTCTTCAGAATGGACTATACTAAACTAGTCTAATGTTGTTCCCTCTATCTGTACTATTCTTAGCAGCAACATGTGCGCCAATCTTCCCAGACTCTTCAAGGCTCATGTTATGTGTATATCCGTATAAGAAACCACCCGCGAAAGCATCGCCTGCCCCTACAGTGCAGACAACTTGATTCACTTTTTCAGCTGGGATGTTATATATAGAGTCTTGGTACACTATCATTGCTCCTCTCTCACCCATTGTAATCACAGAGATTGCATTCAGCTTCTTTGCGATTTCAGCGATCTCTTCATCAGTTGCTGCATTGCAGTTATTTAACAATGCTAGAAACTCGTCCTTAGTCCCAAATAGAATATCGAAATACTGCAGCATTGAATGCATATCATGGACATTTTTTTTGATTATAGAAGTAGATCCAAGACCAAGTGCCGTTTTAACACCACTTACCTTCGCAAATTTTATGCAGTTATATGTGATATGGTTAACACCCTCGCCTTTAGGCGAACACTTTAGTATTATTATCTAGGAAATGTGCTAAGGGAGGACGAATGGAATATAGGAGAGGATCCCACAGCCTATATGACCTAAAGTATCAGAGAGTTTTCACAATTAGATAGAAGTATGATATGATCACTTTTTTAAAAACTAAAGAGTGGTTTTATGGTTTGTTGTAAGGGATGTTGCTCTGATATCTTTGTAAAGAATGGCATTGTGAGGGGGTGTACAGCGTTATAAGTGCAGATCATGTTCTAAATTTTGTTGAGGGCGATCTGGGCAAGAAGCCTCAAACAGCTGTTAAGAAAGCATTATGCGTTATGCTATATAGTCTTGGTAATGGCTCTTTTTCTATGTTATGCAAGATATTATGGCATTCGCCGTCCATAATTTATCGCTGGGTAGTAGAGGTGATGGGCAAGACTCAGGAGCCAGTTGTCTCTTCGGATATTATGGAGATGGAATTCGACGAGATGTGGCATTTTATTGGTTCAAAAAAAACAAGCTTTGGATCATTAAGGCAGTTGATCGTAGTACAAGGAGAACAGTTGCCTGGGTTACAGGCAATCGTGATACTGCAACATTCCAAAAGCTCTACAAAAAGTGAGTCATCTGAAAGAATGTCATTTTTATACGGATGATTGGGATGCTTTTTCTAAAATTTTACCCAAAGAGCGTCATACGATTGGAAAGTCTGGCACAGTATGTATCGAGAGAGATAATAGCAACACGCGACATCATTTATGCCGAATGACACGGCGCACTAAAATCGTTTCTAAAAAAGAGTCAATGGTATACGGATCCATCAAGCTTTGGTGCGCTCTTACTATTACACAAATATTCAAACAATATCAAGAACAGCTCTTATCTATCTTTATGTGAAAACTCTCAGATATTCACAGATGCTTTAAACAAAGTTGGTCAGACTCTTAGTGGAAATGCATCTAAAAAAGCACTTTATGCAGATACTGCGTCTAAAATTGAGTCAAATTTTAATCAGCTTTACGCCGCTCAAGTTGCCTCAAATGAGAGTGCTTATGGTGAAAATGGTATACTAGCAAAACTTGGAATCACACCAACTCCTGCAAATTTAAACCCTACATATGTTGCAAGTGAAATACAAAACCTAATTGATGCTGAGAAGAACTTTTTCTCGAACATTGCATTAAATACTGAGCTATATGAGAAGCATAAACTGTCAGATTTGCCAGTTAAAGCTGCGTCAATATTAAATCAGATCAGTGCTTATCAGAAATCTATGTTTGCTATGGATATTACTGTAAGAGGTATGTTGCTGCTGCAAGCAATCAACAAGGTGCGCTTCATCAGAGACTTAGAGAGGCATGTATTGAGTTTAATTCTGCTACTTCTCAAACAGATATTGGTAATAAATTTTCTGATGTTTGTGTGAAAGCTTTCAATATCAATGCAAATACTGTGGGTACAATTAATATTCAAGGTTCAGGAACAGGTTTCCCTGTTATATTAGCGCGTATCTGCAGTTCTTTTACTGGAACTCCACTAGATGGGGATGGGGCTATTAACATGTATCTTAACCACCTATCCACAGCAGGTTGGACTTCTGGTAGATATATATTTAATAATTACTTGCCAGTTGAACTTGAATTATTAGATGAAATTGCTGCAAGTAATTACACTTGGCTCACGTTTGATTGAGTTTTAAGTCGCATGTATCATCACTTCCTAAGAAGCGGGAGGATTGATCTTGGCCTTGCAAGCAACTATGGCACGCTGAAAATCCAGCAGAAAAAGTGAGAAAATTGCCAAAAACCTTATGGATTTTGTTATGCACTGCCAAGCAAGTGCCATAAGTATATTAGATTAGTACAGGGGCCGCTCTAAAAGCTAACTTTTGGCGTGTGGACTATATAGCAACTACATAGCTACACTAATTTCCTGTACTTTTCTTGTCAAAATCACTAGGTGTTGATACTTTATACGATGGCATTACTGAATTTCTAAGCAGCATGATAGATACCCTTCTATTGGGAGATGCAGAAGGATCACTTGGAACCTCAGGATTTGTATCAGCAAACGCAGTGACTTTTGCTATTCTATCCGGTGATATTCCATCTTTCACCAGTTCTCGCCTTGCTAAATTTGCTCTGTCGGCTGATAACTCCCAGTTACTATAATCTGCAAATAAATTCTCAGGATTCTTTTCTGTATAACCACCTATCGCAATAAAATTAGGTACATATTTAATCAGCTTTGCTATTTTATTCAATATTACAAGTGCTTGAGGAGTCATTTGAGCGTTACTGCGCTCAAACATAGGTTTGCCATCATTATCCGCGATTTTTATTATTAATCCTTCTGGCGTTTGTTCAAACAATACGTTTCCTCTATACTGGCTAAGCTGCGGATCTTTTTCTATCTCTCTTTTCAATTCATTTTCTATAGTTGTAAATTTCTCGTTTTCCTCTTCAATTGTAATATTTTGTCTACCTTGTTCAGAACTTATAACTTCACCAGCTTTCTTGACTCCATACACTATTCCTTTCACAGTACTTCCTTCAGAATCTACTTCGGTCTCATTGCTTTTCTGAGAGCTACCATCCATATATCCACTTCTGCCTACTATACCTATGGTTGGCTCAAAAAACTGAGCGATGCCTTGAAGTTTAGAAGAGGGTGTAGAATTTAATAACCAAAGTAACAAGAAAAAAGCCATCATAGCTGTGACAAAATCGGCATATGCAACTTTCCAAGCGCCACCATGTCTGCCATATGATACATTGCGCTTGATCTTTTTAATCACTATGACCTGCTTATCTTGAGGTGATTTTTCTGCCATATATGCGCTCTATTAATCTTGTTACTGATTACTCAATAAATTTACTGCATTCTCCAACTCAATTATGGACGGTTTAGATTCAGCTGGTAATATCTGTCTAGCAAGTTCCATACAAAGAGACGGTGGGTGACCTGCAACATATGTTATAATCGCCATTTTTATGCATTCTAGCGGTACTATATTATCACTTGCTATTTTTTCAAATAGCGTCCCTATCGGAGATACTACTCCGTAAGAGAGGAATACGCCTACTAACGTTCCAACCATAGCAGATGCTATTTTAATACTAAGTGTAGCAGAATCAGCACCAACTGCTCCCATCGCTATAATCACTCCTGTTACAGCTGCAACAATTCCAAGTCCTGGTAATGCTTCACCAAGCGTATGAATTGCAGCACCTGCTTCCTTCATCTTGTCAAAAGTACGTTGTATAACACATTCAATCATGTTATCAATTTCATGTGGATTATCGACTCCTAGCATAACCATTCTGAAGCTATCACAGAAGAAGGTAGTAATAGCCTCACTATTAGGTAATGTTCTCAAGTCATCGAATAAACTGCTGTTTTCAGGGTTATCTAAATAGCTCTCTATTTCAATAGCTGTAGCAGTACGAACTTTTTTCAAAAAATTGAACAAAAACAACAAGAGTATTGTATAGTGTTCTTTATGATACTGGTGTTTTGCACCAATTTTTTTCAAACAACTTATTACTTCTGCCCTTAAATGTTTAGGAGTTGAAATAATAAAACTACCAATTGCAGTACCAATTATAAGTAGCAACTCAAATGGTTGAAAAATAACCATAATATTCCCACCGCCACCTAGATAGCCTGTAATCATCGACGCAAAAACTACAAACAATCCTAAGCCACAAGACATTTTCTCAGCTCTCTTATATTTAAATGATTAACTCTTTAGTAAAAGAAAAACAAAAGCTAGAACGAACCTACAAAAGTGACAAATCAAGGCAGAAAAATTTATAACAAAAAGAGAACTAACAAGGTCTACAAACCATGCAGCACCAATTATATTAAAAATACACCACCCTCAGTCCTGGATTGTAATTGGCGCTGTCTACAATTGCAATGCTTTTATCACAACTCTGATGCTATATAATTTGCCATATTTCTTAGCAAGAAATTGTGTACAGAATTATATCAAAATTATATGTGAGAGATTTCTATATTTCTAAGATTTGCTATTTATTAAGGTGAGTTGCAAATCATTCTATAATTGGTCATCAAATTGTATTTAGTATCCAATCAAAGATACTGC
The DNA here is from genome assembly GCF_964020185.1 of Candidatus Lariskella endosymbiont of Hedychridium roseum. Lineage (NCBI taxonomy): Bacteria > Pseudomonadati > Pseudomonadota > Alphaproteobacteria > Rickettsiales > Candidatus Midichloriaceae > Candidatus Lariskella > Candidatus Lariskella endosymbiont of Hedychridium roseum. Next base: position 1,089,062 of record NZ_OZ026538.1, on the reverse strand, counting down.
ATTACTATCTCAAGCAACTTATCAGCAATCATATTTTTATTTGCTCTATGTATATTGTGTATTATTTTGTCTCTAGTAATAACTTGCAATTCATTAAAGCCTTCTCCAAATACTTTATTTTCTGATACATCATTTATTGCAATCATATCAACATTCTTATTTACAAGCTTCTCATGGCCATTTTTAATGAGATCATTCGTCTCAGCTGCAAATGCCACACAAAATAAGTTAGGAAATGCAATTTTTACTTCTGATATAATGTCAGGATTTACAGACAACCCCAAATTCATTGAAGATTTGCCAGCAAGCTTTTTGATCTTATGCCGTGAATAATTGAGTGGCTTATAGTCTGACACTGCTGCACACCCTATGAAAATATCTGCATTTCTGCATTCTAATAATGATATTTCCAACATTTTCTCTGAAGATTCAACATAAGTAACATTTAAAAAGCTTGGATAATTTATATCAGTAGGACCACTAATCAATGAAACTTTAGCTCCTGCATAAAAAGATGATAATGCAAGCGCATAACCCATTTTACCAGAGCTATAATTGCTAATGAATCTAATAGGATCTAGTTTTTCTCTAGTTGGACCTGAGGTAATAACAACAGATTTACCGCTTAGCAGTTGATCTCGTGTTTCTAAAATACAGTAATGTGATATATTATCAACCTCACTCATACGGCCCATTCCTATATCTCCGCACGCTTGAGATCCAAATTCTGGCCCAATAATTCTAATAGAGTTATTCAATAAGATATTTACATTGTTTTGAACAATAAAATTCTCCCACATCTTGGTTTTCATAGCAGGAGCTAGCATGATTTTAGAGCGCGCCGCAAGACATATTAATGACAACAAACAGTTTGCAAAACCATGTGCTAGTTTTGCAATAAAATTTGCAGATGCAGGTGCAATTAATATCAAATCTACATCTTTTGCCAGCGTTATATGAAGCATTGCATCACTTTGCAGCGTTGCATCATATGTATATACTCTATTTGGAAAAAGTGCACGCCATGTCATAGACGAAATAAAGCTCTCTGCGCATTCAGTGAGTACTATAATCACGTCAAATCCGGCAGATAATAGCAGTTTTGCTAAATCAATAGATTTATAAGCAGCTATGCTACCAGTAACACCCAAAATTATCTTTTGTTGCATTTATCATAAGTCATATGTTTGAAAGCTATCAGTAAGTATACCTTGAAACATAGAATCAAGGTCAATATATGCTATACTTCAAGAATTTGCAGCGCATACTAGCTTAAGTATTTCTGCTTCAGAAAGTTCAGTAACCTCTGAAATAAACTGAATATCAGTGTTCTTAGCAAGCAAGCGCATGGCAAGGGCTTTTTTTTCTTTGAGTTTGCCTTCTACTTTGCCTTTCTCAAGGCCTTCGGCTATACCTTTCTCAAGACCTTCGGCTATACCTTTCTCAAGACCTATATTTATTCCTTTATCCAGAGCCGCGTCTAGCATAGATTGATGATCTAGGATACGTTTTTGCTGCTCTTCATATGACAGCAACTCTTGCTCTGACCAGCCAAACTGGTCTAGTGCTTCATATGCTCTTTTGATTATTAAATCGCTTTCTATTATCTGTTGCAAATCAGACTCAGATGTTTGATCTGCATACTTAAAGAAATAACACCACTTTTGCAAGATGTTATCTAGCTTATCTCCTGGCTTCTTCTTAAATTTTGGCAGCTCAATAAACGTAAATGAGAAATCTTTTAAGTCATTTTCGTAAGTAACTTTGTCTAGAATGATATGATCTGATTTATAACTTTCCTTCTCTGGAAATAGTACGCAGTCTAGAATTGCTATAAAGATTATTTTCTTTAAATTGCAATAAAGGCCCATTCCGTCAGATCCTCTAGTAGCTTGACGCCCGTATGCTTTAGCTGCGTAATACTGCGCTCTTTTCTCAAAACCTTTGCTTGGAGAGATTTGCATTTCTATTATATATTGAATGCCACTTGCGTCCTTGCAAAGCACATCGACAATAGATTGCTTTTGATATGCGATTTCAGGATCCTGAACAGGACTTAAGAACTCCACTGACTGGATCTCATTTTTACCCTTCATTTCCAAAACATCATTGATGAAATGTATCAGAATATCCTTGTTCTTTTCAGTGCCAAAGATCTTCTTAAACGCAACATCATTTTTAGGATCTAGATATTTGGAAAGTGACATTTTTTACTTTTTTATGCAATATTTAATTATGATAAAAGCATACTGCATATTGTAGCTTAAAATGCAGGGAATATCTAGGAATTATTCTGAAAATGCTGATTAAATGATGTTGAGTTTGCATGTAGGCTTTCTTGCGAATCATAGCACTCATGCTTTCTTAAACTATTTTGACACTTCGGGCAGCATTTCATGCCTCTTCTGAGACTTTTAGCGCGCGTACTATCTAGCTCATCCGCCAAAAATTGATTTGCGCAAGCAAATCAATTTTTGTGGAGAAGTGAAATATGCAAAAATTAGCTAGGGTGCACTATCTAATGCACATGCTTATTTATGCAACAAAGTTCCTTAAATGCGACAAACAAAAACCTATATCTCTTCTAACTACTCAACAATATATCCATACTGACAAAATTAAGCTCAGGCGATAAATCCATCGCAAGAGCAATTTGCGCATCTTGCTCTTGCTGCTCGAAGTCAAATTGATCTCCAGCGTCAAAGTACTCTTCTTCCATCCTGAGTATCTGCAGTATATTATGTGCATTTAAACTATTTAACATAGCTTCTCTTATTTCAGGACGTAGCACACGATCACCATCTATATGTCGCAAACATAGAAAGCTAATCAAGTGCGTACTATGCTCACGTATTGCTTGTAATACCTAATTCTAATGCAGCATCATGGAGTCCTTGAGCATTAGTAGTTACTTCATTATAGATAGCATCACGTAACTCTTCAGCTTCCATATTCTCTCTAAATAGCATTTAAGCAACAACATCTAGATTTTGCGACAAAAACGACATTGTTTGTGGATCTTGCATTATGCCATGCAGTGCTTGTATTAAGTGTCTATCACTCGGAGCATTTAGTACTGTAGTAATCAACTCAGCATTTATATTCTCCTCCGCATTAATTTTTACAAGCAGCGGGTCAATAGCGTCAAAATACTCTCCTGTTATCCTGATCACTTCTAGTATCTCACGTGAATTGAGATCATTTAACATAGATTCCCTAATTTCATGAGGTAGCAGACGATCAGCACCTGTAAATCCAATGTGTAGAATGTCGGCGATCAAGTGTAGATGATGCTCACGTATTGCTGCAATACCTAATTCTAATAAATCATCAGGTATTCCTATGGTATGAGTAGTTGCTTCATTATAGATGGCATCACGTAACTCTTTAGTGTTCATATATCTTTTTAATAGCATCAAAGCGACAACGTCTATATTTTGTGATAAGAGAGTTTTCACAATTAGATAGAAGTATGATATGATCACTTTTTTAAAAACTAAAGAGTGGTTTTATGGTTTGTTGTAAGGGATGTTGCTCTGATATCTTTGTAAAGAATGGCATTGTGAGGGGGTGTACAGCGTTATAAGTGCAGATCATGTTCTAAATTTTGTTGAGGGCGATCTGGGCAAGAAGCCTCAAACAGCTGTTAAGAAAGCATTATGCGTTATGCTATATAGTCTTGGTAATGGCTCTTTTTCTATGTTATGCAAGATATTATGGCATTCGCCGTCCATAATTTATCGCTGGGTAGTAGAGGTGATGGGCAAGACTCAGGAGCCAGTTGTCTCTTCGGATATTATGGAGATGGAATTCGACGAGATGTGGCATTTTATTGGTTCAAAAAAAACAAGCTTTGGATCATTAAGGCAGTTGATCGTAGTACAAGGAGAACAGTTGCCTGGGTTACAGGCAATCGTGATACTGCAACATTCCAAAAGCTCTACAAAAAGTGAGTCATCTGAAAGAATGTCATTTTTATACGGATGATTGGGATGCTTTTTCTAAAATTTTACCCAAAGAGCGTCATACAATTGGAAAGTCTGGCACAGTATGTATCGAGAGAGATAATAGCAACACGCGACATCATTTATGCCGAATGACACGGCGCACTAAAATCGTTTCTAAAAAAGAGTCAATGGTATACGGATCCATTAAGCTTTGGTGCGCTCTTACTATTACACAAATATTCAAACAATATCAAGAACAGCTCTTATCTATCTTTATGTGAAAACTCTCAAAATTTCTAATAGAAAGCTACCCAGAACAAGTAAAAAATTTACTTAAAGTACAAAATAATAGTGGCCACACTGTTCTGAAATATGCTTCTAAGTTTTCTGATGTGCTTCCAGAAGAATTTAAAAAGAACGCAAGAAATTGCGTTATATATGGAGAGCAAGACTGTATTTCCATCCCAGAGATTCCTGCAGCGCTTTCTTATTATTACCAAGATCATGTAGCTTTTTTGCTAAAACTGCGGCTTGAGGATGCAAAGCCAGGTGCACTAAACTCAGTTGATGTGCTTGAGGCAAGCTATATTCTTCAAGAAAATAATAGTGATGATGTGGCTGCTAAGCTCTCATCATTTATCTTAGCTTCTGCGAAAAAGACAATACTAATGCCACTTAACATAGGTGGGAAACATTTAGTTGGAATTGCAGCTAAAAAAACATGACGACAAAATTGTGCTCCACTATATGGATTCTGAACGCAATCCACTGCCAGAATCGCTTTTTGCAAAAGTTAGAGCAGAGCTAGAATCTAGAGGTTATTCTACGGAGCGAGTAATAGCAGAAATAGAAAAACAAAACTACAGTAATTGCGGCCCTGAAGTTATAGAAAATTTAACTGCATTTGCAAGCGGAAAGACGCGCACTTCACAAGAAAAAGCAATACCAAAACATTCCACTCTATTTGAAGAGTATTTGCTGAAAGATTCTAGCAAAGGAGAAAGCACAGATGATAGTAACGCGCATGAAAGCACAGGCGATAGCAGCACGGGTGATAGTAATATATATGCAAACATAATCAAAAGCATGCCAGTACTTTCTGAAAGTGCAACTATTTTAGGCAATATGCTTTTCTATAAAATATCCAGAGTATCTGACATGAAGAAAAGTATTGAACTGAATATTGCAAATACCGATCTTCTTGTGGACGTGAAAACGCAAGCGCAGCTTATTTACTACTATAACTGGTGAATTACTTCCTAGTGCTCGCAGCATGCTTGAAAGAAATTCAGCTGCAATCCAGGAACATTATAAATTCTCTATTGTCAACGAGACATTTCAAGTTTCCATGCCAGATACTTTAATTACGGATGGAAAACTGGAAGCGCAAGTATTGCATTATCTTAGGAGTGGCGAGTTATTTGAAAGCGCTCGCTCTGCTCTTGAGAGTGGCGCTGTCAGAGTTATAAGTCAATCTTCCACTGTTTCCGAAGAAGAAGTTGAAAATGTTGTATCACTTGAAGGAATTGCACGCACTTCAAATAGAGATTCACATAACGTGTAGAAGTCAAGATTTGATCTTACAGACAGTTATAAATTTTATATCTGCTTGTCAGTTAAGTTTCGACTGTCGGATATGTAACTGAGATACAAGATTTCATTATTCTTTTCCACAGCTAACTTTTTACTATCCAAAAAAGTTTGCATAGGTGTTTTTCCATAACAATATTTACCAGAATGAGGTCTTTCATTGTTGAAATATTCTAACCAAATATCAAGATCTAATTGCAAGTCATCCAATGATGTATAAATCTTTTTACGCATAGCTGTATCAAAGAATTCTTGTTTTATAGTTTTATTAAAACGTTCACACATACCATTAGTTTGAGGTGAATATGCTTTAGTTGTTGTATGCTCTATACCTTCTATACTGAGAAATAACTCAAAAGCATGATGTTCTATATTTCCCTTATATTCTCCTCCACGATCTGTAAGAATACGAAGCATCGGTATCCCTTGACTCTCATACCATGGTAACACTCGATCATTTAGCATATCAGCAGCAGTAATCGCAGTTTTGTCAGTATACAGTTTAGCATCAGCAAATCTACTGTAGCTATCAATAAATACCTGAGCATAAACCTTTCCTATCCCTTTGAAATTGCCTACATAATATGTGTCTTGGCAACCTAAATAACCTGGATGTTGTGTCTCAATTTCTCCATGTGCTTCTTTTTCATTACGGCGTTTCTCTAGTACTTGCAGCTGTGCTTCGGTCAATATAATACCATCTTGGGCCATCTTAGCTTCTAAGGCTTTCAATCTTTTATTGATATTATTCAAATCATTACGTAACCAAATCGATCTTACTCCTCCAGGAGAAACAAGTATACCACTCTTCTTCAGCTCATTTGATACTCTAAGTTGTCCATATGCTGTACTCTATCGCCATATCAACTACTGCTTTTTCTGGATCTACTCTATTAGCGATTATTGGCTTCTTGTGACTTATCTCGTATAGCGCTTCTTCTCCTCCTGTTTCATATAGTTCTTTAAATCTGTAATAGCTATCTCTACTATAACACATTGCCTTACATGCAGATTATATACTACCAAGGCTTTTTGCCAATTCAAGTAAACCTAGTTTCGGTTTGATGATTTTTTGATTTAAGTTCATTGCTTATCTCCATTTAATAACTAATTTAATTTACTAAATGTAAGATAAAATGTCGACTAATACAAACTATGTATGTATATAATGAATGTCAACTTTCCATTACCCGCAGTATAAACTATTGTACCAGGTTATGCTATATTCCAAGTTTTGCAAGTTCAACTAGTACTATTCGTTCTAAATTGTTCAACGCGTCATTATCATTATGATAATGCTCTTTCAACTGATCGACCGCATCTCGTAATAAGAGCAACTCCTGCGTACTATACTCTCCAAGTATAATATTGTTCCTATAATTCTCAAGGATAGGTGTTGCTGTCTCAAACAGTTCTTTAGCATCTATTTCATCTTGAATCAACCAAAGGTTATTACTGTTGTTTTGTGGAATTTGTATTGTAGATGTGATTTCGCACTCTTCTGATTCAAGTATAACGTTTTCATGAGCACGGACTACAGCATCTGAAAATTCATCATCTTGCTTGCGTTTGGTAGAGGATTTTCCTGCACGATTAACAATCTTGCTACAACCTATAGGCAACACATGTAAAATCATATCGAATAATCTAAATTGTAGTTCGTATACTTTGTCATACTTTTCAAAATTTGTGCCTTATTAAGAATGCTCGTATGTATTGATTATACATATGATTCCTTAGTTCTTCTTAGCTCTTTTTAAAATAGAGTTAGAGATATCAAGATGCTGTTACTTGTGGAGTTAACTTAGTACGCATCGACATATAACGGCCAATTTCATCTATTTCGGTATTTTCAATTTTTTGCTGTGTCTTCTTGGCAATATTACTTAGTTTATCCAGTAAATATTCGTAGCGTTTCTGTTCAATAAAATCCTCTTTTATTAAATCCAGTTCTTTTGTTAAAGTTGCATTTAACTTCTCTATTTCGTCATTCATAAAGCACTGCCTTTTGTGTAAATGCTGATGAAAATTTGTAAAGTAAGAAACACACTGAGATGTACTGAAACTTACAGCTTGTTCATAATCAAGTTCTTGCTGCATTTTTGATAATTCTTCTTCGCATTGTGTAATTCTACTTCGAATAAAAGAAATTGTGCATTGTCTTTCATTTACACGTTTTTTAGCAATCTTCAATAGATGATTCAGCGTTTTAATTCTCGAATTCATATTGTGATACAATAATAATTGGAGCTCTATCTTTTTTTGCTACAGTGCTTTTACTTCATATGACTTATATCCAGAGAAAGAAAAAGTAACAAGGTAGCTTGATTTCATTTATATAGCATGTATCAGATATTCTTCTGTAAGAGCAAGACTGTCTGTGCTTCCAATGTCGCACCAAAGCACATCCTTTGGTAATACTACACCATAAAATCTGTATCTTCGATATGTTTCTATCTGAGATTGAAATAAAATGTTTGTGATAGGAAAAGTCGTAGAGCTAATATTAGCCATACATTTTTTTGAGAGTGCTGCTATACCAACGTATTTGTAGCCATTTGTCGAATTATTAGGTGCTTTAATAATATGATTGTCTTCACTGAGTAAGAAATCTGCATATTGATCTAGTGATTTGTTGATCTGACATCCAAGCGGTGCAAGTAGTAGCAGCGCATCCATTCTATCCGAATCCCATGTCTTCATGATAAGCTCTATGGCTATATTTCCGCCTCTTAATATAAGTATATCAGAATTATGCAACAAAAGTTCTGCATATGAGAAGCGGTTCATGGCATGCAATATGCCGCCACCTGTACCTAAAATTTTATCTTCTTCACTAATTAGTATTCTATCATGATATTTGCTGCTTGCTAATTGAGCTCACATCATATCTTTGAGATAATGAGTGTTCACTATAGCTTTTTTAATGCTGTTTGTTGAAAAAATTCTATCTAATACTATGTCTATAACAGCCTTTCCGTGTACGGAGATTAAAGGTTTTGGTTTGTTCGCAGTAAGAGTTCCAAGACGGCTGCCAAAGCCAGCTGCAAGTACCATAGCACACTCTAACATAATATCTATACTTTAAGATAAGTCGAGAGTTTCAAAATAATACCACCAAGATGGTTCTAATTCCAACATAGTACTCTTTGCATTAAGAGCTGAATCTTCATCCTCAAAAATACCAAAACAAGTAGAACCGCTGCCGGACATTCTAGAAATAATACAGCCTTTCGAGTTACCCAGCATTGTAATAACTTTTAATATTGTCGGGTGTATTGCTATAGCAGAGTCTTCCAAATCGTTGCTAGAGTCAGAAATTAATTTATCAAAGTATATCAAGTTTTCCTTGAAAGAGCATGTATATTTCCTTCCATTTTTTACAGAATGCGCGTAATCATCGTATACACGTTTAGTGGATGTCTCAACTCTTGGGTTCACAAGCAGTAGGTGAATATTTCTATCAAACTTTATAGGTGTGATAATATCGCTTATTCCAGTTACAAAGGCATGATGAGGTTGCAGAAAGAATGGAACATCTGCACCAATATCTTTAGCTATGTTGTGTAGTTCATAGTCATTTAATGCAAGATTCCAAAGGCTATTTAGAAGAATCAGAGTAGATGCAGCATTAGATGAACCGCCTCCAAGACCTGCTGCTATAGGTATATTTTTCTCTATATATATTTTTGCGCCACCTTTATATCCAGAGAATTGTTGAATTTTTCTTGCTACCTTAAGTACAATGTTATCGCTTATATGTAAATCGATATTAGAATTATCATTTTTTTCAATGACATTACATTCCAAGGTATCATGCTGAGTAACGTGTATTGTATCATGTAACTTAAGCCTTACAAAAATACTTTCTATAGAATGATAATTTGATGGCAAAGAGCCTGTGATATGTAAGAAGAGATTTAATTTTGCTTCTGCTACTTTAGAAAGCGTCTTTTTGTTCAAATTGCTAAAATCCATAAAAACTACAAAAGTTGATGTTAAATAATTAGTAATTCGTCTAAATATTTCAAAAATTGAGTTCGTAGCGGCTTTTTTAGTACGTACGCCAAAAATCTCAGAAGCGGCATAAAATGATGTTTAGAGTATCAAAATAGTGTTTAAAATCCGTAAGAAAATGTTATAGTAAGCACAAAAAACTTACTGATTTTGTGAAAGTAGTATTTGCTAAGTATTGGACAAATTATACATCCGAATTTTCCAAAAAAATTTATTTGCGCAAGTAAATCAATTTTTGACGGATAGACTTTCTAAAGTTTGCAGCAATGTAAACTGCAATTATTCTGATATGGAAGATATGTTATAAACCGCTACTAAAGTGGTAAAATGTTATACGCGTCTCTTTGTATAGCATTTTGCAAGCAGTGTCCACACTCTTCTTAACTTAGTAGATTCGCTGCACAAATAAATTTTTGCAGAAAGTTAAACATACAAAAATTAGCTTTTAGAACTGCTTTACGCTAACCTTCTTATATATAATTTGTCCAATACTTGCAAATATTATTTCACAAACTCTATAAGTGCCTTTTGCAATTATTGTCACTTTTCCTCTGGACTTTTTTGTACATCATCATTGCTTGCAGGCCAATTAAGCCATCTTTGCTTCTTAGGAAGTTATGACGCATGCGACTATATAATAGTTTTAGATCCTGACGATTCACATATAAAATTTTTATAGAATAAATTGTGATTCATACATGATAAAAGCAAAAATTACTTTGCATCTTCGTTTTTTTTTACAAAATGTTTTTTTATTAGGAAAAATAGCGTTATAATGGCGAGAAGTAGTAATAATATAAAATTTACCTGCTTCAAATATTGATTAATTAGCGCTTCATTATCTCCTATGAAATACCCAAGCAAAATAAGAAATGAAGCCCAAACCCCAGAACCACAGGTGCTATAGAAACAAAATAATTTCGGATCCATTTTCCCAAGGCCAGCTGGAAATGATATGAAGTGTTTGATCCCTGGCAGTACTCTGCCTAGAAACACAGAGATATTGCCATATTTAGCCATAAAATCCTCAAGCTTTGATAACTTTTTTTCATCCATGAAGAAATATTTGCCATACTTGATAAATATTGCTCTTCCAAAGTGAAATGCAATTGTGTAGCTAAAGATAGCTCCGCCAAGTGTGCCTGATATACCAGAGATTAAAACATACGACATTTTAAGTGAACCCTTTGCAACTAAATAACCAGCTGGAATTAGTGTTATCTCACTAGGTATAGGAATAAAAGTGCCTTCGATAAAAGACATAATAAATATGCCAAGATATCCAAGTGCTTCTACTAATTCTGTGGCTTTTAAAAATAGCTCGTATAACATGATCTTCAAAACATTTTAAATTGCAATTCACTTATTGCCTTTGTAGGCTTAGTAATCATCTCCGATTATGTTCCAATATAAGAGCAACTCGCAGCATATGTGAAGCTGCAAGTATAGGAGTCATGATAATGTATAAAAATACTCGCAAGTAATATAATTGCTTATATCATTTCATGTGGTAAAACCGCATAAATAACAATGATTATGTAAAGGTAACTTTGCATGCATCTGTTTCTTAAGACTTGCAAGCTAGAAAATAAATGCTCTAGCTGTATGGAGGCTAAACTGATATTTCTTAGTCTATCCGTCAAAAATTGATTTGCGGCGCAAATCAATTTTTGCGGAAAATTAAATGTACAAAAATTAGCCTCAAGACTGGGCCCTGCGCTAATTTTCGTATATATAATTTATCCAATACTTGCATACTTAACAAAATCCATAAGAGTTTTGGCAATTTTGCCACTTTTTCTGCTGGATTTTCGGTGCGCCATAATTGCTTGCAGACCAAGATAAATCCTACGCTTCTTAGAGTTATGCATGCGATTAATTCAGCCTTGGATATAAAAGCTGCTTAAGCTAAAATACCTAACATGTCACTTGCAGAATGTTAAAAATCCAGTTTAGAGCGATAAGTGTTTGTTACTCAACTTGCTATAGCTCGAGACGTTTTCTTAAAGAAAGCATGTACTACGTCTACACTATTTTTGATAATATATAAATAGTAAAATCTAGTTTTACTATAAAATATTGAGTTGTGATTACAGATAGGCTAATCCATCTTGGAATTACTATTATTCCTGTCTATTACCTGTTGCATTCTATCTAGTTCTTCCTTTGGTATAAAATCTTCAGTAATTTGTCCTTTTTGGACTTTATCTACGTATGTATCCTTCAGTTGTTTCAAGAGCTGTACTTCGTCAATATTAATCGCATTTTGTTCTATTTCATCTAGTTCAGATTCATCAAGGTGTTGATATAGTTTTCTTATTGCAGTTGCCGTAAATCTATCTTCAACGCCTTTCTCTCCAAGATTATCAGCAATAAATTTTAAGCTATCTTCAATTGAAACTGGAAAGAAGCTTGTTAAGAAATGGCTTCCAACCTTTAGAAATGGATAGAATTGAGCATTTTTAATAGTAGATGGTATTGCGTCATCTTTTTCATACATCGGTTTATTGCCAGATATCAGGTTTGCCATTATTGTAAAACAAAGAAAAAAGAATGAAATGATTAAACTTCCGCGAAAAAAACCAAATATCAAGCCAAGCATCCTATCAAAAGCTCCACGTTGCATGGAAAGCATAAAAGTTGAAATCATAGTATTAAAAATTGCAAAAACCACTAGGAGCAATAACAATAAAACTGTATGCCCAATAATCATAACAAACAGGTCTGACTTGATATAAGATCCTATATATGGTTTAGCATATGGGAAAAGCTGATACGATAGTAAGATTGCAAGTATCCAGCCTGTCAAACTGAGTAATGAGCTTATAAAACCTCGCATAAATGCGAAGAACATTGAAGCTAAAATTACGAAAATCACGCCAAAATCAAGAGAGTTAAGCGCTGCAAAATCCAAGTGTTCAATCTTCACTTTTTTTCCCCAATTTATTCAATAAAGGCTTGATATCAGATACGTGCTTCAAATAAATGACATCCATGTTAACATCTATCTTTTTATTATTATAAGGCATTACAACTTTGTCGATACCTAATTTTTTTGCTTCAAGTAATCTTGTTTCATAATGCGTAACTTGTCGCAGTTCTCCAGATAATCCTATCTCTCCAAAAAACACTACATTGTGAGGAATAGCAATATTTTTTGTTGCAGAAATAATAGCTACTATGACCGCTAGGTCTGCTGCAGGTTCTGTAACCTTTAGGCCACCGACTATGTTTAAGTAGACCTCTTGGTTTAATATATTTAATCCAAGTCGTGCATTCAAGATCGCAATCATCATTGAAAGTCTATTTACATCCCATCCTATTACAGCCCTTCTTGGAGTTGCTAAGAAAGAGGGGACAACTAAAGATTGTATTTCCATAAGCATTGGTCTTGTTCCTTCAAGCCCTGCAAATATACATGATCCACTGACGCTCATGTTATTTCGAGGCATAAAAATTGCAGATGGATTTTGCACTTCTTGCAGTCCAGCACCAGACATCTCGAAGACTCCTATTTCATTTGTTGGGCCATACCTATTTTTGGTTGCTCGTATGATTCTGAACTGCTGAGTGTGATCTCCTTCAAAGTAAATGACAGTATCTACCATGTGCTCAAGGATCTTAGGCCCTGCTATTTGCCCATCTTTTGTTATATGTCCTACCATAATCAGTGCTATATTGTGCTTTTTACTATTTGTGATGAGCTCAAATGCACATTGCTTGACTTGTCCAACTGTGCCAGGCACTGATTGTATAGAGGGATGTGATAAAGTTTGAATTGAGTCTATTATGAGTACAGAAGGCGATTGTAATTCATTTTTATTCTCTGTTTCTTTTCTGTAAGTAGATCTTTCAAATAAAGATATGATTGCAGATGCATCATTTTCTGCTGAAACTTGTATATTTTTGCCTGCAAGTCCTAGACGTATCGCTCTGATTTTGATCTGCTCAATTGATTCTTCGCCGCTTATATATAGCGAGCGTATATTTTTATCACATAGCTTTGCTGCAAGCTGAAGTAGCAGTGTCGATTTGCCGATGCCTGGCTCTCCAGCAAACAGTATTGCAGCACCTGGGACAATTCCACCTCCTAAAACTCTGTCTAGTTCAGAGATTCCAGTTGTTGTTCTAAAATGTGAGTGCTCTACAGTAGAATGATCTATAGTAAAAGTTTCTATGGATTTCTGAAAATTCTGAGCATTACTAGTCTTAGACTGATCTATTTCGGTTGCTTCAATTTTATTCCATTCTTGGCAACCTTCACATTTGCCTATCCATTTGTTGTAAGCCTCTCCACAATTCCTGCAAATGTATAAAATTTTTTTCTTCACTTATTAGACCTGTCTATGTATTATGGAACGCTACATTAAGTTATTCAATTTATCATAAGATGCAATATAATAATGAATTGTTAAAACTTCCACAAATAAACGAAATATTTGAAAGATTTAAAAAGCAAGATCCTGATCCAAAAATAGAGCTGGATTACTGTAACAATTATACGTTGCTGGTTGCTGTTGTTTTATCTGCTCAATCTACGGATAAAATGGTTAATAGAATTACTCCAGCTCTTTTTGAAGCTGCAAATACTCCAGAACAAATGGTTGCGCTTGGAGAGATTGGCCTGAAGGAGTATATAAAAAGGATAGGTTTATTTAATAACAAAGCGCGCAATATAATTGCGATGAGCAGGATGTTGATCGATGAATTTAATTCAGAGGTTCCTGGAGATTTTGATAGTTTAGTGAAATTGCCAGGAGTAGGTGTAAAATCTGCAAATGTTGTGTTAAATACTGCGTTTGATCAGTCAAGAATTGCAGTTGATACACATGTATTTCGTATAAGTAATCGAATCGGTTTTTGTAAAACTAAAACTCCTGAAGAAACGACAAATGTTCTAAGTGCTCTAATTCCCAAGCATTGGCAACAAAAAGCAAATCATTGGCTGGTATTGCACGGTAGGTATGTTTGTGTTGCAAGAAAGCCGAAGTGCAAAAAATGTATTATAAACGATATTTGCATTTCTAGAAGTAAGTTCGAAGATGTCTAATTTGCTGCAAGTAGATGTATGGTATTGCTGGTATTCGTTACACTTCAAAAATTGGCCTCGTCAGAGCGCTTGTGGTGTGTTTGTTATTCACGAACGCCCCCAGCACTCTTCCTAGCTCTTTTTGAAGTTTTTTTTGAAATATTTATGAAAGTCAAATATCAATCTTCATTTTACCTGCGGTGTATCTGTATGTATTCAGTTTTATTAATTTCTTGTTGCAGAGAGAAAGTATTGTATTTCATAATCAATATGAAACCTTAAGATTAATTGCACAAAAGTTGCACGCAAGCAGCCCTTTATGTTGCAAAGATGTTACAAGGGGGGTCTTTGGTATATTTTGCATTAAAGAAGTAATAAGATCAATTACTACCGGCTAAAGCGCGGTAGTTTGTGTAACGCTTGCAAAGCAGATTAAAAGCGTAAACGCTAAAACTCTGATATTCTAAAATCATCTTTTTTGTGATGTTCCTCATGCTGTTCTATATATTTTTGCACTTCTTCTGAATTCACATTGCCAACTGTCACAACAAAATACCCTCTGGCCCAAAGATGTTGTCCACAATACCGCTTACGGAGCAGTGCAAATTCCTGTAGCAACTTACGACTACTTATACCTTTAATATATTGCACAGCTTTAGATATTGATATACTAGGCGGAACCAATGCTAATATATGTATGTGATCAGGACTCATACTGCCACTAATTATATTTATGTAATTAGCAGCACATATTTCTCGGATTACTTCCCTAGTTCTAATCGCAACTTGCCCAGTTAAAACTCTATACCTATACTTAGTACAAAATACTATATGATACTTTAGGTCATATAGGCTGTGGGATCATCTCCTATATTCCATTCGTCCTCCCTTAGCACATTTCCTAGATAACTAATACTAAAGTGTTCGCTTAAAGGCGAGGGTGTTAACCATATCACATATAACTACATAAAAGAGGTTGGTGAAATGAGTCTACCAAAAAAATTACCAGATGGGTTTGTTTATGTTTCTGAAGTATGTAGCAGCATACAGGTTGATCTGATGTATAGTACAGATGATAATTTTACCGGAAGTATAGTACCTGGTTACAAGAAAAATGTTGCTATTATGACGGAAAAGGCTGCGTTGCAGCTTGCAAAGGTACAAGATCACCTATCTACTATAGGACTTGGTTTAAAGATTAAAGATTCATATAGGCCGCAGGATGCAATACTTGCTTTTAAGAAATGGTCTCAAGAGCCAGAAGATTTTAAAATGAAGGAAAAGTATTATCCAAATCTTGAGAAGAGTAAGTTATTTGAGCTTGGATATATCAGTGAAAAATCGGCTCACAACAGAGGCAGTACTGTAGATCTTACTTTAGTGAAATTACAAGATAACTCTGAACTTGATATGGGAACGATTGTTGATTTCTTAGACGATTTATCTCATACAGAGAATAAAACAATTTCAGAGGGAGCAAAGAAGAATAGAGAATTATTAAAACAATCTATGGAATTTTATGGATTTAAAAATTATTACAAGGAATGGTGGCATTATCAGCTAAATGACGAGCCAATTCCTGCAACTTCAATCACAGAACCTTTTAACTTCTATGTTGAATAACTTATCCTACAATACATTTTGCTGACAGTGTCAGCAAAAGTAGAGGTTAATAATGTAAAGATATAAAAAATTAAAGCTCTGAATTTGGAAGAAGTTTTGCATAAAATTCGTCACAATCACTCTTACTCCAATTCTCGGTATGTTCCGGTATTATGACAACGTTTGTATGTTTATTGCCAAGAGTGTCTGCAACTGATTGTTGAGCGAAAATTATATCAGCTTCAAGCGTGCCAGATCCTGAGTATAAAGCATTTGGCATACATATCATCTTTGCACTTATAAAGCCTTCGTTATAAATTTTCTCGCCTAAGAGATACATATTATTCTCTGCTATTAATATACCAGTGTTACGCATACTAAGAAGATTAAATATAGCATCATTCTCAGCGTGCTCAACGTCTATAATAGAGTCTATATTTGTAGCGTCATTCATAAGTTTATATCGTAAATGAATTTGTTAACCAATTTGTCTATGCTTAAGATATTTGAGAGTTTTCACATAAAGATAGATAAGAGCTGTTCTTGATATTGTTTGAATATTTGTGTAATAGCAAGAGCGCACCAAAGCTTGATGGATCCGTATACCATTGACTCTTTTTTAGAAACGATTTTAGTGCGCCGTGTCACTCGGCATAAATGATGTCGCGTGTTGCTATTATCTCTCTCGATACATACTGTGCCAGACTTTCCAATTGTATGACGCTCTTTGGGTAAAATTTTAGAAAAAGCCTCCCAATCATCCGTATAAAAATGACATTCTTTTAGATGACTCACTTTGTTGTAGAGCTTTTGGAATGTTGCAGTATCACGATTGCCTGTAACCCAGGCAACTGTTCTCCTTGTACTACGATCAACTGCCTTAATGATCCAAAGCTTGTTTTTTTTGAACCAATAAAATGCCACATCTCGTCGAATTCCATCTCCATAATATCCGAAGAGACAACTGGCTCCTGAGTCTTGCCCATCACCTCTACTACCCAGCGATAAATTATGGACGGCGAATGACCTAATATCTTGCCTAACATAGAAAAAGAGCCCTTACCAAGACTATATAGCATAACGCATAATGCTTTCTTAACAGCTGTTTGAGGCTTCTTGCCCAGATCGCCCTCAACAAAATTTAGAACATGATCTGCACTTATAACGCTGTACACCCCCTCACAATGCCATTCTTTACAAAGATATCAGAGCAACATCCCTTACAACAAACCATAAAACCACTCTTTAGTTTTTAAAAAAGTGATCATATCATACTTCTATCTAATTGTGAAAACTCTCGAATTTTTTATGGTAGAATGAGAAAAATGTCTGCAAAGCCTGCAAAATGCATACTTTTGGCGGATGGACTAAGTCAGTCTCTCGCTTAAAATAGAGTTACATTGCCGATTTCAAGCGAATAAAAATTTATTCTAAAGAACTCATTTGCTATGCATATTTTATAGCGCTTTAGCTATATACCTATTGATTATTACCGAGAAAATCTGCCATAGATCCTGGTTATAGCAAGCTTACATCAAATTATTTCTCAAGTAAAAAATATAGTTTCTATTCTATACAGCGCTATGTCGAAAATTATATCATTGCCCACCACCTAATTGATGCACATATACTGCAAGCTGTCTTATAGTAGAATCAGTGAGTCTTCCAGTCCAATACGGCATCACACCAGCTCTTCCTGAATAAATCACGTCATATATTGCTTTATAATCCGATCCATAAAGCCAAACTGCATCACGAAGGTTAGGTGCGCCAAAATCCTTCCCTCCTGTTGCATCAATACCGTGGCAAGAAGAGCAATTTTCTTCAAATATTTTTTTAGCTTTACTATCAACCTTTTCATCCTTTGTAAGGCCGCTTATGGTACGTATATATTTTGTTAAAGAATCTATCTGATCTGAATTCAACATCTTCTCTCTACCAAAAGCAGCCATTTGTGATTCTCTAGTCTCCTCATGTTCCGACCTAATTCCATATTTTATAGTCTGATATATATCATCAATAGTTCCGCCCCAAAGCCACGCACCAGTTGTGAGATTTGGGTAACCTTTGCCACCTGTTCCACCTATACCATGGCAGGGTGAGCAGTTATTCTGAAATGCCGAACTACCGCCAGCTATAGCAAAAGATAATAACTCTGTATTCCCCATAATTTCTGAAAAAGATGCAGCATCAAACTCTGCTTGATATTTTGCTCGAATCTGCTCAACCTCTTTCTGAGAGTTTGCAAGTTCATCATGAGATGACCAATTAAGAATTCCATAAGTATAACGAGCGGGCCAAGATGGATAAAGAAGCCAATATCCTAGTGCAAAAAACAGCATAGCATAGAACATTCCCCTAAGCCAAAACGGATCTGGATTATTAAACTCTTGTATACCATCCCATTCATGACCAGTTGTTTCTGGATCACGATTTTTTAGTACTTTATCTTTGCTGTTTGTTTTCTTAGTGTGAACTGGCATATTTACAACTCCATCACTGTATAGCCTATCCGTCAAAATTTATTTACCCAGGAAATAAATTTTTGCGGAGAAGTTAAATGTACAAAAATTAGCCTAAAGAAGCGGCCCTGCGCTAATTTTCGGATATATAATTTATCCTGTATTTAGCAAATACTACTTAACAAAATCCATAAGGTTTTTGGCAGTTTTGCCACTTTTTCTGCTGGATTTTCGGTGCGCAATAGTTGCCTTGCATACCAAAATAAATCCTGCACTCCTTAGAGTTATGACGCAAAGACTATATATCCTTTTCGTCGTGCAGTGGAATTTGGCTGCACTCTTCGTAATGTTTTCTGCTTCCTGGGCGCATAATCCAAGCAACAATCATTATACAAGCAAACATCAGTAGAAAAAGCTGTATCATACTCACCAATCCCTACCTTTGTTAGTTTTTAGATCTACCTTATTTCCTAGCCCTTGCAAATATGCAATCAACGCATCCATCTCAGTAATTTTAGTAGTATGTTTATTAAACTTTCTGATTGCAACTTTAGGATATCGTTTTTGGAAATCATCTATAACGTCAGGATCATGTTCAAAGCCAAGCTGCACATTTATATCACTTAAATAATTCTTAATATCATCCTCTTGGTATGGAACACCAAGCATAACAAGGATTTTCATCTTTTGTTGAAGTTCTGAAGTATCAACTTCAGCATTTAGCAAGAAAGGATAACCAGGCATTATAGATTCAGGTACAACACTTCTAGGATTCACTAAATGCTCTACATGCCAATCATCTGAGTATTTTTCACCTATTCTAGCAAGATCTGGCCCAGTACGTTTTGAACCCCACACAAATGGAAAGTCAAACATACTTTCGACCGCTAGAGAATAATGACCATACCTCTCAACTTCATCGCGCAGGACTCTAATCTGCTGACTGTGGCATCCATAGCAACCTTCGCGTTTATATATATCAAAACCTATTAGCTCAAGAGGAGTATATGCTCTCATACCTTCAACATTTTCTATAGCAACCTCTTTTTTAAATAATGGGAAAATCTCTACTATAGCACCAACTGACGTCACTATGATAGTCAGCACTATTAGTAGAAAGATACTTTTTTCTATCTTTGTATGTGGATTATCCATACTTTTTATCCGATAAATTTATTTTTATGAGCTTCAAAATAGTAAACACTCAATAAAAAGACAGCAAGTGCTATAAAAATATAAGCCGCTTGCAATTTTAACACCAATTCAACAAAGCAAAACTTATAAACTACTAAATCCTACTTATGCCCCTCTATGCAGTACAGAGCTGCTTACAGAGCTTTCAGATAACGCACTTGCCAAATCACTATCGTCTTTGTGTCTTGGCATGCGGATGGTCAAAAACACATTAAATACCATCAGCATAACACCAAGCAGAAAGAATAAACCACCAAGTGCTCTGATAACATAGTAAGGATGCATTGAAATAACAGCTTCTATAAATGAGTATTTCAAGAACCCCATATCGTTATACGTCCTCCACATTAATCCTTGTGCTATTCCAGCAGTCCACATTGAAGTTATGTAAAGCACTATCCCAACAGTCGCAAGCATAAGGTGTGCACTCATCATCCTTTTAGAGTATATATCTTTTTTTTCCCAAATTACTGGAGTCATATGATATATCGCAACAAAGCTTATCATAGAAACCCATCCAAGCGTTCCTGAATGCACATGACTTACAGTCCACTCTGTGTAATGACTAAGCGCATTTACAGTCTTAAT
The DNA here is from genome assembly GCF_964020185.1 of Candidatus Lariskella endosymbiont of Hedychridium roseum. NCBI lineage: Bacteria > Pseudomonadati > Pseudomonadota > Alphaproteobacteria > Rickettsiales > Candidatus Midichloriaceae > Candidatus Lariskella > Candidatus Lariskella endosymbiont of Hedychridium roseum. Next base: position 1,068,633 of record NZ_OZ026538.1, on the reverse strand, counting down.
AGACATCATAGGTCCTTCGAATGTACTCATACCATAAAACGCAAGCGAGATCACAGCCATTTTTAGCACAGGATCTTCCCTGAGTTTATCCCAAGCACCAGAAATAGTCATGATCCCATTTACCATACCGCCCCATGATGGAAGCCACAGTATCAACGACATCGTCATCCCAAGTGTTTGTACCCAGTCAGGCAGAGCAGTATAATGTAAATGGTGAGCTCCTGCCCATACGTAAAAGAAAATTAACGCCCAGAAATGCATTATAGATAATCTATAGGAGTAAACAGGCCTGTTTGCTCTCTTTGGAACAAAATAGTACATCATACCAATAAATCCAGCAGTCAAAATAAATCCAACAGCATTATGTCCATACCACCACTGTATCATTGCAGATTGTACTCCAGAGAACGCAGATACACTATGTGGACTCAATAATGATATAGGGATCGATATATTATTTCCTAAATGCAATACGGCAACAACAAGTATAAAAGACAGATAAAACCAGTTTGCAACATATATATGATTCTCTTTTCTATTTTTTAATGTAATCAGATAAACGTAAAGGTATAATACCCAAATGACAGTAAGCAGAATATCAGCATACCACTCTGGTTCGGCATATTCCTTACCTTGAGTTATGCCAAATAAATATCCAACTCCTGCAATGATTAAAAACACCTGATAACTAAAGAATATTAGTCTAGCAAGAATTGGACAAGCAAGCCTAGTTCGGCATGTTCTTTGCACAACAAAAAAAGATGAACCTATCAAGATGTTGCCACCAAACGCAAATATCACCACAGATGTATGGAATGGACGCAGCCTACCAAAATTCAGCCAAGGAAGATCAAAATTCAATAATGGATAAGAAAGCTCTAGTGCAAGATAAACACCAGCAAGCATACCAACAAAAGCCCAAATGACAGAGGCAAGAGTAAACCACCTCAGCACTACATTGTCATAATTTTCAAAAGCAACCTTATTGGCTGTCAGATCATACATAATATAAAATATCTAATTAATTTAACATAAGCCAAAATGACTCAACCTTAAACTCTATTTAATCAAAGACCTATAATGAATTTCATGCTCATTAATTCAAGTTAAAAAATAAGATAGAGATGCAACTGGAAGCGCAGTAAATAATAGAGTTCATCTCTGCTCTCACAAAAGCCACTCATCATAAAAGACATTATTACCTATTGATACTTAATAGATTTGTTATATAGCCTATCCATCCAAAATAGATTGGCGCAGCAAATCTATTTTTATGGAAAGTTAAATATACTAAAATTAGCCTTTAGGCTGGGTCTTGCACTAATTTTTGGATATAATAGCAAATCCCTCCAAGTAACAGAACACTTTAGCTTCATCTTTTCTTTAAAATTTAAGCGCGTGCACTTACTTAAGGTGGTACATAACAAAAAATCCATAAGGTTTTTGGCAATTTTACCACTTTTTCTGTTGGACTTTCAGTGTAGTATCATTGCTTGCAGGCCAATATAAATCCTGCGCCTCTTAGAGTTATGAAGCAAGCGACTATATAACTATACAAGATATATCTGGAAGCAAAAGTACTTGTTACTCCTACGGGATAGTAATACACCTTTCTAGTATATCAAGATGATCTATTAAATTCGGCTATTTTTCAAGCAAAATTCTAACACTTGCAGCTAATTATAATGCAACAAACAACGGCATATATAAAAATATCTGCAATACATGAAATATTATCTTAATGATTATTTAAAGTTGAGTTTGTACTACTAAATCAGAATTAACTTTTGTAATGCTTGATAATTTATCTACACAATGCATGTTTTTATTTCACTATTACTTCTGCTAGCTTAGTAAAAACTTGATAAGCATCATCCTCACATTACTTATAAATAGTTGCAAATTCGAGAGTTTTCACAATTAGATAGAAGTATGATATGATCACTTTTTTAAAAACTAAAGAGTGGTTTTATGGTTTGTTGTAAGGGATGTTGCTCTGATATCTTTGTAAAGAATGGCATTGTGAGGGGGTGTACAGCGTTATAAGTGCAGATCATGTTCTAAATTTTGTTGAGGGCGATCTGGGCAAGAAGCCTCAAACAGCTGTTAAGAAAGCATTATGCGTTATGCTATATAGTCTTGGTAATGGCTCTTTTTCTATGTTATGCAAGATATTATGGCATTCGCCGTCCATAATTTATCGCTGGGTAGTAGAGGTGATGGGCAAGACTCAGGAGCCAGTTGTCTCTTCGGATATTATGGAGATGGAATTCGACGAGATGTGGCATTTTATTGGTTCAAAAAAAACAAGCTTTGGATCATTAAGGCAGTTGATCGTAGTACAAGGAGAACCGTTGCCTGGGTTACAGGCAATCGTGATACTGCAACATTCCAAAAGCTCTACAACAAAGTGAGTCATCTGAAAGAATGTCATTTTTATACGGATGATTGGGATGCTTTTTCTAAAATTTTACCCAAAGAGCGTCATACGATTGGAAAGTCTGGCACAGTATGTATCGAGAGAGATAATAGCAACACGCGACATCATTTAGGCCGAATGACACGGCGCACTAAAATCGTTTCTAAAAAAGAGTCAATGGTATACGGATCCATCAAGCTTTGGTGCGCTCTTACTATTACACAAATATTCAAACAATATCAAGAACAGCTCTTATCTATCTTTATGTGAAAACTCTCGAAAATTAAATATAGTGGAATTTCTTTTTCACATTATTTTTTAAAATATGATACATGATAAAGACATAAATAAAAGAATTCAGGATTTTCACATTATAGCTTTTTTATCTCAAAATTTTAGATTAAGCAAAAAAGTGTCAAATACAATTTAAACCTGAGTATTTAGCTTCATATAAGTTAAATCTGATCAAAATACTGACGAACAAAGAGCAAAGCTTTATAGCATTATATGGCAAAGACAGCGCCATATTTTAAAATATTTAGATTTTATAAAAATTTTAATTGTTAAGGCTTTATTGACGTAAAAAATGTTATTATGATACACTTATAAGTAGGAATAATATAAAGAAAGCATTAATATTATAGAGCTTGTTATTAATTTCTATATCGAATACTTGTATATCTTTTGCAAAGAAATGAACGAAGTAATATACAAGATTAAGCAAAAAAATATAAGGTTAAGAAAAAATGCATATCATAGACATTGTCATTGTTCTTATTTACATTGTAATATGTATATTGATTGGTTTATATAAAGCAAAATCAATCCGAACTTTAAAAGAGTATGCACTAGGTAGCAATTACTTCCCTAATATTATTATCGTCCCTACTTTATTTGCTACACACTTAGGCGCTGGAAGCGTAATGGGCCGTATTGAGAAAGTTTATACAATTGGTATATTCTTTATAGTCACTCAAATTTTCTGTCCTTTATCTTGGATACTTGCTTCAAAAATATATGGTGAGAACATAAGTCAGTTTCGTGGCTGTATTTCACTTACTGATATAATGCAACAATTATAGGAAGCGTTGGTAGACATATCACTAATATTACTTCTATTGTGATTTCTATAGGGACAGTAGCAATGCAAGCCATTGCAATGGGAAGCATTATAGATTATTTTTTCCAGACTGGTTATTCATATAGTGTAATTGTCTCTATGTTAATACTTTCCACTTACTCCGCATTTGGTGGCGTAAGATCTGTTGCATTTACTGATGTCTTTCAACTTATGATCTTTATGGTAGCAATACCCATTGCATGTTCCTTTGTATACCATGATATTGGCGGATATAAAGGTATAATCAATTCTTTGCCTAAAGATATGATAAACTTCAGTTTAAATAAAAGTAATATTTGGTTATTTCTTAGTCTAGCTTTTTATTCTTTGTTACCAGTTTCATCCGGGGTTTATATGCAAAGGTATTTAATGTGTAGGAATTCAATGCAGCTTACTTATTCTCTCAATTCTGTTGCTATAATAAGTTTATTTTTTATAAGCATTATATGTATAATAGGACTTACTTTAAAAATAAAAGAGCCAAATATTGATTCTCACATTGTATTTATTTATTTATTTTATTGCAAATCATGTTGCTGTTGGGTTTAAAGGATTAATTGTAGCTGGGTTGCTTGCAGTAATTATGTCTACTGCTGATTCTTGGCTTAATAACGCAAGTGTTCTTTTTACGCATGATATTATAAAAAAAATAATGCATTTAACTGAAAGGCAAGCTTTACTACTTGCAAGAATATTTACATTTATTATAGGTATTCTCGCTATTTTTATAGCTATTCATAGAAAAGAATTAATAGAGATAGAGTGGTTCATAAGTAATGCTTGGGTTCCTCTTATTGTAATACCATTAATTGCAGGCTTTTTGAAGTTTAGAACAAATGGCAAATCATTCATATTTTCTTTGATACTAGCTATATTTTTCACTATTATAAGTGCATATATATTAGGAGATTTCAACACAACAAGCTCGATGTTTGGCACTATAGGTAGCGCTATAGGCTTGTTTGGAATGCACTACTGGCAAAAATATAATTCTGCAAAATTGTCATACTACCAAAAGCTTAATCATATTCTCATATTTAGGGACAAGTAATATCAATTCCTTATTATAAGTAAGATGTATGAATAATTGCATACGTAGTCTATCAGTCAAAAATTTATTTGCTCAGCAAAGCAATTTTGATGGATAGACTTTATAATTTATAATTTGCAATTCGCGTTAAGTAGCTGCTTTTAATTAGTACGCGCCGCGCCACAAAAGTCTCAGAAGCAGCATAAAATGGTGCCACGAGTGTCAAAATAGTGTTCTAAATCCGTAAGAAAATGTTATAAAAGACCCAAAAACCTTACGGATTTTGTGAAAGTAGCATTTGCAGCATAGGGCCAATTAATATATCCGAAAATTAGCGCAGGGCAGATCTAAAAGCTAATTTTTGGCGGATAGATTAATTAACATAGCGAAGATTTTAAAAAACCCACCTCTATAGGAGGTGGGTGAAAGATACTACTATCAAGGTAGATTACCTCTTAGCTGCAGATATTATATCGTTTATCATGGAATTATTTACCTGAAATCCTGCGGTTAACATAGCGTTCCACTGTCCTGTATCGATAATTTGTGTCATTTCTTTTATTGATGCAACATTACTGCCTTCTACGCTACGAGGTAGTATATTTGGAGCTGAGCCAGAACCAGCTGCAAAATATTGCACGTGACCTGAATTGATCGATTGTGAATACATTCCGCTATCACGCTCCATCAGGTGTTGAGGTGCTATGACTGCTGCTACTGGAACTTGATATAGATTTTGCGTTTCTCCATTTGAGAAAACAGCAGATATTATCCCATTTTCATCTGACGACCAGCTAGAAAATGTTGCTGTTGTTCTGCCATCTTTAACACCTAAATTCAGAGTATAATCCATGTTTTGTTGTAGTATGTTCTCAGTGTTGAAACTTATGTCAATGCTACTAGGAGATACACCATCTGGAACACTAGTCCAATCAAATACAGCATTTGAAGAGCCTAGCGCTGGAATAGCTTCTTTAGATTCTTGAACTATGTTCATTTTATTTGGATCCGCAAGTGCACCGCTTATGCTTACAGCAACGTCAGGGGCCGCACCTGTAAATTCCAGCTTACTTGCATTCCCATCTTTTGATATGTTAACCTTTATTGGTAGATCGCTAGATAAAATTGCTGTAATTAAGTCAAATGTTGATTTGATACCTGAAGGTGCTGCAGTGTCATATTTAAAACTCTTTGTTATTCCACCTGCTGTGATATTAAGGTCATCTCCATTTGTTGCTCTGACTGACGCGCCAAGATCTTGGCTTAAATCTCCTATATCTTTGCTGAAATATGGAATTTCAATTTTAGAAATACCTTGTAGATGTCCACTTCCGTCAAAGCGTAGTATTCCTGCTTGCGCTATTAAATTATTTCCTTTGATATTGTCTTGTGGGTAGTATATCTCAGCGGCCCAGATATTATCACCCAATTTTTTGGCAGCCATGTAAACCTGCCTTGCATTTCCTTGAGCATCATAAACCTTGTTTTCACCCAAGGTGTCTGGCGTTACATCTCCTTTAGACATACTACCTTTGCCCGAAGCCAATGGGCTATAAGATGGTTGTTGAGTCCCAATCTGCTTATTTGACATACCAAGAAGACCTAGTAAATTTTTATCTGGATCTTGGCTGCGGTTTGTAATCATTACAGAGGAGCTTGAGGCTGTTTCCAGTAATAAAACAGAGCTAGATGCTCCATTTGTTGTCATTTGATCAACTTTTGAAAATGCTTTTGAATTTGACTTAAGCAAGCCCGCTAATCCTTGCATAGTAACAAACCTATTTTCCCCATTTTCTGCGTTTGGTATAGAGCTATTATCGAAAGCAAGCGTTTGAAATAACGCGCTTGGATTTTTTGGATCATCCGCAACTTCAAGATCGGATGATAAGTTTTTTGGAGCTATCATTAGAGAGAGTTGATTTATTCCACCTACTGTATCTGTAAGTACGCTAGCTTGTAGTGCAGAATTTGTGTTAATCTGCGCGACCAACTGGTCTAGAAAGTCTTTGTTGTTTGTGGCTGTGGTAGAAGCTGTGATAGTGACGTTATTATTACCTGCTTTTATCTGCATTGTATTTCCATTTAGTACAACAAGATTAGTTCCAGCTTCATCAAATTTCCCTGAGTGTACAAATCCGCCGAATGTATACTGCTGTAAAAATGGTTTTCTTGCTCCATCGCTTCTCTTACTATATTCGTTTTTTGCTCCATCTATTGCTGTAACTGAAAAACTCGTTCCGCTTTTTAGAGTACCGGGATTAATGAATTTGTCTGGACTGCCTTGTGTTGTTAGTAAAGTTTGTGCTTTTCCTGTTACTATTTCTCCTGAATTTAGCCTCATTGTAGTGTCAATTTTTGTTGTCGCTTCTGCCTGTAATATAGCATTTTTATCTATGAATATTGGCACAAGCTCTGAAAAATCAGATGTTATTTCTCCATCTGTCAGTTTTGCACCAAGCAACACCTTTCCGCTTGAGTCTTCTTTTAGAATACCATTTTTATCAGTCTCAAAAGAGCCTGTAGGTGTTAATAATACTTCTGTGCTATCTTCATTGGCTGCAACTGGCAAAAAGCAATACATTCCATTATTTTGATTTTTAACGCTGAAGTCACCTTCTCTGTTAGTAAACTGCACATTACCTTTCTGAGCAATTGTCGATCTTGATTTTACATCAACATTTCCAGTTCCTGCGACAAGATTGGCAAAATCCTGAGCCGGGCCTTTTGCACCGTTAACATTCACATTTGAAAGATTATCTCCTGCAATTCTCATTGACTGTTGAGCTGTTAAAATAGGACCAACAAAATTGCTACCAGCCATAGTTTATTACTCCATAATATTTTTTGATCATTTTTTTACTGCATGTACCAGCGTTTTTCTCACTAGACATCGAAATAACTAGTAAGCAAGTTTTGTGCCAAATAATGTTTACTTATCACTAAATTGAAAAATCTTATAGTAAGTATAGTGCCACAAAGCTTGATTATATGAGGGATAGCGAATAATATATAGATATGCTATAATTGTATTTTTATTTATAGAAGGTAATAAGGATGTTATAGCTATTTGAGTTGCATGATCGTGCTATGAAAATTGTTTACTAGGAGTGTAGATATATTATTACCATATTTGTAATAGGGATTTGCTACTTATAGTATTTGTGAAAATTACAAGCAATATGTAGTAAGATTTGATCTTTACTGTGAAGTATTAGTATTAGCATACGGTTAAGTTATTATGCATGTATTGTTTGCGAATGATAAGATTGATGTAAATTGATTGCAATACATTGAACAAGTGAGAAATTTGCCTTAGGTTATTTGTTGTTGTTTGTGCACTATGATGCTTTGTTGGTTACTATTGTCGTTTGAGTAATCTAAATAAATTATAGGTCATTGCTTGTTTTTAATTTTAGATACTAAGTTGTAGTAATATTTTAAGAATGAGATTAATCATAATGTATGGTGTGAAAAAATGTTTCCTGTTCTATCACAGATCATCACTGCGTTAAAAGGTATTGTAAAAACAGCTATGTTGGCATATCAGGGATATGATGCTGCTGCTGGCGATAAAAAAGGTCTTTTGAAAACGCACTCTAGAGAAGATTTGAGGGCTGCGGTGGAACAAGACAATGAAAATGAGAGGGAGAGTGAAAAAGAGGAGGAGCATCCAGGTATTATAAAGAGAATGCTTTTTGCTGTTGCATCTTTTACTATTTTTCCTGTAGCTAGTGGTATTGGCGCTGTCTATGGGAAGATAGAACCGGTGATAGATGCAGTACATAAAAAGCTGGAGCCGTGGATAGATAAACTTGGATCACCTACTGCATGTAGGATATATAGCTTAGTGGGGGCAGCATTCTTAATGATTAACCCAGTTTCAATGCCACTTGGAATAGCTGCATGTGCAGTATCTGTATGTAGTATAGTAGTTGCTGCTGGAATAGAAGCAAAAAGGTTATATAACCTTCGAATTTTGCAAAAAGAAGAGAAGATGCTAAATGAATACAAAGGTGTGAATGATACGCGAAAAGAATTGATTGGCAAACTTTTTGAATTGAGGCCTGACGTTGCTAGGGAACTTGTTGGTGTTATCAATTTAAATCCTGAAATTGATCCTGAGTATAAGGGTGAGGTCAAGAAGGCTAGCTGGAGAGACACTATATTTAAAGGGGTGGTTGGTAGAGTCCCTGAGAATATAGCATGTATTCTATCAAGTGTCGCATCTTTAAATCCTGTTTCTATATCATTTGCAGTACTTGGTACAACTCTTAATTATGGACAGAACATTAGAATGCAACGTGCTTTTGATAGTGAGGTTGTTAAACTATTAAAAGATGTTGAGATGTTAAAACAAGATGTGAAGCTAGTTTATCAAAATTCCAAAGGTCTTGAGCTAATAAAGCCTGCAATAGATTCAAGAGCTGCGGATAATGCAGGCCTTAAAGCTATGTTAGATTATCTTGAAAAGCATCCTGATGCAAGTATTAATAAATGTGCAGAAGAATGTAATATTGCAACTGCAGAGTTTGAACGTAATAATCAATTTGGCCTCTCTAGATCTTTCGGAGATAAAACCAAAGAATATTTGGGGTGTTTTCGTGATGTTATAATAGGTGGTTTATCTACAGAAAAGACTCATAAAATGTTTGCACCAAGAGCAAATAATTATGAATATTATGAGCAAAAATTGCAGGAGAAGAAGCAGAGCGTTGTGAGCGTTGAAAAGGAGCATGTAATTCAGAATGATATTGTTCAAAAGAAAGAAGGTAATGTTCCTGTTATCAAGGAAAATGTTGGTAATATGTTTACTATAGGTCAAGATAATAACACACAAGTGCGTCAGGAAACTATAGGCGCTACTGTTGTTACTCAAAGTGAAGATACAAGTAAGATGAAAGGAGAAATAGCAAAAGGTGCTATTGATGAACAAAGAATACAGCAAGGCATAGTACAAGAAAAAGCTAATACAACAACTAAGCTAAAAACTAATGTGGGTGTTGTAAGTGACAAAGTTAGTACAAAATTTGCAAAAGAACATCATAGTAGTTATGGAGAGCTTATAAAACAGAGCAAAGATAATGCACGTACGTCACGCGGTCCGGCAGCCGGTGGATAAAATTAGTGGGAAAAGTGGCAAAATTGCCCAAAACCTGATGGATTTTGTGAGGTACTGCCTTCATCAATATGAGGGGTTAGTTTGCCATACCATATGTGATAAATACTCGTATCTGTAATACTCAATGATATTATTTTTTGTATTGCTGTGATGAATAGTATTGACAAGTTATTGCATTTCTGGCAAAACAACAGCTTGTGAGTGATTTACCGTCTCTTAGTGTTTTTCATTAGGTAGTTTAGTGCGGCAATTACTTGTGAAAATTTTGTAGCATTTTTGGGTGATTTATTGTATTGTGCGCTTGTTAGATGTATAGTGGGTCTGTGGTTTTGTTTTACTGCTTGCGCTCTTGAGGTTCATCTATTGGTTGCATTTGCGGGTGTAGCTCAGTGGTAGAGCGCAACCTTGCCAAGGTTGAAGTCGAGGGTTCGAATCCCTTCTCCCGCTCCACTTTTACTCTTTTTGGGGGCATAGCTCAGTTGGTAGAGCATCTGCTTTGCAAGCAGAGGGTCATCAGTTCGAATCTGATTGTCTCCACCATATATTTTTTCTGGCTTTCAGCTGTTTTTGCAAAAAGCTAAAAGCTTCATCTTTACGGTGTTTCTATATTAAACCAGCATCTCTCATATAAAAATCATGTGGGTGCATGTTTTCGATGTATTCAAGCCACATAGTCGCCTGTGTCATAGCTCTAATAAGCTGAGGATTTGGTCGGCTTGCAAGTAATTATGCTGCACCAAAAGTCCTGCGGAAAAGGTGGCGAAATTGCTCAAAACCTTATGGATTTTGTTAAGTAGTATTTGCAAGTATTAGAAAATGATATGCCACAAAATTAGCGCAGGGCAGTTCTAAAGGCTAATTATTAGTACATTTAACTTTTCTCCACAAAAATTTATTTTCCGCAGCAAATCGATTTGTGACGGATAGACTACATAAGATTTTTTTGATCACAAAGGTAGTGTACATCAGTCTTCCACTTCTTAGAGTTATAGCGGCAGGCGACTAAGAAGTTAAAGTGTTATTTGTCATTTAAAGTTTTTTCTGCTTCCATTCCACCTATCACTGCATTCTATATGAATCCCAAAAAGATCTAAAATTCTTGCTGCACTGTAGTGCACAAGATCTTCGATATTTTTTGGCTTAATATAAAAGGAGTTTAAAGGTGGGGCAATGATTCCACTCATAAGAGTTATTTGTTTCATTGCTTCTATATGGCTTAGATTAAATGGTGTTTCTCTAAGCATTAAAACAAGTGGTCTTCTTTCTTTTAGTGTAACATCTGCTGCTCTTATAATGAGATTATCTGCGATTCCATATGCAATTGAGGACATTGTTTTGACTGAACAAGGTGCGATAATCATCCCGTCATGTTTAAACGAGCCGCTTGAGAGGCAGCTTTTTATATCATGACATTTATATGAGAATGTTGCAATACTCTTGATATCATCGATTGAGTAATTCGTTTCATAATTTATCGTGATATTGGCGGCATCGCTAATTATCAGATGTGTTTCAATACTAAGAGTTTTTAAGATCTTTAAGATCTCGATACCATATGCGGCACCTGTTGCTCCTGTCATTGCAATAACTAGAGATTTTGGTGTATTTTTCACTGTTAAATTCACAATAAACTTCTATAAAATAGTAAATATGAAGAAAATTAGCTGCAAAGTTAATTTATGCTCAATCTCACAGGTAACCGAACACTTTAGCTTTGTCTTTTTAGAAAATTTAAGTGCACGCATGGTTATTGTACTTCTAGTTCAGATACACTCCAATCTCATCTTAAATTCTCTAAAAAATACGCAGCGAATATATGTTGTTATTTGGGGAATTTGGTATTATTTGAGTTGTGAGATGGATAATAATACTTTATTTTCTATATGTCATCACTATATATTACTTATGAGTATTATGCAAAAATTATCGTGTATGCAAATGCCTTTAAAGCATATTAAATATCTTTCTATGCTTGATATTTTGGTATATTGGCGAAGAAATTAATGAAATAATATGGAAAATAAGGATGAAAAGGTCTGCACAATAACTCAAGTTAACGGTGCTGTATTTAGATGAGTTGCCAATGACAAAATAATTAGCAGCTTACATTATTAAAAAGAGAGTTTTCACATAAAGATAGATAAGAGCTGTTCTTGATATTGTTTGAATATTTGTGTAATAGTAAGAGCGCACCAAAGCTTGATGGATCCGTATACCCTTGACTCTTTTTTAGAAACGATTTTAGTGCGCCGTGTCATTCGGCCTAAATGGTGTCGCGTGTTGCTATTATCTCTCTCGATACATACTGTGCCAGACTTTCCAATTGTATGACGCTCTTTGGGTAAAATTTTAGAAAAAGCATCCCAATCATCCGTATAAAAATGACATTCTTTCAGATGACTCACTTTGTTGTAGAGCTTTTGGAATGTTGCAGTATCACGATTGCCTGTAACCCAGGCAACTGTTCTCCTTGTACTACGATCAACTGCCTTAATGATCCAAAGCTTGTTTTTTTTGAACCAATAAAATGCCACATCTCGTCGAATTCCATCTCCATAATATCCGAAGAGACAACTGGCTCCTGAGTCTTGCCCATCGCCTCTACTACCCAGCGATAAATTATGGACGGCGAATGCCCTAATATCTTGCATAACATAGAAAAAGAGCCATTACCAAGACTATATAGCATAACGCATAATGCTTTCTTAACAGCTGTTTGAGGCTTCTTGCCCAGATCGCCCTCAACAAAATTTAGAAAGCATGATCTGCACTGATAACGCTGTACACCCCCTCACAATGCCATTCTTTACCAAGCTATCAGAGCAACATCCCTTACAACAAACCATAAAACCACTCTTTAGTTTTTAAAAAAGTGATCATATCATACTTCTGTCTAATTGTGAAAACTCTCGAATTTTGTTTTAATATCGGAAGTTTTTGTTTTATACAACGCAAATTTTTGGAGTTGATATGAAATATACAGAAAAGATGGGGAATTTAAAGCGAATTTATGATAAAGCAATCAATGAGGTAAAAGATAGCGATTATTCTATATTGAAGCAGATATTATATGACGCTGAATTTTTTTGCGTATTTTAAGACAAGAAGATGGCAAAACTCTTCAAACTTTCTTTGATATTGCTGCAAAAAATGGAGAAGATATTAAAGCAATGATAGAGAATAAGGGTGATATCAATGTTCAGGTAGCAACGCAAGATATTAGTCCTGAGGTGATAAAATTATTACTTCAATATACTGAAAAGAAAGAAGTAAAGATGAGTATACAAAAGATCCTACAAAGTGGATGTCATATGACGCTTTACTATGCGGCACAAAACAAAAACCATGAAGTGATCAAATTATTGTTTGAACAGGCTCAAGCAGTAGGAATAGATATGAGGGAAATTTTTAAGCAGCATCATAGCATAATCCTGGACGCAGCCGTAAGCAATCCTAACCATGAGACGTTGCAATTATTGCTTGAATACGCTAAAGATGCAGAAATAAACATGAAAAAGAAATTGGAGAGTGAGGATTATCAAATACTTCGTACTGCAATAAAGAATCAAAATATTGAGGTGCCAAACTTATTGCTAAAAGAATTGGCTGCAACTGGAGGCCGCAGAGTTGAAGCTCTGCTGTATAATAAGCCATCTCTTTTTATAGCAAAAGAAGAGATAGTAATGCTGGCATTATCATATGTGGAAGAGAAAGATCAAGAATCTTTTGCAAGACTTTGTGGTTATATTTTAGAGCATAATGCATTTGAAAAGATTGTTAGTAATAACTTCATCAAAAATTCAATTATATCATCATCATATAAAATATCTGTTCTAAGAGAAAAAGTTGCAGGCCCAATATTTTTAGGATCATCAATTGACAGTAGGTGGCATAAAGATGGTGATTTAACACGAGTCAGCTTAGTCAAGAAAGATATGATGCAATATTACCAAGGAAATAAATGGGGTGAACTGAATAAGCATCTAAAATCACATTTATTATCATTTCTGATGAAACCTGTTCATGAAGATCCAGATTCAGTAGGTGAAATACTTACTTATTTGCACACGAACCAACGGTAGATAATGTTAAAAAAGTTATAATTGACTCTGCACACTTGTATAATAGACCTCTTGCATAACCTGTTCCAAACTGTGATTTGATTGTCACTAAAACATAAAAACACTCACGTGGATCATTGTTTGGTGACGTTTTGCAAAAATCTACTCTATAAGAATTTCTACCTCAGAATGAGGTTATGCAAGAGGTCTAATATGTTACATGGCTTTAATTGGTATTCTAATGCTGTCAACGCAGCTGACATTATATACTTGGGCTATCTTGGTGAATATGGCGCTGTACTTCGTCACGCTGTTATAACAGCTGCTTATACTGGATTGCATTATTCTGCTGCATACATTGTTGCAGCGCCGCAAATGACATTCCTACATAGTGCCGCTGTTGCTTGTTATAGCGCATATAGTTCCATCTCCAACTTATATTCGCTATATAAAGAATATGGCAGTGATGACTGGTTTTTTAAATCGAATGCTGCATACGCTGCGTTTGGCTGGCTTTTGCATAGTTCTTTAGGAAAGTTTAATAATGATCACGTTACGGAGCGCAGCAGCAATGCAGATGTTTATTTAGCAGATGATATAATTCTAATTGAACATTCCAGTCAGTTAGAAGCTCAATAGCCAATCTATTAAAATAACAAAAGCGCTGGTTCTTTTCTTAGCGTCGCCTTTTAAACCAGCGCTTTTAAAGTCATCTGCGTCATAATTTCCTAAGAAGCTATAGAATTTATGTTGGCTTGCAAGCAATTACTTAACGAGCGATCTTTTTATGTGCCAATTTTTGCAAAGTATGATTAGTATACAACTTCTTTGCTATTTTGCCATGTTAATGGATATACTAATAACATTATACCTCTTGCGTAACTCAATTTCTGAGGGCGCCTGGTGCGTCGCCTTAATGCTAAAGGTCGTTATATATTAGAATACATGCCTCCTTTGCGCGTCTCAAGCCTCTACCATTCGCTTCTCATAAATAGGTTCTGCGAGAGGTCTATTGATTAGTAATTATTTGAAAGACGGATGCATTAGAAAGAGGAAGGCACAGTTGATCAGATCTAATAGCACTGCTTACTTAAATATGCTTCTGAATAACAATTTGTTGTTTCATATAGCTTGACCTTAATACATTTTACATTATGTTTCTCAAAAAGCTTTGGGCATACATAATTTATTAGATAGTGTGCCATATTTTCAGCTGTTGGATTATAGTCAAGATAATAAACCTTTTGCCCAGTAAGATCAGAGATCCTGCCGCCTAGCTCATTGTCTTCAGAATTTAATATTATATTGTGATCCCAGTGCTCCAGTAACCAGCAATTTAGCACATCTTTAATGCTTGCAAAATCTATAACCATACCTAGTGCTGATAAAGCTTCAGCGGCAAAAGTTGCTTCAATTTTATATCTATGTCCATGCAGCATCCTGCACTTGCCATGATATCCCATGACTCTATGGGCTGCGTCAAATTCTATTTTTCTAGTGCAAGTAATTATTGACATAAAATCTAGCCCTTTAATTGCTGAATACTATTTGATATTTTATTTTCACTACTTTTACTCTCACTATTATATTCTATTGATTGATTTGAAGATGCTTCAAGTGCGTATTGCCATAAATCCATAAATGGTACATTACTCCTTTTTGCTAAGTCTTGTATCTTTGCAACTGTTTCCATTATATCTTGAGGTATCTGTCCACCTTTATCCTTTGTAATCCACTCTGCTTGAAAGTGTAGAGGATGATGATCAGGTGCTGAATCACCTAAAAAGACTGCAATCGTTTGTTTTGCTCCGTTAAAAAAGCAAGGTATGTCAAATTTTTTCAATTCAGTCATTATATAGATTCTCCCAACGAAACACCCTGTATATAACTAAAAAAATCATAGATGAGAAAACAAAAAAGTTTGCAACATTTATAATATTCATTTATGTCTCTGGAGTATGATACAACTATACTTTATTAAATTCAAGAAATTGTATAATGGAATTTGCATGTTAACAAGTTCTCAAGTATGTCCTCATTGTTCTTGCAATACTACGGAAATATTGCTATGCGGTAATTGTGGAAGGGTAATGTCGATTTCGAGTGATGTGAATTATTTTGATTTATTCTCATTAGAATTGCAATTTGAAGTTTCACGTTTTGTGCTGGAAGATGCTCTTATAAGACTTCTTAAAATATTTCATCCAGACAAATTTGTTTTTTCATCTAAATTAGAAAAAGAAATTGCACTACATAATAGTAGTTTGATAAATACAGCATATGGAGTTTTGATAGATCCTATAAAGAGAGCGGAATACATATTAAAACAGCATGGATATAGCTTGGACAACTCAGTGAGTAATGAAATCTCTTCTGCGACACAAGATCTTTTATTGTTGTCCATGGAATGGCAGGAACGCTTAGAAGATGAAGACGAAGACAAGAGTCAGTTAAAGTCTGAGATTTTATCTGAAAAAGATCAAACATTAAAGCTTTTAAAGGATATGCTGAACAGTGCTTTATATGATGAAGCGTTAAAGCAATATATGAAGCTTAAGTTTATAAATAGATTTTTAGAGAGAATATAAATATTATATTTCATAGATGCAATTTTACCAGATCCAAGAACCAAATACTCATGAAACTACATCAAACGAGAATGGAGGCTGTGTTGCAGTTGGCATAGATCTAGGTACTACTAATTCACTAATTGCTGTTTCACGCTCAGGTAAAGTAGATATAATAGAGATAGAAGGTAATAAGTTACTTCCTTCTATTGTATATTATAGTGATGGTGAAGTTTTTGTAGGAAGTAGTGCCAAAGCATTCTCAGGTGCTATAAATTCTGTCAAAAGATTGATTGGAAAGTCACATGCTGATATTTCTACAAATACGATCTTGCCGCATTTGGATATTACCTTTAAAGAAGGTCAGATCGATATCCTTGCTGGAAAAAGATCTGTTTCTCCAGAAGAAGTGAGTGCAGAGATTTTAAAAGCTCTTAAAATGGCGGCAGAGGATTCTCTCAAGATAGATATAAGAAAAGCTGTTATTACTGTGCCTGCATATTTTGATGATGCCGCTAGAAATGCAACGCAAAAAGCGGCAAAAATTGCAGGTCTTGAAGTTCTGCGACTTATTAATGAACCAACTGCGGCTGCATTTGCATATGGTATGCAAAATAAAGCTGTAGGAACTTTTGCAGTATATGATTTAGGTGGTGGGACTTTTGATATATCAATATTGCGCATGCAGTATGGTGTATTGAAGGTTATTGCGGTTGCAGGAGATTTGCAGCTTGGTGGTGATGATTTTGACATTGAGCTACTCAATTTCATCATTAACAAACACAAGCTAAGTATGCCTAGTAGTGAAAATATGAGTTTAGCATTAAATGAAGCAAAACGTATCAAAGAGTATTTAACTTATCATGAAGAATGGCTTGGCACAGATCAAGATTATTTCCAAGGGTGTCGCGTTACACGAAGTGAATTTGAAAGAGCCACTGAGCATTTACTGAAAAGGACAATATCTTTATTTAAAAAAGCTTTGAAAGATGCAGATTGTTCAACTGATGGTTCTTGTGCTAATTTACTAGATGCTATAATACTAGTTGGTGGAAGTACAAGGATGTCATGTATTAAGTTTGAACTAGAAAAAGAATTTAGCGTCAACGTATTAGACTCGTTTAATCCAGATGAAATTGTTGTAATCGGAGCTGCAATTCAAGCAGAAGCTTTATATCGAGGTTCAGATAGCGATCTGTTACTTGATGTTACTCCGCTCTCTTTAGGTATAGAGGTTATAGGTGGACTTGTTGAAGTGATTATTCCACGCAATACTCCAATACCTATAGAAGTAAATAAGATGTTTACAACATCTCAAGACAACCAGACTATTTTTCAGCTGCATGTGCTTCAAGGAGAGTCAGAAAAAGTCTCTTTTTGTAGATCGCTTGCAAGATTTGAGTTATCGAAAATCCCTAAAATGCCTGCTGGAGTTCCGAGATTACTGATAACTTTTCGTGTAGATGCAGATGGAATTTTGATGGTTTTTGCGGAAGAAATTAACACTGGTATAAAACAAAGTGTAGAGATAAGACCATCATATGGATTATCTGATGAGACATTAAAGTGTTTATTAACGAGCAACTAGTAGAAAATGACTGGAAAATTTATCACTTTTGAAGGATGTGAAGGTGCTGGCAAAACAACGCAATGTAGAATATTACTAGAATATTTAAAATCTAAAAACATTCCAGTAGTTATTACTAAAGAGCCTGGAGGAACAGAGCTTGCTAATCATATTAGAAATATTATAGTCTCTGATTATGAAATAAGTGATACTATGACGGAGTTTTTATTGATTTCTGCTGCAAGGCGAGATCATATTCAGAATTTGATATTGCCAAATTTGCTCGCAGGAAAAGTTGTAATATGCGACAGATTTTTTGACTCATCAATAATCTATCAGGGTTATTGCAAAGGTTTGAATATGAATTTTATTCATTATGTAAATGATCACGTTTCTCCAATAGTGCCGGACATAACTTTTATTTTGGATCTTGATCCTGAAATAGCAAAGAAACGTGTCTTAGATAGAAATTCATCAATGAGTCACTATGATAAACGTGATATTGAATTTTATAAAAGGATTAGAGAAGGGTTTTTGCACCTTAAAGTGAAAGATGGAGATCGATTTAATATAGTAGATGCTTCGCTGCCAGAGGATAGTGTTGCTATACAAGTGATAGAAAATATGAAAAATATATTAACTTAATTATTAATATATCTAGAATGAAATATAAAGTTGCTGTTGTTGGTGCTACTGGAAACGTTGGACGCCAAATGTTAAATGTGTTGTATGAACGTAATTTCCCTATCTCTCAGTTAATTGCGATTGGTTCAGATAGATCAACACCAAAGAAGGTAAGTTTTGGAGATGATGTGCTTGAGGTACAACCACTCTCATCTTATGACTTTGCTGGGACTGATATAGCATTATTTTCAGCTGGAGCTGCTGTTTCAAGGCAATATGCGGAAATAGCAGCAAAAAGTGGTTGTGTAGTTATAGACAATTCTTCCTGCTTTAGGATGGATGACGATATACCGCTTGTGGTACCTGAAGTTAATCTGGATAAGCTGCGTGACTACTCTAATAAGAATATAGTAGCAAATCCTAATTGTGCTGTACTGCAAATGGTTGTTGCGCTTAAACCTTTAAATGATTATGCAAAAATAAAAAGGATTATTGTATCAACATATCAATCTGTTTCTGGAGCTGGTACAAAAGCTATGGATGAGTTATTTAACCAAACAAAGAGTAAATTTTTTAATCAAAATGTTCAGCCTGTGCATTTTCAAAGGCAGATAGCATTTAATATAATACCACAAATAGGAGAATTTCTTGAAGGTGGGTATTCTTCTGAAGAATGGAAGATGATTGTAGAGACTCAGAAGATCTTTGATCAGGAAATTGATGTAATACCAACTTGTGTAAGAGTTCCAGTTTTTATAGGACATAGCGAGTCTGTTACAGTTGAATGTGAAGAACATATTACTCCAGAGATTGCGCATGAGTTATTGGCTAATGCACCCTCTGTAAAATTATGTGCTGAATATAATTATAATACTCCAATAGAGTGCATTGGTGACTATTCTGTTTTTGTTTCAAGGATAAGAGGTTGTGGTAATAGCAGAGTTTGTAATTACAATACACTTAGTATGTGGGTTGTCTCTGATAATTTAAGAAAAGGTGCTGCGTTGAATGCTGTACAGATCGCTGAAGAATTGATAAATGGTTATTTGTAACATTGAGCTAATAAAATTAGAAATATGACAAGATTATGTATATTGTCCAGCAATTTTAAGTTATTTCATATTATAGTATTTACTGTAACATTGCTATGTAACAACTTGTCTTTTGCAAGTGAAGTAGCGCAAGGTGATGTCACACAGAATTTGCAAAACCAAGCTCAGCAGTTGCAGGTAGAAAATAATGATAGCAACATAAAAGAGCAGGTTATCGTCACAAGAAAAGATGTTGAATTGTATCTCCAAAAAAATAGCAAGAAGCAACAAGTATCAAATTTAGCAGAGGATCTCAGTACGGATTTATCTGGACTTGATCTGTCAGGCCTCGATTTTACTGGAATGCAAGCTTTTGGTGTCAAGTTTGATAATTGCAAATTGGAAAACACCATATTTGAGAACGCGTATTTAGAGGAATCTAGCTTTAAAGGTGTGAATGCTAAGGATGCTAATTTTAGAGGTGCAAACTTTGCTGTTGCTGATTTCAGTAATGCTTCATTATATGGTGCAGATATGCATAAAGCATACGCTGATAGTGCGGTATTTACTGGTGCTGATTTGTCGGTTGTGAAGGCGGAGTTTGCATCATTCAATAATACAGATTTTTCTGGAGCTAAGATTCAATTTGCTAGCTTTACGCGTAGCAGCTTCAAAGGTACAAAGTTTGATAATAGTTTAGGTCTCAGTGTTGATATGAAGAGTGCCATACTTGATGGTGCTTCTATGATAGATGTTAAATGGATTAATGCAAATTTAGAAACTGTAAGTGCTAAAAATACTAATTTTACTAACGCGGATTTAAGAAAGGCTATATTATTTGGTGCAGTTTTTCGATATGGTATTTTTAATGGTGCTATAATGGACGATGTATATGCAGAAGCTACTGATTTTAGCTATGCTAAGTTGCAAAATGTTAGTTTTAAAAGGGGAAAACTCTCTGATGCTTTTTTGAAATATTCGGATTTAAGTAATGCAAATTTAATGCTTGTAAGTCTATCTAGAGTAGATGCGAGTAGAGCAAATCTTTCTAATGTAATATTGAATTCTGGAATTGCACACACAGTGCTGTTTGTAGAAGCGAATATGCAAAATATGAAGATTAATAATACATATCTTGCATTTTGTAATTTTTCTTATGCTGATTTGGAAGGAGCGGTAATAACGAACTCAAATCTTGATAATGCAAATTTTAAGGGTGCAAACACGATAGGTGCTTCAATTAATAGCGGTGCTGGTATTGCTAATACTGAGAATATTGCAAGCAATGAATCTGATGATCAAAAGAAAGATGAAAGCACTAAACAATAAATATCAACAGAAAAGTAGAATTCTGTTAAGTACGTATTTAGAAGTATAGGATAAATTATACCAAATCCAACAAATGCAAAATAGCGCAGCAAATCGATTTTTGACTGGCAGACTTACTGGTTTTTGTTGCGTGTTTCATTAAAAATTGTATCATCACCATTCATAAGTAATAATCGTGGTGTTTTTATATAGCACTGTTAATTAAATACTATATTTAGATGGAAACTTTACATCAAAAATTATTAGTTAATATGGGGATAAGTATTAGATCAATTTTGTATCTATAAAATTATATTATATCGCTATATTCGCGATTCAATAGTGGCGATCGTGCAGATTTGAATTATAAATATCAATAAATCATCAAAAATATGAAGTTTACTTTTTATTGGCTAAAAGAATATCTTATAACGTCAGAAAGTCCTGAGAAAATTACATCAACACTTACAAATATCGGGTTTGAAGTGGAATCGTTTGAGGATATAGGAGAGCATTATAAAAATTTTTGCATAGCAGAGATAGAGTCAACAATACCTCATCCAAACGCTGATAAACTAAAAGTTTGTACAGTAAATGATGGAATAAACAAATTTCAAGTAGTGTGTGGTGCAGAGAACGCAAGAGCTGGGATAAAGGTTGTGCTTGCTAAGGTTGGTGCAATAGTTCCGTTTAATAAGATGCAAATCAAGAAGTCAGTCATTAGATCTGTTGAAAGTAATGGAATGCTTTGCAGTGCCTCTGAGCTTCTACTAGATGAAAAAGATAATGCTGGTATAATTGAGTTGCCAGAAACTGCTACTATAGGGCAAGAATTTGCAACTTACTTCGGTCTTGATGATGTGGTTTTTGAAATAGCACTTACTCCTAACCGCGGAGATTGTGCAAGTGTATATGGTATTGCAAGAGAACTCTCTGCTGCTTGTGTTGGGACATTAAAAACTGTGCAGCGTTCTAGCTTTCGATCTGTTGAGACGATGCCTAATTTCAGCTTAGAAGTAGAAGACAAAGAAAATGTTACTGAATTTCTTTTGCAATATATTGAAGGAATATCGAATCACGATAAAAAAGAAAATAGTCTGTTAAGGTCTATTGGGTATAGCAATAAGAATACAGTAGTAGATATATCAAATTTTATGATGATGAGCTTTGGTAGACCAAGCCACGCATATGATGCAGATAAAATTGAAGGTGTGATTAAAGTTCGTACATCTAAGGATGGAGAAAAATTTATAGCACTTGGTGGCTGCGAATATGAATTACCACAAGGGCTAACGGTCATAGCAGATGATGTTAAAGTTTTGGCAGTTGCTGGTGTAATAGGTGGAGAACTGAGCAAGGTAGATCATGATACAAAAAATATATTATTAGAAATTGCAAATTTTAAAAGTAGTGCTGTTATAAAATCTGGTAGAGCTTTAAATATAGTAACGGACTCAAGATTTAGGTTTGAACGCAAGGTTGATGAAGATAATGCAGATTTGTTTACGAATGGTATTACTTGGAAAATATTGGCAGAGTGCGGTGGCGTTGCTTATGAACCTATTATTTTTAAAGGAACTAAAAGTGAATATGTAAAATTTATTTATTTTGATTATCAAAAGATATTAGATATAACAGGGCTGAATCTTTCTAGAGAGCATTGTGCGGAAATATTATCCAGACTTGGGTTTGTTGTAAAAGGTGAAAACATAGCTATTCCATCTTGGAGGTTGGGAAATATAAAGATTATAGAGGATATAGCAGAAGAAATTATAAGAATTTATGGAGTTGATAAACTGCCATTGAAGCCTATAGCAGCTTCTAATGATTGTGATATTAGTTCTCTTTATAGAAATGAGCATCTTACAAAGATAAATAGGTATAAATCCATATTACTTTCAAAGCAGCTTAATGAAGTTATCACGTGGTCTTTTGTTCATGAAAGGTTTTGTAATGCGCTTGGATTTGATGATTGTATGCAGATAGCAAATCCTATATCTGTGGATTTGAGTACTATGCGTCCTACTTTATTAATTGGGATGTTGCTTGCGGTACAAAAAAACATTGCTAGAGATTTCGATAATATTGCAATGTTTGAAATAGGCAATGCTTATAAGATTCAAGATGATCAAGTAAGAGAAAATTTAATGATAACAGGTGTGAGAGCAGGGTTTGCTGGATCTAGATCTTTATATGAAAAGCGACGTAGTTGGGATTTTTATGATGTAAAAAGTGATTTATTGGCGCTACTGGAATCAGTTGGAATGAATATTAAGAATATATCTATATCAAGAAATACTCCATGTTATTATCATCCTACAAAAAGTGCATTATTTTCTATAGGAAATAATGCGCTTGGCTACTGCGGTCAATTACATCCTAAAATAGCTAAAGAATTTGATATAAAAATTCCAATTATGTGCTTTGAAATATTCGAAGAAAATATTCCAACTTCAAAAAGTAAGTTTACTTGTCCCACTTTATCAGATTATCAAACAGTGAGTAGAGATTTCGCATTCTTGATAGATGCTGATCTACCAGTTCAAGAAGTAGTTCAGGCAATTAATGAATTGAAGAATACTTTGATAAGGGATATAGAGTTATTTGACATATATTGTGGGCATGGACTTCCTGATGGAAAAAAATCTGTAGCTATCAATGTTAAGATGCAATCTGATCAAAAAACTTTAGTTGATCATGAAATAGAGGAAATCTCTACTAGTATAATAGCAAAAATCTCACAAAAAATAGGTGGGGTAATAAGGGGATGAGGGTATTCTTGACCATACTTGTGATGCAGCTTTTTGTTGCATTTGATGTGATGGGTTGGGAATCGCAAAGTATAACATTAAAAAATAAGCAAGTGTTTGCAGTTTTTGCTCAAGAGGTTAATAATTCTAATGTATATATGAGCGCTGAACAAATGCTTGTTTATACAAAAGATACAAAGGTGATTTTAAGTGGAAGGGCGCAAGTTAAGTTAAAAAATATTACTTTAATGGCGGATAAGATTCAGATTTTCTGCAAAGGATTTTCTGGTGCTAGTGGTGGATTTGGATTTTTAATGTATAAGAATTTAAATAAATTCACTTTAGAAAATGGTGTGATGATATACTTGGATGATAAACAGTTAGTTAGTGATTACGGTACATACGATATTGTTAGTGGTATAGTGAATCTTGAAGGAAATGTTATTTTCACTGAAAAAAACAATACTATCAAAGCTTTGAAAGCGATATATAATATGAATACTCAAAATTTACAAATATTTTTTTGTCAAATAGAGAGTCGTGGTACTTGGTCATAGGTACTTCCTATTTTAAGCGCATGGGTATGGTTGTGAAGAATATACGCTCTCATTGTTTATAGCATGAAAAATTTATGTGCTAAAATACTCAAAAATCTGAAAAGAAAACTTAAAAATTCATTTGTACTCTAAAAAATCATGCACTTAAAATCCGCGCGTGTACTTACTTGAGCGCAGTGCCTAGGCAAGAAAGACATGCACAATGATATGGTGCACAGAAACGTACAAAATACATAAAAAATTGAGAGTTTTCACATAAAGATAGATAAGAGCTGTTCTTGATATTGTTTGAATATTTGTGTAATAGTAAGAGCGCACCAAAGCTTGATGGATCTGTATACCATTGACTCTTTTTTAGAAACGATTTTAGTGCGCCGTGTCATTCGGCATAAATGATGTCGCGTGTTGCTATTATCTCTCTCGATACATACTGTGCCAGACTTTCCAATTGTATGACGCTCTTTGGGTAAAATTTTAGAAAAAGCATCCCAATCATCCGTATAAAAATGACATTCTTTCAGATGACTCACTTTGTTGTAGAGCTTTTGGAATGTTGCAGTATCACGATTGCCTGTAACCCAGGCAACTGTTCTCCTTGTACTACGATCAACTGCCTTAATGATCCAAAGCTTGTTTTTTTTGAACCAATAAAATGCCACATCTCGTCGAATTCCATCTCCATAATATCCGAAGAGACAACTGGCTCCTGAGTCTTGCCCATCGCCTCTACTACCCAGCGATAAATTATGGACGGCGAATGCCATAATATCTTGCATAACATAGAAAAAGAGCCCATACCAAGACTATATAGCATAACGCATAATGCTTTCTTAACAGCTGTTTGAGGCTTCTTGCCCAGATCGCCCTCAACAAAATTTAGAACATGATCTGCACTTATAACGCTGTACACCCCTCACAATGCCATTCTTTACAAAGATATCAGAGCAACATCCCTTACAACAAACCATAAAACCACTCTTTAGTTTTTAAAAAAGTGATCATATCATACTTCTATCTAATTGTGAAAACTCTCGAATAATGAAATCTTGTATCTCAGTTACATATCTGACAGTCAAAACTTAACTGACAAGCAGATATAAAATTTATAACTGTCTGTAAGATCAAATCTTGACTTCTACACATAGTTAGACTTCAAAAAGAGCTAGGAAGAACGCGTGCGTATGTGTAGCACTGCGCTCAAGTAAGTGCACTTTCAAAGTATTAATTAATTTATGCGCCTAATACTTTTATATCTTTGCAAAAAAACTAACGAAGTAATATGAAACATTAAGCAAAAAAGACTTATACAATAACTTAGTTAACAGAGCAGTTACAAAATATCATGAGTGTTTTTTTAAAGGCGCTAATTTTGAAAAGTATGACTAAGTATATAACTCACATTTATTTTCATGCACCAATATGCTAAACACAGCAGACATTTTATTACGTGCAGCTTCTTTACTAACATTGTCTGTCTTTGGCTTTATATGCGGCAAGATGAGCAACATAAGCCCCAAAAACCTTCTACCGATTTTATTCTACATCCTAAACCCAGTAATTTTCTTTCGCGCTGGCTTAAACATCGAGATGAGCGGAGTTTATCTATTTTTGCCAGTTATGGTATTCTGCCTATCATCTTTGGTCTGCACGATATATTTTCTTGTATCAAAAAAATTATGTAAGGGTAAGAATGGAGCTAAGAGAGCCGGCTTACTAGGATATGCTTCTGGAGCTTGTAACTCTGGATACTTTGGTCTTCCAATCGCTTCTTCAATTTTTGAAGATCCAGTCGTTGCAGTATATATAGCTAGTGCTCAAGGAATAGCTCTTTATGAATTCACCGTTGGAATCTATGTACTTGCACTCGGTAAGTGTAGCAAAATACGAGCATTTTTCCACATTTTCAAACTACCTATTATCTACGCTTTTTGCTTTGGTTTGATATTAAATTACTTTGATCTTGTATTACCAGAGCCCATACAGAATACTATGACCAATATACAAGGTGCATATATAATTATGGGAATGTTACTATTAGGCATAAGCTTATCATCAGTTAAATCACTTAAATTTGATTTTTCATTTCTTTTTTTCCGTTCTTTCTGCAAAATACATAGTATTTCCTGCTATAGGATTTTTAATAGTAGCTCTTGACGTGTTTTTATTACATATATATCCAGATGAAATTCATAAGATGATTATTTTACTGTTCACAATGCCACCTGCAATGAATACCGTATTGTTTGCACTTTTATATGATCATCATCAAGAGGAAGCTGCAACCACAGTATTACTAGGAACTGTGATAGGCCTTTTATATATAATATCAATCATAGGGTTTGCTTATGACTGGATTCCACATTGCAAAACATAATTTCTAAAGCACAGCATTTTTCTTTAGCTTAAATATATAGCACTGCGCTATTTTGACACTCGGAGCACTATTTCATGCTTGTTCCGAGACTTTTGGCGCACGCACTAAATAACAAAACACTTTAGCTTCATTAATTTTTTAAGGCTCACAAGCATAAAATTATTTAACGCGAGTTGCCAATTAATTGCTTGCTGTGTGGCAGATTTTAGGGCCCTATATGTTGCTTGAGGGTTTTGCAAATAAACAAAAATAAAATATGCAAAAGGTTTTTGCATCAAGGTACTGTTTTGGATGATTTTATGAACGATCTATTGATCCGCATTGCCGGTAATTAATAGCTTAGATGCTTAATATTAATTGGCAACTCGCGCTATTTAAATCTTACGTTTTATTAAACAAACAACTCAGCGTATTAATTTCCTCATATCTTTCTGCAGCCACTAGCTCTCTTGCAAGTTTTACAGCGGATTCTATAAAATGCCCGTGCTTTTCCAAATTTAAAACTTTAAATTCAGGCAAACCACTCTGCTGATTACTCAATACCCTACCGCCACCTCTAAGCATTAAATCTTGCTCTGCAATCTCAAAACCGTCGTCACAATTTTTTATTATCTTTAAACGCTGAAGAGAAACTTCAGAAAGTGCATTCCCATCAATTACTACCGGCTAAAGCGCGGTAGTTTGTGTAACGCTTGCAAAGCAGATTAAAAGCGTAAACGCTAAAACTCTGATATTCTAAAATCATCTTTTTTGTGATGTTCCTCATGCTGTTCTATATATTTTTGCACTTCTTCTGAATTCACATTGCCAACTGTCACAACAAAATACCCTCTGGCCCAAAGATGTTGTCCCCAATACCGCTTACGGAGCAGTGCAAATTCCTGTAGCAACTTACGACTACTTATACCTTTAATATATTGCACAGCTTTAGATATTGATATACTAGGCGGAACCAATGCTAATATATGTACGTGATCAGGACTCATACTGCCACTAATTATATTTATGTAATTAGCAGCACGTATTTCTCGGATTACTTCCCTAGTTCTAATCGCAACTTGCCCAGTTAAAACTCTATACCTATACTTAGTACAAAATACTATATGATACTTTAGGTCATATAGGCTGTGGGATCATCTCCTATATTCCATTCGTCCTCCCTTAGCACATTTCCTAGATAACTAATACTAAAGTGTTCGCCTAAAGGCGAGGGTGTTAATAGTATCACATATAACTACATAAAGCAACACACAATAACACTGAAGATCATTTCTACCTACTCTACCTCTTAATTGATGAAGCTGAGCAAGCCCAAACCTCTCTGGATTTTCTATCACTATTACAGACGCAGATTGTACATCAACACCAACTTCTATAACAGTCGTAGCAACTAAAATTTTTGCCCTGCCATTTTCATCTTTAAAATCCTGCATTATCTCTTCTTGCGCTTGTTGCGCAACTCTGCTGTGCACTAAGCTAGTAGGAAAAATTTCACTTAGCATTTCATATCTCTTCACAGCATTTGCAAGATCTAGCTTTTCCGATTCCTCTATAAGCGGACAAATCCAATATACTTTTTGATTTTTACTTATTATCTCAGAAATTCTACTAAGCAATTGTTCTATTTTTCCTTTAGAAAGTAATGTAGTGATTATCGGCTTTCTTTTCGATGGCTTGTGACGCAATATAGAAATATCCATGTCACCATATTGAATAAGTGTCATGGTCCTTGGTATTGGAGTTGCTGATAACATCAATATATCGGATTTATCTCCCTTATTGATTAAACTCATCCGTTGCTCTACTACGAATCTATGTTGTTCATCTATCACAACAAGATTTAGATCTTTAAATACTACATTTGGCTGCAAAATCGCATGAGTTCCTATAATCAGTTGAATTTCACCGTTTGCCACCATCTCATAACTTCTTCTTTTATCCGCAATGCTCTGGTCACCTATCAAAAGCCCAATTCTTACACCAAGTTCTTCTGCAAAACCTTTTAGATTTTCAAAATGCTGCTTTGCAAGTATTGTAGTAGGCGCAGCAAAAGCTGCTTGATAACCATTTTCTATAGCATTAATACAAGCACAGAATGCAACCAGCGTTTTACCACTTCCAACATCTCCTTGCAAAAGTCTCACCATTCTATTACCAGATTCTTGAGATTCAAAAATCTCATTTATTACTTCTGCTTGTGAATCTGTGAGAGAAAATGGAAGTATTTCTTTTAGCCTGCTATATAACTCTCTTCTATTATTAAACGCGCGCGCGCGTTTAGATTTCTTTAAATAATTGCTGCGGCATATCTGAAGTCTCGCTTGTTCCACAAGTAATTCATCAAATGCAAGCCGCTCTTTTGCCTTTTCAACATCCTGTTGCATAACTAATCTTCCAGGATGATGCAAAAGATTAAACGCTTCTTTCATTGCAGGCCAATTGTTGCTTTTCAATAAATCTATAGGTATCAACTCTGGAAATTCTGGCATCTGATTCAGAGCTTCGTTTACAGCATAGCTTATTATTCTAGAACTTAAGTTTTTTGTTGCGCTGTATATAGACTCTACTTCCGATATTTGCTCTATTCTTTTTGGAAGATCTACTATATCAGGATGCACTACTTGAAGCTTCCCAGCATTTATAGTCAGTTTTCCACTAACAAAGATGTCACTTCCTATTTTTAAAATGTTTTTTATGCTTTGAGGTGGATTATGAAAGTATATAAGCTGTAAATGGCCACTTTCATTTGAGCAATTTATACAAAGAACTCTTTTACCTGTTTTATTATGAAAAAAATTAGATGATAAGTTATTCGCTTTGTTACTAAAATAGTCAATATTGACTATAGTTGCAATATAGCACTTCCTATTAATCTTAGATAAGTTAGGGGAAATCAACTTCTTCACAAAATCTATTGGCAAGTATGTAACCAAATCTTTTAAGTAAACACACTTTATTCTTTCGAATTGCTTAGCTCTAAAATCCCCAATTCGGTGCAGGCTGCTCACTGGCGTATTTAAAAAGTCTAAAATATCTTTTCTCATTCTGAAAAATTTTTTATTAAGACCTCTGCGTCATGAAGGATTTAAGTAATCTACTCAACTATACTCGTAATACCTTGCAAAATTTGTGCCTTTAAAAATGCTAATCATGTATTTGTAAGCGCTATTTTGACACCCTAGATATCATTTCATGCCTCTTCTGAGACTTCTGGCACATACTTTTTACCTTAGCAAAGATAAAGATCCAAGATTTGTATAAGCACCTAAAAATATTCTTACCGTTTTCTTTTAAACACAACTAGATATAAAAGCAGTAAATAACTTCCTATCTTCACCTGTTGTCAAAAATTCTGGATGCCATTGTACTCCTACACAAAATTTGTGTTCCACATGCTCTATTGCTTCTATTACTGAATCTTCTGCAAAAGCGCTTGCTATTAAACCTGCACCTAACTTATCCACTGCTTGGTGATGAGAACTATTTACCTTAAAAGCATCAGTGCCTAAAATATTGCTCAAAATTGTGTTACTAGCAACATTTACTCCATGGCTTGTAAGATGCTTAGGAGTTTTTTGTTCATGCTCTATACAATTCTTTACAGAATCCGGTATGTGCTGAATCAAGGTGCCACCAAAAAAGACATTTATTAATTGATGCCCACCACATATTCCAAATATAGATTTTTTCCGTGCAAGCATTTCTTTTAGAATTGCATATTCAAATGCTGTACGCCGTTCATTTATAGTCACTCTATTACTTGTCACATTCTGATTGTAATACTTTGGGTCTATGTCAAAATTTCCACCTGTGATCACAAGCCCATCAAGCAGCGTTGAATACTCGCCAGCAGCAGTAATATCATAGGGGATAATCAGCGGTATAGCGCCACATTCAACTACTGCATTTGAATAAAACTCACGCAGAGCATAATATGAATAATTAGAGTAAGCATTCTGATCACCTTTACAACTATCCACTGTAATACCAACTAAAGGTCTTTTTAGCATCTGCAAAGCATTCCCTCATTATTTTTGCATATTCATTTGCTCAAAGAAATCATGATTGTTTTTGTGATAACGCAATTTATCATTCAAGAACTCTATTGATTCAGTTGCTCCCATTGTATTCATCACACGCCTTAAAACCCACATTTTAGAGAGTATTGATCTATCAACTAAAAGATCTTCTTTTCTGGTTCCAGATTTTGTAATATCAATAGCAGGAAATATTCTCTTATCTGATATCTTTCTATCAAGCACTATCTCTAAGTTACCAGTTCCTTTGAATTCTTCAAAGATGACTTCGTCCATACGAGAGCCTGTTTCTATCAAAGCAGTTGCTATAATAGTCAGCGAACCGCCCTCTTCCGTATTTCTAGCAGCACCAAAAAGTCTCTTTGGCTTCTGCAGTGCATTTGAATCAACACCACCACTCAAAACCTTACCGGAAGACGGCACTACATCGTTATAAGCTCTAGCAAGCCTTGTGATAGAATCAAGCAATATCACAACATCTTTCTTACGCTCAACCATTCTTTTAGCTTTCTCTATTACCATTTCAGCAAGCTGCACATGTCTATAAGAAGGCTCATCAAATGTAGAACTTACTACCTCACCTCGTACTGATCTTGACATATCTGTGACTTCCTCAGGACGCTCACCAATCAAAAGCACTATCAGAGAGATTTCAGGATAATTTGTACTAATTGAATGCGATATATTTTGCATCAAAATAGTCTTACCAGTTCTTGGTGGCGCAACAATAATTGCTCTTTGGCCTCTGCCAAGAGGTGCGACTATATCTATTATTCTACAGCTTAAATCTTTGGTTTGAGAATCAGTTTCCAACTTAATTTGTTTCATTGGATATATTGGAGTTAAATCATCAAAGTGAACTCTGTGTCTATTTTTTGATATTTCAAGTCCAGTTAATACATGTATGTTAGTTAGTGCAAAATACCTTTCTCCTTTCTTAGGAGCTCTTATTGGACCAATTATTGTATCACCTGTTCTTAGTGCAAACTTTTTTATCTGAATTGGAGAAACATATATATCATCTGGCCCTGGTACATAATTTGCTTCAGAAGATCTTAAAAATCCGTATCCATCTTGCAGTATTTCAAGCATACCATCACCAACTATTACGGCTCCTTGATCTGCTAAAACTTTTAAAATTGTGAAAACTAAATCATGCTTTTGCAAATAACTGGGATTTTCTATTTTCAAAGACTCGGCAAGATTTAAAAGCTCTTCAGGAGTTTTATTTTTCACATCCTTAAGGTTAACGATTGTTTTTTGTGCTTGATTATTGTTGTTACCATCATATGCTGCACTACTTCTATCAACACTTGCTCTACTTGAAGCATCTGTCCATCTCCTAGTCTCAGACTTACTCCTTGTTAAATCCAAAACACCGATTTTGCTGTTTTGAATTCCTAATGTTTCTTTCTTATCACTCGCGTCATTTGTCGCATTCATATTATTCTCACATACTTGTACTTCACTATAATCTTGCTGACTTTCACCGAAATCATATCCTAGTTTTGTCTGCACTCCTTGATTCTTTGAATCTAAAACATCAGATGAAGCACTCTGTTCTGAACGATCTTGAGTTTGCTTATTATTTCTAGAATCATGGAAACGCCCTGTTCTCTTAAGTGATGAACCTTCTCTCTTCTTAGAAGTAGTTCTCAGATCCTCAACTTTTGGCATGTCTTCACCCTCTTCATTATTGTTTATTATATTTGAGATAAACATTTGTTGAGCACCCTGATCCTGATTCAAACCTAAAAAGCTAGACTCTTCTAATAAATCTTGATTATCGCACATCTGAGCAACAGGGACTTTAGGATGACGCCAATTTTTTGTATGCATAAGCTATTAATTCTATTAATTTTAATAATTCATAATATTGTAATAAAAAGCACAAAAATCTCCCAAAGAGATGAAAACACACTCAAGTATTAATGCTGCGTTTAAATAACCGCGTTACAAACCAAGAGCATTTTTACAAAAAGAGAGACAAAAAGAATTTTGTGCAAAGTAAGCAGTGTATATCATATTAGATTTTGTACAGCTTTCATAAAATTCACAGTACAAAAAACTAAGGATACACTATGATTTATCGCCAATAAAAGCAGTTAAATCACCAAAGTAAAAACCATAAGTAGTATAACCATAAGCATTACGGACAACACTCTGAAAGAAATGAATTATCATATCTAAACAGATCTACAAAAATGGGTCTCTACACAAAAAGTCAGATACTTACAACCATCCCCCTAATACCCAACTTATTTAACAAACATTTTTTAAAGAAACTCAGCAAGACACACCTAGAACAAGATTAGAAATATAGACAAGCAAAAGCTCATGCTCAGCAAAGATCACGACAAACGTCATATAAACTAACCTAAATCAAGGTCAATAGATAAAGTCCAAAATCTAACACAAGTGAGTAAATAGACCTCTTGCATAACCTCATTCTGAGGTAGAAATTCTTATAGAGTAGATTTTTGCAAAACGTCACCAAACAATGATCCACGTGAGTGTTTTTATGTTTTAGTGACAATCAAATCACAGTTTGGAACAGGTTATGCAAGAGGTCTAATGTACAATCAATGCAATGAGCTAAAGTCCTTGACTGCTCATCTAATTCTTCAAAAATTGTTGCACAATTTATTACCTACAATAAAACAAGGAACTTACTTGCCAACCGATAAAGTTCACGCACCCACTCCCAATACACTCTTAACCCAAACTTCCAAAGCTTTCAGCACACTACACCATCCATATTAGAAAGTAAAACTACTTTCAAGTACAATGCAAAAAATTCAAAGACCCACACTTTCAGATTGAGTAGTTCTTGAGAATTCAATCATTACTTAAAGCTGAGAGAAACAGGCAAAAAACTAGAAGTCCTGAACATTTCAGTTTATCAAAGACAATGCGCACATGCGCAAGGCAAGAGCACATGTAAAGAACAAAACCTGAGAACTTATGTCGTAGTAACTGGCAGTACACTCCGAACAACAAAAGTACACATACCTATACTTTCACCAGTCATAAACCAGCTTTGTATCTCCTAAAAAACAAGAGGCCAGTGACATGTCTCCTAAATATAACAAAAAAACAACATATGCAACCAGCAGAACATGGGATATAGAACACATGAAAAATCACAACACTAATCATTACGCGGTACTACAGACGTAAGTCTTACTGAATTTTACAAAAAGATCAAGTAGATAAGTTTTGCAGACACTAAAAATAAGCGAGAGTTTTCACAAATTAGATAGAAGTATGATATGATCACTTTTTTAAAAACTAAAGAGTGGTTTTATGGTTTGTTGTAAGGGATGTTGCTCTGATATCTTTGTAAAGAATGGCATTGTGAGGGGGTGTACAGCGTTATAAGTGCAGATCATGTTCTAAATTTTGTTGAGGGCGATCTGGGCAAGAAGCCTCAAACAGCTGTTAAGAAAGCATTATGCGTTATGCTATATAGTCTTGGTAATGGCTCTTTTTCTATGTTAGGCAAGATATTAGGGCATTCGCCGTCCATAATTTATCGCTGGGTAGTAGAGGCGATGGGCAAGACTCAGGAGCCAGTTGTCTCTTCGGATATTATGGAGATGGAATTCGACGAGATGTGGCATTTTATTGGTTCAAAAAAAACAAGCTTTGGATCATTAAGGCAGTTGATCGTAGTACAAGGAGAACAGTTGCCTGGGTTACAGGCAATCGTGATACTGCAACATTCCAAAAGCTCTACAACAAAGTGAGTCATCTGAAAGAATGTCATTTTTATACGGATGATTGGGATGCTTTTTCTAAAATTTTACCCAAAGAGCGTCATACAATTGGAAAGTCTGGCACAGTATGTATCGAGAGAGATAATAGCAACACGCGACATCATTTATGCCGAGTGACACGGCGCACTAAAATCGTTTCTAAAAAAGAGTCAATGGTATACGGATCCATCAAGCTTTGGTGCGCTCTTACTATTACACAAATATTCAAACAATGTCAAGAACAGCTCTTATCTATCTTTATGTGAAAACTCTCAAATAAGCTTATAAAAGCATAACTATCAATACGTTACTTGCAACATATTACTCAGAATTCTCTTGTATACTTACCATATGACATTTATAATACCATTGTTTTTAGAAAAATTTTGAGATCGGTTAGTGCAAAGCAACATTAGTTACAGAATAAATGGTGGACTACCAATATCTGGACAAATCACTTGTATGGGTGCGAAGAACTTCGCTACAAAAGCGATGGTTGCTGCGCTTTTGTGTAACGATATAGTTACGCTTAATAATATTCCAAGAATTGGTGATGTAGAAATAACTGAACTACTCATAAAATCGATAGGAGCAGAGGTAACTTGGAAAGATAGCTCTACGATACAAATTGATTCCAGAAATCTTGATTCGCATATCGTTACTTTGCCCGATTCAAAGAGTAATAGAATCCCTATATTGCTTTTGGGCATACTTCTTCATAGGTTTGGGCAGGCAGATGTTCCAACAGTTAGAGGTGACGAGATCGGCAAGAGGAATGTAGACTTCCATATAGATGCTATAATAAAATTTGGAGCAACAATCGAAAGTACTGATTCCAAATATTCTGCTTATGCGCCAAATGGATTAAAAAGCACTCATATAACACTTCCATACCCATCTGTTGGAGCAACTGAAACCTGTTTATTTCTTGGTGTACTTGCAAAAGGTACTAGTGTGATTAGAAATATCGCAATAGAACCAGAAATCATACAGCTCATTACAATGCTAAGATCAATGGGCGCTGAGATTTTTTTGGATTCAGGCAGAAATCTCACTATCTATGGTGTAAAAAAGCTACGTAAGACTAATATTCACGCCATAGGAGACCGTATAGAAGCGGCATCATGGGCATCTCTTGCATGCGCTTCTGGAGGAAAAATCGAAGTAAGCGGCATAAGACCTGAGCTATTAGGAAATTTTCTTTCATATTATAACCAAATTGGCGGTAGTTACCAACTAGTTGATGCCGAAACTATCTTATTTTATAGTAAAGGTGCATTATCACCAGTTACAATCGAAACCGATGTATATCCCGGATTTTCCACCGATTGGCAGCAGCCTTTTGCAACACTTTTGACGCAAGCAAACGGCATGTCTGTAATACATGAAACCGTATATGAGCAGCGATTTGGTTATTTAGAAGTATTAAACAAACTAGGAGCTAAAACACAGACTACTAAGATGTGCCTTGGTTCATTGGATTGTAGATACAAAGGCTGTGATTATGCGCATAGCGCATTGATACACGGCCCAACACCCCTTACATCTATAGATGAACCTATAGACGTGCCAGATATTAGGGCAGGATTAGCTTATTTAATAGCAGCAGCTCTTGCAGAAGGAACAACAATTCTGACAGCTGCAACTCATATAGAAAGAGGATACGGAAACCTCATTGATAAGCTATCAAAAACAAATCTAGAAATAGAGCGTATTCCAACTTGAAGCTGCTTTTCTATATCACAGCAAACTTAGCTTTGATATTAGACTTTTACAAGAAAAAACAATATGGCACTGCCTTCACAGTATTTAAGCGAGGATTTAAATGGCATGATTGTTTAGAATAGCAGGAATACTAGTTAATTTCTGCTTCAAATACTTTTATATATTTGCGAAGAAATTAGCGAAGTAATACTTTAAAAATGAGGCCAAAAAAGTCTGCGCAAGTGCCTTTGCTGGCAGTGCCATGTAATCAACATTTTATTTTATAGCCAGTATGACGAAACAAGAAATAGCAAAGTATAAAGCAGATATAGAGCGCTCCTTGGAATTTTTGATGAGGTATCTTTGACTGGGATAATGCTTGCAAGAAACTCGATGATATAAATGCAAAGTGTGAAATGCAGGGTTTTTGGGATGATCAAGAATCTGCAAGGCGCACATTGCGAGATAGAAATTATCTAGACAAGTCAATAAAAGGTGTTGTATCACTCAAGCAAGATCTTAAATCATGTATAGAGTTAATAGATATGGCAGAGCAAGCATCTGACCTTCAACTTTTATCAGAAGCTGAATCTTTGCTTCAAGATCTCAGCAAGATTGTTCTCGAGAAAGAAATAGATTGCATGCTCTCTCACGAAGCAGATCAAAATGATGCATTTTTAGAAGTGCATTCCGGAGCAGGAGGGACAGAAAGTGATGACTGGGCTTCTATGCTATTTAGAATGTATTCCAGATGGGCAGAAAGGCACAAATATAAAGTGTCGATAGTACATTCAATGCCAGGAGAGAGTGCAGGCATTAAATCTGCAACAATAAAAATAGAAGGCGAAAATGCATACGGCTGGTTGAAAACAGAGAGTGGCGTACACCGTCTTGTTAGGATATCGCCTTTTAATAGTGCTGGAAAGCGTCATACTAGCTTTGCCAGCGTACATGTATACCCAGTAGTTGATGACAATATAGAAGTCGCTATCAACGAAACTGATCTTAGAATAGACACGTATCGTTCTTCTGGCGCAGGTGGACAGCATGTCAATACTACAGATAGTGCAGTTAGAATTACGCATATTCCAACTGGGATAGTAGTACGGTGCCAAAACAACAGATCTCAACATAGAAACAAAGAAGAATGTATGGCAATGTTGAAATCACGGCTATATGAACTGGAGCTTCGAATTAAAGAAGAAAAATTAAATCAGCAGAATAAAAGCAAAACTGAAATAGGCTGGGGACATCAGATTAGATCATATGTACTGCACCCTTACAAAATGGTAAAAGATAGCAGAACATCTTATCAAGAAGGTGACACAGACGCAGTATTGGATGGGAAAATCGATAACTTTATATATCATACTATGAGGGATTTTGTGAAATATAACAGCAATCCCGAGCATTAGCTATAGTACTGCATTCATGAGTGTTTGTGTGTAGGATTTGAAAGAGCATGATTTTTTAGAGTACCAGTTAATTTCTGAGTCAAATATTTATATATATTTGCGAAGAAAGTAACGAAGTAATACTTGAAAATCATGCCAAAAAGGTCTACGCAAGTTGCTTTGCCTTAAGTGCAATATACGAAAATTAGCGCAGAGCTGCTACTAAGCTAAATTTTGTACATTTAATTTTTCGCAAAAATTTATTTGCGCGGCAAATAAATTTTTAACGGACAGACTAACTAATCGTTTTTGATACAAATGACTATCTTTGATGATAGATATACACTAGATTTTATAAGCGTTATACGCTTGCTTAGAATAGAATAATATAATGAAAAAGATCGATAACATTAGGAATTTCTCTATAGTTGCTCATATTGATCATGGCAAATCTACACTTGCAGACCGTCTAATTGAAACATGTGGCGGACTTCAAAGCAGAGAAATGACAGCTCAAGTCCTAGATTCTATGGAAATTGAGCAAGAAAGAGGAATCACTATTAAAGCTCAAACTGTTAGATTGCAATATAAAGCTCAAGACGGAGCGCAGTATATTCTAAATCTAATAGATACACCTGGACATGTAGACTTCTCATATGAGGTTAGCAGATCACTTGCTGCTTGCGAAGGTTCCATCTTAGTTGTAGACGCAAGCCAGGGTGTTGAAGCACAAACACTAGCCAATGTCTATAATGCTATAGAGAACAATCACGAAATCATAGTTGCACTAAATAAAGTAGATCTACCTGCAGCTGACGTTGATAGAGTGAAATCACAGATTGAAGATGTGATAGGTTTAGATACTTCCAACGCAATTCCAATCTCTGCGAAAACTGGCTTGGGCATCCCTGAGCTACTTGAAGCAATAGTGCGATTTTTGCCTGCTCCTAGTACTTCTACTGACTTGCCACTAAAAGCTATGCTTGTCGACAGTTGGTATGATCAGTATCTTGGCGTAGTAATATTGGTGAGAATTATAGATGGCGTCTTAAAAAAAGGTGCAAAAATCAAAATGATGGCTGCTGGCGCATCCTATAATGTGGAGAGTGTTGGTATATTCACTCCAAAGAAGGTGATGATAGAACAACTTGTTGCTGGAGAAGTTGGATTTATAACTGCTGGAATTAGAGAAGTTGCGGATTGTCATGTAGGAGATACAATTACAGATGAAAAAAATCCATGCAATGGGCCATTACCTGGGTTTAAGGAGAGTCAGCCTGTAGTATTTTGCAGTTTATATCCAACAGATGCGGGCCAATTTCCAATTCTTCGAGATAGTCTAGCTAAGTTAAAGCTGAATGATGCAAGCTTTCAATTTGAAATGGAAAGCTCAGGTGCGCTTGGTTTCGGCTTCAGGTGCGGATTTCTTGGCTTATTACACCTTGAAATTATACAAGAACGCCTTGAAAGAGAGTTCGATCTTGACATAATCACAACAGCTCCAAGCGTAATCTATCATGTACACCTTAGGTCAGGACAAATAGTTCACGTGCATAATGCAGTAGATATGCCAGATCCAACACATATAGATTATATAGAAGAGCCTTGGGTAAAAGCTACTATTATGGTGCCAGAAGAATATTTGGGTTCCGTACTTGCACTTTGTATAGAAAAACGTGGAGTACAAGACAATATAACATATGTAGGAAATAGAGTGATGGTGGTATATGAATTACCACTTAATGAAATTGTTTATGATTTTTATGATAGATTGAAATCCTGTTCTAGAGGTTATGCAAGCTTTGATTGGGAAATCAGTAAACACTTAAGAGGCGACCTAATAAAAATGAGTATACTGATTAATGAAGAAGTGGTTGATGCGCTGTCATTGATATTACATAAAAGCCGGGCAGAAACTAGAGGTCGTGAAATTTGCTTGAGACTGAAAGATTTAATTCCAAGGCATATGTTTTCAATCCCGATACAAGCTGCAATCGGTGGTAAAATAATTGCAAGAGAAACCATAAGCGCAATGAGAAAAGATGTCACGGCCAAGTGTTACGGTGGAGATGTGACACGTAAAAGAAAATTGCTTGAAAAGCAAAAAAAAGGAAAAAAGAAAATGCGCTCTATAGGACGTGTAGAAGTGCCGCAAAGTGCATTTATTGCGGTCTTGAAAGTCGGAGATGGGAAATAAAAATCACTTCAAGAATGCTGCAATATATGCTAAAATACATTCGTCTTTGCAAAAAGACTATGGTAATAGAGTGTTGCTTATAATAGATATTTTGGACTCGGGGGCGGTACCCGACACCTCCACCATCTTATTTTGCGCTTTTACATTCAAGTGAGTTAATTTTTAGAAGCTTTAGATTACGTGAAAATTTAGTATATGCAGTGCTTTCATAGCATCTTGGCTATATGTGCAGACCTGCTTTTCTATTTTACGTTTCGATTTTAACTAATGATCTTGATGTAAAATTCTTATGGGGGGTGAAACAGCTTCGACATGTATTCAAAAAAGCAATTGTTACTCAGGATGATACCTTCTGTGATGGGTCAAAAAAAGTAAATGCAAATAAAGTTTTTGCACCTGCTAACGAAAATTTCGACAGCAGAGCTTTCGCTCTAGCTGCTTAATTTTCGCAAAGCGCGGTTCTTGGGGTTTTCCGGGCAACAGAAAAACCCCTTTAAATCATCTATCCGTAATAGCTCTAAGAAGTGCAGGATTTATCTTGGCATGCAAGCAATTATGATGAACCGAAAGTCTAGCAGAAAAAGTAACAAAACTGTAAAAAACCTTATGGATTTTTACTTCTACAAAACATACTACTTGAAGCCTTAGGTACGAACTTTCTTTAATAAAATTCGCAAGGTCCACTTGATCACGTTGAAGCCTTTAGCTTCAACAAAAGATCTTATCTACATGCTAATATTTGTCTCAATTCAAAAAATTTTTACTTCCGGTTGGTAGACTATTTACAATCTACACAAGTTTCAAGCTTCAGAACTCACGAACAAAGCTATCGATTTTCATTATAGAATTTCATACTTCCTTCATGCAACGGCACTATATTTTGCATTGATAACGTACTGCTCACTATCTCTATATTTGCTAGCGCTTGCATTATCATCTTAAGATATGTACTGTTTTCCACAATTGTTTTTGTTATCTTATAAACTGAATCTTCACTTGTTGCGTCAGTTGTTAAGAGCACAGCTTTTACTCCAACAGTTTCTATATCTTTTGGAACTCCCAGATAAACTCCACCTGGAATAGTAGTTTTTATAAATACTCCATCGTTTTCGATTACTCCAAGTATGGCAGGATCTGTTATTTCTATAATTCTCACTTCACAAAGTCTTGCAACTTTTTGCACTATCTTATTTGGAGTACCTGCTATAAGCAGCATTACATCTGTATACTTATTACACAAAGCTTCTGGCTGTTCCTCCACATTGAAATTTGTAATACGCTTGAATGTAGTATTGCTCCAACCTTTGATTTTGAAGATTAAATCTGTGAGATTTTTCACGTTAGTACTGATATTTTCTCCTAAATTTATGACCTTTCCAGCCAAATCATCTAATGACTTTATTTCACTTTCTGCTCGTACTACAATCACTAGCGGTTCCTCATGTAATGCTGCAACAAGCTTCAATTTATTATTTGGACCAAGTTTTGCAAATAAACCAGAGCCCAGCACTGCATCTCTAGTTAAGTCGGATTGAACTATTGCAAAACTCACCTCTCCGCTTGATAAAAGTTGCAAGTTACGAAAAGATCCTGCACTTAGCAAAGCTCTGCAATCCATATGCAATTTATTCCTGTTATGATTAATAAGCCTACATATATTACTTCCTATCGGATAATACACACCTTGAGCTAACGCTGTTGAGATATCAATCAATGTGTTATTGTCGTCAGGAAATCTCCTGTGATTATTTTGTAAACTTTGTGCTAAAGGAGCAGTTTTTGTGACATCTTGCGGCGCAACATTTTGTTCTGCAGATTTCTGATCATCACATACCGCAATTTTATATCCAATAACTGATATGAAAATAAGCGTCAAAAATGCAATTCTTTTAGTTGGCATACTCATCCGTATATCTAGAATAAAGAATTAGGCTCTTTTCAAGATGAACTTGAAAATGCTTAGCTTAATATACTCTAAATGTTTCCTAAACTCATGCAATAAAAAATTTGAGAGTTTTCACATAAAGATAGATAAGAGCTGTTCTTGATATTGTTTGAATATTTGTGTAATAGTAAGAGCGCACCAAAGCTTGATGGATTCGTATACCATTGACTCTTTTTTAGAAACGATTTTAGTGCGCCGTGTCATTCGGCCTAAATGATGTCGCGTGTTGCTATTATCTCTCTCGATACATACTGTGCCAGACTTTCCAATTGTATGACGCTCTTTGGGTAAAATTTTAGAAAAAGCATCCCAATCATCCGTATAAAAATGACATTCTTTCAGATGACTCACTTTGTTGTAGAGCTTTTGGAATGTTGCAGTATCACGATTGCCTGTAACCCAGGCAACGGTTCTCCTTGTACTACGATCAACTGCCTTAATGATCCAAAGCTTGTTTTTTTGAACC
The DNA here is from genome assembly GCF_964020185.1 of Candidatus Lariskella endosymbiont of Hedychridium roseum. Classification (NCBI taxonomy): domain Bacteria; kingdom Pseudomonadati; phylum Pseudomonadota; class Alphaproteobacteria; order Rickettsiales; family Candidatus Midichloriaceae; genus Candidatus Lariskella; species Candidatus Lariskella endosymbiont of Hedychridium roseum. The sequence continues at coordinate 1,026,605 of NZ_OZ026538.1, read as the reverse complement.
AATAAAATGCCACATCTCGTCGAATTCCATCTCCATAATATCCGAAGAGACAACTGGCTCCTGAGTCTTGCCCATCGCCTCTACTACCCAGCGATAAATTATGGACGGCGAATGCCCTAATATCTTGCATAACATAGAAAAAGAGCCATTACCAAGACTATATAGCATAACGCATAATGCTTTCTTAACAGCTGTTTGAGGCTTCTTGCCCAGATCGCCCTCAACAAAATTTAGAACATGATCTGCACTTATAACGCTGTACACCCCTCACAATGCCATTCTTTACAAAGATATCAGAGCAACATCCCTTACAACAAACCATAAAACCACTCTTTAGTTTTTAAAAAAGTGATCATATCATACTTCTATCTAATTGTGAAAACTCTCTTAATAATTTTTGCAGAGTAAAATATACAGCAGGTAGGCATTTTGCCAGCAGTGCCTAAATGAAGAGTTGGTGTTAGACTGCAAAAAGAGCTATAAAAAAACTTAGGGAATTTGGTATAATTTATTAATATTGGAGAGCTGTATAATAAATCAATGAGCACTAAGACATTATTTACTGGAGCTATCCAGGCGTTAATAGCGCGTTATTCTTTAAAAAAAGTTTTTGTAGCTGTTTCAGGTGGTATAGACAGCATGTGTCTCATTGCTTGTCTAGATGAGTTGAAACATAACATTATAAACTGCGCACCTTTCGATTTTTCTGCTGTAACGATTGATCACTCACTTAGAGATGAATCGCAGGAAGAAGCGTATAAAACATCTATGTACCTTAAATCTAAAGGTATAGATTCAGTAGTAATAAAGTGGGATCATAAGCAAGACTCCAAACTTATAAAAAATATGCATCAAAAAGCAAGAGATGCAAGATATAGTTTATTAATTGAATACTGCAGGAAGAAAAATGTTGATTGTCTTCTTACTGCACACAACAAAGATGACCAAGCAGAAACAGTTATAATGCGCATTATGCGTGGAAGTGGAGTAGATGGAATCGCTGGTATTCCAAGTATCTGCAAGCGAAGCGAGGTGAAAATAATACGTCCTTTTTTAGAATTTTCCAGAGCGCAGATAGAAAGTGTGTATAAAGAAATTGGTTGGGATTATTTTGTGAAAGACCCATCAAATGAGAATCCCAAATATACGCGAGCATCAATTAGAGCACAACTAAAGAAACACCTTGATGATAATAAGTATATCGAATTAATAAACAGGCTAGAATTGCTCGCGGAAAATGCAAAACGAGCAAAGGATTTTTTGCATAATGTGACAGTAGATACCTTCTCTGCAATTTGTAAGACAAGTGAGCTGGGCGTTATTAGTATGAATATACAGAAATTCATTCATTTGCATGAGGAAATCAGACTTCGTTTACTTGTTCATATCCTTCGTAGTATAAGTGGTATGCAACATCCACCTAGATTGAATAGTATTAAACTATTAGATACTCAAATTTGTAGTATAGAATGCTTAAGTGATCGTACTTTAGCTGGATGTCAGATAGTACAGCATCTTGAAGTTTTAGTGTTTTTTCGAGAGAAAAGCAAAATAACGCAAGATAAGCAACACCTTATGCTTGGTGACAATATATGGGATAAGCGTTTTCTTATTCACGTAAACCAAAAAGTAGGTGATAATCTTATTAAAGAACTATATGTGAAGTGCATAACGTCAGAAATGCTAAAAGATGAGGAAATAAATTGGAACTTATTTGAGCCTAGAAAATATTGCAAAGTTATATTGCATTCTACTCCTGGTGTTTTTTACAAAGGGAAATTAGTTTCTCACATTAGCGTAACAAATAAAAATTTAGATTATGAATGTAATTTTATTGCAGAAAATATCTTAGTGCGGTACCTGTGATTACATGCGCTAATGAATACTTTCTATTGTTTCTTATAGATGTGATATAAGTACTAATGCTAGCATTTCAGTTGCGGCAAAAAACTAATTCATATAGTCTGATATCCTTGATTTTTTGAAAATAACAGAATAAAAAATGTCATGCGAAATGAGGGGTGTATAATAATTGCTATAGATGGTCCTGCTGCTTCTGGAAAGGGTAGCATTGCAAGATTACTTGCTAAAATTCTTAATTTTGATTATCTAGATACAGGAATTCTTTATAGAACAGTTGCAGCAAGAATGCTTGAAGCTAAAATAGAGTTAGGTGATATCGAAGAGATAAAAAAGCTGATTAGTAAAACAGACTTTAACGATAATTCGAAACTAGATTTACATGGAACTTTAGTGAGTAAGTTTACTCCACCTGTTGCTGCTATTCCAGAAGTTAGGAATGCATTACTTGATGTGCAGCGTAACTTTCCTTGTGGGAAACGTGGTGTTGTCATTGAGGGCCGTGATATAGGAACAGTTATTTTTCCAAAAGCAGATGTAAAAGTGTTTATAACAGCAGATTTAGAAGTTAGAGCTGAAAGAAGATTTAAACAGTTGCAAAATGCTGGTGAAAATATTATACATGACCAAGTATTGTGTGATTTGAGAGAGCGGGATTTAAAGGACAGCAGCAGAGAGCTTGCACCACTTAAGTTGGGAGCGCCTTATAATGTTATTGATACTACTCACATTACGCTTGGCGAGTCTGTCGAGAAAATTTTGGAGTTGATTCCTGAGGTATATTTCAAAAAATCTAAATAGCTGCCTAGTGCATGATGTGTTATCCCACTTTGTTAAATTTTTTTATCAACTATAAAAAAAGTAGGTCCCAGGTTTAAAGATGAATATGAGTCAAAACAGTATAGAACAACAGAACGATGGTGGTGCTGAGTCCTTTGCTCAGCTGTTTGAAGAGTATGTGCGTTCTGAGAAAAGAGAGGGACAAATTGTTTCTGGTACGGTCACGGCTGTTGAGAGGGACGTTGCTGTGGTTGATGTTGGGCTCAAGAGTGAAGGACGTATCTTTTTGAATGAGTTCACAATAGACGGAGTAGCCCAAGAAATACGTGTTGGCGACACTGTTGATGTTTTTATAGAGAAGTTAGAAGGGAAAGGTGGGAGATTAGTTCTTAGTAGAGAAAAAGCCATTCGAGATGCTGCTTGGATGAATTTTGAGCGTACTTATACTCAAGACCAAAATATAGAAGGTATAATTTTAGGGCGTGTCAAAGGTGGTTTTGCTGTAAATATAGGTGGCGTTGTTGCATTTTTACCTGGAAGTCAGGTTGATATAAGACCTGTTAAAGATTTAGCTGGACTTATGGGTGTTTCTCAAACTTTCAAGATTTTGAAGATCGACAAAGAGCATGGGAATGTTGTAGTTTCACGTAAAGCAATACTTGAAGAGTTGCGTCAAGAGAGTAGAAAGCAGCAGCTTGCTACTATTTCAGAAGGTACAGTGCTCAAAGGTGTAATTAAGAATATTGCAGACTATGGTGTGTTTGTAGATCTTGGATTTATGGATGGCCTTGTGCATATCACTGACATTTCTTGGAATAAAATATCTCACCCTTCTGAAGTATTGAAGTTACAACAACAAGTTGATGTAGTAGTGACAAAATATAATCTTGAACTACAAAGAGTTTCGCTTGGGATAAAGCAGCTTCTCCCTAACCCTTGGGATGGTTTAATCGTGCAATACCCAGTTGGGAAGGTATTTAAAGGTGTTGTTACAACTGTTGTTGATTACGGCGCTTTTGTAGAACTAAAGCCTGGTATTGAAGGGCTTGTACACCATAGTGAGATGGCTTGGCAAATCAAAAATACACACCCTCGTAAACTTGTTAAGCAAGGTGATGAGGTAGATGTTATGATTCTTGAGATAGACGTTGCTAAGCATAGGATAAGTCTCAGCATGAAGCAATGTAAGGAAAATCCTTGGGAACATTTTGCAAAACATTATCCAGTTGGTACGAAAGTAAAAGGAATTGTGAAGACTGTAGTAGATTTTGGTCTTTTTGTTTCCATGCAAGAAGAGGGTGTTGCTTCTACAATTGATATTCTTATTCCTGCAGTTGAAATCAGCTGGGATAAACCTGCAGAAGAAGCAGTACAAGAGTATCAGAAAGGTGATATTGTTGAAGCAGTGATTCTAAATATAGATCTTGAGAGAGAGCGTATCACAGCTGGAATCAAACAAACTGTAGTTGATAGTGTAGCTCAGGCAGTTGCAAATCTAGCTGATGTAGATTCTGTAACTTGTACTGTAACTGGTGTGCAGAAAGATGGTATCGATGTTGAATTGCCTGGTGGAGTGCGTGCATTGATAAAGAAAGCTGAGCTTTCTAGGCATAAAAGTGAGCAAAAGCCTGAAAGATTTGCTGTTGGTGATAAGGTGGACACAAAGGTATTATCATTTGATTCTGGGAGCAGAAACGTTGCGCTTTCTATAAAAGCTTTGGAAATTGCTGAGGAGAAAAAAGCAATGGCTGAGTTTGGCTCTACAGAGAGTGGTGCAAGCTTAGGTGATATATTAGGCGCTGCATTGAAGAAAGAGTAATGCATAAATATAACAGGTTTTACTATATTTGTTTTTGCTCAGTTCTTTCCTCTGTTTTAAGTTGTTTTGCAGTTTGTTGTGTTCTTTTTAAAGTTATGCAGCAAGCAACGTAAGCATGTGGTTATTAAACAGATAAATCTGAGCAGATTGATTTTCTTCTAGTGCTCTTAACCGCAAATGCATCAGTATTATTATCTAGTTTTCAAGCATGTTTTAAAATTTATTTGAGTTTTTTCTGCTGATTTTTGCAGCACAGTGCTTTGGCATATAATTTGCATGTTAAAAAGCTCAGGTATCTCTCTGATCAATTACTACCTGCTAAAGCGCGGTAGTTTGTGTAACGCTTGCAAAGCAGATTAAAAGCGTAAACGCTAAAACTCTGATATTCTAAAATCATCTTTTTTGTGATGTTCCTCATGCTGTTCTATATATTTTTGCACTTCTTCTGAATTCACATTGCCAACTGTCACAACAAAATACCCTCTGGCCCAAAGATGTTGTCCCCAATACCGCTTACGGAGCAGTGCAAATTCCTGTAGCAACTTACGACTACTTATACCTTTAATATATTGCACAGCTTTAGATATTGATATACTAGGCGGAACCAATGCTAATATATGTACGTGATCAGGACTCATACTGCCATTAATTATATTTATGTAATTAGCAGCACATATTTCTCGGATTACTTCCCTAGTTCTAATCGCAACTTGCCTAGTTAAAACTCTATACCTATACTTAGTACAAAATACTATATGATACTTTAGGTCATATAGGCTGTGGGATCATCTCCTATATTCCATTCGTCCTCCCTTAGCACATTTCCTAGATAATAATACTAAAGTGTTCGCCTAAAGGCGAGGGTGTTAACCCTATCCCATATAACTACATAAATGAAGAGTGGGTGTTGATTAATATTGCATTGCATGCATAAGTACACGCGGTGACTTTCACATATTTGCAAAGAAATTAATGAAGTATAGTCAAGAAAGTTAGTGGTATTAATATTATTAAGAGCAGAATCGGCAACCTACTAAAGCATTTGGAATTTGTGAACTAAAGATATAACTTTAGATTTAAAATTTTAAGCTATATGTTCGCTCTATAATGTTTTCAATTTCCTTGACTATAACAATGGAAAATCGGGCCAAAAAGGTTCACATCATGACTTTACTGGCGATGTCATATATAGCTAAAGCACTATCCAGTAGATATGCAAGCGAATATTTAAAATAAATTTTATTCGTTTGGAATCTGCAATATAACTACTATTTCAGACGAAAAGCCGCCTTAAAATTTATCAAAAAGGATAAAGTTTAACATGACTTTTTTTGATGCTGCTTTAGCAATATGAAGTTGGACTTTTAAAAAAGCTAAGAAAAATGAAGCTCCCTGTATATATAAAATACATATTGTTATATATAGTTAGTAACTTTACGTTACTATAATACCTGCATATCTGCATATCTATCGGTTTACTTTGGTAATTAAGTAAAGCTTATGCTATATTAATGTTACTTTAGGTTCAGCAGGTTAATTTTTGCTATTAAGCTGATAATTATTTAGCTAATACTCCTATAAAATACATTAGAATTAGATAGTTTTATGTTATTATTGAGTGTTTCTTTTGTGTGATATTAGAATACATCTCGTAGTTTCTAAAATGAGAATAGTAAGTAAATACATCTATTTTCATGATTTGAAGTGAAATTATAATATCTAATTTTTGAGCTGAATAAGTTGGTATTATGTTGATACTTTCGAAAATAAGTGCCAGCATATTTTTAAAAATGTTATGTATTTCATGATCGCTGATTATTTAGCAGTGCATATCATGAAATTTCATTATAGTTTCACATATTTTTTGCCCATGTGGTGGAATTGGTAGACACGCTAGCTTCAGGTGCTAGTGACCTTTTGGTCATGGAAGTTCGAGTCTTCTCATGGGCACCATGTTTTTATGTAGTTATATGTGATATGGTTAACACCCTCGCCTTTAGGCGAACACTTTAGTATTATTATCTAGGAAATGTGCTAAGGGAGGACGAATGGAATATAGGAGAGGATCCCAGCCTATATGACCTAAAGTATCATGTAGTATTTTGTACTAAGTATAGGTATAGAGTTTTAACTGGGCAAGTTGCGATTAGAACTAGGGAAGTAATCCGAGAAATATGTGCTGCTAATTACATAAATATAATTAGTGGCAGTATGAGTCCTGATCACGTACATATATTAGCATTGGTTCCGCCTAGTATATCAATATCTAAAGCTGTGCAATATATTAAAGGTATAAGTAGTCGTAAGTTGCTACAGGAATTTGCACTGCTCCGTAAGCGGTATTGTGGACAACATCTTTGGGCCAGAGGGTATTTTGTTGTGACAGTTGGCAATGTGAATTCAGAAGAAGTGCAAAAATATATAGAACAGCATGAGGAACATCACAAAAAAGATGATTTTAGAATATCAGAGTTTTAGCGTTTACGCTTTTAATCTGCTTTGCAAGCGTTACACAAACTACCGCGCTTTAGCCGGTAGTAATTGATATGACATATGCTACCATATGACTGCTTTCTAAAACTTAATGTTAATGAGTTTTATAGCTAGAGCTCTATCAAGTAGGTATGGCAAGCGTGGTATTTAGAATAAATTTTTATTTGTTTGAAATCTGCAATATAACTGCTATTTCAAGCAAAAAGCTGACTTAAAACTTATCAAAAATACAAAGTTTAGCATGACTTTTTTATGCTGTTTTAGCTATATTTTAACATTTGCAGCATATTACCATTGCAATTTATAAATATAGAGTATGAGAAATATGTTTTAGAATTCATATGAGAAAGCATGTAATGTTTAGCTTCTTGTGATGTATCAGTATTAACTGTACTCATTATAATAGATTAGATGATTGAGATAGGATTAATTGCTGGCATATCAGTTCTATGCTTATATGATAATAATTGACTAGTTTAAAAAATAAGCAGTGTATTATTTCTGTTAGCAGGCATTTTTATAGTACTTTGTGAATAGTACCATATATTATCGTGTATATACCTATAAAAAACTTATGTATATGCACTAATTCCTCCTAGCTCTTTTTTAAGTCTAACTTCATATATATAAGTAAATACCCACTCTTTGTTATACAGAAGTTTAATTGTTAAGATGAAATTATTTTTGCGTTATAAGTTTATAAAATCCATAATTTTGGTATAATAAAAGATGGGTTTTTATTTGCATTTTTAAGTGCTTTATAAAATTAGTGGTAGTACTTGTATAAATGTTTTAGTATTGCCAATAAAAAATCTTATCTTTGTTTTTATTGTGGCATACTTGTAATGCTCAACAAGGTTGATAAACATGATGATCGAAGAACGTATAGAAAAAGCCAAAAAACGTATTGCTAAAGCTCTGCACAATATCAAATATGCTGCTGATGCTTTATTGAAGCAGAATGCAAAGCTTGAAAAAGAATGCTTAGACCTAAACAACGTACAAAATCATATGAAATCTAGTATAGCTTCACTTGAAGCTGAAAATGCAGCAATCTCAGAAAAGTTAGAAGAGATAAGATCAAAGATTGATAATAAAAGCCAAGTACTGCAAACTGGACTAGCAATAGAAGTTAAGTCTGAACAACAAAGTCAAAGTAGCAGCACTGTTAATGCTGAGCCAGAGCTGCGCACATTACCTGATACGCTAGTTGACAAGAGTACTTCTGAATATATTGATGTATCTATTAATCAATTAAAACGTTTATTAAAACAAAAAATAAATAAATGAGTAAAGTAACCGTTCAGTTTGGTTCTGGAGTACTTGACGTACATTGTGAAGATCCAAATAGGGTAAAATATCTTGCTAATAAAATTAACGAAAGAATCGCGGCACTCAAGTCAGATATCAAAAATGTCAATGATAGTAGAGCGTTGTTTTTAGCAGCTTTAATTATGCAAGATGAAATCGAAACTCTGAAATCTGGAGAAGAAAATGCACAGAGTCTTATGTCTGAGAAAGGCGATTTAGCTAGTTATAATGAACATTTGTTAGAGATTATAGATGATATAGCAAATTATCTTGAAGAGATCGCAAATAATATTCAAACAAATTCAAGAAATAGCTGAATTATAAAAATCTATATTGATTATGGAATATTAGATTTATAGTCGTCTGCGTTATAACTCTAAGTAACATAGGGTTTATCTTGTTCATCCGCTGGAAATATGCATTATAGCTTTTGAAATGCCTTGGTACAACTTTATATTGTGCATTTTATTGCTCAGCTGATGGTATCTGTGTCAATTTGTTGTGATTTTTTATGTAGTTATATGTGATATGGTTAACACCCTCGCCTTTAGGCGAACACTTTAGTATTAGTTATCTAGGAAATGTGCTAAGGGAGGACGAATGGAATATAGGAGATGATCCCACAGCCTATATGACCTAAAGTATCATATAGTATTTTGTACTAAGTATAGGTATAGAGTTTTAACTGGGCAAGTTGCGATTAGAACTAGGGAAGTAATCCGAGAAATACGTGCTGCTAATTACATAAATATAATTAGTGGCAGTATGAGTCCTGATCACGTACATATATTAGCATTGGTTCCGCCTAGTATATCAATATCTAAAGCTGTGCAATATATTAAAGGTATAAGTAGTCGTAAGTTGCTACAGGAATTTGCACTGCTCCGTAAGCGGTATTGTGGACAACATCTTTGGGCCAGAGGGTATTTTGTTGTGACAGTTGGCAATGTGAATTCAGAAGAAGTGCAAAAATATATAGAACAGCATGAGGAACATCACAAAAAAGATGATTTTAGAATATCAGAGTTTTAGCGTTTACGCTTTTAATCTGCTTTGCAAGCGTTACATAAACTACCGCGCTTTAGCCGGTAGTAATTGATAGCAGAATCGGAAAAATGTTTGTAGTACGCGCGCCAGAAATCTATTTACGTAGCAAATAAATTTCTGTGGAGAAGTAAAATGTGCAACAAAGCCGAACTGCCATACGCTAATTTTCGGGTATATTAATTCTCCTATACCTAGCAAATACTACATTCACACAATCCGTAAGGTTTTTGCGTTTATTATAACATTTCCTTACGGATTTAAAGCGCTATTTTTGCGCTCCAAGCACCATTTCATGCTTGTTTTGAGACTTTGTACTAGTTACAATGTATGCTCCTCTTTGTATAGCCAAAAAATCTGCTATACACTTGGATTATGAATAGGTAACTTGAGTTAGTTATTGGTGCAAACAAAATTAATTCTGTTTATGATAAGATTTTGCAGTTTAGATGCAGCTTCCGAGTCTGTTTCGTCATTGCTCCAAGCAGATTTGAAGAATGATTGTTTTAAAGCTGTAACATTTACTGAATAACTATCATTTGAATCTTGCAATAAAAGGATACGATATTTTTTTCTCTCTTGTTTGTTATTTGAATACTGCCAATGTGTAACTGCAGTGCCAGACTCTTTGTCAGTAAAAGCTATTTGAATATCTGATAGAGAATCAAGCATAGTATTCCATACTAGGTTTTTACTGCAGTTTGAGGTTTGTTTCTTTGGTTTTGCAGTAAAATTAGAGTTATCTGTTGAACTATATATTGTAAAACCACCAGTTTCACCTCCAAGCAAGCTTCCAACTCTTTTATTCTCCACTTCTTCTTTGGAAGGTGGGAAAACAGGGTTTTTCTGGCTTATATTAGTACAAGCAGGCAGAAGTAATAGCGAGCATAAGATAAACAAAAGATTTAGTCTGTATTGTCTATTCATAAATTTCATTGCTAATTGTTGTAATATCCTTAATTTATATGTCCATCAAAAAATCGATTTGCCGCGCAAATAAATTTTTGCGGAAAATTAAATGTACAAAAGTTATTGTCAGCAGCCCTGTACTAATTTGTCCTGTACCCTAGGGCATTGCTAACCAAGAATAGATTTTGCTTTTAAATTCGCGTATATGTATACTGCCTTGATAGTAAGTTATATTGGAAGCATTATATATGTTAAGTTGTAAGCATTGTGGCAGCATAGGAAGCACAAAGAATGGCTATATTAAAGGTCGTCAGAGGTATAAGTGCCCAGAGTGTAAAAAGAGCTATAAGTCTGGAGATATGAGAGTAAAGTACAGCCTTAATAAAAAGATGAAGGTTGTTAGTATGTATCTGGAGGGAGTTGGAATTAGATCAATCGAGAGATTAGAAAAGGTCTCGAGTTCACTTATAATAAAGTGGATTAGAAAATTCTCAAAGCTTCTAAAACAAAGGCTGAATGATGTTACGATACCTGAGGATGCCAAGCAAATCTCAATTATTGAGCTGGATGAGCTTTTTAGTTATTGCCAAAAAAACTAACAAAGTCTACATTTGGCTTGCTGTTGATAGGGACAGAAATAAAGTTGTTGATTTTGAAGTGAGCATTGTCAGGGATTTTGCATCCTATCTTCCGATTGCCATGCGATTACAAAGTAGCTACGAGATAGAGATATCATGCAGTGACCATTACGACGTTTATGAAAAATTTAGGATTGCTAAAAAACACTATTCTACTAAGGCAGAAACGTCTTTAGTGGAATCATTCAACTCATTAATACGGCACTATTTAGCCAGGTTTCATCGTAAAACCAAACGTTACAGTAAGGCCATAGATATGATCTATAACTCTATCCTAATGCTTTTTAATAAAGACTTGCTGATATCTATCTTTAGTTAGCAATGCCTACCCTAGCAATACTACTTTAGGTACTTGCGGGCAACACCACTTGCAGAGACCTTTATTGCTTGATTTTCAAGTATTACTTCATTAATTTATTTGCAAATATATATAATTATTTGACACAAAAATTAACGCATGTGAATTTATGAAGACAGTACATAACAAAATCCATAAGGTTGCCACTTTTCCTGCTGGACTTTCTGCGCATCATAATTGCTTGCAGGCCAACATAAATCCTCAGCTTCATAGAGTTTGACACAGGCGACTTAATACATTCTCTCTACTCTAGTAATTATCTTTTTATACTGCTTTGAGCTATATAAAAAGCAAAAATTTGAATATAAAACTATCTTTGATAATCTTCAATATGGCACTACCGGCAGTGCTATATATAAAATGATAGCTATTTCTTTTATAACAACGGTTAATTAGAATGTAATTTCTTGATTACAGCTTGTTGCAATATAGACAATATATTACTCCAAGCCCAATATAACACCAATCCAGAAGGGAAAGAGGCAAACATGAACAGGAATATTAAAGGCAACATCTTCATAACCTTAGCTTGAGTTGGGTCAGACGGCTCCGGGTTTAGTTTTTGTTGTATATGCATGGTTAGAGCCATTATGATAGGTAGTACACCAATCATCAAAAATCCTGGAGGATCCCAAGGAATCAAACCAAACATATTAAATAGGCTTGTAGGATCAGGGGCGGATAAATCATGGATCCAAAGCATGAATGGTGCATGTCTCATCTCTATCGTAACATATAGCACTTTATAAAGAGCGAAAAAGATAGGCATCTGTACTATAATTGGCAAGCAACCAGACATAGGGTTAGCATTTTCCTTTTTATAGAGCTCCATCATTGCTTTATGCATGCTTTGCATATCATCTTTAAATTTTTCCTTAATTTTGGCCATTTGCGGCTGCAGAGCTTTTAGCTTATTCATACTTAGGAAACTCTTATATGAAAGTGGAAAAAGGAGTAACTTTATTACGATTGTTAAAAGAATAATTGCGTAACCAAAATTACCTAAAATCTGATAAAAATAGCTCAGCAACATGAAGATAGGCTTGGTAATAAAGTATAGTATTCCAAAGTCAACCGCTCTATCAAATAGTTCTATATTATAAACTTTTTCATAACTCTCTAGAAGTTTAAGCTGTTTAGGTCCAATAAATAGATTATAGCTGTTATCTATGGAGTTGTTAGGCAGTATAAGTTGAGCTTCCAATATCCCATCTATCTGAAATCTATCTCTATCACTTACCTTAAAAGAAGAAATTTTTGCATTAAATTGACTGCCTTTCTGAGGAATAATAGCTGTGAGCCAATATTTGTCTACCCAGCCAAGCCAGCCACTTTGAGACTTATAAGTTAAATTTTTATCATCTTTGATATCACCAAACGTTACTTCATGTAATTTGCTATTTAACACACCAATTGCTCCTTCATGCATAAGCATGTTAGTGTTCTTACTTTCAGTAAACGTACGATTAACAGCGAAATATGGATGGAGCGAAACAGCGGAACCACTATTATTTTGTACAGACTGCTTGATGTTTAACATATATTTCTCATCAAGTGAGAATTGCAGTTTGAACGTAATACCAGTACTATTTTTCCAATACATATTTATTAAATTCATTGGAGATAAATTATTCCCGCTATGTTGCCAAACTGAGTTTTTAGTAGGAAGCTCTACTTTTTGTCCGGATGAATCAAGCCAACCAAATTCTACAAAAAATACCTCATTAGTATTTCCTGGGGAGAGTAACACAACGTTTTGTGAGTTTGGATCTGCAGTTTCTGTGTATTTCTTTAAAATGACATCATCCAGCCTTCCACCGATTAGGCTTAGCGATCCTTTCATTGTATCGCTTTCTAAGAGTATTCTCTTCCTCTCTGAGAATCCATGTTGTATTACATGTTCTCTAGGTAAAATTTCAATTGGTTTCTTTATATATTCTAATGTTGTAATATCTCTGCTTGTATTATTTTCTGTAACTTTTGTGTTCGTTTCAGGCGTTATAATGAAGTTTTGCCACACTGTTAAGATAATTAGAGATATTATAAGTGCTATTAAAAGTCTTTGATTTTGTGTCATCTTCTAGAATAAATATTTTACAGATACCCCACTTACGAGTTCAAGGGGTGTTTTACTGTTTTACTACTATGTTTGCAAGTTCATTTTTATTTTAATGGAATATAAATATAAAATCTTAACGACACATTATAGTTGTTGATTTGAAGTATTTCGAGTATTAAAAAGTTGAGAAAGAAGTGAAGAGAGTGCTTCATCAAGCACAGATTCTGAGTGTTCTTCATCCCACATTTCATCTTTCATGAATGCCGATGCAATCTCTATGCTTATTTGTAAAATTTCAGATTTTAATTTGACGATTAAGTTATCCATGTTACGTGCTGCAAGGTTATGAGCGCTTTGTATATCACGTTTCATATCTGATTGGATCTTAGAATTTATATTTTCAAGTAGATGTTTTACTTTCTTTTCTGACTGTTTTGCTATGAGATCTCTTTGTTCCACTGCTTTTGTATATTCTAACTTAGCCTCCTCTAGCATTTTCATAGCTTCTGCTCGTATCTTTGTTGCTTCTTCTATATTAGCGCTAATCATCTTTATTTTATTATCCAAGATTGACGCAATAGCCTTTCTACCTTTTGGGAAAACTGCAGCAACAAAAATGAAAAAACAAATGGAAACAAAAAACTCCTCGTTAAACTCAAACATACTTAGGAATACCATCAAAAATAATTTTATGCATAAGCTCTAAGCTTATCAGTTTTTACACATCAAAGGATTTATACATCGTCATACTTTAAAGATTAGCGTCTTTAAAATTCTCCTTATGTGCTTTGTATGCAACCTGAGCTGCCGATTAATAACACAAATATATAGTAGATTTTTTCTGCAATACAAAGAAATGCATACATGACACTTTAGTAGTGGCTTGCAACATACCTACTCACTACAACATCGTTGAATTTTATATTTCGAAAACTTTAGAAAAGCTACTTCTTGACTCAATTTTCGAAACATTGAGACGAGTTGCTAATTATCAAATAATTGGTAACTCGCTTCTCCTAACCTTTACTCAGTTTAACTTCGTATGTACATAAATACCAACTCTTCATTTGCCGGAGCCATATGTACATATACCATGAGCTATAGCTAAAGCACTATAAAATATGCACGGCAAACGAGTATTTAGAACAAATTTTTATTCACTTGAAATCTGCAATATAACTCTATTTCAGACGAGAGGCTGACTTAAAATTTATCAAAAAGACAAAGTTTAGCATAACTCTTTTATACTGCCTTAGATATATCATGACACAAAAGCTAGATAATAACAACGCATACAAATATCGTAATACAACAAAGTACGGAATAAGATATTGCAAGCGATATCATTACGAAATCTTATTCTTCTGCTGAAAGAAATGCAAAATTTCATTCTTTACATCATCTGCAACAAACGGCACTTGCGCGCGTATTTCTTGTTCGAGGTCTGCTAACTTTTTAGATTCTGCTACTAAAAATGCTTCAACTTTATCATTAGATATAGCAACAGCTTCTTCCATCATTACTCTAGCTTTAGCATCTGCTTCTTTTTGTAGTAATACAGAATGCTCTCTAGCTTGATGCATAATTTGAGCAATCTCAGATTTCAATTTTTGGCATTCTAAAACAAGAGTCTCTGACTTTGCTATCGCATCATCCACAATAGCGTTGCGCAGCGCTATTTTTTTAGACATTCTAGGGAAGAAAAAATATCTAACGAAACAGTATAGAGCAGAAAAAACTAATATTAGCCAAACAATCTGCATCAAATATGTGGAAATATCTAGTTGTGGCATTGGCAGACAGTATCAAATCATTATTAACTAAAATATATAAGTAGAGTCATCAAGAACGCAAATATACCCATAGCTTCTGCAAGGCCAGCGCCTATATATGCATACTTGCTAAGCTGGGACTCAGCTGAAGGATTGCGCGCTATGCTTTTTATCAGCGCAGCAAAAATATTACCCACTCCAATTGCAGCGCCTAGCATTCCGAGGGTTGCAAGACCTACTCCAACATATTTTAGTGACAACAATTCCATAAAAAACATTCCTCAATTATTAGTAAATATAAAACAAAGCAAAAATTTATCACAATAGCAAATATCACCTAAGTATCGTTTTAAATCAATAACTTAATTATACAAGCAGTATAAATTTCTAAAGGATTATGTCACAACATTTCCTTAAAAGCGAATTTAGAACCACACTAGGTTACTTTAAAATAGATAAATGTCTCAATAAGATAAAGTAACAAAAGAAGTTATTGGAATTATTACAAGAGGCGAGAATAGCATAGAGATAGATAAAATTAGTGTAAATTTAAAGCATCACTTAGATATACACATGTTAAAATAGAAAAAATATAAGCCTGTAAAACTGCAACAAATATCTCAAATCCTGTAAGTAGCGTCAGTAACATAAGTGGAAAAATACCAAAAAATCCTGCCATAATCGCCATAGATGCTAAAACTTTAAGCACAACATGCCCTGCTATCATATTTGCAGCAAGACGTATAGAAAGGCTAACAGGCCTTGCAAGATATGCTATCAATTCTATCACAAAAAGCATAGGAGCCATTAAGATAGGTGTGCCAGACGGAACTAGCAATGAGAAGTAGTGCATTCCATGCTTGTAAAAGCCTATAACTGTGACACAGACAAAGATGAATGCTGCAAATGCCATAGTGACTGCTATATGACTTGTTACAGTAAATGCATATGGAAGCATACTAAATAGATTGCAGAATAATATAAAAATGAACAGAGAAAAAATGAATGGGAAATATTTACGAGCCTCGCTACCGGCTGTACTTTTTACCATATTTTCTATCATATCATACAATACCTCAACAGCGGCTTCTAGCCTATTTGGCACAGCCTTGCTAGAGCTAGTTCCCAAAAAGAGAAATAGAGCAGTGATGAAAAGCACAATCAACATCATGAGTGAAGAGTTGCTAAATGAAACATCAAGTCCTGCTACCTTAATAGGAAGCAAAACTTTTATATTAAATTGCTCTAGAGGGCTATGCATAAGATGTTCTAATATCTACTTATGTTATGAATTCCAGCGAACAAGCCTAATATTGTAAAAATAAACAAAAAAGCAGGCATTGTACCAAAGTATAGATCAACATAATAACCTACAAAAACACCTATTGCAATCCCAGCAAGTATGTCAGCAAGTATGTTTATTCCACTGCCACTTTTATTTGTTGATTTTTTTTTATAATTGGCATTAAAAATACTGCCATGTTTTGCTTGCATGCGTTCTTGGTAGCATGTTTTAGATTTTAAATCATCTATCCTAGATTTGAGGCTATCTTTATTTGACATTATAAAATTATGGGATTTTAAGAAGATTGTGCAGTTTGAAAGGTAGTTATGCAAGATTTAATACAACTCAAATGCTAGAGCAAAATGCTGAATACAGTGAATTGTGACACACTCATGCGCAGCTGAATTTGTAAAAAGATAATACAGATATCAAGCAAAGCGAATTAGAGAAAGTTGTCCGAAGCCAGAACGAGCTTGAGTATTAGAACGATTAATCTTCCTATAGCTGTATAAAATATCAGAATTTGTATAGGTATCTATGCATAGATCTTCTATTTCAACACCCATCTCAGATAATACTGATCTGCAGTATCCAGGTAAATCAAACAGATACTTTTCTCCGTTATTTTTAAAGAAAATGCTGTTACTTTTAGATTGTTTTATAAATCTGTCATGTAATTCATATGATACCTCATAGCTATATTGTCTAATTGATGGGCCAAGACACGCCGCAATACTACTGACATTTGCACCTAAGGATTCCATAGCGAGCACAGTGTTTTGTAAGATGCCACTGAATGCACCGCGCCAACCCGCATGGGCGGCTCCCGATATTTTATTTTTTTCATCGTATAAGAGTATAGGTACACAATCAGCAGTCTTAACGCCAATCACAGCCCCTGGAATATCTGTTACTATAGAGTCAGCTGGCATATCGCTACTAAACATAGCCGCGTCCTTGCGCGACAATACCAGCACCTTATCTGTATGTTCTTGTTTAGGCATTGCAATTATGTCACCATCGCAAATCTCAAAAACATTGCTTATATACTTAGCTCTGGAGCGTTTTTCTACCAACTCTGCAAAATCTACATGCTTCAAAAAAAAATAACCATACGCACCGCGAGCACTCAAAAGCCCGGATTTTATATAATGCTTTAGCATATATATTCCGATGTTGTTACATTATTGTACGAGTATATAAAACGTATTTTTAGCAAAAACTGTGACATAATTACTACCTTTACTTGCGATTTACCGCCTCTTTCAAGTCTTTTCCAGGAATAAACTTTGGTCTTTTGCAAGCTGGGACGTTGATCTTTTGTCCGTTTTGTGGATTGCGTACAACCTTAGCTCTTACATCTGCTACTTTAAATGCTCCAAAACCAACTATCCTGATCTCATCGCCACTTTCTAGCGCTTTTTGTATAGTGGATAATACAGCCGAAACAGCATCTGCAGCTTTAGTTTTAGAAACACTCATAGCACCAGCAACAGCTTCAATAAATTCAGTTTTATTCATTTATGATCCTCAATTATGATTATTTTAAGATGATAATTATCTCGACAGAGTATTTCAGACGCAAAAACATATCAAGATAATTTTAGGGTAGGCCGTGAAAATCTTATAAATTTTGTGCTTTTGTTTACCCTTAATGGCAATTTGGCTAGATTATACGCCTTAAGATTGTTAATAAAGTTATAGTATATGCGAAACTAATTCTTTAATGGCATAAGGTTTTACTACATAGATTATGTGAGATTGCTTAAAGAGATTAAATATATATTTATTATGCATATCATAATGAAAAATTGAGAGTTTTCACATAAAGATAGATAAGAGCTGTTCTTGATATTGTTTGAATATTTGTGTAATAGTAAGAGCGCACCAAAGCTTGATGGATTCGTATACCATTGACTCTTTTTTAGAAACGATTTTAGTGCGCCGTGTCATTCGGCATAAATGATGTCGCGTGTTGCTATTATCTCTCTCGATACATACTGTGCCAGACTTTCCAATTGTATGACGCTCTTTGGGTAAAATTTTAGAAAAAGCCTCCCAATCATCCGTATAAAAATGACATTCTTTCAGATGACTCACTTTGTTGTAGAGCTTTTGGAATGTTGCAGTATCACGATTGCCTGTAACCCAGGCAACTGTTCTCCTTGTACTACGATCAACTGCCTTAATGATCCAAAGCTTGTTTTTTTTGAACCAATAAAATGCCACATCTCGTCGAATTCCATCTCCATAATATCCGAAGAGACAACTGGCTCCTGAGTCTTGCCCATCGCCTCTACTACCCAGCGATAAATTATGGACGGCGAATGCCCCAATATCTTGCATAACATAGAAAAAGAGCCATTACCAAGACTATATAGCATAACGCATAATGCTTTCTTAACAGCTGTTTGAGGCTTCTTGCCCAGATCGCCCTCAACAAAATTTAGAACATGATCTGCACTTATAACGCTGTACACCCCCTCACAATGCCATTCTTTACAAAGATATCAGAGCAACATCCCTTACAACAAACAATAAAACCACTCTTTAGTTTTTAAAAAAGTGATCATATCATACTTCTATCTAATTGTGAAAACTCTCGAAAAATTTATAAAAATATGATATTATATGCCGCAAGAAATCCCATGCCGAAATTTTCAATTGCACTTATTACGCCAAGTGGAATATTTAGAGCACTTCCTAAACAGGCGCACTTTATTTTTTGACCTGATAGTAAGCTTTTTACTACACCTATTCCGCTGATTGTCATTACTGTAAAAGTGACGATATTCACAAAAAGTGGCAGAAATGCGCATAGATACGATATTCCAAGGCTGAATTCGATGAATGGATAGCAATATCCATAAAATCGAAACTTTTGTGCCAAAAGATCATATGCCGCAAATGCTTTGACAAATCCATTTATATCGAGAAACTTGAAAAGTGAAAGAAATATGAAGAAGTATGCCATGAAATATTGCATTAGAGTCCCACCATTAGCATTGTGCATGGCAATCATCATCACACAAGATAGGGCAAAACAAAATATCAGAATAATAAAAAGAGAGGTGTATTTTGATAAGTAATCAGTTATTTTTTGCATAATTCCTCCATATAATGACATGATAGCACCTCGCTTTATAGATGATATATTTTTAGAAAGAGCAGGAAGTCTTAATACTTTTGGAGCTATAAGTTCATCATATAAACTAGAAGGTGAATCATAATTTGTTAAATTGTTGTTATTTTGCTAAAATTAGTGATGCTTTATAATTGAAAAGCAATGTTAGTCAAATTAAACATTTTACTAATTTATTTTTTTTGTGAAGATTATTTTTATATTATCGTCTGCTTTGATCAATCATTAATTTTTGATGAGGGCGTATTAAGATCTTCAAGATCTATTATAATCAAAAGAAAGATAAGTTTGCTGCTGCGAAAGTTGATTTGCGTGGTAGTGGCAAAATAGTGCAGTTATGTTTCACGTGTTGGCATGGCCTTGTTAATCAAGTCAATTTAGGCGAGTTGCTTAATTATGAAATAATTAGCAACCCGCGTTGCATAAAGAGCATTTTGACTATGTCAATTTTTGAAATATTTATTTTTAGATTTGAGTCTGCTGATGTCCTGCTTTATCCAACAACTATAACTAGTGCTGGGCGTAGCAAGCGTGAGTCTATAATATATCCTGCTTGTACGACCTGAGCTATTGTATTTTTCTTCTTTGTTGTGTCTTCTTGCTGACTCAGTGCTTCATGATACCTGTGATCAAACTCGCTTTCTATCTCTGGGTAAATTCTTTGAATGCCATGTTTTTCGAATGCACTTAGCAATATTTTCTGCGTCATTAAAACACCATCACTCATGCTTTGCATTTCCGGCGTAATTTCAGCGTTATCTGAGATGTTTTCTGTTACTCTATACAAGTTTTCTAGAACCTCAACTAGTTCTTTTGCAAAGTTTGCAATGGCATACTTTTTTGCATCCTCGAGCTCACGCGCGAAGCGTTTCCTGAGATTATCATTCTCTGCAATCTCTAAGAGTAGCTTATTGTTCAACTCTTTCACAAGACTCTGCAGTTCTGCTACTTGATTTTTCTGCTCATTTTCTTTTTCTTCCATAACTAGTTTTGAATCTTCAGTAGTTACGTCCTGATTCTCATTTTGTTGTAATGTAGCATTATGCTCTTTTTCAGAATGGTTTTCTTGCTGCATTTTATTTTCCTGAAGCTTATCTGTTTGCATGATTAATACGTTTTAAAAAAGTATTTTGACAAATTCTCAGTATTAGATAGTATACCACTGAGACGATTTCAAGGCAAAAAACGGCTTTGGTGAAATATTGAGTTTGAATTGTTAAATCGCAGCTGCTATGTAACACGAGTTAAAGTATTTCGTTATGAATTTACCTTTATTGAAAAAAGTTTTGAGAGTAGCAAATTGCTTGCGTATTTCATTTGAAATGAATATGGTTAGTTTTTCAAGTGATTATATTATTGCTATCGAGCGAAAATATAAAAGAAATTTCACTATTTCTAGAATAAACTAAATACTGATTTTTATTTAACTTCGGGCAGACTAGCTATGTCCTATGTTAATTATATACAAGCTTAAAAACATAGTGAATAGACCTCTTGCATAACCTCATTCTGAGGTAGAAATTCTTATAGAGTAGATTTTTGCAAAACGTCACCAAACAATGATCCACGTGAGTGTTTTTATGTTTTAGTGACAATCAAATCACAGTTTGGAACAGGTTATGCAAGAGGTCTAATGAATACGCCTCTTGAAGAGCTGATATTCTATTATAGCACTATTAACAATGCTGTATACAAAAACGCCGTTGTAGCTCAGTTGGTAGAGCAACGCATTCGTAATGCGTGGGTCGGGGGTTCGACTCCCTTCAACGGCACCAAACGTCGGGTTTTATTATAATTTACTTTAGCTTTAGGTAAAGGAGTGATACATGGAGCTTTTATTTTCTTTGGCTGTTATTATTTTTATTTTAGCGTTTTCTGCTATCAAAATTGTTCCGCAGCAAGAAGCTTGGATAGTTGAGAGATTTGGTAAATATCACCAATCCATGGTTGCTGGTCTGAATTTTATTATTCCATTCATCGATAGGGTCGCATACAAGCATACTCTAAAAGAAAGACCGATAGATGTTCTCGAACAAGCTGCTATTACAAAGGATAATGTAACTTTATTGCTTGATGGAGTTCTTTATGTTCGTATAGTAAATCCTGTTGATGCATCATACGGCGTTGAGAATCCTTATTATGCTGTTACACAGCTTGCGCAAACATCAATGCGTTCTGCTATAGGAAAAATTTCTATGGATAATACATTCGAAGAGCGCGAATTGTTGAATGTGCAAATTGTAAATGCGATAAATGAAGCTGCCACTACCTGGGGCATACAATGTATGCGCTATGAAATACGAGATATTAAGCCACCAGTTGGTGTTGTGAAGGCAATGGAGACGCAGGTTGCAGCAGAGAGGCAGAAGCGTGCTGTTATACTTGAGTCTGAGGGGCAGAAGCAGGCAACTATTAACTCTGCAGAGGCTAGAAAGTGTGAAGTTGTACTAAGTTCCGAAGCTATTATGACAGAGCAAGTGAACAGAGCAAAGGGTGAGGCTGAAGCAATAGAGATGATTGCAAATGCGACTGCAGCAAGCATAGTAAGGGTTGCTGCTGCTATCCAGAATAATGGTGGATCTGATGCCGCAGCTCTTAGAGTTGCAGAACAATACATAGAGGCATTTAAACTTCTTGCTAAGGAGAATAATACTCTTATCATTCCTTCTAATACAGGAGATGCAAGTGCTATGGTTGCGCAAGCTCTTGGCATCTTCAAAGGAATGAAGTCTTAAGATAAGGTTTGAATAAAGCTTGCTTTACTAAAAATGCTAAAAAGTGTTATTTTTTATCAATGCATTTTGATTTAGAGAGTATATACCTGATTTATGTAGTTATATGTGATATGGTTAACACCCTCGCCTTTAGGCGAACACTTTAGTATTAGTTATCTAGGAAATGTGCTAAGGGAGGACGAATGGAATATAGGAGATGATCCCACAGCCTATATGACCTAAAGTATAATATAGTATTTTGTACTAAGTATAGGTATAGAGTTTTAACTGGGCAAGTTGCGATTAGAACTAGGGAAGTAATCCGAGAAATATGTGCTGCTAATTACATAAATATAATTAGTGGCAGTATGAGTCCTGATCACGTACATATATTAGCATTGGTTCCGCCTAGTATATCAATATCTAAAGCTGTGCAATATATTAAAGGTATAAGTAGTCGTAAGTTGCTACAGGAATTTGCACTGCTCCGTAAGCGGTATTGGGGGACAACATCTTTGGGCCAGAGGGTATTTTGTTGTGACAGTTGGCAATGTGAATTCAGAAGAAGTGCAAAAATATATAGAACAGCATGAGGAACATCACAAAAAAGATGATTTTAGAATATCAGAGTTTTAGCGTTTACGCTTTTAATCTGCTTTGCAAGCGTTACACAAACTACCGCGCTTTAGCCGGTAGTAATTGATACTTTATTATATACATACAAACTTAGACTTTAAAAAGAGCTAAGAAACGCGAATTGTTAATTATAAAATAATTTAATTGGCAACTCCTCTAGATATGTGCGAAAATTGAGTCAGGAGTGACCTTCCTAAAATTTTCAAAATGTATAAATTCAACGATCTTTGTATGGCAGATATGTTGTAAGTCATTACTAAATTGACAAAATTTGTATATATGCATCTCTTTGTGTTGTCGAAAAATCTGCCATACACTTTTAGTTATTAATCAGTAATTTGTTTTGTATACAAAATACATAAGGAGCATTTTAAAGACGCTAATTTTGAAAAGTATGACAAATATATACTACTTGTGATCAAAGATTTTTAATGTTTGGAGAAAATACAGATGGAAGTCATAATAACCGGAAAACATATTAGTATAGGTGATTCATTGCGTGTTCATGTAGAAGAAAGCCTAAAGTCCAGAGTTAAGAGATACTTTGAGAACGCAATTAGTGCTCATGTTACAATTTCTAAAAATAACAGTATGTTTCACTCGAACGTTATAGTGAACGATGGTACTGGACGTGGCGTTGTAATAAAAAGTAATAACGAAGATGCAGATCCGTATAATAGTGTAGATGGTGCGATACAGAAAGCAGAGAAGCAGTTGCAAAAATACAAAGAGCGTTTCAAGGATAAGCATAAAGTGCGCAGTGTTAGAGATCCTGAAGTGCTTGATGAACTAATGGCAATTAAATATGTGCTTGCAGCAAGTGATCATGAAGTTTTGGATGAATGTCCAATCGTTGTAGCAGAGAGACAATCTCCATTACTCAGAATGACTGTGAGTGATGCTGTTATGCATATGGATTTAATGGATTTAACTACGTTGTTATTCATTAACTTAGAAAGTGGAATGATAAGTGTTGTATACCGTAGAAAAGACGGCAAAATAGCTTGGATAGAAACACAAATTCCTTATATGGTAAAATGAAAGTTGATAAAAGAAATACGGTAGTAATCGTAACAGGTGGAACTGGTGGTCACGTATATCCTGCTGAAGCTCTTTCGCGCCATATAGAAAAGAAGTTTAATGTAGTATTTACAATAGATGATCGAGGATTTAATTTTATAAAAGATATTGTGGATGTATCGAAAGTTTTTAGGATCTTTAGTGTAAGTTCGGCAACTTTATTGTCTTCATACATAAAGATTTTACTTTTATTTGTGAATTGCTTGAGATTGCTCCATTTGTTTGTTGCTATAAAGCCTAGGTGCGTTGTATGTTTTGGTGGATATGCGTCTCTGGCTCCTGCTTTTGCTGCTTTTTTAATGAGGATTCCAGTTGTAGTACATGAACAAAATTCTGTCCTTGGAAAGTCTAATAAGATAATTTCATACTTTTGCAGGAGTTTAGCTGTCTCCTTTCCAGATACTGTTGGATTGCCAAGTACTGTATTAAATAAAGTTGTTGTCACTGGTTTGCCGATGCGGCCTGAGCTGCTTGACATAGCAAGAAGTACACAATATAAGGCAGAGTCAACCACAAGTCTTGTTGCGGGTGATGAAGTTGAAAGCAGTGCTATATTAGGAAAAACAGAAAGTGATGCTGATCACTCCATTCTTTCTATTTTAGTAATAGGTGGAAGTCAGGGAGCAAAGGTATTTTCTGATATTTTTCCAAGTGCTATTAGTTTGCTACCGCTTGATAAGCAAAAACAGATTGCAGTGACTCAGCAGGTTAGGCAAGAGGATATGGAAAATGTTAATGAATTTTATAGCAAAACAAGCGCAAGAGTTGAGTTAAGCACTTTCTTTAAAGATATTGGGAGGAAAATTGCGACACATGACTTGATAGTTTCAAGAGCTGGAGCAGCAACAGTATTTGAGTTAATTTTGTTTCAAAAGCAATCGATACTTGTGCCATTTCCAAGTGCAGCTGATAATCATCAATTCCATAATGCGATATTTATTCGTGATAATTTGGGGGCTATCTTGATTCCTCAAGATGAGTTTAGTAGTGCAAAGCTATGTGATATAATTCTTAGATTTTTAAGTAATAGGAGTGAATTGAAAACGTCTAGTAAAATAAATCGTAGATTTTTTTGTGAGAGTGCTGCGAAGAATCTTGCTGAACTACTTTAAGAGTTTTGAAGGTATATTATTTTCGACTGAAAATGTTATATACTGCGGGTAAAGTGAAGAGTTGCTATTTAACTTGCATGCACCACTTGAGTTGCCGATTAATAACTTAAATATATGGGAGATTTTTTCAGCAAGACAAAGATGTGTATATACAAGTTTTGCCACTTTAGTGTAAGTCTGCAACATGTCTAACATGCAGAAATAGTTGAATTGATTTTATATTTCGAAAAACTTTAGGTAAATCGCTCCTGGTTCAATTTTCGTATATCGTGCTGTTAACAGCATCATATTTAGACGAGTTACTAATTATCAATTACTACCGCGCTTTAGCCGGTAGTAATTGATGTAATTAGCAGCACATGTTTCTCGGATTACTTCCCTAGTTCTAATCGCAACTTGCCCAGTTAAAACTCTATACCTATACTTAGTACAAAATACTATATGATCAAAATACTATATGATACTTTAGGTCATATAGGCTGTGGGATCCTCTCCTATATTCCATTCGTCCTCCCTTAGCACATTTCCTAGATAATAATACTAAAGTGTTCGCCTAAAGGCGAGGGTGTTAACCCTATCACATATAACTACATAAAACAAGAATTCTTTGATACAGCTATGGGCATTGCTAACTAAAGATAGATATCAGCAAGTCTTTATTAAAAAGCATTAGGATAGAGTTATAGATCATATCTATGGCCTTACTGTAACGTTTGGTTTTACGATGAAACCTGGCTAAATAGTGCCGTATTAATGAGTTGAATGATTCCACTAAAGACGTTTCTGCCTTAGTAGAATAGTGTTTTTTAGCAATCCTAAATTTTTCATAAACGTCGTAATGGTCACTGCATGATATCTCTATCTCGTAGCTACTTTGTAATCGCATGGCAATCGGAAGATAGGATGCAAAATCCCTGACAATGCTCACTTCAAAATCAACAACTTTATTTCTGTCCCTATCAACAGCAAGCCAAATGTAGACTTTGTTAGTTTTTTTTGGCAATAACTAAAAAGCTCATCCAGCTCAATAATTGAGATTTACTTGGCATCCTCAGGTATCGTAACATCATTCAGCCTTTGTTTTAGAAGCTTTGAGAATTTTCTAATCCACTTTATTATAAGTGGACTCGAGACCTTTTCTAATCTCTCGATTGATCTAATTCCAACTCCCTCCAGATACATACTAACAACCTTCATCTTTTTATTAAGGCTGTACTTTACTCTCATATCTCCAGACTTATAGCTCTTTTTACACTCTAGGCACTTATACCTCTGACGACCTTTAATATAGCCATTCTTTGTGCTTCCTATGCTGCCACAATGCTTACAACTTAACATATATAATGCTTCCAATATAACTTACTATCAAGGCAGTATACATATACGCGAATTTAAAAGCAAAATCTATTCTTGGTTAGCAATGCCGGTAATTCGCGTTAGTATAATTAGTTCATTCTGAAGAATTAGTGTAGATTAGAAATGATGTGAAAGGTTTAAGGATGAAAGTATATAAAGATTTGCAAAGTAATATTTATTTAACGTTAAGAATTTTGCAAAAAATGTATCCTAAAAAATAGATAATCGTTAGAATACAATTTTTGCAAGTCGCCTGAGTTGGTTTTACTGTCAGAGAAGATATAATGAAAGTTGACTTGAGGATGAAATTTCTGAAGTTTATCTTGGAAATGAAAATAGACCTCTTTCGAAACTAGCTTCTGGCAAAAAAGTGGTAGAAGATTTAGATACGGCAAGACAAGAGTATATTTGGTATATATGAGGAGCTGCGAACACAAAATCGACGCACAAATTCTTGTCATAAGTAGAGTCCGCGAAAGATGTCTAATATTTTAATCTCAATTCTCTAACACGAAATATTATATTTATTGTATTCTTCAGAATAGAAGAATTAGATTGAAAAAGTTTAATAGACTTCTTCTTCAAACTTGTATTAGTGCGGCAAGTGCAAGGAGTATACGGAGCTTAGGGAAGCACCGAAGTTGTACAAAGAAGTACATAAGCATCTCTCATGAAGGCTTAGGATACGACAAAGCAATTGTTCGCTGTAACAAGCGTTTGAAGAATCAGTCTAATGAAAGGTGAAAACTTATCTGTCAATTTATATAACGCGAGTTGCCAATTAATTGATTGCCGTGTGGTAGATTTTTAGCACTCTATATGTTGCTGAGGGTTTTGAAAATAAACAAAAATAACATATGAAAAAGGTTTTTGCATCAAGGTACTGTTTTTTGATGATTTTATGAAAGATCTATTTATCCACATTGCTGGTAATTAGTAGCTTAGATGCTTCATATTAATTGGCAACTCGCGCTATATAGCAGAGTAATTTATCATGGCTTGGTAGAAATTGGCAATATTTGCGAATGTAATGTTTTGATCAAGTGCAGATAACAGTTTTGATATTAGCTAAATACAAAAAAGTTCGTTGGTTTTTGAATTCTAGCGTATATTTTTCCAGCAGTTCCTGTGTTCATATGATGAAGTCGGTCATTTGTAAGCATCCTATAACATATTTGTATATTGTATTTTTACATATAACACTTTCCAAATTGAGTTGGTTATTATGAAAATTTTAGCATTAGATACATGTTTTGGTACTTGCTCAGTGACGTTGTTGATAGACGGAAGTGTACATATAACAAAGCTTGAAGAGCGTTATTCAATGCAAGCAGAAAGGCTTTTACTAATGATTGAGGAATTATTGAGCGAAGCAAACTTAATATATAGTGATTTAGATTATATATCTGTTACTATTGGGCCAGGTGGCTTTACAGGAGTGAGGATAGGTCTTGCTGCTGCATATGGAATATGTATAGTTTCTAAAATACCATTGATATATTTCAGTACACTTGAGGTTGTTGCTTTTGAGTCAGAATATAATACAAAGAAGTTTCCACTCAAGGTCATTGCTTTAAACGCAAGTTTTGACAAGTTTTATTGTCAGTCCTTTATAAGTTCCAGTATTAAAAATACGGTTGATTTAGGAGATCAATTTAAGTCAATTATGGAGCCATGTATTGTAGATATAGATTTCTTAAATGAAGTTGCGCAGCGCTATGAAGTATTTGGTAATTACTCACTACACAATAGATCGTTATATAATAGTGAGCCAGAAAAGTACGGGTTAAAAGAAGTTATTATGCCAACAGCAAATGGCTTAGCGTTATTGTCATATGAAAAAATTATCAATGATAATGTGGGTTCGAACATGATAGATTTTGCAAATCGTGGCGATATCAAGTTTATTGAGCCTATATACTTGCGTTCATTCATTTAGGAGTAAAATGATTACTGTTTTTGTTTGCAGCGGAAATATAGTAGGAGTATAATTGCCTAAACAATTTGGTGAGAATGAAAAAAAGAAATCGAATTTTACAGTGTGTCTTTATATTATTTGAAGCATGGCATATGCTTAGCTCATGCATTTGATGTTTATCATACATAGAATATGCAACTATACTTAGTGTTTCAAGTTTTCTCTCCTATATTTTAT
Source organism: Candidatus Lariskella endosymbiont of Hedychridium roseum (assembly GCF_964020185.1). Lineage (NCBI taxonomy): Bacteria > Pseudomonadati > Pseudomonadota > Alphaproteobacteria > Rickettsiales > Candidatus Midichloriaceae > Candidatus Lariskella > Candidatus Lariskella endosymbiont of Hedychridium roseum. The sequence continues at coordinate 998,082 of NZ_OZ026538.1, read as the reverse complement.
TGTTTTATAATTTGCATTATTTCATTAACTAAAAAATTTACTTGTATCACATGTCACTTTTATCATCAGCTCCTATATATAAGCCATTTCAATATCCATGGGCGTATGACGCTTGGAAACTGCAGCAGCAATTGCACTGGCTACCAGAGGAAGTCCCAATGGCAGATGATGTTCAGGATTGGAAGCATGAGCTGACTGAGAATGAAAGACATCTGCTTACGCAAATTTTTAGATTTTTTACCCAGGCTGACATTGAAGTGAATAATTGCTATATGAGGCATTATGCCAGAGTTTTCCAGCCAACAGAGGTGCAGATGATGTTGGCTGCATTCTCTAATATGGAGACAATACATATAGATGGTTATTCTCAGTTGCTCGATACTATAGGGATGCCGGATGTTGAATACCAGGCCTTCATGAAATATAAAGAAATGAAGGATAAGTATGATTATATGCAAAATTTTAATGTCGATTCTAAGCTTGAGATAGCCAAGACCTTAGCTGTATTTGGTGCTTTTACAGAAGGACTGCAACTTTTTGCTTCATTTGCTATGCTGCTTAACTTCCAGAGATTTGGCAAGATGAAAGGTATGGGGCAGATAATTACTTGGTCTGTGCGAGATGAGACTTTGCATACAGACTCTATAATTAAGCTTTTCAGGACTTTTGTACATGAAAATCCAGAAGTTTTTGTACCTGAGCTTCATGAATTTTTATATGAAGCGTGCAGAACTATAGTTCATCATGAAGATGCATTTATAGATCTAGCATTTGGCTTTGATGGCGCAATAGAAGGTATGTCATCTGGTGATATTAAGTTATATATCAGATATATAGCTGATCGTAGATTAAAACAGCTTTGGATGACTCAAATATATAATGTTGAGAAAAATCCGTTACCTTGGCTTGACGAAATGCTTAATTCTCCAGAACATACTAATTTTTTTGAAAATAGGGTGACTGAGTATACAAGGGCTGCAACCACTGGAACATGGGAAGAAGCATTTGCGAAGTAGTGATTGTTACTGCATTGTTTAGTAAAAATTTTTAGTCAATTTGCAATAAAATGTTTAATGCATACTTTTCAAAAAACAATAAGCTTAGATAGTGATATAGAAAGTGTATATCGCTTGATATCAGATATTCAAAAGTACCATGAGTTTATTCCTTGGTGTTCTGCGAGTAAAATAATATCTCGAGAGGTAATAGAGCGTAATGAGAAGTCTGATGCTGTTATTCTGGAAAAATTAGTTGCTGATCTTAATATTGGTTTTGGTTTTATAACGCAGAAATATTCCTCATTAGTTCTTTTGTCTCCACCAAGAGTAATTGAGGATGATCAGCATGGTATGGTGAAATATAGTGTTGCATCTGTGATTGCTGAGGTGCTTGAATCTGCCACTATTCAATTTTTAAAAACTTCTTGGAAGTTGAGGGAAGTGTCGGAGAATAACACGGAGGTAGATTTTCATATTGAAATTGAGCTTGCCTCAAAAACGTTTTCTGTGATGCTTTCTAAGTTATTTCCTGGATTATGTGATAAGATGGTAGAAGCATTTTCCAAGAGATTGTTTTAGAATTCAAGGCATAGACTATTTACTTTTATAACTCACCATCTATCCAATGACCTGTGTGATTTGTAACTAATATATCTTGGTATAAAATACCTTGATCCTCAAATTTGTTTTTTACAAATTGTAACGGCATGTTGTAATAGTCTGCTGCAAACAAAAAATCATCCCAAACTGATGCAAATGTTTCAGCATATTCACAAGCAGCAGGCTCTCCTTTAAATAATACATTGTAATACGGCATTAACATAGCTTCAACCATATGCATAACTGTGTGAGGCTTCTCATATATTTCGTCATAATAAGGTTGCATAAAATCTGGCGGTCCTAAGTTGAAATATTCCACAGATTCAAATGGAGAAGTAGAGAAAAATTCTAATACCCTATATAACGGCACTCTTTCAAGAAAAGCATTTGGTAATAAGCTTATTACCTTCTCAGCTGATGCGCGTATCGCAAAGCCATCTGCAACTTCATATGCATGGTGCTCTAAATAATCAGAAAGCGAATATTCTTCATGCTTTTTACACTGTACAGTGTTTGCAGGAAAATTATTCCCTTTATAACTATTTACGATAGATCTACCAGTTACGATATCATGTAATAAATCCGCAATGAATATATTAGCTGACCTTATCGCACCAAATATTATACTCTCGCATAATTTATCCGTAATAAATCCAAACGCAACAAACCTAATAGTTTGCATGAGACATAAGTTTCGCATTAACATCCACACCCCTTTCAGTATTTCACAAGCGTCATGGACTTATATTAAAAATATTTGCAATAGTCAAATGATATGTGTATACAAGTGCTAGGAGTTTGGTGCTTTATATCTGGTACACTAGATGTACACGATTGTTTAAATAGCTAGGTTTTTCATACTGAGATCTAAGAGATTATATGTATACCGCAGGTAAATGAAGAATTGGTGTTTATTATGGTACTGCCTTCATAAGTGCTAGCGTGAGGATTTTTTGGGGTCCAACGTATATGTGTGAAACGTGAAAAAGTTAAATTAAGCAACTAGAGAGCTGTAGTTTACCCTCATTATAATATCGGCTAGAATCCCAACTTAACTTATTAATCAATCTAAGACGAAGAATAATTGGATGAAACCAGAAACTGTTCAATACGTCTATAAATTTAGTCAAAATCATATTGACGGAGATTGCTCAATGAAGTCTCTGCTTGGTTCTAAAGGTGCAAATCTTGCAGAAATGCTTAAGATTGGCATACCAGTACCACCTGGTTTTACTATTTCTACAGCTGCTTGTTTCGAATATTATCAGAACTCCAGATCTTTGTTGGATGTGATAAAGAGTCAAGTCGTTGAAGGAATTATTCATCTAGAAAATACTCTTGGAAAAAGGTTTGGTGGACCAAATAGTAACTTACTCGTTTCTGTAAGGTCTGGTGCTGCAATCTCAATGCCTGGTATGATGGATACAATATTGAACTTGGGGCTAAACGATAGTTCAGTGAAGTTACTTGCTACAAGCTCAAAGAACGAAAGATTTGCGTATGATAGTTATAGAAGATTTATTCAAATGTATTCTTCTGTAGTACTTGGCATAGATTTATATGAATTTGAAAAAATCTTTAATAATAAAAGAAGGGAAAACATCTCTCAAGACCAAGATATTGATTCAACATTAATGAATAAGATCATAGATGAATATAAAGATCTAATAATAAAAAGAACAGGGAGAGAATTTCCAGAAGACCCATGGGAACAACTTTGGGGTGCTGTGTGTGCAGTTTTTGACTCTTGGCATAGTAACAGAGCAAAGAAATATAGAGCTATTCATTCAATATCAGATGATATATGGACAGCTGCGAATGTACAGGCAATGGTATTTGGTAACTTTGGTGACAACAGTGCAACTGGTGTAATGTTTACGCGCTGCCCATCAAATGGAGAGAAAAGAATATTTGGTGAGTTTTTGCCTAATGCTCAAGGGGAGGATATAGTATCTGGTACCTATACCCCATTGCCAATTTCCATTAGTTGCAAACCTGAGTTTGGAGGTAGTGATATAGAATCACTTGAGGAGAAAATGCCTCAAATTTTTTCTAATCTAATTAAAATAGCTGAGAAACTTGAGAAACACTATAAAGAAATGCAGGATATAGAATTCACAATTGAGGATGGAAAGTTGTGGATTTTACAAACTAGAACTGGAAAAAGAAGTGCTCAAGCAAATATCAAAATTGCTCTTGATATGGTTGATGATAGAATTTTATCAGATAAAGAAGCTCTTATGAAAGTTAGTGCAAAAAACATAGAGCAGTTGATACACCCAGTAATAGATCCAAATGAAACAAGCAAAGTGATTGCAAGAGGGCTTCCTGCTTCTCCTGGAGCTGCTAGCGGACAGATTGTTTTTTCATCAAAAGCGGCAGAAGATATGTCACGAGGTAAAAGTGTAATACTAGTGAGGCATGAAACTAGTCCAGAAGATATTGCTGGTATGAACGCATCTTGCGGAATACTAACTGCACGTGGTGGCATGACTTCTCATGCAGCTGTTGTTGCAAGAAGTATGGGAAAGCCGTGTGTATGTGGAGCATCTAGCATAACAATAGATGTAGAGAAGAGGACGCTGAAGATCGGCACTACGATCCTTAAAGAAGGGGATTGGATCACGATAAATGGAATGAATGGAGATATCATTGCAGGTAAAGTAGCAACAGTTTTACAAGGCGTTTCTAATGAATATAGAAGAATAACAAAAATTGCAGACAGCTTTGCTAAAATGTCAGTGATGGCAAACGCTGAGACTAAGCAAGATGCTAAAATAGCTTTAGAATTTGGTGCGCTTGGAATAGGGCTATGTAGAACGGAACATATGTTTTTTCAGTCTGAGAGAATATTTTGGATGCGCAAAATGATTCTTTCGAAAGAAAAAGAAGAAAGAGTAAAAGCGCTTAACATGTTATTGCCGTATCAGCAGCAGGATTTTCTTGATCTTTTTGAAATTATGCTGGAAAAGCCTATTGTAATTAGATTGCTTGATCCACCGTTGCATGAATTTCTTCCACTGACAAATGAGGAAATAGAGAGATTTGCAGGAGCTAGTGACAATAGTTTAGATTATGTTGCAACTGAGATTGCAAGATTAAAAGAAGTAAATCCAATGCTTGGGCATAGAGGTTCTAGGCTTGCTGTTACGTATCCGGAAATCTATTCAATGCAAGTGAAGGCTATTCTACTTGCCGCGAGGCAATTTTCGCAGCAATCTAGTACCTATGTTATTCCTGAAATAATGGTGCCGCTTATTATGAACGCAGCTGAGCTGCAAATAGTTAAAAAAATTGTTTGTGAAACGGCTTTGGAAGTACAGGCTCAGTTCGACTTTGAAGCTAAATTTTTGTTCGGAACTATGATAGAGCTACCAAAACTTGCTCTTGAAGCAGATAAAATAGCTCCACTCGTTGATTTTTGTAGCTTTGGTACAAATGACCTAACACAAATGGTCATGGGTATCTCTCGAGATGACTGTGCCAAGTTTTTACCAACATATCTAGAACAAAAGATTTTTCAGAAAGATCCGTTTGTTTCGATAGATACAAACGGAGTTGGCCAACTTATCAGACTTGCCGTGCAAAAAGCAAAATCAACAAACCCGAACATTAAGTTAGGTGTTTGTGGAGAGCATGGAGGTGATCCAGAATCAATAAAATTTTTTCACGATTCAGGTCTAGATTATGTTTCATGTTCGCCATATAGAGTCTCTATAGCAAGGCTCGCAGCTGGGCAATCTGCATTGTAATATTGATTTTGGTAAATATAGTGAATAATTTTAGTCTATTTTCATTTATTACACTAGCGCGAGTTGTTAATAATCTGAGTATACAAGTTTCGTAACTTGAGAGTTTTCACATAAAGATAGATAAGAGCTGTTCTTGATATTGTTTGAATATTTGTGTAATAGTAAGAGCGCACCAAAGCTTGATGGATCCGTATACCATTGACTCTTTTTTAGAAACGATTTTAGTGCGCCGTGTCATTCGGCATAAATGATGTCGCGTGTTGCTATTATCTCTCTCGATACATACTGTGCCAGACTTTCCAATTGTATGACGCTCTTTGGGTAAAATTTTAGAAAAAGCCTCCCAATCATCCGTATAAAAATGACATTCTTTCAGATGACTCACTTTGTTGTAGAGCTTTTGGAATGTTGCAGTATCACGATTGCCTGTAACCCAGGCAACTGTTCTCCTTGTACTACGATCAACTGCCTTAATGATCCAAAGCTTGTTTTTTTTGAACCAATAAAATGCCACATCTCGTCGAATTCCATCTCCATAATATCCGAAGAGACAACTGGCTCCTGAGTCTTGCCCATCGCCTCTACTACCCAGCGATAAATTATGGACGCCGAATGCCATAATATCTTGCATAACATAGAAAAAGAGCCATTACCAAGACTATATAGCATAACGCATAATGCTTTCTTAACAGCTGTTTGAGGCTTCTTGCCCAGATCGCCCTCAACAAAATTTAGAACATGATCTGCACTTATAACGCTGTACATCCCTCACAATGCCATTTTTTACCAAGCTATCAGAGCAACATCCCTTACAACAAACCATAAAACCACTCTTTAGTTTTTAAAAAAGTGATCATATCATACTTCTATCTAATTGTGAAAACCCTCCGTAACTTTAATAGCGTCTGTAACATATAATACTTCTTTGCAAAAATCGTTGAATTTTATCTTTCACAAACTTTAGAAAAGTTGTTCATGACTAAAGTTTTGAAACATATTCATTAAGTTTTTTTGAACACTTGATTTCAGTTAAGGCAAGTGCAAGGAACATACGGAATCATACAAGTCGCACGCGGCACGAAGTATATGAGCATTCCATTAAGCTAAGGATACGACAAAGCAATTGGCTGCTAAAGCAAACGTTTAAAGAAGTTTAATCATTAGATCCTCTCATGTTAATCATCTGATATTTACACAAAGTTCTTTGCTGAGGCTATATACTAGTAATATTTTCAAAACTGGCGCCTTTTTATCAGACCGTTTGTTGTGACTGATTTTACACACATGCACCATTTCCTAATTCTTTTTGATATATAACTTCATATATGTATAAGTTTTAAATGCCAACTCTTCATTTACCAGGGGTTATACAACTAATACGATACAACTAAACTTTTAGTTGTTGCTAAAGAGCACTGCTTCCTTTATAATTCGCAGATCAAACTTCAGGGTATTTTTGTTGTGAGTATATAAGAGATTTTTTGTAAATGAGATTGATACTACATCAAAGGTTTGTTTTCTAGGTTACTCAGTATATTAAAAAAACTGAGAGTTTTCACAATTAGATAGAAGTATGATATGATCACTTTTTTAAAAACTAAAGAGTGGTTTTATGGTTTGTTGTAAGGGATGTTGCTCTGATATCTTTGTAAAAAATGGCATTGTGAGGGGTGTACAGCGTTATAAGTGCAGATCATGCTTTCTAAATTTTGTTGAGGGCGATCTGGGCAAGAAGCCTCAAACAGCTGTTAAGAAAGCATTATGCGTTATACTATATAGTCTTGGTAAGGGCTCTTTTTCTATGTTAGGCAAGATATTAGGGCATTCGCCGTCCATAATTTATGTAGTTATATGCGATATGGTTAACACCCTCGCCTTTAGGCGAACACTTTAGTATTAGTTATCTAGGAAATGTGCTAAGGGAGGACGAATGGAATATAGGAGATGATCCCACAGCCTATATGACCTAAAGTATCATATAGTATTTTGTACTAAGTATAGGTATAGAGTTTTAACTGGGCAAGTTGCGATTAGAACTAGGGAAGTAATCCGAGAAATATGTGCTGCTAATTACATAAATATAATTAGTGGCAGTATGAGTCCTGATCACGTACATATATTAGCATTGGTTCCGCCTAGTATATCAATATCTAAAGCTGTGCAATATATTAAAGGTATAAGTAGTCGTAAGTTGCTACAGGAATTTGCACTGCTCCGTAAGCGGTATTGGGGACAACATCTTTGGGCCAGAGGGTATTTTGTTGTGACAGTTTGCAATGTGAATTCAGAAGAAGTGCAAAAATATATAGAACAGCATAGAACAGCATGAGGAACATCACAAAAAAGATGATTTTAGAATATCAGAGTTTTAGCGTTTACGCTTTTAATCTGCTTTGCAAGCGTTACACAAACTACCGCGCTTTAGCCGGTAGTAATTGATACGGATGATTGGGATGCTTTTTCTAAAATTTTACCCAAAGAGCGTCATACAATTGGAAAGTCTGGCACAGTATGTATCGAGAGAGATAATAGCAACACGCGACATCATTTATGCCGAATGACACGGCGCACTAAAATCGTTTCTAAAAAAGAGTCAATGGTATAAGGATCCATCAAGCTTTGGTGCGCTCTTACTATTACACAAACATTCAAACAATATCAAGAACAGCTCTTATCTATCTTTATGTGAAAACTCTCTAATCTTTCAATCAGCAGTTCCAATGCTTTTGTATTACGTAGAGCGGCATAATGCGCCACAGTCTCGCCATTTCGCGCTCTAACTTCCAGCACTTGTTCTGGAAATTTATTCATCAAGAGTATAGCATAAGTGACTAAGATACTGACAAAAGTTAGGAATTAAGATATAAAAAGTGAGTATGAAATAAAAAGCATAAAATTATGGCAAGAGCATATCCAATAGAACTTAGGGTAAGAGTAATAGAAGCATTAGAAAATGGTGCAAGAATCACTAAAGTGAGTAAACTATTTAGAGTGAGTCGTGATACTATCTATAAGTGGAAAATTCTGCAAGATAAGCACGGTTCTTTGAAAGCAGCAAGTGGTTATCAAAAAGGTCACAGTCATAAGATCAAAAATCTAGAAGATTTTAAAGAATTTTTTGAATTAAATATTGCTATGACATCAAAAGAACTAGCAAAGAAGTGGTGTAATATATCACCTACAACGATCTTACAGGCGATAAAAAAACTTGGTTATAGCTATAAAAAAAACTCATCTTCATCCGAAAAGAGATATTCCGTTAAGACATGAATTTATTGAAAAGATAAAAACCATCACAAGAGATAAAATAGTATATCTTGATGAATCTGGAATAGAAGATAATGCTTGTAAAGGATATGGTTGTAGTATTTTAGGAGAAAGGTGCTATGGGGAAAAGGTGTATCAACATAAAACTAGAATAAGTATGATAGCTGGTCTTTGTAATTGTAATCTTATTGCTCCCGTAATATTTGAGGGTAATTGCAATAAAGAGGTCTTTGAAGCTTATATTAGGGAGATGTTAATTAAAGAATTAAAACCTGGACAAACTGTTGTTATGGATAACATTAACTTCCATAAGAATCCTAAAGTGAAAGAGTTAATTGAATCTGTGGGTTGTTACATATTATTTTTACCAACTTACTCTCCTGATTTAAATCCTATAGAGCATTACTGGTTTAAGATAAAAAATGAAATTAGAAAAACTATAGATTTATTTGATACTCTTTATGATGCTGTTTTTAATACAATTAAATTGTCAGCACCTTAGTCACTTATGCTATATTAGTGAATTATCGTTAAATTGAACGGCGTGATGTAATATTGTATCGCCATATTTATCCTTCAATTGCAAGATTTTTCCTTGGTGCTGCTCTATTAAGATCTCAAGTGATTTGCTGGAGATTTGAGTAGCATGGTGGAAAGCTGTGTAGCCATTTTTATCTCTAAATTCTAATAATCCCTTACTTACTTTAAAGTTCTCTATTAGCATCGCTAGTGACTCTTCATTCTGTGCTGCCCAATGCAGAACAGTTTCGCCATTGTTATCTTCTTTCCAAAGCAAGCTTTCCACTTTCTTTGGAAAGCGGGTTATCAGAAGCCTTAGCGAATTTGGCTCAAGAGTTGCCAAGTGCAACGGAGTTTTACCGTGGTTATTTTGTATATCTAAAAATCTTTCGACTTCTTTTGGAAAGTCACTTATCAATAGTTTTAAGGAGTCTGGAGTTTTGATAGAAGAATGCAGTATGCTATCGCCTGCAAGGATATTTGGCCGAATATCTAGCATACTTCGCACTGTTATCTTAAATTCATCTTCATCTAATAAGCATTTCAGTGAATTTGGAACCTGAACAGCAATATGTAGTGGAGTATGAGCATATTTATTTGGTATATATAACAGATCATCTATTGTGTTTTTAAATTGGTCTATCAATAGCAGCAGAGAGGGTGAAAACTGAACAGCAAAGTGCAGTACAGTATCATTATCTTTATTTTGTGCTTTTAGCAGATTCTCTACAGTGCTTGAAAATTCATCCATCAAGAGGTGTAGAGATTCTTGAAACTGAACAGCAAAATGTAGTACAGTATCGCCATCTCTGTTTTTCACTTTCAGCAAGCTATCTACTGTAAGCGGAAACTTTTCTACTAAAAGCTGCAGTGAATTTGGAATTTTAGCAGCAAAGTGTACCACAGTGTCGCCATCGCCATTTTGCCACTCCAACATAGTTTCCACTTGTTTTGGAAATGTACTTATCAAAAGTTTCAGTGAATCTGGAAAGTTAGAAGCAAAGTGCAAGGCTATTGCACCAGAATAATTCTGTATTTCAAGCATTCTTTCTACTTGTTCTTTGAACTTATCTATCAAAATATGTAATGATTCTGGATTGGGAATTGCAAAGCGTAGCACTGTGTCATCATAATCATTTTGCATCTCTAGCAATTGCTCTACTTTTTCTGGAAATTTGTCTATTAGTAGCTTGAGCGCGTCTGGATTGAAACGCGCGGCATGATGCAACACTGTGTGGCCACGGCTATCTTTTACTTCAAAAATATCTTCCTGAAACTGATCTATCAGGAGATTTAGCGAATCTTTGTTAAGTTGAGCTGCATGGTGCAAAGCTGTATAGCCATCTTCATCTCTAATTTCTAAAAAAGCTCGCATTATTTCAAATTGTTCCAGCAGAAATTTTAATGATTCTGAGTTTTGAACGGCAAAGTGTAATGCGGTTTCACCATAGTTATTTTGCTCGTCTAGCAAGTTTGCTACATCAAGTGGAAATTTTGCTGTTAATAATTTTAGCGAATTGCTCTCTAAAGCTGCGTGATGTACTGCTGTATTGCCATCTTTTTCTTTGACGCTGAGTAGATCTCTAATTTTGTTTGGAAATGTATAGATTAAAAGTTTTAGCGAATCTATATTGTACATTACTGCATATCGCAGCATTGTTTGAGCATCTTGCTCATTCTTTTTCTCCTCTAATAAGTTTTTAATTTCTAGTGAAAATTTTAGTATCAGGCTTTTTAATGCATGGACGTTATGCCGTGTTGCATAGTTTAGCACTGTATCACCGTAACTATCTCTTACTTTAAGCATTTGCTTTGGAAATCTATTCATAAGAAGCCTCAGTGAATCCAGGTTCAGCTGCATCGCTTGATATGACACTGTTTCGCCATTTTCATCAGCAATATCAAGTATATCTTCTTGAAACTTGTCTATTAGAATCTCAAATGATGCTGGATTGAGCTGCGCCGCATGATGAAATATTTTAGCGCCATTTTGATCTTTCATCTTAAACGCTTCCTTTGGAAACATATCTATGAGAAGTTTCAGAGAATCTTTGTTACATTGCGCGGCTATGTGTAGTGCTGTATAGCCATGTGCCTCTGTGAGTGGAAGTAGTGCTTTAACTTCTTCTTGAAATCTATCTATTAATATTTGCAGAGAATCTTTGTCGTATGCGGCAGTGTAGTGCAGCGCTGTCATTCCATATTTATTTTGCTCACCTAATAAGCTCTTTGCTACATCTGGAAATTCATCTAACAGAAATTTAAACGAATCTTTGTTAAACTGTGCTGCAAAATATAGCAAATTATCGCCATTATTATTCTTTATAGCAATTAAGTCTTTAACTTTTTCCTGAATTCATTTGTTAATATTTGCAGCGAGTCTTTGTTATAAGCGGCGAAGTGCAGTGCTGTATTTCCATGATTATCTTTTTTGAGCAGAAATTTCTCCACTCTACTTCGATATTCTTTTATGAAATTTTTTAGTTGCTCTGGATTTTCTTGAGCGACGAGACGTAATGTTTGGTAATTAATGTTACTGACGCCTTTCATAAATTACTCCTCATGATTTATCTGATTTTGAAAGCTTAAAAGCAATAAATCGAAATTTCTCATCACAAAGCCTCACAAAGAGCTATAGCAAATGAGCACGCAACCATAAGTGAAATAAATTGTAGTATTTTAGTAGGCTATTTGAAAGAGAGGCGGATAATGCATTGATAATAGTAACAAATGAAGAGTTATTATTTAAATTATGCATATATGAAGTTAGATTTCAAAAAGAGCTATGAGAATGATATGCAAGTGTTAATAAAATGCATAAGAATCATTCTAAAGGCGCTAATTTTGAAAAGTGTAACGAGTATACTCAACTGTTAGGATATATCTCGATAAAGAGAAGAGTCAATAGTAAAAATAGAATTTTGCTATATTCTTCGCTTTAACGCAGATAATGCAGATAATATTAGGGTTTTCTCCATGGTTACTTGCAATAGATAGCAACAAGAAGTATATACATGAGGTAAATGACAGAAAGATGTAAGAAAATAATGATATAGCATGAAATATCACATATTATTTTAGCATAGATGCGGCTGGATTGCATAAATAGGTATGGCTCTGATCTTCTTGTGTTTATGAAATGCTAAGTGTTATATGTATTGCAATATTCTTTGATTTGAAATTCACAGTGGTCATTTAGATTCGTTTTATTAATGTTTAGTTCTATGCGCTGCTTTGTATCAAAAATCCAAAATGCAAGCTCTTCATTTACCTGGCGGTAATGTATATTGGTACGTATTTGTTGAAATAAAAATTAAAGATTTGAAGGGTGAAGTATTAAAACATATTTTGTAATACGGATAAAGCAAAAAGCATGAGGTTTTATATGATAATCTCGACTGTTTTTTGTTATATTTCATACTGAAGTTAAATATAATAATAAGCACTTTTGTTAGGTTAATTTCTTTGCTTTATATGCATCTTTAAATCTTGATTTATTATGTTGCTGCATTTATATTCGCCCCTGGAACTATATTGCTTGCTAAGCTTGATTTAGATTTTGCTTGACAGATTTTTGAATAATTGAATGCATTTATAGTTATATTTTTATTAAACACTATCTCAAGTAAGTGCACTAAGCGAGGATTTTGAGAGCATGATTTTTTAGAGTAATGAATTAGTCGTCTGCGTCATAACTTTAAGAAGCTAGAGTGATTTATCTTTGCCTGCAAGCAATTATGATGCACAGAAAGTCCTGCAGAAAAATTGACAAAATCGCTCAAAACCTTATGGATTTTGTGAGAGTAGTGTTTACTAAGTACAGGAATATTATAGATGAAAATTAGCACATGACGGTTGCTAAGCTAATTTTGCTACATTTAACTTTTCACAAAAATTTATTTGCTTAGCAAATCGATTTTTGATGGGCAGACTAATTAATTTTTTTTGCATAACAATTTTTACATATTTGCCAAAAAATTAACTGAGTAATATAGAAAATTAGGCAAAAAAGGTTTGTAACAATGATTTTGCAAGCAGTGCTTAAATTATGTATAGTTGATTCAATTTAAAGTTATTGCATATTACGTATTAAGTTTTTGCGAGTGGCAAATTAGACGCTATAGACTGCAGAAGTAAACAATGATAATTTCATCTGAAATTTTATTGCTTTAATGAAGTAATGTATCAAGGTGAGTATTTATGCATGCAGCAATTAATGATGCTTGGAATTCAGAAAATATAGCGATAATGTTTGTATATTAAAAGTTATATTATGAAATATAGCCTTTATTGTGAGTTATAAAATCTGTTACTGAAGCTGGCAGATTTTAGGTTTGTTTGCCGATATTATTGCTTGCTTATATAAAAAAGTAGAGTAACTTTTTATTGCTTATAGCTTTTTTAAATAAATCTTTGTCTTTATTTGTGATGGTAATTTCAGATAGTTTTGCTATGCCTTTTTATTTTACAAATTTTTTCCAAAGAAGAATTTGTAATCCTATATAATTATAAATGACTGGTGATAATGCAGAACTTTGGTGCTTCTACTCCGTACTACGAAAAATTTCTCATAGGCTCTGAGGAATGGTGTTCACTTCCATCTTTAGGATTGCCAATCATCAAAATTAGAATTGATTCTGGTGCAAAGACTTCGGCATTACATGCGGTGAATATAGCACCATATATAGAAAATGGTGTTGAATATGTTAAGTTTGATATACACCCAATACAGGATAATAGGCGTATAGTGAGGTCTTGTGTTGCTCCTGTTGTATCCAAGAAAGTTGTGAGAAGTTCGAATGATGTACTAGAACATAGATTTGTCATTTCTACTAAGATCAAAATGGGTGACTCTATTTGGGATATAGATGTAAGTCTAACGAATAGAGACTCTATGGGGTATAGAATGATACTTGGAAGAGAAGGGATGCGAAATAGAGTTTTTGTAGATCCAGATTCATCATTTTTAACTCATAAAATTTCTGATAAAAAGGCGCTACAGTTATATAGCAGCAAAGTAGTTTCCAGATCTGGTTTGAATATAATATTGCTTGCTTCAAATCCAGAATTATACTCAAATAAGCGTATTATGGAGGCTGCGCGTGCTAGAAATCATAATATTTCATTTGTGAATATTGGAGACTGCTATATTAACGTGCAGTATGGTGGTTATTCTATATACCATGCAGTTACTAAAAAGGAGTTAAAGGAAGTTGATGCAGTTATTCCAAGACTGAGACCTTCTATGACATTCTATGGATGCGCTCTCACAAGGCAGTTTAATTCTTTGGGTGCGTTTTGTTTAAATGATGCAGTTTCTATATCAAATTCCAGAGATAAGCTTAGATGCCTTCAGATTTTAGCTGGTAAAGGTATAAATCTTCCAGTTACTAGTTTTGCAAGTGCTCCTGATGCTACTCAACATTTAATAGAGACTGTTGGTGGTGCTCCTGTTATAATAAAATTGCTGGAAGGAACGCAAGGTATGGGAGTTGTACTTGCAGAGACTAGAAAGGCTGCAGCTAGTGTTATTAATGCATTTAAAAGTGTAAAAGCTAATATTCTTGTACAAGAGTATATTAAAGAAGCTGGTGGTTCAGATATCAGGTGCTTTGTTATAGAAGATAAGGTTGTAGCTGCAATGCAAAGACGTTCTGCCCCAGATGATTTTAGATCGAATCTTCATTTGGGAGGAAGAGCATATAAAGTACAACTTACAAAAGAAGAGGTGAAGATTGCAATATCTGCTTCAAGAACTTTGGGGTTAAAAGTTGCTGGAGTGGATATTATAAGGTCAAAAGATGGTCCAAAAGTGATAGAGGTGAATTCTTCTCCTGGACTTGAGGGAGTAGAGACAATTACAGGGAAGGATATAGCAACTATGATGATAAGATGCATAGAGAAAAACATATACGGGATATCTTCGATGTAGAAAAATAAAATGAATTATATTAAGTTCTTACATTAGATTTCTTGTGAAACTTGTTTCACAAGTGAGGCAAGTGTAAGGAGCATAGTATACGTGAGGTATATGAGCATTCTTAGTACCAGGAGTGGCAAAATAATTAGCAGCTGAAATAGAGTTTATAAAGCAGTCTATTATCCGCCAAATAGTTGGTTATATAATCGATGGAGAGTTTTGTGCGAAATATTATAGTTTTACTGGGGTTGCTGGCTTTATGTACTTCTTGTACATCAAATAAAGAGAAGCCTTTGATAGAAAACAAGCAAGAATTGTATTATGGTCGTAGTGGTGTAGTAAAATTTGTCACAGTTGAACGAGATTATTCATTAAAACAGTTTGCTGAAGTACAGGGTGTGCCAGTATCTGAGATTGCTAGAGCAAATGGTTTGCGCACAGATGCTTATCTTTATGCCGGGCAAGTTGTGAGGGTTCCAATGTTTAGTACACACCTTGAGGGAGAAGTTGTTTTTATACCAGATTCAAGTGATAAAGAGCCTGAGTATGTGGAAGAAGTAAGATCTTTAATGGGTGAACAAGATGATGTTGATTTAGAGAAAAGTGGTGTTAGTGCTGGAAGTGCTTTAGAAAACGATTCTAGAATGACCAAAGGTGATAAAGGCGGTATTGCAGATAGTAGAGCTGCTGTGAATGCAGATTCAAAGAATGTTACTACAAAAAGTTCCTCTAGTACTCAAACAAAAAGTGGCTTTAAATACTCAACACCTTTAAATTCTGATGAATTTATTTGGCCTCTGCATGGGAGAATAGTATCGAGGTATAGTCAAGTTGCAGGTAAGAGTAATGAGGGAATAAATATAGCTGCGCCTGCAGGGACTAAAGTTCTTGCGATTGCAGGTGGTGAAGTTATATATGTTGGTAGAGAACCAAAAGTATATGGTAATTTGATTGTAATTAAGCACGATGGCGGTTATCTCTCTGCATATGCGCATAATGAGAAAATTTTAGTAAAGAAAGGTGCATTTGTGAAACAAGGACAGTCAATTGCTCTAGTTGGTGCGACTGGTTCTGTAAAATCACCGCAATTGCATTTTTCAATGCGTAAAGGGAAGAAAACTTTAAATCCTGAGTCTGATACTGAATAAAGTGATTGATAGTCTTTTCGCGCTTTGTGATTTGCGATTCAGTAATGCTTTATAACATTATTTGTAGAGTATTAAGTGCAAGATATACCAGAAGAGTTGGCATTTCAGATTTTGATACGAAGCTATAAGCACTGCTCGCAAAGTTATTTCGCAGACTCCTCTGGCCTGATTTTCAAGCATTATTTTGTTAAATTTTTGCAAATATATATAATATTTAACTCAAAAAATTAACTTATACTCTAAAAAATCATGTCTTCAAAATTCGCGCGCGTATCACTTACTTGGGCGCAGTGCCTAGGAAGAGTGAATTTGGCATGTAATTATCAATATATAATTAGTGCTCTTGGCGGAACGCGAATTTTGAAAAGTATGACGACTATATAGCTTGAAATTTCAAAGCTAAAGTTAGATCCTCAGTTCACAAATTTCAAACGCTTCAGCACGTTGCTGATTTTTCTTTCAATATATCAATGTCTCTAACTTCCTTAACTATAATGTTTTTTTGCAAATCACAGAGAGTAATAGCTCATTTTAGAAAAATACTTCACTCTTTATGTTGTTACAAAAATGCAATACGCTCTATAGTTAAAAAATTCGCTTGTAACTAGAAAAATTATATTTAGAATCTTTTTATATATTCCTGGTACTAATCAGGAATTTGCTTAGTCGTTTGTATAGTTTCTTTTATTTTGAAGAGCCCATTTTGTTGCTCTATGCTTCACTATGCTTCAAATATTATATATTTTATATTGCATTTAAAATTTTAATTAATTGGGATTTTTTATAGAGTAATAAGATTGAATTGGAAATTTACTATAATGATTCAATGTTTTTTTGCTTGTATTTTTTATAGATGCGATTTTATAAAAGATATGGTGAAAAACAAAGAATCATAAAAAGTTCGTGATCAGAATGATATTAGGTCATGGCTGTTCTAGGCTTATATTAAAGAATTAAATATAAATATAACTCGAGAAATATTTTTGATGAAAAGAGTTTTTTATGCAGTAGCTCTAATAATTTGTTTATTGGGGCTCGGGTTTATAGCACTACGCGACATTTCTAATGATAGTGTTGTTGATAGTAATACTACATCCGCTGTTATGAGTGAAAAGGGTGATATAGCAGTAGAAGATGAGTCTACTTCTACATCACAAACAGATAATGTTGCTCAGGATAGAAAGATGTATATTGCAATCATTATAGATGACATAGGTATAAATAAATCTACATTTGAGAATATAATTAAACTACCTAATTCTGTTACTTTAGGGTTTTCACCTTATCCAGATGATGTGACAGAGTTAATTGCAAGAGCAGTAGATCTAGGTTTTGAAGCAATCATAAAAATTCCAATGCAGACTAAATCTTATCCAATGGAGGATCTTGGTCCTTATACTTTACTTGATGATTTAAGTGATTATGAAAACGACTCTAGAGTACAGATAGTTTTTTCTCGCTCTGACGATATAGTTGGTGTGTATGCTAACCCTGGTGAGATTATTACAGATTATATAGATAATGTTCGTCACATACTGAGAAGTTTTGCTATATTGCTTGATGCCTCGAAAAATCCATTAGTGTTTTTGTATTCTGATGAATATGATAAAAAGCCTATTACTAGAGCTGCTGCTGAATTAAATATTATGGAAAATATATGTTTGATAGATATTGCGCTCGATAATGGAGGTAGTAGTGAAGATATATTAGAAAAAATTGCAGATCTTGAGATGATTGCCAAATCAAGAGGAGTTGCAGTTGGTATAATACGTCCATATCAAGCTAATATAGAGATTCTTCAAAAGTGGATGGAAACGCTGAAAGAAAAACAGATTGAGATTAAACCGCTTACATTATTCATGAAAGAGAGGTCCAAGATTGCAAGTGGGAACTAAATTCTCTATCGCTTAAAAATCGATCATATAATGTTCAAACTAATCTGCTTGTCAAAAGCTGCGTAAATCAATTTATTCCTAATATATATCTATTATCTACATATGAAGTGAAGCTTAAAAAAAGAGTTAGGAAGGCTGTTATTGACTCAATTTTTGGCGGATGGACTTCTTCTTAAAACTTTTTTCAGGTAAGCAAGTGAAAGGAAGCATACGGAGCGCAGTGTACAAGAGGTACAAGAGGTACATGAGCATCTGAAGGCAAAGAAAGTAATAAAGCAATTGGCCGCTTGAAATAAGGCAATGCCTTCATTAGTGCACGCTTTGATGGTTTGCAGGGCATGATTTTTTAGAGTCCCAGTTAATTTCTGAGTCAGATATTATATATGTTTACAAAGAAATGAATGAAGTAATGCTTGAAAATCAGGCCAAAGGAGTCTGCGAAAGTGACTTTGCTGGGCAGTGCATAAGCATTTGAAGAAGAAGTCTAGTGTTAACCGTTCGTGTCTGGTATCTCTGTATAGTTATAGTGTAATTATAAATTCTACTAACAGCTTTTATAGCATTATAGAAGTGGTTTATTGCAATGATGTTGGAAATCATATAGAAATATGTATAACTGGAATTGCTAGTCGGTTTATCACTGATGTTATTTGTTGTGCTTCTAGCGTCTTAAGATAGTAATTTTTTATATACAGGTAACTTAAGCAGTTATTTTTTGTATTTGTATAATCAATTTCAAAATTCATTATATTGTAATGGTATAAATCTTTTGATTTAGATGTTGCACTATAGCAGAAAATCTCTATGTAATGTTACTGAAATATACAGCTGATATGCTTTAATTATTAAAGGAGTTATATGCATTTTAAGTGTCTGGTCTCTGTATTAATTTGCACATTTCTTGTATTTGGATGTAGTAAATCTTCAAGCAGAAAAGATAAGACTGGAGGAGATCCTAAAGATTTTAAAGAGAGAAGGGTGCCTAGAGAGAATGCAATGATTAGTAGAGGTGTTGGTGTTCGTTCTAATGTTGATTTGATGTCGAACCCTCCTAACAGAAATATGCAGGATGATGCGGTATTAAATCTTAGTGAGCAAAACAATACAGGAAATAATGTATATACTAGAACGAATTCTGATGAGAAGAAGACTAGTACTGGCTTTACTCAAAGTGTTTTAAATAGAAATGCAGCTTCAAATGTTCAAAGCACAGAAGGTGATAAGAAAACGATAGCAGATGGTAGTAAAGAAGCGTAGATTCTACTTTATTCTTTCGATAGACTTCTTCTTAAGATGCCTGTTTCAGCTGCCAATTGCTTTGTCGCTTCCTCGTGCTTTTGTATGCTTCTTACAACTTGCTTTGCTAGAACAAGTTTTTCAGAAGAAGTCTAATATTTTCTGAGAATATTCGCTTGAGCATTGCATGTTTAACTTATAGAGTAATGTAGCTTTTGCTTTACGAATCTCGCTATAATGTTTATTTTCTGCTGTTGTCATATCTAAAATATTCAGTTAAACATTACTGCAATAAACATAAATTCTTTTCCATTCAAGATAAATGAAATGTCTGAACATATAAGGGACTTAGAGCAACAAGCAAATGATTCTGAAAATGAGAATGTAATTAGACCAAGTCTGCTGAGGGATTTTATAGGTCAAGAAAAGTTAAAGCAAAATTTGCATATCTTTATTTCAGCTGCAAAATCGAGAGGAGAAGCCTTGGATCATGTATTATTTTATGGTCCTCCAGGCCTTGGCAAAACAACTTTGTCGCAAATTATTGCTCAGGAATTAAATGTTGGTATTAAGGTTACATCTGGGCCTATGTTAAGTAAAACTGGAGAGTTAGCTGCAATTCTTACTAATCTTGAACATAATGATGTATTATTTATAGACGAAATACATAGGCTTAATCCATCAGTTGAGGAGCTTTTATATCCTGCTATGGAGGATTATTGTATAGATTTAGTCATAGGCTCTGGCCCGGCCGCGAGATCTGTGAAGATAAATTTGCCAAAGTTTACATTGGTTGGTGCAACTACAAGACTAGGTCTTTTAACGAATCCACTGCGTGATAGATTTGGTATTCCTGTCAAACTAGATTTCTATGATGCAGGTGAGTTATTAAAGATTATTTTAAGAGGAGCGAAAATATTTGAAGTGCAGATTGAAAAGGAGGCTGCAGAAGAAATAGCTAGATGCTCTAGGGGAACACCTAGGATAGCAATTAGGCTTCTTAAACGGATTAGGGACTTTGCACAATATCAAAACAAAGCAGTAGTCAATGCAGACATAGTAAAAAATGCTCTGAATATGCTTGGTATTGATGTTCTTGGTCTTGATGCTTTAGATTATAAATATATCAGATATATAGCAGATTATTATGGTGGTGGACCTGTTGGAATAGAAACAATTGTTGCTGGGCTATCTGAAGATCGTGATACTATAGAGGATGCAATTGAGCCATATCTAATGCAGATAGGATTTATTAATCGTACTACAAGAGGAAGGGTTATAACTGCAAAATGTATGGAATATTTTGGTATAAATAATGTAGGATGATTTTTGATAGAATGTGTATTATTTTGCTATAATTAATATTATATTCGCTTCAAAAAGTTAATTTTAATGTCAAAATTTTATTTGTTTTGCAATAGATTGAAGCAGAAAAAATTATCGTTTTTTGATTAGATTTCTTTTAGATATAAGCTGTTTTTGCTTTAATACTAAGAGGTTTTTTGCACAAAAATTGCAATTATTTTTGCATAAAGTGAGTGAAATCAATTGTTATTATAAGTAAAGCTTATCAAAAAGTTTAATGTTTTTATATTAACACTTTTCTTTTTATGTGTAAGATAATCTGCTATAACATTCATTTCCCTAATTCTCTGGCTTTCTGAGTTAGTAGATTGCTTGTTTATACAAGCATGGGATTTGAATTTTTATTAGATTTAGTTGATTTTTGAATTTTGTTGTAGCTGGAGGTTGTATATGGCTGATGTTTTTGATCTTATAGTGATAGGTGCAGGTCCCGGTGGTTATGTTGCTGCAATTAGAGCTGCACAGCTTGGTCTAAAAACTGCAGTTATAGAGAGAGAAAATTTAGGTGGTATATGTTTAAATTGGGGCTGTATTCCAACTAAAGCAATGCTTAGAGCAGCTGAAGTTTATCATACAATTCAGCATTCCGAGGAATTTGGAATTAAGTGTGGAAATGTTAGTATAGATTTTCAAAAATTGATTGATCGTTCTAGAAAAATAGCAGGACAGCTAGCAGATGGTATTAATCACTTACTTCATAAAAATAAAATAAAGCATATTTCAGGAAGTGCTCGTTTTTTATCTAATAAGCTGCTTGAAGTAAAAGATGCATCTGGGAAGGCGACTGAAGTATCAGCAAAGAATATAGTAGTTGCAACTGGCGCAAGACCTAAGGTACTTCCGAATTTGGAGATAGATGGGAAGTTGGTTTGGGGATATAAAGAAGCTATGACGCCAAAAAAATTGCCTAAATCAATTTTAGTTGTTGGAAGTGGCGCTATAGGTGTTGAATTTGCAAGCTTTTATAACATGCTTGGAACAGATGTTCACATCATAGAAGTGGCAGAGAGAATACTCATGGCAGAAGATCAAGAGATTGCAACACTGGCTCATGCAGCATTCCAGAAACGAGGTATTAAAATATCGACAAACTCGAAGATTACAAATGTTGTTAGACATAAAGATCATATTTCTATTGAATGGAAGTCAGATGACAAAGTTTTTAAGAAGGATTTTGAACATGTGATATCTGCAGTTGGTGTTCAAGCAAATGTGGAAAATTTAGGGTTGGAGAAAACAAAAGTTCAGCTAGAGAGAGGTTACATTAAAACAGGTAAGTATATGGAAACTGATGAGTCAAACGTTTACGCAATCGGGGATGTTACAGCTCCTCCTTTGCTTGCACATAAGGCTAGTCATGAAGGGATAATATGTGCTGAGCATATTGCAGGCCTTGCGCCAGAACACATGGATCGAAATAAAATTCCTGGCTGTACTTACTGTTATCCACAGATTGCAAGTTTAGGATATACAGAGCAGCAAGCAAGAGATCTCAAACTGGATGTAAAGATTGGAAAGTTTCCAATGATTGCAAACGGTAAGGCATTGGCAGTTGGAGAACCAAGTGGCATTGTTAAAGTGATTTTTGATGCAAAAACAGGAGAATTACTTGGCTGTCATATGATTGGACATGAAGTTACTGAGATGATACATAGTATTGGTCTTGTTAAAGTATTAGAAGGAACAGAAGAGGATATAATTCATAATATATTTCCACATCCTACAATCTCTGAAGCGATGCATGAGGCTGTTTTAAGCGCATATGGAAGGGCTATACATATTTAGTAAATAACTATAGTAAATTAAGTTGAAGTTTGCGCATATATATAGATGTGTGTTACACCCAAAGGAAAAGTGCCATCCTCATATAGCGAAGATTTTCGGAAAAAAGTAATAACATATGTATGTTTTGGTTCAATTCTTTAATACGCAAACCTCAGCTCAATTTACTATAGCTTATGCTGTATGAGGAAAATATTGCTAGTGAGATTTATAGAATCTAAAAAGTACGTGCGGACTAATTGATGAGAGGAATACTATATATATTGTGGCATTAGAAGAATTAAAGCAGAGTTATTAATCAACATGAGTAAATCTTTAATAATTTATTACGTGATAACTCACCTTTTATAATTTCTATATATGACTTTGGTATATCAAAATATTCAGAAAGCAATTTTACCATTGCAACATTAGCCTTGCCATCAGTAGCTTGTGCAGTAACCTTTACTTTTATATGTAATATTTCATCATCAGCAGCACTAAGAATCTCAATCTTATTTTGCTTAGCATTAGGTATCACTTTTACACTCACAAATTTTTCAGACATAAATATTGATCCATTTTTCAAAACTATGCTTTTTAGCAAACGCTATGAAGGCAGTGCCTAGTTTAGCCATACTTCATTGAAGAATAGTATGTAGCTACACATCATCACCGGAGATTTTGACAAAGTCTGTAGCAACTTCTTTTGTATGTCCAATATTCTTCGCCATTTCTATAGCACCTTTGCTATCGTATTTGAGCATATCTCTAAGCAAAGAAAGCATTTTAGCATGTTTATTATCTTTCGGGAATCTAAGCTTAAAATCTTCATACAAATCTTCAAAAAGCTTGATTTCATTAACTAAAATATAAGCTATAGATTGCTTTAATAGTCTAATAACATCATAAGATGTCAAACGAGTATCCTTATACCTGATAGAATATATATAAGGTTCAGAAAAATCATTAAATTCTTTCCACTTTTCTTCCGACCATAATATCTTCATCTTTATTTCATCTGCTTGTTGTGATAAATCTCCTTTTAATATATTGATAGCAGCCTCACTATTTCCAGATGCATATAATGCTTCTGCACTCATATATCTGCGCTCTTTTGCAATTAAGTCTGGTAAATTTTGATAAGGAGCACCAAAAGCAAGTATCTTGAGAGCGTTAATAGGCTTTTGATTATATATGTATATATGCATCAGCTTATTGATAGCACGTTCCTTTTTTATACCAACTAGCCTATTACGTACCTGGTGTTCCAGAAGATCTGAAGCTTTGTTTAAAAGATCAAGTTCAATTAAGTAATCTGCAATATTAAGTATAACTTCATCTCCTAAATATCCTATAGGTAAAAGATGTTTAAATTCATAAAATAACTCCAGCTTCTTTAATGGTGCATCATACCGCTGTCCCTTGATCAAGAAATAATTTATGAACAATTGACTCATATCACTTGTTAATCTTAATGCTTCTATAGTGTTTGGATAGTCATCCAAAACCATTTGACCTATTCTAAGTGCCTGCAATAGCTGATCCTGACTATTATAAGAAGCATATAGATCTTTCAAGATACTCATCTCGAGGCCGTTGACTCCTGGTCCACGCCATATTACTCTCAAATGCTCAAGTTGATCAGTAAATTCGTCACTTGCGATTTTGTTATTATTATGTAGGACTTTTGCTTTTAGCCAGCTGCATTTTATATAATGTATAGGATCATTTCTACTAG
This sequence comes from Candidatus Lariskella endosymbiont of Hedychridium roseum, assembly GCF_964020185.1. Taxonomy (NCBI): domain Bacteria; kingdom Pseudomonadati; phylum Pseudomonadota; class Alphaproteobacteria; order Rickettsiales; family Candidatus Midichloriaceae; genus Candidatus Lariskella; species Candidatus Lariskella endosymbiont of Hedychridium roseum. Next base: position 973,880 of record NZ_OZ026538.1, on the reverse strand, counting down.
CTATGCATTTATCAAACATTTCAATTGACTTATTAATCTTATGCTGAGTTGCATACAGTACTCCAGTATCAGAGTATAGCCTGTTTTGTTCTGATTCAGGTAATTTGAATGTTTTTAATACAGTAATTATCCTTTGAGCCATATCTACAGAACCATTGCTTACCTTATCACCCAAAATATCAAATCCGATTTTTGAGAGAAGAAAGGTAGGATAATTCTGCATAAAATTTGACTTATAGTCTTCAAATAATGCTATAGTGTTAGAACGTCCAAAGTATTTATAAGAATCTGCCATCTTATATGCTATCATTACCTTCCAGAACATAACCTCTTGGCGGTGCACTATTGGCACACTCTCTATATCTATAGAATCAATTAAGTCATAAGATTTTTCATAGCGACGATTCATATATTGAGCAACAGCATTAATTAAGGTAGCTCTATAGCTGATTTTTATAAGACCGCTTTCGCTTTGTGCCATCTTGACATATGCAACTGCTTCAGGATACATCTGATTTCCCAAGTAGAATAAGGCTAAATTTAGTTTTGCGATTGGTCTATAAGATGCTTTTCCTGTTATTACATCATGTCTTAAATATTTTTGTGCATCCATAAAATGCATCTTAGGCAAATCTTCAAAATTTAATAATGAATGCCTACTTGTGCGTGCATCATCTATTGACTTAAGACTATAATCCCATAGCGTGGATGAAATATTTAAACCACTTGCACTTGTTATAATTATACTAGAATCAAATGAAGATATTTTAATATCATCTGAGATTCTTTCAATAACGGCACCTTGAATTGTGTTAATCAAATTAAGATCAACAAATTTATAGTCCACCTCAACTCTTCTATTCTCAGTATCAACAGGTATAACAGACATCATATTACCTGTTACTGGGTCTCTATAATCAATGATGGAAGTTATTTCTCCATCCATCATTAACTCTATATTAGGAGTAGGAAGTGCCATTGGTCTAACAAACAAAGGTATTCCATAATATCTCTGATGTTGTTTTGAAACCTCAAGTATCCAACTATTGCCACTCTGAGAAAGGGTGACACCAAGGTTTGTATCTCCTAAGGTAAGCCCTATATCAGCCGTGATATAAGTTGCATTGCGATCAATATTATATTGCTCAAGGTTATATAACTTAAGTTTATTTGGCAGTATTGATGATCTGCCTGCTAAACTGCGGCTGTGATCTTGGAAATCCAATTCTGCGTACTGATCAAATATTATCCAAAGTTTGTTGTTTCTGATAAATGCGGCTGCTTTTACAGGAGAGTTCCAAAAGAACGTAACAACTGCACCAGAACTATTGCTTTCAAAGCGAGTAACAATCCTTTCAGACTGAGGAAGTAATTGTTTTACTTCTTTCTCTACCTCAATTCCAGCTTTATCAAACAAATTCACCCTTCCTTTATCGATGCTACCTGTATGAAGCTGTAAAGCTTTACCGCTATCATTTTTTTCTATAGCACCGATTTTTTTGGCACCTTTTTGTTTTGCTGCTTTCTCTTCTAAATTACTGGATATAACACTTGGCTTTTTTACACTCCTGCTGCTAACTTTTTGAGGAGGTTTCTTTTTTGCACGCTGTACTTTAGATGCAGCTCTACTATTATTCACCTTTTGTAGTTTGTCTGCTTGATTAACAACCTTTTCTTCATCTTTCATATTCTTCAGCAATAGCAACGGCTTATCAGGTTCAGCTGAAATCGCTACAGGCAGTAAAAAAGTACCGCAGACGAATAACAGCAGAACAAAAACTAATACGCTGCTTTTATTTAAAAAATACCTCATCATACAATACACATAAAATTAATGAATCAAGCAATAAACAGCATCATCATTCCGCTCAAGTAACGGTTTACAGGATAAAACCTACATAGAACTATGCTGTTATCTGAATTACATATCTGGTAACTAACATTAGTATCATTAAAACCTCTTATTTTATTATATCTAAACTTGAATAAAATTGTTAGTAATACGGTAGCTCAAAATTTGCTCTGCTTATCTAAGAGACGATAAGAAAAGCACAAATTAAGATCTTTAATGACTCTAAGACTCAACAATAAATATATACTAATCGGATTTAAATATCTCAGTCAGAGTAACACCGATCTTATTATCAACTAGCACTATCTCGCCGCGTGCAACTAGTTTATCATTTATACAAATGTCTATTGCATCTCCAACTTTTTTGTCCAATTCAACAACAGCACCTTTATTAAGTTTAAGAATCTGGTTCACTTTTAATTCAGCATGACCTAGTATAGCAGATATCTTCAGTGGAATATCATAGACTGCTTGGAGATTTATCTCTCCGCCAACGTCTGCTTTTTGTTGTGCTTGATTGGATATATTACTTTGTTGGTCTAACATTTATACCTCTAATTTAATACCAATTAAAAAAATTACTAAGCATCGCCCGTTTTTGAAAGATAACTATCAAGCACAGAATCCAAGTCTTCAAGCAAGATATCAATATTCCTAGAAATAGCGCCTCTGTCAAAATCAATCACACAATCACCTTGTGCTATATCATCTTGTGCTAATAAAACAATTTTTGTATTAGGACTACACATGCTTGTTATCTCATTCATACAGTCAAAAATTGCTTCGTAATCCTTAGTGCTTACTTTAATGCTTATTGATGGTTCAGTACAAACCTTGTGCATATTCTTTCTTAAAAAATCCAAAATCGAATCAGTAGAAAAACGCTCAGCTACTGAACCAACCACCTTACGCAAAAATACATTTAATAAAGCACCAAAATCCTTAATCATTTCATCATATTGACTTGTAACTACAGCGCCTATCTCATCAATTCTACTCATGATTGCAGATAATAACAGAAAATTTTTTTCCTGTACTTTATGTTGTTCCTCTTCATACTCCATCTTAGCGATTTTCATGCCTTCTGACATGGCATCAGATTTTAGTGCCTCAATTTCTTCTTTTGAATATTTTACAAATTCACATGAGTTGATTACCGAGACAGCAGGAGCTTGGTTTTTAACACTTGTGACAACCTCTTGAACACTTACCTCACTGTATTCTTGTTCATTACATTTTATATGTTCAGCATTTACAGAAGGACATTTATTCATTTCTAAAACGAAATCTGTCAAAGGAAATTTAGTAATGGCCATATCTATAACTCCTCTTCTTCATCACCTTCAGCGTATATCATTTTAATGACGCCTTTATTTATAAGGTCCTTTGCAATTTTCACTATGTTGCTTCTTGCATCATCTATATCTTTTTTGCGAACGCTTCTTAAGCCCTCAACTTCCTCCACAAGGAGCTTATAAGCTCTTTGTGACATATTTTGCATAAATATCTCATATATTTCATCTGGAGCATCTTTAAGAGCAGTAGTAAGTGTAGCTTTATCAACAACCTTTATTAACTCTTGAATTCCCTCGGGATCTATACGCAGTATATCTTTAAATTTAAACATAAGTCTTTTGATCTTGCCTGCTGCATCTTCATCATATTGAACAAGCATCTCCATAAACTTCTCTTCACTTTGCTTACCAAAGTAGTTAAATATCTCAGCTACTACATGGTTATTGTCATATTTTTGCATACTACCTGAATCAGTAACAAATTCGGTACGTAGCGTTTTTTCAATACTTTCTATTACGTCTTTTTTTACAGTGTCCATCGACATCATTCTTTTCAACATCTCAAATCCTGTCTCTTTATTGAAAAGTGACAAAATCTTAGCAGCATGAGATGGAGCCATTTTAGTTAGTATTAGAGCAATTGTTTGCGGGTACTCATTCTTTAAAAAAGAAACAAGTAACATAGGGTTCATTTTTCCGATCTTATCCCATATATTACGGCCCATTGGTCCACGTATATCTTCAAGCAGAACGTTAACTTTGTCATGTCCAAGTACTCCACGCAAAAATCTTTCAGTGCTATGAATATTTCCTATTACACTCATGGAAGTATTCATATCACGTGCAAACTCAATGATGACACTCTTGATAATTTCAGGATCAACTCTACCAAGCGTTGCCATAGCTTGAGAGACATCTTTGATCTCAGATTCATCAAGCGCGCGAAACACACGCGAAGCTACTTCAGGCTCTAAGGACAGTAATAGAATAGCCGCCTTATTTACACCAGTCATTTTTATAGACATACAGATTAATTAATCCTCACCTTTATATAACCAATTTCTGACAATTGACACTGTGCCATCAATATGCTGATTTACTGCATCATTTAAATGTCTCAACAAGTTCTGGTTTTTATCACTATAAGCGCTTGAGAGCAAAGCTTCTATACTTGTGTCAGTTTCTAAACTTGCGCTCTTAGCAATACCTTGTTCATTAGTATCCATGCCTTCTGAACCATTACTGTTAATATTATCTGCTGAGCCAGAGCCAATGCCACTTGAACCAAGTTCTGAGATTGCAGCAGCTGCAGCTTGAGGACTCATTTCAAGACCAGTAATCATAGATTCAAGATCTCTTGCTCCTTCTATCCCAAGTCCATTTCTATCATCTATAATCTTTGCTATAAATGGCTTCACGACCAAAACAATCAACAGTATGCTTACTATAGCTATTATTGCAGTCTGTATGAGGCCTCTCATATCACGCTTTAACCAGTCCATAAGTGTTTCTGGTACCACATCTTCTTCAATACCTGTACTGAACTGCATATTCACAATACTTAGTTTATCACCACGTTTTTCATCAATACCGACTGCAGAAATTACAAGATCTTTTATTTGTTGCAATTCTTCATCAGTTCTAGGGTTATATTTTGAGATAGGGTTACCAGATGATCTATCTACCGTATAAGTACCATCAACCAAAACAGCTATAGAAAGGCTTTTTATTTTGCCGCTCTCGCTTATTCTATTACTAACCTTTTTTGATATTTCATAATTTGTAATCTCATCAGATTTAGATCTGCTTTTAACATTAGCAGTGGGTTGTTTTTGTGCTCCAGGATAAGGAAGATTTGTTGCAACACTTACATTATCTGATTGTTTTGTATCTGATTCTTTTTCTTCACTTACTTTATGTGATCTAATAACTTGACCGTCAGGATCATAAGTTTCTGTATTTATAACTTCTCTATCAAAATCAATATCAGCTGTTACACTAGCTTTTACTTTACCTACTCCAACAGACCTTTCGAGTATTTCTTCTATAGATCGGGTCAATTTTGATTCAACACTACCTTTAAAATCTAGCATTCCTGTTGCAAAAACACCAAATTCTTCGCCATCATCAGAATTCAACTTGAGAGGTTTGCCATTGCTATCTATTATTGTGATGTTCTCAGCTTTTAGTTCAGGTACAGCAGCAGATACTAAATGTGTAATTGCAGCTACTTCATTCTTTCCAATCTGCTTATTTTTTGCAACTTTCAAAACGACAGAAGCAGACGGAATAACGGAATCTTTGGAAAATAGCTCTTTTTTCGGAAGTACAAGATGTACTCTTGCAGATTCTATAGAAGCAATACCACTGATTGTTCTGGATAACTCTCCTTCAAGCGCGCGAACCAAGTTGATGTTATATACGAACTGTGAAGTACCAAATGCATCAGACTTATCGAATATTTCATATCCAACTATGTTTCCAGAAGATGGATAACCTTCTTCAGCGAATCCAATTCTAAGTGAGTGAACTCTATCCATAGGAACTGTTATCTCTGCATTATCAGCAGATACAGTATATTGAATACCCATAGCCTGCAGTTTTGATGCTATAATACTGCTATCCTCTAATGATAAATTACTATAAAGAGGTGACATAGGCACCTTGTATGCGCTAAATACAAGCCAAACTATGAGTGATAAAATAACTAAAGCAACGCTTAACAAAGCGCCAACTTTTACAGCGCCAAGTTTTTTGAAAAAATCCATTAATGCATTCATACAATCACAATATGTTTATACTTACTTATAGAGTTAATCAATATGCACCAACATGATACACTCTGAAAAAAAGATAAAGAGTGTAAAGTAGGATTACTAACACAAACAATGGACATAAAGATGCTAGTATCCTTAATGTGATGCCACCGTACTCTCAATTTATTAGCAACATATACTTATAAAAATACTATACAAATAGTTGTCTTATACAAGTAAAAGTTATTGGTATGGTTATAGAATTTAATAGCGAGATTAGCATAATATATATTGTAACGTGAGAACTATAGTAGAACAAAATATGCAGTGATCTGAGAGTTTAATAGAATATATAGAGTGGAGGCTTGATATATAAAAGCCATAAAACAAAATTTTTATGTAATAATATAGATTTAAGACGATTTTTCTTTGATATAATGAAGGATTTGCTTAAATCAAAGCGTCTCAGAGTATATCAATTACTACCGGCTAAAGCGCGGTAGTTTGTGTAACGCTTGCAAAGCAGATTAAAAGCGTAAACGCTAAAACTCTGATATTCTAAAATCATCTTTTTTGTGATGTTCCTCATGCTGTTCTATATATTTTTGCACTTCTTCTGAATTCACATTGCCAACTGTCACAACAAAATACCCTCTGGCCCAAAGATGTTGTCCACAATACCGCTTACGGAGCAGTGCAAATTCCTGTAGCAACTTACGACTACTTATACCTTTAATATATTGCACAGCTTTAGATATTGATATACTAGGGGGAACCAATGCTAATATATGTACGTGATCAGGACTCATACTGCCACTAATTAATATTTATGTAATTAGCAGCACATATTTCTCGGATTACTTCCCTAGTTCTAATCGCAACTTGCCTAGTTAAAACTCTATACCTATACTTAGTACAAAATACTATATGATACTTTAGGTCATATAGGCTGTGGGATCATCTCCTATATTCCATTCGTCCTCCCTTAGCACATTTCCTAGATAACTAATACTAAAGTGTTCGCCTAAAGGCGAGGGTGTTAACCATATCACATATAACTACATAAAGTATATTATATTATGATATATTAATATATGAATAAAGATTATATGATCTAATTTTGAGAGTTTTCACAATTAGATAGAAGTATGATATGATCACTTTTTTAAAAACTAAAGAGTGGTTTTATGGTTTGTTGTAAGGGATGTTGCTCTGATATCTTTGTAAAGAATGGCATTGTGAGGGGGTGTACAGCGTTATAAGTGCAGATCATGTTCTAAATTTTGTTGAGGGCGATCTGGGCAAGAAGCCTCAAACAGCTGTTAAGAAAGCATTATGCGTTATGCTATATAGTCTTGGTAATGGCTCTTTTTCTATGTTAGGCAAGATATTATGGCATTCGCCGTCCATAATTTATCGCTGGGTAGTAGAGGTGATGGGCAAGACTCAGGAGCCAGTTGTCTCTTCGGATATTATGGAGATGGAATTCGACGAGATGTGGCATTTTATTGGTTCAAAAAAAACAAGCTTTGGATCATTAAGGCAGTTGATCGTAGTACAAGGAGAACAGTTGCCTGGGTTACAGGCAATCGTGATACTGCAACATTCCAAAAGCTCTACAAAAAGTGAGTCATCTGAAAGAATGTCATTTTTATACGGATGATTGGGATGCTTTTTCTAAAATTTTACCCAAAGAGCGTCATACAATTGGAAAGTCTGGCACAGTATGTATCGAGAGAGATAATAGCAACACGCGACATCATTTATGCCGAATGACACGGCGCACTAAAATCGTTTCTAAAAAAGAGTCAATGGTATACGAATCCATCAAGCTTTGGTGCGCTCTTACTATTACACAAATATTCAAACAATATCAAGAACAGCTCTTATCTATCTTTATGTGAAAACTCTCCTAATTATTATATGTTAAATACATTAAATATGACTTTATTAAAGTAATAAAACATTGTGATGTGAGATTGGCCAGTTTATGACAATCATAAAAATCTATAGTGCTAAGTAACGGTAAAATAATATGCAATATATAATCGGTATTGGTTCCAATATAGGTGACAGGAAATTACACATAAAAAGAGCAATTGAACTGCTTATAGAAAAGTTATGCAAAGTAAATTGTGTGAGTCAAACGAAAAGTCAAAACTTTGATATAGAACGCTTAGAAGTTGTCAAATTAACAGAGCAGTATATAAAAAGCTCAAGAATAGTACCACTAGCAACAATCATATATGATGGGAAGATTATAATATCACGGATATATGAGACACAAGCTTTACTACCAGAATTAAGCCCAGCAGACTGGGATGTAGAATTTCTTAATGTTGCTATTACATTTGATTCTATACTATCTCCAAAGGATATGTTACTAATTTTTAAAACTGTTGAAAGAGAAATGGGAAGAAAATCCTCTGCAAAATGGGCTCCACGAGTAATTGACTTAGATATAATATTTGCAGGACAAGAAGTAATAAATGAATCACATGAGATTTCTAATTTCTTAATTATTCCACATAAAGAATTTATGAATAGAACTTTTTTTATTGTACCTGTGGCAGATATAGCGCCAGACTATGTACATCCACTATTTGGCATAACAATTTCTAATATTTTAATAAAACAATTGCAAAGCTCATAATTTATGGTAAAAATACCAAATGGTTGAGTTTTTTACTTCTGGCTTCTAAGCATGTCATATTTTTTATGTATTCGTTGTAATTTTTATTTTTATATGGAAATTAGATGTTTATACGCAATAAAATGCTTATAAAGGCTTTGATTGCTTTTTTATATTGTCTATAAGAATGTAATATTAGGCATTGCTAACTAAAGATAGATATCAGCAAGTCTTTATTAAAAAGCATTAGGATAGAGTTATAGATCATATCTATGGCCTTACTGTAACGTTTGGTTTTACGATGAAACCTGGCTAAATAGTGCCGTATTAATGAGTTGAATGATTCCACTAAAGACGTTTCTGCCTTAGTAGAATAGTGTTTTTTAGCAATCCTAAATTTTTCATAAACGTCGTAATGGTCACTGCATGATATCTCTATCTCGTAGCTACTTTGTAATCGCATGGCAATCGGAAGATAGGATGCAAAATCCCTGACAATGCTCACTTCAAAATCAACAACTTTATTTCTGTCCCTATCAACAGCAAGCCAAATGTAGACTTTGTTAGTTTTTTTTGGCAATAACTAAAAAGCTCATCCAGCTCAATAATTGAGATTTGCTTGGCATCCTCAGGTATCGTAACATCATTCAGCCTTTGTTTTAGAAGCTTTGAGAATTTTCTAATCCACTTTATTATAAGTGAACTCGAGACCTTTTCTAATCTCTCGATTGATCTAATTCCAACTCCCTCCAGATACATACTAACAACCTTCATCTTTTTATTAAGGCTGTACTTTACTCTCATATCTCCAGACTTATAGCTCTTTTTACACTCTGGGCACTTATACCTCTGACGACCTTTAATATAGCCATTCTTTGTGCTTTCTATGCTGCCACAATGCTTACAACTTAACATATATAATGCTTCCAATATAACTTACTATCAAGGCAGTATACATATACGCGAATTTAAAAGCAAAATCTATTCTTGGTTAGCAATGCCTAATATAAAAGTATGATGTTATTGACTTTTTGTAATAATATTAATAAAAATGCCTTATAGCCTGCACCTGTAGCTCAATTGGATAGAGCATTACCCTCCGAAGGTAAAGGTTGTGGGTTCAAATCCCGCTAGGTGCACCAAAAAGCTACTGCCGCTTTCTATAGGATAACAGGCCTTGTGCACGTGATAAATCGCTTTTCTGCTAAGGTAGTGTACGCGGGGCGCCAAAAGTCTCGAAACAAAATGAAATGGTGCCACGAGTGTCAAAATAGTGCTTTAAATTTAACTTCTCGCCAAAAATTTATTTGCATAGCAAATCAATTTTTGGCGGATAGACTAACTATGTATTTAGCTGCACTCTATTCCTCTTTGTATCGCCAAAAAAAAAATCTGCTATACGCTTGGATGATTCATCAGCAACTCGAGTTACAATAATGTCTCGAAAAGTTTAAGTTAAATTAATAAAAACACAATTCATAATTGTGAGAGTGAGTTCACAAAGCTTTAAAACTAATTATAGATTCACGTACTTCTATTACAAAGCCTTGCTAAATGAAGAGTTAGAATTACAAGAATAAGGTAGTTTCGTTATTTAAAAACCATTAGATCTAACTTTACACATTGATTATTGAGAGTAAAATGGCGCAAAAAATCAATTTATAATTGAGCTTTTTACAATGCAGTGTAATAATCCTAAATGTTATGCAATGTGGTTTGAATTTGGTTAATACAAGAGTTTTTTCCTAGTCTGTGTCTCGCGTTGCATTGTTTCTAGTAATGATTTTAATTAATTCTGATGAATGAGCGCGATACGGTCACTATCTTTGGTGCAAGTGGATTTTTAGGAAGGCACCTAATCAGCGTGATCGCAAAATCTGGTGCAAAGATTAATTTGGTAACACGCAGTGCGTTGTTGAATAACGAAAAACTTTTATATGGCTCAGCTGGTCAAATTGTCCAAATAAAATTTTCTGATAATAGGGAAGTTTTAAAAAATATAGTTTCCGGATCTAGCTATGTTGTGAATTTAATCGGTACTCTCACTTGTAATGAAAAAGAGTTAGAATATGCAAATGTTTCTGTGCCTAGAAAAATAGCAGAAGTAGCAAAGCATGCAAAAGTAAAAAGATTTTTGCATGTTTCTACTTTAGTAGGAGATAATTTAAAGCTTAAGTCTTGTTATATAAAGAGTAAATTAAAAGGTGAAAGCGCTATATTAAATGAGCTGCATGATGCTATCATATTGCGTCCATCTCTGATGTTTGATAATGGAAGTGGTTTTTTAGGTATGATTATAAAACTGGCAAAATTTTTGCCAATCATACCAGTCGTTGGAGGTGATAAACTAAAATTGCAGCCAATCTATGTACACGATGTTGCGCTTTGTATATATAATGCTCTTACTTTACAGTGTAGTAAAAGTGTTTGCGGTAGACCTATAGCAATAGCTGGTACACACATATATTCTATAAAGGAAATTGTGGATATAGTATTAAAGCATAATGGCGTTAATAGAGTAACTGTAAACATACCAGCATGGCTTGTAAGTATAAAAGCCTTTATATTGTGGAAGCTTGGCTTATTAAAAATTACTACAGAACACGTTAAAATATTCACTGCAAATAATATACTCGCAAAAGGAGAGAATGGTTTATATGAGCTTTGCACATCACCAACTCCAATAGACCTCTTGCATAACCTCATTCTGAGGTAGAAATTCTTATAGAGTAGATTTTTGCAAAACGTCACCAAACAATGATCCACGTGAGTGTTTTTATGTTTTAGTGACAATCAAATCACAGTTTGGAACAGGTTATGCAAGAGGTCTAATACATGAAATATTGTAGTTAGTACGCGCGCCAAAAGTCTCGGAACAAAAGCATGAAATGGTGCTTGGAGCGCAAAAATAGCGCTTTAAATCCGTAAGAAAATGTTATAATAGACGCAAAAACCTTACGGATTTTGTGAAAGCAAAATATTTTGCTTATTAGAGCTGTTGTTTTTTCCTAAGCAATATAAGCAAATGAGAGATGGGATACACAGTAATGAAGAATAAGCAAAAAGTGCATGCCATCCAAGTTTTAGAGCAGCATATCCTGAGGAAGCTGTGAGTGATGTACGGCAAATGGAAGCAAAAGAGGAAAGCAGTGCATACTGAGTTGCTGTAAACTGCTTATTTGCCAGAAGACTGATATATGCTACAAGTGCTGCGCTACTTATCCCACCTGCAAGATTGTCTATTCCTATACAAACTGTAAGCACTGATATATTATGTCCTACAACAGCTTGCCATACAAATACCAAATTGGAAATTGCCTGTAGCACTGCACCCAAAAAAAGCATTTTATATATACTAATTTTGGATATTAAATATCCACCAAATGCCGTGCCTAGAAGCGTTGCAACAGTCCCATAAATCTTTGTTATATTTGCAATTTCTATCTTAGAAAATCCTATTTGTAACAAAAATGGACCAGTCATTGGCCCAATATAAGCATCACTCATCTTATATGATAGCACTAGAGCCAACATTAATATCCAGTTCTTGCGACTCATAAAATCCGCAAATGGCGCTATAAAAGCATCTTTTACCCATGATAAAATGTTATCATGAGTAAAAGTACGATTGATTTTTGGCTCTTTCGCAAGTAAAAGCAACCATATTCCTTGTAATTGGAAAACAGCCATAGTGCAATATGCTATATTCCAACTCCACTGTTGTGCAATGTACAGAGAACCTACTGATGTGATCAACATACCAAATCTATAGCCAAACTGTGCAAATGCAGCGCCAGCGCCTTGCTCTTCTTCATCTAGCATTTCAATACGAAATGCATCAATTATAATATCTTGTGTTGCAGATAAAAATGCTAAAGAAACGCCAAGCACTGCTATGTAAGAGATACTGCTGCTTGTGCTTACAAATGACATCAAAAAAATTATTGCGGAGAGGGTTAACTGAGATAGTAAGAGCCAAGATTTTCTATGCCCTATCAGTTTACCTAAAATAGGAATCCTTACACTGTCTATAATAGGAGCCCATAAATATTTAAGAGTATATGGAAGTACAACTATGCTCATTATTCCTATACTTACCAAATCTATTCCGACATCTGTAAGAAACAACAAGAATGTTGAAGCTGTAAGTGAAAATGGAAAGCCAGATGATATACCAAGAAGAAACACTGTAAGAATTTTAGGACGAAAATATACAAACATTACTACCTTTAAATTAATTCAATAGACCTCTTGCATAACCTGTTCCAAACTGTGATTTGATTGTCACTAAAACATAAAAACACTCACGTGGATCATTGTTTGGTGACGTTTTGCAAAAATCTACTCTATAAGAATTTCTACCTCAGAATGAGGTTATGCAAGAGGTCTAATATGATGCTACTAAACAAACCTTGTGTAGGCCTTTTTGACTTGATTCTCCATATTATTTATTTCATTTTTTTGTAAATATGAAAGTATCATGTGCAGAAATTACATTTAATATGCTTGCTATATTTCAAAAATTGGCGCATCTGAAAGACCGCCCATTGCTTTGCGTCCTTTCTAGTACTTTTTTAAATATAGCTTCGTATCAAAATCTGAAATACCAACTCTTCATTTATCAGATGTATACTCTCAAAAATCATGCCATCAAAATCCTCGCGCATACACTTATGAAGACAGCGCAACAGCTATACATTGGTAATAATTAAAAGTATAGATAAAATAAAGATATTAATACAATCTTAAATTGCTGAATGCTAGGCTATATAGCATCATCTTTATGATAGCAAATGTATATTCATGAAATTTTCCTATTGTTTGCTAAACAATAAAGATATAGCGAGATCCAGGTGAAATTAATATATTATTCGTTATTTTCTTCTGTTACATCATCAAAAGCAAGATTTTCTGATATGTCTCTAGATACAGACTCTAGGTCAGGACAAAGTGCGGAGATATTTTCTCTTGCTATCATGTCATGCATTTCTTTACGTAGTACTGTTACGTTTTTAGGAAAGGTAATACCAAATTTAATAGAACTCTTCTTAATCTCTACAACTTTGATTTCTATATCATTGTTTATAATAATAGACTCTTCGAGTTTCCTTACTAAGTATAACATCGCAAAGGTTTTTAGATTTTAGGTAAACAAAATGAGCGAACAAAGATGGTGCCGAATATCTGATTTGAACAGATGACCTACCGCTTACAAGGCGGTTGCTCTACCACTGAGCTAATTCGGCCAAAGCAAACAAAGCAAGGTTAGTCAAATATGCAAATAACACAACCTCTAAAACATGGCGAAAGCCACAGATGTACATCCAAAAACATGCAAAACAAGCTTAAAGCTTGAAAACAAGGATCGCATACAATAGACTCGGAACTTGTACAGCGCGACAGCATAACATGTTAGTCTTGCTTTTACTAGAGAAAATAATGCTTTGTTAAATAAAAATATAGTCTTTACATAATGAATCAAGTGCCAAAACTTCCAGAGATTAATAATGAAACCACAGCTATAGAAAGTAAACCGCATAGCGCGTTTTTTTGGCGTATTATACATTGTATTATAGCACTTGCTATTACATCTGCAGTTGCAATATATTGTTTCATGGTTTCTGAAAGACTTGGTAAATCCTTACAGGTGCTAGAAAATCAGCTTGACGAGATGAATTTATTTCATAATAAGTTGGCAGGTAATCTAGACCAGATGATATCTATAGTTGGAAATTTAAACTCTTCGACTTCTATAGAAAAGGAATTGGTATCAAGATCAAACCAAATGCTGACAGTAAAAGCTGCATTTAATGTTATTGAGAAGATAAAGAATGGTGAAGATTTTCACAATGAGCTTGATGTGATGAATCATTATGAGAATATAAATGTGATTAGTGAAATGTTAAGTGATTTATATAAACTTGCTAAACATGATACTCCATCAAACCATAACATAGTAACCACATTATCATCTTTCATGATAAATTTAAGCGGTAATACAAGGAGTCTTGCTGAAAACACAGACATTCCTGAAAAGTTTGCAGAAGTAAAGTTATTTAAAGATATGATAAAAATACAAGAGGTAGAAGAAGTAGAATTCAAACGTAATTTGGAATATGCTATAAGAGAAATACAAGGCAATGATATAAAACAAGCCATAGAATTCTTAAAGCCAATATCACACAAATACGTAGAGCTTGAACCAATAATGCAGTCATTACAAATGAAAGCGAACTCAGTTGTGCTAATTGAACAAATAATTAAACAGATAGTAAACGATGCGAATTAGTTTTGCTATATACCTGATAATATTCTTAGGGTTTTTTGCAGTTGGTTTCTTTTTAACTAAAGATATTCAAGATATTATTGTTGAAGCTTTTGGATTTAGAATTCATATACAGCCAATCGCTGGAATTGTCATATTATTGCTTAGCTATTTACTACTATACGTCGTTATAAAATTCTTCTTTATAGTGTTTAATATACCTAATTACTTGTCTAAAAATAGAGAAGCTAAGGCTATACAAAAGATGAATGAAAATTTGATGTTGCTTGTTTTTGCTATGCAAAGTGGTATGAAGCAAAATGTTCAGAAGATATTAAGGAACTTAAAAAGTATTCAGTGCACTCCTTATTTTGAGCGTTATGTTAGATATATGCTTGAAAATATTTTTGGTGAAAAATCAAAACCAGAAGAAAAAAAAGAAGCTCTACTTGAAATGCTACAATATTCTGAAAGTACTAAATTTGCTCTCTATGAACTTTGCGTTTTAATGATGAGTGAAAAGCAGTATGAAAATGCACTTATTTATGCTTCAAAAATGTATGAATTATTTCCGGATGAAAATGCAGCGGAGCTTTTGGTTAGAAATCATATTATGCTCTGCCGTTGGAATGAGTTGGATGAATTATTAAACTCATCCGGTATGGGTAAATTTCTAAATAAGGTGAACTTTAATTCGTATCGTGATATGGTGCGTGCAAAACTAGAAGTTATAAAATAAAGTTTTACTTATATGAAGAAATTAAGAATAGCTATTAACGGCTTTGGAAGAATAGGTAGATGTGTATTTCGTGCACATCTGGAAAGAGTTTCTCTAGGGATGGATGATGGTTTAGAATTTGTTGTTATCAATCTAGGACATGGAGATGCTGCAACTTATTCGCACCTTTTGCAATATGACTCCACACATGGTTTTTTACCCGATATTACGGCAGAAGATGATTCAATAAAGACCAAATTAGGTTGTGTAAAAACAGTAAGTATTACTGATCCTTTAGATTTAAGTTGGTTGGAAGATCGGATTGATGTTGTGCTAGAGTGTACAGGTCGAATGAATAAACACACAAGTAGCTTAATTCATATTGAGAAAGGTGCAAAAAAGGTTATCGTTTCTGCGCCATGTGAAGGTTCTGCAACTTTAATACATGGTGTTAATAATGCAATGCTAGATCTTACAAAAGAGGATGTAATATCGGTTGGTTCTTGTACAACAAACTGTCTTGCTCCAGTTGCAAAAATTTTGAATGATAATATAGGAATTGAAAGTGGTTTTATGACCACAATACATGCTTACACCAATGATCAAAATATTTTAGATTCGAGACATAAAGATCTGAGAAGAGCAAGAGCTGCATCTCTCTCTATGATTCCGACTTCAACTGGAGCAGCTAAAAGCATAGGAACTATTTTACCAGAACTTTTGGGAAAATTGGATGGAGTAGCTGTGCGCGTACCAACGCCTAATGTTTCAATGATAGATTTAAAATTTTCAGCGGCGAAAGAGACAAGTTCTGAAGAGATTAATCAATTAATGATTGATGCTTCAAAAGGTAAAGAACTATGTGGAATTCTCACCGTAAATAATAAAGAGCTAGTATCAATAGATTTTAATCATAATGCAAGTAGTGCAGTTTTCGATTTAACACAAACAAAAGTAATCAGAGGTAATTTTTGTAGAGTTGTAGCATGGTATGATAACGAATGGGGATTTTCAAATCGAATGCTTGATATTTGCAATTCAATTGCAAAAACCTTTTAAAATCAAATTATTAAAGTTAAATAGTGAGAATGTGTATACACAAGATAAAAAGAGAACATCTCTTATATTTAACAATTACTTATGACTTTATTAACAGTGCAATATGTAAGATCAAATAGGCAAGCGAGAGGAATATAATATTTTTTATAATCACCAGGGATATAGGATTATTTTGAAGTTGATTACTATAAGAAGTTTTTATAATAAAATGCATTATCTAGCTTATTTGCTTGCAAAAGCAGCATACAATTATTCGATAAAAATGTGTTATATAGAGCAGTTTTTGTTTTGCTTATCATTTTTAAGTGCTTTGTATAAGAAGCAAGCAGCATTATATAAGGATTACTATGATAATCCATTTCTTTGAGGTTATAAAAGTCTTCAATGCTTATATTTTATATATTTAAGAGTATTTATTTGATACTGCGTTATAATTTGATGTTACAGTTATTGAATATTATTTTCTTGAAGCGTTTAAATCATAGTGCACGTGTATTATTTGCACAAAGATTAGTAAATGCACTACCAAAAATGGGTCCTGCATTTGTGAAGTTTGGGCAACTTCTCTCTACAAGACCTGATTTAGTAAGTGATGAGATTGCAGGTTATATGTGTAAGTTGCAAGACGAAGTTCCTCAAGAGCAGTTCAGCTCTATAAGCAAAGTTATCAAAGCAGAGCTAGGTATTACATCTTTAAATGTTGCATTCTCTAATTTTGAGCCAAAAGCAGCTGCAGCTGCTTCAATAGCACAAGTACATAAAGCCGTTACAATAGATAATGTGGTTGTTGCTGTGAAGGTATTGCGCTCCAATATAAGACGTAGTTTTGAATCTAATATAGCAGGATTTAAATTAGTCGCAGAATTTATAGATAACTATTTTACTTCTGCAAAAAGACTGAAATTACCAGAAGTTATACGTGTTTTGAGTGATCTTGCAAGGGTGGAGCTCGACTTGAGACTGGAGGCTGCAGCAGCTGATAAAATTTCAAAAAGTGCTAGTAATGTAGCAAAAATTCCAAAAATATTATGGCAATACACTACTAAAAATGTCTTGGTTATGGAGTGGATAGATGGCTATAAAATAAATAAATTGCCTAGTATTATTGATAGTAATGCTCGCTTGCATATAGTACGTCAGTTATTATTTGTATTTTTTAACCAAACATTTGTTGATGGATTCTTTCATGCTGATTTGCATCATGGTAACATTGTAGTGATACAAAACTTATATCCAAATATTCAAAATGATGCTTATAAATATATCATAGGATTATTAGATTTTGGTATTACTGGAGGACTTAGCTTAAAAAATAAAAGACTGATGCTTGAGATTCTGCAGGGATTCTTAGATAGGGACTATGATAGAGTTGCAAAAGCTCATTTTGATGCCGGTTATGTTCCTTCTTCTGAGTCTTTAGAGCTTTTTTCACTTGCATGTAGAAGTATAGGGGAGCCAATAATAGGTAAAGATGTGAGTGAAATATCAATCTCTTCGTTGTTGACCCAGCTTTTTGAAATTTCAAAATCGTTTAATATGAATACTCAGCTAGACTTACTTTTGCTTCAGAAAAATATGGTTATGGTTGAGGGCATTGCTCGTACAACATTTCCAGATGTTAATATGTGGTTGATATTAGAAGAATGGATAACAATAAATATCAATATTATCAATAAGTTATGTCTCAAGAATCAGGAATTATTTCAAAAATTCACTTATGTTTTCTCATCTCATTTAGCATTGATTGAAAATATAAACAATGCTAGCAAGCTGTTTTTACAAGATCACAGTAATCGCAAAAGAATCAGGAAGAAATCTAATATGCTAATTATATTGATGGCGCTGTCTTTATTCGCTGTGGCAATATTCACTTCAACGTAGTATGTACATGTATATTAATAGCATTACTGCACTAAAAAACTTCTTAGTTAGTAGGCCC
The DNA here is from genome assembly GCF_964020185.1 of Candidatus Lariskella endosymbiont of Hedychridium roseum. Taxonomy (NCBI): domain Bacteria; kingdom Pseudomonadati; phylum Pseudomonadota; class Alphaproteobacteria; order Rickettsiales; family Candidatus Midichloriaceae; genus Candidatus Lariskella; species Candidatus Lariskella endosymbiont of Hedychridium roseum. The sequence goes on along the minus strand of NZ_OZ026538.1, from coordinate 955,364 downwards.
CCCGCGCCAAAAGTCTCAAAAGTGCTCATGAAATGGTGCTTGGAGCGCTAAAATAGCGCTTTGAATCCGTAAGAAAATGTTATAAGTAAAAGCAAAAACCTTACGGATTTTGTGAAAGTAGTGTTTACGCGGCACATGAGCAATTAATAGACTTCTTCCGAAACTCTACTTCCTTTGTGAGAACTGGTGCGTTGATTTCGTGTTCTGATTCTCAATGTTATCAAATACACTCTTGTCCTTCTTGCGCCTAAATCTCCTACCATTTTTCTGCCAGAAGCTAGTTTCGAAAGAGGTCTAATATATCCAAAAATTAGCACAGAGCTGAATCCTGGGCTAATTTTTGCACATTTCACTTCTCCACAAAAATTTATTTGCTTGCGTAAATCAATTTTTGGCGGATGGTGCATTATAATTATCTGCGAGGCATAAATAGGAGATATAATAAATCCATTTATATCAGCCATAGGCATGAATCTGAAGGCGATAGAGCGCACTCTATCTGGCTAATTACCTGAATTTAAACATATAAAAATCAAATGCTACAAAGTGACAATAGAGGGCGAATGCTTAAAACACAGCATTTTGCGCGCCTTACAGACATTTTTCTCATTCTGCCCATAAAAAATTACAACAAATTGACGCAGATATCATCAGCTGAGCAATAAAATACACAATACACAGTTGTACCAAGGAATTTCAAAAGCTAAAATGCATATTTCTGGCGGTATGGAGCAGCTATATCATTTCTACTGAGCTTGTAGCTTCTTGCACAAGAACTTCTTTAACACTTTCATCATGAACTCCAAAATCTAGGATTGATGTGAGTTTTATTACTAAGTTAAAGTAAAAATTCTGAAAATAAGAATAGTATTCGGATAGATCGTTATATGCGTTATCAGATTTTTTTGCACCTTCATCGCTATTTACTTCAAGATTTAGCGAGTACATATTTGAAATAGCACTGTATCCATAATATGTAGTAAGTATTAAATTAGCATATGTAATATACGGCATATTGAGCAATCCTATGATGTAAGGAATTGCAGTAAAACTAGCCGCCATTATAACACTCTTCGCTGCTTCGAAATATTGACCAGTATACAAGTGTTGCCCAACATCTAAAGCATTAATAGCAATAAAATGCCGATTAGTACTAAAATACATACCATATAGCTTTATTGAGCCTATTAGAGCCTTTTTCGTATTATCTCGTGTAGGTATATAAATAAACCTTGCAAAGTCTACTGCAGTATCTACTGTTTTGCTCCCAGTAGTTATCCAATGTAAGAGTCGTTGTGCAATTTCTTTAACTTGTATGTCATCTTTAAACTTTTCTTCTAAACTTTTTACAAATACCAAGTCATCATTGTAGCCATTTTCTTTGTCTGGATGCACTTTACGTGGCGCAAATCTCCCAAATGCACTCCTTAACATCTTTTGGTGAGAGCAAGGCTTTTAGTGCCTCGGACAGGAGATGTTTTAAATTTAAAAGTTGCAGCAAATTATTTGGAGGTTTTAGAGTGTCATTTGGTGATGAGTTGCTGTGAGGTGGCTGATTTGTAGAATCATCACTATTTGCAGGAGCAGCATGCGGTATTGCAATCTCTTTATGTAGTTATATGTGATATGGTTAAGACCCTCGCCTTTAGGCGAACACTTTAGTATTAGTTATCTAGGAAATGTGCTAAGGGAGGACGAATGGAATATAGGAGATGATCCCACAGCCTATATGACCTAAAGTATCATATAGTATTTTGTACTAAGTATAGGTATAGAGTTTTAACTGGGCAAGTTGCGATTAGAACTAGGGAAGTAATCCGAGAAATATGTGCTGCTAATTACATAAATATAATTAGTGGCAGTATGAGTCCTGATCACGTACATATATTAGCATTGGTTCCGCCTAGTATATCAATATCTAAAGCTGTGCAATATATTAAAGGTATAAGTAGTCGTAAGTTGCTACAGGAATTTGCACTGCTCCGTAAGCGGTATTGGGGGACAACATCTTTGGGCCAGAGGGTATTTTGTTGTGACAGTTGGCAATGTGAATTCAGAAGAAGTGCAAAAATATATAGAACAGCATGAGGAACATCACAAAAAAGATGATTTTAGAATATCAGAGTTTTAGCGTTTACGCTTTTAATCTGCTTTGCAAGCGTTACACAAACTACCGCGCTTTAGCCGGTAGTAATTGATTGTTTTGTGCCGATATAAAAGTTTCTTTCTTTTTTTTATCAAAGATATTAGTAGCACTACTTTGAGGAGTATAAAATATAGTTTGGGTAGCGTTATTTGTATGTTGTAATAACTCTTTCTGCAGTTTTTGATCGTCATATTTTAATAATGACTCAAATTCCTCGATTTGAAAAAGTGTAAGCATGGAATGCTTGACAAGGGCTGTAGCTTTTCGCGATCTATTATCATAATCTTTATCAAGTTGTGGCGGTTCTTGTCTCTGTGACTCGACATTTTTTTATATATTATGTCGGAATCGTGGTTTAGGTGCTCAATTTTATCGAAAAATTCTGTGTCAGAGGCAGATATTCCGAGTGTATCAAGCATTTGCTGATTTTTTATGATTTGCTCGCGAAATGTTAGGTATTTTTTTAAATTTTCTATAATTTTTAATGTTTTATGTGCCTGCTGGTCTTTAGGAGTATTTTGTGATATGGTATGTGATGTAACATTATCGAAAAATTCTGTGTCAGAGGCAGATATTCCGAGTGTATCAAGCATTTGCTGATTTTTTATGATTTGCTCGCGAAATGTTAGGTATTTTTTTAAATTTTCTATAATTTTTAATGCTTTATGTGCCTGTTGGTCTTTAGGAGTATTTATGGTATTTAATGTGATATTTATAGAATTATCGCTTCTCTTAGATAAATATGTCTCAATATGCTTAACTAATTCTTTTCCTATAACCTTGCTCTCGTTTGAGAGTTCGAATTGCACCTTTAAGCCTCGAGCTGCTGTGCTAGCGTTAATATTCTCTTGAATGATCTTGAGATTCAGTTTGATTATGTCGTTTATGAAACTACTTTCATCATGCTTTAAGAATAAACCAATCCTACTGTCTTCGGAGCTAAGATGCGATAGCATCTTCTCGTGAAATTCTGTGGTGAAACCAGTATGATTCTGTTGTGGTTATTACAGTATTGTTTATCCACGCTCTGAAATTTTGAATATCATAACCTAAGGAAGCTTTAGTAATTACAAATGACAAGGCATCTTTCACATCATCAAAATTACCAAGCAAATGTTTTAGCTTACTTAATAAAGCAATGAATTTTTCTCCTTTGTCAGATAAATTCTCTTCAGATAACAATAAAACAACTTTTGCATTCTCGGAGAGTTCAAATAACTGATCTTTCTCATATCTGTTAGTATCTCCAAGCCCTGGGCAATCCAAATAGATAATGCCTTCGTGTTCATAAAAATTAGGAAATTTCGTCTAGGCGTATCATGACTTATTTTAGATCTACTGAAATGACCATTTGACTTTAATATCGATGTTCTTTCTCCACTAATATTTGCATTTTTAACATCAAGCTCAGCTCCAGTGATATAGTATAATAAAGTACTTTTGCCGACACCTGTATCTCCAAGCAACAATACTATATCTTTATTATAAGAAATCTTTTCATTTCCAAGCTCAACTGGCAGTCTAATAATGTCACTCTCTACAGGAACATAGTGCGAGGCATTTATTTCGCTTGGAAAGGCTGCTGTGTATTCAGTTATTTTGCCTCTATTCTCTGGAGTTTGGCTAAAAGCTAATTCCAAGTCATGCGTGGTGGTGCCATATTCTACAGGTGGCTTTGTAAAGTACATACTGTTAGTTACGCCATCAACAGAAGTGCTGCTTACAGATTTATTTAAATCCGCAATATTCTCTAAACAATATTCCAGCCGCTTCGTCAATGAATATACGATTTTGTCCACTCTGAAGTAACTGTGTGGCTTGTTGATTTTTATCAATCAAATATTTTAAACCTTGATTGCTTGCATGAGAATCTAGTGCTTTGACAATTTGCTGTGTATTATAATAAGAATCTGTATTTGCTGATGCATTTCTATCTATTCTTTTCTTCATTGCGGCATTATGAATTTCAAGGATAAACTCAATTAGCTTTAACTCGCTATGAAATATATTTTTTATGCAAAAATTCTAGAATAATGCTTAGAAGATTAAATATTTCCCATTATTCCTGGATTATTGCATTCTTAGCCATTGCGAATCTATCCATATATATTCTACCGCTTGAAATTGATATAAAACAATATCAAATGACTAGGCAGTTTGTATATAGATATTGCTATAGTGCAATATTAACTTGATTGATCCAAAATGCAACTTTTTAAGGTGCAAATATAGGCAAAAATATCACTTATTTAATGCTAATATTAAAGAGATGAGAGTTTTCACAATTAGATAGAAGTATGATATGATCACTTTTTTAAAAACTAAAGAGTGGTTTTATGGTTTGTTGTAAGGGATGTTGCTCTGATATCTTTGTAAAGAATGGCATTGTGAGGGGGTGTACAGCGTTATAAGTGCAGATCATGTTCTAAATTTTGTTGAGGGCGATCTGGGCAAGAAGCCTCAAACAGCTGTTAAGAAAGCATTATGCGTTATGCTATATAGTCTTGGTAATGGCTCTTTTTCTATGTTAGGCAAGATATTAGGTCATTCGCCGTCCATAATTTATCGCTGGGTAGTAGAGGTGATGGGCAAGACTCAGGAGCCAGTTGTCTCTTCGGATATTATGGAGATGGAATTCGACGAGATGTGGCATTTTATTGGTTCAAAAAAACAAGCTTTGGATCATTAAGGCAGTTGATCGTAGTACAAGGAGAACAGTTGCCTGGGTTACAGGCAATCGTGATACTGCAACATTCCAAAAGCTCTACAAAAAGTGAGTCATCTGAAAGAATGTCATTTTTATACGGATGATTGGGATGCTTTTTCTAAAATTTTACCCAAAGAGCGTCATACAATTGGAAAGTCTGGCACAGTATGTATCGAGAGAGATAATAGCAACACGCGACATCATTTATGCCGAATGACACGGCGCACTAAAATCGTTTCTAAAAAAGAGTCAATGGTATACGGATCCATCAAGCTTTGGTGCGCTCTTACTATTACACAAATATTCAAACAACATCAAGAACAGCTCTTATCTATCTTTATGTGAAAACTCTCATAATTTTAAATCTTTTTAATGTATCAATGATATTTATCAAAAAGATGAAGTTTAGCGTGCCTGTTTTATACTGCTTTAGCTATAGCATTGGAATCTGCAGAAGTTATAGGATTTATTCCCATAAATTTATTCCCATAAAGTTTTCAAAGGATTCGCAAAGCGAAGTAAAACTACAAAAGGCCGGTTTTTCGGTCTGAAGCTTTATTTGATAAAAGTATCTTTTAGTAGTGGAAATGAAGATTATAGAAAGGCTTTAAGGTAGATTAATTTCTACAAAATGTTACGGTTTCGAAATAAGAATCTTGCATCATCTATAACTTAACATTTTGTCCTACCATTTTATCTAGAGACATTAATATAGTAGGTACAGCATTCATCCCTGGATTTATAAAGAACTCAGAACACAGCAAATGCGAAGTTTGTGTAAATTTATAAAAATCCCTTATAAAACCATATCTTTTAAGTTGTACGACTATATGCTATTATTTGTGGGATTTGGTATAAGAGATCGTTGAGTGAAGTACGCAGATTTTATCAATTCACTATAATAAAAAATTTGCTGCAATGTTAAGTGCACACTGCATTTTTTAACTATATACACTCTAGGTATCTGCCTTTGTAAAAACTATATATTGTTTGAAATAGATTGTTTTGCTACATTTGTACTTATGGCGCTACCAGTCAGGTAGGTGGTGAGCTTGATTTCAAAGTTGTTTGCCAGTTTATGGTAGCATAAAATTCCTTTTTATAGTCGATGTCAATATTAGCAAATTTTCATATTCACATCTTTAAGATGCGCTATATTCAACCTAAGAGGTGTGAATTATGATTGTACTTGCTATGTCATCACTTGTATTCATTATGAAAAAATATGGTATTAACATATTGTATTCTATTTGTGCATCATTGCGTCTTATTTTTCTTTGCTTAAGAAGTTGCTATGAATTTTCTATGTATCTCTTAAAATATTTGTATATTGACTCACATAAAAGTTATATATCAAAATATGTGATTTATTGCTTATTCCTATTGTTTTATAATACTTCTGCATTTGCTAATGTTAATTTTTATGCGGATTGCGTAAAGGGATATCAATTTTCTGATAATGCTATGCAATCTATTATGCTTTCACCTCTGAATTTGGTTTGTCAAAGACGATGTGAATCTGAATGCGGAGCTTTCTCTAGAAAAATAAAGGATCCTACCATCAAAAATGATGATGGAATAGAGCTGAATTCTGCCATTATTACTGAATGTGTTGCACAGTGCCAATCTGGTATTTTATTTAAAAGTCATTATTATGAAGCAAAAACTAGAGTAAATGGATCTGATCCCATAGAAGTTGAAGTGAAAGCACCAGTTAGTATAGCTTCTGCTTGTACTGAAGGGAAAGAATGGGTTGCAAATAATGCATTTAAAACTTTATTTTTTGTAAAGTCAGGAGACAAAATTAAAATCAGTTTAGTTGGAGATTATCAACATAGCAGCAAAGTATATCTGTGTGGTAAAAAAGAGAAAAAGTTAGTTCCAATTTTTCCTAATATTTCAGATCCGTTGTATGATATTACTAAGGCTGCAGATTGGAACATTAATAATAAACAAACGGCATGGAAAAAGCGATCAGATCATTGGTGCTTGCTTGATTTAAATGATACTGAGTGGAGTGCATTAAATAATAAATCGCTTTGGTCTTCTCCTCCTTGGTCTATGCCTCCAAGTTCTAAACCAGCTAGTGATATTTGCAATTGGAGCGCACGTAATAAAAGTATCACTGATACAGGGGTATATATAAGAAACGATGATGAAGTAACTATCAAATGGAGTGGAAATTATGCAGTTCAGAAGGATATTGGAACAGCTGGTCAAGTAGTATATGACAGAAAAGCATTAGTTGAATGCATGTACAATAAGACTTTGCAGCCAAGTGTAGTACAACAATGCAAAGATTTATGGAGAGAACAAAGCGCACTTTGGATCATAGCACAAAATGGAACTTCCTATATTCCATTGTATGGTGAGGATGCCAGACGAACTGATATAAGAAGCGGTTTATTATATACTCCACCTTCTAGTCAACCTGCTGATCCTCCTAAAAAGTGGTATGGTCTATCTGGAACAGTAGTAGACGTCAATCTAAAAAGTGAAACTAACACATCGATTCCTGGTTGTCCAAAGCCTGATGATAAAACCGAAAGCAGCGGTTATCAAGATCCAGATTGTATAAGGATTGTGAATCCTGGAACAGCAAGCTATACATTTTCAGGGAAGTTAGAAGGTTTATCTGATGAGAGAATACCACTAATGATACAACATCCAAATGCAAACGATCAGAAACATTTGGGAGGTTATGAAGTCAATATAGAATGGGGTGGTTGCGTATTTACAGACGGGCAGAGGATGCAATATGCTGTTATGACAGAGGCTGAAATAGCAAAGGTAAGTTTGGATAGTGGAGTTCTACAAATTCCTGAAGAAGAATGGAAAGATGTTCCTAAAGAAGTATTTTTGGGTTCTCATCTTGTTGTCAATACTTCTAAATCCGGATATCTATTTTTTAGGATTAAGAGCATGGATTTGCCATTTGGCGCAAATGATACACTTAAAGATCTATATGAAAATCCAGCGAATCGTTTTGGAAAATATTACATGTTAGCTGAGTCAATTAGCCAATCTTCTGCAGTTGTTAAGGATGGTCCAATCACGCAATTGCTTAGGATTATTATGGAACAATTACTTGGCAAGGATAGAAAAACTGGAACAGTAACACAAAGTGGGGCAGTCTATAAGATTTTTTCTTCAATTGTAGAAGATAGTATATTTAAAAATGTTATTAATGCTCTAATTGTAGCGTATATTTCATTCACTGTAGTAGGATTATTAATAGGTGTTGTGCAGTTAAGTCAACAAGATGTGATAAAGAGACTTGCAAAAGTTGGCTTAATACTAGTACTTATTTCCAGCACAAGTTGGGAATTTTTTGGTGGTTATCTAGTTCCATTTTTTGTGGATGGTGCTACAACTTTGATAGCATTGATACTATCGTCATCGATGGATTTAAGCGGTACAGAGTTAACACATAATAATCTAATGCAAGATCCACTAATAATCTTTACTATATTTGATGGGCCTTTCAAGGAAATGTTTAGTTCAGTCACTTGGAAGAAGATTTTGGGATTATTTCTTTCAAGTCCGCTTGGGTTACTTATAGTTTTCTTGATACTTTTTTCTATGTGGTTTTATGTACTTACCATAGTAAAGGCAAGTGTAATGTATATATTCTCCGTTATCATGACATCGCTTTTGATTGTAATGGGTCCAATTTTTATTCCTATGATATTATTTAAGCAAACTGCAACTTTATTTAAGAATTGGTGTTTTCAGCTGTTTTCTTTCATGTTGCAGCCTGTGATGTTGTTCTGCTCCATAGCGATGTTCAATATATTATTACTTGCTATATTACACGCAACACTCGGATTTACAGTGTGTCCTAACTGTATTCTATATATAGATTTGTCACCTCTTTATTCCGCTTGCTGGATTCCTGGTTATGCGCTCGTAGTAAACTCACACCTTCCTGTTGGTGTTTCATCAATGTCTTCTATACCTCTCTCTATACTTGCTGGTGCGTTGACATTTATGTTGCTAGCTCATGGTACATATGGTTTCTGTGATTTTATCACAAGACTTGCTATGAATATTATTACAGGTTCACCATTTGGTTTTGATATATCTAGACCAGCTGAGAAAGTAATGAGTGTTGGAAGTGATATAAAAGATTTTGTAAAAGATGCTGCAGTTTCAATTGCAACAAAGGGTAAGTCTTCTGGGGGAGATAAAAAAAGAGAAGACGGAAAGAAAGATCCTGCTGGATATAAAGATAAGAAAAATGATGATAAAAGTAAAAAGCCACAAGTAGAAATGTTTTATGATGATAGAAACAAGAGTGATAGTAGAGAAGGTAGTAGACGTGGCTCTCTTGATGAGGAGTAATAAATTAATACGACTCTGTCAGCAGTGGTAATAGCTTCATGTCAAATACATCAGAGATATACCGCAGCTAAATGAAGAGTTGAGATTTGAATTATGCACATATGAAGTTAGCCTTTAAAAGGCGCCAATTTTAAAAAAGATAACAAGTATACAATTGCTTGTTTAATAGGGCTATAGTTCAGGTTGTATTATGTAAATATTTTATTTATAATGAATGTTTTACTTTCTTATGTAGAAAATTCAAAATTTGTTTTGACATGTAGTTTGCTCATCATGTATCTTTAGGCGTCACATGGTTTATTATTTATTTTTGCGCCTGTAGCTCAGCTGGATAGAGCGTTAGACTACGGATCTAAAGGTCAAGGGTTCGAATCCTTTCAGGCGCGCCACTCTTTCATTCAGCTTTTGAGTGTTTGTGCCAGTGCATAGGAGAGGTGTTTATATTTTAAGTTGCGTTTCATTTAGTTTAAGTATTTATACTTATTTATTATTTGTTTAGATCTATAGAGCAATGTTTTTTTTGAAATAATCGATAGATATATAGATTTTTTAGATAAATCTTTGTAAGATGTGTGCTTCATAGTTTTTATATGTATTTATGGATAGATAGTATGGCAAGAAGAGTACTGATTTTCATGTTCGTTGTTATAGTTGCGTTGTTTGGTGCAAATTATGCAGCAATTTATATTCAAAAGAGAAACATTAAATCTGCCGTTGAGATGGCAAAAGAAAAATTGAAGGAAGTGCATGTAGATTTCAATTATGAGAAAATAGACTTTTCTACAACTACAGCTTTTGATATTAAAGCTGCTATTATAAATCCATCGTTTGAACAAAAAACATCTGTGAGCTCTACAGTCAGAACTCTTGATTCGATTAATATAACTGTAACACCATTTTCCAAAGAGTTATCTTTAACTACTACTAGTAAAATAAGAGAGGTAACCACAACATCTGGAGTTCAGATTTCAGATTTATCCTATTTTTTTAAAGCTCCGCGGATAGATATTAAGTTTTTAAACTCAATTAGCGATATATTTAAAAATTCAAGTGCACAAAAAACAAGTATTATAAGTCGTATTAAAGAAATACGGTATATTGATGAAGGTCTTACTACTGCAGATGAGATGGTAGATGGAAAGTTTTTTGTGCAGTATGACGGTGCTGCATTGAATGTAGTAAATCGCAGAGAAAATACTTCTACAAAGGATAAGGTAGAAGATACAAAAGATGAACCACATGAGATTATGAATTTTGCAATAGATGGTACTGTTGCAAGCTGTAAATATAACTCTGATCATCCAGATCCGGAGGTAAAACATATGGCAGCAGCTGGAAAGAGTACGGTTTCTCTTGATGTGGATTATATAGTTGGTGCTCTTGATCTCTCTAAGGATTCAGAAGGCGCCGCAGATAAAAAACTTTGTCAATATGTTGAATTTAAGAAGCTTCATTTAATTAATGATATCTTTTCTGTTAGTATAAGTGGTAGAGCAGGTTTTAATATTTCTGAAAAGAGACCAATGGTTGAAGGCGAGATATCAATAAATGAGATGCCTGCATTTGTTAAGTTTTATTCCAAGTTGTTTAACTTAATTATAGATAGAGAAATTAAAAATACTAGTGTGGCTGGCGGTGCTTTGAGAGATGATCAAGTTTCTGATGTAATATCGTTGCTTGAAAAATTAGCAGAGTCTACTAGTGTTCCAGGTAAAGCTGAGTTTAGAGTCACAAGTACTTCTGATGATTCACATTATGATATTAGAATTTCGGGTAAGCCTGCTATTGAGGTTTTTAACGAACTGAAAGGAATTTTTATCAGAGATCCAGCAGCTGTTATCGGCGCACCTACAATTGATGAATAGGTAAGTGGGTAGTTATATATTAATGTATAATATAATGTTTTTGTGTTAGTGTAATAATTATTAATCATATTATTAATATATCATGGAACAGTTTATGCGAAATAGTACTGTAGATAAGAGTCCTGTGTTGATGGATATAATCCTTGAACCCGATCCACGGTTACATTGCAAATCTGAAGATGTAGAAATTGTTGATGATACTTTGGTAGCTTTATGGATGATATGTTGTTTACCATGAAGGAGAATAGTGGCGTAGGTCTTGCAGCAGTTCAGGTAGGAGTGCTCAAGAAAGTTATAGTAGTGGATATCACAAGACCAGATGATTCTGTTCCAGTAGATGGAATGCCAATGTTTTTAGTTAACGCGAAGGTGATTAAATACTCTAATGATAAGTCATCGTTTCATGAGGGCTGTTTGTCGTTGCCAGGTATACGTGCAGATGTCCAAAGACCTTCTGATATAGTAGTGGAATATCTTGATTATTATGGTGAAAAACATGTTCTTGAACTACAGCATAGTTTGCTATCAGTTTGTATCCAACATGAAATTGATCATACAAATGGTATAATGTTTACAGATCACATATCAAATTCAGAACTGTAGTATTGATATTAAGTGGAGTTTTTCAAGCTTCATGATAGGTATTAATAGATATATCTTTGCAAGGTGTAAAACAATATATGTATTGTGTGATGTTTTACACTTAAATTAGGTTGTGTAGAAGTGCTCTGTCATAATACCATTGTTAGTATAGGAATTGTTAATAGAGTATGTGCTAGGAAGAGTGTGAGGCAGTGATAATCAATACATAACGAGCGGTCTTTTTTTAAGGCGCCAATTTTGAAAAGTATGACGAGTATAAAGCTTAAAATCTTAGTTACTAGATAAGACTCTTTAATTCACAGATTCAAGATGCTTCAGCACGTCACTCGATCTTGCTTTCATAATATACTTCTTCGGAAATTCTTGTTCCAGCTGTTAGTTATTTTGTCGCTCCGTGGCTTGTGGGATGCTCCTTGCACTCGCTCCACTGGAACAAGTTCCATAAGAAGTCTAATTAGGTACTGCCTTCATAAGTGCACGCTTTGAGGATCTTAATGGCTAAAGTACCAGTTATTGCAGATCAGGCAAAAAAGGTCTGCTAAAGTGATTTTGCTGGCAGTACCTAATATCTTCAATTTTCTTGACTATAACGTTTTTATGTTGGTGTGATAATTCTTGGGTATATTATTAGTATGTTATGGCACAGTTTATGCGAGATAATATTGTAGATAGAAGTCAAGTATTGATGAATATAATCCTTGAACCAGATCCACGGTTACATTGCAAATCTGAGGATGTAGAAATTGTTGATGATGCCTTACGTAGTTTCATGGATGATATGTTGTTTACCATGAAGGAAAATAATGGTATAGGCCTTGCAGCAGTTCAGGTAGGAGTGCTTAAGAAAGTTATAGTAGTGGATATCACAAGGTCAGATGATTCTGTTCCAGTAGATGGAATGCCAATGTTTTTAGTTAATGCGAAGGTTATCAAATGTTCTAATGATAAGTCATCATTTCATGAGGGTTGTTTGTCATTGCCGGATATATATGCAGATGTCCAAAGACCTTCTGATATAGTAGTGGAGTATCTTGATTATTATGGTGATAAACATGTTCTTGAACTACAGCATGGTTTACTATCAGTTTGCATTCAACATGAAATTGATCATACAAATGGTATAATATTTACAGATCACATATCAAAAATAAAGCGCGATATGCTAGTAAAAAAAATGCTGAAAGCGAGGAAAAAATCTAATGCATAATATTAGTTTTTCTACATCTATAGCAAACTAACTATAAAATATGGTAAATTAAGTTGTAGTTTGCGTATATATATAGATATGTGCTACACCCAAAGGAAAATGGCATCCTCATACAGCGAAGATTTTCGGAAAAAAGTAATAACATATGTATGTTTTGGTTCAATTCTTTAATACGCAAAACTCAGCTCAATTTACTATAGTTATAAAGGAAGGCAAAAGGGAAAGTTGAAAAGATGTCGTATTCATTATATTTTCGTCGTAAGGTTTTGTGCATTAAGCAGAAAGAACGGTTGAGTTATGAGGAATCTGGCAAACGATTTGGAATTGGCAAGCAGACAGTGTATAGATGGACTAAGCGCTTGGATCCGAAATTAGTTCGTTATAAGCCGCCCAGCAAAATTGACATGGAACGTTTGGAGAAGTATGTTGAAATGTATCCTGATCCTATCAGAGAGAATGAGCAGATCGATTTGGCGTTACTTCTGTTGGTATTTTAAAAGCTCTGAGACGTCTTGGTGTTAGTTATAAAAAAACACTAAATCACTCCAGGGCAGATTTAGAAAAAAGATCTGTATTCTGCGAAAAGATTGATAAATTCAAAAGCAAAGGAAAGCAGATTGTCTACATTGATGAGACTCATGGTTATTCTGTAAAAGGGCAGCGTTGTTACTGAAAGCATAATTGTGGTGCGAAAGGTAGAACCAATGCTATAGGTGCATTAGTTGGTAATGCTTTGGTAGCAATTGGTTTGCTTACTGGCTCTGTAAATACAGACGTCTTTACATGCTGGATTAAACAATTATTGCTGCCAAATATACCAGAAAAAAGCGTAATTGTTATGGATAATGCTACCTTCCACAAGGGCAAAGAAATGATAAAAATAATAGAGGATTCAGGGCATACCTTGCTTTACCTCCCTCCATACTCACCTGATTTAAACAATATTGAGAAAAAATGGGCTCAGGCTAAACAGATAAGACGCTCTAAAAATTGCTCAATTGATGAACTGTTCTCTATGATTATTTTATAGTTAGTTGGCTATATAGAGTATGTAATTCACCAGTTCAAATAACAAAAGAGAGTTAAGCTAGAATAGTCTATTTAGTCAAAAATTAGCATAAAGATGCGGCTCTGTGCTAATTTTCGGATATATAATTTTCATAACCAGAATTATGGATTAGGAATATGGTAAGTATTATGAATAGAGAGCTTTTTATCCTTTAACTGCTATACCGCAGGTAAAATGAAGAGTTGATAAGAGAGTAAAAAGTTATAAATAAAGGCGAATGTAATACGGCAGATTAAAAACAGCAGAGCAAGAAGATTTAATATGTCGTCATCGTCAGGAAAGAGACGGTAGGATTAGAAATCGTATCAATGCAGTTCTGATGTATGATGATGGCTATAGTATTGCTGAGATTGCAAAAGGTACTATTGCTAAGTGAGGAAGGAATAAGGAAGCATTTAAAGGACTATCATGTTTACAATAAACTGAGGCCTAAAAATGGTGGTGGCGCAAGTAAGCTAAGTGCTAAGCAGGAGCATGCATTAATTAAGCATGTTTATGCCAGGGATATAGGGTTTTACATAGAGCGAGAGTATGGAATTTCTTATACATTATCCGGTACGCGCGCCAAAAGTCTCAGAGCAAGCATGAAATGGGTTCCTGAGTGTCAAAAAGCGCTTTAAATCCATAAGAAAATGTTATAATAAACGCAAAAACCTTACGGATTTTGTGAAAGCAGTGTTTGCTACACATGAGTAATAATATATTCAAAAATTAGCGCAGGGCTAAGTCCTGTGCTAATTTTTGCACATTGAACTTCTCCACAAAAATTGATTTGCTTGCGCACATGAATTTTTGGCGGAGAGACTAAGTTGTATGCACAGCAGAAGTCTCAGAAGAGATGACTTATAAAGGCTGCGCCTTGCTATAAACTTTTAAAAACGTTGTTGTGACTTGTAGAAGTCAAGATTTGATCTTACAGACAGTTATAAATTTTATATCTGCTTGTCAGTTAAGTTTCGACTGTCAGATATGTAACTGAGATACAAGATTTCATTATTCTTTTCCACAGCTAACTTTTTACTATCCAAAAAAGTTTGCATAGGTGTTTTTCCATAACAATATTTACCAGAATGAGGTCTTTCATTGTTGAAATATTCTAACCAAATATCAAGATCTAATTGCAAGTCATCCAATGATGTATAAATCTTTTTACGCATAGCTGTATCAAAGAATTCTTGTTTTATAGTTTTATTAAAACGTTCACACATACCATTAGTTTGAGGTGAATATGCTTTAGTTGTTGTATGCTCTATACCTTCTATACTGATAAATAACTCAAAAGCATGATGTTCTATATTTCCCTTATATTCTCCTCCGCGATCTGTAAGAATACGAAGCATCGGTATCCCTTGACTCTCATACCATGGTAACACTCGATCATTTAGCATATCAGCAGCAGTAATCGCAGTTTTGTCAGTATACAGTTTAGCATCAGCAAATCTACTGTAGCTATCAATAAATACCTGAGCATAAACCTTTCCTATCCCTTTGAAATTGCCTACATAATATGTGTCTTGGCAACCTAAATAACCTGGATGTTGTGTCTCAATTTCTCCATGTGCTTCTTTTTCATTACGGCGTTTCTCTAGTACTTGCAGCTGTGCTTCGGTCAATATAATACCATCTTGGGCCATCTTAGCTTCTAAGGCTTTCAATCTTTTATTGATATTATTCAAATCATTACGTAACCAAATCGATCTTACTCCTCCAGGAGAAACAAGTATACCACTCTTCTTCAGCTCATTTGATACTCTAAGTTGTCCATATGCTGTACTCTATCGCCATATCAACTACTGCTTTTTCTACTGCAGGATCTACTCTATTAGCGATTATTGGCTTCTTGCGACTTATCTCGTATAGCGCTTCTTCTCCTCCTGTTTCATATAGTTCTTTAAATCTGTAATAGCTATCTCTACTATAACACATTGCCTTACATGCAGATTATATACTACCAAGGCTTTTTGCCAATTCAAGTAAACCTAGTTTCGGTTTGATGATTTTTTGATTTAAGTTCATTGCTTATCTCCATTTAATAACTAATTTAATTTACTAAATGTAAGATAAAATGTCGACTAATACACATAAGGTAGGGATAGATGTATCACCAGAAGATAAAGGCGAGGCATTAACCTATGCTGTAGCCTGTACTGTAGGGAACGATCAGTCAGGATTAGTGTACTGTATCCTAAATAAGGCTGGGAAAGATATATCAAAAGAGGATAAAAGCAAGGCATTAGCCTCTGCTGCTACAAAAGGTTATACAAATTTAGTGCGCTCTATTATAAAGATGGTAGGGGAGCAGATATTATCAGAAGCTCAAAGCAAGGCATTAGTCGATGCTGTAGAAGAAGATAATAAAGAAGTTGCTGGTGCTATTCTAGAAGATGCATCACAAGCAGTGCGGCAGCCTATTACTCGGTCATCTAGTTTTGTTGAGCAAGTGAAAGCTAAGCCTAGTACTACATCTATATCTAAAGTGTAATAACACGGATTCAGTCGGTTTTGTCGCAATAAGCTGCTAAAGGTTATGCAACCTTTACTTCTCATTAAACTTGAGTCTCATAGAGCTTCGGCCAGGATCTTTGTAAAAAGGTGCATGTTTAAATTGAGTATACAAATTAAATTGCAGCGTCATTTTTAAATCTTAGCTAAACTACCACTGTTAATTCAATATACAATAGTTTGACGAATGAAGGAATGGAAGAGAATTAAAAAATATGCAAGCGATACATCAGTCAGTTAATAGGTTAGCGATAGTAAGGTCTGATATTCAAGAACTCATAACTATATTAGCAGAAACACCTGTAGATAGTCAGATCCAGTCTGTTGTGGAGAAAATACTAGAGAAAGCGAAAAAACTTAGTACTTTTACTGTGACCGATCCTAAAGACACAAAAAAGGCTGTGGAGAGTATAGAAAAAAAATTCAAACAATTCTTAGCCAATCGGAAAAAGTTAAAGAACAGCAGAATAATGTAGCGTCTCTAGGCGCTACGTTACAAGTAGATCTCACGCAGCAAGTGTTGAATAAGCTCAGCGCTGCTATAGGTGATATAGATAAGCTTAGAGGAAGGCTAGCTAGAGGTATTGTAAATAAAGAGAATGAGCAGCTACGAAAAAGTATAAAACAGCATGAAGCAGATCCAAAAAGAGCTAAGTTGGTTTCTGGTATTGTAGAGTATATTAATTTTGGATTAATTACTGCTATCAAACAAACTAAACAAGGTACGCTAAGTATAGTAGCCCACATAGTACGTAATCCGGTAACAACTGCTAGAGCTGCAGCATTATATATGGATATGAAAACCGCTTTAGAGAAAGAGTTGGATAAAGATATAAATAAGATAATACAAAGTAATTTTGTACAATGTCTTATTGCAGATCCAAATATTTGGAAAGCATTTTCTCTGGAAAAACAACGTATTTCTACTCTTATAGCACTTAATCATGAAGCTATAGATGCTACAGTGTGTTCGATCATTGATGAACCATCAAAAGTTAATACTGACTCTAAATTAGCAATTATAAAAGCAATTTTTTGTGGGCCTGGCATAGATGCGATAAAAGGTCTGTTTACTGATACTGGTATTACTACCATGGATTTCAATATGAAAGTGTTAGAGCAACTATTATTCAGTATATCAAGTCTAGTTCTGAAATAGCAAAGCGCTTACAAAACTCAGGCATTAATCCAAAATTGCTCCAAGAAGGAGAAGTGTTACATAAAGTAGTAACACTAATATCAAAAGTGTTAAATTGCTCGAGCGAAATAGGAGTAGTGCTAGATATTGCAGAGAAAGTATTAAGCAAAGAACAAGAGATGGATAATCAAGATATAGATAAAATTTTTGGCTTAGTCAGTGCTATGCTTAGTGATTCAGAAGTATGTAATGAATTATCTGGTTTAGTGACCGATCCACATTTTATCAATATGCTCTCTGATATATGTAATACACCTGCTATAAAAACAGCGTTGAGTGGTTTAGGTGTAAAAGCAGACGATATAGCAATACTTATACCAGAAGTATCAAAACTTATGGGATCTTTGCTAGGGCGCGGTATTGAGATAAATAATGCGCTTCCCTGTATACGAAAAATGGTTGGTGGTGAGAAGCTTGATTCACAGGATATAGCACAGATGCTTGGTATGTTGTCTGCTATTGCTCAAGATAAGTCAGCAATCAATACTTTACAGACATTATTAGCTCATCCCAAAGTTGCTTCAATAAATAGTAGTGTATTAGAAAATCCAGATATCAAAGCATCGCTTGAAACTTTTGGCATTTCAACATCTGCAGTTGAAGCATTGCTACCTAATATTACCGCGCTAGCTAACAATTTATTAGATAACAGTACAGAGCTTATAAGTATTGCTGCTTTGTTATTGACGAAACGTGGTAACATAGAAATAGCAGATCTAGCGCAGTTACTTTGCCTCTCCAAGGATGCATTTACTTCGGGTATAGGAGAGCAATTATCAGAAATAGTACGGTCACAACCTCTAAAAGACACAGCCATAAATGTACTAAAGAACCACGCGTTTATAAAAACTCAACTAGAAAGATATGGGATACATGAAGAGATATTAACTATTGCACCTGAAGTGTTGCCACCGACATTAGAATTTGTTGATAATGTAATAAATGTAATTGGCACTACTATATTACCAGAAGTAGTTGAAAGATTACCTGAGGTGCTGCCAATATTAGAAAAAGATAGCGCTTTCCAACATTTAACAAAGACTGAAAAATTGGTATTGTTTGGAGCACATGCAGTGAGTGCTTTAGATAAAGCGAATATTGATGAATTTATTAGGGGTAATAAAGAAGTTCTTGGTACGTTATTAAGCAGTGCGTTAAATGTTGCACTCACTTCTCCTAAAATTGCGCGAGATATGCAAGCTTTATTAGGCAATGAATACAACTTCGCTGTTGTACAGTCTTTAGCTGTTCAGGCTGCACCTATATCATTAGATATATTAAGCTTAGCCTTTAATAAGTATAGTGTAAGCATTGTGAAAGAGAAAATGTTAGGAAATATAGCTGCGCTATTATCAGATGCTACGCCTGATGAGCAAAAGCTTCCAGCCTTCTTTCATATTATAGATGCTTCTATAGAGTTAATATCTCAGCCGCAAGGGCAGAAGCTTTATCATGAAAAAATACAGCCATTATTGCAACAACATCAGCCTTTTTTGGTGCAACTTGTAAATTCTGTGATGAAGCAAAGTAGTTTAGGGCTAACTGTAGATGCGCATAAGCTAGTAAGTACGTTATCACAGCCTGACACTTTGGTAGAGTTGAAAAATGCATATCAGGCATTTCGAGATAGCCATTGGATATCGCTCAGTGGTTCCGTAATGAAATTATTAGCAATAAAAGAAGTAAGAGGGCTTGTGTTAGATGCTATGTCTGAGCTTATTGGCCTCAAGCTGACTGCTTTATTGCCTAATTTTATGCGTAGGTTATATACTGGGCATAGTATGGACGATGCAGTTCACTGTGCACTTGCTGAATTATCACCATGCGAGAGGAGAAATCTTGGCAAAATTTTTGAGGAAGTAAGAAGTCATATAGAAGGTGTGGAAGATAATACAGTGGGTGCATCTATTATTAGGCATGCTCTATCAGATCGTTTTTGTAAGGGATTGAATTTTGCTAAGGTCAATTTTAGTAATACTGATATTGATGGATTTAATTTTCAAGGTGCGATTTTTGGTATGAATGAAGAAGGAGCTAGCCTTTCTTTTGCAGGTGCTAAGATAACTAATACAAATTTAACAAACATAAGATTGCGTGGCTCTGTGATAGATATGCGCAATGCTCAGCTTGATCCGAAATCTTTTATTTCAGTTTTACCATCGCTTATAAAAGCACAAAAGGAGGGTACGCAGGTTAATATAGAAGGTATGAATTTAACATCTATAGATATGGATGAGAAGGACTTAAAGAGGATACAAGCCTCACCATTTACAGCAATACTTCAAGCAACAGAAGCAGCGCTTACAGTAAAGGAGTCATCAAAAAGCAAACAACAAGAAATGCAGAAAGTATCTTTACCTAAAGCAGTAGCAGATATTTTAGCTGGAGGAGCGAAAATAAGAGAAAGCTTTACAGATTTAGTGGAAAAAAGAGGAGCGGTTTCGGTGAGTCAATATAAAGGTAGCTAACCGCCTGCGTCATAACTCAACATCTGACAGTCTAGACTTATCGGACTCCATTGACTTAATACTATACTGTACTTAGTACATCCTATTTTCGCGCAAACAGCAGTGCAACTTCAAGACCCAAAGATCTCATCAAAGATATCGCCAATAACACATAGCGGAAGTTCAGCAACGCTTAAAGCCATTTTTCCAACACCTCTAGCGACTTTTCCAACACTCTTAACTGTGCCTACCACAACTTCCTCCGCTAATTCACCAACTGCTAAGCCAACCTCTCCAACGCCCCTAGCAACATCTGCTGCCAATTCACCAGCCATTTTCGCGGTTTCTAGATCTGCATCCACATGAACCTTCATCTCGGCGGCATCTATACGTTTGCCATTAGTCTCAACATGACTGTGCTGATCAACACAATGATTATTCGCCTGCGTGCATTGATCGTCATAACCTTGCAAACCATAAATATCATTATCTTGAAGCGTATATGATTCGTACAACATATTTATTACCCTTTTATAATTGAGATTATATATTTGCTCTACAACTTACTGCGTTTTTATTCCTTAATGGTAGCTATAAACGCATTAACAATTGATTATATTGTATTTTTCTTTTAATTTACGTGATTTATCAAAATTTCATTGTAAATGCGGCTATATATATGATTTTTTCCAACACTTTTTATTTCGTCGCCACTAGTAATTTGCACAAATTTAAAAGCCTTATGTAGTCTATCAGTCAAAAGTAAAAATTTTTTAAATTGAGACAGAATATTGACCTGTAAAAAGATCTTTTTTTGCAGCTCAAGGCTTCAACATTAGCAAGTAAACCTTGTGAATTTTCTTCGCACATAAGGTTTCAAGGAGCACATTTTTACAGAGGTAATTTTTAAAAATCCATAAGGGTTTTTGCAATTTTGGTATTTTTTCTGCGGAATTTCTATGTTGTACAGTTGCTTACAACCAATATAAATTACTTATTTCAAGAATTATGATGCAACGACTAAATCATTTCACACAGGTCGTTATAAGGAAATTGCATTGATAAATACTAATATGTAAATAGGCAGTTGCAACATCCTCAAGAGTACGGGTCTATCTAAAGTAGAATAATTTTATCTATTAGCTACATAAAAAAACAGAATACCAAAGCTTCATAACCTTTATCAATTTATTGCGACAAAACCCTGTTTGCGCCCCTTTAAGTAATGCTTTCGATTGATTATAAAATATTTAGGATTATTTATCCACTGTTTTAATATAAATTGTCAAGGAGTATTAGTTTTAAGTCGTTTTGCAAAATTATAAGCTATTAGATAAGCATTCAAAGCGTATTTGAAGCTGGTCATGGGTAAAATAAGCACTGCCGGCAAAGCCACTTGCATAGACTCCTTTTGCCTGATTTTCAAGTATTACTTCGTGCATTCCTTTGTAAATATATAACATTTGATTCAGAAATTAACTGTCATTCTCAAAAATCATGCCATTAAAATCTTCATGCATTGATGAAGACAGTGTCTAGAGTAATTCTATATCTTAAATGCAATGCACAAATTACTTATGTCGAACTTTGGTTAACTTAACAAATTATGAGATAATACTAACATTCCTAAGGAGTATGTGTACCACAATATAACTATTGAGTTACACAGCTTTTGATCGAGAGAGATTTATTTGCGGAAGAAGGGTTGCAACATTAGACCTCTTGCATAACCTGTTCCAAACTGTGATTTGATTGTCACTAAAACATAAAAACACTCACGTGGATCATTGTTTGGTGACGTTTTGCAAAAATCTACTCTATAAGAATTTCTACCTCAGAATGAGGTTATGCAAGAGGTCTATTGTCATGATTTATGTACTGAACAAAATATCTAAGTCACTCAATTATGTTTTGTTGACTGTTTCTGCTAAATACAACGTTGTTATTATCTATAACGCCATAAATAAATATATTCTATCTTATTCATCTATTGGCAGCTTTGCCAAAACATTTGATATAGAGCTAAAAACAAAAAGAGATGGACTATTTAAGTGATTAATTGAAACTCAAGAAAATACATCCAAAAAAAATTCAATTCCTCCTGAGTTTTTCAGTACGTTATACTAACGATTTAACAGATTGTAATACTGTATGGGCATGACCTAAAGGATTTACTTTATACCATGCTTTGACTATATTTTGATTTTTTCCAATTAAGAAAGTGCTTCGCTGTATTCCATAATATTTTTTGCCAAACATATTTTTTATGTGCCATACTCCGTACTTTTTACAAACTTCACCTTCTGGATCGGATAATAAAGGAAATGCTAAGCATTGTGCAGCGATGAATTTCTTGTGGCTGGCAATGTTATCCCTTGAAATCCCTAATACTACACAATCAAATTTCCGAAACTCATCAAGATGTTTATTAAAATCGTTAGCTTCTATTGTGCATCCTGGTGTTGCATCTTTTGGATAAAAATATAATACAATATTTTTACCTGTAAAATCACTAAGCGAAACTTCTTTGTAATCAGTTGATTCCAATTTAAAATCAGGAGCAATATCATTTTCTTTTAGCATTATCATTATTTTTGAAAATTTGTTTTATGATTGAACTATAAGCTATATTATAATGTTTAATTTTAGCTTACCATAGAAAACTTATTTATAGAATTGGCATTGCTAACTAAAGATAGATATCAGCAAGTCTTTATTAAAAAGCATTAGGATAGAGTTATAGATCATATCTATGGCCTTACTGTAACGTTTGGTTTTACGATGAAACCTGGCTAAATAGTGCCGTATTAATGAGTTGAATGATTCCACTAAAGACGTTTCTGCCTTAGTAGAATAGTGTTTTTTAGCAATCCTAAATTTTTCATAAACGTCGTAATGGTCACTGCATGATATCTCTATCTCGTAGCTACTTTGTAATCGCATGGCAATCGGAAGATAGGATGCAAAATCCCTGACAATGCTCACTTCAAAATCAACAACTTTATTTCTGTCCCTATCAACAGCAAGCCAAATGTAGACTTTGTTAGTTTTTTTTGGCAATAACTAAAAAGCTCATCCAGCTCAATAATTGAGATTTGCTTGGCATCCTCAGGTATCGTAACATCATTCAGCCTTTGTTTTAGAAGCTTTGAGAATTTTCTAATCCACTTTATTATAAGTGGACTCGAGACCTTTTCTAATCTCTCGATTGATCTAATTCCAACTCCCCCCAGATACATACTAACAACCTTCATCTTTTTATTAAGGCTGTACTTTACTCTCATATCTCCAGACTTATAGCTCTTTTTACACTCTAGGCACTTATACCTCTGACGACCTTTAATATAGCCATTCTTTGTGCTTTCTATGCTGCCACAATACTTACAACTTAACATATATAATGCTTCCAATATAACTTACTATCAAGGCAGTATACATACATATACGCGAATTTAAAAGCAAAATCTATTCTTGGTTAGCAATGCCATAGAATTCACTTATGTTAAATGCAATTAAAACACTCTATGTATAAATCAAAGCTGTTAAGTCATGAATTCTACATAACCTCAGTTCGATATAAGAGCTAAGTTTATTATTTTATTTTTCCATGAGACTGCTGGTTTATTTGGTTTTAAAGTATAAGCAGTTATTCCAGCAAATAAGTTAGCTAAGAAATTAGTTGTTGATCTATGCCTTGTGTGCTGTATATGACAGATATTCTTCAGTTGTCCTATAGCTGTTTCAATAAAGTTACGCTTGTTTAAAAAGGATTTTTGAGCTTCAGAATATAGCTTTTCTTTCATGTTTTTCTTAAGTCTAGTAATTAGCTCTAAACCTTGAGCACGTAGCTTTTTAGCTATGTTCTTGCATATATATCCACGATCTCCAAACAGCCATCCTTTCAAGTTGCGTGCAAGATTCTCTACAACTGCTCTATCATCTTTATTACCAGGTGTTATTGATATATTAATAATTTCACCACAATCATTCATGATAATATGCAATTTAAATCCAAAGAACCAACCAGTTGATGTTTTCCCACGTTTTGCTATATCTTTGAAAACTTTGTGTCTTCTTATGCGCATATTATGACAAACCTCAAGCTTTGTTGAATCAATATAGTATTTACCAGTCTTACTTCCAGATAAAGAGCGTAGCATAACCATCTGTGGCACAACAGCATGCTTCATAAGCTCAACAAATCTATTGTAACTCACTAATCTTGGAAATTCCGACGCATAGTGTATGCTTAGACAGTCTTTATAAAAATCTTTAAATGTTCGATAATGACTAAGTTGGAACATCACAAGTATTGTAATGATCTCTGATAAGCTCAGCATGTATTGCCTATGTCTTAATCTTCTCTCACTGCATAAACCTCGATTCTGCAATTGCTCTTCAAATAGCTTGCAAAAGTCATCTATATAACAGTATAGCTCTAATAAGGGAACCATGGTATATCCTCAAAATGTAGTGGTTTTGGAGGAATTCTAATGGTTCCATTCTTATGCCGCTAATCTTATTTCTCTATTCCTTACGTCGAACTGGGGTTACATATGACAAGATTATGATTTAAGAGTCATACGATATAATCTTGTGGACAAAACAACATAAATTATTAATGATGTGTAGCATAACACTAGGGGTGCTTACTTAGCTGAGAATGTTTTATCATAACCCTTTGAACCTGATATTTGTTAGTACAAACGGAGGAAATGTGTTTTATATAGAAAATTTCTTTGGTATGTTAGCTCTTATTACGTCCTGTATCGGTTTTATTCCACAGGTTTATAAGTCTTTTGTTATCAAATCTGCCTCTGATATTTCAATGCTCATGCTGATCAATTACTTTATTTGTTCAATTAGCTGGGTCATTTACGCGTTGTATCAGTACTCTGCTTTTGTACTGATAAGTAATGTGATTGGTACAGCTGTTAGCCTGATATCTATAGCCCAAAAATGTTACTATGACAAGAGATCTGTATAACTCCTTTTTTAAGCTAGTTGAGCAAAGTGTTTTTAAGTCAGTCTTATGCTTAAATGGAGAGTTGCCGCATGCTAGTTTCTTTTATCAATTAAATAAATATTCGACATTTGATAAGATGCCGATTATTGCGGTTGATGGTGCAGCAAACCAACTTTTAAAAGATGAGATAGTGCCAGAAGTTGTTATAGGTGATTTGGATAGTATCGATAAAATTCAAGTAAAAAAACTCAATCTTGTACATATAGTTGATCAAGAGCTTTGTGACTTTGGAAAATCACTAAATTATATTAGAAAGAATAGCATGGCACCTTCAATCATATTGGGGATGGGTGGTGGTTGTATTGATCACATATTAAACAATGTAATACTGTTTACTATGACAACAGGGGACGTTTTCTTTGCGCCACCAATAGCTGGCTTTTTAGTGCGTTCCAAACGATGTAAGACCATATCTTTGCCTATCAATACTAAGATCTCGTTAATGGGCGCACCCAGGGGTAGTGTCACAACTAAGGGGCTAAAGTGGGATCTACAAGAAAAAGAACTCTGCTTCTTTGGTTATAGGTCTTGTTTTAATCGTACAACAAATGATTATATCACAATAACAGTAAACTCCGGAGTAGTTTTAGCTTTAATATATTTGCTAGATGTTCATGATTGTGGAAAGTTCATATAATACATGTTATAGATCATTTTTGCTTACCAGAGAAATAGGTAAAAGTGTTTCTTTCATTGAGAGTTTTCACAATTAGATAGAAGTATGATATGATCACTTTTTTAAAAACTAAAGAGTGGTTTTATGGTTTGTTGTAATGGATGTTGCTCTGATATCTTTGTAAAGAATGGCATTGTGAGGGGTGTACAGCGTTATAAGTGCAGATCATGTTCTAAATTTTGTTGAGGGCGATCTGGGCAAGAAGCCTCAAACAGCTGTTAAGAAAGCATTATGCGTTATGCTATATAGTCTTGGTAATGGCTCTTTTTCTATGTTATGCAAGATATTATGGCATTCGGCGTCCATAATTTATCGCTGGGTAGTAGAGGCGATGGGCAAGACTCAGGAGCCAGTTGTCTCTTCGGATATTATGGAGATGGAATTCGACGAGATGTGGCATTTTATTGGTTCAAAAAAAACAAGCTTTGGATCATTAAGGCAGTTGATCGTAGTACAAGGAGAACAGTTGCCTGGGTTACAGGCAATCGTGATACTGCAACATTCCAAAAGCTCTACAACAAAGTGAGTCATCTGAAAGAATGTCATTTTTATACGGATGATTGGGAGGCTTTTTCTAAAATTTTACCCAAAGAGCGTCATACAATTGGAAAGTCTGGCACAGTATGTATCGAGAGAGATAATAGCAACACGCGACATCATTTATGCCGAATGACACGGCGCACTAAAATCGTTTCTAAAAAAGAGTCAATGGTATACGGATCCATCAAGCTTTGGTGCGCTCTTACTATTACACAAATATTCAAACAATATCAAGAACAGCTCTTATCTATCTTTATGTGAAAACTCTCAAAAATTTAATTCTTTTTTGTAGTGTGCTACTGTATTCATAAACTTTTCCGTAGCAGGATTTTACTATTTCCATTCCATCGGTTTCTATCAAGCATACATCTACACCATCACAAGACGTACCGCTCATAGTACCAATTGCATTATATATATTGTCTAGCTTTTGCATTAATTACCACTAAATAAAATCTTAATTTTTTAGTTTTGCTATAGCAGCATAACAATTTTAATTTGAAATATTGTATCACTTATTACTCGTTTAGAATACAATTTATAAGTTATATATTTATACGAGCATGCAGTGTTTGAATAAAGCTGCAATTACTGGGCAGTTTGTTGTTCTTTATAGAATATGTCAAAATTTAAATAGTGTTTCGGTTATAAATTTTGATTTGCAATATTATGCGAGTTATTGTATATAATGCAGCATTATTTGGCTTAATGTTGCTATTTATTGCATAGATTGATTGCATATTATGCTGAATATATATATAGTATGTTTTGTTATGTCGTCTTTAACTGAAAAATGTTAAAACATAATTAATAAAGAGGGGTTATATGGATTATATTCGAAAGATAATTGTATTGAGCTTGTTTTTTATATTCTCATGTGGAGGTTTTGCATTTGCTGAAGATTGCATTGAGCAACGTTACGTTTTTGAACTTGGTTCAGGCACTTCTAGAATGACTACCTATTTATTTAACAAATGTCATGGGAATATCATAAAGGAGGTAGAGCATTTATCTAGAAAGATGGCATATCAATGCTGTATCTCTAAATCTCCAGATAAAAAAGTGGATGAGAATTGTATTAAGAATGGTATAGCGACGATAAATGAGATGAAGAAACTGAATAAAGTAGACTGTAAATCTAGTAAATGCACTGGTTTTGCGACTGCTTGGGCCCGTAAAGCTTCAAACACTAGCGAAGTTTTGAAAAAGATAGAGGATTCTACAGATGTTCGTGTATATGCTATATCGCAGGAAGAGGAAGCTAAGATGGCATACATAGTAACACAAGAGATGTTATTACAAAAGGGAGAAATTACGATTGATGATCCAAATATCCTGCTAATTGATATAGGTGGCGGCAGTTATCAAATCACATCGGTAGATCCAAAAACGAAGCAAAGTTTAATATATAAAGGTAATACTGGTACTGAAATTTTAACACGGGAAATGAAAGTACGGTTTCCACAAAAGAAAACATCTATGATTGAATGTTCTTCTCTAAATGATATTTATAAGTTTTATGATAATAAAGTAAGAAAAGTTCTCTCTGAAGATAAAGCTCTAATGTCTTTGATCAAGAATAACCCTGAAATGAAAGCTTATGGATTTGGTAGCGGTATAGTTTCTGGTTTAAATGTTGAATTTGCTCTTGCAAGCCCTGTGAAGCTGCAGGATCTAGAGAAAATAAATCAAGAAATCTGTGGTATGTCATTTGACAATGTTGCTAGTTTATATCCTAAAAGCAAGATAGAATATATGGATACTATGCAATCTATGTTTTTCCTTTTGCATGCAATTATGAAGGGAATTGGAGTGAGTGAAATACACACAGCAGGTAGTGTGAACTCTGGTTATTACATAGTAAAGAAAGATGAATATTGGAGTAATCAATAATTAGTCGCATGCGTTATAATGCTTGAAGGAGAGGAAACATGTTGATTTCAAGCAATTATGGCGCATCAAAAGTCCAGCAGAAAAAATGGCAAAATTGCCAAAAATTTTATGGATTTTGTTAGGTGGTATTTGCAAGTATCTGATAAATTATATTGCACTGCCTTCATAAGTGTATACGCGATGATTTTAAGAGTATGATTTTTTTAAGGTGCAAGTTATTTTTAAGTCAAATATTATAGCCAAAGCAGTATAAAAGAGTTATGTTGAGTTTTGAAATTCTTCAGATAATTTTATGAATGTTTTATCAGCTTCTTATCATTTTAATAGTCTATTCGCCAAAAGTCTCAATCAGCGGCATTACTCGTATACTCATCACTCATGGATGGAATTTTTGGTCTAGCTAAATTTTTGAATGGTTTATGTAAAATAGACATTAGACCTCTTGCATAACCTGTTCCAAGCTGTGATTTGATTGTCACTAAAACATAAAAACACTCACGTGGATCATTGTTTGGTGACGTTTTGCAAAAATCTACTCTATAAGAATTTCTACCTCAGAATGAGGTTATGCAAGAGGTCTATTATACAGCTTGTTCACTCTTGAAAAGATATTCAAGTGAATTGCAATGGCAGATTCAAAAATGTGATTGTGATGCTTGCTGCAAAAAATCCGTAAGTTTTTGCACTTATTATAACATTTTCTTACGGATTTAAACACCATTTTGACACTCTAAACATTATTTTATACCGCTTCTGAGACTTTTTGCGGATAGATTTAATACCTCTTTCCTAAACTGAATAGTGGTATATTATGCTTTCATTCCTTTAATATTCACCTAGCATCATAACATGTATAGCGACTCTTTTATACTGCTTTGGCAATACACATATATGCTGTTATTTTAGGGATTTGGTATAAATATGGAAAATCAGGCCAAAAGAAGTCTGTGCAAGTTGCTGTGCAGGCAGTGCTGAGCGTAGGGTCGTGCTAAAAGCTAAGTTTTGTACATTCAATTTTCCGAAAAATTTATTTATGCAGCAAATCGATTGTTGACGAAAGGAGTAATTAGAGGTTTCATAAATTTACCAAGTATAGTATCGTGCAGTGTTAGCATGAAGTGTTATATTTTTAAATTATGAGTGGAAGACTGTGCTGGCTATATATTGTAAATAAGTTGGAGTAATTCATGGTTGATTTGTTATTGAGCGAAGTACGAGGAGATATAGCAAGAGAAAAAGCTGAAAGGTTTCTTATAAAATATTGGAAATTTATTTTTGCTGTACTTTTGTTATGTATAATTTCTGGTATTTCATACATTTGGTTGCAGTATCATAAGAAAAATAAGATCTATGCTGATGCAAGTGTATTTATTGAGGCAATGACACAGATGCAATCTAGAAACACTGATTTTGGGCTTATTGTGTCAAAACTAGAGAATTTATCATCAAAAAGCTCAAATTACGCTATGATGGCTAAGTTATACCTTGCATGGTTTTATGATGGAAAAAAGGAAGTGGATAAAGCAACATCAATATATGATTCTATATCAAATGATGAAAGTGTTGATATGACTTTTAGAGATTTTTCAAAGATACTTTCTCTTAATCTAAAAATTCGTTCGAAGACCATAGAAAACAAAGATGCTATCAATGAGCTTGATCAATACATCGAAACAAATCCAATATATGCTTCCAGTGCTCAGATTATACAGGCTTCTTTATTACTTAAAGAGAATATGCAGGA
Organism: Candidatus Lariskella endosymbiont of Hedychridium roseum; assembly: GCF_964020185.1. NCBI lineage: Bacteria > Pseudomonadati > Pseudomonadota > Alphaproteobacteria > Rickettsiales > Candidatus Midichloriaceae > Candidatus Lariskella > Candidatus Lariskella endosymbiont of Hedychridium roseum. Next base: position 925,397 of record NZ_OZ026538.1, on the reverse strand, counting down.
TAGAGCTAGAGAGGTATTGGATAAATTATTAACTAACCCAAATGTTGGCTATCATACGCGGCAGACCGCTATGTTTTTATCTACCAATGTACATGAGCAGTAGCACATATTTTTAAGCAGGTGTTTAAAAGATGCGCCAAATAAGAGATAATTCATATTATTCTGGATTTGCTTTAGCACATTCCATGATAATATTTCTTTTACTTACATTGTGTGCAATTGGCCTTGTGCTGTTGTATTCGGCAGCTGGTGGCTCTTTAAATCCCTGGGTTAAAAAACAGTTTTATGTGCTATTGTTATTCCTACCGCTTATATATGTAATTAGATACATAGATACTTCTTTTATATTTAATTCTGCTTATTACATCTATTTTTTCTGTTTATTTTTGCTTGTCATGGCAGAGGTGCTTGGGCATTATGCGATGGGCGCGCAGCGGTGGATAAGATTTGGCATGATAAATTTACAGCCGTCTGAGTTTATGAAAATAGCAATGGTGATAATGCTTGCACATTATTTCCATGAAATGCATTCTTCTCAAATATTAAAGTTAAAATTTTTACTGATGCCAATTGCTATGCTTTTGCTTCCTGTTTTTCTTATACTTAAACAGCCAAATTTAGGTACTGCAATAATTACACTGGCAATTGCAGCTGGTATATTTTTTGCATCAGGGGTAAGACTAGTTTTTTTTGCAGTGCCTATAATTGCTGCTATTGCAAGCTTGCCGATAATTTGGAATTTATTACATGCTTATCAGAAGAGGCGGATAATGATATTCCTAAATCCTGAATCGGATTTGCTTGGGGCAGGATATAATATTATGCAGTCAAAAATTGCTATTGGTTCTGGTGGTTTTCGTGGGAAAGGATTACTAAATGGAACTCAAAATCAGTTGAGCTTCTTACCAGAAAAACATACCGACTTCATATTTACATTGCTTGCAGAAGAAGCTGGTTTTATGGGATGTATGTTTGTACTTTTGCTCTATACACTTTTGATTTTATGTTGTTATTATATAGCGCTTTCTACTCGTCATCAATTTGGAAGACTGGTTGTGTGTGGAATTGCAACAATGCTCTTTGCGCATATCTTTGTAAATGTTGGTATGGTATCTGGAATGTTGCCTGCTGTTGGAATACCGCTGCCATTTCTGTCATATGGTGGCTCAAATCTAGGTGTGATGTTACTTGGATTTGGGCTTGTACTAAATATACAGAAACACCAAAAGCATATGTTAAATCAAGAGATTTAATACCAGTGTTGATAGGATTTAGCATTTTTGCTATGCACTTGGTAAAGTGCACGCGCGCGGATTTTAATGGCATGATTTTTTAGAGTACAAGTGAATTTTTGAGTCAAATATTATAGCTAAAGCGCTACAAAATATGCATAGCAAACGAGGAGTTAGAATAAATTTTTATTCGCTTAAAATCGGCAATATAACTCTATTTTATGTGAGAGGCTGACTTAAATTTTATCAAAAAGACAAAGCACGGCATGACTCTTTTATGCTGCTTTGGCTATATATATTTGTGAGGAAGTTAACGAAGTAATAATTGAAAATCAGGTCAAAGGAGTCTGCGAAAGTGACTTTGCCGGCATGGCCTAATGTATGATGAATTTTGTAATTGAGGCTTTTTAGATTTACATGTATTTCATCATATTTTATGGGCTGCGTGAAATTATGCTAACTTTGTAATAATTTTATTTAACTTAAATAAGTGATATGAAGCTAAGTGATATCAGAAAGAACTTTTTAGAGTTTTTTTCAAACTGCGGTCACGAGATTGTAGAATCTAATTCTCTGATTCCAACTCAAGATCCGACTTTAATGTTTACAAACTCAGGTATGGTTCAATTTAAGAACTATTTTACTGGAGTGCAGGTACCTACTTTTAAAAGAGCGGCAACTGCTCAGAAATGCGTTAGAGCAGGTGGGAAGCATAATGATTTAGATAATGTTGGATATACTGCAAGACACCATACATTTTTTGAAATGCTGGGGAATTTTTCATTTGGTGATTACTTTAAAGCGGAAGCGATTGAATTTGCATGGCGCTACATAACATCAGAAATTGGATTGAATAAAGAAAAACTTTATATCACAGTATATCATGACGATGAAGAAGCTTTTGGTATTTGGAAGGCACTGACTGGTTTTGCAGATGATAGAATCATAAGAATTGCAACGAGTGATAATTTTTGGTCTATGGGAGAACTTGGACCATGCGGTCCGTGTTCTGAGATCTTCTATGATCATGGTGATAAGTATTTTGGAGGGCTTCCTGGGACAAAAGATGCAGATGGAGATCGCTACATAGAAATTTGGAACCTGGTTTTCATGCAGTATGAGCAATGTGAGGGTGGCATAAGAAAAAATCTTCCAAAGCCTTCGATAGATACAGGTATGGGGCTTGAGCGTATTGCAGCTGTACTGCAAGGCAAGAATGATAATTATGATATAGATTTGTTTCAGTCATTAATAGGTGCTGTAAAATCTTTAGCTGGTGATGTTCCAACGAATGCTTCGCATAAAGTGATAGCAGATCACTTGCGCGCATCATGCTTTTTGATTGCAAGTGGCCTTACACCATCAAATGAGGGTAGAGGATATGTGCTTCGTAGGATTATGAGAAGAGCCATGAGGCACGTGCATAGCCTTGGTTATATGGATGCTATGATGTACCGCCTTGTTCCAGCATTAATCGGCGAAATGGGAGATGCATATCCTGAACTCAAGCGTGGAGAGCATTTTATCATGTCTACTTTAAAGGAAGAGGAAGAAAGATTTAGTGAGACTTTGGAGAGAGGATTGAGATTATTGAATGCTAGTACTGACAAGATAGCACAGGGCGGTATAATGGATGGAGAAGTAGCGTTTAAGTTATATGATACATATGGATTTCCTCTAGATTTAACAAAAGATTTCCTCCGCGCGCAAGGTATTATGCTTGATGAAGCAGGTTTTGAGTCGTGCATGCAAGAACAAAAGGAAAGAGCGAAGGCTGCTTGGGTTGGTTCTGGTTCTAAGGCGGACGATTTATTATGGTACCAAATCTATGATGAGTTTGGTGCTACAGAGTTTATAGGATATTTAGATAAAGAAGCTATTGGTAAAGTCGTGGCAATAGTGCAGGAGGGAAGGCTGGTTACAGAAGCTGCAGCTGGAGAAGCTATAGTGATAGTAAATCAAACGCCATTTTATGCCGAGTCTGGAGGGCAGGTGTGTGATACTGGTGTTTTGTCTGGTCACAAAGTATCAAACACGCAGAAGTATGCTGATAAATTGTTTGGTCATCATGTAACTTTGCAAGCAAATATTTCACCTATTCGTGTTGATGAACAGGTAAATCTGGTGATAGACGATGAAAGAAGAAGAAAGATTAGAGCAAATCATTCTGCTACTCATTTGTTACATCTTGCGCTAAGAGAAATTTTAGGTGCTCATGTAGTACAGAAAGGTTCTATAGTGACGGATATAAAGCTTAGATTTGATTTCGCACATAATAAAGCGCTTTCTCCAGACGAAATTAAAAAGATAGAAGAGCGAGTAAATTCAATTATTATTGCGAATATAGCATCATGTACTGAAATCATGCCTCAAGAGGCTGCGATTGAAAGAGGTGCGGTTGCTCTCTTTGGTGATAAATATGATGACAAAGTTCGAGTTGTGCAAATGGGTGATTCGATGGAGTTATGCGGTGGAACTCATGTAAGTAGAACTGGAGATATTGGTTTCTTCAAAATAGCTAGTGATTCATCGATTGCATCTGGTGTTAGAAGAATAGAAGCGTTAACTGGTATGATTGCTTTAGAATACGTATCTGACAAGTTGAAGGTGCTAAATGCATTATCATCAATAATGAAGTGTCAAGAGCAAGATTTGCCAGAAAAATTGGAATTACTTACTAGCGCGAAGAGGTCATTAGAAAAGGAGTTGCAGGATTTGAAATTGAAGAATTTGGCAAATACAAATCTGAACGAAGAGGTAATAAATTCGTCAAGGTGTTATATAGCTTATATCTCTGATGTTGCACCTAAAGATGTAAGAAGCGTTGCTTCTATAATAAAAAATAGAATAAAAGATGGTGTTCTCATAGTTATTTCAAAGGATGGGAACATTGGAAATATATTTTTACAGATTTGCAATACTCCTAAGTTTGCTGCCAATGAGATTTTGAAAAAGATGAGTGAGTATGAAGACTTAAGAGGTGGTGGAAATAAAGAGTTTGCACAAGCCAGCTTCTCAGGAATTAGCGATGGTGAGTTACTAGAGATTTTAAGAAAGGTGCTTTAAGCATGTTGCTGCCGGTTTTGATATAGAAGTGCTAAAATAATGGTGCAGTCCCACCATTAAACGATTCTATTTTTGTGGATAAGTTAAAGTTAAATGTGCAACGATTAGCCATTAAAGCTGCCATGCGCTAATTTTCTGATATATAATTCTGTCCTGTACCTAGAAATACTACTTAATAACGTCATAACTCTAAGAAGAGCAGGATTGATGTTGGTTTCAAGCAATTACGACTGTTATTAAATCATTGACACGCCAAGCATTCTTCGTCATTTTTATCGTTTTGAATAAGGCTCATTTGTAATTGTATAGCATGTTCTGTATGTGTCATATTTTCTAGCGATACTTTATCAGCACGCTGCAACGACTTAGAGCGCAGGTAATACATACTCTTTACACCTTTCTTCCATGCTTGAAAATGTACCATGTGTAACTCTCTTTTACTCACATTTGCAGGAAGAAATATGTTGAGCGATGAAGCTTGATCTATCATCGGTGTTCGATCTGCTGCAAGGTCTATTAACCACCTTTGATCTATCTCAAATGCTGTTTTAAATACATCTTTTTCGTGTTGAGTCAAGAAATCAAGATGTTGTACAGAACCTTCATGATTCATAATAGAAGACCATATTTCTTCTATATCTTTACCCTTAGAATGCAATAGTTTTTTTAGATGCTTATTAAGTACACTAAACGAGCCAGTAAGTGTTTTTTGTGTATATGTATTAGCACTATAAGGTTCTATACCAGGAGATGCATTCCCTGCTATAACTGAGATCGAAGCTGTTGGTGCAATTGCAGTTTTATGGCTGAATCTTTCATTAATCCCAGCATCTTTTGCATCAGGACATGCGCCTTTTTCTTCTGCAATCATTACAGAAGCTCTATCTACTTCCTTTTTGATATGTGTAAAGAACTTTTTATTTAATGATTTTGCTACAGCAGATTCAATAGGAACCATATCCTGCTGCAGCTTGGAGAAAAATCCCATAACACCAAGGCCGACACTTCTTTCTCTTGAAGCTGAGTAAGCCGAGTTTGCATGTTCCTCAGGTGAATTTTTTATAAAATCTTCCATAACATTATCAAGAAAACGCATCACATCAGGTATGAATAACTCATTCTTAGACCATACATCAAAATATTCTAAGTTAAGTGAGGATAGACAACAAACAGCTGTTCTTTGTTTGCCAATATAATCTTTGCCAGTAGTGAGTGTGATCTCACTACAAAGATTTGAAGTCTTAATTTCTAGATTATGTTTTTTATATATGTCGGACTTTAGTCTATTTACTGTATCTATAAATACAACATATGGTTCGCCTGTTTCAACACGTGCAAGTAATATCCTGATCCACAGGTCTCTAGCTTTAATAACTGAGGCAATACGTCCATCTTTAGGACTTTTTAAGTGCCAAGACATGTCATTTTCTACTGCTTCCATAAAAGCATCTGAAATTAAAACTCCATGGTGCAAATTAAGCGATTTTCGATTAGGATCTCCACCAGTTGGGCGTCTTATCTCTATGAATTCTTCAATTTCTGGATGCCAAACTGGCAAATATACAGCAGAACTACCACGTCTTAAACTCCCCTGCGAGATTGCAAGTGTTAGCCTATCTTGTACACATATAAATGGTATAATTCCAGATGTTTTCCCATTATCCTTAACCTTTTCTCCAAGCGCTCTAACATTACCCCAGTATGTTCCTATTCCTCCTCCTTTTGCAGCAAGCCATACATTTTCATTCCAAACATCAACTATGCCACTTAGACTATCAGAAACCTCGTTTAGAAAACAAGAGATTGGCATACCACGTGTTGTCCCTCCATTGCTCAAGATAGGTGTAGCTGGCATAAACCACATCTGACTTACATAGTCATATATTCTTTGAGCATGATCTTGGTTATCTGCATAGTGGCGTGCAATCCTTGCAAATAAATCCTGAAAACTCTCTCCATTTAACAAATATCGATCAGTAAGCACGGCTTTTCCGAAATCTGTCAAAAAATCATCACGTTTATTATCTATATTGATTTGATAAGGTACATTTTTCATAAATTTCCGTATATGATACTTGAGCTGATCATGAACGTATTGCGCTATATATAGCGTAATACTGCTGGATATTCTCTATATATTGTTGTATATAGCTTGCATATAAAAAAATCAAGAGTTTAAATATCTTTTATTTATGAGATATTTTACAATAATAAAGTCAAGAAAATTTTTTAACAGTTTTTGCAATTGTGAAAATAGCAACATCACTTGCATCATTTGCCAGCAACACTTTTGTACACTCATTAACTGTAGATCCGGTTGTAAAAACGTCATCTATAATTGCTATTTTTTTACCTTTTATTTCTTTTAAGTATCTACAATTTACTTCAAATGCTCCACTTATAGAAGTTTGTCTAATGGTTTCATTAAGTGTCATTTGACTTGCTGTGTTTCGTGTTTTGACAAGTGCATCCTCTATATATTTGATTTTGAGAGTTTTCACAATTAGATAGAAGTATGATATGATCACTTTTTTAAAAACTAAAGAGTGGTTTTATGGTTTGTTGTAATGGATGTTGCTCTGATATCTTTGTAAAGAATGGCATTGTGAGGGGTGTACAGCGTTATAAGTGCAGATCATGTTCTAAATTTTGTTGAGGGCGATCTGGGCAAGAAGCCTCAAACAGCTGTTAAGAAAGCATTATGCGTTATGCTATATAGTCTTGGTAATGGCTCTTTTTCTATGTTATGCAAGATATTATGGCATTCGGCGTCCATAATTTATCGCTGGGTAGTAGAGGCGATGGGCAAGACTCAGGAGCCAGTTGTCTCTTCGGATATTATGGAGATGGAATTCGACGAGATGTGGCATTTTATTGGTTCAAAAAAAACAAGCTTTGGATCATTAAGGCAGTTGATCGTAGTACAAGGAGAACAGTTGCCTGGGTTACAGGCAATCGTGATACTGCAACATTCCAAAAGCTCTACAACAAAGTGAGTCATCTGAAAGAATGTCATTTTTATACGGATGATTGGGATGCTTTTTCTAAAATTTTACCCAAAGAGCGTCATACAATTGGAAAGTCTGGCACAGTATGTATCGAGAGAGATAATAGCAACACGCGACATCATTTATGCCGAATGACACGGCGCACTAAAATCGTTTCTAAAAAAGAGTCAATGGTATACGGATCCATCAAGCTTTGGTGCGCTCTTACTATTACACAAATATTCAAACAATATCAAGAACAGCTCTTATCTATCTTTATATGAAAACTCTCTTGATTTTTAGCGTATGCGCAACTTTTACTGCAAGTATAGATGATTGATTATATCCTCTCTCCTTTAATCTTAAGTAATGCATAGGCACAGGAATCACAACATCGTAATTCTTTATATTCTCAGCAAACCTATTACAAATTAATTTTGCGAAGAATTGTGCTATCTGATAGTAAGTAGAATACTTTAGTTTATGTATCAACTCTCTTGTCACAGATTCATACACAAAAACAGATTTTGCGGTAGAGTATTGATGTTGTATATGCAAACAATTTATGTCACATTTTTGCTCCAGTGCTATAGACTGTATTGGAAGAGAACACTTGGCACAATTGGGTTCTGTTATAAAATCCAGTTTCTTCCAGCAAAGATCGCACATTGTATATGCTTCAGTTATTTCGGAATTGCATGTAATGCATTCGGGTGGAAATAATATATTTAAAAGCTTATTCAAATAAGCGGTAGGTAGTCTAGAAATTTTCATGAGTTTGCCAGGTAGGTGGATGGTTAGATATTGCGCAAGTTATATATGAAAATATAAGATATATACATACAAAGTTTTTATGTATACACTATCTCGCATTCCTTCTAGCTCATAGCTTCGTATCAAAATTCGAAATGCCAATTCTTTATTTACCTGCTGTATGGTACTGCCGGCAAAGTCATGGTGTAGGTTTTTTTAGCTGAATTTTTAAGTATTACTTCGTTAATTTTTTGCAAATATATAAAAGTGCAAGGTGCAGAAATTAACTAGTACTTAAAAAAATCGAGAGTTTTCACAATTAGATAGAAGTATGATATGATCACTTTTTTAAAAACTAAAGAGTGGTTTTATGGTTTGTTGTAAGGGATGTGGTTCTGATATCTTTGTAAAGAATGGCATTGTGAGGGGTGTACAGCGTTATAAGTGCAGATCATGTTCTAAATTTTGTTGAGGGCGATCTGGGCAAGAAGCCTCAAACAGCTGTTAAGAAAGCATTATGCGTTATGCTATATAGTCTTGGTAATGGCTCTTTTTCTATGTTAGGCATTTTATGTAGTTATATGTGATATGGTTAAGACCCTCGCCTTTAGGCGAACACTTTAGTATTAGTTATCTAGGAAATGTGCTAAGGGAGGACGAATGGAATATAGGAGATGATCCCACAGCCTATATGACCTAAAGTATCATATAGTATTTTGTACTAAGTATAGGTATAGAGTTTTAACTGGGCAAGTTGCGATTAGAACTAGGGAAGTAATCCGAGAAATATGTGCTGCTAATTACATAAATATAATTAGTGGCAGTATGAGTCCTGATCACGTACATATATTAGCATTGGTTCCGCCTAGTATATCAATATCTAAAGCTGTGCAATATATTAAAGGTATAAGTAGTCGTAAGTTGCTACAGGAATTTGCACTGCTCCGTAAGCGGTATTGTGGACAACATCTTTGGGCCAGAGGGTATTTTGTTGTGACAGTTGGCAATGTGAATTCAGAAGAAGTGCAAAAATATATAGAACAGTATGAGGAACATCAAAAAAAAGATGATTTTAGAATATCAGAGTTTTAGCGTTTACGCTTTTAATCTGCTTTGCAAGCGTTACACAAACTACCGCGCTTTAGCCGGTAGTAATTGATACGGATGATTGGGATGCTTTTTCTAAAATTTTACCAAAAAAGCGTCATACGATCGGCAAGTCTGGCACAGTATGTATCGAGAGAGATAATAGCAACACGCGACATCATTTATGCCGAATGACACGGCGCACTAAAATCGTTTCGAAGAAAGAGTCAATGCTCTACGGATCCATTAAGCTTTGGTGCGCTCTTACAATGCCACAAATATTTAAACAATACCAAGAAGAACTTTTATCTATCTTTGTGTGAAAACTCTCAAAAAATCATGCCATCGAAATCCGCGTGTGTGCACTTTGCAGGTAGGATCATTAAAGCTCTTTGATCGGCTGCAAAATTTGCCATATAATTGTGCTATTAATTGGTAACTAGTATTTCATTATAGAGTTGCAATGTGATTATCAGTATGCTGAAGATATTCGACTAAAAAAACAGTTACTGCGTATCCTGATATCATGACTCTATCATTTACGACGTTTGAGTATACTACGCCACCACGCTTAGATAATGCACGAGATATAAAGAACTCTTTATTCATAATGTTAGACCAATAAGGTGTCAGCCTGCAGTGTGCAGAACCGCAAACATCATCTTCATCTATATCAACCTTTGGTGCAAAATACCTAAAGACAAAATCACAATCATAGAAAAGTGGCCTTGCAATAGATGTAACAACTAAAGCTCTACACTGTTCTTTTGAAAGAAGCGTGAAGTTAGGTTTTAAATCTTGCACTACACTTGGATCTGCAAAACGCATTACTACACAATTCTCATCACAAAGGAATTCAATTGGACGAATACCGCCTACAATTTCGTTAAAACGTAAGCACATGGTATGATCTGTAATGCTATTCAGTTTGTAGGACGGAAAGTTTAGTGTTATAAGACCATTAAAGTCTTTAATAGCTGAAAGAGGACCAGAAATACTGTCAAACTTTATGTATATCCCTTTTTCTTCTATACCAAGCTCTGTTAGAATATGCATAGCCCCAACTGTAGCATGACCACAAATAGGTGCTTCTGAATTTGGTGTGAACCATCTGATGCTATAATGCTGCTTATTCAAATGCTTAACAAAAGCAATTTCAGAGATTCGAAATTCGGATGCTATTGATTGCATTAATTTCTCGTCTAAATCGCAAATCTGTTCTACTATGCAGACACCGGCAGGATTGCCAGAAAAACGCGTTTTAGTAAAAGCGTCTACTATCCAAATCTTCATTTAGCCATATTATGCAATAAAATTAACTCTTTGTGATCTGCAACATATAGATACGGAACCATAGCATTATCTACATCTTTTTGTGTGTTTTGATCACCAAATAGCACAAACTGTGCAGATATAGAATGCGCACACTTTGCGTCTACGATACTATCTCCAACAAACCAAACTTTCTCAGGAGATGAAAAACTAAAAGCAGAAAGTGCAAGTTGTGCTGGATCTGGCCATGGCTTATCACGTTTTGCATCAGAAGCTCCAACAATACCGGTAAAATATTTTTCCCACCCAATACGTTTGACTTCATCTCTTAGGACGTTGCCGTTTTTGTTGCTGACAATAAGCATAGTCAAATCTTCGGATTGCATATGTTTTAAGACATCCTCAGCGTGTTCCATGACTTCTATGTTTGAAAGATCAACATTACTCAAATGATTATAATATAAATCGCGCGCTTTTTTCCAATCATCACCAAATATCATTGGAAAAGCTTCATTTAATGAGTAGTGTCTATAATATTCACGCGCTGCTCTAACGCTATCTGATGAGTTTAAATCTCTCATTACTTTTTCAAAAAGTATCTGGTATATGTTTCCAGACTTTATCAAAGTATCATCCCAGTCAAAAATCACTATCTCAGGTTTTGTAGCATCAATGTTGGATAATTTGAATTGTTGAATCATTTTAGTCTTTCTTGATAAAGAGTGAGTTAATCTTCATAGAATTCAGTACAACTACTATTGAAGACGTAGACATCGCAACCGATGCTATGACTGGAGTTATCAACCCACACATAGCAACTGGTACAGTGATAATATTATATAAAAATGCAACAAAAAAGTTTTGCTTTACCACTATAGATGAATATCTAGAAATCATCAAGTTTTCAATCACAGCGTATAAATCTTTTTGAAATATTATGTCTGCACTATTTTGTGCTATTCCAATGGCTGAAGCTGGGGACATAGAGATATCAGCGGCACTCAGTGCGGCTGCATCATTTAGTCCATCACCAACCATAAGTATATTTCCTCCGAATTTTTGTATATTTCTGATAAATTCACATTTTTGACTAGGTGTTTTGCAAGAGAAATACTCTAGTATATTAGTTGCATCTGCAACTTTTTTTACAGTATTTGTTCTATCTCCAGATAGTATAATCAATCTTAACTTCAGTTTTTTTAGTTTTGTGATCACATCTACTGCTTCTGGTCTTAGTTCATCTTCAAATGTTAATCTTATAGGATCTGAGTTTTCACTTGCGAACCAGGTTTCCATTTTATCATCATCGAGTCCAATATCATGTTCTATACCGCACCAGCTTCTGTTTCCAAGCTTGTAAGATTTATTATTGTATTTGGCAAGTAACCCAAGTCCTTTTTCCTCCTTTACACTTATATCTAAAATGTCACCTTTATATTGTTCTCTAATCGCAATACATATCGGGTGCTTACTCTTGGTGGCGATTGATGCTATAATTTTCAAGGTTTCATCATGTATGTTATGTGCATGCATACGCACTATGCCTTTAGTCAATGTGCCGGTCTTGTCAAAAATGATAGTGTTTACTTGATCAAATTTTTCTAAAGCATCGTGGGATTTTATGAATGATCCAAGCTTCATCAGTTTTAGATTGGAGATAACATGTGCAATTGGAACTGCAAGTGCAAGTGCGCAAGGACATGTAACTATTAGAACAGAAACTCCATAGAGAATAGCATTTGTAATGGATATTTCCATTATAAATACCCAGAAGAAGATAGTTATAGCAGAAAGCATAAGAATTATAGGAACATAAAACTCTGTTATTTTGTCTGCAACCCTAACATATTTTGCTTTGCTGCGCTCTGCAGTTTCAATGAGTTTGATTATATCACTCAAGATTGTTTGATCGCTTAATTTTTCTATTCTAATTTTGATGGTATTGCCAAGGTTTATACTGCCTGCATATATCATTTCGCCAAGTGATATATCTTTTGGTACTGTTTCTCCGGTGATAATGCTTCCATCTATGGATGCAAATTCATCAATTAATTTCCCATCAATAGGTACTCTTTCTCCACTCTCTACTATTGCGACCTGACCCAGCTTTGCGTCTTTAACCCTAATTATCTCAAGTTGATTTCCATTTTCTATAGTAACATACTGTGGTTGACTGAGTAACATTTGTCTAGCTGCAGCTCTTGCTCTATTTCTTACCTTTAAATCTAGATATCGTCCTATCAATAGAACAAACGCAAGGCTAATTGCAGCATCATAATATGTGTAATCTCTCATTAATATTGTTTCTTGAATACTAACTAATGTTGCACCAATTATGCCGATAGATATTGGTATATTCATATCACTGCGCCAGTTTCTAATGGCGCGCCATGCAGGATAAAAAAACGGCTTGCATGAATATATAATCGCAGGAATACTGATTGCTGCTATGACAACATGTAGTACATACCTTGTGTACTTTGGCATTGTTCCGTAATAATGGCTTATCCATATTACCATTGCTACCATCATTGCTTGTGCTGCTGCAATGCCTGAGATAAACAAGCGCTTTAGTAAGTCTTTCTCTTCTCTTAGAGAATTTGCAATCATCTCAGATACTTCAAATGGAACTGCTCTATAACCAAGTTTTTCTATAATGGATATGATATCATTAATTTTTTTAGCGTCTCCCTCCCACTCCAAGCTTAGTCTATTGGTTGTCATATTAAGTCTAGCAGAGTTTACATATCCTTGTGCATTTAGGCTAGATTCTATTAACCAAACACATGCTCCACAATAAACCCCTTCCACCGACAGTACAATATTGTTCCACCCTGACTTTTCATCTTTAGAGACACTTGCTACATAATTTATATTATTTTGGATAGCGTCATTAACGCGTATTGGATTTGTATTATAAATATTTTTGCAGTATTTATAGTAGTCACTCAAATCTAGCGATTTTATTAAATTGTGAGCTACTTTACATCCAATGCAACAAAAATTACCTAGATCTGACAATACGAAAAAAGTTTCATTGCAGTGCATGCATTTATAAGACATAAGAACCGGAAACTATATATAATAAGTGGAGCAAAAGACGATATTAATTTGGTTGTAGAAGTCAAGATTTGATCTTACAGACAGTTATAAATTTTATATCTGCTTGTCAGTTAAGTTTTGACTGTCAGATATGTAACTGAGATACAAGATTTCATTATTCTTTTCCACAGCTAACTTTTTACTATCCAAAAAAGTTTGCATAGGTGTTTTTCCATAACAATATTTACCAGAATGAGGTCTTTCATTGTTGAAATATTCTAACCAAATATCAAGATCTAATTGCAAGTCATCCAATGATGTATAAATCTTTTTACGCATAGCTGTATCAAAGAATTCTTGTTTCATAGTTTTATTAAAACGTTCACACATACCATTAGTTTGAGGTGAATATGCTTTAGTTGTTGTATGCTCTATACCTTCTATACTGAGAAATAACTCAAAAGCATGATGTTCTATATTTCCCTTATATTCTCCTCCACGATCTGTAAGAATACGAAGCATCGGTATCCCTTGACTCTCATACCATGGTAACACTCGATCATTTAGCATATCAGCAGCAGTAATCGCAGTTTTGTCAGTATACAGTTTAGCATCAGCAAATCTACTGTAGCTATCAATAAATACCTGAGCATAAACCTTTCCTATCCCTTTGAAATTGCCTACATAATATGTGTCTTGGCAACCTAAATAACCTGGATGTTGTGTCTCAATTTCTCCATGTGCTTCTTTTTCATTACGGCGTTTCTCTAGTACTTGCAGCTGTGCTTCGGTCAATATAATACCATCTTGGGCCATCTTAGCTTCTAAGGCTTTCAATCTTTTATTGATATTATTCAAATCATTACGTAACCAAATCGATCTTACTCCTCCAGGAGAAACAAGTATACCACTCTTCTTCAGCTCATTTGATACTCTAAGTTGTCCATATGCTGTACTCTATCGCCATATCAACTACTGCTTTTTCTGGATCTACTCTATTAGCGATTATTGGCTTCTTGTGACTTATCTCGTATAGCGCTTCTTCTCCTCCTGTTTCATATAGTTCTTTAAATCTGTAATAGCTATCTCTACTATAACACATTGCCTTACATGCAGATTATATACTACCAAGGCTTTTTGCCAATTCAAGTAAACCTAGTTTCGGTTTGATGATTTGAGAGTTTTCACAATTAGATAGAAGTATGATATGATCACTTTTTTAAAAACTAAAGAGTGGTTTTATGGTTTGTTGTAAGGGATGTTGCTCTGATATCTTTGTAAAGAATGGCATTGTGAGGGGTGTACAGCGTTATAAGTGCAGATCATGTTCTAAATTTTGTTGAGGGCGATCTGGGCAAGAAGCCTCAAACAGCTGTTAAGAAAGCATTATGCGTTATGCTATATAGTTCTTGGTAATGGCTCTTTTTCTATGTTATGCAAGATATTATGGCATTCGCCGTCCATAATTTATCGCTGGGTAGTAGAGGCGATGGGCAAGACTCAGGAGCCAGTTGTCTCTTCGGATATTATGGAGATGGAATTCGACGAGATGTGGCATTTTATTGGTTCAAAAAAAATAAGCTTTGGATCATTAAGGCAGTTGATCGTAGTACAAGGAGAACCGTTGCCTGGGTTACAGGCAATCGTGATACTGCAACATTCCAAAAGCTCTACAAAAAGTGAGTCATCTGAAAGAATGTCATTTTTATACGGATGATTGGGATGCTTTTTCTAAAATTTTACCCAAAGAGCGTCATACAATTGGAAAGTCTGGCACAGTATGTATCGAGAGAGATAATAGCAACACGCGACATCATTTATGCCGAATGACACGGCGCACTAAAATCGTTTCTAAAAAAGAGTCAATGGTATACGGATCCATCAAGCTTTGGTGCGCTCTTACTATTACACAAATATTCAAACAATATCAAGAACAGCTCTTATCTATCTTTATGTGAAAACTCTCAATAATTTAATTTACTAAATGTAAGATAAAATGTCGACTAATACACATAATGCTCTGCTTGCAAGTCATCATTTTGCTTCTCATCAAGTTTTGTATTTTCAAAATTGTTTAAATCAATTGTACCACTTTGAGTAGATTGTGAGTTATTAGATCTTATTTGATCAGTCTTACTTGCTTTATTTACTAAACTTGTAGGCTTCTTAATATTTCTTTCTGCTTCAACTAAACTCTCAGCTTCCGCCATAGCGCTCCGACTCGCTCCAGTTAAAGAATTAATCGAAATCCTATTAATACTGCCTTCTTCCGCCCCAACTATGAAAATCTCATCTTCTGTTTTATCTATACCACTTGCTCTAGTTATGAAACTAGTCGGAAGCTTCTTCACATTTCCTTCCTCTTCATTAGTGATAGCATAAGTGACTAAGGTGCTGACAATTTAATTGTATTAAAAACAGCATCATAAAGAGTATCAAATAAATCTATAGTTTTTCTAATTTCATTTTTTATCTTAAACCAGTAATGCTCTATAGGATTTAAATCAGGAGAGTAAGTTGGTAAAAATAATATGTAACAACCCACAGATTCAATTAACTCTTTCACTTTAGGATTCTTATGGAAGTTAATGTTATCCATAACAACAGTTTGTCCAGGTTTTAATTCTTTAATTAACATCTCCCTAATATAAGCTTCAAAGACCTCTTTATTGCAATTACCCTCAAATATTACGGGAGCAATAAGATTACAATTACAAAGACCAGCTATCATACTTATTCTAGTTTTATGTTGATACACCTTTTCCCCATAGCACCTTTCTCCTAAAATACTACAACCATATCCTTTACAAGCATTATCTTCTATTCCAGATTCATCAAGATATACTATTTTATCTCTTGTGATGGTTTTTATCTTTTCAATAAATTCATGTCTTAACGGAATATCTCTTTTCGGATGAAGATGAGTTTTTTTTATAGCTATAACCAAGTTTTTTTATCGCCTGTAAGATCGTTGTAGGTGATATATTACACCACTTCTTTGCTAGTTCTTTTGATGTCATAGCAATATTTAATTCAAAAAATTCTTTAAAATCTTCTAGATTTTTGATCTTATGACTGTGACCTTTTTGATAACCACTTGCTGCTTTCAAAGAACCGTGCTTATCTTGCAGAATTTTCCACTTATAGATAGTATCACGACTCACTCTAAATAGTTTACTCACTTTAGTGATTCTTGCACCATTTTCTAATGCTTCTATTACTCTTACCCTAAGTTCTATTGGATATGCTCTTGCCATAATTTTATGCTTTTTATTTCATACTCACTTTTTATATCTTAATTCCTAACTTTTGTCAGTATCTTAGTCACTTATGCTATACATAATCAGCTTCTAGCTCCTCAAATAAATCTTCTAACAGGACATCAGGGTTCTCATGCTTATCTTGTGTTTCATCCACTTCAAACTTCACTGCAGAACTTGTTCTATCTATAGCACTAATAAAAATCTCATTTACAAACCTTTTAACTTGTTCACTAAATAACTTGTAAAAAACATCTTCCGACAGAACATTAGGGTTCTTACACTTACCTTCTAATTTATCATCTTCAAACTTCACTGCAGAACTTGTTCTATCTATAGCACTAATAAAAATCTCATTTACAAACCTTTTAACTTGTTCACTAAATAACTTGTAAAAAACATCTTCCAACAGAACATCAGGGTTCTTACACTTATTTTCTAATTTATGTAGTTATATGTGATATGGTTAACACCCTCGCCTTTAGGCGAACACTTTAGTATTAGTTATCTAGGAAATGTGCTAAGGGAGGACGAATGGAATATAGGAGATGATCCCACAGCCTATATGACCTAAAGTATCATATAGTATTTTGTACTAAGTATAGGTATAGAGTTTTAACTGGGCAAGTTGCGATTAGAACTAGGGAAGTAATCCGAGAAATATGTGCTGCTAATTACATAAATATAATTAGTGGCAGTATGAGTCCTGATCACGTACATATATTAGCATTGGTTCCGCCTAGTATATCAATATCTAAAGCTGTGCAATATATTAAAGGTATAAGTAGTCGTAAGTTGCTACAGGAATTTGCACTGCTCCGTAAGCGGTATTGGGGACAACATCTTTGGGCCAGAGGGTATTTTGTTGTGACAGTTGGCAATGTGAATTCAGAAGAAGTGCAAAAATATATAGAACAGTATGAGGAACATCAAAAAAAAGATGATTTTAGAATATCAGAGTTTTAGCGTTTACGCTTTTAATCTGCTTTGCAAGCGTTACACAAACTACCGCGCTTTAGCCGGTAGTAATTGATAAAATAGCGCCGATACTCTCGCTATAACTGGCATCATCTCTGTGCCTTTATATAAAAAAATCATATCGTTAGAATATTTACACATCTTATCGATATTTTAGAATTTTTATTGGTTATATGGATCTATAAATATTATAACTTTAAGTATACTTTTGATCAACTCTTTAGCTCTCTTTTTAAGTAAAAAATATATAAGGGGTGTAATTATAGGCATCTTCCGCATAATAACTCTTTAAATTCCTTCTCTTCTTTAAAGTTTATTGAACAGTGGATGCGGATATATATATGATATGGCGATATTTGCCAAAGATCGGGAGAATTTTCTGCTTTATGCCGCTAGATTTGAATCTAATAAAGAGATTTTCGGTAAATTTTGAAAGATTGGTGGCTAAGCTGTAGTAAAATTTTAACATATGCTCATATATGCGGCCTTTAATACTGAGCTCAATTCTGTTTAACTATGCATTTTTACGTTCTATAGTATATCTCCTATCAATTAATAAAAGATAATGTTATATTGTACGCGCGTCAAAAAGTCTCGAAAGTGCGCATAAAATAGTGCTTGGAGCGCAAAAATAGTGCTTTAAATCCGTAAGAAAATGTTATAATAAACGCAAAAACCTTACGGATGTTGTGAAGGCAGTGTTTGCTTAGGCGCATGAGTAATAATATATCCAAAAATTAGTGCAGTGCAGAGTCCTATGCTAATTTTTGCACATTTAACTTCTCCACAAAGATTTATTTGCGTAGCAAGTCAATTTTTGGTGGATGGAGTACATTCTTCAAAGGTATGGAAGTATTTAAAGCGATTGAAAGTTACGCTAAAAATCCACTTATATCAGCCATAGGCATGAATCTGAAGGCGATAGAGTGCACCCTATCTGGCTAATCACATAAAGTTCAACATATAAAAATCAAATGCTACAAAGTGGCAATATAGGACATATGCTTAGAACGCAGTATTTTGCAGACTTTGTAGACATTTTTCTCATTCTGCCGTAAAAAATCACAACAAATTAACACAGATAGCATCAGCTGAGCAACAAAACACACAATATAAAGTTGTACCAAGGGTTTCAAAAGCTAAAATACATACTTTTGGCGGATGGACTATGAAGCAGGCGACTAAATAGAAAAATTTATCTATAGAACAGCCAACTCTGGTTAGTTGTAGTTAGCGCTAAAATTAATTGGATGGTTTAATTCCAAAGCTTTGTAGTAGATTGTATACAATACTCATTGGAAGGCCCATGATTGTAGAATCAAGTCCTCTTATATATTGAATAAACGATGAGGCTTTTCCGCGTATCGCATATCCACCAGCTTTTCCATACCACTCTTTAGATTCTACATAAAGACTTTTTTCTTCCTCTGTTAAGTGCTTAAATTTTACAATTGACATTGCAACTTTTTTTCTAAATATACTGTTATGTGCAAGACAGATACCTGTGTAAACTACATGTCTTCTTCCAGATAGTTTGTCTAAGCAGAGTTTTGCGTCGGACTCAAGCAGTGCTTTTGGCAGAGATGTTCTGCCAACTGAGACTACTGTATCTGCTCCTATTACAACATCATTAGGAAATTCTTGAGAGACTTTCTGGACCTTTTCAAAAGCTAACCTGAATGCCAAAGCTTTCGGCATCTCTCCTTTTAGCTCAGATTCATCTATATTAGCAGGAACTATTGAGTCGACTTTATATCCAGATGCTGTGAGCATGCGCATACGCTCTTCAGAGGAAGAGGCAAGTATCAATTTTTTAGAGTTGTTCATAAGTATTAGTAATTAATCAAATTATGCTTTTTTAATGCTATAACATATTGTTCCTTAGAATCGCTATAGCTAGATTTAGGCTTAAAGATTTTTAATTTTTCAAAATTGGATTTAAGCATATCGTTTACGGACTTTTCTCTACCACCTGTAAGTAAAGTTTTTGCTACAAAGTGACCGCCTATTTTCAAGTTTAAGATTGCAAATTTTGCAGCGATTTCTAACAGTTTGAGGTTTCTTATCGCATCGATACCTGAATCTCCTGATGCGTTTGCTGCCATATCGCTGACTATTAGATCTATACCAGCTTCACCAAAGCGCAGCAGGATTTCTTCTATAACAGTTTGGTCTGTGAAGTCTCCGATAATGCAATCTATGCCACTGATATCTTCAACTGCTTTTAAATCCACTCCAATTATTCTAGAGTCTTTTTTTGCGGAGGAAGATAGAACTTGCAACCAACTTCCAGGAGCCGAGCCTAAATCTAAAATATTTTGAGCAGAAGATAGGAGTTTGAATTTCTCGTCGATCTCAATTAATTTAAATGCTGCGCGAGAGCGATAACCAGATTTTTTTGCAAGTGCTATATAAGGGTCATTTATATTTCTTCTCAGCCAATTTGCAGAGGAATTAGTACGTCCTTTTGACGTTTTTAGAGTTTGTTTTTTATTACGGTGATTAGATGTTAAAGACATAAATGACATTCTTACCTTATAAGTGAAAGAAGATTCTGCAGTCTCAAAAATAGATAGATATTTATTCACTAAAATCGACATAGTAATGTGCCGATCTCTTAATTAATAACCAAATGAAATTGAGTATTGTGTACTGTTTCATTCTAGTTGCGCTGATGATGCAAAATATGAAGCTAAGCTTTCTCTTATTATCTATATGTTTAGTGCTAAATTCCAGAAGTCTCTACTCTATGTATAATCTTTAGACGTATGAAGTTGTAAAGCGCAAGCATTGATATGGCATCCCGCAAGGTAAATGCAAAGTTGGTGTGTATTATGTATATAGCACCATTAGCTAAGTTATTGTGTAAGCATTTTTTATCTAATTTTCCAGATTACTTCGTTAATTTTCTTGCGAATATGGAATCTGTAAAAGTATTCGATACAAACAATTAATTTGTGCCATAAAAATCATGCTCAGAAGTTCAAACACAAGCAGTTTGCGGGCAGTGCCATATATTTAAAGTGAAATTTTTAGTGTACTGAAGAGCTTGAAAATTATGAATTAAAAGGCCAATTTTTACTTTAAAATTGAAAATCATATATCAAGTCTATCATACCATCAACTTCCTTTGCTATATTATAAATGCGCGCTACAATTTAAATAAACACAACAACATGACATAAATGCACATAGAGTGAAATACGAGGCACGCACTTTTAATCTAGATATCACATTAAGCAACTATTGTGCTGCATGAGGTATCTTCCTCACCGACTTGATAACGGATAACTTTTGTTATCTTGATTGTTGCTCCAATTTCTTTCTCAAGCTCATTAATTACTGTTGAGACTTTTTTCTTACTATCAAGCAGGAAAATTTGTTCTATGAGTACAGCTTCAGAGTAAAACTTCGCAAGTCCACCTTGAAGAAATTTTGCTTCATCTATTTTTTTTGCGCCACCAGATTCATGTGTGATATTTATAAGTCTTTCCTTAAGTACAGATGTCTCACGTTCTATAAGCGACTTGTTTACGCCATCTATAGCAATAGCAATTGGCCTATATGCGGCAACTTGCATTGCAAGTTCTTTTCCAAGCTTAGCAATTTTTGTATGCTGACCTGTTGATTCTATAGCAATTACCACGCCTATTTTTCCCATACCATTTGCAAATGCGCTGTGAACATAGCTTGCAACAACTCCATCTACCTTAAGTACATCTATTCTGCGTAAATTGATATTTTCACCTATGACGGCGATTCCTTCAACTATTGCATCTTTCACTTTTACATTGCTGTCGTATTGCATATCACAAAACTTTGTAATGTCTTGTTCGCCAGATTCAAGAACAATATTTGATAGATTGGCAGCTAAACTTTGGAATTTATCATTTTTTGCTACAAAATCTGTTTCTGAATTTAGCTCGATTATAGAAGCCATATTCCCACCTTTGTGCACAGAAATTGATACAAGTCCTTGAGCAGCAACTCTATCTGCTTTTTTCTCAGCATTTGCAAGTCCTTTTGCACGTAGAAAATCTATAGCAGCATTTACATCACCATCACACTGAGTCAAGGCAGATTTACAATCCATCATTCCGGCGCCAGTTTTTTCACGTAGCGCTTTTACACTTTCAGCACTTATCACCACTTCATACTCTCATAAATTATTTTATTATTACTAGCTTAACACAGGTCTATAGCAGAGAATGAAATAACCTATGCGCTCTAGCTTTGTGCAGCATACACTTTAAAAAGAAACTACGCAGCAAAAACTAGGTTTATGCGCTATAGCTTATTTATCTTCGGGTATACTATCTTGCTCTGAGTTTGCATCAGTATTTTTTATAGGTTTTGCATTAGCTTGTGGCGCAACAAACTCAGTTTCACTCATAGCACCTATATCAACACCGGATTTTGCAAGACTGATCTGTACGCCCTGCAATATCGCATCAGCGGCAAGTTTACAATAAAGCTCTATGGATTTTCTTGCATCATCATTTCCAGGGATTATATAATCAACACCATCAAATTGCGCATTAGTATCTACTATGGCAACGACTGGAATCTTCAGCTTTTTTGCTTCTTGTATTGCGATATCATTCTCCCTGGTATCAAGTGCAAAAATTAAATTTGGTAATCCGCCTAAATTACGTATACCACCAAGTGCAAGCTCAAGCTTTTGATGTTTTCTTGATAACTCCAGTTTTTCTTTCTTTAATAATAGAGAACTTGGATCATTCAGCATTCCTTCATACTCTTTGAGTTTATTGATGGAATTCTGAATTGTTGCACGATTTGTAAGCATGCCTGGAAGCCAGCGGTAATTTACGTAATATTGACCACATCTTTTTGCATGTTCTGCTACTGCGTCACTACCCTGTTTTTTTGTTCCAACAAATAGAATTCTTCCATTCTGTACGGCAACATTTTGTAAATTTTCAAGTGCCTTTGCAAGCAATTTATATGTTTGTTCTAGATCTATTATATGTATACCACTTCTTACCCCATATATGTACTGCGCCATTTTGGGATTCCAAAAGTTTTTCTTATGACCATAGTGAACTCCAGCTTCTAAAAGCTGTCTCATAGTAAAATTTGGGCTATATTCGCTCATATTTTTAATTATCCTAATTTTTGGTTTTTTCCAGTGCAAAGCCATAATTAACGCTAGTAAAATAGCGCACCAAAAAGGCAAAAACGTTCTTAAGCTGTGATACATCCATGCTAAGATAGCAGAGCAACGTTTTTCACATAAGAAGCGCAAAGAAGGTGATGCACGTGAATTTTTGTTTGATATCCAGTTATGTATAGAGTTTTCAAGTACTCACAAAATATACATGCTGTATACTAAGCGCAAATTACAATATGTAAATACAAGGTAATACTTAAAAAGCATAAGCATGATAACAAATTTGTTTTTCTTACTCAAAGGGTATTTTCTGGATGCAGCAAAATATTAGCTAACTTTTGTTAATATGAGCTGATTATCAGAAGAGAACTAGTATTTGACACAAATGCACAAGTTGTATATTATCCTAATCTTGGCGCGACGGTGGGGTTTTATGGTGGCTGTCTTATTTCAAATGTTGGGCAGCAGTTGCTTAATTTATTTTGATTCCATGGTTTTTTGTTTTGAAATGCGCTTTTTATAGGCCAGTTTGTGTTCTAGATTTTTCTTGCGAACCATTTTGGGGCGTTTGTTAAATGATTTTTAGAGATTAATTTTATGTTTGCTGTAGTAGAGAGTGGTGGAAAACAGTATCGCGTTAAGTCAGGCAGTGTAGTGAAAGTTGAAAAAATGTACAGCGAGCCAGGAGAAGTGGTGCAGCTAGGTGAGGTTATGGCAGTCGGTACTAAAATTGGTCAGCCTTATTTAGATGGAGCTAAAGTGATGGCTGAGGTTATAGCGCATGATAAGACTGATAAGGTGATAGTCTTCAAGAAGAAGCGTAGACACAATTATCGTAGAAAACGCGGCCACCGTCAGCAGATTACTGTGCTTAGGGTAAAGGAAATCATTGTATAGATAGTTAAATATATTGAGGTAATAGTATGGCAACCAAGAAAGCCGGTGGTAGTTCAAGAAATGGTAGAGACTCAGCCGGACGCAGGTTAGGCGTAAAAAAATTTGGTGGAGAGCTTGTGACTCCTGGCAGCATTATAGTGCGTCAGCGCGGAACAAAGTTTCATCCTGGGCAAAATGTTGGTATGGGACGTGACCACACTATTTTTGCTGTTGTTCCTGGATATGTTAAGTTTCATAGAGGTGAAAGAGATAGATCTTTTATATCTATCATTCCTGCTTGATAAGTTGTAGAAGTCAAGATTTGATCTTACAGACAGTTATAAATTTGAGAGTTTTCACAATTAGATAGAAGTATGATACGATCACTTTTTTAAAAACTAAAGAGTGGTTTTATGGTTTGTTGTAAGGGATGTTGCTCTGATATCTTTGTAAAAAATGGCATTGTGAGGGGGTGTACAGCGTCATAAGTGCAGATCATGCCTTCTAAATTTTGTTAAGGGCGATCTGGGCAAGAAGCCTCAAACAACTGTTAAGAAAGCATTATGCGTTATGCTATATAGTCTTGGTAATGGCTCTTTTTCTATGTTAGGCAAGATATTATGGCATTCGCCGTCCATAATTTATCGCTGGGTAGTAGAGGCGATGGGCAAGACTCGGGAGCCAGTTGTCTCTTCGGATATTATGGAGATGGAATTCGACGAGATGTGGCATTTTATTGGTTCAAAAAAAACAAGCTTTGGATCATTAAGGCAGTTGATCGTAGTACAAGGAGAACAGTTGCCTGGGTTACAGGCAATCGTGATACTGCAACATTCCAAAAGCTCTACAAAAAGTGAGTCATCTGAAAGAATGTCATTTTTATACGGATGATTGGGATGCTTTTTCTAAAATTTTACCCAAAGAGCGTCATACAATTGGAAAGTCTGGCACAGTATGTATCGAGAGAGATAATAGCAACACGCGACATCATTTATGCCGAATGACACGGCGCACTAAAATCGTTTCTAAAAAAGAGTCAATGGTATACGGATCCATCAAGCTTTGGCGCGCTCTTACTATTACACAAATATTCAAACAATATCAAGAACAGCTCTTATCTATCTTTATGTGAAAACTCTCATAAATTTTATATCTGCTTGTCAGTTAAGTTTTGACTGTCAGATATGTAACTGAGATACAAGATTTCATTATTCTTTTCCACAGCTAACTTTTTACTATCCAAAAAAGTTTGCATAGGTGTTTTTCCATAACAATATTTACCAGAATGAGGTCTTTCATTGTTGAAATATTCTAACCAAATATCAAGATCTAATTGCAAGTCATCCAATGATGTATAAATCTTTTTACGCATAGCTGTATCAAAGAATTCTTGTTTTATAGTTTTATTAAAACGTTCACACATACCATTAGTTTGAGATGAATATGCTTTAGTTGTTGTATGCTCTATACCTTCTATACTGAGAAATAACTCAAAAGCATGATGTTCTATATTTCCCTTATATTCTCCTCCACGATCTGTAAGAATACGAAGCATCGGTATCCCTTGACTCTCATACCATGGTAACACTCGATCATTTAGCATATCAGCAGCAGTAATCGCAGTTTTGTCAGTATACAGTTTAGCATCAGCAAATCTACTGTAGCTATCAATAAATACCTGAGCATAAACCTTTCCTATCCCTTTGAAATTGCCTACATAATATGTGTCTTGGCAACCTAAATAACCTGGATGTTGTGTCTCAATTTCTCCATGTGCTTCTTTTTCATTACGGCGTTTCTCTAGTACTTGCAGCTGTGCTTCGGTCAATATAATACCATCTTGGGCCATCTTAGCTTCTAAGGCTTTCAATCTTTTATTGATATTATTCAAATCATTACGTAACCAAATCGATCTTACTCCTCCAGGAGAAACAAGTATACCACTCTTCTTCAGCTCATTTGATACTCTAAGTTGTCCATATGCTGGGTACTCTATCGCCATATCAACTACTGCTTTTTCTACTGCAGGATCTACTCTATTAGCGATTATTGGCTTCTTGCGACTTATCTCGTATAGCGCTTCTTCTCCTCCCGTTTCATATAGTTCTTTAAATCTGTAATAGCTATCTCTACTATAACACATTGCCTTACATGCAGATTATATACTACCAAGGCTTTTTGCCAATTCAAGTAAATCTAGTTTCGGTTTGATGATTTTTTGATTTAAGTTCATTGCTTATCTCCATTTAATAACTAATTTAATTTACTAAATGTAAGATAAAATGTCGACTAATACATATCATATAGCTTATTACCTATGCTTCCAAATGCAGATGCTAGGTCTGGCATGTAGAATTTTTATTGGATTTCTTCTTCAAACGTTTGTTACAGCTTGACAATTGCTTTGTTGCATCCTGAGCATACATAGTATGCTCATATGCTTCTTGTACACTGCGCTTTCTTATGCTCCTTGCACTTGCCTCGCAATCGAGTGTGAAGAAGAAGTCTATTGTAATGCAAGTAATTTATGTAGTTATATGTGATATGGTTAAGACCCTCGCCTTTAGGCGAACACTTTAGTATTAGTTATCTAGGAAATGTGCTAAGGGAGGACGAATGGAATATAGGAGATGATCCCACAGCCTATATGACCTAAAGTATCATATAGTATTTTGTACTAAGTATAGGTATAGAGTTTTAACTGGGCAAGTTGCGATTAGAACTAGGGAAGTAATCCGAGAAATATGTGCTGCTAATTACATAAATATAATTAGTGGCAGTATGAGTCCTGATCACGTACATATATTAGCATTGGTTCCGCCTAGTATATCAATATCTAAAGCTGTGCAATATATTAAAGGTATAAGTAGTCGTAAGTTGCTACAGGAAGTTGGCAATGTGAATTCAGAAGAAGTGCAAAAATATATAGAACAGCATGAGGAACATCACAAAAAAGATGATTTTAGAATATCAGAGTTTTAGCGTTTACGCTTTTAATCTGCTTTGCAAGCGTTACACAAACTACCGCGCTTTAGCCGGTAGTAATTGATAGTGCTTTGTGTCTCTTATGGCACTTTGCTGCTTGTCATGCTTCAAAATTGGCTGTTATCAAGAATACTACTTATGTATTTCATTATACACTCCTTGCGCCTGAATTTTTCCTGGCTCTTTTTGAAGTCTAATACCAAATACCCTAAATAACAGAACACTTTAGCTTCGTATTTGTAGAAAATTTAAGCGTGCTTTTCTCAGCTTTACTTCTAATACAGATCACTTAAATCTAATCTTAAATTTTCTAACAAAATACACAGCGGTTATATGCTGTTATTTGTGGGATTTGGTATAACATTGAAAATCAGGATTAGAGTTCTGCTTCAAACGTTTGCTCCAATGGCTAATTGCTTTGTCACATCTTTTGTTTTCAGGATGCTCATGTATTTCTTGTATACTGTGTTCCACTCGCTTTCGTATGCTCTTTGCACTTGCCTAAACTGGAACAAGCGTTTTAAGAAGAAGTCTATTGTAATTTGACACTTGCGATTATTACTAGTTTTTGGAATAAATCTGGGCTATATAGCTTTATAATGACATTCAAACTAATATAATGCAGCTGATATGTGCGCAAAGTTAAGAAAACCAGATTGGATCAAAGTTAAGGCGCCTGTGAGCTCTGAGTACTTAGCGACTAGAGACCTGGTTAAGAAAAATAATCTAAATACAGTTTGTCAGGAAGCTGCATGTCCTAACATAGGGGAATGTTGGGAGAAAAAACATGCTACATTCATGATATTAGGGAGCGTCTGTACTAGAGCTTGTAGATTTTGTAACGTTGCAACTGGTTTACCTGATAAATTAGATCCGCATGAACCTGAGAGAGTTGCGTTTGCAGTAGCTGAGCTTGGTTTGAAGCATGTTGTAATAACTTCTGTTGATAGAGATGATTTGGAAGATGGTGGCGCTACGCATTTTGCGGAGTGTATATCACAAATCAAAAAACGTAGTGCGGAAACAACAGTTGAAGTTTTGACGCCTGATTTCTTGCGCAAGGAGGGGGCACTTGAGATTGTGATCAAGGCAAAGCCTGATGTTTTTAATCATAATATAGAAACAGTTCCGTCTTTATATACGAAAATTAGACCAGGTGCTAGATATTTTCATTCGCTGAATATACTATATAAAGCAAAGGCAATAGATAAAGATGTTTTTACCAAATCTGGTTTGATGGTTGGTCTTGGAGAGGATGATACGGAAGTTCTACAGGTTATGGATGATTTAAGAGCTGCAGATGTGGATTTCTTGACTATAGGGCAATATCTGCAGCCAACACCTAAGCATGCTGAAGTAGCGCGTTATGTGCTGCCGGAAGAATTCTTATATTACGAAAAGATGGCTAGAGCAAAAGGGTTTCATATGGTGTCTGCTAGTCCACTAACACGTTCTTCATATCATGCAGGTGACGCATTTGAGAAACTTAAAGCTGCTAGGCGTAGGTTTGCTTGAATTCTATAGAATTATTGTTCAAGTATCGATCGTGTATCTCTGATAAATTAGGAGTTATATTTATTATATGTACGAAGTTATGTTTCAAAAAGAGCTAGGAAAAACTAATGGGGCATTGTTGTAAGGTGCCAATTTCTAAGTGGTTTTTTATTGGCATTGATTTTTAATTAATGCACTCTATATGTTAAAGCAGTGCAGTTTTCTCCACTTATTTGTGAATAAAAATGGATTTATAAGTTATGGTATTATAAGTTATGAGGAATAAGCAACGTAGTAGTAGAGCAGAAACAGTCTTTCATAACGTTAGTGATTTTTGTGTATTCATAACACGATTTCGTGCAGTTGTTGCTATAATTATTTGCAGTCTACTTTCATTATTTTTCAATTCTTATAGTTTTAAAGATCTATCTTTTATCTCTGAAGATACAGTTAGTGGTTTTTATAGCGCTGTATCGTCTCCGTTTCATTGGGCTAAATCGAAGTTAGATGATTTGAGATTATACGACGAAGTATTGGCAGAAAATAAGGATCTTAAGCTAGCAAATACTAAAGCTTCTGAAATGCTAAATACTATAGCAAAGTTGGAACTTGAAAATCAGCAATTAAAAGATTTATTAAATTATACGGGATATATAAATTACAGATATATTTCAGCTAGAGTTGTGAGTGCAGTCTTAGACGAACTTGGAACAACTATTATGATAAATGCTGGTACTGAAGATGGTATCAAAGATGGTTACCCAGTGTTAAGTGGATTTGGTGCTATAGGTAGAGTAATAAGTGTTTCCAAAAGATCTGCTAGAGTTTTGCTGTTTACTAATGGTAGTTCTAAGATTCCTGTTAGGCTTTTTCATAGTAAAATTTCATGTATTGCCATAGGCAATGCAGAAAATGGTACAATGAAAATGCTTTATGTTGAGCAATCAAACAATAATATCATGGAAAATGACATAGTATTTACTTCTGGTGAAGGTAGTTTAATACCTTATGGGCTTTATGTTGGTTCTGTGGTAAGTAAAAATGGTGATATGATAATCAAACCAACTATTGACTACAATGACATGGAAGTAGTAAAAGTACTCTTACCAGAAAAAGAGTTCCCGTAGCTCAGCAGGATAGAGCGTTGGATTCCTAATCCGAAGGTCGCAGGTTCAATTCCTGCCGGGAACACCAGTGATTTTAGCGATTTTGCAGAATCACCTGATGGTGGTCTTGTTAACTAAGTCATTGTGTAAATAGTATCTAGCACAGGTTTTTTTCCACTCCATATGTATCTTATACCAAATTCCACAAATCACAGAACAGTTTAGCTTGTCTACCTGCCAAAAATTGATTTGCATAGAAGTTAAATGTACAAAAATTAGCCTTTAGAGCTGCCATGCGCTAATTTGCGGATATATTAATTCTCCTATACCTAGCAAATACTACGTTCACAAAATCCGTAAGTTTTTTGGCAATTTTGCCATTTTTTCTGTTGGACTTTCGGTGCATCGTAATTTCGTAATTGCTTGCAGGCCAAGATAACTTCTATGTTCCTTAGAGTTATGACGCAGGCGACTAATACCTATATTCGAAATTTTCGAAATATAAAATTCAACTAAAATTCAACGATTTTTGCAGAGTTGATATTTTATAAGTCACTAGACCTCTTTCGAAACTAGCTTCTGGCAGAGAAATGGCAGGAGATTTAGGCGCAAGGAAGGACCGGAGTGTATTTGATATACATTTGAGGATCTGAAGCCACGAAATCAACGCACCAGTTCTCACAAGGAAGTAGAGTTTCGAAAGAGGTCTACTGCTTAAGTGTCATATATAGCATAAGTGACTAAGATACTGACAAAAGTTAGGAATTAAGATATAAAAAGTGAGTATGAAATAAAAAGCATAAAATTATGGCAAGAGCATATCCAATAGAACTTAGGGTAAGAGTAATAGAAGCATTAGAAAATGGTGCAAGAATCACTAAAGTGAGTAAACTATTTAGAGTGAGTCGTGATACTATCTATAAGTGGAAAATTCTGCAAGATAAGCACGGTTCTTTGAAAGCAGCAAGTGGTTATCAAAAAGGTCACAGTCATAAGATCAAAAATCTAGAAGATTTTAAAGAATTTTTTGAATTAAATATTGCTATGACATCAAAAGAACTAGCAAAGAAGTGGTGTAATATATCACCTACAACGATCTTACAGGCGATAAAAAAACTTGGTTATAGCTATAAAAAAAACTCATCTTCATCCGAAAAGAGATATTCCGTTAAGACATGAATTTATTGAAAAGATAAAAACCATCACAAGAGATAAAATAGTATATCTTGATGAATCTGGAATAGAAGATAATGCTTGTAAAGGATATGGTTGTAGTATTTTAGGAGAAAGGTGCTATGGGGAAAAGGTGTATCAACATAAAACTAGAATAAGTATGATAGCTGGTCTTTGTAATTGTAATCTTATTGCTCCCGTAATATTTGAGGGTAATTGCAATAAAGAGGTCTTTGAAGCTTATATTAGGGAGATGTTAATTAAAGAATTAAAACCTGGACAAACTGTTGTTATGGATAACATTAACTTCCATAAGAATCCTAAAGTGAAAGAGTTAATTGAATCTGTGGGTTGTTACATATTATTTTTACCAACTTACTCTCCTGATTTAAATCCTATAGAGCATTACTGGTTTAAGATAAAAAATGAAATTAGAAAAACTATAGATTTATTTGATACTCTTTATGATGCTGTTTTTAATACAATTAAATTGTCAGCACCTTAGTCACTTATGCTATATTGCACAGCTTTAGATATTGATATACTAGGCGGAACCAATGCTAATATATGTACGTGATCAGGACAGTTAAAACTCTATACCTATACTTAGTACAAAATACTATATGATACTTTAGGTCATATAGGCTGTGGGATCATCTCCTATATTCCATTCGTCCTCCCTTAGCACATTTCCTAGATAACTAATACTAAAGTGTTCGCCTAAAGGCGAGGGTGTTAACCATATCACATATAACTACATAAAATAATCACTAAGGAACTACCAGTTCGAACTGAACCTTTGCAAATTATAAGTTCTACTGATATATAGAAATTCTGAGCATTTCAAAAATTTACAAATGAAAATAGAAAAGTTTTAGGTCGCCAGAAATGTTAGAATTTAGAGAATTTAGTGCAAGTGGCCCAGGAAATCCTAAACAACTGGTAATATTATTGCACGGCTATGGGTCAAATAAAGATGATTTGATAAATATAGCGCCTGAGATTAGTAAATATCTACCTAATGCTCATTTTATATCTCCTAATGCATGTCAACGTTTTGAAAATGCACCAGAATATGATGCATACCAATGGTTTAGTCTAGTTAATAGATCTCAGGAAGCAATGTTAAATGGCGCAAATACAGCTATGAAAATACTTGAACCATTTATTTTAGAGCAAATGAAAAGGTTTAGTCTTTCTGCAAAGCAAACTGTTATTTTAGGATTTTCACAAGGTGGGATGATGGCTCTGCACACAGGGTTAAATATGAAGGAAAGTCCTAGGGTATTGCTTTGTTATTCTGGACTTTTAATACAAGGTGAAAATTCCAATATAGATTCATTTACTGTGGCAAACTCTATTCAAGATATAGTACTTATACATGGAAAGGATGATGATGTCGTACCAATTGAATCTATGCAAAGAAGTGCTATTTTGCTAGTCAAATCTGGCGCTAGGCTGCACACTCTTACTTGTAGAGCTCTTGGACATGGAATAGATATGGTAGGGCTAGAATTTGGAGGTAGAATCCTAAAGTCTGTATTTAATGATGTATAGTGTCTGCAACATTAATTGGTACGCGCCAAAAGTCTCGGAACAAGCATGAAATGCTGCCACGAGGGTCAAAATAGCGCTTTAAATTCGTAAGAAAATGTTATAACAAACGCAAAAAACTTACGGATTTTGTGAAAGCAGTGTTTGCTTAGGCGCATGAGTAATAATATATCAATTACTACCGCGCTTTAGCCGGTAGTAATTGATAACATTTCCTTGCGGATTTAAAGCATTTAAAGCGCTATTTTGACCCTCGGGGCGCCATTTCATACAGCTTCTGAAACTTTTGGCGCGCGTACTATATATTGTTTTCGCGTGGATTTTGATATGAGCGAAGCGCATTAATCTTGAGAATCTGGTGTTTTCTTTTTGCATATATTATCAGCTTTTCTCCAAAACTGGTTAATCAATGTTCCACTTCCTGCATCGCCTTGATAGCGTGTAGTGCATATTCTAGTTGGGTCTGATGTACTTGACTTCTCAGGATATGGCTCTTTGCAGGTGCTTGTAACAGAGGTTTGATTTGTTCCGATTCCAGAACTTGGATCTTGTGTATATTTTCCTTTGTTTTGTTTGTAAGCAGAAGAGCTATCTGCCCATGTTGTATTTCCGGTAATAGGAGCTGCTTTAGTAATAGAAGGACAGCCATTTGTATAAACACAAGGGTTAGTAACTTGACTAAATATAGAGCCTTTGCAAGTGCGCTGAGGCTTCAGGGTATTTTGCGTTATAGTTAAGTACTGTGTTTGCGGAAGTTCGCCAGGCTGTACATTGCGATTTTCTAACTTAGCTTTTCCTTTAGCGCTTTCATATGCATCACGAAATTTGACAAATTCCTCTTGTGCCTTTATTGCTTCGGTTGAAGAAAGTGTTCCATCTTTAATTTTAAAAGCGATCTCCATTTGCTCAACTACGCCGTATTCAGCATCACACGCTCCAGTTTGCACTTCTCCCTTTTTTGCTTCTGCCCAAGTGGTATAACCACTGCTTTCAGTCGGAGAATTAATTGCGTCGCATTTCTGTGGTATTAGAACGCAGAGCGGCTTTGGCATTGCTTCATCCCAGTTGTCTGACTGATTTACAAGGCAAATCTTATCAACAGTATCACCTTCTACACCACCGTATATACCAGGACATACCGCTCTCTCGGCATCTTGATCTCTTTCTGGCAGCGTCCCTGATTTATCAATACATGTTTGAGTGGAATAGTTGGGTACAATGCACTTGTTCAATTGATCTTTTGGAGGAATAGAAGGTGAGCAGCAAAGACTAACGTCGCGTATACCAGATGGAACAATATACTCTGGATAATCAGAGTCAGGGGATTCAGTAGTACACACAGTGCACTTATCTCCTCCTTCCTGACTTCTAGCTTGAGCGGTTAAAACTTTAATTTTTTCTACTTCACCTTCACTATCAAATTTCGGAATTATTACGTTGAACTGCATCCCATATAATCCTTTTTCATCACGAGAAAGCAGCCCATTTATGACAGTTGAGCCATCTGGATTTTGCTGTTCAAACTGTTTTTTATAATATTCTCTTATTATGATTGGAGAATCTTCTTTAGATAGCGGTAATCTATCATATTTAAATGGTTGTTTTGGATTTGGGTAAGGGTTTGCTTGATTTTGTGTTTGTGTGCCATTTGAATCAAGCTTATAAAAATTGCCATCCTTTCCTTGATACACTTCACTGTTATCTTGATCTCTCATAATAGGGATGCTGCCGTGAGCTCTTGCGAATATCAAGTTAATGGCTGGATATAGATTCTCTAAATCGTCGCTATCTGCTATATACTCTGGAACAATTGCAACATTTGATTGCGCAGGAGTAGGCCTCAGGACACACCCTAAAAACACATTATCTTTGCAGTCAGGCTCAGCGCATGCACATACTTTGCCAGGTTGATCTGGAGCTACCTTTGCACAGTATTTAAGGGTTGATAAGTCAGGAAATGAAGCGCATTGAGGAATGGAAGGCGTTCCACCATCTGAGGTATCACCATCAAACTTATACTTAATTAATATGTTGTCAGATGTTTTTTCTCCTATTTGCGTACTATTCCTAGTTGTCATCATTCTTATAACTGGTTGCTCAAAAGAGCTTCCAAGCGCTATTAATTCCTTGATGCTGATTGATGTATCAACATATGGTTCAGAAGATGGTGATAATACACTGTTAAATGTTGGAGGACCTGGCATTAATGGAGCATCAACACAACCAATTAGACCGTTTTCAAAAGATCCACGACCTATTATTCCACCAAAAGAAGAAACATAGTATGCGCATACCTTAGTTCTATTTGTATTATTTTTTCCACCGTGTGCGTACTCAGCTCCAGTGCCAAAGCTACACACTCTTGCTTTATTAAAGATACCGTATATGTTAATATCATTCTTATCTGAAGAGCAATCCTTCGTACTTTCTATTCCGACAGAGCCTGTCTTTGTGTCTCCCCAGAGAGTATAAGCAGGTG
This sequence comes from Candidatus Lariskella endosymbiont of Hedychridium roseum, assembly GCF_964020185.1. NCBI lineage: Bacteria > Pseudomonadati > Pseudomonadota > Alphaproteobacteria > Rickettsiales > Candidatus Midichloriaceae > Candidatus Lariskella > Candidatus Lariskella endosymbiont of Hedychridium roseum. The sequence goes on along the minus strand of NZ_OZ026538.1, from coordinate 890,923 downwards.
GGTCCCAGGAGAACTGAAAAAACCCCACCATTCTTGGAGCGCCGCATCTTAGCTCACTATCAAAAATAAATCTAGCCCAACAATATTGCCTCGTAACAACATATCTTGCTTCAAATGGATCTGTATTGCTTCTTTCTAATTTTTCCCTCTCACCAAATGTTGGAAAGAAATCTCTACAAACCCCTTTCACACCTTGACTATCCAAAGATTGCTTATCATTACTCGGGTCTTCTTTTCCATTCAACCAATTTTTGCAAAGGAGATCATGCGCAAACGTTATTTGAGAAACAAAAAACGAAAGTAGAAAATAAAAGAGAACACCACTAAATCTGTTAACTGCTATATGTTTAGCAAAATACGCTACTTCTGATATATAAAATAACAAATTAGATGTCACATTCATAATGAGTTGCCGCTTTCTAACAATGATGAAATGTTGTTAAATTCAAACCTAACGCTTAAGGTATCAGTCTGTTGTTTCAAGAGTACCAAATTCTTTTTGTTTCCACTACTCTTTATCGAATAAAGCTCATCATGCGTCAGCTTAAATGATTTTCTAGCTGGATTATCGGCTGCTCTATGTCCTGTGAATAGCAGGCTTGCGAAGCAATCTAAACTGCTTTTAAAAAAGGGTGCAGCGTATAACTTTTCATTATATTTTGATCCTAGTAAAACGATGGCATTTTTTTCAGCAATAAATTTCAGCAAAGGTTTAAGGTATTTTTCCATAATTTTATTGTTATATAGCATATCAAATTCGTTAAATACTATTATGGTTGGGTTGCCATCAAGGAGTTTTATAATACGCATTAGTAATATAGCTATAGCATTAGAGATAATATGCAGGCTGTCTGAACTCTCTGTATGTTCTCCAAAATCTATGTTACAAATTTGATTTGATATTATAGTAGAGATATCACATTGAGCTGTGCATAACTTATTGAATTTTTCTAGAAATGTTTTCACAGCTTCTAGTAGGTCATTTTCATGATCACCAACTGCTAGTTCTAATAAAAGGTTTATCTTATCTTGTGTAGTTTGAAGCTGCTGCATTTTTTCAGCAACTTCAATAATTTTGTTATCATACTTGTTGTGAAGCTTTTCATTATGCCCAAGTATCATATTAGCTAAAACTTTTGAGAAAAGTTCAATATCATTTTCGAAATTTTGCAAATCTAATAAGTCAAATATTAGCTGCTTATTATCACTATCTAAAGATCCTATATTGAATGTTTTAGCTCCGATACTCTCTAAAAATTTTTTATCATCTGAATTGATAGAAATATTTATAATCTTTGGGTTAATCCTCATAGCTTGAGCAATTAAAAATCTAATAAGCTTATTCTTTATAGAATCTTTTTCTCCAAAGACTATTGTATTGCCATTGTTTGGATCATTTAATACATCATGAAAATTGAAATAATAAGCAGTATTATAAACTGTTTTGAATATTGATATTGGATCTCCCCATTTGCTGCCGTGGTAACTGCCATTTTTCTTCTCTGCAATCGATGAGAAGAAACCTATATTTTTGCCGGAAGTGTATTGTTTCCTAGTTATGTATCGAAAATTTCCCGGTATTTGAGAGAAAAAACATTTAGGACAATTAAAATCCTCTCTTACCATGATTAGGCCAATTTCCTGTGCAAGGCGTGTGATCTCCTTGGTTCTTGTAAAAAATAGCTCTTGTTCATATTCATATATCGTAATAGTTATCTGACGCTCACAGAAATCTGTTGGTGCAAGTGTATTGTTATTCATTAATTCTGCGACACCAGTTAGTGTTGCTATGTCTTCATCCTTACTGATATCAGTAACTTTTTTCTGGTATTTTGCGTTCTTAAGTGCAATATGTGCAGGAGCAAAAACTGCGACTTCTGATATGATATACTTACCTTCAAAGTCTAGTAGTTTAATACATTCCTCATGATCAAGCTTACATGGTACTTTTATTGTATATACTGCGGCCCATATATCGCTCTTTTCATTAGCTTTGGAGTCATAGTCTGTGAATTGAAGAGAGCTGAAAAAATAGTCTATATTTAAGTCTGATATTTGTGATGCAAGATTATAAGTACTTGGAAATATATCATTTTCTTTAAGATGCAGAAGCTTATTAATAAATGAAAGAGGTTCCGAAACATAGCCTTTCTCAGTTTTTCGCATATTGAGCAATTTTGCGCCAAACCTTCCAATATCTTTTATCAAACCTGAAACAACACCACTGAGCTCTTCGTTTCGCCTCGCGAGATTATTGTAGTATGCTGCTTTAAGTGATCTAAACGATAAACTTCTTATTGCTGTTTTAGGGTTGAAAGCAGATTCATGCATTCCTCTTGAGACTATCGTAATATACATCATACTAATATCCTGAGAGCTCCATTTATTTATCTTATTCCAGGTTTGCTCTATTTGAGATACAGATTCTGATTTGAATGATGATTCAAGAATTATATTGCGTGTATTATTCATTATATGAATATACACAGCGTATTCTGCGCTTTTAATATGCATTTTCAATGAATTTCGAAATACTTCGCTTAACTCATTCCTACCAAATAATTCATCATTATTTTCAAAACCACTGACACTAATCGTTTTTATTAAATCACCAGTTCTTGTCATAAGTGTCACGCTATCATAGTGCGACACAACTGGGATTAATGAACTTATATCAGGGTTGGTATATTTCTGTTCTTTATTCGCAGACATTTTTTATTACACGATACTAATTGGTAAGACTTGTTTCATAAACTCATTTGAAGTGAATAGCATATAAACTTCAGCTATTTTTTGCATTGGCATTACTGATGGAGAGTAACGTAAAAACACTCGTGATGTATTACGCAGAAAAATAGCTGTGTATATTCGGAGATTATAAAAATCTAGCAAAACATTCTTACATCAACTATAAAAGGTTAGCAAAAATTCTCAAGCTGTGAACATATTATTTACGTATATACTAAGTAATACTTTTCAAAATTGGTGTCTTTAAAATGCATATCCACATTATTTCTGGCTCCTTTTTGAAGTCTAAATTTATGTATTGCACTGCTGGCAGTGCAATACATAATCAAATACAAATTTTTCATTTACCTAAAAGGTATACCGGTGCAAGAGATAATCATTTATACGATTGGCAAGAATAATTCTACAGCAATAATTGGTTTAGAAGATGAGTATATAAAGAGGATACGTTGGAAAATTAGTCGTGTACAAATTGATTTGAAAATCAAAGCTAGCTCAAGCTCGCAGCAGAAACTACATGAGGGAGATGCTTTATTGCTCAAAGTTAATCCAGATAGTTATTTGATAGCTCTAGATGAGAGGTGTGCGACAATAGACATCTTGCATAACCTCATTCTGAGGTAGAAATTCTTATAGAGTAGATTTTTGCAAAACGTCACCAAACAATGATCCACGTGAGTGTTTTTATGTTTTAGTGACAATCAAATCACAGTTTGGAACAGGTTATGCAGGAGGTCTAATGAATAGTGAGGAATTTGCATCTTATATCTCATCCACATTTGCATTAAGAAATCAACGCATCTCTTTTTGCATAGGAGGTGCTTTCGGCCATTCAAGTAAAGTGATTAGTAAAGCGAATTTCGTACTTTCACTTGGTCAAATGACTTTTGCTCATAAGCTTGTGCCTTTATTGCTTTGTGAGCAGCTATACAGAGCATATACCATAATCAATAAGCACCCTTATCATAAAAAATAATTGTACTACTCTGGTAAATGAAAAATTTTTCAATAGACCTCTTGCATAACTCAATTTCTTAGAGCGACTGGTTTGAGTCGCCTTCAATGCTAAAGGTCGTTATGTATATTTAGAATACACGCCTCCTTTGCACATCTCAAGGCTACTACCACTTACTTCTCACAAATAGCTTCTGCAAGATGTCTAATGAAGTTAGATTTTAAAAAGAGCCGGGAAGAACTAAAGATGTATGTATACATAAAATATAATAAGCATTTTAAAGACTCCAATGTTGAAAAGTATGATGAGTACATACATTACGAAATTATGTAAAAACCTTTCTTGACTATTCTGAAATAAATGAATTATAAGGTGTTGACATGTAGAGATATACTCATTTTGCTGCGATGCGTCATAAAATCTGATGTGTAGCACACTTAAAGTAGGATATTTTTCTTGTAAACTATTTTGCGAATTAATATACTCAAATAGTGTATTTATGCACGTATAAAGCTTAAAAATAGGCTGCAGAAAGTTAATTTGCAACATTTAGTGGTGTTTTTCTTCATTATGAGTTTTTGTTAACTTATATAGCTTATAAAACAACAGTTATTCATTAATATCATAGTAATATATATAAATAAGCTTGTCCTAGAAGAGAGGAAGCTATGCTTAGAGTCATGATATTGTAAATGTTGATTATATATGTGTATGAATGTTGGCTAGTGTGTTTCATGACCGTGCCTGCTTGTTTCAAAATATAGGTGAGCATTTTTAGTGCGAATTTTCAACTTCAACTCGTAATTTTAAGCGAGCAATTGCTCTTTTTGCAAATAATAAATAATATTCATCAGGAATAATCTGCATGACAATCAAATCACAGCATTCTGCTATAGGAAAAGAAGCGTTGGAATTTCACTCTCGCTCTAAGAAGGGGAAGCTCTCTGTGTATGCACATAAACCACTTAAAAATCAAAAGGATCTCTCTCTTGCTTACTCGCCTGGAGTTGCTGCGCCTTGCATAGAGATACAGAATAATCCTGGTTCTGCTTTTGATTACACATCTAAAGGCAATTTTGTAGCTGTTATCACAAATGGAACGGCGGTACTTGGGCTTGGAAATCTTGGTGCACTGGCGTCAAAGCCTGTAATGGAAGGAAAAGCTGCGCTATTTAAAAGGTTTGCTGATATAGATGCTATAGATATTGAAGTTGATACTCAGGATCCAGAAACTTTTATACAAGTTGTTAAGCATATAGCACTTACCTGGGGTGGGATAAACCTTGAAGATATTAAAGCTCCAGAATGCTTTATTATTGAACAAAAACTAAAAGAGCTAGTTGATGTCCCAGTTTTTCACGATGATCAGCATGGCACAGCAATAGTTACAGCTGCGGGTCTTGTGAATGCAGCGCATGTTACAGGCAGGAATTTTCAAGATATGAAAATTGTTGTTAACGGGGCAGGGGCTGCAGCCATTGCTTGTATAGAGCTGCTAAAGACTATGGGCATGCAGGATGATAATGTTATTATGTGTGATACTCAAGGCGTTATATATAAAGGCAGAACTTCTGGTATGAATCAATGGAAAGAAAAACATGCAAATAAAGTTACGAATGCAAGAACTTTAGCTGAAGCACTTGTTGGAGCGGATATATTTTTAGGACTTTCAGTGAAGAATGCGGTAACAAAAGAGATGATACTGAGCATGAGTAAAAAGCCGATCGTCTTTGCAATGGCTAATCCAGACCCTGAGATTACACCAGAAGAAGTTTTTAGTGTATGTCCGGATGCGATAACAGCGACTGGACGCTCTGACTATCATAATCAGGTTAATAATGTCATGTGTTTTCCTTATATTTTCAGGGGAGCGCTTGATACTCAAGCAACTACCATAAATGAGGAAATGAAAATAGCTGCTGTGCATGCGATCGCAACGCTTGCAAGGCAGGATGTATCTGAAGAAGTTGTGGCTGCATATCCTGGGAGGAAACATAAGTATGGCCACAGCTATATCATTCCAACTCCATTCGACTCAAGATTAATACAAGAGGTTTCTGCTGCTGTCGCAGAGGCAGCAATGAAAACAGGCGTTGCGAGGAAGCAAATAGATAATATTTATCAATATAAAAGAGAGCTTGCTGCTAGACTTAACCCAGGTGCAGATATTATTAATCGTTTTTTTGCGACGCTGCAGCAAAAGCCACAGAGTGTAATCTTTGCACATGGCGAGGAAGAGCAAATGATAAAAGCTGCTATGTATTGGCAGATTAATAAATATGGTAAAGCAATTTTAGTTGGAAAAGAACACAAAATAAAACCATTAATACTGAGCATTAATCCAGATATTGCTCCGGATCACTTTTTAATTATAGACCCCAAAAAGCATCATAACACTAAACTGTATACTGATGACCTATATGCAAGGATCCAAAGGGCTGGCTTATCATATGATGATTGTGTTAGATTGCTTATGAATGATAGCACAGTTTTTGCAACTGAAATGCTAAAGCATAGAGAGGCAGATGCAATGGTTGCAGGATTAACAGAAGGGTATCTGGAATCCATCAATAAAACACTTCTAGTGACTGATAAAATTCCAGACCAGATGTTGTTTGCTCTTGCTATGATGATAAAAGGTGATCGTGTTATATTTATAGCGGATATTGCAATACATGAAGAGCCAACTCCTAAGGAAATGGCACAGATTGCAATACAAGCTGCAAGAGCAGTCAAACAGCTAGGACATATTCCAAGAGTTGCATTTGTATCATCTTCCACATTTGGTCAACCTAATAGAAAATGTGTCAGTAAGGTTAAAGAAGCTCTTTTCATTATGGGTGAAAAAGGTTTAGACTTTGAATATGATGGTGATCTTGCTGCAAATGTTGCAATTAATAGTGAATTATTAAAGTTATATCCATTCTGTAGGTTGTCTGGTCCTGCTAATATCTTGATAACACCAGACTTGGGTAGTGCGCATATATCTTACAGATTACTCGAAGAGTTTGGTGAGGCAACAGTGATAGGTCCTGTGTTATGTGGTTTGGGTAAATCAGTGCAAATCGTTAGAATAGGTGCAACAGCAGGTGATATATTAGATGCGGCGGCTGTTGCTGCGGCAAGAGATCTATGAAAAACGATTTAAAGTGTTCATTATGTAGTTGTATGCATCATCACTCTAAGAAGCTGAGGATTTATATCGGCACGCAAGCAATGATGATGCACCGAAAGTCCAGCAGAAAAAGTGGTAAAAACCTTATGGATTTTGTTAAGTAGTATTTGCAAGTATCGGAAATTGATATATCTGAACTAAATATGTGCGAAAAACTTGTATATATGTATTTCGAAAATTGGCGTTTCTTAAAGACTGCTAGTTATGTATGGATTATACACATGCTCCCTTGGTTTTTTCTAGCTCTTTTTGAAGTCTAGCTTTGTATCAAAATCCGAAATTCCAACTCTTCATTGATCAGAGGTATATGTATAATCTGAATGAAGTACTTAGTTCCACAGCAATAGCGGTGGATGAGATTATATCTGCCATCATTGGCAATTGTTATGATATCGCGTGTCCTGTGCTAGTTGAGTCTATGCGCTATTCTTCTCTTGGTGCTGGAAAAAAGGTCAGAGCATTTTTAGTGATAAACTCAGCTGCCATGTTTGGTTTTACTGAGAAAGCTTCGGTTTATGCAGCTTCTGCTATAGAGATGGTACATTCTTATTCACTCATTCATGATGACCTTCCATGTATGGATAATAGTGATATTAGAAGAGGTAAGGATAGCTGTCATAAGCGTTATGGAAAAGCAACAGCACTTTTAGCTGGAAATGCACTGCTAACGCTTGCATTCGAAGTATTATCCACGGAAGAAGTTTCGAAAGATCCTGCTATAAGGATGCATTTGATCAAAACGTTAGCAAGGTCAATTGGCTTCTGTGGAATGCTTTCTGGTCAAGCAATGGATATACTTAGTGCTGATCAAAATCTTACATTTCAAGAGATTCTTAAATTACAAGAGATGAAGACAGGTAAGCTTTTTATGGCATCTTGTGAATTTGGCGCTATTTTGGCAAAAGCACCAGAGACTTTAGTGCAAAAAGTTAGGGAGTATGCAAAATTCATAGGTCTTGCTTTTCAAATTAAAGATGATCTTCTTGATATATCAGGCAGCAGGCATTCTATAGGTAAGGAAGTAAATAAAGACATAGAGCTTAACAAGGTTACATCAGTATCATATTTAGGAGAAGATGGAGCTACAAAATATCTTATTGAGCTGAAAGAAAAAGCTGTGGAATCATTAAATGATTTCGGAAATTCTGCATTACCACTGATTTATCTAGCTAATTTTATAGCAAGCAGAGAAAGTTGATAAATACAAAATCCAACAAATAAAGAGCTGAAAAAATTGCCTGAACTCTGTAATATCACAGGTATACACGGCAGAAATCGTTGAATTTTATATTTCGAAAACTTTAGAAAGAACGCTCATGACTCGATTTTCAAAACATTTAGACAAATTATAAATTATTTTATAATTGGCAACTCGCGTTTATGTATTGTCACGATAAAGTTCAAATTTTGTTTTGCTTGTGATGTTTTGAATTAGTACGTGCCGCGCACCAAAGGTCTCGTAAGCGGTATAAAATGACGTTTAGAATGCCAAAATAGTGTTTTAAATCCGTAAGGAAATGTTATAATAAGCGCAAGAAACTTACGGATTTTGTGAGAGTAGTGTTTGCGCGTGGCACAGGACCAATTAATATATCCAGAAATTAGCGCAGGGCTGAGTCCTGTGCTAATTTTTGCACATTTCATTTCTCCACAAAAATTTATTTGTTTGCGTATATCAATTTTTGGCGGATAGACGAATTAAAAGCTAGAGCTTGCTTGCATTATAATAAAAACCCTGCTACAATTGCTTCTGCTTTCTCTATAGCACTTTTGCTTGTGTGGCATGTGAGTCTTCCAGTTATCTTGATGGATTTTATAGTGTTTCAAGCAAAGTATTCGATTACCTGTACTATTTGTTGACTGCATTGCTTTTTGCAATGTTGATACGTTTTTGTTGTTTTATTACATCTCTATTGCTTGTGCCCGTAGCTCAGCTGGACAGAGCAACAGCCTTCTAAGCTGTGGGTCGAAGGTTCGAATCCTTCCGGGCACACCATCTATTTTTCTAGTTTTAAGTCGTCTGTGTCACAATTCTAAGGGTCGCTGAGTTTATATTAGTTGGTACGTGCGCCGGAAGTCTCAGAAGCTGCATAAAATAGTGTTTAGAATTGGAAAATAGTATTTTCAATCCGTAAGAAAATGTTATAATAAGCGCAAAAACTTACGGATTTTTGCAGCAAGCATCACATTCACATTTTTGAATATTCCATTGCCATTTGAAAAGCGCTTGAGTACTTTTTCAAGAGTGTACAAGTCGTATAATGCTAGTTATACCAGAATTCCATCCATGAATGAGACTAGATGAGTAATGCCACTGATTTAGACTTTTGGCTGATGGACTATATAAAGTGTGAATTTTAAGATAAAAAATCTGTAGAAGTCAAGATTTGATCTTACAGACAGTTATCAATTACTACCGGCTAAAGCGCGGTAGTTTGTGTAACGCTTGCAAAGCAGATTAAAAGCGTAAACGCTAAAACTCTGATATTCTAAAATCATCTTTTTTGTGATGTTCCTCATGCTGTTCTATATATTTTTGCACTTCTTCTGAATTCACATTGCCAACTGTCACAACAAAATACCCTCTGGCCCAAAGATGTTGTCCCCAATACCGCTTACGGAGCAGTGCAAATTCCTGTAGCAACTTACGACTACTTATACCTTTAATATATTGCACAGCTTTAGATATTGATATACTAGGCGGAACCAATGCTAATATATGTACGTGATCAGGACTCATACTGCCACTAATTATATTTATGTAATTAGCAGCACATATTTCTCGGATTACTTCCCTAGTTCTAATCGCAACTTGCCCAGTTAAAACTCTATACCTATACTTAGTACAAAATACTATATGATACTTTAGGTCATATAGGCTGTGGGATCATCTCCTATATTCCATTCGTCCTCCCTTAGCACATTTCCTAGATAACTAATACTAAAGTGTTCGCCTAAAGGCGAGGGTGTTAACCATATCACATATAACTACATAAATTTTATATCTGCTTGTCAGTTAAGTTTTGACTGTCAGATATGTAACTGAGATACAAGATTTCATTATTCTTTTCCACAGCTAACTTTTTACTATCCAAAAAAGTTTGCATAGGTGTTTTTCTATAACAATATTTACCAGAATGAGGTCTTTCATTGTTGAAATATTCTAACCAAATATCAAGATCTAATTGCAAGTCATCCAATGATGTATAAATCTTTTTACGCATAGCTGTATCAAAGAATTCTTGTTTCATAGTTTTATTAAAACGTTCACACATACCATTAGTTTGAGGTGAATATGCTTTAGTTGTTGTATGCTCTATACCTTCTATACTGAGAAATAACTCAAAAGCATGATGTTCTATATTTCCCTTATATTCTCCTCCACGATCTGTAAGAATACGAAGCATCGGTATCCCTTGACTCTCATACCATGGTAACACTCGATCATTTAGCATATCAGCAGCAGTAATCGCAGTTTTGTCAGTATACAGTTTAGCATCAGCAAATCTACTGTAGCTATCAATAAATACCTGAGCATAAACCTTTCCTATCCCTTTGAAATTGCCTACATAATATGTGTCTTGGCAACCTAAATAACCTGGATGTTGTGTCTCAATTTCTCCATGTGCTTCTTTTTCATTACGGCGTTTCTCTAGTACTTGCAGCTGTGCTTCGGTCAATATAATACCATCTTGGGCCATCTTAGCTTCTAAGGCTTTCAATCTTTTATTGATATTATTCAAATCATTACGTAACCAAATCGATCTTACTCCTCCAGGAGAAACAAGTATACCACTCTTCTTCAGCTCATTTGATACTCTAAGTTGTCCATATGCTGTACTCCATCGCCATATCAACTACTGCTTTTTCTACTGCAGGATCTACTCTATTAGCGATTATTGGCTTCTTGCGACTTATCTCGTATAGCGCTTCTTCTCCTCCTGTTTCATATAGTTCTTTAAATCTGTAATAGCTATCTCTACTATAACACATTGCCTTACATGCAGATTATATACTACCAAGGCTTTTTGCCAATTCAAGTAAACCTAGTTTCGGTTTGATGATTTTTTGATTTAAGTTCATTGCTTACCTCCATTTAATAACTAATTTAATTTACTAAATGTAAGATAAAATGTCGACTAATACAATTTATATGGGTGCTTCAAATAGCACAGTAACTAATAGTACCACATCTTATTTTGATATTAATTTTTCGAGAGTTTTCACATAAAGATAGATAAGATCTGTTCTTGATATTGTTTGAATATTTGTGTAATAGTAAGAGCGCACCAAAGCTTGATGGATCCGTATACCATTGACTCTTTTTTAGAAACGATTTTAGTGCGCCGTGTCATTCGGCATAAATGATGTCGCGTGTTGCTATTATCTCTCTCGATACATACTGTGCCAGACTTTCCAATTGTATGACGCTCTTTGGGTAAAATTTTAGAAAAAGCATCCCAATCATCCGTATAAAAATGACATTCTTTCAGATGACTCACTTTGTTGTAGAGCTTTTGGAATGTTGCAGTATCACGATTGCCTGTAACCCAGGCAACTGTTCTCCTTGTACTACGATCAACTGCCTTAATGATCCAAAGCTTGTTTTTTTTGAACCAATAAAATGCCACATCTCGTCGAATTCCATCTCCATAATATCCGAAGAGACAACTGGCTCCTGAGTCTTGCCCATCGCCTCTACTACCCAGCGATAAATTATGGACGGCGAATGCCCTAATATCTTGCCTAACATAGAAAAAGAGCCATTACCAAGACTATATAGCATAACGCATAATGCTTTCTTAACAGCTGTTTGAGGCTTCTTGCCCAGATCGCCCTCAACAAAATTTAGAACATGATCTGCACTTATAACGCTGTACACCCCCTCACAATGCCATTCTTTACAAAGACATCAGAGCAACATCCCTTACAACAAACCATAAAACCACTCTTTAGTTTTTAAAAAAGTGATCATATCATACTTCTATCTAATTGTGAAAACTCTCAATTTTTCTTCTAATATGAGTTATCATGAGATGATTAATATTATTTCTGACATTATAGAAAGCCATAATGGCATTGGAGGTTATTAATTTGAAGTACTGCTAATCCTTTATTGCTTTGATTTTTGCATTCGATGATGCTTTGAGTTGCTGCAGGGCTTACTTGAGTTTGCTACTGCAGTCACTCTTTTATATTAAGTTTGGTGGTAATATTGTAGCGCGATAAATAATACCTCGCCTTTGCCTTTGATATATAGCTAACTAACTAACCATAAAATACGCATGTTAAACATTTGTCTTGTTGATAAATTTAGTATCCGCTTTTCGTCTGTAATATAGCGACATTACTGCATTGCAAACAAATAAAATTTATCCAAAAAATATATCGTTTTTCATACTCATTTTATGGTTAGTTAGCTATAGGTCTTGATCAGTATACCAAAGGCAAAGGCAGCAGAACTCTTACTACCCTACCAGTTCAATATATGAAATAACCTTTTTGCTTAGCTCAAGTGAATAATAGCAGCCCATATCACTCAATAACATACTCTTATTTATTTCACAGATAATATAGTACATCCGCCAAAAATTGATTTGCGCAAGCAAATAAATAGTTAAATGTGCAAAAATTAGCCTAGGATTTGGCTCTGCGCTAATTTTTGGATATATAATTTGTCTGATACTTAAAAATACTACTTTCACAAAATCCGTAAGTTTTTTGCGTTTATTATAACATTTTCTTACGGATTTAAAGCGCTATTTTTGCGCCCCAAGCGCCATTTTATGCGCGCTTTCGAGACTTTTTGCGCGCGTAACAATCTAGACTACAATATTAACTTATAATAACTACCTGTTTTTACTATAATACTACATCAAAGTGGCATCTTCAGAATTTCCTGATATGCATTTATAAAACGATCCCGCAGTCCTATCATTTTTAATAGGACAATTTCAGATTCATTAACAGCACCCATAACTTCTGCTATCGAAGTGTTTTCTTCTATAGCGCTAACGGTTTTTCTTTCTGCTTTTTTTAACTTGCTAATATAGTCCTTTCTTGCAAGACTGAGCAACTCAGGAAAACTTGCTGGACCTACAGATTTGGATATAGAAAGCCCTGATTTATCTATTTGCAGAGCGGCACTAGCATTTTGTATAGCTGCTACTGTATTAGAATTCAGCTTTCCTGGTTTGTTGCCAAAATTCCCAGCAGCGCTTTTAATACTTGCTCCAAGAGCCTTTTTATAGGCATTTGCAGCTTGCAGGTGTGACGTTACACTTGATATTGTACTCATAAAAACTCACATCATTTAATCAATTCAATCAGCTTATGTTGATTTGATTTAGTAATCTCAAAAGCACTAAGATTAGCTTCAAAACTTCTTTGAGCTTCTTTGGCATCAACCGTTTCAATAGCAAGGTGAACATTTGGATATTTGACATACCCACGCTCGTCTGCAGCAGGATGGGATGGCTGATATTTTAGCATGAAGTCACTACTATCATGGCTTATCCTTTCTACGCTAACAATTTCAGTTTTTGCGTCTTCATTGAACTCGTTCTTAAAAAATATTATCTTCCTTCTATATGGATCTTGATCCTGTGTAATGCCAGTGACTTCCATATTTGCAAGATTCTGAGCAATAATCTTTAACCTTTCGCTTTGCGCGTGCATACCAGATACAGATATTCTGGAAGCAGCAGTTAAAGTATCAACCTCTCCAAACGCAATACAATGCAGCGCAATCGATACAACATAAGTATATAAGAATACAGTAACTTTCATAACGCTACTTTACTCCTCCAGTTATTGCTATTTTCATCAATGTTCGTGCCTTGCTATATAAATTTGCAGCTTCCTGCATAGCAGAAGCATTCTCATTCTTTTGCATCATTTCATGTTCAAGGTGCACAGCATTGCCATTAGGTTTAAGTTCAATAATCTTACCATCTTCCAAATCATATCTCGTCCCAGTTTCATAAGCAATATGCATAGGATCTGTAACACTTAACTCAAAACTTGGGATATCGGATCTATTGCGCGATAAATCCTTAGGCTTAAAATTTGGAGTATCAGCATTCGCTATATTTTTTGAGAGGACCATATCTCGATCACTCAAGAACTGCATATACTGCTGTATATATTCCAGATCTTCTCCATAGCACTTGCCATAAGCAAATAATAGAGAAGCAATAAAAGAGTATTTGACAAGCCTCAGAAATTTTGCACAAAAAGTACATTGGAACATAACACTTTGCTCAACTTTATGGTGTATACAACTAGTATATTGGCAACATTTGATTCTTACAATCACTTTGTTAAGTGATACATTCACAAATGCTGTATGACGTTAATTCTTTACTTTTTAAAACAAGTTACAAATTAGTTTTATAATTGCCAACTCATATTTATTTAGTATGGCACGGTTAACAGTATCATTGTTCCCTTTATTTCATATTAAACCATATTAAACGGATACATCTCAGGTAAATGAAGAGTTGGTATGAGACTTCAAAAAGAGCTAAAAAGAATGAGAATACATGCTGTATACAAAATACATAAGGAGCTTTTTTATGATGCCAATTTTGAAAAGTATGACAAGTATACTTGCAAAAACTACAAAATATAGTCTATTGCATGTTTAGAAATTCACTAGTTGGCTACTTGTATCTTCAAAAAAATACACTATATGAATTTGAAAAGTGATTTTCTCAAGAGAGGTATAAAGTATAATGGGTACAGTAATAGGTATAGATCTTGGCACAACAAATTCATGCGTTGCCATAATGGACGGGAAATCCGCCAAAGTTATAGAGAATTCAGAAGGTGCACGCACAACACCTTCAGTAGTAGCATTTACAAAAAATGGTGAAAAGTTAGTAGGACAGCCTGCAAAGAGACAAGCTGTTACTAATCCAGAGAATACTGTATTTGCTGCAAAAAGATTAATAGGCAGGCAGTTTGATGATCAAAAATCTAAGGAATTAAATTCTAAAGTTGCCTTCAAGATAGTAAAGGCAAAAAATGGAGACGCTTGGGTTGAAGCTAAAGGTGAAGCTATGTCTCCTAGTCAAATAAGCGCTATGGTTCTCCAAAAGATGAAAGAAACTGCGGAAAGTTACCTAGGACAAAAAGTTACAGATGCTGTAATCACAGTTCCTGCGTATTTTAACGACTCACAAAGACAAGCAACAAAAGACGCTGGTCAAATTGCTGGCTTAAATGTTCTCAGAATAATCAATGAGCCTACTGCTGCTGCGCTTGCATATGGCCTTGATAAGGCTGGCTCTAAAACTGTTGCAATTTATGATTTGGGTGGTGGTACATTTGACGTATCTATCCTAGAGATTGGCGATGGCGTATTTGAAGTAAAATCTACTAACGGTGATACTTTTTTAGGCGGTGAAGATTTTGACTTGCGAATACTACAATATCTTTGTGATGAATTCAAAAATGATACTGGTGTAGATTTGATGAAAGATCAGATGGCACTACAAAGGTTAAAAGAAGCAGCTGAGAAGGCTAAAATAGAACTATCTAGTGCGATGGAAACTGAGATAAATCTACCTTATATTACTGCTGACGCAAGCGGACCTAAGCACATGCATATTAAGTTGACACGTGCTAAATTTGAAAATCTTGTTGATGAGTTTATTAATAGAACTATAGCTCCTTGTAAAGCTGCATTAAAAGATGCTGGCATTAATGCAAGCGATATTGATGAAGTTGTATTAGTAGGTGGCATGACACGCATGCCAAAGGTGATAGAAAAGGTTCGAGAATTTTTTGGAAAAGAGCCTCATAAAGGTGTAAATCCTGATGAAGTAGTAGCAATTGGTGCTGCAATTCAAGGTGCAGTCCTAAGTGGCGATGTGAAAGACGTAGTACTTCTGGACGTAACACCGCTTTCTATTGGTATTGAGACATTAGGCGGTATATTTACTCCATTAATAGAGCGTAATACTACAATTCCTACAAAAAAGAGCCAAGTATTTTCAACAGCAGAAGATAATCAACATGCTGTTACCATACGTGTATTTCAAGGTGAGAGCAAAATAGCTACAAGTAACAAACTACTTGGGCAGTTCAATTTAGAAGGCATTCCTCCTGCGCAACGCGGCATGCCACAAATTGAGGTAACATTTGATGTTGATGCAAATGGTATATTACATGTGTCTGCAAAAGATAAAACAACAGGCAAAGAACAAAAAATTACGATTCAATCATCAGGTGGTCTTTCAAAAGAAGAAATTGAAAAAATGATCAAAAAAGCAGAAGCAAATGCAAGTATTGAAGAGACTAAGAAAGCCTTGATAGAAGCTAGAAACAATGCAGATAGTACAATCTATTCAACTGAGAAAACCTTAAAAGAATATGGAGATAAGATTTCTCAAGATGATAAAACATCTATAGAAAATGATATATCTGCTTTGAAAGCTGCTATAGCAACTGAAGATTTGACAGATATTCAAAACAAAACAGAAGCGTTAATACAATCATCCATGAAAATTGGTCAAGGAGTATATGGGCAGTCTGGTTCTGTTCAAGATTCTGAGAGTACAACTAATGGAGAAGAGTCATGTAACGCTACAGATGAAAAAGTTGTAGATGCTGAGTTTGAAGAAGTAAAAAATGATAAGAAGGATTAATCAATTGATATTTACTTCTGATAAATGAAGAGTTGTATTCACAACGCTATTAACAAAATACATGGCTTTGTTGCATAATGCGCAGGGCATATCCTTGAGTTTATCTGCTAAATAAACTAACAAAGCTGGTATTTCAATGGCAGATAAACTTCTTGAAGTGAGAAACTTTAGGATTTTATATGTACTGATAATGAAATAGTCTCATTATGCAACAATGCCACAATGCATGCGCGAGGATTTTGAGGGTATATTTTTAGAGTACTAGTTCCTCCATCTCACCTTCATTCTAAAGCGAAGTGCAGCCATCCAAGCAATGATATAAGAATCATTTTATCAATTACTACCGGCTAAAGCGCGGTAGTTTGTGTAACGCTTGCAAAGCAGATTAAAAGCGTAAACGCTAAAACTCTGATATTCTAAAATCATCTTTTTTGTGATGTTCCTCATGCTGTTCTATATATTTTTGCACTTCTTCTGAATTCACATTGCCAACTGTCACAACAAAATACCCTCTGGCCCAAAGATGTTGTCCCCAATACCGCTTACGGAGCAGTGCAAATTCCTGTAGCAACTTACGACTACTTATACCTTTAATATATTGCACAGCTTTAGATATTGATATACTAGGCGGAACCAATGCTAATATATGTACGTGATCAGGACTCATACTGCCACTAATTATATTTATGTAATTAGCAGCACATATTTCTCGGATTACTTCCCTAGTTCTAATCGCAACTTGCCCAGTTAAAACTCTATACCTATACTTAGTACAAAATACTATATGATACTTTAGGTCATATAGGCTGTGGGATCATCTCCTATATTCCATTCGTCCTCCCTTAGCACATTTCCTAGATAACTAATACTAAAGTGTTCGCCTAAAGGCGAGGGTCTTAACCATATCACATATAACTACATAAAATAATTGGCAACCAGTGCCCTATAAGCTTTTAAAAACCTAAGATTATAACATAGCTTGATGAGATATTAAGTATCTCTAGCGATAAAATAATACTATATTTAATCCATTATTTTCTTTTGCGACAAACATCTCAATAACTCTCAAATTATCTCTACATAATACAGCAAGATTTATGTTTTGGACCACATTCAACAACATAAAATTATATAATACTTTTGATATGTTCTTATTAAAATAAATTAGGAGAGTTTTCACAATTAGATAGAAGTATGATATGATCACTTTTTTAAAAACTAAAGAGTGGTTTTATGGTTTGTTGTAAGGGATGTTGCTCTGATATCTTTGTAAAGAATGGCATTGTGAGGGGTGTACAGCGTTATAAGTGCAGATCATGTTCTAAATTTTGTTGAGGGCGATCTGGGCAAGAAGCCTCAAACAGCTGTTAAGAAAGCATTATGCGTTATGCTATAGTCTTGGTAATGGCTCTTTTTCTATGTTAGGCAAGATATTAGGGCATTCGGCGTCCATAATTTATCGCTGGGTAGTAGAGGCGATGGGCAAGACTCAGGAGCCAGTTGTCTCTTCGGATATTATGGAGATGGAATTCGACGAGATGTGGCATTTTATTGGTTCAAAAAAAACAAGCTTTGGATCATTAAGGCAGTTGATCGTAGTACAAGGAGAACAGTTGCCTGGGTTACAGGCAATCGTGATACTGCAACATTCCAAAAGCTCTACAACAAAGTGAGTCATCTGAAAGAATGTCATTTTTATACGGATGATTGGGATGCTTTTTCTAAAATTTTACCCAAAGAGCGTCATACAATTGGAAAGTCTGGCACAGTATGTATCGAGAGAGATAATAGCAACACGCGACATCATTTATGCCGAATGACACGGCGCACTAAAATCGTTTCTAAAAAAGAGTCAATGGTATACGGATCCATCAAGCTTTGGTGCGCTCTTACTATTACACAAATATTCAAACAATATCAAGAACAGCTCTTATCTATCTTTATGTGAAAACTCTCAAAAAATATTCATGTATGACGTGATATAGATTTACCTTTTACTACGCGTAAAATCCTTGCAAAGTTTTGATAGGAATGAGATATTTGTACGAGGAAATTTTACGAGTTATGTGCTTTTAAATAGCAACTATAGATTGCTGCAACTTTTGTATTTCAAAATCAAGCAAAATATATAACTGGCTTCTATAAACTTGTAAACACAAAGGTTTCAGTGTAACTAGCTTTATCTTCTTAACATTACCTTGATATGTCGCGCAAGGTAAAGGCATGGCTCTGTTAACCAAGTAATTGTGCTGGCCAATTTCTTCGCAAATATATAAAAGTATCATGCACAGAAATTAACCTGCACTCTAAAAAATCATGCATTGCAAATCTTCGCGCGTGCACTTATTAAGGGAGTGTCATGGCGATTGTGTTATATATTAATAGTTTGTTGTGTCATAATAGCTTGCACAGCACGTTGTTCAAAGAATCCTAAAACAAATTTCTTATAAAAACCTTGAACTACACAAAATAAAAACACTAAGATCTAAAGCAACTCACTTATTTTATCCATATAAAAACATGATATATTTGTTAAATGTTAGCTTTAAGCGCATAAGTCATTTATTAGCAATTATAATATTGCTCTTTTGCACTTATAGTTCAAGAAATGTTCATGCACATATCAAACAAGCAGCAGATGTTTCAGCAAGTACGATACTATTAGACAATCAATATGTAATAATAGTGAATTTCCATTTGAACAATGAATGGAAAATTTATAGTACACATCCTGGCGATACAGGCATGCCTCCTTCTATAGAATTACTTCGTAAAAACAAGATGGATAAAGTTTTTATAAATGAAGTTATTTGGCCTCAAGCTAACAAATATGAAGAAGATGTTTCGGGTGAAGTAGTAACGTCATATGTTTATGATAAGGATTTCAGTATAATAGTAAAAATAGGGAAGGAAGAATATACAGCAACTCAAGATCTATCAATTATAGTAAAATATGCTGCTTGTAATGTAATTTGCGCTGTCTTTGAACATAAAATAGATGTGGCGCTTCCTTCTAATCATGCAAATACTCAAGCTGCAGGTAAAATTGATGTTCTTGAAATATGTTTAATCATGTTGGGAGCAATGCTTGGCGGCTTTATACTCAATTTTATGCCATGTGTATTTCCAGTTCTTTCCATAAAACTATTTGGCATTATTAAACATAGCAAAAAAGAGCATAAAGTTATTACGATGAACCTTTTATGTAATGCTATTGGTATTATATTAACATTTCTTATAATGGCAATAATTACTATATTATTTAAATCAGGAGGAAAACTGATTGGGTGGGGAATACATTTTCAGTCACCAATCTTCTTAATTGTACTAATTATCATTATGGCGCTAGTTGCAAGTAATTTATGGGGTGATTTTGAAGTGAAATTACCGAGTTTTATAAATAATAAATTTGGTCTCATAGAAATTAATAACGAGTATTTAGGCAGCGTTTTTTCAGGTGTTCTTGCTACAATACTTGCAACCCCATGCACAGCTCCATTTTTGGCAACATCTCTTGCTTTTGCACTGAGTCAGAATTTTTTGATGATCCTACTGACCTATCTTTGTATAGGGCTTGGTATGGCCATACCTTATGCAGCGCTATCAATGAAGCCAGCACTACTTTCCAAGCTACCAAAACCTGGTAATTGGATGGAGCACACAAAAAAAATTATGGCTTGCTTTGTTTTGCTAACTATTTTGTGGCTTTTTTATATATTATCTTATCATTTTAATTTGCAATCCATAGTGGCATTATGTTTTGGATTGTTTGTATTTCGAGTAGTGTTGATCAAATCTCACTATTTTAAAGCTACTATACGCTATGTTGTTCTAACTTCTGTGATATTAGCTTTTTCGCTTTTATCATATTGTGTCAACGATAACGCAAAAGATGATCAAAATATCGATGCAATATGGGAAAATTTTGACGCTGATAAGTTACAGCGCTATGTAAATAACGGACAAACTGTTTTGATTGATGTAACTGCTAGCTGGTGTGTTACTTGTAAGGTAAATAAGATAATGATTTTGGATAATAAGGATGTAATAAACATGCTTAAAAAGAAAAATGTTTTATTAATGAGAGCAGATTACACGCATAGTAATCACGAGATATCAAAGTTTCTTGTCACTCATTCACAGCATGGAATTCCGCTAAATGTAATATATGGCCCTAAAAATCTTACTGGACTAAAATTACCAATTGTGTTGACACAGGATATATTGTTTGAAGGAATTGCATCAGTTCAATAGTTTGCTTGTCGTTATGTGAGATAATACATGCGTAGGATCAGTAGATATAAGCTAGGAAGCTCATCTCAAGATCTTTATGAGTAGATGGACTTCCTGGCGCTTGCGCTGTTAATTTTTTTAGTCGTGCGCCAAAAAGCCTCAGAAGAGGTATGAAATGCTGCCATAAGTGTCAAAATAGCGCTTTAAATCCGTAAGAAAATGTTATAAAAGACTCAAAAAACTTACGGATTTTGTGAAAGTAGCATCTGCTTAAGCATAGTGCTAACTAATATATCAGAAAATTAGCCTAGAGCCGCAGCTTTAGGCTAATTTTTATACATTTCACTTCTCCACAAAAATTTATTTGCCTAGCAAATCAATTTTTGGCGGATAGACAATTTATCCTGTACTTAGCAAATGCTACTTTAAGTGCTGCCAATAAAATCTATAAGGTCTTTGGCAATTTTACCACTCTTTCTGCTGGATTTTTGGTGCATCATAATTGCTTGCAGTCAAGATAAATCATATGTCCTTTAGAGTTATGATGGGCAGACTATTTTGTCTTTGTGATAAATTTTAAGTCAGCTTATCCGTCAAAAACCCTTCAGCTTTGTTTCGATTGAAAGCTGAAGAGTTTGAAAAAATGAAGCGATTAGAAGCGGAATCCTGCACCTATGGCTATATTATGCCCAGTGAGAGAGGCTTTTTCACCTGAATCTATACTGCCAGCCCGTTTCGTTTTAGATTTCATAGACATAGAGAAGGTATAGCCAATATCAAGAAACATATTGCTTGATGTATTGTATGTTACTCCAACGCCAACTGCAGCAGTAGGCAAGTTTGCAGTCCACAGCCCTATTATTAGATGCTGATAACCAAGACCCGCTTTGATATACGGAGAAAACTGAGAAGTTGTGGCAAAGTTATATTGGCAATTTGCGAAGATACTATACTTAGTATCGCTATGATATGTTTTGTTTACATAATAGACCTCTTGCATAACCTGTTCCAAACTGTGATTTGATTGTCACTAAAACATAAAAACACTCACGTGGATCATTGTTTGGTGACGTTTTGCAAAAATCTACTCTATAAGAATTTCTACCTCAGAATGAGGTTATGCAAGAGGTCTAATATATGCCAAGATCAAGCTCTGTAGCAAAATTCTCAGTGAAGTGGTAGCCAGCAGAAAATACAGCAGTTATTCCCCTTCCTGACAAATTATTGCTTTTTTTGGAATTATTGTTTGTTTTGTCGTCGTCTAACGTTTTTATAAAAAGCATTGAGAAGCCTGTGCTTGCTTTTACATAAAACGGCTTAAATTTTTGAGAGTTTTCACAATTAGATAGAAGTATGATATGATCACTTTTTTAAAAACTAAAGAGTGGTTTTATGGTTTGTTGTAAGGGATGTTGCTCTGATGTCTTTGTAAAGAATGGCATTGTGAGGGGGTGTACAGCGTTATAAGTGCAGATCATGTTCTAAATTTTGTTGAGGGCGATCTGGGCAAGAAGCCTCAAACAGCTGTTAAGAAAGCATTATGCGTTATGCTATATAGTCTTGGTAATGGCTCTTTTTCTATGTTAGGCAAGATATTATGGCATTCGCCGTCCATAATTTATCGCTGGGTAGTAGAGGCGATGGGCAAGACTCAGGAGCCAGTTGTCTCTTCGGATATTATGGAGATGGAATTCGACGAGATGTGGCATTTTATTGGTTCAAAAAAAACAAGCTTTGGATCATTAAGGCAGTTGATCGTAGTACAAGGAGAACAGTTGCCTGGGTTACAGGCAATCGTGATACTGCAACATTCCAAAAGCTCTACAACAAAGTGAGTCATCTGAAAGAATGTCATTTTTATACGGATGATTGGGAGGCTTTTTCTAAAATTTTACCCAAAGAGCGTCATACAATTGGAAAGTCTGGCACAGTATGTATCGAGAGAGATAATAGCAACACGCGACATCATTTATGCCGAATGACACGGCGCACTAAAATCGTTTCTAAAAAAGAGTCAATGGTATACGGATCCATCAAGCTTTGGTGCGCTCTTACTATTACACAAATATTCAAACAATATCAAGAACAGATCTTATCTATCTTTATGTGAAAACTCTCAAATTTTTTAGTTTTATCGCCATCAGCTAAAGCAGTTCCAGCAAGAATAGTTGCCGCAAGAGCTGCATATGAGATCATCCCAAGATTTTTCATATAACCTTCCATATTATTGATATATTGTAAATTGAAACATTCTGAATAAGAAGAAATTAGCAATGTTTCGCACATGGAAACGCATGATAATGCGAATGAATCGCTTTTTCAAATAAATATGCAGATATTCCGCATAAAATTTTTGCATATGTTGCTTATAAATCACATAATATAAAATTTTTAGCTAATATATCATTGTTATGTCTATTTAATTTAGAGATTCTTAATAAATCCGCAGTATTTTAATGCCGCTTCTGCTGATATAAATATAGTGTATTGCATATATTAAAATCTTGTTCAGAGAAAATTTATGCATTATAGCAATGCAACAGTAGGCACTGCCTGTAAAATCAGGCATAATAATTTTTTTAGAATAGTCTCATAAAGAAGTAGCATTCTGATGATGACCAATTTTGAAAAATATGATGAATATAATCTAAAAGTATTAATGGCAAATGATTAGACATCAGATACTTGTAATAAAAAGACTTGAGTCCTATATTAATTATAAAAGCACGAAGTCTTAACAAATTTTTTGGTTTTGAGTTATGGATTTAGAAAAATTTACAGATAATAGTAAAGCTGCTATTCAACAAGCGCATGTCTCAGCTGTTTCAATGGGAAATCAGCAGCTTACGCCAGAACATCTAATGGAAGCATTGCTAAAATCTGGAGATTCCGTTGTGTTGCAGTTGCTTTCTGTTTGTTCTGTATCTCCAGAACTTATTCAATCTAAAATCAGTGAAGCGCTAGGTAAGCTCCCAAAGATCAGCGGAAGCGGTGCAAGTGGTCAGGTTTTTATATCGCAAGATATGGCAAAAGTGCTGAAAAAAGCTGAGGAGCTAGCATCAACTCATGGCGATTCATTCATAACAACTGAGCGCTTACTGCAAGCTATGGCAGAAGAGAAGGGAAGTAATATACAAAACATCTTAGATTCCTCTGGCTTAAACAGCAAAAAACTTGAATCTGCAATAAACAACTTGAGGCGCGGTAGAGTGGCAGATTCTCCAAATGCTGAGCAAACTTTCGATGCAATAAGGAAATATGCAAAAGATGTTACAGCACTTGCTGCATCAGGTAAGCTAGACCCTGTCATAGGAAGAGATGAAGAGATTAGACGTACCATTCAAGTGCTTTCTCGTAGAACAAAAAATAATCCTATACTTATAGGTGAACCAGGAGTAGGAAAGACAGCAATTATAGAAGGTCTTGCACAGAGAATTATAATGGGGGATGTCCCTGAAAGTTTAAAGAATGTAAAATTGATGGCGCTAGATCTTGGCGCGCTGATAGCTGGAGCAAAATTCCGCGGTGAGTTTGAGGAAAGGCTTAAGGCTGTGCTAAATGAAATTACACAAGCTAGTGGCGAGATAGTCTTGTTTATAGATGAAATGCATACTCTTGTCGGTGCTGGAGCTGCAGAAGGCTCTATGGACGCATCAAACTTACTGAAACCTGCTCTAGCCAGGGGAGATCTGCACTGTGTTGGCGCAACCACCCTTGGCGAATATAAGAAATATATAGAAAAAGATGCAGCTCTTGCAAGAAGATTTCAACCTGTCTATGTGAGTGAGCCAACTGTTGCAGATACAATTTCAATACTTAGAGGACTAAAGGAAAAATATGAAGTGCATCATGGAATACGAATTAATGATAGCGCAATAATTGCTGCTGCTACTCTTGCAAGCAGATACATAACAGATAGATTCCTTCCAGACAAAGCTATAGACTTGATAGACGAAGCTGCAAGCCGTTTAAGAATGCAAGTTGATAGTAAACCAGAGAAAATAGATGAACTCGATCGAAAAATTATACAGCTCAAAATAGAAGAAATGGCGCTCTCTAAAGAAGAAGATGAAGTTTCAAAAGAGAGACTAAAAAATCTTAGAAGTGAGCTTCAAAAGATGGAATCCGAATCTATGGATCTAACTAGCAAGTGGCAAAGCGAGAAATTAAAAATCAATGAGCTGAAAACTCTAAAAGAGAAACTGGATTCCGCTAGAATGTCGCTTGAGTCTGCTCAACGTTCAGGTGACTTAAATAAAGCTGGAGAAATAATGTATGGGGTTATTCCCGAGCTTGAGCAAAAAATAAAAGAATCTTCTGAAGCAAAGAAAAATACCATGTTGCAAGAATCCATATCTGATGCTGAAATTGCATCGATCGTATCAAGATGGACAGGTATTCCAGTAGACAAGATGTTGACCTCAGAGCGGGATAAACTCCTTAATATGGAGCAATATTTGGAGAAATATGTTGTTGGGCAGCATGCTGCTGTGGAATCTGTTAGTAACGCAGTGAGACGTGCAAGATCTGGTATTGCAGATCAAGAGAAGCCAATTGGTTCATTCTTGTTTTTGGGGCCAACTGGTGTTGGCAAAACTGAACTTACAAAAGCGCTTGCCATCTTTTTGTTTGACGATAAAAAAGCAATCGTCAGAATAGATATGTCAGAATATATGGAGAAGCATGCTGTTGCTAGGTTAATAGGAGCACCTCCTGGATATGTTGGCTATGAAGAAGGTGGCGTTTTGACTGAAGCAGTGAGAAGAAGGCCATATCAAGTTATTTTATTTGATGAGGTTGAAAAAGCACATCCTGAGGTGTTTAATATACTACTGCAAATGCTAGATGAGGGTAGACTTACAGATAGTAAAGGTCGTACTGTTGATTTTAGAAATACTCTTATTATTCTTACTTCTAACCTTGGAGCGGAAATTATCGCAGGACTACAGGAAAATGAGTCCATAGAGATGGCAAAGACTGGAGTAATGGAGGCTGTAAAGAGGTCTTTTAAGCCAGAGTTCATAAATAGGTTAGATGAGATAATACTATTTAACAGACTGAAGCAATCAGATATGAGCGCAATAGTTGATATACAGCTCGCCAAACTTTCTGCGCTATTAATGCAACAGAATATAAGCGTAACATTTGACGACAACTTAAAAAAATGGCTTGCAGATAGGGGTTATGATCCAACTTTTGGTGCAAGGCCACTAAAGAGAGTGATACAGCAGTATCTGCAAAATAAATTAGCAGAAAAGATTTTATCAGGAGAAATTAAAGAAAACAGTAGTATAAATGTATATATGAATGATGAAAGTTTGGTAGAGATTAAGAATAACTAGCATGTTTATATTGTTCTCTTGGTTGCTGTTTAAGTTGTGAAAAATTTTCGATTTTTTATCTGTATGCAGTGTACAAATGCTTAGTGTCGTGGTACTTTCTTGAGTGTTATAATGTCGAGTTTATGTAGTTATATGTGATATGGTTAACACCCTCGCCTTTAGGCGAACACTTTAGTATTAGTTACTCACCTTACGCAAAATTGACAAAATCAGTATAAAGGTAGTAAAAGTAAGCGAAATAAAAAAATAAAGTATGTCTAAGAAAATATTGGATATATATTCAGACTATTTAATTTGTCAAAATAAGTATGCAACAGCTACTGGTTTATCAGATTTATTGTCTGGAGATATAAGCCACGACAAGATTACAAAATATCTTAATTATGAAGATTTAGGATCAAAAGAATTATGGTTATACATCAAGCCAGAAATTAGGAAGCATGAGCTTAACAAGGGATGTGTTTTGATATTAGATGATTCAATAGAAGAGAAACCTTATACGGATGAAAATGAGATAGTAGCATGGCATCACTCTTATGCTAAAGGAAGGCATGTAAAGGGGATAAACATTTTATCGTGCTTAGTTTCGTATGGTGACGTAGTGCTTCCGTTTGGGTACGCACTCATTCGTAAAGATGTTAGTTTTTCTGATATTGAGACAGGAAAAGTACAGCGTAAATCTAGCATTAGCAAAAACCAACATTTTCGCAATCTCATAAAACGATCAACAGAGAACAAAGTGTTGTTTGAGCATATTTTAGCCGACAATTGGTTTGGTTCTAAAGAGAATATGGAATTCATAGAATCGCTTGGTAAAAAGTTTATTATAGGTATTAAATCAAATAGAATTATTGCATTATCATGTAAAGATAAAAAATTGGGGAAGTTTCAACAAATCTCATCATTAGATATGCAGGATGGAGAATCAAAGAAGGTATGGTTGAAAGGAGTATCTTTTGAAGTTTTACTAATCAAAAAAGTTTTCATAAACGAGGACGGATCAACTGGTATTCTATACCTTGCTTCTAATGATACAGAACATGATGCTGCCTATTTGTACGAAATCTATCAAAAACGATGGAGAATTGAGGAATATCACAAATCTATCAAAGAAAATACAAGCTTGGCAAAATCTCCAACGAAAAAGATGCGATCTCAAGCAAACCATATATTTGCTTCAATCGTAGCATTTTGCAAGTTAGAAATTATAAAGGTTGCCACTGCAACCAATCATTTTGCTATTAAATATAAATTGTTAGTAGCAGCGAATATAGCATCTATGAATGAATTGATAAATTTACGCAAAAATAATGCTCTTGCGTAAGGTGAGTTAGTTATCTAGGAAATGTGCTAAGGGAGGACGAATGGAATATAGGAGATGATCCCACAGCCTATATGACCTAAAGTATCATATAGTATTTTGTACTAAGTATAGGTATAGAGTTTTAACTGGGCAAGTTGCGATTAGAACTAGGGAAGTAATCCGAGAAATATGTGCTGCTAATTACATAAATATAATTAGTGGCAGTATGAGTCCTGATCACGTACATATATTAGCATTGGTTCCGCCTAGTATATCAATATCTAAAGCTGTGCAATATATTAAAGGTATAAGTAGTCGTAAGTTGCTACAGGAATTTGCACTGCTCCGTAAGCGGTATTGGGGGACAACATCTTTGGGCCAGAGGGTATTTTGTTGTGACAGTTGGCAATGTGAATTCAGAAGAAGTGCAAAAATATATAGAACAGCATGAGGAACATCACAAAAAAGATGATTTTAGAATATCAGAGTTTTAGCGTTTACGCTTTTAATCTGCTTTGCAAGCGTTACACAAACTACCGCGCTTTAGCCGGTAGTAATTTGATACCTTGATACTTCTATTTGTGAGAGACAAGCTTGACATTTTATAAGCACTGAGCTTTTCTCTATATATAAGTTTTTGATGATGCTAAACTACTTTTTTCCATTTTAGAAATACTGTGTTAGCTTCAGTTTTGACTTACTCGCTTGCTTTTTAGTTTGTCTACTTATCATTTTGTTATAGTGGTAATAATTATTTGTGCTTTTGTTGTAAACGCGGCAAGCATAAACTCTGGGCCAGTTGGTACGTGTGTTTATTATGTAAATATAATATGTATATGCTGAACTTGTTTTCTATAAGTGTCAGAGCTTTGTTCTGCTTCTTTCTTATTGCTTGTTGTGCATTTAGTATATCACTGGCAAGTGAACATATAGAATTGAAGAAGGAGAAATGGAAATTCGATGGGCCATTTGGAACATTTGATAGACAGGCAATCCAAAGGGGTTTTAAAGTATATAGGGAAGTTTGTTCTGCTTGTCATGCGGTAAGCAGACTATCATTTAGAAATCTAATGGAAATCGGTTTTTCCAAAGAAGAAGCTGATTCGATAGCATCAGATTATACTGTTGAAGATGGGCCAGATGATTCAGGCGCGATGTTTCAAAGACCAGCTAAAATTTTTGATCACCTGCCTGCTCCTTTCGAAAATGAGAAGGCTGCAAGAGCGGCGAATAATGGCGCATACCCTCCAGATTTATCGCTGATTATTAAAGCAAGGGAAGGGGATGCAGATTATGTTTATTCCATACTGACTGGATATAAAAAAGATGTTCCACCTTCAATTGTGCTTGGAGATGGTATGCATTACAATCCTTACTTTCAGTCAGAGCAAATCGCAATGCCTCCTCCACTTTTATCTGACGGACAGGTTGACTATACAGATGGAACAAATCCAACGATTGATCAAATGGCCATGGATGTTGTAAATTTTTTGCAATGGGTTGCTGAACCTGAGATGGAACAGCGTAAATCTCTTGGTGTGAGAGTGATTATCTTTACAATAATATTTACTCTTATCATGTATCTTGCGAAGAGGCGTATATGGTCCAGGCTTCATAAAAAAGATTGAGTGCCTATAGCAATTGATTTGCTTGCGCACATGAATTTTTGGCGGAGAGACTAAGTTGTATGCACAGCAGAAGTCTCAGAAGAGATGACTTATAAAGGCTGCGCCTTGCTATAAACTTTTAAAAACGTTGTTGTGACTTGTAGAAGTCAAGATTTGATCTTACAGACAGTTATAAATTTTATATCTGCTTGTCAGTTAAGTTTCGACTGTCAGATATGTAACTGAGATACAAGATTTCATTATTCTTTTCCACAGCTAACTTTTTACTATCCAAAAAAGTTTGCATAGGTGTTTTTCCATAACAATATTTACCAGAATGAGGTCTTTCATTGTTGAAATATTCTAACCAAATATCAAGATCTAATTGCAAGTCATCCAATGATGTATAAATCTTTTTACGCATAGCTGTATCAAAGAATTCTTGTTTCATAGTTTTATTAAAACGTTCACACATACCATTAGTTTGAGGTGAATATGCTTTAGTTGTTGTATGCTCTATACCTTCTATACTGAGAAATAACTCAAAAGCATGATGTTCTATATTTCCCTTATATTCTCCTCCACGATCTGTAAGAATACGAAGCATCGGTATCCCTTGACTCTCATACCATGGTAACACTCGATCATTTAGCATATCAGCAGCAGTAATCGCAGTTTTGTCAGTATACAGTTTAGCATCAGCAAATCTACTGTAGCTATCAATAAATACCTGAGCATAAACCTTTCCTATCCCTTTGAAATTGCCTACATAATATGTGTCTTGGCAACCTAAATAACCTGGATGTTGTGTCTCAATTTCTCCATGTGCTTCTTTTTCATTACGGCGTTTCTCTAGTACTTGCAGCTGTGCTTCGGTCAATATAATACCATCTTGGGCCATCTTAGCTTCTAAGGCTTTCAATCTTTTATTGATATTATTCAAATCATTACGTAACCAAATCGATCTTACTCCTCCAGGAGAAACAAGTATACCACTCTTCTTCAGCTCATTTGATATACTCTAAGTTGTCCATATGCTGTACTCTATCGCCATATCAACTACTGCTTTTTCTACTGCAGGATCTACTCTATTAGCGATTATTGGCTTCTTGCGACTTATCTCGTATAGCGCTTCTTCTCCTCCTGTTTCATATAGTTCTTTAAATCTGTAATAGCTATCTCTACTATAACACATTGCCTTACATGCAGATTATATACTACCAAGGCTTTTTGCCAATTCAAGTAAACCTAGTTTCGGTTTGATGATTTTTTGATTTAAGTTCATTGCTTATCTCCATTTAATAACTAATTTAATTTACTAAATGTAAGATAAAATGTCGACTAATACACAAAGTAGAAAGCTTACTTGATCTGAAAAATCGCTATGACAATACAGTATTGCATGTTGCTGCTATGTATAATAAATACTCTATGCAATTTTTGATAAAAGCATTTCCAGCAAGAGTATCAGACTTACTTATAGAAAAAGAGTGCTACGGCATGAGTGTGCTGCACTCGATTGTTCAGTATAATCCAGACGCGCTAGAGCTCTTGGTAGATACATCCTCAGAAAAAATAGCAAACTTGCTTCAGTTGACGACAAATCAGGGCAACACAGTACTGCACGCAGCTGCCAAAAATAGTATAAAATCACTAAAAATTTTGATAGAAAAATTCCCAAAACAAGTCCAAAACTTACTTAGAGTACAAAATAATAATGGCGACACACCGTTGCACTGGATTGCTCACTTCAATCAAGAATCTATATACCTCGTGATAGAACATTTTCCACAAACAATAAAAAGTTTACTTGGAGTACAAAATAATGATCATGAAACGCTGCTAAACTTGATTGCAAAGCATAATCACGAATTATTAAATATTTTGATAGAAAAATTTCCAGAGGAAGTCAAGAGCTTACTTGGAATGAAAACAAAGTACTCTGGTGGCACTGTGCTACATATTGCTGCGGCTAACAATAAAGAATCACTAAAAGTTTTGATAGAAAAATTCCCAAAACAAGTCGAAAGCTTGCTTATTGAGAAATCTGGAGCAAGCAAAACAGTACTAGATGCTGCAAAGAAGAATCCTGGTGCAAATCAGATAATATGGGATTTCTTGTATTCTAAATCAAAAAAGGAAGAGAAATTACTTGAAGCTAAAGATCATGTTAGCGAAATCGACAGAAAATTTTACTTTGATGCATTGAAGGATGCATCATCACTTAAAATCCTTATATCAAAGCTATCCGACAAACAAGTGCAAGAATTATTAAGCATGACATATGGAGAGCAAAATACATCGTGGCACATTACTGCTCGACATAATGCAGACTCTCTACTGTTTTTAGCAGAAAAATTTTTAGCTGGAAAAAGTGCAGATGAAGTACGAAAAATACTTGAGCTGAAAAATAGAAGTGGCGATACAGTACTGCACTTAGTAATTCAATATAATGAAGCATCACTAATACCATTAATAGAAAATTTTTAAGAAGATATAATTAGAGATTTATTTAAAGTGCAAAATTTCTTTGGCGACACAGTGGTGCACTTAGCTGCTGCTGAACGTAAGAAAGGATCACTCGAACCCTATATATTTCAAATGATAAATTTCTCTGGCGACACAGCAATATACTTAGATGCTGTTAAACATAAGAAAGACTCATCACTCGAACTCTTGATACAAATTTACCCACATATCATTGATGAATCGCTGGCTGACAAAAGCGTAATATTGATGAATATAGCAAATGATGCTTCGCATACGTTACTAATTAAATTTTCAGAGGGTAATAAGATACACGGCGCAGAAGTTGGAATTTCCATCCCAGGGATTCCTGATGTGCTTTCTTATTATTATCAAGATCAGGTGAGTCTTTTGCTAAAACTTAGGCTTGAGGATGCAAAGCCAGGTGCACTAAACTCAGTTGATGTGCTTGAGGCAAGCTATATTCTTCAAGAAAATAATAGTGATGATGTGGCTGCTAAGCTCTCATCATTTATCTTAGCTTCTGCCAAAGAGACAATACTAATGCCGCTTAACATAGGTGGAAGTCATTTAGTTGGAATTGCAGCTAAAAAAAAACATGGCGATAAAGTTGTGCTCCACTATATGGATTCTGAATTGAATCCACTGCCAGAATCGCTTTTTGCAAAAGTTAGAGCAGAGCTAGAATCTAGAGTTTATTCTACGGAGCGAGTAATAGCAGAAATAGAAAAACAAAACTACAGTAATTGCGGCCCTGAAGTTATAGAAAATTTAACTGCATTTGCAAGCGGGAAGACGCGCACTTCACAAGAAAAAGCAATACCAAAACATTCCACTCTATTTGAAGAGTATTTGCTGAAAGATTCTAGCAAAGGGGAAAGCACAGATGATAGTAGTGCACATGAAAGCATAATCAAAAGCATGCCAGTACTTTCTGAAAGTGCAACTATTTTAGGCAATATGCTTTTCTATAAAATATCCAGAGTATCTGACATGAAGAAAAGTATTGAACTGAATATTGCAAATACCGATCTTCTTGTGGATGCGAAAACGCAAGCGCAGCTTATTTACTACTATAATACTGGTGAATTACTTCCTAGTGCTCGCAGCATGCTTGAAAGAAATTCAGCTGCAATCCAGGAACATTATAAATTCTCTATTGTCAATGAGACATTTCAAGTTTCCATGCCAGATACTTTAATTACGGATGGAAAACTGGAAGCGCAAGTATTGCATTATCTTAGGAGTGGCGAGTTATTTGAAAGCGCTCGCTCTGCGCTTGAGAGTGGCGCTGTCAGAGTTATAAATCAATCTTCTACTGTTTCCGAAGAAGAAGTGGAAAATACTGTACCACTGATAGCGCTATTACCTAGCTATATACAGGCTTCTAATAAAATGTCACACAATGATAGTGGTGAGGCTCTGGAATTTTCTGAAGAACACCATACAAACGATACTACAGGTGGATTATTTGACAGTTTCTTAGCTTATTTGCCAAGCTTTAGTTAAAAGCTTTTATACCTATTGCACTTTAAATTTTAAAAATTGATAGCAGGTGGTTTATGAAAAGTAGGTTTATTAGAAGTAATACATCAAGTGGTTTGCTCACATATCAAGAGCTATGTAGTGCCGCAAGTAAAGATGCTAGCGTGCTAGAAAATTTGATACAAGGCTATAAAGAACAAGTAGATGAACTGCTGGATAGAGAGCCTTTTTCTGGGAATACTATTCTACACTTTGCGGCGCAGTATTATCCAGATTCACTAGAGCTTTTGATAGACGTATTTGGAGAGAAATTACTAGAAGTGCAAAATGCAGATGGACACACAGCTGCACACTATGCTGCAAGGTATAATCTAGAGTCATTAGCGCTCCTGATAAATAGATTTGGAGAGAAAGTGTTTGCTACGAAAAATGACTTTGGGAACACAGCTCTGCACTTTGCTGCTAAGCATAATATAAACTCACTTGCACTCTTCATAAAGAAATTTGGAGATAAAGTTCTTGATGTGAAAAATGACGATGGCGAAACTATTCTGCACATAACCGCCATGCGAAGCGAAGCAGCGCTAGCACTGCTGATGGATGAGTTTGGAGAGAGTGCTAAATGAACGAAATAGTGATGGTAACACAGCACTGAGTTATGCTGCTATGCATAATAAAGATTCATTAAAAGTCTTGATAGATAGGTTTGGATAGAAAGTGCTAGAGGTAATAGATAACCGTGGGAATACAGTTCTACATCTTGCTGCTGCGTATAACAAATACTCATTAGAACTTTTGATAGAGACATTTAGAGAAGTTATAGGAAGCTTACTTGAGCTGCAAAATGATAATGGCAGTACAGTGCCGTACGCTGCTGCTCGCTGGAAACCAGCTTCCCTTGAGTTATTAATAAAGGCATTTCCGGAAAAAGTAGCAAAATTGCTTGAAGCACAAGACAAAAAAGGCAACACAGCGCTGCACTTAGCTATAAAGCATAATTCTGCTGCACTAAAACTCCTGATAAAGGAGTTTAAAGAAGGGATAGCAAGTTTGATTGAGATAAAAAATAATGACGGGGGACACAGTACTGCACTTAGCTACTATACATGGAGCAAATCTACTAAAACTCTTTCTAGAAGCATTTCCAGAGAAAGTCAAAAGCTTACTGTATCAAGAAAATATGCGAGGTCAAACAGTGTTTAATTTGGCTGATTATAATTCACGTCAGCTAATAAATGATTTCCTCAGTAATAAGATACACGGTGCAGAAAGCGGAATTTCCATCCCAGGGATTCCTGATGTGCTTTCTTATTATTATCAAGATCAGGTGAGTCTTTTGCTAAAACTGCGGCTTGAGGATGCAAAGCCAGGTGCAGTAAATTCAGTTGATATGCTTGAGGCAAATTATACTTTAAGAGAAAATAATAGTGATGATGTGGCTGCTAAGCTATCATCATTTATCTTAGCTTCTGCGAAAGAGACAATACTAATGCCGCTTAACATAGGTGGAAGTCATTTAGTTGGAATTGCAGCTAGGAAATATGACGACAGAGTTGTGCTCCACTACATGGATTCTGAACGCAATCCACTGCCAGAATCGCTTTTTGCAAAAGTTAGAGCAGAGCTAGAATCTAGAGGTTATTCTACGGAGCAAGTAATAGCAGAAATAGAAAAACAAAAATACAGCAACTGCGGCCCTGAAGTTATAGAAAATTTAACTGCATTTGCAAGCGGAAAGACGCGCACTTCACAAGAAAAAGCAATACCAAAACATTCCACTCTATTTGAAGAGTATTTGCTGAAAGATTCTAGCAAAGGGGAAAGCACAGATGATAGTAGTGCACATGAAAGCATAATCAAAAGTATGCCAGTACTTTCTGAAAGTGCAACTATTTTAGGCAATATGCTTTTCTATAAAATATCCAGAGTATCTGACATGAAGAAAAGTATTGAACTGAATATTGCAAATACCGATCTTCTTGTGGATGCGAAAACGCAAGCGCAGCTTATTTACTACTATAATACTGGTGAATTACTTCCTAGTGCTCGCAATATGCTTGAAAGAAATTCAGCTGCAATCCAGGAACATTATAAATTCTTTATTACCAATGAGACATTTCAAGTTTCCATGCCAGATACTTTAATTAAGGATGGAAAACTGGAAGCGCAAGTATTACATTATCTTAGGAGTGGCGAGTTATTTGAAAGCGCTCGCTCTGCGCTTGAGAGTGGCGCTGTCAGAGTTATAAATCAATCTTCTACTGTTTCCGAAGAAGAAGTGGAAAATACAGTGCAGCTGCAAAGTCTCATGCGCATGCCAAGTAGAGAATCATACAATGATAGTGGTGAGACTCTGGAATTTTCTGAAGAACACCATACAAACGATACTACAGGTGTATTATTTGAGAGTTTCTTAGATTCTACAGTTCATTTTAATCACAACAACGCTTCTGAAATTGTATAAGAGAAAGTATCAGATTTTGATTCTATCGACCTAACCATCATTTTTCCTGATCTATAGCGTTTTTTTGCAAAAGCTGAAAAACCCTAGTTCATAATATGTTTCTACATTCGAAACATATTATGTATATCTAGGAGGAGTAAATTTATCAGCTTTTAATAAAACAATATATTCAAGTTGCATAGCGCTTATTAATTTTATTTTAATAATGTGATATGTCTGAACTGGAACCATTAATATTTCCATATACTTTCTCTCCTCTTGGTGCTCTACCATATGCTCTAAATATACGGTTATCAACACCAGATTCATCTATATAAACTATAGTAGAAGTATTTATAGATGAGATTCTTTCTTTGAATGCAGACCTCTTAACTTCATCACGTTCTTTGTATAGTGTGATCTTTTTTTTAGCGTAATTTTCAATCGCTTTAATACTTCCATACCTTTGAAGAATGTAGTCCAACGCCTAACCCTATCTCCCTTAGCGTATCATCATGGCGAGCCTTGATGTAATCCAATATGACTTCATCTGAAACCTTCCTACTGTAATTGCTCCTTTGTTTGGTGCGCAAAGAACCTGAACGATGAAGACGTAGCCAACGATATACTGTATCAAGACCTATAGCAAAGGCAGCAGAACTCTTACTACCTCCTCGCTCAATATATGAAATAACCTTTTCTCTTAACTCAAGTGAATAATAGCGGCCCATATAACTCAATAACATATCTCTTATTTATTTCACAGATAATGTAACATTATCTTTTATTAATTGATAGGAGATATACTAGACATCTTGCATAACCTCATTCTGAGGTAGAAATTCTTATAGAGTAGATTTTTGCAAAACGTCACCAAACAATGATCCACGTGAGTGTTTTTATGTTTTAGTGACAATCAAATCACAGTTTGGAACAGGTTATGCAAGAGGTCTACTATATTCTAAGGGCTCAAGCTTTGAGATTTATTTCGTTAATTCTGGGACTTATGAGCGAAATCAGCTGAAGTATAGTGACTTTGTAAGTGATGACTTTATAGCTGCTTTAAATGAGCAATTAAAGGCAAAGACAGTAAGCTACAGGGGTAATATAGGAAATAAAAGCTAATGCTAGAGACTTCAGCCAAAAGGTGCGATGGCACAAGCCGATAACACAGCAAGTAAATGTAAGAAGCATTACAGTTATCCTATAGCATCTGCATTTACTAAGGTAATGATGGAGATATACAATGAAGCTGTGGAAGCTTTTAAAATGTGCAACAATTACTATTATGATACCAAGAAAATGCAGCAAATTGTTCAGTCAAAGTATAGTGAAGTATTAGCAAATTCTGATGTTAGAATGTTTGCATACAAACTTTCGATTAGCATTTATGACACTTCGCTTGGAATGATGCACCAAATTTCCAAGACGATAATTTCCATGCTAAGGCCTAAAATAACACGAGATGGAAGCATAGTATTTCCTTGATTTGAGTTTATGTCGCATGTAAAAGAGAGGATAGATAAGGTGTTGGAGAGATCAAATATAGCATAAGTGACTAAGATACTGACAAAAGTTAGGAATTAAGATATAAAAAGTGAGTATGAAATAAAAAGCATAAAATTATGGCAAGAGCATATCCAATAGAACTTAGGGTAAGAGTAATAGAAGCATTAGAAAATGGTGCAAGAATCACTAAAGTGAGTAAACTATTTAGAGTGAGTCGTGATACTATCTATAAGTGGAAAATTCTGCAAGATAAGCACGGTTCTTTGAAAGCAGCAAGTGGTTATCAAAAAGGTCACAGTCATAAGATCAAAAATCTAGAAGATTTTAAAGAATTTTTTGAATTAAATATTGCTATGACATCAAAAGAACTAGCAAAGAAGTGGTGTAATATATCACCTACAACGATCTTACAGGCGATAAAAAAACTTGGTTATAGCTATAAAAAAAACTCATCTTCATCCGAAAAGAGATATTCCGTTAAGACATGAATTTATTGAAAAGATAAAAACCATCACAAGAGATAAAATAGTATATCTTGATGAATCTGGAATAGAAGATAATGCTTGTAAAGGATATGGTTGTAGTATTTTAGGAGAAAGGTGCTATGGGGAAAAGGTGTATCAACATAAAACTAGAATAAGTATGATAGCTGGTCTTTGTAATTGTAATCTTATTGCTCCCGTAATATTTGAGGGTAATTGCAATAAAGAGGTCTTTGAAGCTTATATTAGGGAGATGTTAATTAAAGAATTAAAACCTGGACAAACTGTTGTTATGGATAACATTAACTTCCATAAGAATCCTAAAGTGAAAGAGTTAATTGAATCTGTGGGTTGTTACATATTATTTTTACCAACTTACTCTCCTGATTTAAATCCTATAGAGCATTACTGGTTTAAGATAAAAAATGAAATTAGAAAAACTATAGATTTATTTGATACTCTTTATGATGCTGTTTTTAATACAATTAAATTGTCAGCACCTTAGTCACTTATGCTATATATCGAAAAAAGGAATTGAAAAAGTGAGAGTTTTCACATAAAGATAGATAAGAGCTGTTCTTGATATTGTTTGAATATTTGTGTAATAGTAAGAGCGCACCAAAGCTTGATGGATCTGTATACCATTGACTCTTTTTTAGAAACGATTTTAGTGCGCCGTGTCATTCGGCATAAATGATGTCGCGTGTTGCTATTATCTCTCTCGATACATACTGTGCCAGACTTTCCAATTGTATGACGCTCTTTGGGTAAAATTTTAGAAAAAGCATCCCAATCATCCGTATAAAAATGACATTCTTTCAGATGACTCACTTTTTGTAGAGCTTTTGGAATGTTGCAGTATCACGATTGCCTGTAACCCAGGCAACGGTTCTCCTTGTACTACGATCAACTGCCTTAATGATCCAAAGCTTGTTTTTTTGAACCAATAAAATGCCACATCTCGTCGAATTCCATCTCCATAATATCCGAAGAGACAACTGGCTCCTGAGTCTTGCCCATCGCCTCTACTACCCAGCGATAAATTATGGACGGCGAATGCCCTAATATCTTGCATAACATAGAAAAAGAGCCATTACCAAGACTATATAGCATAACGCATAATGCTTTCTTAACAGCTGTTTGAGGCTTCTTGCCCAGATCGCCCTCAACAAAATTTAGAACATGATCTGCACTTATAACGCTGTACACCCCTCATAATGCCATTCTTTACAAAGATATCAGAGCAACATCCCTTACAACAAACCATAAAACCACTCTTTAGTTTTTAAAAAAGTGATCATATCATACTTCTATCTAATTGTGAAAACTCTCGAAAAAGTTATAAGTGACGAATATATAGCGTACGATTTCTCAGATAGATATGAGCAGCTATACATGCATCAACATCTAGAAGATATGTTGCCTAGAAGCAAGTGCAATGCACTCGTAATGCTTCTTACGCCATATAGAATCTAAAGTCTAAATTAAATGTAAAGTGGCCTCTAGCGCAGGCACGAAATCTGTGCTAGAGTGCCTCTCCCTGATCTTGTGGTAATTTTCTATATTTATCTCTAAAATACTTCAAATAGTTGTTAGCAACTTCTTTTTAAGCAATCAAAAATCGACATCGAAATATTGAAATTAATGTGAGTTTTTAGACTCAATAAATGAAATAATTCTTATATAAATCATTAATATTTTATATTTATTTGATAAATCTGTAATATACACCTTTTGGTAGATTAATGTTATTTTCATCCAATTTGAAAGCTGATTTTGCAACATTATTTTCCCTAATTGGCCTAAAATAAGCTATTTATGCGCCTTACAAGAGAATTATGCTTTTATACAGGTGATAATCAGAATTAATCAAAAGTACGCGCCCCAAAAGTCTCGGAAGCGGCATGAAATGCTGCTTAGAGTTTCAAAATGGCGCTTTCAATCCGTAAGAAAATGTTATAAAAGACCCAAAAACCTTACGGATTTTGTGAAAGTAGTGTTTTGAGGCGCTGGGGCAATTAGTATATCCAAAAGTTAACGCAGGGTCGAGTCCTGTGCTAAACATTTCACTTCTCCACAAAAATTGATTTGTGCAAGCAAATCAATTTTTGGCAGTGGACTAGATATTTTCTGCATTTTAAGCTACAATATGCAGTATGCGTTTATCATAATCAAACATTGCATAAAAAAAGCAACAAATGTCACTTTCCAAATATCTAGATCCTAAAAATGATGTTGCGTTTAAGAAGATCTTTGGCACTGAAAAGAACAAGGATATTCTGATACATTTCATCAATGATGTTTTGGAAATGAGAGGACTAAATAAGATCCAGTCTGTGGAGTTCTTGAGCCCTGTTCAAGATCCAGAAATCGCATATCAAAAGCAATCTGTTGTTGATGTGCTTTGCAAAGACGCAAGTGGCGTTCAATATATAATAGAAATGCAAATCTCTCCAAGCAAAGGTTTTGAGAAAAGAGCGCAGTATTATGCAGCTAAAGCTTATGGAAGGCAGGCAGCAAGAGGGTCTGATGGAATGGGCCTTTATTGCAATTTAAAGAAAATAATCTTTATAGCCATTTTAGACTGCGTGCTTTTTCCAGAGAAAGTAGGTTATAAATCAGATCATATTATTCTAGACAAAGTTACTTACGAAAATGACTTAAAAGATTTCTCATTTACGTTTATTGAGCTGCCAAAATTTAAGAAGAAGCCAGGAGATAAGCTAGATAACATCTTGCAAAAGTGGTGTTATTTCTTTAAGTATGCAGATCAAACATCTGAGTCTGATTTGCAACAGATAATAGAAAGCGATTTAATAATCAAAAGAGCATATGAAGCACTAGACCAGTTTGGCTGGTCAGAGCAAGAGTTGCTGTCATATGAAGAGCAGCAAAAACGTATCCTAGATCATCAATCTATGCTAGACGCGGCTCTGGATAAAGGAATGAATATAGGTCTTGAGAAAGGTAAACTAGAAGGTAAGCTGGAAGGTAAACTAGAAGAGAAAGAAGCATTTGCCATGCGCTTGCTTGCTAAGAATGCTGATATCCAGTTTATTTCAGAAGTTACGGAACTTTCTGAAGCAGAAATACTTAAGCTAAAATCCAAGAAACCCTAAGTGAGATATCGCGAATTATTATCGGTATTCGTCTTTTAGCTTGTACGCGCGCCAGAAGTCTCAGAAGTGGTGTAAAATGCTGTTTAAAGTGTCAAAATAGTATTTTAAATCCGTAAGAAAATGTTATAAAAGACCCAAAAACCTTATGGATTTGTATTATATGCCAGGAGAAGAAGTGAAAATTAATAATACTCAAAGTAGAATATTTGAAGAGAGATTATCTGATAGTTTGAATCCACAACATAAGTTATATAAATTAAGATCGAAAGTTGATTGATGTGCTCTTTTTGGAGCGAATTTTTGGTAAAGTTTCTGCGAAACGATATGGTAGAAGCCGTAAAGACCGTCGTGTTATGCTAGGGTTGTTTATGCTGCAAAGCCATTTCAAATGCCTCTGATTGTTATACCGAGGAGTGGCCTTCAGGAAAATGCATATTGGCAGTATTTTTGTGGATATGACTATTTCAAAAATGACATAATTGTATCTGAAAGTTGCATAAGAAGATTTCGTCAAGATCTGTAAAAATAACATATGAAAGAGGTTTTTGCATAAACGTACTGTTTTGTCGATGATTTTATGAAAGATCTATTGATCCGTATTGCCGGGAATTAGCACATTAGTGGCTCAATTTTAATTGGCAACTCGCGCTATATAGTTTCCATGAATCTGCTGTTGAGTGCATAGGCAAAGGCAAGTTGCACAAACCATATGAATTCGGCAACAAGGTTGGTATAGCGGTGAGTGGTAGAAGTAATTTCATAGTTGGAATTAAGTCATTTCATGGCAATCCATACGATGGACATACCTTATCTGAGGTGGTTGATGAGGCGAAAAAGGTTGCAGAAGATCCAAAAAGATATTTGTAGACCTTGGCTACCGAGGTAATAATTTCAAGTCAAAAAGCAAAGTATATACGCCATATACCAAGAAAAGCCTTAGTTTTTCTGATAAAAAGATAATGAAGCGAAGAAGTGCAATTGAGCCTATAATCGGAAATTTGAAGCATTTTGGTTGCCTTGGACGTATAGCATAAGTGACTAAGATACTGACAAAAGTTAGGAATTAAGATATAAAAAGTGAGTATGAAATAAAAAGCATAAAATTATGGCAAGAGCATATCCAATAGAACTTAGGGTAAGAGTAATAGAAGCATTAGAAAATGGTGCAAGAATCACTAAAGTGAGTAAACTATTTAGAGTGAGTCGTGATACTATCTATAAGTGGAAAATTCTGCAAGATAAGCACGGTTCTTTGAAAGCAGCAAGTGGTTATCAAAAAGGTCACAGTCATAAGATCAAAAATCTAGAAGATTTTAAAGAATTTTTTGAATTAAATATTGCTATGACATCAAAAGAACTAGCAAAGAAGTGGTGTAATATATCACCTACAACGATCTTACAGGCGATAAAAAAACTTGGTTATAGCTATAAAAAAAACTCATCTTCATCCGAAAAGAGATATTCCGTTAAGACATGAATTTATTGAAAAGATAAAAACCATCACAAGAGATAAAATAGTATATCTTGATGAATCTGGAATAGAAGATAATGCTTGTAAAGGATATGGTTGTAGTATTTTAGGAGAAAGGTGCTATGGGGAAAAGGTGTATCAACATAAAACTAGAATAAGTATGATAGCTGGTCTTTGTAATTGTAATCTTATTGCTCCCGTAATATTTGAGGGTAATTGCAATAAAGAGGTCTTTGAAGCTTATATTAGGGAGATGTTAATTAAAGAATTAAAACCTGGACAAACTGTTGTTATGGATAACATTAACTTCCATAAGAATCCTAAAGTGAAAGAGTTAATTGAATCTGTGGGTTGTTACATATTATTTTTACCAACTTACTCTCCTGATTTAAATCCTATAGAGCATTACTGGTTTAAGATAAAAAATGAAATTAGAAAAACTATAGATTTATTTGATACTCTTTATGATGCTGTTTTTAATACAATTAAATTGTCAGCACCTTAGTCACTTATGCTATAATTATATGCGAGGGATAATATGAGACATAATAAACCCATTTATATCAGCCATAGGTATGAATCTGAAGGCTATAGGACGCACATTATCTGGCTAATCACCTGAATTTAAACAGATAAAAATCAAATGCCACAAAGTGGCAATAGAGGACGCATGCTTAAAACGCAGCATTTTGCACGCATTACAGACATTTTTCTCATTCTGCCATAAAAAAATCACAGCAAATTGACACAGATACCGTCAGCTGAGCAACAAAACATATAATAAACAATACACAGTTGTACCAAGGTATTTCAAAAGCTAAAATGCATACTTTTGCCGGATGGACTACAAAAATTAGCCTTTAGAACTGCCATGCGCTAATTTTCTGATATATTAATTGGTCCTGTGCCACAAATGCTACTTTCACAAAATCCAGCAGAAAAAATGGCAAAAATTTAAAAATCTGGATCTAGATAGTGAGATGGCGGCATTATATGTTGCACATCATCTAACAATACAGATCTGAAGCTTGACCTTGATTTTATCAATGCATACCAAGATTTTGTCTTTTTACTATGCTCCCACGGAACATCATTAACCATATCTAGAATTGATAGTTGAGCAGCAGCAGCATAATCTGCAAGAGTCACGTGTGATCCGCATAGATAGTGTTCTTCTTGTAACAAGAAAGATATATAATCTAAATGATATAGAATATTTTTCTTAGCAGCTCTTATAGCTGCAGAATTAGGCATAGAGTGTGTATTATTCCTATCTACAATCTTTAGTATCTTCTCTGATAATATATACCTTGTCACTTCATCATAAAATTTCTTGTCAAACCAACTGCACACTCTTCTGATGTAAGCATCTTTTATCTTATCATTAGTAAACATAGAGCGTTCAGTGAACTCTGCTTCTATATACTCAAATATAGCATAATTACTTGATATGACACTTCCATCTTGTAAAACAAGTACAGGTGTTTCTGCTGCAGGGTTCAAAGATAAAAAATCATCTCCTCTTTCCCAGTACTTGACTTCAATTAATCTAAAATCTACTTTTTTTTCATTTAATATGCTTCTTGCCTTTCTTGAGAAAGGACAGACTTTGCTATAATATACTTTCAACATTTGATACAGAATCCAGCTGTTTCGGTAATTTAAATTTAATATTTTCTTCAATATCCCCGATCATATTTACATTTGTATCATAATAGTTTGATAATAGCATCAGTAAGTTTTGTAGCAATATATCAGGTGCAGAAGCACCAGCTGTTATACCAAGTGTCTGAACATTATCAAGTATTTCTAGCTTAAGATTTGATGCATCATCTATTAAATAAGAAGGTTTATTGCATGTAGCACCCAAATCTCTCAATCTATTGGAATTAGAGCTGTTTTTTGCCCCTATTACAAGGAGCGCATCTATCATCGGCAGTATCGCTTTTACAGCATTTTGCCTATTTTGTGTTGCATAGCATATATCCTTAACATCTGGTCCTTCTAAGTTTTTGAATTTGCTATGCAAAGCAGTGATTATCGATTTTGTATCATCAATACTAAGCGTAGTTTGTGTTGCATACGCAAGTGGCTCATATGTATCGAAATTCAGATCATTTACATCATCAATACTTTCAACAATATATACATGATTTTTTATTCTACCACTTGTTCCTATTACTTCTGGATGGTTTGAATGTCCTATTAATATAACTTTTCTATGGTTATTATTATGTCTTTTTACAGCATAATGTACCTTCTTTACAAGCGGACATGTAGCATCAATCACATTAAGGTTACGTTTATCTGATTCATCCTCGCAAGATTCAGGTACTCCATGAGCTGAGAATATTGTAACAGCTCTTTCAGGAATATGACTTATATCCTCAACAAAGATAGCACCCTTAGCTTTTAAACTATCTACAACGTATTTATTATGTACAATCTCGTGCTTAACATACACTGGTGGTCCATATTTATCTATTGCACGCTCAACTATTTCGATAGCTCTTTCTACACCAGCACAAAGACCCCTCGGGTTTGCTAGCACAACGTTCAGCTTTCTTTTGCTATTCATTTCATTATACCTATGAAGACTTTGCCTATTTTTTCAGCGGCACTACAACAATTAAGAAAACCTAAACCACAACGGATGCAACACTATCATAGAAGTCATGATCTTAAAACAGAAAATTATTTTATAATGTGCAACTTATTTAAATATG
Organism: Candidatus Lariskella endosymbiont of Hedychridium roseum; assembly: GCF_964020185.1. Taxonomy (NCBI): domain Bacteria; kingdom Pseudomonadati; phylum Pseudomonadota; class Alphaproteobacteria; order Rickettsiales; family Candidatus Midichloriaceae; genus Candidatus Lariskella; species Candidatus Lariskella endosymbiont of Hedychridium roseum. Next base: position 846,185 of record NZ_OZ026538.1, on the reverse strand, counting down.
TATGTGTGAAAATTAAATCATCGTTGCATCATAATCTAAGAAGCACAAGGGTTTATAAGTAGTATTTTTGCAAGTATCAGAAATTAATATATCCAAAAAATAGCGCAGAGTAGCTCTAAAAGCTAATTTCTATACATTTAACTTTCCGCAAAAATTGATTTACGCAAGCAAATCGACTTATGACTGGTATGCTAAGTCAAAAGCGGCATTCTTAAAGTTTTAGAAATATCAATTACTACCGGCTAAAGCGCGGTAGTTTGTGTAACGCTTGCAAAGCAGATTAAAAGCGTAAACGCTAAAACTCTGATATTCTAAAATCATCTTTTTTTTGATGTTCCTCATACTGTTCTATATATTTTTGCACTTCTTCTGAATTCACATTGCCAACTGTCACAACAAAATACCCTCTGGCCCAAAGATGTTGTCCACAATACCGCTTACGGAGCAGTGCAAATTCCTGTAGCAACTTACGACTACTTATACCTTTAATATATTGCACAGCTTTAGATATTGATATACTAGGCGGAACCAATGCTAATATATGTACGTGATCAGGACTCATACTGCCACTAATTATATTTATGTAATTAGCAGCACATATTTCTCGGATTACTTCCCTAGTTCTAATCGCAACTTGCCTAGTTAAAACTCTATACCTATACTTAGTACAAAATACTATATGATACTTTAGGTCATATAGGCTGTGGGATCATCTCCTATATTCCATTCGTCCTCCCTTAGCACATTTCCTAGATAACTAATACTAAAGTGTTCGCCTAAAGGCAAGGGTGTTAACCATATCACATATAACTACATAAAATGCAGCTATTGTTGTAAGTCACTACCAAAGTTGTAAAATAGTATACCGCAAGTAAGTAAAGAGTTAGTGAATAAGTCATTGGTGCAAAGGTTCTAAAATACCTTATTCTTGATATCTTCAAGTTTTGCATAATAGCGTTTCTTATCCAGTGTATTTTCTAGTTTATCTACGATAACAGTTACTGCACAGTCACCAGTAATATTTATAGTAGTACGGATCATATCTAGAATTCTATCTATCCCTATGATAATTGATATACACTCAAGCGGGATTCCAACAGAAGAAAGAACCATACTCATCATTACAATTCCGCCTCCTGGAAATCCCGCAGCTCCTATAGAGCCTATGGTAGCAGTAAATATTACAACGCAATATTGTGCTGGCGTTAAAGTCATTCCTATTATTTGTGCAAAAAACACTGTTGTAATGCCAAGGTATATTGCAGTTGCATCCATATTCATTGAAGCGCCGAGTGGCAAAACGAAACCAACAGTCTCTTTTGAAACACCTAGCTTGTTATGTACATCTTGCATTGAGAGTGCAAGAGTTGCTTTGCTGCTAGAGGTAGCAAATGCCATAGTTTGAATATCAACCATTTTTCTATAGAATGGCCATGGTTTTAGACCGACTATTGATAATAACACACCAAATATCATATATTGTGTAAATAGTGCTGCAAGAACAACATATAAGAACTTGCTTAGAGCTACCATTACACCAAGACCATGTTCTCCTATAACCCAAGCCATTATTGCAAAAACACCATACGGAGTTAGCTTGATTATCAGCTCTATCATCTTAAATACAAGATGTGCTGCAGATGATACAAAGTTTTTTACCTCGCGACCTCGTTCACCTATTAGTACTAAACAAAACCCCGTAAAAAAAGCAAACACAACTATTTGCAGAGTATTAGATGTTGCCATAGCCTCTATTGGGTTACTTGGGATAATATTCATCAATATATCTGAAAGCTCTTTTGTTTTTTCGTGCTTATTTGGATCTATCTCAAGGTTAATATTTATGCCGATTCCCGGCTTAAAAAAAGATGCGAAAAGTAGCCCAGTTGTAACTGCAAATATGGTAGTACAACTGTATATGCTAAGTGCCTTCAATCCAACTCGTCCTAGTGTTGAGGCATCAGATATATTTGTTACTCCATAGAGTACAGCAAAAAATATAAGTGGTACTATTACCATTTTTAGGCAGTTGATATATATAGTGCCTATTGGTTTTAGAATTTCAGCATCTTTGCCAAATATAAAACCGCAAATTGCTCCCAAAACCATACCAATTATTACTTTGTGCCATAACTTCAAACTCATAAATACGCTCCGTAAATCCTGCAAAAATGCAAAATACAAAATATAAAATAAATGAAGGCTAGATTTAAACTCGTTGTCTTAAATAATCTATACACTTCTATTTTTCTAATTGAACAAAATTTTTTATAATTGTCATAATACCTATACACTATACAAATAAACACTTACTATCCTTACATAACCCAAGTTGTGGATTAATAACGCGAGTGTGTATAGCAGATTTTTTTGTAATACAAAGAGTGTATTTTGCTACTTTAATAATGGCTTGTAGCATATCTACTCCGCAAAAATCGTTGAGTTTTATATTTCTAAAACTTTAAGAAGGTAGCTCATGACTCAATTTTCGCACATATTTAGACGAGTTGCCAATTATAAAATAATTGGAAGCTCGCGTTACATAAGTCGCATGCTCCAAAAAAACAAAACTACAAGAGCAAAATATGCTCTATAGTCGCATATAACACAAATTTTTATGTAGTTATATGTGATATGGTTAAGACCCTCGCCTTTAGGCGAACACTTTAGTATTAGTTATCTAGGAAATGTGCTAAGGGAGGACGAATGGAATATAGGAGATGATCCCACAGCCTATATGACCTAAAGTATCATATAGTATTTTGTACTAAGTATAGGTATAGAGTTTTAACTGGGCAAGTTGCGATTAGAACTAGGGAAGTAATCCGAGAAATATGTGCTGCTAATTACATAAATATAATTAGTGGCAGTATGAGTCCTGATCACGTACATATATTAGCATTGGTTCCGCCTAGTATATCAATATCTAAAGCTGTGCAATATATTAAAGGTATAAGTAGTCGTAAGTTGCTACAGGAAGTTGGCAATGTGAATTCAGAAGAAGTGCAAAAATATATAGAACAGCATGAGGAACATCACAAAAAAGATGATTTTAGAATATCAGAGTTTTAGCGTTTACGCTTTTAATCTGCTTTGCAAGCGTTACACAAACTACCGCGCTTTAGCCGGTAGTAATTGATAGTAAAATTTTATAAAATCACTAAAAAGAAGAGAAAGTAATTCTACTGAGTATTATATATAATCTCTTGTTGATAAGTACCATTATTTTCATCATATAGTACAATCAAAATATTCGAAGGGTTATCAGATACTTCAATTGATGTAACAACCTTATACGAGTTTTGAGCGGATAATTCAATATTTGGATTCATTCTAAAATATCCAATTCCTTTATTATGTATATCTCGTACCACTATTTTGATACGTTTAATTACTTTTGTTAAATTTGTTTGGTTTACAATTTCAAATTGAATTTTTAAATATGATCTATAAGTGTCATTTTCAATATTACCTTTGTTCTCTCTATATAATGTCAAATGCTCTATTGATATGCCTTGATTTTCAACATTTTCACTGAAATTAAAAATATTTTTTTCATGGCTATAAAATGAAAACGCATAATACAAGCTTAATACAGTTAAAAATAGTGCTACAGCCCAGGCGATTTTTTTAGTAGTATTTTTCCCTTTACATCTTGTATTTAATGCAAGAATAGCGGAGTTTTCTTTTACAGCTGTTTTCGTATGTAATTCACTTCCTGGCATGTAAAGCCACTCATGCCCACAAATACTGCAGCGCAAAAATCTGCCGCTCGTTGTAACTTGGTCGCCAGCGATTAAAAACTTCGTGTTGCAATTTTCACATTCTATAATCATTCTTCTGTTTGCTTTTGTTGAAGATGAAATGTATTTATTGTTGCAAAATAGATAAGTTGCACCTTACAAATCCAAGTTATCATAAAATAGTTTTATTTCATGAGCACATATGCTTTGTTCACAATGCATAGCAAAAACTCCGCTGTACAATATATAGCATATATCAAATTGAATAAATTTCGTATCTTTTCAGAGTTTGAATGATGAATATTCATATCATAATGTATTAAGTCATACGAGCAGAAATTTAGTGTGTATACTCATCATACTTTTCAAAATTAGCGATCTTACAGATAGTTCGTTATATATTTATATACTTCTCCAAAGCTCTTCCTAGCTCTTTTGGAAGTCTAATTTTATATGTGCAAAAGTTCAAATACCCAACTCTTCATTCGCTTGAGGCATACTATATAGCACTGAGCTATACGCTCAGGAATTGGCATGCTGGAATTTTAGTATGCCCTTGCTATAACTACACATTCATTTTTAGAATAACTTGGATAATCATTTAATATACACCTACGACTCATAGAATATTCTTGTATTAAATCAAAAAATTTTGCTTCTTCAGTTTTTTCTTTTTCCATTACTATGAAACCATGGAAGTTATTCTTCAACAAATTTTTCATCTCATCTAGATTATCTACAAATCTAGTTTGTTTTTTTGTGTATTCCTCCATATGTTTTCGCAAATTGTTTTCTAGAGCATGTAGCTCTTTTTGTATAATCTCAAGAATATTGTTCATTTCTATAGACTTTTTATCATTGTGCGCCAGATCTCGTCTAAAGAATGTTATTGTTTTTGACTCCATTTCATTTGGTCCAATTTCAAGTCTTATAGGTGCACCTTTTTTTATCCACTTCCATTTTTTATTACTGCTCGTTATTTCAGATTGATCTAAACATACTTTAATATTAGAAGAAGCCAACAAATCCTTAATTTTATTGCAGTATGAAACTATTTCATTTAGTTGTTCAGTATTTCTTGCTATAGGAATTATAACAACTTGATAAGGCGCTATCTTTGGTGGCAGAACTAGTCCATCGTCATCAGAATGCACCATGATAATTGCACCAATTAACCTAGTAGTTATGCCCCATGATGCTGTGCAAGCGAAGCTGTTATTTCCATCTTTATTGAGAAATTTGATGTTAAATGCTTTAGAGAATGACTGCCCCAAGTTATGAGAGGTAGCTGCTTGTAATGCTTTTCCATCTTGCATCATAAGTTCTACAGTATAAGTGTTTGAAGCACCTGGAAATCTCTCTTCTTCTGGTTTTTCACCAATAATAGCTGACATTGCAAGATCTTTTGTAATGAATTTAAAATATTCATTGTGCATTCTTTTTGCGTCTTGTAGAGCACCTTCATTATCTTCAAAGATTGTATGTCCTTCTTGCCATAGAAATTCGGAAGTGCGCAAGAAAAGGCGAGTGCGCATTTCCCAGCGCATCACGTTACACCACTGATTTAATTTCATTGGTAGATCTCTGTGAGAATGTATCCATCCAGCAACAATACTTCCAATAATTGCTTCAGATGTTGGTCTTACTATATAAGGAGATGCAAGTTCTCCGTCAGGTATTAGCATTCCTTCTTCATTTTTTTTAAGTCTATGATGCGTGACAACAGCACACTCCTTTGCAAATCCATCTATATGTTCTGATTCCTTTGCAAGAAGTTCTATCGGTATTAAAAGAGGAAAGTAAACGTTTTGTACGTCGAAGCTTTTCAATGTTGCATCAAATATGCTCTGTATATTTTCCCAAATAGCATATCCGTATGGCTTTATAATCATACAGCCGCGCACAGGTGCATTTTCTGCAAGATCTGCTGCTTTGATAACTTCTTGATACCACTCTGCAAAATCTTCTGTTCTTGTAGGATTTATAGCGGTTTTTTGCATATTATTATTCTCAATTTTAGCATTTTGCTGAAACTGCTTTCACTATTTACATGGTACAGATATCATAATATCAGCAAGATGTCATGAATTTGTTGCGTATTTCAAGGTAGTTTGTTATATAATCCATTGCATTTAAATCCATGGCTTATAGAGTCTTGTAACTACTGCTAGCGTTTTCTTATATTATGAATTAATAATTAATAATGTTTATTAACCACTGTGATTGCATTTTAGTGACATAGGGTATTTTTGTGTTGATGATTATAAAAAGCAGATTTAGTTTTTTATATCTTGTTTTATATGTGATTCTATATAGCTTAATATTAATTTAGCTTAATTGTTTAATAAGTTAAAAACTAAGTGATTTAATACGAGTATACCTCAGGTAAATGAAGACTTGGTATTTATTATGTGTTTGAATGTGCTGACTTTAATGTTATTAGCACTTGTATGGATATAAATTGGAGAAATTAATGCGTGAATTGTTAAGTCTATCAATGGTAGAAGCGGTAGAATCTATGAAAAAAGGTGATTTTACAGCTAAAGAGTTGGTTACAAGCTATCTTACGCGCATTGATGAATTAAATGCAGAAATAAACGCATTCATCACTGTGACTCATGATCTTGCCTTGAGGCAAGCTGAATCATCAGACAGGAAAATTCAAAAAGGAGAGGGTGGTATCATAGAAGGTATTCCTATCGGAATAAAAGATCTATTTTGTACTGAAGGTGTAAAAACTACAGCAGCTTCTAAGATGCTGTGTGATTTTACACCATATTATGAATCAACCGTTACTAACCTTCTTTATCAGAATGGTGGCATCAGCCTTGGCAAGACTAATATGGATGAATTTGCTATGGGTTCTTCAAATAAAACAAGTTACTTTGGACATGTGAAGAGTCCATGGAAAAGAAAAAATGACAATATTGATCTTGTGCCTGGTGGTTCATCAGGCGGTTCTGCTGCTGCAATTGCGGCAAAGATGTCTCTTGGCACAATTGGCTCTGATACAGGGGGTTCTGTAAGGCAGCCTGCCTCTTTTTGTGGAGTAGTTGGTGTAAAACCTACATACGGTCGTTGTTCAAGATTTGGAATGATTGGTTTTGCAAGCTCTCTTGACCAGGCAGGAGTCTTTACTAGAAACGTCAAGGACGCTGCTTTGCTACTTGAATCCATATGTGGGTATGATGATAAAGATTCAACTTCCGTTAATATTGAAACTCCAAAATGGTCACAAAATCTAAATGGTTCTGTTAAAGGTTTGCGTATTGGAATTCCAAAAGAATATGTTATAGACGGTATGAAACCTGATATAATAAAAATGTGGGAATCTGGAAAAGATTGGCTGCGGAGTCAAGGGGCAGAGATAGTGGAAGTCAGTCTTCCTAATACTAAATATGCACTTCCTACTTACTATGTAATTGCGCCCTCTGAAGCATCATCAAATCTTGCAAGATTTGATGGAGTGCGTTATGGGTTGCGTGTTAATAATGGTAGTGCTAACATATCCGATATGATAGCTGAAAGCAGAGCTGCTGGCTTCGGTAGTGAGGTAAAGCGTAGGCTCATGATAGGCACATATCTATTATCTGCTGGCCACTATGATGCTCATTATTTGAGAGCGCAGAAGGTAAGGAGACTAATATACAATGATTTTTTAAATGTTTTTCAAGGTGTTGATGCTATATTGACTCCAACAACTCCTTCTACTGCCTTTGGTTTGAATGAAGGTGTATCTGATCCTGTTACTATGTATTTAAATGATATACTAACCGTAACTGTAAATCTGGCTGGTCTGCCAGGTATATCTGTCCCAGCTGCACTAGGAGAAGATGGATTACCACTTGGCTTGCAAGTCATAAGCCGTGCTTATGATGAAGTTACTTTATTTCAAATTGCATATGCGCTTGAGAAAGCAGCAAATTTTAAGGCTCTTTAACTTTAATAAAAATATTAATAGTTTTCATATGGTTAGTTCTGTTAAAAGTGATTACAGGGTAGAGTCTGATACCTTTGGAGAAATCAGGGTTGCTTCTTCAAAATATTGGGGTGCTCAAACTCAGCGCTCTTTAGAAAACTTTAAAATAGGCGAAGAGAAAATGCCTTTGCCTTTTATAAAAGCCCTTGCATTGATTAAAAAGGTTGCTGCGCTCGTTAATATGGAGATGGCTGATCTTGATAAGTCTATAGGAGAGGCGATATGCAAAGCTGTAGATGAAATTATCGATGGACAGCATCTTGATAACTTGCAGCTATCTGTTTGGCAAACTGGCTCTGGCACTCAAACTAATATGAACATGAATGAAGTAATATCTAATAGAGCAATTGAGATATTGGGTGGGCAGATAGGGAGTAAAAAGCCTGTACATCCAAATGATCATGTTAATATGAGTCAGTCTTCTAATGACACATTTCCAACTGCTATGCATGTTTCTGCTGTATCTGAAATAGAAGAACATTTGCTCCCAGCTCTTGAGAATCTTTATCAAATGTTGCATGAAAAGGAGCGTGAGTTTCAAAATATAGTTAAGATAGGTAGAACTCATCTTCAAGATGCAACACCGCTCACGCTTGGTCATGAATTTTCAAGTTATGCACAGCAAATCGAATATGGAATGGAAAGAGTACGTAGTGCTATGCCTAGATTGTTGCTGCTTGCGCAAGGTGGTACTGCTGTTGGAACTGGGTTAAACGCACCTAATGGTTTTGCAGAAAGATTCGCAAGTACTATCGCTGAGATAACTGGTTACAAGTTTAGAAGTGCTCCAAATAAATTTGAAGCTCTCGCCTCTCATGATGCGATAATAGAAATGAGCGGTGCTATGAATGTTCTTGCTGCTAGTCTTATGAAGATTGCAAATGACATAAGACTTTTAGGTTCAGGGCCAAGGTGCGGCCTTGGTGAGTTGATATTGCCTGCAAATGAGCCAGGTTCATCAATTATGCCTGGTAAAGTGAATCCAACTCAATGTGAAGCGATTACAATGGTTTGTGCACATGTGATTGGTAATAATACAACAATTACAGTTGCTGGTGCATCAGGACATCTTGAATTAAATGTTTTCAAGCCAGTGATGATTTATAACCTGCTGCAGTCTATACGCCTTCTATATGATGCTATAAACAGTTTTGCAGATAACTGTGTCGTTGGAATTGTACCAAATAAGGACCGCATATCTGAGAATTTGAAAAAATCTCTTATGTTAGTAACTGCTCTAAATCGCCACATAGGTTATGATAATGCTGCTAAAATAGCGAAGAATGCGTATGCAAAGAATATTACATTAAAGGATTCTGCAGTATTACTAGGACTTGTAACGGCTGAACAATTTGATGCTTGGGTTATTCCAGAAGAAATGGCAGAGCCGAGCTAGTAAACAATATACAAAACAGTGCTTCTTTCTCTCATGAATATTTTTAGAATATTTTATTCTTTTAGTATTTGCTGAATACTTTGAGGCTTCTTCTGCTTGCAGCAGTGCCATAGCTAAAGTGCTATAAAATAGGCATAGCAAACGAGTATTTAGAATAAATTTTTATTTGCTTAAAATCAGCAATATAACTCTATTTTAGCGCGAATTGCCAATTAATTGATTGCTGTATGATAGATTTTTAGGGAGCTATATGTTGCTTTAGGGTTTTGCAAATAAACAAAAATAACATGTGGAAAAGGTTTTTGCATCAATGTACTGTTTTGTCGATGATTTTATGAAAGATCTATTTATCTGTATCCCACGCAATTATTAGCTTAGATGCTTAATTTTAATTGGCAACTCGCGCTATTTTAGGCTAGAGGTTGACTTAAAATTTATCAAAAAGACAAAGTTTAGCATGCCTGTTTTATGCTGCTTTAGTTATAGATTGTGTCATAGGCATATCTCATATACGCTATGTGATTAGCGTAATTAAGTTATGTTTATGAAGCGCCTTTAATTCTTGTTTCTCTTAAAATGCTAATCTTTTGCAATCCATTCAACTTTATTAGCAGTGTTTTAACATATAGCCAATTTTTATTTCACTAGTTGTATACTACTTATAATTGATATTGAACTTCCAGTTGTGAATATCTTTTTCTTTGCTAAAAATATTGGATTTATAACGAGCTTTTGCTGAAATTTTATATATTTTTTAAATTCTTGACTATGATGATTTTTATGTGATATTAATTAAAGTATTGCATTAATATTAGGCAATTATTTCGTATAGATTAATAATTGTCGTTTTTGCTATTATTTATGTGTGATGCAGAGAATTTAATTAGTGATACCGGTCTTGTGACTAAAGCAAAGATGTACTTGCAGTTCAATGCATTATTGCTTGCGTCATAAGGTTTTTATGGAATCGTACTATTAAAATTTTGAGAGTTTTCACATAAAGATAGATAAGAGCTGTTCTTGATATTGTTTGAATATTTGTGTAATAGTAAGAGCGCACCAAAGCTTGATGGATCCGTATACCATTGACTCTTTTTTAGAAACGATTTTAGTGCGCCGTGTCATTCGGCATAAATGATGTCGCGTGTTGCTATTATCTCTCTCGATACATACTGTGCCAGACTTTCCAATTGTATGACGCTCTTTGGGTAAAATTTTAGAAAAAGCCTCCCAATCATCCGTATAAAAATGACATTCTTTCAGATGACTCACTTTGTTGTAGAGCTTTTGGAATGTTGCAGTATCACGATTGCCTGTAACCCAGGCAACTGTTCTCCTTGTACTACGATCAACTGCCTTAATGATCCAAAGCTTGTTTTTTTTGAACCAATAAAATGCCACATCTCGTCGAATTCCATCTCCATAATATCCGAAGAGACACCTGGCTCCTGAGTCTTGCCCATCGCCTCTACTACCCAGCGATAAATTATGGACGGCGAATGCCCTAATATCTTGCATAACATAGAAAAAGAGCCATTACCAAGACTATATAGCATAACGCATAATGCTTTCTTAACAGCTGTTTGAGGCTTCTTGCCCAGATCGCCCTCAACAAAATTTAGAACATGATCTGCATTTATAACGCTGTACACCCCTCACAATGCCATTCTTTACAAAGATATCAGAACCACATCCCTTACAACAAACCATAAAACCACTCTTTAGTTTTTAAAAAAGTGATCATATCATACTTCTATCTAATTGTGAAAACTCTCAAAATTTTATTCTATATAACCTCAGTTCGATATAAGAGCTAAGTTTATTATTTTATTTTTCCATGAGACTGCTGGTTTATTTGGTTTTAAAGTATAAGCAGTTATTCCAGCAAATAAGTTAGCTAAGAAATTAGTTGTTGATCTATGCCTTGTGTGCTGTATATGACAGATATTCTTCAGTTGTCCTATAGCTGTTTCAATAAAGTTACGCTTGTTTAAAAAGGATTTTTGAGCTTCAGAATATAGCTTTTCTTTCATGTTTTTCTTAAGTCTAGTAATTAGCTCTAAACCTTGAGCACGTAGCTTTTTAGCTATGTTCTTGCATATATATCCACGATCTCCAAACAGCCATCCTTTCAAGTTGCGTGCAAGATTCTCTACAACTGCTCTATCATCTTTATTACCAGGTGTTATTGATATATTAATAATTTCACCACAATCATTCATGATAATATGCAATTTAAATCCAAAGAACCAACCAGTTGATGTTTTCCCACGTTTTGCTATATCTTTGAAAACTTTGTGTCTTCTTATGCGCATATTATGACAAACCTCAAGCTTTGTTGAATCAATATAGTATTTACCAGTCTTACTTCCAGATAAAGAGCGTAGCATAACCATCTGTGGCACAACAGCATGCTTCATAAGCTCAACAAATCTATTGTAACTCACTAATCTTGGAAATTCCGACGCATAGTGTATGCTTAGACAGTCTTTATAAAAATCTTTAAATGTTCGATAATGACTAAGTTGGAACATCACAAGTATTGTAATGATCTCTGATAAGCTCAGCATGTATTGCCTATGTCTTAATCTTCTCTCACTGCATAAACCTCGATTCTGCAATTGCTCTTCAAATAGCTTGCAAAAGTCATCTATATAACAGTATAGCTCTAATAAGGGAACCATGGTATATCCTCAAAATGTAGTGGTTTTGGAGGAATTCTAATGGTTCCATTCTTATGCCGCTAATCTTATTTCTCTATTCCTTACGTCGAACTGGGGTTATATAGCATTGTTTTATATGGACAATTGTAATTTGCATTTATATGTTATGCCAGTTTTAACAATTAAAGTAGAACAAATGAGAGGATATTATGACAGATTTATATAGAGAGTTGGAATCACAAGAAGCAATAGAGAAATCTGATAGTAATTTAACAAATGAAAATATCAATGATGTTCAAAAATATACAGAAACTAAAGATAACAGTGAAGTAATACATAACGTAGCAGTTTTGAATACTGCTGAAGCAGATACTGCAAGTGAAGCAGAGTTACAAGATCCAAACCAAGGTAAAGAATTAGAATCAAAAGAAAAAGTAGAGGAATCTAGTGTTGATTTAACTACTGAATATAATGAAGATGATAATGAAGCGCAAGACACAGCAACTTCTACTACCACTGAGGTCAATGCAGAAGAAGTAAAAAAGGTAATAGATTCATCATTTGATCTTGAACAAGTAGCTGCTAGTGCTACTACGTAAGATATACCTGTTGCTGCTCATTCTAATAATGCTGAGGTAGACTCAATAGATAATGTTTCGCTGGATATTACATCAAGAACAGTATATACAGATGATATAGCGTCTGAATGTGATACAAATGTGAGTACACTAAGTACACCAAACGCAGAACTTTAAGAGTTTTATTTATTTCATGCTTTTGGAATGCAATATATTCATGTATATCATGTATAGTATATAGATAATTTAGCGCCCTTATGTTTCTTAGGGCGTTTTTCTATGATGCTTTTTTAGTTTCTGCATGTTTATATCAGCTTGTATAGTAAGATACAAGTTTCAGCATTTGTATAGCTGGGCTTTTGTACTAAATAGTATATAGTAGTTTTCCTTTACCTTTAATTGCATGAGCTTTAGTTTGACTAGCTTGCGTAGCTTATTCATAAATTACTATTCAATTTTCTTTTAATTTTTAATATGTTATTCAGATTCTATCACAAAACCAGGCTTATAAACGTTATACATGTATGCCAAGTATTTTTGTTATCAATAATAACCCCAAATTACTCCATCGCTATGCAGACAAAACATGATTCGCTAATACCAAGAACTGTACTTTTTGGAAATCCAGATAAAACTGCAGCTCGCATTAGTCCAAACGGCAAATACATAGGTTATATTGCACCTAAGGATGGAGTGCTCAACGTTTATATTGCAGATGCGGACAATATAAAAAATGCGAAATGTATTACAAATGACAAGGTAAGAGGGATTCGTTCTTATTTTTTTGCATATGACAATAAGCATGTAATGTATATGCAAGATGAGGCTGGCGATGAGAATTGGGCGGTCTATAGTGTTAATATTGAGACTTTAGAAGAAAAAAGGCTGACTGCAAGTGGTGTACGTGCGATGATACATAAAGTGAGCCAAAAATTTGAAGATGAAATTCTTGTTCAAATGAATAGCCGTGATCCGCGTTGGCATGATGTTTATAGATTAAACATTAAGAGCGGAGAAACTAAGCTTGTATACGAAAACAATGAGTTTGTGGATTTAATAAGTGATGATGATTTGAATTTGCGGTTTGCTGTCAAGCAAAAGCAAAGTGGGGATGTATATGTATATAAATTTGATAAAGAACTAAAGGCTGAAGAGTTCTACGTCATTCCACAGGAGGACTATTATACAACTGGCATAATAGGTTTCAATAAAGCTAATGATAAGATTTATACAATAGATTCAAGAGATAGAGATACTGGGGCTCTTTTCGAAGTTGATATAGAGAGCAAGTCTGGCAAATTAATATATAGTAATGATAAAGTTGATGTTTCTGGCTTGACTCTTCATCCAACAGAGAAGAATATTTGGATTGTCAACTACAATTACTTGAGAGATGAGATTGTAGTTATAGATGATGCTATTAAAGAAGATATAAAATATCTGAAATCCATAATAAAAGGAGATATGGAAATAATCAGCATGTCATTGGATGGAAAGCATTGGATAGTTGCAGACTCACAGGATAATGGCCCTGTAATGTATTATAAATATAACAGAGCAGAAAAAGGCGCTGGATTTGCTGAGTTTTTATTTGCTAATAGGGATGATTTAAATAAGTATAAACTGGTACATATGCATCCAGTTGTGATCAAATCTAGAGATGGTCTTGACCTCATTAGTTATCTTAGCCTTCCAAGTGGGAGTCAGAAAGATGATGGATTAACAACGAAATCTCCGCTTCCTATGGTACTTTATGTGCATGGTGGCCCAACTGCGAGAGACGATTGGGGCTTTAACTCTGCTCATCAATGGTTAACCAATAGAGGGTATGCTGTCTTAAGCGTGAATTATCGTGGATCAACTGGATTTGGGAAGAGCTTTATAAATGCAGGCAATGCTCAATGGGCTGGAAAAATGCATGATGATCTAATAGATGCAGTAGATTGGGCTGTGCAAAATAAAATAGCTGATAAAGAGAAAGTTGCTATCATTGGTGGAAGTTATGGTGGATACGCTGCCCTAGTTGGGCTAACATTTACTCCAGATGTATTTGCATGTGCAGTAGATATAGTAGGTCCTTCTAGCTTAGAGACTCTGTTCAATACAATGCCTCCTTACTGGGTGCCTGCGCTTAAGTCGATGCAGATTAAGATTGGAGCAGATCACACTACAGAAGAAGGGAAGAAATTTTTAGCATCTAGATCTCCAATTACATATGTTGACAGAATTAATAAGCCTCTTCTAATAGGGCATGGAGCAAATGACCCTAGGGTTAAGCAATCTGAATCTGACCAAATTGTTGATGTGATGAAGCAGAAGAATATTCCTGTCACATATGTTCTCTATCCAGATGAAGGTCATGGATTTGCAAGGCCAGAGAATCGCATATCATTTTTTGCTATCGCCGAGAGGTTTTTGTCTCATTATTTAGGTGGAAAATTCGAAGATGTGGGCTGTGATTTTAAAGATTCTTCCGTTGAAATTAAGCACGGTGAAGAGTTCTTGCCTAAGATTAATAACAAGTGTGACGAGCAGACAGAGAAAAATCAACTATGAAAATGTTGTAAAGCTTCATCAAAGAGAGGGGCTGCAGATGCAGCTTCCTTATGGAGTGAAAGTGGTTGTTCTTTAACGGATAGACTAGCTATAACAAACTCTTAATTAGGTATTTAATGAGATATGTTGCAGACAAGATAATAAGCATTCCTCCCAGCCATAAAATGACAAACCACATCCATTCTTTCACTCTTTTATGAGTATTTAGCCAAACACAAGAGTTTTTAATACATCGCCTCATGGCTGCTTTTTTCACGAAAAACATAATAGCAATAACTTGTATAGCCTAAAATAAGTGGTAGTAACGGTACAACTCCGCATAACATCAGAGATAAGCTTGGTCCATAAGCTGCGGCGTCCCAAATTGTGTAATGATATGGAATCAACCATGGAAATATACTAAGACCTAATCCCAAGTACCACATGAGAAATATACCAATACTGCAAAAAAACGGGCGGCGTTCATATTGAGCTTTACGCAAATCGCAAAAGAGTAAAAGAAACAAGACAGCTGTAAAGAACGGAATAACTGAAAGATAATATAAGTTTGGTATACTGAACCAAAAATTCTTGATTCGCTCGTTTATAAATGGCACAACAACGCTTACTAATATCATAAAAATTCCAACAAAACAAAGAACATAAGATGCCACTCTATTAGACCATTTTTGAGTGATATCTTCAGTCTTCATGATCAGCCAAGTAGAGCCTAAAAGTGCGTAACCAAATATAACTGCTATTCCAGTCATGATAGAAAAAGCCGTAGCCCAGTCGAATGGTCCACCTGCAAAGTTGCGTCCATTGACTTGCACACCTTGGATGAACCCACCAAGAATAGTTCCTTGACAGAAAGCAGCTCCAAGTGAACCAAAGTGGAATACATAATCCCATAGTCTGCGAGAATTTTTCCCTGCTTTAAAACGAAACTCAAATGCTACACCACGCATAATAAGCCCCAGTAACATCAACATAATCGGCATATAAAACGCAGGCATTAATATTGAGTAAGCTAGCGGAAAAGCAGCAAAAAGCCCACCACCTCCAAGCACTAACCACGTTTCATTTCCATCCCAGAATGGTGCAATAGAGTTCATCATTTTATCGCGGCATTGATCAGAAGGTGCAAACGGAAAAAGTATTCCAATGCCTAGATCAAAGCCGTCTAAAAGCACATACAGAAATATAGCAATTGCTATTATGATTGCCCAAATGAGCTGTAGATCTATTATATGAGAAAAATCAAACATGCGGCCCTCCCTTCGTGGCAATCGATTCAATCACAGAAGCTTCAATTCCATGTTTATAATATTGTTCGCCGCTTTCAGTAACAGGAATACCATTTCTTATTAATTTAACGATATAATATATGCCTGCACTAAATATCAGCGTATACATCACAATAAATGCAGCCAATGACCATGCAATCTGCTCTCCAAGAATAGCTGGAGAAACTGATTGTGCTGTTCGTATGATACCATATGCAGTCCAAGGTTGCCTGCCAATTTCTGTGACAAACCATCCAGCTAAAATCGCAATAAAACCACTAGGTATCATTAATATCCACCATATATGCAGCCATTTGCTTTGAAATAATTTGCCTCGAAAATACTGCAGCGTGCTTACAATACCTATTCCAATCATTAACATGCCAATGCCGACCATAACACGAAAGCTCCAAAAAACCCATACTACTGGCGGTCTATTTTCTTTTGGTATATCTTTCAATGCTGGAATTTTGCCATTTACATCACCAGTTAAAATCCAGCTGGCACCACCTGGAATAGTAATGCCATACTCTGTAGTCTCTTTTTCCTGATTTGGCCACCCAAATAGAAAAAGTGGTGCATTTTTTTTGTGATTCCAGTTACCTTCCATTGCCGCAACTTTTGCTGGTTGATAGTGCATAGTGTTTTCACCATGCATATGACCAACAAATAATTGTATAGGAGATACTATAACAACCATAATCACAGCCATTGCCAGCATAATACGTGCTTGCGGCATATCGCGTTTTTTTAAAAGATAAAATGCAGCAACACCGCCGACAAAGAAAGAAGTTGCTAAATATGCTGCTATTGTCATATGTATGAAGCGATAAGGAAAGGATGGGTTAAAAATAATCTCAATCCAATTAGTAGGAATTAACCTACCATCTGTTGTTATTGTAAAACCTTGTGGGGTTTGCATCCAACTATTAGCAGATAAAATCCAAAAAGCAGAAATTAAAGTGCCAGTTGCCACAATACATGTGGCGAAAAAGTGCATCCTATGACTGACGCGTCCCCACCCAAAAAGCATAATGCCAAGAAATGATGCTTCTAAAAAGAAGGCAGTCAATACTTCAAAACTCAATAAAGGACCTAAAACATTTGCTACACGATCAGAAAACACTGACCAGTTAGTCCCAAATTCATAAGACATTACAACACCAGATACAACACCCATGCCAAATGTCACAGCGAAAATTTTGACAAATAACCTATAAATATCCAGAAATCTTTGATCTTTGGTGGCAAGCCAGCGCCACTCCACAACCGCAAGAAAACTAGCGAGTCCTATGCTGATTGCGGGAAAGATGATGTGAAAACTTATAGTAAACGCAAATTGGATGCGGGCAAGTAAGATAGGATCAAATTCCATATACAACTCCCAATATTTATTCCACAGCAAAATTTAGTATATAAACTATTTTCTTGTAAAGAAAACTTAATTTATTTCAAAACTGATTAGACCTCTTGCATAACCTGTTCCAAACTGTGATTTGATTGTCACTAAAACATAAAAACACTCACGTGGATCATTGTTTGGTGACGTTTTGCAAAAATCTACTCTATAAGAATTTCTACCTCAGAATGAGGTTATGCAAGAGGTCTATTGTATCAAAGAATGATATTGTAGCAGGCACAGATAAAAATCAGTCTATATAAAAGTCTTTTCATAACTAAGGATTTGAATAATTTTCGAGAGTTTTCACATAAAGATAGATAAGAGCTGTTCTTGATATTGTTTGAATATTTGTGTAATAGTAAGAGCGCACCAAAGCTTGATGGATCCGTATACCATTGACTCTTTTTTAGAAACGATTTTAGTGCGCCGTGTCATTCGGCATAAATGATGTCGCGTGTTGCTATTATCTCTCTCGATACATACTGTGCCAGACTTTCCAATTGTATGACGCTCTTTGGGTAAAATTTTAGAAAAAGCATCCCAATCATCCGTATAAAAATGACATTCTTTCAGATGACTCACTTTGTTGTAGAGCTTTTGGAATGTTGCAGTATCACGATTGCCTGTAACCCAGGCAACTGTTCTCCTTGTACTACGATCAACTGCCTTAATGATCCAAAGCTTGTTTTTTTTGAACCAATAAAATGCCACATCTCGTCGAATTCCATCTCCATAATATCCGAAGAGACAACTGGCTCCTGAGTCTTGCCCATCGCCTCTACTACCCAGCGATAAATTATGGACGGCGAATGCCCTAATATCTTGCCTAACATAGAAAAAGAGCCATTACCAAGACTATAGCATAACGCATAATGCTTTCTTAACAGCTGTTTGAGGCTTCTTGCCCAGATCGCCCTCAACAAAATTTAGAACATGATCTGCACTTATAACGCTGTACACCCCTCACAATGCCATTCTTTACAAAGATATCAGAGCAACATCCCTTACAACAAACCATAAAACCACTCTTTAGTTTTTAACTCACCTTACGCAAGAGCATTATTTTTGCGTAAATTTATCAATTCATTCATAGATGCTATATTCGCTGCTACTAACAATTTATATTTAATAGCAAAATGATTGGTTGCAGTGGCAACCTTTATAATTTCTAACTTGCAAAATGCTACGATTGAAGCAAATATATGGTTTGCTTGAGATCGCATCTTTTTCGTTGGAGATTTTGCCAAGCTTGTATTTTCTTTGATAGATTTGTGATATTCCTCAATTCTCCATCGTTTTTGATAGATTTCGTACAAATAGGCAGCATCATGTTCTGTATCATTAGAAGCAAGGTATAGAATACCAGTTGATCCGTCCTCGTTTATGAAAACTTTTTTGATTAGTAAAACTTCAAAAGATACTCCTTTCAACCATACCTTCTTTGATTCTCCATCCTGCATATCTAATGATGAGATTTGTTGAAACTTCCCCAATTTTTTATCTTTACATGATAATGCAATAATTCTATTTGATTTAATACCTATAATAAACTTTTTACCAAGCGATTCTATGAATTCCATATTCTCTTTAGAACCAAACCAATTGTCGGCTAAAATATGCTCAAACAACACTTTGTTCTCTGTTGATCGTTTTATGAGATTGCGAAAATGTTGGTTTTTGCTAATGCTAGATTTACGCTGTACTTTTCCTGTCTCAATATCAGAAAAACTAACATCTTTACGAATGAGTGCGTACCCAAACTGAAGCACTACGTCACCATACGAAACTAAGCACGACAAAATGTTTATCCCCTTTACATGCCTTCCTTTAGCATAAGAGTGATGCCATGCTACTATCTCATTTTCATCCGTATAAGGTTTCTCTTCTATTGAATCATCTAATATCAAAACACATCCCTTGTTAAGCTCATGCTTCCTAATTTCTGGCTTGATGTATAACCATAATTCTTTTGATCCTAAATCTTCAGAATTAAGATATTTTGTAATCTTGTCGTGGCTTATATCTCCAGACAATAAATCTGATAAACCAGTAGCTGTTGCATACTTATTTTGACAAATTAAATAGTCTGAATATATATCCAATATTTTCTTAGACATACTTTATTTTTTTATTTCGCTTACTTTTACTACCTTTATACTGATTTTGTCAATTTTGCGTAAGGTGAGTTTTTAAAAAAGTGATCATATCATACTTCTATCTAATTGTGAAAACTCTCCTAATTTATTTTAATAAGAACATATCAAAAGTATTATATAATTTTATGTTGTTGAATGTGGTCCAAAACATAAATCTTGCTGTATTATGTAGAGATAATTTGAGAGTTATTGAGATGTTTGTCGCAAAAGAAAATAATGGATTAAATATAGTATTATTTTATCGCTAGAGATACTTAATATCTCATCAAGCTATGTTATAATCTTAGGTTTTTAAAAGCTTATAGGGCACTGGTTGCCAATTATTTTATGTAGTTATATGTGATATGGTTAAGACCCTCGCCTTTAGGCGAACACTTTAGTATTAGTTATCTAGGAAATGTGCTAAGGGAGGACGAATGGAATATAGGAGATGATCCCACAGCCTATATGACCTAAAGTATCATATAGTATTTTGTACTAAGTATAGGTATAGAGTTTTAACTGGGCAAGTTGCGATTAGAACTAGGGAAGTAATCCGAGAAATATGTGCTGCTAATTACATAAATATAATTAGTGGCAGTATGAGTCCTGATCACGTACATATATTAGCATTGGTTCCGCCTAGTATATCAATATCTAAAGCTGTGCAATATATTAAAGGTATAAGTAGTCGTAAGTTGCTACAGGAATTTGCACTGCTCCGTAAGCGGTATTGTGGACAACATCTTTGGGCCAGAGGGTATTTTGTTGTGACAGTTGGCAATGTGAATTCAGAAGAAGTGCAAAAATATATAGAACAGCATGAGGAACATCACAAAAAAGATGATTTTAGAATATCAGAGTTTTAGCGTTTACGCTTTTAACCTGCTTTGCAAGCGTTACACAAACTACCGCGCTTTAGCCGGTAGTAATTGATAGCAGAATCGGAAAAATGTTTGTAGTACGCGCGCCAGAAATCTATTTACGTAGCAAATAAATTTCTGTGGAGAAGTAAAATGTGCAACAAAGCCGAACTGCCATACGCTAATTTTCGGGTATATTAATTCTCCTATACCTAGCAAATACTACATTCACACAATCCGTAAGGTTTTTGCGTTTATTATAACATTTCCTTACGGATTTAAAGCGCTATTTTTGCGCTCCAAGCACCATTTCATGCTTGTTTTGAGACTTTGTACTAGTTACAATGTATGCTCCTCTTTGTATAGCCAAAAAATCTGCTATACACTTGGATTATGAATAGGTAACTTGAGTTAGTTATTGGTGCAAACAAAATTAATTCTGTTTATGATAAGATTTTGCAGTTTAGATGCAGCTTCCGAGTCTGTTTCGTCATTGCTCCAAGCAGATTTGAAGAATGATTGTTTTAAAGCTGTAACATTTACTGAATAACTATCATTTGAATCTTGCAATAAAAGGATACGATATTTTTTTCTCTCTTGTTTGTTATTTGAATACTGCCAATGTGTAACTGCAGTGCCAGACTCTTTGTCAGTAAAAGCTATTTGAATATCTGATAGAGAATCAAGCATAGTATTCCATACTAGGTTTTTACTGCAGTTTGAGGTTTGTTTCTTTGGTTTTGCAGTAAAATTAGAGTTATCTGTTGAACTATATATTGTAAAACCACCAGTTTCACCTCCAAGCAAGCTTCCAACTCTTTTATTCTCCACTTCTTCTTTGGAAGGTGGGAAAACAGGGTTTTTCTGGCTTATATTAGTACAAGCAGGCAGAAGTAATAGCGAGCATAAGATAAACAAAAGATTTAGTCTGTATTGTCTATTCATAAATTTCATTGCTAATTGTTGTAATATCCTTAATTTATATGTCCATCAAAAAATCGATTTGCCGCGCAAATAAATTTTTGCGGAAAATTAAATGTACAAAAGTTATTGTCAGCAGCCCTGTACTAATTTGTCCTGTACCCTAGGGCATTGCTAACCAAGAATAGATTTTGCTTTTAAATTCGCGTATATGTATACTGCCTTGATAGTAAGTTATATTGGAAGCATTATATATGTTAAGTTGTAAGCATTGTG
Source organism: Candidatus Lariskella endosymbiont of Hedychridium roseum (assembly GCF_964020185.1). Classification (NCBI taxonomy): domain Bacteria; kingdom Pseudomonadati; phylum Pseudomonadota; class Alphaproteobacteria; order Rickettsiales; family Candidatus Midichloriaceae; genus Candidatus Lariskella; species Candidatus Lariskella endosymbiont of Hedychridium roseum. Next base: position 824,408 of record NZ_OZ026538.1, on the reverse strand, counting down.
GCAGCATAGGAAGCACAAAGAATGGCTATATTAAAGGTCGTCAGAGGTATAAGTGCCTAGAGTGTAAAAAGAGCTATAAGTCTGGAGATATGAGAGTAAAGTACAGCCTTAATAAAAAGATGAAGGTTGTTAGTATGTATCTGGAGGGAGTTGGAATTAGATCAATCGAGAGATTAGAAAAGGTCTCGAGTCCACTTATAATAAAGTGGATTAGAAAATTCTCAAAGCTTCTAAAACAAAGGCTGAATGATGTTACGATACCTGAGGATGCCAAGTAAATCTCAATTATTGAGCTGGATGAGCTTTTTAGTTATTGCCAAAAAAAACTAACAAAGTCTACATTTGGCTTGCTGTTGATAGGGACAGAAATAAAGTTGTTGATTTTGAAGTGAGCATTGTCAGGGATTTTGCATCCTATCTTCCGATTGCCATGCGATTACAAAGTAGCTACGAGATAGAGATATCATGCAGTGACCATTACGACGTTTATGAAAAATTTAGGATTGCTAAAAAACACTATTCTACTAAGGCAGAAACGTCTTTAGTGGAATCATTCAACTCATTAATACGGCACTATTTAGCCAGGTTTCATCGTAAAACCAAACGTTACAGTAAGGCCATAGATATGATCTATAACTCTATCCTAATGCTTTTTAATAAAGACTTGCTGATATCTATCTTTAGTTAGCAATGCCCATTCATTTCTTCGCAAATATATATAATATTGAGAGTTTTCACAATTAGATAGAAGTATGATATGATCACTTTTTTAAAAACTAAAGAGTGGTTTTATGGTTTGTTGTAAGGGATGTTGCTCTGATATCTTTGTAAAGAATGGCATTGTGAGGGGTGTACAGCGTTATAAGTGCAGATCATGTTCTAAATTTTGTTGAGGGCGATCTGGGCAAGAAGCCTCAAACAGCTGTTAAGAAAGCATTATGCGTTATGCTATATAGTCTTGGTAAGGGCTCTTTTTCTATGTTATGCAAGATATTAGGGCATTCGCCGTCCATAATTTATCGCTGGGTAGTAGAGGCGATGGGCAAGACTCAGGAGCCAGTTGTCTTTTCGGATATTATGGAGATGGAATTCGACGAGATGTGGCATTTTATTGGTTCAAAAAAAACAAGCCTTGGATCATTAAGGCAGTTGATCGTAGTACAAGGAGAACCGTTGCCTGGGTTACAGGCAATCGTGATACTGCAACATTCCAAAAGCTCTACAACAAAGTGAGTCATCTGAAAGAATGTCATTTTTATACGGATGATTGGGATGCTTTTTCTAAAATTTTACCCAAAGAGCGTCATACAATTGGAAAGTCTGGCACAGTATGTATCGAGAGAGATAATAGCAACACGCGACATCATTTATGCCGAATGACACGGCGCACTAAAATCGTTTCTAAAAAAGAGTCAATGGTATACGGATCCATCAAGCTTTGGTGCGCTCTTACTATTACACAAATATTCAAACAATATCAAGAACAGCTCTTATCTATCTTTATGTGAAAACTCTCATAATATTTAATTCAGAAATTAAAAAAGTCATGCCGTTAAAATATTCTCGCGTGCATTTACTTGAGCGCAGTGCCTAATCATACCGTCAAGTTAAAGTCAGAATATGGTGACAATTACAGCAAATTAAGTGTAGATCAAAAATATGAATTAAAGCACATTTAGAAAGTTTATGCTAAGATTTACGACAGTGAGTCTGAAGAAGTAGATTTAGAAACTGTTAGATAAGAAGGATCATTCATAATTTGAAGGATAGTACGTTGCCTTGCTAGAAATGTTAACATCTGCTTCTTATCAAGTGACACAGAATCGCGCACAACACTCAACTTAGAAGGGTTCACTTGCTTACCATCAACATGTACTTCATAATGCAAATGCGGACCAGTTGCAAGACCAGTTGCGCCAACGTATCCTATAATATCTCCTTGTTTGACTTTGCTACCAACCTTTGCATTATTTGAAAACTTATGCAAATGAGCATATAAAGTGGCATACTTGCTGCTATGCTTAATCTTTATATATTTACCATATGTATTATGGCTCTTGACAGATTCAATAATACCATCACCTGCGGCAAAAACAGGAGTTCCAGTCGGTGCAGCGTAGTCAAGGCCTCTATGTACTTTGGAATAGCCAAGTATAGGATGTTTCCTCATGCCGTAGCCAGAACTAATAACAGCACTCTTCACAGGCGTCTTTAAGAGAGCTTTTCTTATGCTGGATCCATCTTTGTAAAAGTATTCAGCTTTTCCGTCTACTAAATCGTATCTATAAATTTCGATCAATCTTCCTTTAATATTAAGAGCCGCATACTGTATTGCTCCATCTTTGACTCTATTGCCTTTATCGTTTACGTGTACATCATATAGTATTTTAAACTTTGTTCCGTTCTCAAGGTCGCGCTGAAAATCCACATCATAACTAAACATCCTGGTGAATTCAGCTGCTAATGTTCCAGAAAGACCACCTTTTCTAGCAGCTCCAAGAAATGTGCTATTCACAACGCCAGATACCAAACGTTTTTGTAGAGTTGTTGGAATAGAAAGAACCTCTGCTATATAAGACTGAAGTGCTGTATTATATTTCACTCTAATCTTGTTGTCTTGGAATGAGATAAAAATAGAATTTGGTGAGCCATTAGTAGTAACAGCTTCATCTTTCTCATTATAAGCAACTAATTCTACCTTTTCTCCAGCTTTGATAGAAGACAACTTAAACACTTTATTTATAGCACTTGTGATAAGAAAAGCACTGTTCTGTGTAACTCCTACATCCTTCAGAATCTGAGACATCGTATCACCAGGAGAGAGTGTTACAGTGGTTTTAAACCCATCAACTACAAACTTACTACTCTTTGCTGCGTCTTTCGCATCAATTTCAAGTTCTTCCATTTCTTGTTCACCAGCACCATAACTCATCTCACTTAAGACAAGTGAAAGTAGAGAGAGATCTTCGCGAGCACTCCTTGGCAATATGTTATACAGCAAAGAAAGAGCGGCTATCACTATTAAAACAAAATGGTACTTATCTATTCTAAACGCAGTTTGCATTGTTTAACTGTTTAACCAGAAACTAAATAATATCACGTAACAGCAACATATAAACTTTTAGCATTAAAATCAAGTATTTAATAATAATATGATATACAAATTGTTGAATTTTCTATCGTGACATTTTACTATTCGCCTGATGTTTTAAATCACTCCTTTTATGGAAAAAATCATATGAATATAGTGTTTATGGGGACTCCGCTGTTTGCTGAGCCTGCATTACTAAGCTTGATAGAGTCTAAGCATAACATTACTGCTGTATATACAAAACCACCATCTCAATCTGGTAGGAGCATGAATGAATCAAAGTCTTTGATTCACAGAGTGGCAGAGTCTTATAACATTCCAGTATTAACTCCAAAAACTTTGCGTAATGATTTAGAGATTGAAAGGTTAAGGTCTTTGTCTCCTGATATAGGTGTAGTTGCAGCATATGGCTTGATACTACCAGAAGATATATTAAGAATTCCAAAATTTGGTTTTGTCAATATACATCCATCAGATCTTCCAAGATGGCGGGGAGCGTCTCCAATTCAGCGTACTTTGCTTGCTGGAGATACTAAAACAGCAATGTGTATAATGCAGATGGACTCAGGGCTTGATACTGGAGACATAATATTAAGACACGAGATACATTTGAGTGATGATATTACTGGTAAAGAATTGCATGATAAAATGGCTCAGCTTGGTGCTGATATGTTAATTGAAGCTATAGGATTGTTTGAGAATAATAGAGCAGTTTTGCAAAAACAATCAGAAGTTGGTGTTACATATGCTGAAAAAATCGACTATAAAGAGGAAAAAATTGATTGGAATCAAGATGTGAAAATGATTTGCAATAAAATTAGAGCATTAAGTCCGAAACCAGGGGCACATTTTATATACAATGGAGAGATAATAAAAATTATAGCAGCAGATTATACTAAAATTGAGCATGGAGAGCAATTTGGGAAAGTGTTAGATAGTAATTTAAAGATAGCATGCAATGGTGGAATTCTGATACCAAAATTACTACAGCGACAAGGACGGAAAATGATATATACAGATGCGTTTTTGAGGGGCTATAAAATAGTAGCTGGTGTAGTTTTGCAATAACAAATCTAAGCGAGAAAGGTACAAACTGTAGTTTCACGTGAAAAGTTTTATGCGCTAAAAATCTTTATTAGCCTATCCGTAAAGAGTAAAAAAATTTTTTTAATTGAGGCGGAATATTAGCATGTAGAAAGATCTCATGTTGAAGCTAAAGGCTTCAACATGAACAAGTGTACTTTGCGAATTTTATTAATGAAAATTCGCATCTAAGGCCTCAAAGAGCATATTTCGCAGAGGTAATTTGTCCAAAATATTATGGATTTTGTTAGGCTCTGCGCTCAAGTAAGTGCACACGCGTGAATTTTGAGAGTTTTCACAATTAGATAGAAGTATGATATGATCACTTTTTTAAAAACTAAAGAGTGGTTTTATGGTTTGTTGTAAGGGATGTTGCTCTGATATCTTTGTAAAGAATGGCATTGTGAGGGGGTGTACAGCGTTATAAGTGCAGATCATGTTCTAAATTTTGTTGAGGGCGATCTGGGCAAGAAGCCTCAAACAGCTGTTAAGAAAGCATTATGCGTTATGCTATATAGTCTTGGTAATGGCTCTTTTTCTATGTTAGGCAAGATATTAGGGCATTCGCCGTCCATAATTTATCGCTGGGTAGTAGAGGCGATGGGCAAGAAGGTAATAAATGCTTATCTGATGGCTTATAACTTTGCAAAACGACTTAAAGCCATTAAAGGCAATACTCCTTGGCAATTTATATTAAAAAATCCTAACCATTACTTCAATGGATAAAACAACTAGCTATATCATCTTCTTCTATTCAATATATAATTGAAAGCTCTACAAAAGCATTGCAAAATGCGCCATTTATTGGCGCATTTTTAGATTCTCTACGCACAGTTTTGCAATTTGCTATTAGATCTGCCATATAAAAAGTATAAAAGTAGTACAAACACCATCCAGCAAGCAGCTCCTATATAAGTTTCTATAGGTAATCCAGCAATAATCTGAATAAGAAGAATGATTCCAAGGAGTGGAATCCAAGGCATCATAGGGCACTTAAAGGCTCTTTCAATATTTGGCTGCGTATAACGAAGATATAAAGCAGCAAAACATGTAATAGCAAATGAGCAAAGCACTCCAAAGTTTGAGAGTTTTACTAATGTATCGAGTGGTACTGTTGCTCCAATTACAGAGATTATAGAGCCTGCAATCATTGTACTTATGTAAGGCGTTTTATACTTTTTATGGCATATGGTTAGTACATCTGGCAATAAACCGTCTTTTGCGATAGTAAAAAGGATTCTAGCAAGGCCATAAAGCATTACTAGTATCACCGAAGTAAGACCTGAGATTGCGCCAACTTTTACAGCAAAAGAGAACCAAGGCATATTCATTCTATCGACTGCGAGTGCTATTGGTTGAGCACCTTTAAATTCGTTATATGGAACAATGCCGGTTAAAACAGCAGACACTAGAACATATGCAATTGTGCACACTAACAGAGAGCCTAGTATCCCAATTGGGAGATCACGCTGTGGATTTTTTGTCTCCTGTGCAGCAGTTGCAACAGAATCGAATCCATTGTATGCAAGAAATACAATCGAAGCACCAGCTATCACGCCTGAAAATCCGAATTTTCCAAACTCGCCTGTATTTTCAGGGATGAATGGTACCCAATTGCTTGGATCAACACTAAATGCACCGAGTATAACGAAAGCAATTAAAACAGACATTTTGATAAAGACTATCACAGAGTTTACCCAAGCTGAAGTTTGTGCACCAAAACACAATAATGTACTTAGTGATAAGACTATAAAAAGTGCTGGTAGATCAAATAGAGCAGGAGCCTCAGTTCCATCTGCTAGAGTGACCATTTGCCCTGTAACTGCTGTGAGTCTTGCAGGTATTATAATGCCAAAATCAGCAAGGAAACTTAGTGTATAACCAGACCATCCACCAGCAACTGATGCTATTATTAGAAAGCTGCCAAGCAGCATAAGTCCTGACATAATGCATGCAGGAAGCTCTCCAAGCGTTGCGTATATATAGGTGTAAGCACTCCCTGAAACTGGTATTGTGGAGGCAAGTTCAGCATAACAGAGACCGGCGCATACACAGGCAGCACCGCTTATTGCAAAAGAAAGAATGATAGCAGGTCCAGCGTGCTGGCTAGCAGCTTCTCCGGTTAATACAAATATTCCTGCTCCGATGATTGCGCCTATTCCAAGAAGGATAAGCTGCCAACCGTTTAAAGAACGCTCAAGATCTTTCGAACTTTCAGCTTGAGATAATAAATCTTTGATAGATTTACGTTTAAAGTATTGTTTCACTTATGCAATCATATTTTTATATTGAACTAAAGCAATTTAATTACACCCGTAATATTTCATAGTCAACCATTATACTGATTTCAACTTTTCCTGTGCCTAGTTTATATGAGCAAATGATCGGCGAATGTTAAAAAAACATTGCATGATTTTTAATGATTTATTTTGCGCTTAAATATTGGTTTTTATAAATTGTAATGACAGTGTTTTTGCATATTTTTACGATTAATATGATAAATATTGAATTATATGGCGGGGTATGTGATATATCATCATATTATGATGATATACATATTTAAAGTGATGTTTGTGTTAATGTTGTTTTGTTTTGGTCTTTTATTTAAGTTTGATGTGCAGTCTTAGCGTTGTGTGATTTAGCTTTGTTGTTGAGCGTTATCTTTTCGGCATTGCTAACTAAAGATAGATATCAGCAAGTCTTTATTAAAAAGCATTAGGATAGAGTTATAGATCATATCTATGGCCTTACTGTAACGTTTGGTTTTACGATGAAACCTGGCTAAATAGTGCCGTATTAATGAGTTGAATGATTCCACTAAAGACGTTTCTGCCTTAGTAGAATAGTGTTTTTTAGCAATCCTAAATTTTTCATAAACGTCGTAATGGTCACTGCATGATATCTCTATCTCGTAGCTACTTTGTAATCGCATGGCAATCGGAAGATAGGATGCAAAATCCCTGACAATGCTCACTTCAAAATCAACAACTTTATTTCTGTCCCTATCAACAGCAAGCCAAATGTAGACTTTGTTAGTTTTTTTGGCAATAACTAAAAAGCTCATCCAGCTCAATAATTGAGATTTGCTTGGCATCCTCAGGTATCGTAACATCATTCAGCCTTTGTTTTAGAAGCTTTGAGAATTTTCTAATCCACTTTATTATAAGTGAACTCGAGACCTTTTCTAATCTCTCGATTGATCTAATTCCAACTCCCTCCAGATACATACTAACAACCTTCATCTTTTTATTAAGGCTGTACTTTACTCTCATATCTCCAGACTTATAGCTCTTTTTACACTCTAGGCACTTATACCTCTGACGACCTTTAATATAGCCATTCTTTGTGCTTCCTATGCTGCCACAATGCTTACAACTTAACATATATAATGCTTCCAATATAACTTACTATCAAGGCAGTATACATATACGCGAATTTAAAAGCAAAATCTATTCTTGGTTAGCAATGCCATCTTTTCTTTTGCTTATAGTTTGCTTTTTTGTATCATTTAGTTTAAGTTGTATAAAGATTGTTTTGATTATGAAAGTTAATTTATGATTGCAGTGCCAAAGGGCTTTACAAATCATAAAAACTCATTTAATAATCGACTTGGTCCATTTTGGAATTTGTAGTGAATTTAGATTAGTTGCTATATGGCTGTAAAGATAAGATTAGCTAGAGCTGGCGCAAAGAAGAGGCCGTTCTATCATGTGGTTGTTACGGATGTTCGTTCTCCGAGAGATAGCAATTTCTTAGAGAAAGTAGGTTATTATAACCCATTGCTTCCTAGTGATCATAGTGAACGCGTTGTTCTCAAAAGTGATAGAGTGAAACATTGGCTTTCTGTTGGTGCTAAGCCGACTGAGGTTGTTCAGAAGTTTTGTAAAAAATTAGCTGTGATATAGTTGTTTTCTGGTTTTGTGCTAACCATTGTTTGCTGAAAGTGGTATTTCAATTTTTACAAATCAGTGTTTCGTTGTTGGTCTGGCGTATTATATAAGGTCTATGCTGTTTGTGTATTGTGTTGAAAGCTCTTCTTTTTAGGCAATTTCTTAACTAGTCATGAGAAAGATGTGGAGAGCTGGTTTTTAGGGCGCATGTGGTGTGTTGTATTATGACTGATATGTTTTGGTTACTTCCTTGTTTTATTGCTTGGGAAGTTCTTTTTGCTTATGTGCTTTAATTGAGTTGAAATGAACAATTTTGATATTTGTATCGGCATTATTACTGCCGTCTATGGTGTAAAGGGTTACGTTAGGATATGCTCGTTTGCTGAGAATCCTGAGGATTTTATGAGCTTTAGTCGGGTGTTCGATAGAGATATGATGGAGTACAAGCTGCAAATAATTTCTTCCAGAAACAACAAGATTATTGCAGCAATAGAGGGTGTTAACTCTAGAGCTCAGGCTGAAAAGCTTTGCAATAAGCAGCTCTTTATTAAACGTTCGGAGCTTCCTGTGCCTGAGCAGGATCAATTCTATCATGCAGATCTTTGTGGTATGACTGCTAAGCTCACTAGTGGTGAGTCTATTGGTATAGTGAAGAATGTGTTTAACTTTGGTGCTGGCGATCTTCTTGAGATATGTGATATCACTTCTGAGAGAACATTATATCACCCATTCACCAGAGTTTTTGTGCCAGAGGTGAATTTAGAAGGGCGGTACCTTGTGCTTGAGTATGTGGATGAGGTAATTGAGTAAAAATGTTTTGCGCTTTTTGTATGTCTGTGATATACAGTATTTTTTGCGCGTCCAGCAAACAGGGGCTGTTGTAAGCTTTGCAGTTTTATGCTGGCGTTTGTTTTTTATGAAGAATGGTGCTTAACTTTTCGTTGCGTCATAATTCTTGAAATGCAGAATTTGTGTTGGTTGTAAGCAAATGTACCACATAGGAATCCAGTAGAGAAAATGGCAAAATTGCCAAAACCTTATGGATTTTGTTAAGTAGTATTAGTATTTGTTAGGTACATGATAAATTATATATCTGAAAATTAGCGCAGGGTTGTGCCTAGAGCTAATTTTTGTATATTTAATTTTCTGCAAAAATTATTTGCGCAGCAGATCAATTTTTGATGGAGGAGCCAACTTTCGTGGTGTATGCTGCAGCCTTTGTTTTTCTGCTAGCTTACCTGGAATTCTATAGTTTAAGCTAAGGGGTTCCTTATTTTGTTGTTTACTCATGGCTTTCGATAGCCAAGCTTTTTATTTGTGATCCCGTAGCTCAGCCGGTAGAGCAACTGACTTTTAATCAGTAGGTCACGCGTTCGAATCGCGTCGGGATCACCACCTTTTTTAGTATGCTGCAAATATTTCTCAATCAGGTTAGAAGATCCTTATAGTAAGTATTAATGAAATTTATCAGCAAAAAATAATAAAAGTACTGATACTATTTTCTATATTTTCTATGTATTGCTTACAATATCGTTCTCATAGTTATCAGTGCTTATGATCACAAGATGTAGGGAAGTTATTTGCTTTATACAACAAGTATTCAATACATCAGATTATATGTAGAGAGAGTATATACTCGCGTTGTGCATGCATCATCACTTCCTAAGAAGCGGAGGATTTATGTTGGCCTGCAAAATTATGCTGTACCGAAAGTCCAGTAGAAGGAGTGGCAACATTGCCAAAAACTTTATGGATTTTGTTAAATAGTATTTACAAGTGTCGAACAGACTATATACTCGTCATACTTTTCAAAATTGGCATCGTCAGTCAAAAAATGCTATTTGTGTATTTTGTATACACATGCGCCTCTATTATTCCTAGTGCGTGCACCAAAAGTTTCAGAAGCGGCATGAAATGGTGCCACAAGTGTTAAAATAGCGCTTTAACTCCGTAAGAAAATGTTATAATAAATGCAAAAACCTTACGGATTTTGTGAAAGTAGTGTTTGCGCGCGGCACTGTACCAATTAATATATCCAAAAATTAGCGCAGAGTCGAATTCCTGGGCTAATTTTTGCACATTTCACTTCTCCACAAAAATTTATTTGTTTGCGTATATCAATTTTTGGCGGATGGAATAGCTATATTTCAAAAATTTGCGCCTAAAGATCGCTTGTTATGTGTGATTATACATATGCTCATTGCGTTCTTTTTGGTTCTTTTTAAAATATAGCTTCGTATCAAGATATGAAATGCCAACTCTTTATTTACCTGCGGTATACAAGGAATTGGCAAGGTTTTTTTATGTATTTATCTGTATTAGTCGACATTTTATCTTACATTTAGTAAATTAAATTAGTTATTAAATGGAGATAAGCAATGAACTTAAATCAAAAAATCATCAAACCGAAACTAGGTTTACTTGAATTGGCAAAAAGCCTTGGTAGTATATAGTCTGCATGTAAGGCAATGTGTTATAGTAGAGATAGCTATTACAGATTTAAAGAACTATATGAAACAGGAGGAGAAGAAGCGCTATACGAGATAAGTCGCAAGAAGCCAATAATCGCTAATAGAGTAGATCCTGCAGTAGAAAAAGCAGTAGTTGATATGGCGATAGAGTACAGCATATGGACAACTTAGAGTATCAAATGAGCTGAAGAAGAGTGGTATACTTGTTTCTCCTGGAGGAGTAAGATCGATTTGGTTACGTAATGATTTGAATAATATCAATAAAAGATTGAAAGCCTTAGAAGCTAAGATGGCCCAAGATGGTATTATATTGACCGAAGCACAGCTGCAAGTACTAGAGAAACGCCGTAATGAAAAAGAAGCACATGGAGAAATTGAGACACAACATCCAGGTTATTTAGGTTGCCAAGACACATATTATGTAGGCAATTTCAAAGGGATAGGAAAGGTTTATGCTCAGGTATTTATTGATAGCTACAGTAGATTTGCTGATGCTAAACTGTATACTGACAAAACTGCGATTACTGCTGCTGATATGCTAAATGATCGAGTGTTACCATGGTATGAGAGTCAAGGGATACCGATGCTTCGTATTCTTACAGATCGTGGAGGAGAATATAAGGGAAATATAGAACATCATGCTTTTGAGTTATTTCTCAGTATAGAAGGTATAGAGCATACAACAACTAAAGCATATTCACCTCAAACTAATGGTATGTGTGAACGTTTTAATAAAACTATGAAACAAGAATTCTTTGATACAGCTATGCGTAAAAAGATTTATACATCATTGGATGACTTGCAATTAGATCTTGATATTTGGTTAGAATATTTCAACAATGAAAGACCTCATTCTGGTAAATATTGTTATGGAAAAACACCTATGCAAACTTTTTTGGATAGTAAAAAGTTAGCTGTGGAAAAGAATAATGAAATCTTGTATCTCAGTTACATATCTGACAGTCAAAACTTAACTGACAAGCAGATATAAAATTTATAACTGTCTGTAAGATCAAATCTTGACTTCTACAAATCATTGCCTTAACCAATCGTTCTTAAACAATACATAAGTTTCTATATCGACAAACTCTCCTCTGACTTTCCTGTATGCTTTCATGAGTGCTTCGCGAGTAAAGCCATGCTTTTCTAGAAATTTTTGCGATGCAATGTTATGCGTCATGGTTTTTGCTTCCATTCTGTGGATTTGCATATTTGTGAAGGCAAAATCAAGCACTTGTGACATAGTAGCACTCATAATTCCTCTTCTCCAATATTGACTCATAAGCTCATAGCTTATTTCAGCTCTATTGTTGTAGAAGCTCCAGCTGTTAAAACCTATAGTACCTATTAAGTTGTTTGTCTTTGCTTCTGCTATACACCAATAAATAGAATGTTTCATGTAAAATAACGAACTCCAAAATTTTATTTCTTCTATTGCAGCTTCAGGAGAGCGAGGGATATCTTCATCAGATAAATATTGACTCACATTTGGATCCGAAAGAAGCTGATAATACCTAATGTTATCAGCAAGCATAAGCTCACGCAAAATAAAATCTCCAAATCTGATAATTGGAAACTTTCTAAAAAACTTTTCTTTGTTTAATTGAGGTTGTGATGTCATTTCTTTGATATCTCTCATATTTCAAGCTCTAATGTCTGACTTATACAGCACTTTAACTTATACCAACACTAAGAAGAAATAAATTTATATATAGCTTTGCCATTTCATTTTATAATCTTTCTTATAAGAAAATTGATCCATAATTTCCATCTAAAATAGATATAATTGCAAATAATTTAGCTGAAATAGCTATTCTATAGTGAATTTTTTCAACAACAAGTCTGAGTCAATATCTAAACTACTAAACTTTTCTCTCCAAAGCTTGGCATTCATCGAAATAATGTCCATATTAAGTAATGGCTCTTTTGTTGCAAGTATCACACGATTTTGAGTACTTAAGCTCCAGAATTTACCGAAAATCGCATGATATAGCTCTGTTTCTCTTTCATAGTGTTTGCTACTTGTAAATGTGTTAACTGCAAGTATGCCACCATCTCTCATAATTTCCTTTAGTTGCATTACAAACTCTTTTTTTAAAAAATGATCAGGTATATAATCTTGATCAAATGCATCCATTATTATAAAATCGTAACCCTGTTTGCTATACTGCTGCGCTTTGTGTCTGATAAATTCCGCTCCGTCCATAATGACTATGTTAGTTTTCTCAGTAGCATTGAAGAAAAAGTATTGTTTCGCTACGTATGGCATGTCACTATTTATCTCAACTATGTCAAGCGTGACATCAGGTAGCAAAGCAAGAATTGCTTTTGCTAGTGTTCCACCGCCAAGACCTATCATCAATACCTTTTTTGGTCCTGTGTTTATATAAAGAGCAGATAAAATTGATTTTTGATAATCGAATACTATTTTGTCTACATCAGCGAGCATTATACAGCTCTGCCTAGATAATCTACCAAGCCTCGGATCTTTAAATGATAGACACCTCTCTTTTGATGTATCATAAATCCACATTTTGCCATGCTCGTTTTTTATAATGTCTATTACTTTTACTTCTGAACTAAAAAACATATACAATTCGAGAGTTTTCACAATTAGATAGAAGTATGATATGATCACTTTTTTAAAAACTAAAGAGTGGTTTTATGGTTTGTTGTAAGGGATGTTGCTCTGATATCTTTGTAAAGAATGGCATTGTGAGGGGTGTACAGCGTTATAAGTGCAGATCATGCTTTCTAAATTTTGTTAAGGGCGATCTGGGCAAGAAGCCTCAAACAGCTGTTAAGAAAGCATTATGCGTTATGCTATATAGTCTTGGTAATGGCTCTTTTTCTATGTTATGCAAGATATTATGGCATTCGCCGTCCATAATTTATCGCTGGGTAGTAGAGGCGATGGGCAAGACTCAGGAGCCAGTTGTCTCTTCGGATATTATGGAGATGGAATTCGACGAGATGTGGCATTTTATTGGTTCAAAAAAAACAAGCTTTGGATCATTAAGGCAGTTGATCGTAGTACAAGGAGAACAGTTGCCTGGGTTACAGGCAATCGTGATACTGCAACATTCCAAAAGCTCTACAACAAAGTGAGTCATCTGAAAGAATGTCGTTTTTATACGGATGATTGGGATGCTTTTTCTAAAATTTTACCCAAAGAGCGTCATACAATTGGAAAGTCTGGCACAGTATGTATCGAGAGAGATAATAGCAACACGCGACATCATTTATGCCGAATGACACGGCGCACTAAAATCGTTTCTAAAAAAGAGTCAATGGTATACAGATCCATCAAGCTTTGGTGCGCTCTTACTATTACACAAATATTCAAACAATATCAAGAACAGCTCTTATCTATCTTTATGTGAAAACTCTCATTTTTTTTAATACTTACTTCATTTTTCGAAGCAGCATCAAAGAAAGTGATTAGAATTTCAGCATCTCCTAGCTTCAAAATATGGAAGAAAAATTGCTCATCATTTAATAGCTCTGGAGATATAACATAATTCTATGGTCTCTTCTGTGCGTTTCATAAGTAAATTCCTGAAAATACATTAATATGCGATGAATGTAGGGATCGTTGCGCGTATTAGTTTTAAATATCTCTATTTTAGCTGGCAACTCTTGATAATAAAGAGAAAACCGCATATTTTTGCCGCTTTATTGAAGTAATTGGCATTGTATGTAGTTATATGTGATATGGTTAACACCCTCGCCTTTAGGCGAACACTTTAGTATTAGTTATCTAGGAAATGTGCTAAGGGAGGACGAATGGAATATAGGAGATGATCCCACAGCCTATATGACCTAAAGTATCATATAGTATTTTGTACTAAGTATAGGTATAGAGTTTTAACTGGGCAAGTTGCGATTAGAACTAGGGAAGTAATCCGAGAAATATGTGCTGCTAATTACATAAATATAATTAGTGGCAGTATGAGTCCTGATCACGTACATATATTAGCATTGGTTCCGCCTAGTATATCAATATCTAAAGCTGTGCAATATATTAAAGGTATAAGTAGTCGTAAGTTGCTACAGGAATTTGCACTGCTCCGTAAGCGGTATTGTGGACAACATCTTTGGGCCAGAGGGTATTTTGTTGTGACAGTTGGCAATGTGAATTCAGAAGAAGTGCAAAAATATATAGAACAGCATGAGGAACATCACAAAAAAGATGATTTTAGAATATCAGAGTTTTAGCGTTTACGCTTTTAACCTGCTTTGCAAGCGTTACACAAACTACCGCGCTTTAGCCGGTAGTAATTGATGTTGGATGCACATTGTAAACAAATTGATCTGCTCTAGTCAATTAAATATTTGAAGATTTTTATGGAGAATTTGTGAATTATTCCGCTAAGTTGCGATTTATTCTTCCTTTAAAGGATAGTAAAATTGCTAAGAAAGCTTATATGCATGGTGCGGCTTTGAGAATATTCGCACGAAGTCCTTGTAAAACTCTTGGCTTTTAGGACTTGCATGTGAATATATAGTCTGTTAGTCAAAAATCGATTTACTGCGCAAATAAATTGTTGCCGAAAGTGAAGCTTATTACATAATCGCGCTGCATATCATAATAGATCTCTTGCAGAACCTATTTGTGAGGAGTGAATGGTACGGGGGCCCTTGAGACGCGCAAAGGAGGCATGTATTCTAATATACTAACGCGACCTTTAGCATTGAAGCGACGCACCGGGCGTCATCAGAAATTGAGTTATGCAACGCTTCTTTTGCAATAAAGCTAGCGCAGTGCCATAAAATTAGAAAGGAGATATTATATCAAGCACCTGTTTGCCGTATCTGTCTTGCTGATAATCCGAAATTTGGCCTCTACCACCATAAGATAACCTTGCTTCTGCAATTTGATCTAGATTTATTGCATTATCACTACTAATATCTTCTGGGCGTACTATACCATTAATAGTCACCTCTCTTAGCTCAAGATTTACACGGATCTCTTGAGATCCTTGTATAAGTAAATTTCCACTTGGTAGTATGCGTACAACAGTTGCTGCAATGGTAGTTGTCATGTCTTCTTTCCTGTCTATCTTACCATGACCAGAACTTGTATCTGAAGAGCTGGTACCAATTAGTTTTTTCGAATTTATACTCTTTTCAAGCCCAAAGAAGTTTGGAATTCCCATATCAGAATCCGCAGCTCTGCTCTTATCTATTTTGTTATCGAGCTTGGCTCTATCTTGAATGTTTATTTTAACCTTTACAATATCTCCAACAGCTCTTGCGCGCTGATCTCTAAAAAATGTTCTTGACCCTGGTCTCCAAAGAGAATTAACACTTCTAACATCTGAATCTACTACTAGAACTTGTGGATGAGCTATAAGTTGAGCCTTTGCAGCGTTATTGTTTTTCTCTTGATCTTTAACATTGACTTCATGAAATGCAGGTGCATTGCCAACATTCTTTAGTTTATCAATCATAGAGCTACATCCAGCAATAAGCTGTGAAGACACAAAAATCACACTCACAAAAGCGATGCGCCTAACTTTCAATTTAACTAATTGCTTCATAACCACAATATATAAAAATCTATTCCACCAATACAACCTTACTTTTCAGCACTCTACCGCTTAATGTTTTATTTGTGTCATCATTCCTTACTCTTATTACTTCATTTTTCCCGCCATCCTCAAGCGCCACGCCAGTAGCTTCTATTGTAAGAGCTCCCTTGTGATATAATATATTCACATTTTCTCCGCTCTTAACTACCGGAATACTTTTCACATCACTCATCCGAATAGGCTTATTTGCTGCTAATACCTTTTTTGTCTTTCTACCAAGCAGTAAATCTTTAGATGAAGCATATTCTCCTCTGTAACGTGACACTGGAAACTTAGCAAGCGCCAGATCAGATTCTGTAATTATCGCACCGTGGTGTATAGTAGAAAGAGGCACAACCAGGTGTCTTGCGTTTTCAAATGTTGCAAATACCTTGTAGTGCATACCACCAACATCTAGAATTACTTCTGTAGTCTTTCCACTGTTCATGTCAAAAGAAACTAACTCAAAATCCGCATTTTTCGGTAACGCTCTAATATCTTTAAACTTTACTATTAATGGCCCTCTAATTCCTGACTCTTCCAGCTTAATCTCAAGAAGCGATTCTATATCAGTAAGCGAACTTCCAAAACATGTAGTATATGCAAAAGAAATATAACAAAAAAACAGCAAAAGCACGCGTAGTGTGAGGAACTGCACAGTATATAAAACACAACTATCACCACACAACTGCTCATCATTTTTTTGAGTATTTAAACAAAACAGCTTCATACCGCAATCGTATAAAAATATTCAAACATATTCTATGCAAGAGAGAAGGATTATACCTTTATCTCTATCAATCCTTTCTCAGCTTGGTAACCGCCATTTAAGCAATTAAGCACCATGCTATGAATTTGTTGCAAATCCAACATAGAAAGAAGAGCTTTTATACTATTCACATTTGACCCTTCTAAGAAATACTGCCTTATTTTTCCATAATTATCTTCGTTTGCAGTTCCCTCTTGAGGGTCACCTGAAGCGTCAGTCGGCATATAAAGGTTATCACCTATAGCTTCCAGACCTGCAGGATTTATAAACCTTGTTAGTAAGATTTGCCCAACAGGCTGAGGTTCCTGTTGATTTGGCAATGTGACCCATACCTGCCCATCTTCTGCGATTGTCAGGTCTTTACTTTCCAGTGGAATCTCTATCTGTGCTTCCAATTCATATTTATCAGAAGCAACTATGCGACCCAAGTTATTACGACTCAGAGCACCATTTCTAGTATATGCTATTCTTCCATCTGGCAATATCACTGAAATAAATCCAATACCATCTATCGCTATGTGATAAGGACTATCTGCTTTATTGAGTGGACCCTGAGCAAAATTCTTCGTTATGCTAGAAACTGTTACACCTCTTCCAAGCTGTATCATATTTGGTACGCCATCTGTTGCTGTAATTCCAAGTCTTTGAGAACTCTGATAGGTTAAATCAGCAAATTCAAACTCACTGCTCTTATAAGCAGTAGTGTTATAATTCGCTAAGTTATTCGTAACATTTCGCATAGCATCACTAATTGCCATTAATGCTGTTGCTGCAACTGGTGAATTTTGTGGCATAAGCTTTAACCTCCTTGTTTACTCATAGCTTTATAAACTCCTTGTGAGAGTCTATAGTTATTGTTAATCATATTATTTGCAGCCTGCATTTGATTATTCAGTTCAAGCATTCTTGCCATTTCAGTGACAGGCACTGTGTTGGACTGTTCCAATGTTCCTTGAATCACTCTAAAATTTTCTGCAGGAAAAGCAGGCATATCTGAGAAAAACATATTATTTCCACTTTTTCTGACAAAATGTAGATCTGGAAAATCTACTACAGCTATATTTCCCCTTTCTTGGTCATTTGCCATCACTCTACCGTTTTCCATTATAGAAGGCGGATTATCTGTTACATCAAAAGCTATTGTGTCACCCTCAGAAGTGAGCACAGGATGACCATCTTTATTTACGAGAGTACCATCAGAATTTATGGTAAAACTACCGTTTCTTGTATAACGCACACCCTCAGGAGTTTGCAGAGCAAAGAAACCTCTGCCAGCTATAGCCAGATCAAATGGCTGCTTTGTAGGCTTAAAAACACCTTCTTGAAATAGTACAATCGTACTTGCATCATTTGGGAAAGTTGTTTTATCGAGTACGTCGTTAGTTAAAAATTGCTTGAATAACATTTTGTCTTGCTTAAAGCCAACAGTCCCTGCATTTGCCATATTGTTGGTTGTTAACTGTATATTATCCAATATCCCTACTTGGTTTGTAAGTGTACTGTAAACCGTATTATCCATAGGCAAAAATAGCAAATTTACAAGTTATAGCTTAGCAAAAAGCATCAATAATTAGAGACACGCATAAACAAGGTTGTTTAGTGTATAAACACATCAAACACAAATCAGATTAAATAGTAATTCTATCATATCCACACAAACACACCCTAAGATAGCAGGTTACACTAAAGGGATGCAATATCAATACAAATTTGATAGTTAGTTATGCTTTTTAATTTGTGTTCTAAACTCGATTTGCGATCATGCGCGGTTGTGTGTCCAGAGAAACTGGTATGTACAGTAGGTGCAAGTCCTACTGGGTTAGAAGTTAGAGACCTATAGCTAGGATGGCACGTTGCGAGAAATCAAGATGTGAAACCCATCGACAAACTTACCTATAGGGTAAGAGCAAATTATCAGGCCGCAGCGAAAGCGAACACATAGGTGGCCTCGAAAATGAGTAGCCCTGAAGGCCGAGCTAACGACCGTGTAGTGAAGGCAGTATGTTCAACTGAAAACTAACTGATACAGTTGGACACTTCAGCGGGGTGGTAGTGGCAGCATGATAATAAGGACATACAAAGCGACTGGAGAAGTCCTCCTCATCCCGAGAAGAAATTTCTCGGAGCAAGGTAGATTCTATAACTAGAAACACTAGGAAATGAGTCAAAGATGAGAGGATGGCGGATGGGTGTGTATTAGCGAAGAAGCAGTGTAATGGCTGTGGAGTGAAGGCACCCTACTGATAATACTGTTCCAACAACAAGGGAGGTAAAGACGAAATGATAAAAACGTCTATAGAATTACAAGACCTGAGAAGGAAGATATATACCAAAGCTAAAGCTGAGAAGCAATGGCGATTTTGGGGATTATATGTACATGTGTGTAAAATAGAAACGTTAAGGGAAGCTTACAAGCTGACTAAAGATAACAAGGGAGCTCCTGGAATAGACGGAGTTACCTTTGAAATGATAGAATCAGTTGGAGTTGAACAATTTCTAGCAAGCATACAAACAGAATTGCAAGCGAGGACCTACCATCCTGAAAGGAAAAGGGTTCAAGCAATCCCTAAGGATAATGGGAACAAGATGAGAAAGTTATCTATTCCGACTATCAAAGATAGAGTTGTAGAGGTAGCACTAAAACTCATTTTAGAACCAATATTTGAAGCTGATTTTCAACCTGGGTCATATGGATATCGTCCTAAACGAACTGCAGCTGAAGCTATAGAAAGAGTTACGGTAGCGGCAATTAAAGGCAAGACAAGAGTAATAGATATAGACCTACACTCTTACTTTGACACGATTGCTCACGCAGAGCTATTTAAAAAGGTAGCAGAGCGAGTCAATGACAGAGATGTCATGAGGCTACTAAAACTGATAGTCAAAGCAGGAGGGAAGAGAGGAATATCGCAAGGTGGACCGCTATCACCCCTTTTAAGCAACGTCTATCTAAATGAGGTAGATAAGATGCTGGAAAGAGCAAAAGCAGTGAGCAAGCTAAGAGATGGCTATGAGCACATAGAATATGCTAGATGGGCTGATGATCTGATCATACTAATTGACGGCTATAAGAAATGGCAGTGGTTAGAGAGAGCAATCAATATAAGGCTAAGACAAGAACTGTTGAAAATAAATGTCACACTAAACGAAGAGAAGACAAAGACAGTCGATCTGAAGAATGGTGAAACATTTAGCTTTTTGGGTTTTGATTTTAGACGAGTAAAAACTAAACAAGGTAAAATTGGAATCCGTAAGACGCCTAGAATGAAAGCACGCACTGCTTTATTAAAGAAACTAAAAGAAATATTCAGCAGATATGTATCGCAACCAGTTGATAGAGTAACAGAACTTATCAACCCGATATTACGAGGCTGGATAAACTACTTTAGGATTGGCAACTCTAGCCGTTGTTTTGGATATGTAAAGGACTGGGTAGAGAAGAAAGTGAGACGTCATTTAATGAAGTCGCGAAGATTACAAGGTTTCGGCTGGGCAAGGTGGAGTAAGAGGTATTTGTATGAGAAGGTGGGATTGTATAACGACTACCAAATTCGATATTACAGGCCTGTGAAAGCAACAACAGCAGATAGGCCATAAGCTTTGATAAGAAGTTATCAGGAAAGCGTAGTACGGGAAATCTGTACGCTACGTTTGACGAGGCGGGCGATGGAAACGGGGGATAATAAAACTCTACCGCGCCATTGCTCGACCCTACCACACTTAACCAATTCTTATCAAATAATTATGTTATATGATCCAATATTTTAAGATGGATTTTAAAAAACGGTCGTGTATTCAATGCGTTGATTAGTCTTTAAACATAATATTCTCGTTCAATAAATGTTACGATAATTCTGTCATTTTTACTTCTACTGTTGCCATCAATTACTACCGGCTAAAGCGCGGTAGTTTGTGTAACGCTTGCAAAGCAGATTAAAAGCGTAAACGCTAAAACTCTGATATTCTAAAATCATCTTTTTTGTGATGTTCCTCATGCTGTTCTATATATTTTTGCACTTCTTCTGAATTCACATTGCCAACTGTCACAACAAAATACCCTCTGGCCCAAAGATGTTGTCCACAATACCGCTTACGGAGCAGTGCAAATTCCTGTAGCAACTTACGACTACTTATACCTTTAATATATTGCACAGCTTTAGATATTGATATACTAGGCGGAACCAATGCTAATATATGTACGTGATCAGGACTCATACTACCACTAATTATATTTATGTAATTAGCAGCACATATTTCTCGGATTACTTCCCTAGTTCTAATCGCAACTTGCCCAGTTAAAACTCTATACCTATACTTAGTACAAAATACTATATGATACTTTAGGTCATATAGGCTGTGGGATCATCTCCTATATTCCATTCGTCCTCCCTTAGCACATTTCCTAGATAACTAATACTAAAGTGTTCGCCTAAAGGCGAGGGTGTTAACCATATCACATATAACTACATAAATTTTATATCTGCTTGTCAGTTAAGTTTTGACTGTCAGATATGTAACTGAGATACAAGATTTCATTATTCTTTTCCACAGCTAACTTTTTACTATCCAAAAAAGTTTGCATAGGTGTTTTTCCATAACAATATTTACCAGAATGAGGTCTTTCATTGTTGAAATATTCTAACCAAATATCAAGATCTAATTGCAAGTCATCCAATGATGTATAAATCTTTTTACGCATAGCTGTATCAAAGAATTCTTGTTTTATAGTTTTATTAAAACGTTCACACATACCATTAGTTTGAGGTGAATATGCTTTAGTTGTTGTATGCTCTATACCTTCTATACTGAGAAATAACTCAAAAGCATGATGTTCTATATTTCCCTTATATTCTCCTCCACGATCTGTAAGAATACGAAGCATCGGTATCCCTTGACTCTCATACCATGGTAACACTCGATCATTTAGCATATCAGCAGCAGTAATCGCAGTTTTGTCAGTATACAGTTTAGCATCAGCAAATCTACTGTAGCTATCAATAAATACCTGAGCATAAACCTTTCCTATCCCTTTGAAATTGCCTACATAATATGTGCCTTGGCAACCTAAATAACCTGGATGTTGTGTCTCAATTTCTCCATGTGCTTCTTTTTCATTACGGCGTTTCTCTAGTACTTGCAGCTGTGCTTCGGTCAATATAATACCATCTTGGGCCATCTTAGCTTCTAAGGCTTTCAATCTTTTATTGATATTATTCAAATCATTACGTAACCAAATCGATCTTACTCCTCCAGGAGAAACAAGTATACCACTCTTCTTCAGCTCATTTGATACTCTAAGTTGTCCATATGCTGTACTCTATCGCCATATCAACTACTGCTTTTTCTACTGCAGGATCTACTCTATTAGCGATTATTGGCTTCTTGCGACTTATCTCGTATAGCGCTTCTTCTCATCCTGTTTCATATAGTTCTTTAAATCTGTAATGGCTATCTCTACTATAACACATTGCCTTACATGCAGATTATATACTACCAAGGCTTTTTGCCAATTCAAGTAAACCTAGTTTCGGTTTGATGATTTTTTGATTTAAGTTCATTGCTTATCTCCATTTAATAACTAATTTAATTTACTAAATGTAAGAGCCACACGAAGTTGTCGGCGCATCTGCAAACATTGATCAGGTGCAAAGTATAATAGAAGGGCTTAGTGCATATATATGGGCAGCAACACCTAAAGTATTAGCAACTCTGAATATTACAGTGAACAGTAAAGTAATAGAAGAGGCTGTAAAACATTTATATTCTAAGACACCTCTTGTTTACCGCTCTATACCACGATGCTTTACCAGATAATTTATACGCACACTAAAAGTCTCAGAAGCTGTATAAAATGGTGTTTTAAGTCCGTAAGAAAATGTTAGAATAAGCGCAAAAAACTTACTGATTTTGTGAAAGTAGCATTTTACAGCATAGAGCCAATTAATATATCCAAAAATTAGCGCAGGGCAGATCTAAAAGCTAATTTTTGTGCATTTAACTTCTACGCAAAAATTATTACTTAACAAAATCCATAAGATTTTTGGCAATTTTACCACTTTTTCTGCTGGATTTATGCGTACCATAATTGCTTGCAATCAAGATAAATCCTATGTCCTTTAGAGTTATGACGCAGGCGACTTTGTGAAATTAAAAATTCTGCCTAAGTTGAAATGCAACATTTAGTGTACCATCATCCATATATTCTAATTCTGCACCTATTGGAATTCCATGAGCCAGTTTTGTGATTTTTATATTGAGCCCAGTTAGCATTTCTGCTATGTAATGAGCGGTTGTTTGCCCCTCTAGTGTTGAGTTTGTGGCGAGTATGACTTCTTTGATCTCTTTCTCCACAACTTTATTTTTAATTGCAAACATGTTGAGAGTTTCTGGAGTACGATTATCAATTATTGATAAATTACCGCCAAGTACATGATAATGACCGTTATACAGCTTGCTGCGTTCTATCGCCCAAAGTTCCGATATACTCTCTACAACACATAGCACTTCAGCATCTCTCTCCATATCACTGCAAATTCCACAAGGCGAAACATCATCAAAATTATTACATTCTACGCATCTTTTAATGTCTTGAGAGGAACTAGCAAAGAGTTCTGAAAGACGCATCATCTTTTCTGGGTTTTGTAGTAGGTAAATGAATAATCTTCTAGCAGACCTCGGACCAAGCCCAGGCAATTTTGATATTAATGCAATTGTGTTATCTATAATCTGAGGCATCACTTTAACTCATTAATTCTACGCAATACCTCCTCTTTTCCGAGAACTTCCATAAATTCATAAATTCCTGGTGACTCAAAAGTGGCAATAATAAATGCTCTCAAAACTTGCATAACTAGTGCTGGTTTTATGGATAAAATCACCGCAACATTCACACCAATTGACTTCAAATTCCCAGCATCCCACTGTTTACACTCTGTGTATTCAGCAATAAGCTTCTGTATAAGCTCAGATCCACTATATGCATCGATCAACTCTTGCGATCTTGGATCAGTAGGACTTTTTTTCTCAATATATAGACATGCAAGGTCTGTTAATTGCTTCAAGGTATTTGCTCTTGTCTTGATTAGTTGCATTCCGGATAAAATCTTATCACTTACAGAACTGTTTTCAAGTAACAAACCGATTTTTTCCAACCTTTCTTTGAGTAAACCTAGAAGCTCAAAATCGTCTTTATGCTTGATATAATGTGCATTAACGTAATTTAATTTTTCTAAATCAAATCTAGCTGGAGAGTGAGTAATGTCAGAGAGCTGAAAGATTTCTGACACATCTTCTTTGGTAATTAATTCTATATCTCCTTTGCCCCAACCAAGCCTTAACAAATAATTGCACATAGCTTCTGGTAGATAACCCATTTCTCTGTATACATCTATTCCAAGAGCTCCATGCCGCTTTGAGAGTTTAGTACCATCGCTACCGTGTATTAGCGGTATATGTGCATAAGATGGTCTTTGCCAGCCTAGTGTATCATATATCTGGAGCTGACGAAACGTGTTTGTAAAATGATCATCCCCACGAATAATATGATTTACGCCAGAATCATAGTCATCAACAACTACAGCAAGCATGTATGTTGGAGTCCCATCTGACCTAAGTAGAACCATATCATCTAAGCTGTCGTTAGGCACAGAAACTCTTCCGTGCACGGCATCTTCCATTTCAGTTGAGCCATTTAGCGGTGCTTTTAGTCTTATGGTATATTTACCACTAGAAACATTACTATCTTTATCTCGCCATACACTACGAAACCTAATGGATGGATTACGTATTTTTGCATCTTCTATTTCTTGTGGACTCATATAGCAACGGTAAGCTTTCCCCATGCTAAGCATCATCTCAGCCACTTCTCTGTGACGCTCTACGCGGGTAGACTGCATCACATACTCTCCATCCCAAAATAGACCAAGCCATTCCATTCCACTCAAAATCGCATCAATAGCCTGCTTTGTAGATCTTTCTTTATCAGTATCTTCAATACGAAGCAAAAATCTACCACCAACAGACTTGCTAAAAAGCCAGTTAAAAAGTGCAGTACGCGCCCCACCGACATGAAGGAAACCCGTAGGAGATGGAGCAAATCTAGTTACTACTTGGTTAGATGTCATATTTGTTGTTTTGATTGGATATTGGATGCTACATTATAAGTTATCACTGACTAAAAAGCTTCCAATGCAGAGAAAAGTGACTGTGTTTAGTATGGAATTCATTATATATACTCGCTATATTTCAAAATTGGCGCATTAAAGATTGCTCATTATGTAGCCCATCCGTCAAAAATTGATTTGCGCAAGCAAATAAATTGTTGTGAAAAGTTAAATGTACAAAAATGAGCTTGACAGCAGCTCTGCGCTCACTTCCTGAGATATCATTTGTCCTGTACCTAGCAAATACTACTTAGGTACTGCCGACAAAGCCTCTTGCGCAACCCTTTTTGGTCTGATTTCCAAGTATTACTTCATTAATTTCTTCGCAAATATACCATAAAATCCTTAAGATTTTTGGCAATTTTACCACTTTTTCTGCTGGATTTTCGGGGCGCCATAATCGCTTGCAGCTAATATAAATCCTCCGCTTCGAAAGTTATGACGCAGGCGACTTAGTAAGGTCCATGCTACTTAAATATCTACCCATGATAGATGACGATTTAGCATTTATTCAGTATATACGAAGTGAGACTTCAAAAAAGCTAGGCAGAATGTGATGCACATGTATACATAATACATCAATATATATGCAGTATTTACATACTCTTGGCGTGCAAGTGAAATCAGCTATTATCTTGAGTAAAATTCAATGACAAGATGTGGCTCCATCTGCAATGCATATGGAATTTCCTCAAGCACAGGTGCTTACATATCTTCCAGATAATTTACTTTGATCAAACTCTATATAATCAGGAATAGATCCAACGCTTTGCAAAGCAGATTGAATTATTAGAAGATTTTTTGAGCATTCTCTAACTTCAACAACATCTCCTACTTTAAGTCTGTAGCTAGCTATGTTCACCACTTTTCCGTTTACCATGACATGCTTATGGTTCACAAACTGACGCGCAGCAAATATAGTAGGAACAACTCCCATTCTATAAATAAATGCATCAAGCCTAGACTCAAGGAGAGCTACTAAATTCTGCCCAGTATCTCCCTTTCTTCTAACCGCTTCTGCATATATGCCGCGGAACTGGCTCTCAGTAATATCTCCATAATACTTCCTGAGCTTTTGCTTCGCTTTAAGCTGCTCTCCGTAATCGCTGAGCTTTCTATATCCCATGGAACCGTGAACACCTGGCGGATAATTTTTATTGTTGTTTACAGGGTCTTTTACAGAACCCCAGAGACTTGCCCCTAGCCTACGGCTAATTCCGAACTTTCTATTATGACGCTTAGACACAGCACCTCAAGATAAAACTGATTGATAATTGCACTTAAAATCCTCCCTTCTACCAAGGAATGACGGAGAAGATTTTAAATTTAAGAGTCCACTTTGTCAATTTGAGAGTTTTCACAATTAGATAGAAGTATGATATGATCACTTTTTTAAAAACTAAAGAGTGGTTTTATGGTTTGTTGTAAGGGATGTTGCTCTGATATCTTTGTAAAGAATGGCATTGTGAGGGGTGTACAGCGTTATAAGTGCAGATCATGTTCTAAATTTTGTTGAGGGCGATCTGGGCAAGAAGCCTCAAACAGCTGTTAAGAAAGCATTATGCGTTATGCTATATAGTCTTGGTATGGGCTCTTTTTCTATGTTAGGCAAGATATTATGGCATTCGCCGTCCATAATTTATCGCTGGGTAGTAGAGGTGATGGGCAAGACTCAGGAGCCAGTTGTCTCTTCGGATATTATGGAGATGGAATTCGACGAGATGTGGCATTTTATTGGTTCAAAAAAAACAAGCTTTGGATCATTAAAGCGGTTGATCGTAGTACAAGGAGAACCGTTGCCTGGGTTACAGGCAATCGTGATACTGCAACATTCCAAAAGCTCTACAAAAAGTGAGTCATCTGAAAGAATGTCATTTTTATACGGATGATTGGGATGCTTTTTCTAAAATTTTACCCAAAGAGCGTCATACAATTGGAAAGTCTGGCACAGTATGTATCGAGAGAGATAATAGCAACACGCGACATCATTTAGGCCGAATGACACGGCGTACTAAAATCGTTTCTAAAAAAGAGTCAATGGTATACGGATCCATCAAGCTTTGGTGCGCTCTTACTATTACACAAATATTCAAACAATATCAAGAACAGTTCTTATCTATCTTTATGTGAAAACTCTCAAAATAATCACGTAATGATAAATAATGGGAAATGATGAAAGTAGGATATATAGGTAAAATCATTTCTGGAGATTACAGTCCTTATGGTGAGATCTTGATAAAAGATGATACAGCAGAAAGTGGTGGGTACTACATATATATTTGGCCAAAAGATGGTACAAAGTGGCCAAATTCAAAGCATGAAATTATGTATGATGTATGGCTTGAAGATTGTAGTAAAATTCAGCAATATTTCAGTTATAGAAAATGGGTTATAGACTTGGATAATAAGTAGACCATATGTTGATTATATAAAAGAGATTTGCTTCTCACCTCAGAGAAAATGCTGCTATTATTGCTGATTATATAAATGCTGCATCTGAATATGCTACCTCTAAAATTCCAGATTCTATAAAAAGCGCCTATGAAGCATTTTTAGCTGGCACTACCCTTGAAGAGCGGAAATTCTTAGAATATGCGACTGCAGGTGCTGCCGCAAAAGGCTTTAAAGCTTTTCAGCAAAGCTAGCGGGCCAAACAAGGGACATAAGGACTTTGAGGGTGGTGGAAAATCTGCTGATACAGCAGGTTATAAAGATGTTGGTGAACATCGCTTTAGTGAAAGTGTAAAACAGGATTTATCTTCAGCACTTAGATCTGGCGATAGAGATAAAATACATGATACACTAAACAATGCTGGTTGGAAGGTTGACAAAAAGGTTATTGATAAGATTCCTGAGCATTTGGTGAAAACTGAAGGCAAGTTGGCCGATTCATTTAAAAGCCAAACTAACCCTAGAGGAGGGATAAAGTTTGAAACTAAAAGCGATAACATAAGAATAATGGAAAATAAGCCAGGTGGTCAGCCAGCTCAGCAACAGGATTATGTTAAGATTGTAAGTGGTGGCAAGGTGATTGGAAGGGATGGGAATGTTATTAGTCAAAAAGATTTTCCAAATCCTGCTTCCTGCTACACATCCTGATGCTCATATACCATTAAATGAATGGCTAAATTGGAAGGAGTGGAACAAAAGATGAGTGATGATGACATGATAAAAGGTGTTAAGCTTGCAGAGAGAAGAGGCGAATTAATTGTGAATCTTCTATACCTCTCAGACGTAGAATACCAAATGCGAAAGTGGGTTAATCCTAAGTGTGACAGTCAAGGCAGACATAATAGCTTTAGTAATGAAATTGACTTTACATTTGATTTTTTTGACGATTTAAACTTACTAGGTGATGACTTAGATGAGATAAAGCGAGATCAGTATGATGCAATAGGTTGGTATTTGAAGAGCGACAAAGAGGTAGAGATTATATGTGCAGTGGCAGAAGTGTTAAGATTGTTGTGTCATAACTGCTACACCAATGAAGAATATCTTTCCTCTCCGCACTTGGCACTTCTTCGAGAAAGAAGTGCCAAGGCATTTCATATTTTTATGGAAAATGAGAAGGATAATGAGAAGTTTTGTCAGTGGCTATATGAATATATAGGTAAACTTAATGAAGAATTTGGAAGACCTGGCTGGAGGCCTTGAAGTTTAATAAAAACTAATGTTGTTCTTGAAAATATAACGTGAGGTGCGTTAGGAGTTGGCATTCACAAGGGTTTTCTGCTTACAATGGGCCTTATTAAGGCATCTGAAGTTATGGATAGTGTTATAAGTGATTCTAAGTCTGCAATTAAGCAAGTTCATGCATTTGGAATGAGTAGCCGTGATTTAATGTCAAATAAGCTGGCCCGCGAATTTGGAGATGAGACTGGCAAAAGCCTGATGACAGCGCTTTCTGAGCAGGGTTTTATACAGTCACAGGAAATTGATTTTGCCTCTTGCGGCAAGTTTTCGGATGTGAAGCTTGAAGAGAAGCTCGTTGGCTATGAAAAAAGTTTGGTGAGTACGTGTAATTATATAGGCAAGCTGAAGCGCTCTAACTTTTACGAGGAAGTTGCTAGATTCCGTGGGCACCTTGAGAGTCTTTTTATAGGCAGCATCATCTCGACATGGAAGAATGACGTAATCTCGCCCGTTGCAGGGACTCTTGGTTCTATGGCTGGAAATTTTGCATATAACAAGATAAACAAGGCATTTGAAGAGAGGGCAAAACTTGCTGAAAGTCCAAGAGGCTATCAAGAGGAATCTAAAGAAGGTTTAAATAGAGAAAAGAATAAAGAGAAATCTAAAGAAGAATCAAAACGCCAGAAGCTTGATCCTGAAGATCTGATCAATAAGGGCAGGGCAGCGGGCGGCGACAAAGCAAGAGCTAATGCAGATTCCAAGGGCGCAGGTAGAGGAAAGTCTGAAGGCGGTCCTAAAAAATACACAGTTAAAACTGGAGATACAGTTTCAGAAATTGCTCAAAAGTTTGGTGTAAGCACAGATGAACTCATAAAAGCCAATCCGACCCTTGCAAATAACAGAAAGACAGACGCATATGGCCGTGATATGATCATAATCAAACCGGGTGAGAAGATTGTTATTCCTGGTAAGGCTGGAGCTGGAAGTACATCTGGTGGTAACACTGGTGGCAGCAAGCCAGATCATGGATACGGCCCTGAATACAGAAAACCTGATGCTGAGAAATCTGAGCCGTTCAACGATAACAGGAAGCCAGAATCAGAACAGAAGCAGGGTGATGCTGCGGAAAAACCTGATGCTGGGCATGGTCCTGCTAATGATGAATTTTGGTGGTGCGACTCAGGTGTAACTGGCCTTTGCGTTGCGAGCAAAGAAGATGCCAAAAGAGCCGAAGAATCGCTGAGGGAGGGCGCACGTAAAATTGGCTCTATAATATTGGCTCTATAATAATAGCTGGAGAGTCTTTAGCTATTGAGCAGCTTGAAAAGCTTTTTGACAAGCTAGAGCAGATAAATCCAAAATTTGCTTCTCACCTCAAAGAAAATGCTGCTATTATTGCTGATTATATAAATGCTGCATCTAAGATTCCAGATTCTATCAATTACTACCGGCTAAAGCGCGGTAGTTTGTGTAACGCTTGCAAAGCAGATTAAAAGCGTAAACGCTAAAACTCTGATATTCTAAAATCATCTTTTTTGTGATGTTCCTCATGCTGTTCTATATATTTTTGCACTTCTTCTGAATTCACATTGCCAACTGTCACAACAAAATACCCTCTGGCCCAAAGATGTTGCCCACAATACCGCTTACGGAGCAGTGCAAATTCCTGTAGCAACTTACGACTACTTATACCTTTAATATATTGCACAGCTTTAGATATTGATATACTAGGCGGAACCAATGCTAATATATGTACGTGATCAGGACTCATACTGCCACTAATTATATTTATGTAATTAGCAGCACATATTTCTCGGATTACTTCCCTAGTTCTAATCGCAACTTGCCCAGTTAAAACTCTATACCTATACTTAGTACAAAATACTATATGATACTTTAGGTCATATAGGCTGTGGGATCATCTCCTATATTCCATTCGTCCTCCCTTAGCACATTTCCTAGATAACTAATACTAAAGTGTTCGCCTAAAGGCGAGGGTCTTAACCATATCACATATAACTACATAAAAAACGCCTATGAAGCATTTTTAGCTGGCACGACCCTTGAAGAGCGGAAATTGTTGCTATTATGCCTAAATTGCTACATGTCGTCTTTTGAGTAATTAAAGATAATAATCAATTTAATCCAACATTTACTGCTTGACTCTTAAGACAGTATCAAAGTTGGTTTTGGCAGGTTTTGCTACTTTTTCTGCTGGACTTTCGGTGCGCAATAATTACTTGCAATCAAGATAAATCCTATGTTCCTCAGAGTTATGATGCAGGCGACTAGCTAGTAACTTATATATTTAGTAATAATCTTTCTGGGTGTTCTACAAGTTCTTTGATGCGTACCAAAAAGGTTACTGCTTCTTTTCCGTCTACTATTCTATGATCATATGAAAGAGCTACATAAGTCATAGGACGTATCACAACCTGACCTGCCATTGCGACTGGGCGTTCTACTATATTATGCATACCAAGTATTCCAGATTGTGGTGGATTGATTATAGGCGTCGATAAAAGCGAGCCATATATACCACCGTTTGTGATGCTGAAAGTGCCACCTGTCATATCAGACATACTCAACTTTCCATCTCTAGCTTTCTTCCCAAGCTTTGATATTCTGGTTTCTAGTTCTGCAAATGAGAGTTTATCAGCATCTCGTACAATAGGTACAACAAGACCTTGTTCTGTCCCAACTGCCACTCCAATGTCATAATAATATTTATATATTATATCATCTCCTCTTATCTCGGCGTTCATATTTGGAGATTCCTGCAATGCTATTACTACAGCCTTGACAAAAAACGACATGAAACCCAACTTGATAGAATGTTTTTCCTTGAACTTCTCTTGATATGTTTGGCGTAATCTGATTACTTCAAACATATCAATTTCATTGAATGTTGAAAGTATAGCTGCAGTATTTTGAGAATCTTTCAGTCTTTTTGCTATAGTCTTGCGAAGTCTTGTCATCACTACTTTTGTTTCTGTTCTTCCGCCTTGAGCAGAGCTGACTAGGACGTCCTCTTGTGCGGATTTTACAGTAGGTACACTTATAGTAGGAGAATTTTGGCTTTGTATGACATCGCATTTTGTGATACGGCCAGACCTGCCGCTGCCATCTATAGATGATAGATCTATGTCATTGTCTGCTGCAATCTTGTTTGCAGCTGGCGATGCTATAACTGTATCCTGTTTTGTCTTTGCATCTGAAGAAACTTGCGGTATTGCCTTTGGAGCTGCTATAGCTTGCACACTAGTATCTATAGAACCAAGAAGTGCACCTATATTTACTGTTCCCCCTACATCAATTGCAATTTCGCTTAGTACTCCAGAGTTTGGAGCGCTTACCTCAAGCGCAACTTTTTCCGTTTCCAGTTCCACCAATAATTCGTCTACAGTGACAGCTTCACCGATTTTTTTATGCCACTTTGCCACAGTAGCTTCTGTTACTGATTCCCCAAGTGGAGGGACTATGATCTGAACGCTATTTTTAGAATCTGACATTTGCTAAATGAATATGAATTAAACTTAAATGTTACTAATTTTTATACTAATCTCATGCTCTTCTAAGCAATAATATAGTAGATATGAAACAACTATTGCATATTTTTTAAAATTAAAATTCAAAAATTAGTTGCTTATTTATTTTTACGACTATTCTTTTGTTAATCGTTATATTTGAGAGAATAGCAAGTTTTTAAAGGCATTAAATCTGATGCCTTTGAAAATTTGTAATCATTCATCTGTTTTTATGAGAATGCCTCCTGCATCATTGTACCATGCTCTATGGAGTGCAATTTTCCATAACCAGCAGCGGTTGATGCTGATTCTGGGCGACCTACATAATCAAGTCTTGTATCAAAATGATTTATTTTTTGCAAAACACCTGTTATCAGATCTTTTACAAATCTAAAAGCTCCCATATTTTCGTGTTCTTCTTGACACCATATTACTTTTGCGTTTGTATACCGCAACAGCTGAGTTTCAAGCTCATTTGTTGGTATTGGATAAATTTGCTCCAACCTTAATATTACTATATCCATAGCATTCTTTTCAGCTCGCATTTCATATAGATCAAAATACACTTTGCCGCTACATATTATTACTTTTCTAATGTTTTTATCTGGTAAGACTCCTTGATCATTTTCCGGTATTAGTGGGTTAAATTGTGTGCCTTGCCCCATGTCGGATATTTTTGATACAGCAAGCTTATGGCGCAGTAGTGATTTTGGAGTCATTAAAATCAAAGGCTTTCTGTAATTTCTATGAACCTGTCTGCGTAAAATATGAAACAATGAAGCAGGAGTTGTGCAATTTGCAACTTGTATATTGTTGTTTGCGCATAACTGAAGGAAACGCTCAAGTCTTGCAGAGCTATGTTCAGGCCCTTGTCCTTCATAACCATGCGGTAATAACAATGTAATACCACTCATACGAAGCCATTTTGCTTCTGCTGATACTATAAACTGATCAATCAAAACTTGCGCGCCATTTGCAAAATCTCCAAATTGTGCTTCCCAAATTACCAGCTTACCGGGAGCAGCAAGGCTATAGCCATATTCAAAACCTAATACTCCAAGTTCTGAAAGATAACTATTGCATATTTCAATCTTAGAAACTTGATCATCACGCAAGTTATTAAGCGGAGTAAACTTTTTTTCATTTGTTTGATCTGTAAGAACAGCATGTCTATGAGAAAATGTTCCACGTTCAACATCCTGTCCGCTCATTCTAACGCATATTCCTTCATCTAAGAGGCTTGCTAAAGCAAGTGCTTCACCAGTGCCCCAATCTATATTTTCACCCATCTCTATTAATTTGCGCTTCGTCAAAAGTTGTCTTTCAATTTTGCTGTTTAAACTAAAATCGCTAGGAACTGTTGTTAATTTTACACCTATTTCTCTTAAACGAACTTCATCAACTCCAGTAGGTGTATTGCTAGCATTTTGGTCAGCAGAAGATACATAACCATTCCATACGCCGTTTAACCAATCGAACTTATCGTTTTTATGAGTTTTTGATAACTCATATTCTTTATCCAAAAAAAGCTTAAAATTATCATGTATACTGCTTGCTCTCTCTTCTGTGATTATACCCTCTGAGATCAGTTTATCTCTATAAATAATTGGCGGAGTTTTATGATTAGAGATAGCATGATACATGATTGGTTGTGTAAAAAATGGTTCATCACCTTCATTGTGCCCATATCTTCTATATCCTACTATATCAATGAACACATCTTTATGAAATTTAGCTTTATAATCAAGTGCAAGTTGTGTTGCAAAGATTACAGCTTCAATATCATCTCCGTTAACATGTAAAATAGGAGCTCCTATAGATTTTGCTATATCAGTACAATATCTAGCAGTTCTTGAGCTGGAGGGCAGGGTAGTAAAGCCAATCTGGTTATTTATTACAATATGTATTACTCCTCCAATATTGTAAGAAGGTAACCCTGATAAAACCATAGTTTCTGCTACAGATCCTTGTCCAACTATTGCAGCATCCCCATGCATCATGATCGCAGCAACTTTACTTCTTTGAACATCCGCTATGTCATCTTGTCTCGCTCTGACTCTACCAACTACCACAGGATTAACAGCCTCTAAATGCGAAGGATTTGGAAGTAAAGATAAATGTACTTTACCTCCTTCTACCTCTCTGTCACAAGAAGCCCCTAAGTGATATTTGACGTCACCCGGGTGGTTTGCAGGAAATGCAAAATTTCCAGTAAACTCCGAAAATAGTGCACTATATGGTTTTTTCAATATTTTTGTTAGAGTATTTAATCTTCCTCTATGCGCCATTCCAAATACAATCTCTTGTAAACCATATTTTGCTGCTTGACTTACAATATATTCAGTTGCAACAACTGCAGACTCGGAACCTTCTATAGAAAATCTTTTTGCTCCAGGAAATTTTATATGCAGATATTCTTCTAGTGCAGTTACCTCAAATAAATCCTGCAGTAGTTTGAGTTTTTGTGAGGCACTAAAGTATAAAGTTTTTTCTTTTTCTAAATAATTTACGAACCATTCACGCACCTCTTTTGATTCTATATGCATGAATTCATATCCTATACGCGCAGCATAAATATCGCGCAGTTTCTTAGATATAAAACCAGCATTTTTGCTATTTTCATTAATATCAATAATCTCCTGTGATATATTTTGCTTTGCTATATTCAGAGGATCAAGGTTAACAGCAGTATGTCCGTATATTCTATATATGTTTGCAATCTTTTCTATTGTTTGCTGGATATCTACTGCTTGTATAGCAGATGTATCTTTTCCGATACTTTTTTCAGTTATAGGTTTTTTTGGAGCTGTATCGCTAAATGCTTCAGATATCTCATTTTGTAGCGGATTAGCAACAGCTTTACTTTTCTCTATACTGTTTAAAAATCCTTCAAGTGCTGAAGGATTATCTCCTAAGCTTTTAAAATACTCTCTCCAAGACTGATCAATAGCCTCAGGAGATTTTATATACATAGCATACATTCCTTCTAAAAACCCAGCACTTGCACCAAAAAGGTAAGTATTGGAATGAAAATCCGACATCTTCTAATTCCTCTTAAAATTCCATTCTTCAGAAAGAGCATCTAGCTCTTTTTCAACATTATTAATTTTTTGCACTAGTTTAATGTTCTCTGAGGCAACAATATAACTAGGTATTACAAAATACATCACAATACTGATTGCAACTATTGCATATATATAGAACAAAGTACTTGCATCTACAAGCAAACTTATAGTGCCTGCACTAACATCGCCATATTTTAGTAGAAAACAAATAGAGGGGGCTGAACCTAAGCAATTAAAACACATGATATTTTTTGTTAATGACTTATACTTTTGAAGATTGGAAAAAGCTGATACAATTGCTGGAAAAAACCACAATATTAGTGCTGTAAGCAATGAAAGAGAAATATATGAGATAAAAATCACAGAGCACAGCAGTGCTATACATCGGAGTATTTTAGAATCTAAAATATTCCACTTTATATTTCTTTTCTCTTTTTTTATTGAGTCATCATTATATATTTTACCTTCTTCTGCAACTTGATCTTTAGATTCAATCCCTGGTGCAACATCTTGAACTTGTAGAGAGCGCATAAAACATTTTTCCAACTTAATGATTATATATGTAACAGTCGTTTCAAGTACGAAATTTGAACTAATAACAATTATAGTATTAGCATTACAAGACTATGTAAACTGAAAATAGTGCAGGATAATGTTAGATTTATACGGTGCTTCATGTATGTTTATTGTAATTCATAAATTATATAATTAATAATCAATTAGTTGAATTTTAGCAATGAATTTTTGCTATATGACGTGATAATATGTGTGTTATCATGATTTTGATATCTTTATATATGTGATAAATTAATTTTTTGGATAAATTCGGATCTTACTTTTTAGTAGAGGCAAATATGGTTCTATTAACTAAGTCATTATGTAAGCCTTTTTAACCTAATAGATTTCTTCTTCAAACTTGTTTTAGCGACCAATTGCTTTGTCACATCCTTAGGCGCTGCCGGCAATCACCTGCGCTGACCTTTTTGGCCTGATTTGCCAGTATTACTTCGTTAATTCCTTCGCAAATATAAATCTATACAAGTATTTGACACAGAAATTATCCTTCTCACACAAGCACTCTGCTGGCATTGCATATAGCAAAGAAAAGATAATAATAAAATGTTGCAGCGCAGCATTTTGTGTGTTACACTTCAATCCAGGTTGCTATTGTAGTATTTCTAAAGCGTATAGCACTTTAGTAACTGCTGTGTTAAAAATTTTTGGAGGAAAAAATGTATAACTTGTTCAATTGGCCATATGCGTGTTACTGGGGAAGCCAAGATGCAAATAATAATTATAAAAATGTTATGCAAAATAGGTTAGAATCAGTGTCAAAGGCTGGGCAAATAATAATGCAAAATGCTCAAAATGCGGCAACCAAGAATATTTCTTTTATGCAAAAGCAATCACAAAATGGTGTAGATGCTATGAATGAACATATTAAAGCACCTGAAAAGACACAAGAGAAGGTTGCGTCAGCTTATGGCAGTTTTGTGCAGGATATGTATAACCATCTGAAAGAAATGAATGATATTGCAATGAAATGTGCAAAAGAGCTAATCGACTTAAATCAGGAAGGTGTATCTGCTGTGTGTGAGCTCTCAAAAAGTGCAAAACCAACTGCACAGCGTTAAGCTTTTTACGCTTTTTTAGTGTGGGAGTTTGCACTCTGTTGTTTTTAAAAGCTGTCTTCCTCTGGTAGAAGTGCAGCCTTCCTATTTGAGTGATTTTTTTGCGTTTAAAATTCTAATTTTAATTTTAACTAAATTATCACTATGGAAACTGCTTTTATCGGATTGGATTACATCTTTGATATAGCTTGTGATGGTGGAAAGATGGCAACATCTGCTGAATGTGTCACAAACAATAATGTGATCTTAAAGGCAAATGCTGCTATCGAATTTGCTAGAAATAATGGTTGGATTGTAATACAAGCAAAACTTGGGTTCTCGCCAAGCTATTTCACAAGGATCTAGACGTAAGGGAAGGGGATATAATAATTGTAAAGCATAGGATAAGTGTTTTTTATTGTACTACACTGGAAGCAGTCTTGCGTGCAAATAAGGTTGTGCGTCTTGTGATTGCGGGTGTTAGTAGTGCTTGGGCCGTTCAGTCAGCTGCGCGCGATGCACATGACAGAGACTATGATGTTGTTGTGCTAGAGGATGCTTGTGCAGCAGCAGATGAAAATGAGCATGATTATTCTATGCGTTTGCTTAGAAAAATTGCTAACGTGATTAAGGTGTCAGAGTTGCCATCTTTAGAACTATGTGCAGGCGAATAGTGCGCTTTTTTGCTATGTTATTATTGATGAAGTATAATTTGCCAAAAATAGTATTGACAAGTATCGGACAAATTAGTACGTGCCAAAAGTCTTGAAACAAGCATGAAATGCTGCCATGAGTGTCAAAATAGCGCTTTAAATCCGTAAGAAAATGTTATAATAAATGCAAAAACCTTACGGATTTTGTGAAAGTAGTGTTTGCTTAGGCACTGGAGCATTTATTTGCGTATAGCAAATAAATTTTTGATGGAAAGACAATACACATTCTACTACAGTTTCAGTTTATTTGATATCATGAAGTTTTCTAGTAAGAGGAACTGCATAGAGTAATTCTGTTTACAGGCTGTTTCAAGATATATGAGCTTCTCAAGCAAGTTTGATATAGCGTTATATGTAAGTTTGTCACATGCTTTTGAAAAAGCTGTTTTATAGCGCCAGAATATAGGAGGTTTCAATTTTGCAATTGCAGTATCTTTGCTAATAGCTTTTTCAATTTCAGATTTCACATATATCGTGCGCATGAGATAGCTTTGCATTAATTTAATGAATAGTATTGGGTTGAAGTTTCTTAGCTTTGCATCAGATATATAAGAAGAAACTTTTTTATAATCATTATTCAAAAAGCTCAAGCATATTTCATCAGCTTGTACGTCTGAATCTTGCATTAATATTGCTAAATCATCGTAAGAAATCTTGATACAAATTCCATTCTCATCCATTTTGTATAGCAGTAACTTGTATATCTCATAATATGCACATAAATAATGCTGTGGCAGTATATCAACAAGTGAACGAACTACATTATATTCATATTCAACTTTATGTTTTGCAAAAAGTTTTCGCACGAGTTGTTCTGTAGCATTTCTATCTTGTGTGTAACATGGTATAAATACAGCATTTTTTAAACTCTTGAGGCTGAAAAAAGCTTTAGATGTCTTTTTTATTTCAGGCGCAATAATTAATACGAAGCAGTTAATAGCACTTAAATCACCTAAAGTATTAATCAACGCTTTATCTATATTATCTGGAATATTTCTGATAACGATTATATTGTAACCAGTATCAAATAAAGAGAGGGAACGTGCATCATCTTTTAAAACCTCATAGTCTTTTAGTTGTTTATAATCGTGTTCAATAATAGTAGTGCTAAAAGAGTGTAATCTAGTTAATATATAAATGATCTTCTTATATGCTGACAATATCATGCCATCGTCAGAGCCATAAATTACAGCAAATTTTGGAGTTGAGCGAAATTCCTGAAAGAACTTCTCAACATTATTGAATTTTATTTCTGTCATTAATTAATCAAATAATATCTTATCGGCTGCATTCTCAATATCGTCATATTGAGATGTTTTAACTGACCATAGTATACCAAGCACACAGAGCAACAAAATCGGCATGGAAAGCAGCATTAAATAGAAAAGTATAGTCATATAATCCACAAATAAATATAAAAATATGACATGTTCCTTTATTTCTTGCAAATATGTAAAACAGATTTTTTTATTGTAGACAACTAGTAAAACTAGTGTGTGAGAAACATTATACTGTAAGCCTAGACTACAAATGTATTACAATCAACTATTAATTGCACCGGTTAATGCGAGATTTCCCAGGCATTGCCTAGATTTGCAGTGAAAGCTATAAAAAAAGTATAATTTTTATGCACATTTTAGTTGAACTAAGAGCATATCTTTGATATAGCTGTCTTAAGGTATGTTTATCAAAAAAATCGCACCATCCCAATGCGAACCTTCCCAAAAAAATGATAAACATGCTCTTTCGTTGTGATCTTCCCGCGGGTTTTAGGTATATGAGTTCTGACATTCACACCAGGCCGCGCGGGTTCACGAGTACTTCAAGGTGTCTAAGATATGAGAAACGCCAGTGCTCATTTTTTTCTCAAATTGCCGCGTAGGCAATATAATTGCAGAGCTGAAATCATAACAAGCAGAATAGGTGTAACAAAAACTTTAAAGTTTATCCAAATATCTTCGCTGAAGTTGCGCCATGTTATTTCATTTGCCACTGCAAGGGCGGTAAATATAACAATCCACTGTATTGTCAGTAGCTTTATCTGTTTATTGTTTAAGTCAAGTGCTTGCTTTAAAATATCACCAATAAAATATTTATTGAAGAGCGTTCCAATTGCTAAAGATACTGCGAGAGTTCCATACAGTATTGTTGGTTTTATTTTAATAAATCTTGCATCATTTGTTATAAGGCTTAATCCGCCAAATAAAAATAATATGGTTGCAGAAAAGATCATCATCTTGGATGGCTTCACTCTATATCTCAAATATAAGAATAGCATGTTGCACAAAGTACAAGTCATCAATGCAAATGTTGCTGTAATGATATCGAAGAATTTATACACAGCAAAAAATATTACTAGAGAGCTTAGTTCTAATACATTCTGTATTGGCATATATTGTCTACTACTAACAAACTTAAAGGTTGCATAACTATGGGCTATCATATTACTATCCGTATATGCGTCCTACTGGATGCTTTTTAAGAGTGTGACGTACTGATAATAATAAAAGTAAGTCGCAAATAGGAAGAATATGCAGATTTGTATGCGTAATTTGAGGTGGATTTATGTCTAAGCTGTTGATGTATAATTGGTATAAATTACACAACATCGCCGCTACTATATTTTTTATATTTTCGGTGGCAAGTAGTTCGATAGCAGCTGTAGACAATGTATTTTATGTGGAGAACATACATGTTTTTTATGATGCTGGCAATCTAAAAGATTCGAAAAAGATTGCAATAGAAGATGGGATAATGAGTGGTCTAAAAAAACTATCTCTTGCTATTACAATGCCTGCTGCGCATAAGCGTATAGATAACCTGAAAGTTACAGATTTTAAAAAATTGATCAAAAAGATACAATTTTTAGATGAGCGTATGACATCACATTCATATATGGCTACATTAAATATAGAATTTGATGAAAAAAATGTTCTATCTCTATTGAATAGCTCTGGCATACTATATCAAACAAAAATATTTGACTCATTTGTAATCATACCATTTTTAAAAAATAGTATGAATTGGCTTTGGTTTAATGGTAATTGGAAAGAGTCTTGGGATAGAATTCCAGAACAAATTGGTATGATAAGGCCTGCTGTCATAAGAGGTAATATCCAGGACATAGATAATATTGACCTTTCTAGTTTTATGACTGCAGAATATGTAAGTTTTTCCAATATATTAGAACGTTATAGGGTACGTGAGTTAGTATTAATAGAAGCTTCACAATATGGTTCTTCCATGGAGTTAGTGTTAC
Organism: Candidatus Lariskella endosymbiont of Hedychridium roseum; assembly: GCF_964020185.1. Classification (NCBI taxonomy): domain Bacteria; kingdom Pseudomonadati; phylum Pseudomonadota; class Alphaproteobacteria; order Rickettsiales; family Candidatus Midichloriaceae; genus Candidatus Lariskella; species Candidatus Lariskella endosymbiont of Hedychridium roseum. The sequence goes on along the minus strand of NZ_OZ026538.1, from coordinate 783,562 downwards.
GTATTCTTAGCAACAAAAATGACTTAAAACAGTCTTTATCATATGAGCAGCAATTAGGAGAAACAGAATTTGATTGGTATACAAGGATTGCTATGGATATTATGAATATAATAGATTCACGCTGGAAAGGTGATATGGGATCATTAAAATAAAATCTAAGATTTTTTTTCACGTGATTGATGTTTAATGTCTTGCAATTTGTGCTGTTTATAAATATAGATCTAAGCTATAATTATTAACTTATGTTAAGACATTGAAACTATATTATTGTGTACTTGAGTTTAAAATGTTAGATTTAATCTTTTTATTAGGGATAGCAGTAATAATTTTTATCAGGTTATTCAAGATTTTTGGGCATACTGATAACAATTCATCTACTGCTAAAGTTTTTGAGAATTCAGTTGATAATTTTGATAAAGAAGCTCAAAAACCTGCAGATATCGAAATAATTTCAGCCACTGAAGCAGCACTTGCTCCTCATATAAGAGATGTATTTGATAAAATAAGAGAAGTTGAAGGAAATTTTAATGCTGATGTATTTGTATCATGTGCAAAAAAAGCATTCATAACAATAATAAATGCCTTTACAAAATATGATAAACAATCTCTTCAGATGCTGCTGAGTTCAGACGTTTACAAGGTATTTTCTAGAGAAATGGAGAAAAGAATATCTTCTGGATATTTGTACAACAAGACTGTTATCGGAGTGAGAGATGTTGAAATAACAGATGCTTATATATCAGATCACTTAGCTTCAATAACATTGAGGATAGTAAGTGACCAGGTTAGCTATGTCAAAGATAAGGCAGGAAACTTGTTAAATGGTAACACAGAAAAAATTGTTATAGTTGAAGATGCTTGGCAATTTGGCAAAAAAATTGGGCAAGATAAGATATGGTTGTTGCTTTCAACATCTGCAGTAACGAGGCAGTAGCTTTGCATCCATTCTTAGATAAAGATGGCAATTTATGAAATCCGATAAAAAAAATGAAATCCAAGAAGCGCTTCACAATATACAAAGCATGATGTCGCGAGACGATTTCAAAAAAATGCAAGATGATATATTAGAACTTACAGAAAGAGAGATAATAGATAGCAAATCTATTAATAAGTCTAGATTTTATAACGATGATTCTATAGAATCCGGTGACATGGCATGTGATGAATTGACTGCTAATGCTCTTGATTCTTGTCTTCAGAAGATTGTGAAGGATTTGTTAAAACCTGAGTTGATCAAGTGGTTAAACACTAATTTACCTGGAATAGTAGAGAAGATAGTAGAGAGAGAAATTAGGATGTTGATGCCTGATAAGGACGATTGAGATTAATATTGGATTTCAAATTGATGGAGGCGCTCAAGTTGAGGTGTGACTATTTACCAAAACTGTTAGACCACAATATGTTACGACGTCCTAATTTTGTGCTGCTTTTTTTTGTGCTAATTTGTGTAACATACGTCACTTTCTTTGAAGGTTTGTGCATAGGTAGTACTAAGGATGAAGATTTTTGGAGTGACGTAAGAAGTTTAGCAGATTCCAATAAAGATATGCCGTGGACTCCTATAAACAGAGGCAATTCAGAGTCGATTGACGTTAGTACGAGTAGCAAGCCTGCAGATAATAAGTTAGAAAAGATAGAAAGTGCATTCAGCAAAAAGCAAGTGTCTGTTGTTCCTCCGCAATCGATTGTAGATGATAATGTGAAAGAAGTGAATACTGCACTTAAGAATAAATCGCAAGATGGAGCTAAATTTTTACCTCCTCCAACACTTGAGTCACTCACTACATTACAACAGAAAAGTCAAAATAGTGACACAACTAAACAGCAGGAAAAAAGTTTAGCATTACCTGAAAAGTTTAGCGATCCAGTTGCCCCAATTGCTCCTGCTCCAAGTGCGAGTAAAGAAATTGCAAGTGATGTTACTATTCCAAGTGTAGTAGATGGTTCTGCTGATAAAATTCAAAGCATTACGCCAGCTGAGCAGATTAACAATGTTTCTAAGATCGATAGTAATCGTAAAGATAAGAATGTGTTAAGCAATAGTAGTAGTATTGCAGTGCCAGATAAAACAAAGAATGCTGATGGTTTAAGTAAGAATGCCGACAGTGAAAACAGTAAGAAAGAAAAAGTAGTAGAAAAAAATGAAAAAAATGTTGCGTCGAAACCTTTGAAAATCAATAAAAGAAGCAATGAATCAGATGCTAAAAAATCACTTCCCAAAAAAGAGAATAGTGGTTCCACAAAAGACATAACAAATGTTGATGATAAAAATAATGGAACAGCGAAAAAAAAACACAGTATCACACATAAGAAAGAATACTTGGTAGTGCCTGGATTCAATGCTAGAGTTCCAGATTTTGATGAAGAGACACATAGTATGGATTTAGACATAAACACGAGACAGCCATATGATTATAGAAAGCAACCTTTACCTCCAAGCATAAGTAAAAAGCAATATAATAGACAAAACCAGCATTTACCCAAAGCATTTTATCAAAGTGAATATTCTTCTCTGCTATTTATTGCTGTGCAAAGCTCAGATATAGGTGCAATTCAAGCTTTATTAGCTAAAGGTGCTGATATTAATGCACAGGATGCAAGCAACGGTTATACGCCATTAATGTATGCCATAGTATATAATAAGTTTGATGCATTTAGATATCTAATGATGAGTGGTGCAGATGTTAGCATAACTACACTCGATGGAAGAACTGCGCTACATATAGCAGCCATTTATAACAGAGTAGATATGTTTAAAATGTTGATTTCTATAGGAGCAAATATTTTTGCAATGGATAATGCTGGTTTAACTCCTTATGAGTCATCAGGTGAAATGTATGAGGAAATTGCTATGGTGCTTGCTTCTCAGTATGACGATATAAATCAAGCATTACTAGATTGTACATTTATAGGAGCAAATACTTGTGTTGTACAGATTCTAAAAAAAGGAGCGAATGTGAATTATAGAAGTAGACATGGAGATACAGCACTCACTATTGCAATGAATCGTAAAAATATAGACTTGATTGCAATACTAATAGCAAATGGTGCTGATTTAAATCAAAGAGGTATTGGTGGTTTAACAGCTAAAGATTTAGCGCATGCTATTGGCGATCAGCAGATCATCAATGTGGTAGAAACTGCAATAGTACAAAGAGAGCTAAAAGATATACAATGATATTTAAAGCGCTATTTTGACACTCGAGGCACCATTTCATGCTTGTTTCAAGATTTTTAGCGCGTGTACAATTATAGAACAATTAAGTATGGATCATTTTCCATAATATACATTATCATGTTTTTGTGCATCAATGTTGTAATTACGTATTGACGTTTGTTTTTTTTAAAGTTATGTAATCTAGGAAATAACTACTAGGTATTTAAGATGTATTACATGCGTTTTCTGATTTTATTTCTTACATTATTTGTTATAGGCTGCGCCAGCAATAACAGTGATAAGGTAATCCCGACGAATCCGGAGGAGCTTTATAGCTCAGGAGTAAAAAACATATCAGAGAAAAGATTTGCAGAAGCAATTAAAGATTTTTCCACCATAGAGAAAGAGCACCCTGCTCATAGATTAGCGCCAAATGCAACAATGCTAAAAATGTATGCATACTTTAAAAGTGATAAGTTTGATGATGCTACATTTGCAGCGGATGATTTTGTAAGAAATTATCCAGCTAATCAGCATGTTGATTATGTATACTATATTAGAGCATTATCACTTATAAATCAGATGATGGATTTTGAGAGAGACCAAAGCTTAACAGAAGATAGCCTATTGGCTTTAAATAAATTGATTACAAGATTTCCTCATTCAAAATATAGTGCTGATGCAGAGAAAAAAAGGCAATTTGCATATGATACAATTGCTGCAAAAGAAATGTCGGTAGGAAGGTTTTATCTATTTCAGAAAATGCCATTTTCAGCTGTTCCGAGATTTCAGAATGTTATACGTATTTATCCAAAAACAGCGTTTAGAAGTGAAGCATTATATAGAATGGTAGAAGTATACACTTCAATTGGTATTTTGGATGAAGCAAAATATTATGCGGAAGTGTTATCAAAAGAATTCCCAGATAGCAAATGGAGTAAGAGAGGTAAAGCTCTTGTTTCTATGAGTGCATTTGCCACAAATGATGATGCAACAACTAAAAACCTCATGGAATAAATTCTTACGGATTTAAAACACTTTTTGGTCCATCAGCCAAAGTTTATTATAACACTTTCTTACCTTTGACACTCGTGGCACTATTTCATGCCGCTTCTGAGACTTTTGGGGCGCGTACTCACTCCATAAGGTTTTTGGCAATTTTACCACTTTTTCTGCAGGACTTTCGGTGCATCATAATTTTGGAGTCGTCAAAGATTTCAGAAATCTGGTTCCCAAGCTTCGTAATCTGCACTTACTTTTTCACGTCTATTTGGTGCAACCCCATATCCAGGAGGATAATAAGCATTTTGTGTTCCTGTCAAATTTGGTATGTGCGTTTTTTTGCCTTTACTGCGTTTTACGCCATATTCTTTAAAATCTGGAACAGCATCTCTCTGATGATGTAACCAAGCAAACCAGGCACTAGGTACTTTAGTGGGTTCTACAATTCCACTGTATATAACCCAGCGTTTTTTTCTTCCAAAGAAGTTTTTTTCATCAGAACGCTCATAATATACATTGCCAAACTCGTCACTTCCAACACGAGTACCGAAAAATTTTGTATATAAAACCGTGGCTATGCACATAAAATCAATCATCTACATATATCAATAAAAACTTGCAAGCGGTCTATAAGCCGGATTCTGTAGAGCATAAAAGCTCTTTGTAGCCATTTATCTTGTTGCACAGTTACCAGTGCAATCTATGCGGCTCACCCTTGCGCTGCTAAATATAACGGCCAAAACAAAACCGCAGATCTAATAATCTATCGCGCATCTATATAGCCTTGCTTCTGACGGGGTTTACCATGCGGCACACATTGCTGTGGACCCGGTTTGAGCTCTTACCTCACCTTTTCACCCTTACCAGATGATAAAACAACTTCTGGCGGTATATTTTCTGTGGCACTTTCCCTGAGGTTTCCCTCGCCGGGTGTTACCCGACGTCATTGTTTTGTGAAGTCCGGACTTTCCTCTGAAAAATAAATTTCAGCGACTACACAACTGCCTGCAAGGGAAATGTTAACATATTATAAGCTACTATAAAAGCTAATTTACTAATTATGAAAGTAGAAGATAATGCAAGACTTTGGATAGGTACTAAATTTCAGCATCAAGGAAGGAAAAGAGGAATAGGATGTGATTGTGTTGGCTTAATACTGGGAATCGCAAGTGAGCTAAATATTCGTGCTAAAAGTGGTTCTTTATTAGCAGAATATGATTATCAATATTATAAAAATCTATATATTGAATTTGACTTGTTTAAAGCTCTACGACAACATATGGTAGCAATAGCAACGCCGAAAATCGGATGTGTAGTGGCGGTAAAAGCAAAATTTTCGTACCATCTTGGAATCATATGTAGCTATAGAATATTTCAATACTCTGATGTAACGTATGAAGATCATTTCTCTATAATACACGCGTGTATGAAAGCGGGATGTGTGGTTGAGCACAGATTTATAGAAGATATGTTTTCTAATTGTGAGATTAAGTATTTTTCGTTTTTTGATATATAAAAACTTGTAGCAACGAAGTTTTATAAGAAGTATGGATCTAAAGATATATGCATAAACAAACCATACAATTTACATATGCTAAGTTACTAGAGTCTTCAGCAATGTCTGCAGATCCTAAGCAGCTAGAACTCATAAAGATGTTTGATACTTATAAAACGTATATAGAAAATCTGAAAATTTCTAGGTTTACATTCTTTGCTTTAAAAGAAAAAATATATAAAAAATTAAATAAACAAAAAGGAAAAAAGCTCGCAATGGGCATATATATATGGGGCGGCACAGGACGCGGAAAGTCCATGCTAATGAAAATATTTTTTGATAATTTAGCAATAAAACAAAAGCAGATTATGCATTTTCATAAGTTTATGCTGGATTTTCACACTAACTTAAATAATTTACAGAAGAGTAAGCTTATAGCTTCATCGCTAAAACCTTTGGAAATTGTGGCTGGTGATATAATAAAAGATTGCAAAGTACTATGTTTAGATGAGTTACAGGTGAATAATATAGCAGATGCTATGGTTTTACTCAAGCTGTTTGAATTTATACTATCTAATGGTGTGTTTGTGTTTATCACTTCGAACTTTGAGCCACAAAAACTCTTTGAAGGTGGATTACAACGTCAGCGATTTCTACCGTTTATAGACTTATTAGAGCATTCACTGGATATATTTCATCTTGATAATAACCATGATTATAGAAGTACAAAGGTGAAAGGTATTGAGAAGCTTTATCACTTTCCACTCGACGATACAGCATCAGATTTTATTAAAAATGTGTTAAGTAAATTGATTGGTAGTAATAATATTCTAGCAGCACGTTCTATAGATGTTCATGGGAGTAGAAGTTTAACAGTCAAACGTTCTTTTGAATCTATTGCTTTATTTGATTTCGCAGAGCTTTGTAATGTGCCGCTTGGAGTTAATGATTATATTGCTATCTGCAAAGTTTTTGATGTTATTATTATAGAAAATATACCTAAAATGTGTGAAGAGAATCATAATGAAGCTTTGAGGTTTATTACTTTGATAGATGAGATATATGAAGCAAAAACGAGATTAATTTGTACAGCAGATGTCAGTATAGATAATTTATACTCTGGGAAGAAGCATAAAACAGAATTCGCAAGACTGGTATCAAGGCTATATGAAATGCAATCCATAGACTATTAAGTCGCCTTATTTCTTTGGAAGCGTTTTGCTAGTTTTAAGTGAACTTTTGGTGTGTGTACAAGCAAATCGATTTTGACGGACAGACTTCAATAAGCCTATTTCGCACTTATTTCTTGCTGCCAACTAGTAGCATCCTGCAACAAGATTTAAGCCATACATTAAGCACAAAAACTTATATCAATTTGTTTTTTGATTAATCGCTACCTCTGTTTTCTTTTTTACGCCTTCTATTTTTTTAGGTTCTATTATATCAGATATGGTATCATTTACTGTTTCAGGTCTTGCATTATCATCTATAACACTTTTTGTAATGATAACTTCTTTCACATCACTTTGACTAGGAATGTCAAACATTATATCAAGCAGAGAAGATTCAAGTATTGCACGCAAACCTCTAGCACCAGTCTTTCTAGATAAAGTCTTCTTTGCAATGGCACTCAATGCTTCGTCTTCAACAGTTAATTTTACTCCATCTATCTCTAATAACTTTGTGTATTGTTTTAACACTGCATTCTTAGGTTTTGTCATAATCTCAATTAAGGCTTCTTCATTTAAAGGCTCAAGTGTAGCGATAACAGGCAATCTACCAACAAATTCTGGAATCAATCCATATTTTATCAAGTCTTCAGGCTCAACTTCAGACAACAACTCATGTGCATCATGTTGCGTTGAATCTTTTATTTTTGCACCAAACCCTATAGAAGAGTTTTGTTTTCGATTTGCAACTATCTTCTCAATACCTTCGAAAGCGCCACTACATATAAATAAAATATTTGTAGTATCAACCTGCAAGAACTCTTGCTGTGGATGTTTTCTTGCACCTTGTGGTGGAACTGAAGCTACAATGCCTTCCATAAGTTTAAGCAATGCTTGCTGCACACCCTCACCAGATACATCTCTTGTTATAGAAGGACTATCAGCTTTTCTAGAAATTTTATCTATCTCATCTATATATACTATTCCCTTCTGTGCTCTTTCTATATTATAGTCTGCAGCTTGCAATAACTTCAAAATTGTATTTTCTACATCTTCACCCACATATCCTGCTTCTGTCAAAGTCGTTGCATCGGCGATAGCGTAAGGCACATTCAAAATTTTTGCTAATGTCTGTACAAGCAAGGTCTTTCCAGAGCCAGTAGGACCTATTAATAATATATTTGATTTAGATATCTCAACATCACTAATTTTAGTATTCATAAGACGTTTATAGTGATTATGTAGGGCAACTGCCAGTATCTTTTTTGCTTTCTCTTGTCCTATGACATACTGTCCAAGAAACTCGTATATATCTTTTGGTTTTGGTAAACTATCGTTAGGAAAAAATGCTCGATTTCCATCTTCTATTGCATCAATACAAAGCTCAACGCACTCATTGCATATATGAGCTGAGGTGCCAGTAATTAATTTCTTTACTTCAGGCTGACTCTTCCCACAAAATGAACAATATAATATATTACCTCTCTCTATATTATCTTTTTCCATGGCTAGGCTGCTCCATAATCACATGTCGTTTTGTTATAACGTTATCTATCAATCCAAAATCTTTGGCTTCTTCGCTACTCATAAATTTATCACGCTCAACGTGTTTTTCGATCACTTTTAGAGAGTTACCTGTATGGTGAACATACAACGTGTTCATTTTATGTTTTATACGTATTATCTCTTTAGCATGAATTTCTATATCCGTAGCTTGCCCCCTATAACCTCCAAGTGGCTGATGTATCATTATTCTTGCGTTTTGCAAAGCACTTCTCTTTCCTGTCGTACCAGCAGTAAGTAGCATGGAGCCCATGGAACTTGCTTGTCCTATACAGATGGTTGCAACATCACACCTTATGTATTGCATAGTATCATAAATTGCCATACCTGATGTAATGACACCACCAGGTGAGTTGATATACATACATATATCCTTCTCTGGATCTTCAGATTCAAGAAATAATAGCTGCGCAACTATAAGTGAAGCCATGGAGTCTTCAATCTCACCATTTACAAAGACAATTCTCTCTTTCAGCAAACGCGAGTAAATATCAAACGCCCTTTCGCCTTTAGATGTTTGTTCCACTACTACTGGAACAAAATTCATAACACTCATATTAATAACCAGCTTTAATTTATGTAAAATCGAAATCTGAGTTTTACTCGATTTACTTGTTAAAATTCATATTGCTAAAAATGCTATTGCATAAAACACTATTCAAAATAACTATGATAACCTGAAATCCCTGTATTATGCTATCTCTATGTAATAATAGCACTAAGTCCTTGCGTTTCATAACCAATATCATTTTAAAAATACTCATTTATATCATAAATTGCTTATCAAAAAGCATTATATCAAATGAGTATTGGAGAAAATATGAAATGATAATGATTATAAAATAGTAGTAAAATAGCGAGTATCAGTTAAGAATCAGCGTGTCTCAAGGGCACTGCCGGCAAAGTCACTTGCGCAGACCTTTTGGGCTTGATTTTCCATACAAGCTATTTATTACTCTTGATGTTCACAAGGTAGATAGTTCAGCAGATGTTCCTTATTATATTCTAAAATGTATCTAATCAATAAACAGCTGCTTTATAAAGCAAAAAGTACTTAATGTCATTTCTATACATTCGTATCTTTTAGGTACTTATTACTGAATTCATCCATTGATACATAAACTATATTGAGATTGATGCGAGATAATATAAAATCTACAACTTTTTCCTCTAAAAGCGGACCACGTAATTTTTCTAGATTCTCAGAATTTGAAAAACATTCTAAAATTTCTTTTTTCTGATTTGGCGACGATGCAACTTGAGCATTGATAGCATTTTTCATATCTTCTGTACTCACTGATATGTTATTTTCTTCTGCTATATTCGCTATAATTAAACCTAATTTTACACGCCGTTTAGCTAAAGCATTAAACTTTTCTTCCGCTCCTTCCTCAAACTCTTCTAGCGTGCCTTCTTTCTCAGCACGTTTTTTAGCCTCAGATAAAATTGATTCATAATCAACCTTTACAAGTCCAGTTGGTAATGTGAAATCATACATAGAATCAATTTTGTCAAATAGCTGCTTTTTATTACGCATCTTACAATATACAGCTACATCTCCGGTGACTCTTTGCTTTATAATTTCCTTCAGCATTCCTAAATCTTTTAATCCTAGCTTATTTGCAAGTTCATCATCAAAGACAACTTCAGGACCAGCTTTCATTATTTTCTCTACTTTAATGCTAAACTTTGCTTCTTTTCCTGCTACAGAAGACTCTGGATAATCATCAGGCAGCTTTACTGTGATTTCTTTTTGTTCTCCTGCTTTTACTCCAATTAAATTCTCTTCAATCTCTGGTATGAAAGTATTAGATCCAAGCTGTATTCTAACATTTTGTTGTACGCCCTTTGTAAAATCTTGTCCATCTGCTACCCCAGAGAAATCTATAATAATTATATCATGCTCTTGAGCGGCATATCCCTCTTCACCTTCATTAAAAGGTCTTAAGATTTTGGCAAACTGTTGCTCAGCATTCTTTATCTCTTCATCATTAAGCTTAACTTCAATGGATTCAATCTCTATTTTTTTATAGTCCAGCTCTGGAATGTTAGGCATAACATCCATAGAAACATGGAAAGTAAATTCTCCTTCTGCTTCAAAATTTTTTACATCAATTAGCGGTTGCATTGCAGGCTTAACATTTTTGTCAGCAAGTAATGACTGCATAGTCTCTCTGATTACTTCAGAAACTTGTGATGATAGTATATCAGCTCCAATATGTCTTTTGACTATACTGATAGGTACTTTACCTTCTCTAAAGCCAGGGAGTTTAAATGTAGCAGCTTTCTCCAAAATTTTACGATCAACACGAGAAGTAACAACAGTAGAAGGCATAGAGATTTTGTATTCCCTTTCAAGGCCTGAATTTTTTAACTCTTCTATTTTCATAAATTGCAAACGATATTGATTATTTCATAAATGCTATCAACAAGCTCTAAAATCAGCAAACACTCTTAGAGAAAAACAAAAAAGCAAAGGTGTAATTCATTCTCTCTAAGCACTTTCAAAACTCGACATAACAAACCTTAAGCAGAGGTCTCATATTCAATTATCAGAAAATTGTGCCGTGTGAAACACTTTTTTTATAAATTATACAATTTTGTATAGGTAAAGCTGTATATTTAACCAATTGATGGTTAGCACTCCATTGAACAATAAAGGATAACTTGAAATATACAATTGACTTATGGCTTTAAAATAATTGATCCTCTAGTATTACCAGATTCCAAAAGTTGATGAGCCTTTGCTACATCACTAAGAGAGAAAGCCTGTTCAATCTCTACTTTTAACTTGGAAGATTCTATCATTGAGAATATATCATGCGCACTCAACAATAACTCCATACGATTCGATTTATAGTGAAATATCGATGGTGCTGTGACAAAAATAGATTTATTCCTTACTTTATCCATATCTATATTACTGACTTGTCCAGTAATATCACCGTAGCTTATCAAAACACCCATCCTCATTAAACACTCAAGTGATTTGTCAAAAACTTCTGCTCCAAGCCCATCATAAACAGCAGTTACGCCAATTCCCTTTGTTAAATCCAAAACGGACGCTACCCAATCTTCAGATTGTGTGTTAAACACTTTGTGACAACCAAACTCGAGTGCAATCTGCTTTTCTTGTTCAGATATAACTGTTCCTATGACGACTGCCCCCTTCGAATTAGCAATTTGTGATAAGAGCCTACCAACTCCACCAGCTACGCCATGTATCAAAACAGCTGTTCCTTCTTTTATTATAAATGCACGTGCTGCAAGGTAATGTGCAGTCAACCCCTTAAAAATACTAGCAGCTGCAATATCTTCTGTAATAGAATCAGGAACGGTAATTAAATACTTATGATGAATACACCGAAAATCTACATATGCACCAACTTGCGCAGTTGCATATGCAACTTTATCTCCTACTTTAAACCCATCAACATTATCACCAAGTTCTTGTATTACACCACTTGCTTCATAACCTAGTACCAAAGGTTGTTTCAATTCACCAAACGTTTTTTGCCCAGACCTCATCTGTAAATCAATACGATTAACACCTATTGCAGAGTGCTTAACAAGCACCTCACCATTCTTTGTGGTACAGGCCTTCACATCCTCTACTTGTAAGACATCTGGAGGACCATATCTATTTAATGTTACGGCTTTCGACACAAAAACTCCCTCTACATAAACAACAAAAGATATCAATACTTTATTCTGATTTCTTTGAGATAAGCTGTCAAGTCTGTACAATAAATTGTAACAATCTTGGTTGCAAGTAATTATAGTGCGTCGAAAATCCTGCAGAAAAAGTAGCAAAATTGCAAAAAATAATGCATTTTGTTAAGTAGTATTTGCTAGGTATAGGACAAATTATATATCAGAAATTTTAGTATATTTCACTTTCCGCAAAATTTGACGGACAGAATCAGAGTATATAGCTACTATGCATTGCCGGAATAACAAACTAAATTGTGAAAGCTTTCAACACCAAGATCTCGCATTATAGTGCTCCATTTATCTTTTATACGCTGAGAAAACAAAAAATCCGCGGTAGTTGGAACCAGGAACCACGCATTGGATTCTACCTCAGCTTCAAGCTGCCCAGATTCCCATATAGCAACACCCTTTGCGAACAAGAGCTTTTCCTGCAAATGACCTTTTGAATATTCATGTAGAAAATGTTCAAGATCAGTATATAAAGTAACTCCCTGATGTTGTCGTAATATCTTCTCTTTATGCTTATTCATACAAAGCACTACAACTTTATCTGTGTAAACAGGACCGCCGAATAGTACTGGAAACTTCTTATCAATTGAACCTTTAGATTGAATCTTAGCAAACTTTGCAAGTTCTTGTGCAGTAATTGCACCTATCTTATGGTTAATTATTACACCAATTGCACCGTCTTTATCGTGTGCACATAAGTATACGAGCGACTTTTCAAAACAGTTATCATCTAAATTAGGAGAGGCCACAAGTAATTTACCCTCCATACAGTTAAAACCTTGCTCTGCATTATTTTCCATAAACATCAAATCCATTTTACATTTGGAGGCAAAGACATAAATATAGCATCGACATTTCCACCTGTCATTAACCCAAACCTAGTACCTCTATCATACAAAAGATTGAACTCAACATATCTTCCTCTTTTCAACAATTGCTTCTCCTTTTCTTCTATACTCCATTTTTTATGCATGTGAGATCTTACAATCTTACAAAAAACATCTCTTAATGCTACGCCAACATCTTGTGTGAAACCAAAGTCTGAATCCCAATCTCCAGAGTTTAGATTATCATAGAATATCCCACCAATTCCGCGTGGTTCATTTCTATGCTTTAAGAAAAAATATTCATCACAATACTTACTGAACTCAGGATAATAATTTATATTATATGTATCACATGCTTTTTTAAAGCTATCATGAAATGTCTTTTTATCGTCTTCATTCAGAAATGTTGGTGTTAAATCAGCTCCTCCGCCAAACCATGAACATGTTGTAACTATCATTCTAGTGTTCATGTGAACAGCTGGAACAAACGGTGAATTCATATGTGCAACTAATGAAATACCACTAGCCCAAAATTTTCTATCATCCGCTGCACCCGGTATTTCTTGTGCAAATTTTTCAGAAAATTCTCCAAAAACTGTTGATATATTAACGCCAACCTTCTCAAAAACCTCACCACGCATAATAGAGATTTCACCACCACCACCACCTTCCCTATTCCAAGTATCCATAATAAAGCTTGCAGAAGAACCATTCTCTCTTTCTATAGATTCAAATTGCATGCATATATCATTGCGCAATTCCTTAAACCAGTTAGCTGCTAAACTCTTTTTATCTTCTATATTATTGTATAGTGAGTATTTTTTCACTTATTACTCTCAAAATATATGTAGATGCTCATCTTAAAAAAAGTGAAAGAATTGGAATAATTTGACACTTTATACGATACCTATCTTAGAAAGATATTTAGCTGCATCCAGCGCTGCCATACAACCTCTTCCAGCAGCAGTAACTGCTTGCCTATAAATCTTATCTTGAACATCTCCCGCTGCGAACACTCCAGGAATATTTGTTCTAACACTTCCTTGCTCTGTTTGAATATAACCTTCAGAATCTAGAGTTAACCAATCCTTAAACATTGCTGTGTTTGGACTATGTCCTATTGCTATAAAAATTCCATCTATAGGTTTCTCTTTTATATCACTTGTTTTTAAGTTTTGCAGCACAGCAGAAACAACTCTAGTAGGATTCTCTTCACCCTTCACTTCCATCAGCACTGTATCCCAAACCATCTCCACTTTAGGATTTGATAAAAGACGTTGCTGCAATATATTCTCAGCACGCAAGCTATCTCTTCTATGCACAAGATAAACTCGCTTTGCATGGTTTGTAAGGTATAAAGCTTCCTCCACAGCTGTATTTCCACCGCCAATCACTATCACTTCTTGATTCTTATAAAAGAAGCCATCACAAGTTGCGCAACCAGAAACACCGAAGCCTTTATAACGCTCCTCACTTTCAAGGCCAAGCCATTTAGCATGAGCACCTGTACAAATTATGACAGAATCTGCTGTAAAGTTCTTGCCACTATTACAATAAATCAAAAATGGAGCTTTTGAAAAATTCACAGAAGCGACGTGATCATCAACCAAATGTGTTCCTACATGTTTGGCTTGTTCTCTCATCTGCTCCATCAGCCATGGTCCTTGTATTACATCTGCAAAACCAGGATAGTTTTCTACGTCAGTAGTAATAGTTAATTGCCCACCTATTTGATTTCCAGATATTAAAATAGGAGAAAGACCAGCTCTGGCAGCATATATTGCTGCAGAATATCCAGCTGGACCAGAACCTATTATTAGAATTTTAGTATGCATAATATACTATATACTCCTGTTTATGCGCCAAATTAGCATGTAGTGATAAAAAATTGTTTAAATCAACACTATAAAAATCAATCTTTATGTGTGTTACCTTGAGTATATAGCAACTTTTTATTAGACCATACCTTGCAGCCAGATGCTGAAGAGCGAGATATAGAAAAGCATAATTACATCTGTAGCAAAAAAGAATTAGCACTACTAGCCTATCACTAACAGGAATGCTTCTGATCTAAAACATGCACTACTTCTAGCAATAGATCATTGCCCACAGAAAAGCGCTCACCGTATCTATACGCTTGTATAATATGGACAGTGGATAACAGTCAACTATATAATAGTAATCAATTACTACCGGCTAAAGCGCGGTAGTTTGTGTAACGCTTGCAAAGCAGATTAAAAGCGTAAACGCTAAAACTCTGATATTCTAAAATCATCTTTTTTGTGATGTTCCTCATGCTGTTCTATATATTTTTGCACTTCTTCTGAATTCACATTGCCAACTGTCACAACAAAATACCCTCTGGCCCAAAGATGTTGTCCCCCAATACCGCTTACGGAGCAGTGCAAATTCCTGTAGCAACTTACGACTACTTATACCTTTAATATATTGCACAGCTTTAGATATTGATATACTAGGCGGAACCAATGCTAATATATGTACGTGATCAGGACTCATACTGCCACTAATTATATTTATGTAATTAGCAGCACATATTTCTCGGATTACTTCCCTAGTTCTAATCGCAACTTGCCCAGTTAAAACTCTATACCTATACTTAGTACAAAATACTATATGATACTTTAGGTCATATAGGCTGTGGGATCATCTCCTATATTCCATTCGTCCTCCCTTAGCACATTTCCTAGATAACTAATACTAAAGTGTTCGCCTAAAGGCGAGGGTGTTAACCATATCACATATAACTACATAAAAGAAAAGCTAAACACAAGGTTTAACACACCAATAGACAGCATTAGAGCTTTAAAGCTGACCAGCATTATCTTTTAGATAATTTGCTATACCATCCTGAGTAGGAGTAATCGCAGGTTTTCCTTTATTCCAATTTGCAGGACAAACCTCACCATACTCTGAATGATGTATTAGCGCATCAATCAAACGCAACATTTCTTCTACATTTCTACCAAGTGGAAGATCATTTACTGTTTGGTGCCTTACTATGTGGTTTTCATCTATTAAAAATGTAGCCCTAAACGCAGCGCCTATTCCAGACAGTACATCGTAATCTTTTGCTATTTGTCTTGTAATATCTGCGACAAGCGGATACTTTACTTGACCTATTCCACCATTCTCTATAGGCATATTTTTGTATGCAAAATGCGAAAAATGTGAGTCTATACTAACGCCTACAAGCTTAACACCCCTCTTTTTAAATTCTTCTACCTTTTTATCAAATGCTATTATCTCAGATGGACAAACAAATGTAAAATCTAGCGGATAGAAAAACAGCAAAGATTTAGAACCCTTTGTATACTCCCTGAAACTAAAGAAATTTTCAATGCTATTATCTGACATCACAGCAGCGGCTGTGAAATCTGGTGCCTCCCTACCTACAAGAACTCCCATATTAGATACCTAATAAATTGTTATTTACTAAAAATACAGCGCCATAAATTATAAAAAATTCTAGGTGCGCTAAATTATATATAGGGAGTGTTAAACAAAATCTCAAGACATAAAACAAGTTCACATCAAACATTAGACCTCTTGCATAACCTCATTCTGAGGTAGAAATTCTTATAGAGTAGATTTTTGCAAAACGTCACCAAACAATTGATCCACGTGAGTGTTTTTATGTTTTAGTGACAATCAAATCACAGTTTGGAACAGGTTATGCAAGAGGTCTATTAAGTGCATGCTTGTATATTAAAGATTATATAAGTTACTAATTCTACAAAGAAACAAATCAAAATATATAACTTATGTACTCATCATACTTTTCAAATTAGTGTCCTCACACTTCATTCTTCTCATAGCTCTTTTTAGGCATTGCTAACCAAGAATAGATTTTGCTTTTAAATTCGCGTATATGTATACTGCCTTGATAGTAAGTTATATTGGAAGCATTATATATGTTAAGTTGTAAGCATTGTGGCAGGATAGGAAGCACAAAGAATGGCTATATTAAAGGTCGTCAGAGGTATAAGTGCCTAGAGTGTAAAAAGAGCTATAAGTCTGGAGATATGAGAGTAAAGTACAGCCTTAATAAAAAGATGAAGGTTGTTAGTATGTATCTGGAGGGAGTTGGAATTAGATCAATCGAGAGATTAGAAAAGGTCTCGAGTTCACTTATAATAAAGTGGATTAGAAAATTCTCAAAGCTTCTAAAACAAAGGCTGAATGATGTTACGATACCTGAGGATGCCAAGCAAATCTCAATTATTGAGCTGGATGAGCTTTTTAGTTATTGCCAAAAAAAACTAACAAAGTCTACATTTGGCTTGCTGTTGATAGGGACAGAAATAAAGTTGTTGATTTTGAAGTGAGCATTGTCAGGGATTTTGCATCCTATCTTCCGATTGCCATGCGATTACAAAGTAGCTACGAGATAGAGATATCATGCAGTGACCATTACGACGTTTATGAAAAATTTAGGATTGCTAAAAAACACTATTCTACTAAGGCAGAAACGTCTTTAGTGGAATCATTCAACTCATTAATACGGCACTATTTAGCCAGGTTTCATCGTAAAACCAAACGTTACAGTAAGGCCATAGATATGATCTATAACTCTATCCTAATGCTTTTTAATAAAGACTTGCTGATATCTATCTTTAGTTAGCAATGCCTCTTTTTAAACTCTAACTTTTCATTTAGGCGGTGCAATAGCAAACAGTGCATTGGCTAATCTATAACATACATCATATTAACTAATCGTTTCTGCTATGATACATGTTTTAAAATATAATTTCGTCATAAATTTTTAAAATATTAAGGTATCAATAACAATAAGATATGTTAACGTATAATGACGCATCTGTAATAAAATTTTAATATTTATTGTTTTGATATGGATAAAGGAAACGAAATAGAAGTGCTAATCACAAAAGAAGAATTTGCAGTTGTATGTTTTCCAAAAAGCGGACCACATAATGATGGCATAAAAACTTTATACAATGTGGTTGTAGAAAAGTTTCAAGCACTAAGTAGCGTACTTGGAGAATATCAATTACTACCGGCTAAAGCGCGGTAGTTTGTGTAACGCTTGCAAAGCAGATTAAAAGCGTAAACGCTAAAACTCTGATATTCTAAAATCATCTTTTTTGTGATGTTCCTCATGCTGTTCTATATAGTTTTTGCACTTCTTCTGAATTCACATTGCCAACTGTCACAACAAAATACCCTCTGGCCCAAAGATGTTGTCCCCAATACCGCTTACGGAGCAGTGCAAATTCCTGTAGCAACTTACGACTACTTATACCTTTAATATATTGCACAGCTTTAGATATTGATATACTAGGCGGAACCAATGCTAATATATGTACGTGATCAGGACTCATACTGCCACTAATTATATTTATGTAATTAGCAGCACATATTTCTCGGATTACTTCCCTAGTTCTAATCGCAACTTGCCCAGTTAAAACTCTATACCTATACTTAGTACAAAATACTATATGATACTTTAGGTCATATAGGCTGTGGGATCATCTCCTATATTCCATTCGTCCTCCCTTAGCACATTTCCTAGATAACTAATACTAAAGTGTTCGCCTAAAGGCGAGGGTGTTAACCATATCACATATAACTACATAAACAAGTGCTCCTGAACAATATACATAATATCAAAGATAAAATTGATGAAGATTCGAATACTACCTTGAAGATATTATATGCGCTTTCCAAGGTTTGTGAGTCAGTTTCTGCGCAGCACAAAACAAAAATTGTTGATAGCTTTTTTAACATGATAGAAGATGGTGGTGCTTTCTATGATATGATGAAGGGATTTGGTGGCAGAGAAAGGATGTCATCGCATCATAGATGGAATAAAGCAGAAAATGCTAGTGATATCGGCATAGGAGACGGAGTTGTTTTAAATGAAGTGCTCATTGGAAAGACTAAAGACAATAAAACATGGATGCAAGTAGAAGCACATTCAACAAAAACGCTTTTGGACATAATAATGCATCTTATATACTATATACTCTATAAAATTATAGGGAAAAATGTCAGTCAATACGGGCAGAAGCTAGGAAGTGGTCAGAGAAGGTACAAAGTAACGATATTATTGAATTAAAGCGCTAGACCACATAACCAGTCATTAAAATATCAAAAACGAAAACCAGCTCCAAAAGTTACAGTATGAAGCAGCGAGCCAGCCTTTATGTTGTTTGCTCTCATTGCATCCACCTGATCTGTTGGCACACCTTCTTCTGAAGAAGGGTGACTATTCATAGATAACTGCATGGTGTATCCAGTGTCTATAAACAGAGCTTGAGAAAGATTATAAGATATCCCAAAACCAAGTGTGGCAGCAGGAGCAGTAAAATTCATAGCACTATTTGCGATGTTAGGTCGTGATAGGCTATTTGATATGATGCCAATGCCAATTTTAGCATATGGCGAAAAATCCCTATATGGACTAAAATCATAACGATAATTTGCCAAGAGTTCGTAGGAACGAATCTGTGACACATCATCATGCTTACGGTAAATACCAACTAATAGAGCAACTTGTGAACGATCGTTCAAGTAGTATCCACCAGACATATCCAAAACAAATCCTGTCTTTAAGCTAGTGTCTATAAGCTTTATGTCTTTATTCGTTTTAAAATTTAGGAAACCAGCTCCAATACCTAATCTTAAACATTTAAGCCCAGCATGATTTTCTGCATATGACACAGCTTCCACCAAAATAAGAAGCAACGGTATAATAGCAATCAAACATGCTTTTTCACAATAACGATTCATACTCAATATCACCTATATAAGATGAAGTACAGCATATAACATTTACTGTAATACCCGCATGATAAAAATTTAATGCAAACTGTATTTATCCATAAAACTAACTAATTTGTCAAGCAATGTATGAAGAGTACATACTAGTATACCAAAATTTCTATCAAAAAACCACTTATACAAACATCAATACCTCTTCTGCTAACACGCGATCATTGTATACTAATAATTCTACAATAATATTATATATAGCACAATCTTGAGCTGATTTAATATTTAAACACAACATTAAACTTGTATTACATATGTATTCCTTAAAATCACTTTTAAATAAACTAAGTGCCACTTCTTCCAAACGCGAAGCTCATAGTACATCAAAAGCATATATATATGGTCAAAAGCAAGCTGTATGGACAGAAAGAAATTATAGAAAATTTGCAAGTGAATCTTACAGTAAAAATGTAATCGCATATCGATGCATAAGTATGATATCACAAGCTGCTGCAAGTGTACATTTTAAACTATATAATGTGACTGAACAAAAATGGCATGTAGTGCAGTCTCATCCATTACTCGATTTATTAAATAAGCCGAGAGTTTTCACATAAAGATAGATAAGAGCTGTTCTTGATATTGTTTGAAAAATTTTAGAAAAAGCCTCCCAATCATCCGTATAAAAATGACATTCTTTCAGATGACTCACTTTTTGTAGAGCTTTTGGAATGTTGCAGTATCACGATTGCCTGTAACCCAGGCAACTGTTCTCCTTGTACTACGATCAACTGCCTTAATGATCCAAAGCTTGTTTTTTTTGAACCAATAAAATGCCACATCTCGTCGAATTCCATCTCCATAATATCCGAAGAGACAACTGGCTCCTGAGTCTTGCCCATCGCCTCTACTACCCAGCGATAAATTATGGACGGCGAATGCCATAATATCTTGCATAACATAGAAAAAGAGCCATTACCAAGACTATATAGCATAACGCATAATGCTTTCTTAACAGCTGTTTGAGGCTTCTTGCCCAGATCGCCCTCAACAAAATTTAGAACATGATCTGCACTTATAACGCTGTACACCCCCTCACAATGCCATTCTTTACAAAGATATCAGAGCAACATCCCTTACAACAAACAATAAAACCACTCTTTAGTTTTTAAAAAAGTGATCATATCATACTTCTATCTAATTGTGAAAACTCTCGATTTTTAATTGTCCGCAAAAATTTATTTGCGCAGTAAGTCAATTTTTGACGGATAGACAGATCAACGTGCCTTACACGTAGCAATAAAAGATGAAAATAAAGGATGTGGATTGAATGGAGATGATTTAAATTCAGGGTGAAATTGCACACAAACAAACCATTTATGTTCTGGAATTTCTAGTACTTCTGCAAGACTATCAATCTTAGATTTTCCAGTTATTTTCATACCAAATTCCTCGAGCTTATCTATGTATTTTGGATTAATCTCATATCTATGTCTATGACGCTCAGATATCAGACTTTTACCATAAATCCGGTTAGCAATGCTTCCTTTTTCCAAAATACATTCAAATGCTCCGAGACGCATTGTGCCACCGATATTTGAAGTATGACTGCGAGTTTCTTTTCCAAGTTCTGTTTGCCACTCTGTAATCATTCCAACAACATTATTCTTGGTATCCGCAAATTCTGTAGAGTTTGCATCTGATATATTTAGCACATTTCTAGAAAATTCTATAACAGCAACTTGCATACCAACGCATATACCAAAAAGTGGAACATTATTTTCTCGAGCATACCTCACTGAATGAATTTTTCCATCTATGCCTCTTGTGCCAAAACCTCCTGGTACTAAAATACCATCAACATCTCCAAGCATATGTTTGAGATCACTAGTCACTATATTTTCAGCGTCTATCCAGACATAATCTAACTCTACAGAATTCTGAATTGCAGCGTGTTTTAATGCTTCTACAATTGACTTATAAGCATCTTGTGATTTTGTATATTTTGCTATGATTGCAATACGAACTTTGCACGTTGTATGCTGAACCTTTTCTACTAATTCTTCCCATTTTTTTATCTTGGCACCTTCAGCATTTTTTATACCAAAATGCTTTAGAACTTGAACGTCTAACCCAGCTTTATGATAAGCAATCGGGATTTCATATATTAACTTCTGATCTATAGCTTCTATCACATTTTCTTGCTTGATATTACAAAAAAGCCCTATTTTTTGTTTTACATTTTCAGTGAGATTGCGATCTGCTCTACACATTAATATATCTGGTTGAATCCCTATAGCACGAAGTTCCTTTACCGAATGCTGTGTTGGCTTTGTCTTTAATTCCATGGAAGTAGCTATGTAAGGAACAAATGTAACATGTATATAAAGAACTTGTTCTCTGCCGAACTCATATCCAATTTGTCTAGCCGCTTCTAAATATGGCTGCGCTTCTATATCACCTACTGTTCCACCTATTTCTGTAATTATAAAATCAACTGAATCATTCTCTCTCAATACAAACTTTTTTATTAAGTTTGTTACATGAGGAATAACCTGTACTGTATTACCGAGGTACTCTCCCCTTCTCTCTTCCTCAAGTAGCGTGGTGAAGATTTTTCCGCTTGTTATATTGTCATACTTGGTTGTTATTACTTCAGCAAACCTCTCATAATGGCCAAGATCCAAATCAGTTTCTGCTCCATCATCTGTTACAAAAACCTCACCATGCTGCATGGGGTTCATAGTACCAGGATCAACGTTAAGATATGGATCCAATTTGCGTAGACTCACCGTATAATCAGAAGCTTTTAATAATGTACCAAGAACAGATGATACTATTCCTTTACCAAGTGAAGAAATAACACCGCCAGTGATAAATATGAATTTAGCCATAAACATCTTTTATGTTAGGTAAAACAGCATGTAGCGTTTCTAAAAATGACTTTATATCAAGATTATAATGAATCTATTATATACTTATCATACTTTTCAAAATTGGTGTATGTAGAGCGTTTGTTATGTATTAGTTATACATTGCATTGCACTCTTCCTAGCTCTCTAATTTCGTCATGTACATGATAAATAACAACCATTCATTTGTCAGGAGTATAATGCTGATAAGTAGTTTTTAAGTAAGATAAACACATACCCTTTAAACGCTAACTGTAAAACAGCCGCGGCTATACTAACATCTATATTATGATTTATACAGAATTTTTTGCCAGTCTTCGAACGCAAAATTATATCAATTACTACCGGCTAAAGCGCGGTAGTTTGTGTAACGCTTGCAAAGCAGATTAAAAGCGTAAACGCTAAAACTCTGATATTCTAAAATCATCTTTTTTGTGATGTTCCTCATGCTGTTCTATATATTTTTGCACTTCTTCTGAATTCACATTGCCAACTGTCACAACAAAATACCCTCTGGCCCAAAGATGTTGTCCCCCAATACCGCTTACGGAGCAGTGCAAATTCCTGTAGCAACTTACGACTACTTATACCTTTAATATATTGCACAGCTTTAGATATTGATATACTAGGCGGAACCAATGCTAATATATGTACGTGATCAGGACTCATACTGCCACTAATTATATGAGAGTTTTCACAATTAGATAGAAGTATGATATGATCACTTTTTTAAAAACTAAAGAGTGGTTTTATGGTTTGTTGTAAGGGATGTTGCTCTGATATCTTTGTAAAGAATGGCATTGTGAGGGGTGTACAGCGTTATAAGTGCAGATCATGTTCTAAATTTTGTTGAGGGCGATCTGGGCAAGAAGCCTCAAACAGCTGTTAAGAAAGCATTATGCGTTATGCTATATAGTCTTGGTAATGGCTCTTTTTCTATGTTAGGCAAGATATTAGGGCATTCGCCGTCCATAATTTATCGCTGGGTAGTAGAGGCGATGGGCAAGACTCAGGAGCCAGTTGTCTCTTCGGATATTATGGAGATGGAATTCGACGAGATGTGGCATTTTATTGGTTCAAAAAAACAAGCTTTGGATCATTAAGGCAGTTGATCGTAGTACAAGGAGAACCGTTGCCTGGGTTACAGGCAATCGTGATACTGCAACATTCCAAAAGCTCTACAACAAAGTGAGTCATCTGAAAGAATGTCATTTTTATACGGATGATTGGGATGCTTTTTCTAAAATTTTACCCAAAGAGCGTCATACAATTGGAAAGTCTGGCACAGTATGTATCGAGAGAGATAATAGCAACACGCGACATCATTTATGCCGAATGACACGGCGCACTAAAATCGTTTCTAAAAAAGAGTCAATGGTATACGGATCCATCAAGCTTTGGTGCGCTCTTACTATTACACAAATATTCAAACAATATCAAGAACAGCTCTTATCTATCTTTATGTGAAAACTCTCCTAATTATATTTATGTAATTAGCAGCACATATTTCTCGGATTACTTCCCTAGTTCTAATCGCAACTTGCCCAGTTAAAACTCTATACCTATACTTAGTACAAAATACTATATGATACTTTAGGTCATATAGGCTGTGGGATCATCTCCTATATTCCATTCGTCCTCCCTTAGCACATTTCCTAGATAACTAATACTAAAGTGTTCGCCTAAAGGCGAGGGTGTTGACCATATCACATATAACTACATAAAATATTATTGCTTGTTCCAAGGCATTTTGTTGAGCAACTTGGAAAGGCCGCAGCATCCTTGTAATTCCTGCGTATATTAAGCCAATACCAACTAGCCCTGATAGTATGTAAAAATCTTGGTGAATATTTATGTAATATGTCGCTTTAAACATGTTGCAGTGTTGCGCTTCTAATCATAATCCAAGTATTACTCCTAATAATATGATAGATCCTGTAATAAGCTGAGTTTGCCTATCAACTGGCAATATTTTGCAGCTTTGCTTTTTTGTGGCAAAACCTTCTCCTTTCCATGCTCCAATGCCGCCTTCTAAATAATAAATTTCGCGGTCTTGATCTTGAGCTAATAGCTTTTTACAAGCTTCTATACTTCTTGTACCAGACTCACAATGTAGAACAATAGGCTTGGAATTACTAGGTAATTTTTCAAGTGCTATTTCATCAAGCGCTATAGAACAAGCTCCTTCTATACTCTCTGATTTATTTTCACTTCGTTCTCGCACATCAATCAATAACACCTCATTTTTATCTATCTTTTCTTTTAATTCAGAAGAAGTTATCGATTTTGGTGTAATCTTTTTAGTGCTCTTTCTCATAAATACACTACCGTGTTAAATGTTGCGTACATACAAAAGATATATTTAAAAAGAGTTTTGCGCAAGATATTAAAATAATATTAACTATAAGTATTGAAAGGAGTAACATGAAGGTAAAGCTCTGCACATACCCCATTTACAGTGTTACGTATAGAAAATCTTCCGCCATTATCCATAACTAGCCTTTGTACTATAGCAAGACCTAGTCCTGTTCCAGTTGTTTTTGTAGTCACATATGGTTCTGTAATACGATCAATTATTGACTTATCTATTCCAAGGCCATTGTCGCAAATACTGACTACGATGAATTTTCCTGTTTCAGTAAATTCTGCTTCACTTAGTAATATTGTAATCTCACCGCAGAACGATTTCTCTGCAGTAAGCATCTTTACTTCTATAGACTCTGCAGCATTCTTTAGAAGGTTTGTAAGAATCTGTGATATCTGAGCTCTATCACAATATGCGACCCATTCTTTATCTTTAAAATTCATAATGTATTTAATGCTTCTAAATACATTATTTTGAGAAAATACTATATCTTTGATGATATTTGATAATTCACAGAGTGCAAATTTGGGAGCTGGTATTCTAGCGAAATTCAAAAATTCACTAAGCATAGTTTCTATATCGCTAACGTGACGAATTATTGTATCTATATATCGTAAAAATGTTTCATGATCGTGTGATATTTGACTGCTATATTTCTTTTTTAAGCGCTCTGCAGCTAATTGTATAGGAGTGAGTGGATTCTTTACTTCGTGTGCTATACGTTTTGCAATCTCTGTCCACGCGGCTGCTTTTTGTGCCACTACGAGCTCTGTTATATCAGCCATTGTAATAATGATACTTTCTAACTTTTCTTTTGAATCTTTTACAATTCCCACTCTCAGCAAAATATTGTTAACATGCCCATATCGCCTTACTACTAAGTGTTCTTCTATATGCCCTGTACTCATGAATTTTTCACTTGATAACATCTTAGAAATTTCAGGGAAAATCTCTTCTATTTTTAGTGATAAAATGCTTTTTTCTTCATTAATTCTTAAAAGTTTATAGACAACATGGTTATAAAGCGTGATGTTATATTCAGGATTTAAGACCAGTACTCCAGATGATAGTTCTATCAATATTGTTTCTATGAAACGTCTTCTTTTATCTATGAGATTATTTGCTCTAATCAATTCAGCACGTTGCATAGAGATCTGCTCTATCATGCTATTAAAAGCTTTTGCTAGAGTTTGAATCTCTTGTAATGTTCTATTTTCTGGCACTCTAGTAGTAAAATTTCCGTCCTTTATAAGCTTAGTTGCATCCACCAATTTAATTAGTGGATTTACTATAAAATTCGAGAGTCGATTTGATATAAAAATTGCAGTTAAGCATAATATAACAGATACAACAATGAATAAAGCGATGAGTTTATTTCTCGTAAATTTAATATTTCCCCAAAGTATCGAGTATTGAACAGCAGAATCTGAGGTTTCTTTTAGATGATTAATGATTTCAGGATCAATATACTTTCCTATCAAAAGATACGTTCCTTCTATGAAATGTGGCAAGCGCATTATAGCGCGTACTCTATCATCGGTACCACTTTTTAACAGAACAGCTTCCATGCTATCATCTGCTGCTTGTATGTCTTGCATTGGAACTTTTTCAAATATCAGTGAAAAACCTAGAGTATTACGCGCTATTACTTTTTCGCTATTAAAAATAGCAACTTCAGATAAATTTAATAAGTTACTCTGTTTATCTAGTAGAAGTGGTAATAATGAAGGATTTTCCAATACTATTTGACGATTTTTTTCTAAAATATTGGCTGTAGAGTATATATCTGTCTTGATATTATCTTTGTGCTCTTCAAGGTAAAGATGTGCAACATTCACAGTCTCTGATATTGCTTTGCTAACTTTTTCATTAAAAAAAGATTCGACACCTAAATAATAATAGAAAGAGGCAAGTACGGCTACCAGAATCGTAGGAGCAGCAGTCGCAACAATTACGACTATTAATGAGATTTGGCGTTTTAAGGTTAGCTCAATCATCTATTATTCAACGATATTTTACGGGAACCCGCTAGTACAAAGATATTCAAGATTAGCAAGCAAACTGTGAATAAGTTGCTGCTTAATGCTTCTGCAAATGAGTATGAAAACAACAGGGAATGGGGCGAGCAACGGAGATCGAATCCGCGACCTCAAGTACCACAAACTTGCGCTCTAACCAACTGAGCTATGCCCGCCACAAACTAAACATATGATGCGCAAACTTTATACACAAGCAATATCAAGTGGTAGGTTATATCAAAATAATTCCTTGGTTTCAAGAGGATACTTTAACGACAGATAGACTTTCAAAAGCATAACGAATATACAAATGTTTCTTCACTGATTAGTTAAGCCCATACGTTGCATATCTTAAAAATACTGACCGTACTAAAGAAATATTATTAACAACGCTCATACAAATTTTTCTAGCCATTTTTAGTGAAGCAATATCATTTGAAAAAATATTATTTAAGAAATCAGTCGCAAACATCATCAAGAATACATCGCTTTTTCTTTCTGCTTCATATCTAGAGAAAGCATCAAATGCTACAGCATCTAGCCCAACTCTAAAATTCTGTAGTATAATATCACAAAGCACCGCAGCATCACGCAAGCCTAGATTCAAGCCTTGCCCAGCAAGTGGGTGTATAGTATGAAGTGCATCTCCAACAAAAACTATATTTCCATCATAGTAATCCTCTGCTTTTTGCAATGATAGTGGAAAAGATTTTATACGCGAATCCAACTTTAATTCTCCAAACTCTGGAATCTTAGCACTTAATAATTCTATTATAGAATTTTTCGACAGCGACAAGACAGCTCTAGCCGCACCTTCAGATAAAGTCCAAACAATAGAAGAGCTATGCTCGCCAACTTTTGGCAATATGGCAAGTGGACCACTTGAAAAAAACTTCTCAACTGCAATACCACAGTGACTATGCTTATGCAGAATATCAAATACTATAGCTGATTGTTCATACGACTTTCTATGAGTCTTTAGCTTCAGCATTTTTCTAATAGAGGAACACTTTCCATCAGTCGCTATAACACATGACGCATGCAATACACTTTTACTATTATTTCTGATATCATTTAAAGAACAATAAACAATACCATAATCATCTTCTATAATATCAACCAACTTTGTTGAATCTAATAACAGAACATTCTCAAAAATTCTCACTCTCTTCAATAATGCGCTCATCAAGTCATGTTCCTGCACCATACAGCCAAAATAATCTAACTCTAAGTCACCTGGATTGAACTCAACTTTACTATTACCATCAAAAACCAGTATTCCATTTATGGTCTGTACACAAAGATCCTTAAAATCAATCACATGGAAACGTTTCAGTATCTCAAGTGATCCAAATGAAATAGCAAATAACCTGCCAGGTTCGTCTTCTTCAAGTTTTTTGGAAAACTTATTACTCTCAACAATGCATATCTTTCGACCGCTTGGCGCAAGCATTAAAGCCAAAACTAGCCCTAAATATCCACCACCTATTATTGCAACGTCAAATAAATCATCATAATATCTCATTCCATACCCACAATTTTATGCAACTGCATAGAGAACATTGCATTATTTTTCATAGCAATTTCAATAGCAAGCTTTATATTAGAACGATTTTTTTCCTCATCATACTCGTCCATAGGCTGGACATAAACTGGAACTCCTATTTCACTCTGCCCTACTTCTGCTATATTACTATAACCTTCCAATGAGCTTGACACTATAAACTTGATACCAACTGTGTGTCTTAGTACATCGTCTCTTATTTTATAGTAACCATTTCCATTATTCTTTGGAGAGCAAATAACCTGAACTTCATTTGAAATCTCATTGTATAACAGTCCATTAGTTTCAATCTGTACTTCAAAGTTTGATTTTATTAAAAGATCACATAGCATACCTATACGCTGTCTAAACGGTTCTCCACCTGTAATTACAATCAACATTCTTTTGTTCAGGTTTCTATTTGATACTCTGCATACATCACGAACTCTATCTAATATTTGCTCTAACTCAAGACTCTCATACAAATCAAATTCCGTATCACAAAACGAGCACGCAAGGTTACAACCTGATAACCTTATAAAAACAGCAGGTCTTCCAGAATATGGTCCTTCTCCTTGAATTGTGTAAAAGATTGAATGTACCTTTAACACTTTACCATCGAAAAACTCCGGAGGAAGCTTAGGATTTCTTCCAAACATATCAATAAATTCCTCATATCAAATTTCATCATGAAAAATGTAGGACACCATCATCTAATAACGCATTATAAAGCTTAACAGACGGAATTGAAAATTGCATAAGCCGCTGTATATCATAACACAAATATAACAACTACCTTTAAACTGACCTATATGTATAGCAGAGCCTACCAGGTATTTCTACACAATTTCAACACGTTTACCACAAAACAATTCTAATATTATTTTATATTGATAACAGGAAACCTAGATCTCTCTGAATAAATCAAAAATAAAATTATATATGTATATAATCGCTATATTTTAAAAATTTGCGCTTTTAAAATGCTACTTATGTATTTTATGTAGTTATATGTGATATGGTTAACACCCTCGCCTTTAGGCGAACACTTTAGTATTAGTTATCTAGGAAATGTGCTAAGGGAGGACGAATGGAATATAGGAGATGATCCCACAGCCTATATGACCTAAAGTATCATATAGTATTTTGTACTAAGTATAGGTATAGAGTTTTAACTGGGCAAGTTGCGATTAGAACTAGGGAAGTAATCCGAGAAATATGTGCTGCTAATTACATAACTCACCTTACGCAAGAGCATTATTTTTGCGTAAATTTATCAATTCATTCATAGATGCTATATTCGCTGCTACTAACAATTTATATTTAATAGCAAAATGATTGGTTGCAGTGGCAACCTTTATAATTTCTAACTTGCAAAATGCTACGATTGAAGCAAATATATGGTTTGCTTGAGATCGCATCTTTTTCGTTGGAGATTTTGCCAAGCTTGTATTTTCTTTGATAGATTTGTGATATTCCTCAATTCTCCATCGTTTTTGATAGATTTCGTACAAATAGGCAGCATCATGTTCTGTATCATTAGAAGCAAGGTATAGAATACCAGTTGATCCGTCCTCGTTTATGAAAACTTTTTTGATTAGTAAAACTTCAAAAGATACTCCTTTCAACCATACCTTCTTTGATTCTCCATCCTGCATATCTAATGATGAGATTTGTTGAAACTTCCCCAATTTTTTATCTTTACATGATAATGCAATAATTCTATTTGATTTAATACCTATAATAAACTTTTTACCAAGCGATTCTATGAATTCCATATTCTCTTTAGAACCAAACCAATTGTCGGCTAAAATATGCTCAAACAACACTTTGTTCTCTGTTGATCGTTTTATGAGATTGCGAAAATGTTGGTTTTTGCTAATGCTAGATTTACGCTGTACTTTTCCTGTCTCAATATCAGAAAAACTAACATCTTTACGAATGAGTGCGTACCCAAACGGAAGCACTACGTCACCATACGAAACTAAGCACGATAAAATGTTTATCCCCTTTACATGCCTTCCTTTAGCATAAGAGTGATGCCATGCTACTATCTCATTTTCATCCGTATAAGGTTTCTCTTCTATTGAATCATCTAATATCAAAACACATCCCTTGTTAAGCTCATGCTTCCTAATTTCTGGCTTGATGTATAACCATAATTCTTTTGATCCTAAATCTTCATAATTAAGATATTTTGTAATCTTGTCGTGGCTTATATCTCCAGACAATAAATCTGATAAACCAGTAGCTGTTGCATACTTATTTTGACAAATTAAATAGTCTGAATATATATCCAATATTTTCTTAGACATACTTTATTTTTTTATTTCGCTTACTTTTACTACCTTTATACTGATTTTGTCAATTTTGCGTAAGGTGAGTTACATAAATATAATTAGTGGCAGTATGAGTCCTGATCACGTACATATATTAGCATTGGTTCCGCCTAGTATATCAATATCTAAAGCTGTGCAATATATTAAAGGTATAAGTAGTCGTAAGTTGCTACAGGAATTTGCACTGCTCCGTAAGCGGTATTGTGGACAACATCTTTGGGCCAGAGGGTATTTTGTTGTGACAGTTGGCAATGTGAATTCAGAAGAAGTGCAAAAATATATAGAACAGCATGAGGAACATCACAAAAAAGATGATTTTAGAATATCAGAGTTTTAGCGTTTACGCTTTTAATCTGCTTTGCAAGCGTTACACAAACTACCGCGCTTTAGCCGGTAGTAATTGATATATACATCGCCACTCTTCCTAACTTTTTTTGAAGTCTAATACTAAACAGCATATATGTGCACAAGCTAAAGACTAACTCTTCATTCGTCAGAAGTATATTCTGTTAAGTGAGTCTTTATTAGCAACTCTACTATTGACCTGTAGAACCAAACCCAGAAACACCCCGACCTGTTGTCGGAAGTTCATCGACAATATTCCATGATATATGTTCATACTTAGAAATGATCATCTGCGCAATGCGCATACCACGTGTTACAACAAAATCTTCTGCACCTAAATTGATCAGGATAACTGCTATCTCACCACGATAATCTGCATCTATAGTTCCTGGTGTATTTAGTACAGTAACACCATGCTTTACTGCAAGCCCTGATCTTGGACGCACCTGAGCCTCATATCCTTCTGGCAACGCAATAGCAATTCCAGTCTTGATCAGCGCTCTTTCCATCGGTTTAATAGTTACTAACTCCTCATCATTAAGCGCAGCCATAAGATCTAAACCAGCACTTTGCAAAGTTGCATATGTAGGCATAGGCAAATCACCTAAATTATCAAGCTTTTTAATATGTATTCTCATCTTTCTGAAATTTATAAATAATTAATATTCCCAAAATCCTATCCAAACTATAAATAGCCAGTCATTCAGAATGCAACTCATATATAGCTTAAAATTTATGATAAAAAGAGCAGAAGAGTTAACAGCAGCTAGTTTCACAATTATTTTTAAAGCTTTGCAACTCTATCTGTATAGTAACATGCGAAATCGGGAATCTAGTTTTTATTTCCTTTTCAATTTTTCTAACAAAAGTCTCTTGAAATGCTTCCTTAGTCACAACTAAATGAACCGATAATGCTGTTTCTGTCGTACTAATCGGCCAAATATGTAGATCATGAACTCCTATCAATTCTTTATGCTTAGAAATTACGGCATTCAGCTTCTCTAAATCAACTGAAGCCGGTGTTGCAAGCAACATGAGATTAATAGACTCTTTAATCAAACCCCATGAACCAA
Organism: Candidatus Lariskella endosymbiont of Hedychridium roseum; assembly: GCF_964020185.1. NCBI lineage: Bacteria > Pseudomonadati > Pseudomonadota > Alphaproteobacteria > Rickettsiales > Candidatus Midichloriaceae > Candidatus Lariskella > Candidatus Lariskella endosymbiont of Hedychridium roseum. The sequence continues at coordinate 751,278 of NZ_OZ026538.1, read as the reverse complement.
GTGTAATAACAAAAGCAATGATAAAACTTACTACTGTATCAATCCAAAACCATGATTTCCATAAAATGAAAAGGCCAGTCACAATTACACCAATAGAAACAAAAGCGTCAAACAACATATGCAAAAACGCCCCACGGATATTAATATCATTGTGGCTATCATGTACAAAAAAATATGCAGTCAAGCCATTGACCACAACCCCAACAAATGCAACCAATATTACTGTAATAGAAGATATAGGTTGATAAACATTAACACGCTGCACTGCTTCCAATACAATTCCAAGAACAGCTAAGAGTAACAGTATAGCGTATGCTGCAATTATAGTAGCATTTTTATATCCATAAGTGAATTTCTTTGGCGCTTTTCTATGCGCAATCCAATAACACCAAACCATGCTATTAATAAACCAAATACATCTCCTGCATTATGCACAGCGTCTGCAACTAGAGCTAAAGAGTTGGACTGCAAACCATCAATTACTACCGGCTAAAGCGCGGTAGTTTGTGTAACGCTTGCAAAGCAGATTAAAAGCGTAAACGCTAAAACTCTGATATTCTAAAATCATCTTTTTTGTGATGTTCCTCATGCTGTTCTATATATTTTTGCACTTCTTCTGAATTCACATTGCCAACTGTCACAACAAAATACCCTCTGGCCCAAAGATGTTGTCCACAATACCGCTTACGGAGCAGTGCAAATTCCTGTAGCAACTTACGACTACTTATACCTTTAATATATTGCACAGCTTTAGATATTGATATACTAGGCGGAACCAATGCTAATATATGTACGTGATCAGGACTCATACTGCCACTAATTATATTTATGTAATTAGCAGCACATATTTCTCGGATTACTTCCCTAGTTCTAATCGCAACCTGCCCAGTTAAAACTCTATACCTATACTTAGTACAAAATACTATATGATACTTTAGGTCATATAGGCTGTGGGATCATCTCCTATATTCCATTCGTCCTCCCTTAGCACATTTCCTAGATAACTAATACTAAAGTGTTCGCCTAAAGGCGAGGGTGTTAACCATATCACATATAACTACATAAAATATTTCTGCAATAATAATGATAGAGTTGAGAAATATAGCAGCAACGAATTTTTTATTAATATTACTATTACAAGCGTGAGCCATATATTGTCACTATAGTATCAATCAAATTTTTACTCCTTATCTAGCAAAAATTACTAATCTTTGAAAAACTTTCTTCTAGTTAATTTGCAATAGATCTATGGCATAGACTAAATTATATAGCTATTAAGCATGAACTTTACGGCATAAAATAGAGCACAGATTTTCCAAGATAACAATTAGATTATGATAGAGATTACATATTATTAGAAGTTACTCAAAATAACGAACATTAATATCGGATTTAATTTAACTAATATTAGGCTAATTATCAAGATTATAAAACCATTTCTTCTATGCTAAGCAATTTTTGCAGAATTACTCTGCTACGAATAATAGATGTATTGTACTATTTCTCATATATTTCTAACTATGGCGCTGCCGGTAAAGTCATTGTTGGACCTTTTTTGCCTGATTTTTTAGAGTATAGCTAAAGCAGCATAAAAAATCATGCTAAACTTGATCTTTTTGATAAATTTTAAGTTAGCTTTTCGCCTGAAATAGTAGTTATATTATAGATTACAAACGAATAAAAATTTATTCTAAATACTCGCTTGCCATACTTACTTTATAGTACTTTAGCTATATCACAGGTAAATGAAGAGTTGGTATTTCGGATTTTGATATGAATCTATATTCTTAACCAGAATTATGGATTAGCAATACGGTACGTATTAGTAATAAGGGCTTTTTTATCCTTTAATTGATAAGCAAGTATATATCATCAAGATCTTTTCATACCCTCTCCCTTGTCCTGCTGCTCTTCCTGCAATACTCTTTTCGTATGCACACCTAATTCTTCTCTTTTTGTACCGCTATCTAATTCTTTTTTCCCAACATCCAAGTCTTTTCTTGGCTCAAGTCCAAATAGTTTAAAAATAGCGTCCATCAACTTATCAAACCAATTTGGAGAGTTAATATTTTCTTTAGCATCTTCTATAATTTTATCAAGACCAGACTGCAGTCTCTTATCGCTACCAGCATTAAATATATCTATATCTCTTTGGAACTTTTCCCTACCAAGCTCGACTTTGCTTTTGCTTGCTTTGCCTTCAACATCATCATCTATATCGATAGACATAAGTGTTTCATGAACTTTCTTTAGAAACTCAGTTCTATCACTAGAAGTTTTTCCCTCCATTTTCTTCCATTGCTCTTCGAATTCTTCAATCCGGTCTCGCACTTTGTTTGCATTTTTCATAAAATTTTTATGAGAATTATTATACTATATTCTGTTATGCAATTTAGAATGAATAAGATATGTATAGATCGTATACATATACAGAAAGATTGCAATATATTTTTAATATATTGCATTGAAATGTTCCGGTATATTAAATAAACAATACTGCTGCGACTACAAAAACTCATATAAAACTGCTAACACTGCAAGCTTTGCAACAACAGCTTGTACATGATATAGCGGCATCAGATTTTTCAAATCAAATGCATTTTCAAACTTCATACCTGTAGAATTTAGATTTGATAGATTATTCTTCTTCGTATTATATCGAACTATGGTACTAATTATATTACCATTTGCAAAATAGAACATACTTTCAGCAGCAAAGTCTTGAAATGTAAATGCTGTTTTTACACCTTCTTGAAGTAAAACTGCTTCATTTTTTACACCATCCTTTATAACGAACATACTGTTTCGCATTTTTTTGTTAAAGAACAAATCGCTATTTATTTCCTCTGTGTTTGTAATACCCATACCAAATGTACCATTATCTGCTTTAATAAATACATAAGGCTTCTCATCCAGAGATCTATCGTCATAACCTTTGCGTATTTTGTCTAACATTCCAGATATCAATGCACGCAACCTATAAATACTATTCTGATCTTTAAAATTTATATCATTACAATCTGCCACTTCAGTTGTAATTAACCAAGGGTCAAAATTAAAATGTTTACAAAATTCACTTGCAATATTGTAATAACACCTCATATGATGAGACTTACGCCTCAAATACCACCCTCGATTTAATGATGGAACAATGGGTTTTTTAATATCTTTTAATATGTCAGGAATTCCAGAGGTTAAATCATTATTCAAGATAATAACATCTGGAGAATAAGAATCAGACTCTATCAAAATATCTCTATGTTCTTTTACTATCTTCTCTATATGTAAATCAGCATTTTTATATACTATATCACTTGATCCAACCCTTATATCAAATTTTGCTTTTTTAAATATATCAACAAGAACAGAGACGTTTTTAAGATAATGCAAATTCCTATTAAAACCTTCTGGGATTAATAGCAACTTCGAAGATCCCGGAAAATTGGCATCAATAAAATGGCGAAACTTTGTTGCTACATCTGATATTTCACGTTTATCTAATAAATGAAAACCAGCAGGAAATATATTTGTATCTACTGGAGCAATTTTAAAACCTGAGCATCTTATATCAACTGAATTATAAATCTCATACTTTTGCTTTCCTGCTCTTGTCCTTATCCAAGAATCTATGGAAGCAGACTCTAATTTGCAGAATTCGTCAAGCTCAAGTAAAGATTTTGTAATACTAGCAATTCCTTTTATCATGCATTCCACCTTTCTAGTAACGATTGATATATCGCAATACCAGCTATGATAGCAGTTTCAGAGCGCATTATATGCACGCCAAAGGTCGTAGGAATCACACCTGGAAAAGATTCTATATATACCTTTTCTTCACTTGTAAATCCACCTTCAGGACCTATAAGTATGGCATTATTTTTATAAAGTTTTGGCAGATTTAACAAAACATCTTTTATGCTGCGTGCCCCTGAACGCTCACTAAAAAAAATTATTCCATCGTATTTAGGAGAATGGTGTTGAAAAAAAATTGCTAAATCCATCATAGGATGTATAACTGGCAATAAAACACTCTCGGATTGTTCAGCAGCCTCTATTGAGGTTTTAATCATCTTATCCATACTTAATTTACGCACAACACTTCGCGCTGTGAGCACTGGATATATCTCGCTTACTCCCATCTCGGTCGCTTTCTCTACTATAAAGCTAGGCATAACACGTCGTACCGGAGCAAAAACTAGCGCCAGTGGTTGAACAGGTGTCTGATTTAACTTTTTATCTATTAAATCAAGCCAAACAGTATTTTTGGCTTCAATTCTGATATTTGCATTCCATTCTCCATCTCTGCCATTAAACACAGATATACTATCATCACTTCTGCACCTCATAACATTCAATAAATAATGTGACTGCTGAGCTTGCAACAAAATATTTATATCTGATAACAAGTCACAATCAACAAACAATCTAATATTTCTGTTAGAATACCTCTTTGGCACTTTATGCATTGGATCTATTTATCAAAAGTTGATAGCTATGACACTCTTTGCAAATATTTATTATACATTTCCTAACTCTTTTTGAAATCTCACTTCGTATGTGCATAATTCAAAAATAGCAACTCTGCATTTACCTGCGGCATACTACCACTATCACTCAAAACTTTCATTGGACAGTCTATTCAAGCAGCGGCTAATTGCTTTGTGACTGTGTGGAATGTTCATGTACTTCATGTATACCGTGCTCTTATATGTTCATTGCACTTACCTCACTAAGCACTGCCGGCAAAGCAACTTGTGCAGACCTTTTTGCCTGATTTTCAAGTATTACTTTGTTAATTTCCTAACAAATATATATAATATTTTGAGAGTTTTCACAATTAGATAGAAGTATGATATGATCACTTTTTTAAAAACTAAAGAGTGGTTTTATGGTTTGTTGTAAGGGATGTGGTTCTGATATCTTTGTAAAGAATGGCATTGTGAGGGGTGTACAGCGTTATAAGTGCAGATCATGTTCTAAATTTTGTTGAGGGCGATCTGGGCAAGAAGCCTCAAACAGCTGTTAAGAAAGCATTATGCGTTATGCTATATAGTCTTGGTAATGGCTCTTTTTCTATGTTATGCAAGATATTATGGCATTCGCCGTCCATAATTTATCGCTGGGTAGTAGAGGCGATGGGCAAGACTCAGGAGCCAGTTGTCTCTTCGGATATTATGGAGATGGAATTCGACGAGATGTGGCATTTTATTGGTTCAAAAAAACAAGCTTTGGATCATTAAGGCAGTTGATCGTAGTACAAGGAGAACAGTTGCCTGGGTTACAGGCAATCGTGATACTGCAACATTCCAAAAGCTCTACAAAAAGTGAGTCATCTGAAAGAATGTCATTTTTATACGGATGATTGGGATGCTTTTTCTAAAATTTTACCCAAAGAGCGTCATACAATTGGAAAGTCTGGCACAGTATGTATCGAGAGAGATAATAGCAACACGCGACATCATTTATGCCGAATGACACGGCGCACTAAAATCGTTTCTAAAAAAGAGTCAATGGTATACGGATCCATCAAGCTTTGGTGCGCTCTTACTATTACACAAATATTCAAACAATATCAAGAACAGCTCTTATCTATCTTTATGTGAAAACTCTCAAAATGACATTCTTTCAGATGACTCACTTTGTTGTAGAGCTTTTGGAATGTTGCAGTATCACGATTGCCTGTAACCCAGGCAACTGTTCTCCTTGTACTACGATCAACTGCCTTAATGATCCAAAGCTTGTTTTTTTTGAACCAATAAAATGCCACATCTCGTCGAATTCCATCTCCATAATATCCGAAGAGACACCTGGCTCCTGAGTCTTGCCCATCGCCTCTACTACCCAGCGATAAATTATGGACGGCGAATGCCATAATATCTTGCATAACATAGAAAAAGAGCCATTACCAAGACTATATAGCATAACGCATAATGCTTTCTTAACAGCTGTTTGAGGCTTCTTGCCCAGATCGCCCTCAACAAAATTTAGAACATGATCTGCACTTATAACGCTGTACACCCCTCACAATGCCATTCTTTACAAAGATATCAGAACCACATCCCTTACAACAAACCATAAAACCACTCTTTAGTTTTTAAAAAAGTGATCATATCATACTTCTATCTAATTGTGAAAACTCTCAAAATTTTAATATTTGACTCAGAAATTCACTTGTACTCTAAAAATCATACAATTAAAATCTTCGCGCGTACAAATCATACAAGCAGTGTCTAAAATAAGTTTAAAGAATAGATCCATTTACACACACAAGTCAAATGCTAGCATTACTTCTTCTAATAATGCATGTAATCAATTCAACTATAAAAGCATAATTTTTTATCTCGATGATATATTGTCGTAGTAGTATTATTTCTTAGATAATTCCCTATCTATCAACTGAAGTCCATATATCGCAAATTATAATCTATTTTGCCACTGCTCCACACTTATCCACGGCAACAGAATAAAAAGTTTTTCTGTTATTTAAGAACTCCACTTCAGAATCAGTCAATGCACATCTAGATTTAAACAATGAATCTATATTATCTAGCTCTTTTGTTATAACACCTTGCTCAAAGCCATCTACAGCTACCGCATCATCGACACAAAGAGTACAGATATTAGACTGCACATGCAAATGACCATCAGATATATAAAACTTTGAGATTGTAGAGTCTAAATGGTGAATATAAACAGCACCAACTTTTAGTTCTGCTATAAAATTCTCATGCCTTGCCATTACACCAAGCTCTCCATAACGCCCAGGTAAAATAACCATGTGAACCTCTCCCTCGAAAACCGCATGGTCTATACAAAGTATTTTTAGTATAAGATTGTATTGATTGTTATCATCACGCATCCTTTGCCTCAGATTGTAATTTGCTTGCCTTATCAACAGCCTCATCTATACTGCCAACCATGTAAAATGCGGCTTCTGGAAGGTTGTCATACTCTCCGGCAACAAGACCTTTAAAACCGCGTATAGTATCTTCAAGAGAAACTAACTTTCCTGGCGTACCTGTAAAAACTTCCGCAACTTGGAATGGTTGCGATAGAAATCTTTGTATTTTTCTTGCTCTACTCACAATCAATTTATCTTCTTCTGACAACTCGTCCATACCAAGAATTGCAATTATATCCTGCAATGACTTATAGGTTTGCAGAATTTTTTGAACATCTCTTGCGACTTTATAATGCTCTTCACCTACAATTTCTGGAGTCATCATCTGAGAAGAACTATCAAGCGGATCAACTGATGGATATATTCCAAGCTCTGCAATTTGTCTGTTCAGTACTGTAGTAGCATCCAGGTGTGCAAATGACGCAGCAGGCGCAGGATCTGTTAAGTCGTCCGCTGGGACATATATAGCTTGAACAGAAGTAATTGAGCCCTTTTTAGTAGATGTTATACGCTCCTGAAGAGCACCCATTTCTGTTGCGAGTGTAGGCTGATAACCAACAGCAGAAGGAATCCTTCCAAGTAATGCTGAGACTTCTGAACCAGCCTGTGTAAACCTAAATATGTTATCTATAAAAAATAGAACATCTTGTCCCTCAGCATCTCGAAAATGTTCAGCTATTGTAAGTCCAGAAAGCGCTATTCTCGCTCTTGCACCAGGAGGTTCATTCATCTGACCATAAACAAGAGCAACTTTAGAATTTTCAAGCTTAGCTAAGTCTATCACCTTAGAATCCACCATTTCATGATATAAATCATTGCCCTCTCTGGTACGCTCCCCTACCCCAGCAAAAACTGAAAAACCACCATGGGCCTTTGCTACGTTATTAATTAGCTCCATAATTAGAACTGTTTTACCAACACCAGCACCACCAAATAACCCTATTTTCCCACCTTTTGCATAAGGCGCCAACAAATCAATTACTTTAATTCCAGTAACTAATACCTCAGAGGCAGTTGCTTGATCTTCAATACTTGGTGCAGCTCTATGTATAGGCCTTCTTTCCTGAACGTTCAGATCAATAATTCCATCGACTGGCTCACCTATAACATTTAAAATGCGTCCCAAGGTCGCTCTGCCAACTGGAACTGAAATCATATCACCTGTATCAACTACAGCAACTCCTCTCTGCAACCCATCAGTACTATCCATTGCTATAGCACGAACAACATTTTCACCCAAATGCTGCGCAACTTCTAAAACGACTTTTTTATCACCGATCATACAAGTTAATGCATTCAGTATTGGAGGTACAAAATCAACAAATTTAATATCTACTACCGCACCTATTACTTGAATTACAGAACCTTGATTTAGCATACTTACCTTTAAATATTTTTAGATTTGCTAGTTTTTTAAGCATTCAACTCTAATTTTGCATGACCACTAATAATTTAAATAAATGGACATTTTTTATACGTCATCTTAACTTACCTTGAACAATAACTCTGTTAACAAAGTCATTGTTCAAACCTTTGTTTCCTAATTTGCCATATTACTTCGTTAATTTCTTCGCAAATATATAAAATAATTTAGATGCAGAAATTAACTTATATTCTAAAAGCCTTCGCGCGTGCACTTTGCGTGAGATACCAAATACGTAAAAAACAAAAGCGTATAGCTTTAAAGTATACAAATTTTAAACAGTCTGTCTGTCAAAAATCAATTTGCTTCACAAATAAATTTTTGCGGAAAGTTAATATGCAAAAATTAGCTTTTAGAACTGCCCTGCGCTAATTTTTGGCTATATAAAATACTACTTAACAAAATCCATAAGGTTTTGGCAATTTTGCCACTTTTTCTACTGGACTTTCGGTGCACCATAATTACTTGCAAGCCAAGATAAATCCTCTAGCTTCTTAGAGTTATTACACAGGCGACTAGACAATCCACTAAATAAAGCAGCCCATGGCGTATATTCATAGAAAAATGCCAGGAACAACTATTTATTATCACAACCTGCTATATTTGCAAGCATAACTATATAACTTGCTATTAATTCTTATATTATAATCATGAACTAGGATGTATTGATATATTGAAATACAATACTAATATGGAGAGTTTTCACATAAAGATAGATAAGAGCTGTTCTTGATATTGTTTGAATATTTGTGTAATAGTAAGAGCGCACCAAAGCTTGATGGATCCGTATACCATTGACTCTTTTTTAGAAACGATTTTAGTGCGCCGTGTCATTCGGCATAAATGATGTCGCGTGTTGCTATTATCTCTCTCGATACATACTGTGCCAGACTTTCCAATTGTATGACGCTCTTTGGGTAAAATTTTAGAAAAAGCATCCCAATCATCCGTATAAAAATGACATTCTTTCAGATGACTCACTTTGTTGTAGAGCTTTTGGAATGTTGCAGTATCACGATTGCCTGTAACCCAGGCAACTGTTCTCCTTGTACTACGATCAACTGCCTTAATGATCCAAAGCTTGTTTTTTTTGAACCAATAAAATGCCACATCTCGTCGAATTCCATCTCCATAATATCCGAAGAGACAACTGGCTCCTGAGTCTTGCCCATCGCCTCTACTACCCAGCGATAAATTATGGACGCCGAATGCCATAATATCTTGCATAACATAGAAAAAGAGCCATTACCAAGACTATATAGCATAACGCATAATGCTTTCTTAACAGCTGTTTGAGGCTTCTTGCCCAGATCGCCCTCAACAAAATTTAGAACATGATCTGCACTTATAACGCTGTACACCCCCTCACAATGCCATTCTTTACAAAGATATCAGAGCAACATCCCTTACAACAAACCATAAAACCACTCTTTAGTTTTTAAAAAAGTGATCATATCATACTTCTATCTAATTGTGAAAACTCTCAAATATTATTAACTCACCTTACGCAAAATTGACAAAATCAGTATAAAGGTAGTAAAAGTAAGCGAAATAAAAAAATAAAGTATGTCTAAGAAAATATTGGATATATATTCAGACTATTTAATTTGTCAAAATAAGTATGCAACAGCTACTGGTTTATCAGATTTATTGTCTGGAGATATAAGCCACGACAAGATTACAAAATATCTTAATTCTGAAGATTTAGGATCAAAAGAATTATGGTTATACATCAAGCCAGAAATTAGGAAGCATGAGCTTAACAAGGGATGTGTTTTGATATTAGATGATTCAATAGAAGAGAAACCTTATACGGATGAAAATGAGATAGTAGCATGGCATCACTCTTATGCTAAAGGAAGGCATGTAAAGGGGATAAACATTTTATCGTGCTTAGTTTCGTATGGTGACGTAGTGCTTCCGTTTGGGTACGCACTCATTCGTAAAGATGTTAGTTTTTCTGATATTGAGACAGGAAAAGTACAGCGTAAATCTAGCATTAGCAAAAACCAACATTTTCGCAATCTCATAAAACAATCAACAGAGAACAAAGTGTTATTTGAGCATATTTTAGCCGACAATTGGTTTGGTTCTAAAGAGAATATGGAATTCATAGAATCGCTTGGTAAAAAGTTTATTATAGGTATTAAATCAAATAGAATTGTTGCATTATCAGGTAAAGATAAAAAACTTGGTAAGTTTCAACAAATCTCATCATTAGATATGCAGGATGGAGAATCAAAGAAGGTATGGTTGAAAGGAGTATCTTTTGAAGTTTTACTAATCAAAAAAGTTTTCATAAACGAGGACGGATCAACTGGTATTCTATACCTTGCTTCTAATGATACAGAACATGATGCTGCCTATTTGTACGAAATCTATCAAAAACGATGGAGAATTGAGGAATATCACAAATCTATCAAAGAAAATACAAGCTTGGCAAAATCTCCAACGAAAAAGATGCGATCTCAAGCAAACCATATATTTGCTTCAATCGTAGCATTTTGCAAGTTAGAAATTATAAAGGTTGCCACTGCAACCAATCATTTTGCTATTAAATATAAATTGTTAGTAGCAGCGAATATAGCATCTATGAATGAATTGATAAATTTACGCAAAAATAATGATCTTGCGTAAGGTGAGTTAGTATGTATCTGGAGGGAGTTGGAATTAGATCAATCGAGAGATTAGAAAAGGTCTCGAGTCCACTTATAATAAAGTGGATTAGAAAATTCTCAAAGCTTCTAAAACAAAGGCTGAATGATGTTACGATACCTGAGGATGCCAAGCAAATCTCAATTATTGAGCTGGATGAGCTTTTTAGTTATTGCCAAAAAAAACTAACAAAGTCTACATTTGGCTTGCTGTTGATAGGGACAGAAATAAAGTTGTTGATTTTGAAGTGAGCATTGTCAGGGATTTTGCATCCTATCTTCCGATTGCCATGCGATTACAAAGTAGCTACGAGATAGAGATATCATGCAGTGACCATTACGACGTTTATGAAAAATTTAGGATTGCTAAAAAACACTATTCTACTAAGGCAGAAACGTCTTTAGTGGAATCATTCAACTCATTAATACGGCACTATTTAGCCAGGTTTCATCGTAAAACCAAACGTTACAGTAAGGCCATAGATATGATCTATAACTCTATCCTAATGCTTTTTAATAAAGACTTGCTGATATCTATCTTTAGTTAGCAATGCCTATATAGCAGAGCAATGTGGAAACATGTATTATCTTTTATCCAATATGGAAAATTTGAGCACCTATAAGAATCAAGACATAAGAGCGCTCCAAAAAATCAGCGGAATATTTATTATTTATTAGCAGTATCAAACCTTGAGATTTCATATAGCGCTACTGCTGCAGCACAAGATATATTCAAACTCTCCATCTCTGAACTAATTGTTATCTTAGCAAGCAGGTCACAGCTCTCAGATGTCAATCTCCTCATACCACTTCCTTCTGAGCCCAGCACTATCGCAATCTTTCCGTCAAAATACTTTTGAAAACTGCTTAGATCTTCCTTCGCATTGCCAGATAGCCCAAGAACCCAATATCCAGAAGATTTCAATTGTTTTATTGCGGACGCAAGATTAACTACATCAATCATAGGAACTTTCTCAAACGCACCAGAGGAAGCTTTAACCAGTGCTGAAGATTCTTTTGCAGCCTGATTTTGTGGCGCAATTATCGCATCTACACTAAAAGCAAGCGCACTTCTAATGATAGCACCAACATTATTTGGATCTGTTACCTGATCAAGTATAACAACACATGAAGTTTTTTTAGTATTCACACTCTTGAGCAGCTCATCAATTGAAGGTTGACACAAGGTTTCTACAAATAGTGCAATGCCCTGATGAACAGCATCATGCAAGCCTGTTACCTTACATATGGCTTGGTGCGTCATAACTTCAGCACTAACCTTATGTTTAAATTCAGCAGTAGATTTCAGCTCTTCTAGCGCACTTTTTGTGCCTATTAACCTCTTGCAAACTCTGCTGCTATTTTCTAGAGCAGAGATGACGCTATGTCTTCCATATAGCCAATAAGCACTATTTCCCTTGCGCATAAATCTCCAAAATCATTCAGGAAATCTCATCCTCTATCCAAGAGAGTATTGAATCCTTTGGCAATGACCCTATCTTTGTTGATAAATGCTTCCCAGCTTTAAAAAGCATTAGAGTAGGAATACTGCGCACTCCAAGCTTAGATGGTGTAATAGTATTGCTATCTATATCCATCTTAAAAACTTTCACTCTATCTTTTAGCTCAGAATATATTTCATCTATTATCGGAGAAAGCTGCTTGCAAGGACCGCACCAATTTGCCCAAAAATCTATCAGTACATAACCATCAAAATTAGTGACCTCAGATTCAAATAATTCATCTTTTAAAACTTCTGTCATATTACCCAACAATAAAAATTGTTCATTAAACCTCTTATCCCACACAAATTAACATGTAGTCTACTAAAAAACTAGTTTGAAAGATTATAATCTTTTAAGTGATAATTCACATGCTGTTGCAAAAACAATGAATAGCTTATTATCTATGCTTATACAATAAGCAAAACATACAAATGTATTACAATTACTGGAGAGTTTTCACATAAAGATAGATAAGAGCTGTTCTTGATATTGTTTGAATATTTGTGTAATAGTAAGAGCGCACCAAAGCTTGATGGATCCGTATACCATTGACTCTTTTTTAGAAACGATTTTAGTGCGCCGTGTCATTCGGCATAAATGATGTCGCGTGTTGCTATTATCTCTCTCGATACATACTGTGCCAGACTTTCCAATTGTATGACGCTCTTTGGGTAAAATTTTAGAAAAAGCATCCCAATCATCCGTATAAAAATGACATTCTTTCAGATGACTCACTTTTTGTAGAGCTTTTGGAATGTTGCAGTATCACGATTGCCTGTAACCCAGGCAAATGTTCTCCTTGTACTACGATCAACTGCCTTAATGATCCAAAGCTTGTTTTTTTGAACCAATAAAATGCCACATCTCGTCGAATTCCATCTCCATAATATCCGAAGAGACAACTGGCTCCTGAGTCTTGCCCATCGCCTCTACTACCCAGCGATAAATTATGGACGGCGAATGCCCTAATATCTTGCATAACATAGAAAAAGAGCCATTACCAAGACTATATAGCATAACGCATAATGCTTTCTTAACAGCTGTTTGAGGCTTCTTGCCCAGATCGCCCTCAACAAAATTTAGAACATGATCTGCACTTATAACGCTGTACACCCCTCACAATGCCATTCTTTACAAAGATATCAGAGCAACATCCCTTACAACAAACCATAAAACCACTCTTTAGTTTTTAAAAAAGTGATCATAATTTATCAAAATCCATACTTATTCCATTTTTGAGTAACAATTTCTTTGATATCGTCACTCATATTTATTAGGCGGCCCCATTCTCTTTTTGTTTCTGGGTAAATTTTATCAGTTGCATCAAAACCCATCTTTCCACCTATTTCCGGCTCTATTGATGCAAAATCAAGATAGTCTATCGGAGTATTCGACACATTTAATACATCTCTTTGAAAATCCATTTTAGTAGATATTGCCCACATGATGTCTGACCAGCTTCTTGCATTAATATAATGATCAACAACTATTATAAATTTTGTATATGTAAATTGTCGCAAAAAAGACCAAACGCCCATCATCACTCTTTTCGCATGAGCTGGATATGATTTTTTAATTGATACTACTGCTATTCTATAAGAGCAACCTTCAGGAGGGAGCCAAAAATCTACTATTTCTGGAAATTGTTGTCGAATTAGCGGTAAAAAAATTTCATTTAACGCCTCACCAAGAACAGAAGGCTCATCAGGTGGCCGCCCAGTAAACGTGGAGAGATAGATTGGTGATTTACGAGTTGTTATACATGTTACTTCAAAAACTGGGAATTTTTCGACTGAATTATAATACCCAGTGTGGTCTCCATATGGACCTTCATCACCATATTCGTCAAAGATCACATATCCTTCTATGACAATTTCAGCATGTGCTGGTACTAGAATTGGCACAGTAATGCATTTAGCAAGCTCTAATTTTTTCTTTCGAAATAGTCCTGCAAATTCGTACTCTGAAATTCCGTCCGGAACTGGTGTAACAGCTGCTAGCATTGTAGATGGGTCACACCCTATAACAGCCGCAGCCGGCATTTTTTCAGAGCCAGAAGCAGACCACCTTCTGTGATGTTCTGCACCACCCCTATGTTTTAACCAACGCATCAGTGTTTTATTCTTGGATAACACCTGCATTCTATAGATGCCAACATTATAACAATCATCTTTTTGACCTAAGAACCCTCTAGTAATAACCATTGGCCATGTTATAAGTGGTGCTGGTTCTTGAGGCCAGCAAGTTTGTACCGGTAAAATATTTAAATCTACATCATCTCCTAAATATTGTATTGCCTGACACGGAGGGTTCTTTATCACTTTTGGCTTCATTACAAGCACTTCCTTTAGTATAGGAAGCATTTTAAATGCCTCTTTCAAATCGCTTGGCGGTTCTGGTTGCTTAAGAAATGCTAGTTTTTCACCTATCTTTGATAACTCATTTTCTTTAATGCCAAGAGCCATTGCAATACGCTCCTTTGTACCAAACAAATTTACAAGCACTGGCATAGTACTTTTTCCATTTTCCGATATCACATTTTCAAACAAAACTGCAGGTCCCTTTTTTTCTATCAACCTATGATGAATTTCTGTGATCTCTAAAATAGTACTTACTTCTTCTTTAACCCTAACAAGCAACCCTTCTTTTTCAAGTTTTGCAACAAAATCAGATAAAGATTCATAAACTTTTTCCTTATTCATTTCCTTTAGATTTTCACAAAAAAAATTTTTTATATGTTACTTCATTTTAGTTATATGACTTCATCATAATCAAATGGTAAGCAATAAAATATGCTTACTTAATATACACTTACGAGCCTCAGCGCAATCTCTCTTATAAAAAACTTGTTCATGCCAAACATTTTTATCCACTAACGCATTATATGTTTTATCAATACTTATTAGCATATAGTTTTATAGAAGAGAGTTTTCACATAAAGATAGATAAGAGCTGTTCTTGATATTGTTTGAATATTTGTGTAATAGTAAGAGCGCACCAAAGCTTGATGGATCCGTATACCATTGACTCTTTTTTAGAAACGATTTTAGTGCGCCGTGTCACTCGGCATAAATGATGTCGCGTGTTGCTATTATCTCTCTCGATACATACTGTGCCAGACTTTCCAATTGTATGACGCTCTTTGGGTAAAATTTTAGAAAAAGCATCCCAATCATCCGTATAAAAATGACATTCTTTCAGATGACTCACTTTGTTGTAGAGCTTTTGGAATGTTGCAGTATCACGATTGCCTGTAACCCAGGCAACGGTTCTCCTTGTACTACGATCAACTGCCTTAATGATCCAAAGCTTGTTTTTTTTGAACCAATAAAATGCCACATCTCGTCGAATTCCATCTCCATAATATCCGAAGAGACAACTGGCTCCTGAGTCTTGCCCATCGCCTCTACTACCCAGCGATAAATTATGGACGGCGAATGCCATAATATCTTGCATAACATAGAAAAAGAGCCATTACCAAGACTATATAGCATAACGCATAATGCTTTCTTAACAGCTGTTTGAGGCTTCTTGCCCAGATCGCCCTCAACAAAATTTAGAACATGATCTGCACTTATAACGCTGTACACCCCTCACAATGCCATTCTTTACAAAGATATCAGAGCAACATCCCTTACAACAAACCATAAAACCACTCTTTAGTTTTTAAAAAAGTGATCATATCATACTTCTGTCTAATTGTGAAAACTCTCTTATAGAAATAACTTATTAACAATATCACAACAATAAAAACATTATATCTCCAAAACATATCGGATACTACAAGATAATTCCATTATGCACACAAATTTTCAATAAATAATAAAAATTTATATCATAACAAAATTATTATTTAAATATAATATAAGAAAAATTCAATTAACTTTTAGTTGTATATCGTATTTGTAAGTGTTATAAAATCAGTAATAATTGCACACATTCATCATTAGACCTCTTGCATAACCTCATTCTGAGGTAGAAATTCTTATAGAGTAGATTTTTGCAAGACGTCACCAAACAATGATCCACGTGAGTGTTTTTATGTTTTAGTGACAATCAAATCACAGTTTGGAACAGGTTATGCAAGAGGTCTATTAAATACTGGCAACTTTTAATTGTATATGATATAGTTGGCACTTTGCTAACTGTAGAATCGTATTTCAGTGAAATCATGCAGTTACTATGTGTATAAAATTAGTTACAGAGGGAAATAATGAAAGTTAAAAATTTATTTATTTCATTAATAGGATTTGCATGCGTTTCAGAAGCATATGCTGCCTCACAACATATAAGAAGTAACATCAATTATAAAAACTTATATGTATCTGGAGAAACGGGAATCTCTATTCCATCATTCTCTAAAGATGACTCAAATAATGAAGAATATTATAAAGGTGCCAAACCAAAAGTTGGAATCCCATTTGGAGCTGAAGTAGGCTATAGGTTTTCTAATGACTTAAGAGTTGGTCTTAATATATCATATAGATCGCATAAGATTAATCAGGATGTAGAATTTGATTCTAAGGATAAAGAAGGAAAAGATAGCAAAGATAAAGCAAATGTGAATCAGAAATTTAGCAGTACACTATTTATGCTAAATGGCAAATATAGCATTTGTGATTTTTATGGAGTGAAGCCATATGTGATGGCTGGAATTGGCATGAATTATGCTGTTAATGGCGCATATACGAAGAATAGCACTGCAAATGATGGCAGCGTAGTATCAGATAAATACGCCGGTCAAAACAAAATGAAGTTTGCTTGGAATATAGGTGTAGGAATAGAAAAAGAACTTGGAAACAATTTCGTGCTTGGCCTTGGATATCGCTTCATTAATCTTGGTAAAAGAGAAACAAGTGGTGAGAAAACAGTATTAGGAGCAGCAGGATTGATACAGAAATATGATAACGTCACTCCTATTTCTGCATCTTTAAAAGCGCATGAAATCACACTTGGCATCACTTACAATTTCTAATTATCCAGTAGGTGAAATAAGATAAATTTTAGTTAAATTTGGTATAAAAATATGGCTAATATAAAAACAGAGTTTTATGCAGCTATCGCAAGGCTACAAAAACAATTAGAGAGCAACAGTCTCAGTAAAGATGATAAAGCAGCTACAGAAAAGTATATAAAAGACACATTAAGCACTTTCAGAGAGAAATTATCTTCCAGTGAAAAGAAAATGTCTGTGGATGACGTGAAGGCTCTTGCAAAAGAAATTGATGATGCAGATCAAAAGAAAGAGGACCTGGTTAATAAAATTAACACTCCAGTAAAAAAGGAAGAGATTCAGGATGTCGCAACCAATCTTGAGAATTTGAAAAAAGAGTTTGATGATCTTAATACTCAAGTTTCTAATGCTGTTCAAGAAAGACCATCCAAAGCTGATTATGAAAAACTCAAAAATGATCTATCTCAAGCAAAGTCGACTTATCTTGATGCTGCATTAAAAGATCTTGATGATGAACTTGACAGATATATAAAAGATGCGAAAGCTAACAAACAAGATAAAATTTCGCAAGATGTGAGTGACAAGTTTAAAGAGGATGTAAAAAGTAAAAGCGATGATTGTATAGGGAAACTTGAAAATGTAAGATCTCAAGTTCAAGATTTACTTGCCAAAGTAAAGGCAGTTTCTGATCAAATAGCTCCAGTCCGAGATTTACGTAACAAATTTTCTGATATCGAAGAGAAAATCAGCATCATGCTTGCAAAAGCCAGCGACGGGAAAATATCTGAGGAAGATAATAATGAATTATCTAAGGTGAATAATGAATTTCAAGCTATAGTTAAAGATGTAACCAGCCTTTTAAAAACAACTCAAGATAATGCACAGCAATATCCTAATCTGGAAGAGCTGAATACATTTACTAGTGCAATAGTAACAGATGAATTTGTCAAAGAAAAATTTGACAATCTGATAAACAAAATGAATGCACCAATTGTACTTGTTGAAAAAGCAGAAGAGGCAAGCGGTGAAGGTGAGAAAGAAGTAAAAGAACAAAATGATGAAGATTTGGAGGAAAGAGAAGCAGAAGACAATAATAATATTGAAAATGATAAAAGCTTAATCAAGAAAAGCACAAAAAACGAAGAAGAAATTGAAACACTGGAACAAAGCAGTAATACGGCCGGTACAGATAACACGAAAGAGCCTACTGAGCCAGCTTCTGCTGCAGAGCCAGTAGTACCTGAAGCGCTTCAGAATTCGCAAAGAGAATTTACAGATCTTAAAACTAGTGTCTCTGATGCTATCAGTGCAAAGCCCTCTCAGGATGCTTATGAAAAGTTTAAAAGTGATTTTAGTAAAATTATATCTACCGACTGTGAGACTGCATGGCAAAGTTTAAAGTCTAAAGCTCAAGAGCTTATACGAACTGCAAAAGATTTACAGCAAGATAAAATTTCGCCTGATGTGCGTAATAAATTTGTCAATGATGTCAAAACAAAGAGCAATACTTGTTTAGAGAAATTTAATGAGACTCAACCTAAAGGCAAAAAAATTCTTGGTGAAATGCAGCAAGTTTCTGATCAAGCAGCTCAACTCAAAGCTTTATCCGACAAGCTTGCAGATATTAAAACATCTGATGAAAGGGCAGAAAATCAACTGCAAACTTTAATGCATGATGTAACTAATCTTCTAGGCAATGCTAAAACCGCTGTACAGCAAAATCCTAATGTGGATGAAGCAATTCAATATCTTAGCAAAATTCCAGAAACTAAAGATATTGAAAAACCATTCGACAATCTTATGACACAAATTGATGATGTAAATTTTCTTGCTCAAACAGAAGAAAATACTCAACCTAACCCTTTTGCAGAATACATGATGCATTAAACTAATGAAATTTTTCTTCTAAATATCATCATGTTTAAAGTTTTTTGCCTGTAAATATTAGTTTATTTACAGGCAGGAGCGCTTTTATAGTCGCCTGCGTCATAACTCTAAGAAGCTAGAATATTTTTTTGGTTGCAAACAATTATGCTGCACTGAAAGTCCAGCAGCAAACATATAGTCGCTGCTGTATTCTATTATTTGTAGGAATTTGGTATTATATATCAGAAAATTAAATGCACAAAAATTGGCTTTTAGAACTGCCCTGCGCTAATTTTCGGATATATAATTGTCCTGTAGCTAGCAACACTACTTAACAAAATCCATAAGGTTTTGTGGCAATTTGTCACTTTTTCTGCTGTATTCATGTGCATTATAATTACTTGCAAGCCAATATAACTCCTGCTTTCTTTATGATTCCTTTAACAAGTTCACTTTGTATTTAGTATTCCTATATTATTTATTCTTGAAATAGCTCAAGTAATGTTTGTGGCTTCCATTGCTTATTTGTATACTTGCTATACTTCAAAAATTGCTACTGGCTATGTATTGATGTATATCTGTTTAGTTATAGAGTATAGACATCAAATGCATTCTCAAGCATTAGACATTCTTCACGAATAAAAGCAATGGTAACATTCTACTGTAATATCTTTATACCAAGCTTACTCCATAAAAATGCTGCAGAAGCAACCCATATGCTTATATTGATAATACTACTTAATAATCCTATACTTAGCCATTTTCTAACACTCATTCCACTGCCATTAAAAAATATAGGAGCGCTTGTTATACCATAGTGTGTTAAACATGCTGAAACATTTGCAAGAAAAGCTAGAATTAAACACGCTGCAATAGGATATATTCCCAAGTGTATCAATAAAATGGCAAAAGTTGTATACATCACTGTTGCGTATACTGTAATACTTGCAAAGAAATAGTGCATATAGAAAAACACAACCACTATACAAGCAGCAGCAATATATGGATTAAACCCATACACTATAGTTTCAGCATATTCACTGATTCTCTCCATGACACCAGATCCACTTAATGCACTAGATAAAGTTACAAATATCCCAAACCATATAAAAGTATCCCACGCAGCCTTCTCTTGAATTATGTCATCTAGCGTAATAACACCACATAATACTAAGATTACACAACCTAATAATGCCGTAGCTGTTGAGTTGATACCAATGTTATAACCAAATATCCAAAGCATTAGTAGTAGTACAAAAGTACACAGAACCACGATTTCTCCTTTGGAAATTTTCCCCATTTCCTTTAAAGCATGTTTTGCTGATTCCACAGCTTCGTCACAAGAATCTATATGTGGTTTTATTATATACATCATTACAAAGGGCAATAATATAAGACTAAGCAGGCCTGGGATGAATGCAGCTTTTGCCCATGTAATCCAATCTAATTCAACACCGATACCATGAGCCAACTTAGCTATAAATGGATTACCAACCATCGCAGTTAAAAACATAGCACTTGTTATAACATTTGATTGGAAACATATCTTCATCAAGAACTGTTTAATTAATTCTGGATTGCTGACATTTTTAGCTTCTGTTGAGTATTGATCAGCTATAGCACGAGCAATTGGAAATATGATTGCACCACCTCTAGCTGTCGCGCTTGGAATAACAGGCGCTATTAATAGTTCTGTTAAAATCAAACTATATGATAAACCAATTGTACTGGAACCCAATTTTGATATTAAAAAGTATGCTATTCTCTTGCTTAAATTTGACTTGATAATAGCCCTGGATATAAAAAATGCAAACACAACCAACCATACTATATCTTCACCGAACCCCTGCAGAGTATCCCTAACTGACATTGTATGAGTTAGAATACATGCTGTTACTGCAATCATGCTAAGAATGCTCATTGGTGCAGGATTAAATATTACTGCAATAATAGTAGTTAAAAATATTACTAATAAATTCCAAGATTTTTGTTCTAAGCCTGCGTGCCATGGCATAAACCATAAACATATACCAAACGCAAATATTAAAAAAAGAGCTTTATGATTGATTATATTTTTCTTTTCCATGGCAAATAGCAAAAATTAATAGTAATAGGAAGATTAAATTATGTGAAATGTCATATAGTGACACCACAAATAGATTAGGGAGTTTTCACATAAAGATAGATAAGAGCTGTTCTTGACATTGTTTTAATATTTGTGTAATAGTAAAGAGCGCACCAAAGCTTGATGGATCCGTATACCATTGACTCTTTTTTAGAAACGATTTTAGTGCGCCGTGTCATTCGGCATAAATGATGTCGCGTGTTGCTATTATCTCTCTCGATACATACTGTGCCAGACTTTCCAATTGTATGACGCTCTTTGGGTAAAATTTTAGAAAAAGCATTCCAATCATCCGTATAAAAATGACATTCTTTCAGATGACTCACTTTTTGTAGAGCTTTTGGAATGTTGCAGTATCACGATTGCCTGTAACCCAGGCAACTGTTCTACTTGTACTACGATCAACTGCCTTAATGATCCAAAGCTTGTTTTTTTTGAACCAATAAAATGCCACATCTCGTCGAATTCCATCTCCATAATATCCGAAGAGACAACTGGCTCCTGAGTCTTGCCCATCGCCTCTACTACCCAGCGATAAATTATGGACGGCGAATGCCATAATATCTTGCATAACATAGAAAAAGAGCCATTACCAAGACTATATAGCATAACGCATAATGCTTTCTTAACAGCTGTTTGAGGCTTCTTGCCCAGATCGCCCTCAACAAAATTTAGAACATGATCTGCACTTATAACGCTGTACACCCCCTCACAATGCCATTCTTTACAAAGATATCAGAGCAACATCCCTTACAACAAACCATAAAACCACTCTTTAGTTTTTAAAAAAGTGATCATATCATACTTCTATCTAATTGTGAAAACTCTCAAAAATATATACCATGATTTTTTGTTTATCATACACTAAACTGTAGTGCTATTATTATTACACACAGCATAACGGATAATTAACATGATAGAGATAATCACTAATTTTCTTGAGAAAATATCAATAGTATTTCAACAAAATACATATTTTTCCAGCATTGTTATTACTTTATTATGTGGCACTGTTGGATATATTGTCATGCTTTACACACAGAAAGGAATAAAGCGCCTGCAAAATGTATTTGCTGCTAGATTAAATAAATCAGAGAAATATTCTTGGTATCATAAAATATTAGTTGCAGCTGAGAGACCTATTCAGTTTGTTATTTTTTTCTTTCTGATTTCTATACTAGTTAGCATATTTAGTCAAAACATCAGTATAAGTGATAATTTTTTGAATTCTATAGGACTAGTGCGTGATATTGCTATTGTTGCTGCAGTAACTTGGTTTTTTCTAAATTTTATTACACAAATCGAACACCACTGGCTTTCGCTTAAGGATAAAAAGTCCAATATAGATTTAGCAAGCGCGGATTTAATAGTAAAAATACTGCGTGTTATTGTAGTGATTGCTGCACTTTTAATGCTAATGCAAGTTTTTGGTATAAGTGTAAATGGATTGCTAGCATTTGGTGGAATGAGCGGAATTGCTGTGGGTTTTGCAGCAAAAGATCTTTTAGCTAATTTATTTGGCACTGTGCTAATATACTTTGATAAACCATTTGTCGTTGGAGAAAGCATTAAGGTTATCGGTTCGGATGTAGAAGGCTCTGTTGAAGCGATAGGGTGGCGAGTTACAAAAATTAGAACATATGAAAAGAGACTGGTATATATTCCAAACTCTATATTTTCAACATGCACAGTTGAAAATGCTTCAAAAATGTCGCATAGACGCATTTTAGAAAATATTATAATTCGTCATGAAGATCACGCAGCTATCGAATCCATAGTGAATGATATACGAGAATCTCTCATTATAAATCATGATATAGATCAAAGTTTTGATATAATAGTCAATTTTAGCTCAGCAACATTAAATGGATTAAATATCATGATACAATGCTTGGTTTATGAAACACAGCTTGCAAAATTTTGCATTGTGAGGCAAAGAATTATGACTGATGTATGTAGAATTATAACATCACATGGTGCCTCGCTTGCTGTTTTAAAGAACAATTATGCGTCAACTGGTTGACACTATACCTTTCAAAATTGACGCGTTTCAAATACTCTTTGATTATACTATATCATCCAATGCTGCTGTTTTCTCTGAATTCCGCTTCTTATATTCAGAATACAGAACTAAAACTCCAGCAATTATAATCATAAGATATCCAAGATACGATAATAGAAACTTAGGAAATTCTCCAAAAATCATAAAACCTAAAATACTAGTGCATACTAGCTTCAAATATACGAGTGGAGCAACTACAGCCATATCTCCCTTCATAGCATAGAAAAACGCTATACTATGCATTAGATATAACAATGAAGCAGCACAAACCAACGCAAATTCATTGAATCCAATATTATCATCAAATGATGCATTAAAACCACCTGGATATGCAATAGAGAAGCTACCAATAATTAATAAGTGTTTCCATTCAATAAAAGCAACACAATATGAAATTAACGAAGCAAAAAGCATTACATAAAAAAGTTGCGCTTTATTGGAAGCTTTACGATGCCCCAAAAGCTTCACGAGAGAGCTATTTACTACCCAAAAACCCACTGTTAAAAAGACAAAGAAATAACCTTCATTAAAATCAGATACAACTTTTTCATCTGAGAACAAGCTATATAACGCTTCCGGCTTAACAACAATAAAGCCACCTAAGAATGCTAATATCACTGCAATTATTTTAATCAAAGTGATACGCTCATTAAAAAATACAGCACCTATAATGATCCATAATACCTGTTCTATGTGTGTAAGCGCTGTGACGTCTAAGAGTTTTAAAAACTTTAAAGAATACATCATACTAAGCGACCCACCTGCACTAAATACGCTACGTAGCAAATGTATCTTTATGTTTGGTGTCTTAATTACATTCAACCCATCTTTATAGAAAATCCATGGCAGGAGAAAAAGAAAAATAATAGACTTATATAAAAAAGTTGCCTGATTAGAGTTTACTGAGTATGTTATGCATTTCATTACCGCATAAAGAGAACCAAGACTTACAGCATTCACTGCCATAAACAGCATTGCAACCATATTACTATTTTTATCATTACTATCTGATAGCATAAAATCCTCATTATAAGATAATTAGATAGCATAATACGAAATTTGTTATCGCAATTAACTGCAAGCTTCACTATTATTTTTAATCAAGACATCAATTCGGCATACAATGCATAAATATTTATGCAAATATTTTTTGATTAATGTTGCATCCAGAATACAAGCTATAGATTACCTCAAACACTACACTATAATATAGATGAAATGCCTGACTATACTACTATCTGTAGAATGATCAAAACTTTAGATCTGCAAGTAAAAAATTATGTAAGAGATAGGACTTCTCCTATGCTTGTTGCTGTGGATAGCACAGGGATTAGCGTTTATAATTTAAGTGGTTAGCATGGAAGAATTGCTGCAGATAGAAAATACAAAGGCTTAAAACGCTCCTAGTATACGGCGCTTTACTGGCAATACAATAGCTCCAAAATTGAGGAAGGCTAATTTTCGTGCATAGATGAGTTTCCAGTTATTTTATAATTGGAACGCGCGTTAGATATAGTTTTCTTTGCTCTTTCGGAAATTTCTCGATAGCATAACGCAGCATTGTTCTCGGCATGGTATTTTTATAATTTTCCAGAAAATGAGTAAGTTGCAATATATCTTTTTTACCTGCTTCACGCAGCATCCATCCTACTGCTTTGTGTATTAGATCGATCGTGAGAATCATTTTGTAAAATTGATGCAATTTTGAACGTCCATTCCAAATCATCTTTACGTATGAAATATAATGTAGATACAATTGCAATTCTGCGTTCCCAAAGAGATTTTGAAGTAGCCAATTTAACAAGATAGCTTTTATCTCTATCCCAAAGATATGCTCCTACAATCAAGTGAGCAGAAGTATCAACAAGATTCCAATTATTTATATTTTTTAAGTTTTTTGTATAAAACTTAAAAAGCTCCTCTTTAAGTTCTGCTGAAGATATCTTATATTTATGAGATAAAATGATGAGCGCAAGCAATCGTTCTTCATTGATAGGTGATTATAGCGTAATACTTAACTCATCACATGTCAATGACAAAAATTTTTTTGCAATTTTCCGCAAAATTGGAACTCTAACACCAATAAATTGATCATGTTCAGCATAACCACCAGCATATGTTTTGAAAAAAATTGCAGTACTGCCTTTTGTAGAATCAATAGATTCTAGTAAAATTTTCTTGATACAATCAATATTGTGAGACATGTTTTTTCTCGTGATCAATAAGCCATTGTTTACGCGTAACGCCACCAGCATACCCTCCAAGATGACCATTGCTGTTAATAACACGGTGACACGGAATCACGATTGCTATTTGGTTTGCGGCATTAGCACTGGCAACGGCACGGTAAGCTCTTGGCTTTTCTATAGCACAGCCCAGTGCAGCATATGTTTGCGTTTTACCATATGGAATACACATCAACTCTTCCCAAACCAATTTTTGAAATTGACTTCCTAGAAGATTAATTGGTGTCTTAAATTTTATAAGTTTACCACTGAAATATGCTTTTAGTTCATCTTTAATTGACAGAATAATGTCAGTAATTCCTGGAATGATGAATGCTTCTAGTTTAAATATCAGCATGCTAATTTTGCATTCTAATCTACATCTGTCAGTAAATTCTAAGAGATAAATACCTTTATTATCCGAAATGACTAACATAGGTCCAAGCTGAATATCTATAAAAGATATCTTAAGAATATTTGAATGCTTATCAAGTTTCGCAGAAACTGTCTCTATATTTTTTAAAATGGTATCTTGAAGACAATGATATGATTTCATAGCTTTTTTACTCATTTCAAATAACTTTATTTATATTTCAAAAGTATATGGTTAGCGCAAGTTGCCAATTAATATTAAGCATCTAAGCTACTAATTACCGGCAATGCGGATCAATAGATCTTTCATAAAATCATCAAAAACAGTACCTTGATGCAACAACCTTTTTCATATTTTATTTTTGTTTATTTGCAAAACCCTCAGGTAACATATATGGCCCTAAAATCTGCCACACAGCAAGCAATTAATTAGCAACTCGCGTTAGTTAATAGGTTGCTATGTATATAAAACTTTATTTAATAGACCTCTTGCATAACCTGTTCCAAACTGTGATTTGATTGTCACTAAAACATAAAAACACTCACGTGGATCATTGTTTGGTGACGTTTTGCAAAAATCTACTCTATAAGAATTTCTACCTCAGAATGAGGTTATGCAAGAGGTCTAATAAAGTTTTATAGTAGATCTTTACTTTACAAAATATCTCATTTGCATTTGCACTAGTGAACTATTGCAAGCATAAGAAAAACCTTTTACAATGCGCTAGTTGCAAATTATTTTATAATTGGTTATTTGTCCTGAATACTGCGCTACAGGCCAAGTCGCTTAAATTAATTAAAAATGGATTGTAACATGAAAAAGCTTATTTTATTTCTATATTCGCTGGTTTTATTTGCAAATATAGCTAATGCTCAGCAATGTTTTGTTGCGAAGGAAAAAGATAAAATTATTCAACAGATAGAAGATTGCGATGTGAGATAGGCATCATGTAGTACCTTTAAAATTCCTATTAGCTTAATAAGTTATGACTCAGGAATTTTTTTTGACGCAACTAACTCTTCATGGCCTTTCCAAAAAGGTTATTCAGATTTTCTATATACATGAAAATAAGATCAAACACCAAAGAGTTGGATGAAAGATAGTTGCATTTGGTATTTGCAAATATAAACTATGCTCTCTGTGGTTAAAGAAATCTGGCGGATGGAGTGGGATTCGAACCCACGGTACGCTCTTCACGCACGCCGGTTTTCAAGACCGGTGCCTTAAACCGCTCGGCCATCCATCCAATGATAGCTTTTAACAGAACAGTAGCTTCTTATCAAGCATTTTCTAATAAAATAAGTGTATACTTTGCAGTCTTTTTGGGATACAATGAGTTGCTGCTCATGGTTATGTCGTTATTGATTATACCATGCTGCTGTGATCGCAATTTTTTTTACTAAGTAAATACATGAAGTACACTGGCATAGTGAAGTGGTTTAACCACACTAAAGGTTATGGGTTTATAGCTTCCGATTCTGAAGACTGCAATGAGGGTAAGGATGTTTTTATACACAAAACTGCCCTTGAGAGAGCAAGAATTGATTCTCTTAAGGAAGGTGATAGGATTACCTTTGAGATAAAAAAATTTAACGGGAAAGTTTCCGCTGAAAATGTTTCGTTAGCATAGATCTCTGTAAAAGGGAGTTGCTATATACATATAGTTGCTCCTTTTTTTATTTTTATAGATATAATATTTTAATTAGAGTTATGAAAATTCTGTCATCACTAAAGTCTGCAAAAAAAAGAGATAGAAATTGTAAAATGATTATACGTAGAGGTAGAGTATATATAATCAACAAAACAAATCCTAAATTCAAAGCAAAGCAGGCTTAGTTAGCAAACAAAAGCTAATACTAATGGCATAATTAATCATATAAGTTGCAGCTGCTATTCATATAGACTGAGATGTAGGCATTGCTAACCAAGAATAGATTTTGCTTTTAAATTCGCGTATATGTATACTGCCTTGATAGTAAGTTATATTGGAAGCATTATATATGTTAAGTTGTAAGCATTGTGGCAGCATAGGAAGCACAAAGAATGGCTATATTAAAGGTCGTCAGAGGTATAAGTGCCTAGAGTGTAAAAAGAGCTATAAGTCTGGAGATATGAGAGTAAAGTACAGCCTTAATAAAAAGATGAAGGTTGTTAGTATGTATCTGGAGGGAGTTGGAATTAGATCAATCGAGAGATTAGAAAAGGTCTCGAGTTCACTTATAATAAAGTGGATTAGAAAATTCTCAAAGCTTCTAAAACAAAGGCTGAATGATGTTACGATACCTGAGGATGCCAAGCAAATCTCAATTATTGAGCTGGATGAGCTTTTTAGTTATTGCCAAAAAAACTAACAAAGTCTACATTTGGCTTGCTGTTGATAGGGACAGAAATAAAGTTGTTGATTTTGAAGTGAGCATTGTCAGGGATTTTGCATCCTATCTTCCGATTGCCATGCGATTACAAAGTAGCTACGAGATAGAGATATCATGCAGTGACCATTACGACGTTTATGAAAAATTTAGGATTGCTAAAAAACACTATTCTACTAAGGCAGAAACGTCTTTAGTGGAATCATTCAACTCATTAATACGGCACTATTTAGCCAGGTTTCATCGTAAAACCAAACGTTACAGTAAGGCCATAGATATGATCTATAACTCTATCCTAATGCTTTTTAATAAAGACTTGCTGATATCTATCTTTAGTTAGCAATGCCTGATAATTGCAGTTCTTATACTTGCTTTATGTAGTTATATGTGATATGGTTAACACCCTCGCCTTTAGGCGAACACTTTAGTATTAGTTATCTAGGAAATGTGCTAAGGGAGGACGAATGGAATATAGGAGATGATCCCACAGCCTATATGACCTAAAGTATCATATAGTATTTTGTACTAAGTATAGGTATAGAGTTTTAACTGGGCAAGTTGCGATTAGAACTAGGGAAGTAATCCGAGAAATATGTGCTGCTAATTACATAAATATAATTAGTGGCAGTATGAGTCCTGATCACGTACATATATTAGCATTGGTTCCGCCTAGTATATCAATATCTAAAGCTGTGCAATATATTAAAGGTATAAGTAGTCGTAAGTTGCTACAGGAATTTGCACTGCTCCGTAAGCGGTATTGGGGACAACATCTTTGGGCCAGAGGGTATTTTGTTGTGACAGTTGGCAATGTGAATTCAGAAGAAGCGCAAAAATATATAGAACAGCATGAGGAACATCACAAAAAAGATGATTTTAGAATATCAGAATTTTAGCGTTTACGCTTTTAACCTGCTTTGCAAGCGTTACACAAACTACCGCGCTTTAGCCGGTAGTAATTATTGGTATCTGTATCAATTTATTGTGATTTTTTATGGCAGAATGGGAAAAATATCTATAAGGTGTGCAGTATGCGCGTCAACTTCTGCTCCTTTAAAATAATATTATATCCAGCCTCACCTAAGACATTCCTAAAACAGTCTCTGATATATAAAGCATAGAAACTCCAAGCATTACTCTAATGTTTCTTCGATATCTACAGACTTAACTGATAACACAGTGACTGCACGTGCACTGTCTTTGGCTAGATGTTATATTATCTATTGGCATGACGCAAAGGCTAACTGCTTTTTGAAGTCGCCTGCGTCATAACTCTAAGAAACGCATGATTTATTTGGCTTGCAAGCAATGACGATGCCTCAGAATCCAGCAGAAAAAGTTTCAAGTATCGAGCAATTATATATCCAACAATTAGCACGTGGCAGTTCTAAAAGCTAATTTTTGTACATTTAACTTTCCGAAAAATCGATTTTGACAGACAGACTATATAAATATATATACTCGCTATATTTCAAAAATTTATGCCTTGCAGACCGCTTGTTATGCATTGACTATACACTGCTTTGCGTTCTTTCTAGCTCTTTTTGAAATATAGTTTCGTATCAAACGGAAATACCAGCTCTTCATTTACCAGAGGTATATTATCCGTTGTGCTTGAGGCGCTAGACTACATATACTCACGCCTTGCAGCTCTGATAGCTTTTCTGACCTTAACTGGGTTTGTACCCCCTGCACTCCTTCTGCTTATCACAGCTCTTGATGATATAAAAACACTATATATGCCTTCGTTTATCTTCGGATCTATTTCTTGTAATTCACCAAGCTCCAATAAAGAAAGCTTCTTATTTTTTTGCATAGCATGTTTTATGATTTGTCTTGTGACGCAAGCAGCACGTTCATGAGTCATCTCAGCTGAACCTATTAACCAATCCATGAGATCATAAGCTGTGGAATAACCATACTGCGCAGCTTCTTTAAATTCTTTGCGATATACAATGAAATCTGCAGTAAGAGCAGCCATTATATTAATCGAGTTGAATAATGTATCATATGAATCAAAAACAGGCTCTGAAACCTCTTGTAAGTCTTGTGTAATGTCGTTATCAAGCGACTTCATTATCGTCATAATATTGAACATATTGCCGTATACGCGCCCAATCTTCGCTCTAACGACTTCTAATATTTCAGGATAATAACGATTTGGCACAACATGATCTTGAGTTACAAGATCTTTCGAGAAAGATATAAAATTACAATATGGACTTTGCCAATGTATTAAATCTTCTACCATGCGTGTTATATGCATCATAGCAGTAGAAACTGCAGCAGTAAAATCTATAGCAAAGTCTCTATCTGTCACTGCATCTAACGCATTCTGCACAATTCCATCAAAGCCTAAAGCTTTTGATGTCATTTCTCTACTTATATGTAGAGCAGTTCCGACACCCATATAAGCACCAAAAGGTGACTTATTAAGCCTTACTCTAGCTTCTCTAAACCTTTGCCTATCTCTCCCAAACATCTCGACATAAGACAACAGCTTATGACCTAATGACACAGGAGGACCAACCTGATTATGAACGTAACTTGGTACAACCATCTTAACGTTTTCTTCAGCTTTATCTATTAATGCTGCTTGCAGATTTTGTAAAACAGAATCAAGCACATCGCAAGCATCACGCATCCAAAGTCTCAGATCTCCTGAATACTGTTCTCCACTTGATCTTGCAATTTTTAGATAGTTTGTAACTTCACCAAGTGTATCATCAAGACATGATTCTAAAAACGCGTATATGTTTCTGGAATCTCCACCTATTACTATCTTTTTTGCTATTATCTCTTTTTTAAGCTTATCCAAAGCTCTGATAATCCTTTTTGCATCATGCTCAGGTACTATATTACGCTTTAGACACATCCGCATCTGAGCTTTCATAGACTCTATTGCAACAGAATACAGTCTGTTATCATATGATATAGAACTCAGTATCTTGCTACTTAATGCATCACGACTACTGGAAAAATAGCCTCCCCACAAAGACTTTGTCACCCCTTCAACTTGAGCAACAGAAGAGACAACATTATCGCGAGTATGCCCTAAATTTATTTTTGCTCCATTCATTTTATGAACAACCACACTAAATCAATTAATATTTAATTATTTAAAAACACATCACAAAACCATATCATAAGCATATTAAGATATGCATAATCCACTATGTAGTTTGAAGCAGCTTTTTAATACCTTCACACAATAAATTGTTAATTTTATATGTGCAAGGTAACTTAAGCTAGGTTCATATACTAAACAAAAATGTATAGTTATATGAAAACAGCCTAGAACTACAAACTGTTTATAGTTGGACTATAAACACATACTTTAAAAACTAATGCCTGCAATTAATAGCGATAAAAATGTCCAGATATGTTTATTTTTTTGTAACTTTTCTTTTGTTTTACCCTACGGCATCTTTAGGAATCATAAATAAGCTACCAAATAAAACTGGTCTACTTATAACTGAATCCTATTCCACTAATAAAATTTTTACTAGAAAGTTTTCAACCATAAATGATTTTTTCTCAACTGGTAAAAATAATAATATTATTATAACGAGTAATACAACCTATTATAAAAATCAACAGTATCTTATACATAGCATTAAGAATACTATGACAACGATGCAAAATGTTGACGAAGTTAAGAATTTATATAGGATGCCAGATGTTACATTTTTTGATGAATCTGACAACCAATATACAACTAAAACTTTTAATAACAGCCTTATAGTAATGTATTTCTGGGCAACTTGGTGCTTAGAATGTACAGAAGAGCTTGTACAACTGAATCAATTACAGAAAAGACTACTATACGAAGGCATATACGATATCGTAATATTGCCAATCTCAGTCGATTTTAAAAATATCGATACTATATATGAACTGTATCAAAATAAGAAAATAGACAAAATAGGCTTATTTATAGATAAACAGCGAATGTTGATGAATACATTAAACATACGCTCTCTACCCAGCACTGTCTTAATCAGCAAACAAAATGTAGTGATTGCCAATATCAACAAAAACACACCTTGGAACACTAAAGAAACTTACGAAGCTTTAGTGCAATTAAGGGATTGGGGATTGTAGTGCATTTTTAAATATCAGTCAACGCTATCGAATAGAAAGATATAAATTTCTATCAAAGTTTTGCTATATAAAATTCGTATAACGCAATAAAATATACAAAATAAGATCCTATATGTAAAGGTTACATTACAAGATTGTTGTAAAAATATTCTTTTATACAGAATTCCATAGAGTTTTTAGCACTTTAAAAGTACACTATAAATAAGATTTTATTACAGATGATGATCGAGATACTTACATAAAGTTGCAGCTCACTAATCCGCATATATATCTGATCACACGATATCTTATTAGCAATAAGAAGAAAAAATATATAAAATATCAAATTCATTACATATGCTTATGCAGCACATATATATGCTATAAATATGTATTATATAGCTCAAAATTTATCTATTTCAAGCGCGATATACAAAGCAAACGAGATATAATACAAAAATCGCATCAAAATATCAAAATGATTTTTCTTGCACACTCTATAGAACTAGTACGCAAAATGAGGCATTGATCCAAAGATTTCAACTCCTCTAAGCTTTTATAATCTCTATGAATCTTGTAATACTAACTCCCCAAATCATAGCATATAGTAGCCACGTATTTTGTTAGAAAATTTAAGATTAGATTTAAGTAAGCTGTGCTAGAGGTGCCGCTGCGAAGAGTACGCTTAAATTTTTAAAATTTTAAAAAAGACGAAGCTAAAGTGTTCTATGATTTGTGGAGTTGGAATAAGATCATTATCGCATCCACGCTATAAACAGAAATCTTGATATAGCATAAGTGACTAAGATACTGACAAAAGTTAGGAATTAAGATATAAAAAGTGAGTATGAAATAAAAAGCATAAAATTATGGCAAGAGCATATCCAATAGAACTTAGGGTAAGAGTAATAGAAGCATTAGAAAATGGTGCAAGAATCACTAAAGTGAGTAAACTATTTAGAGTGAGTCGTGATACTATCTATAAGTGGAAAATTCTGCAAGATAAGCACGGTTCTTTGAAAGCAGCAAGTGGTTATCAAAAAGGTCACAGTCATAAGATCAAAAATCTAGAAGATTTTAAAGAATTTTTTGAATTAAATATTGCTATGACATCAAAAGAACTAGCAAAGAAGTGGTGTAATATATCACCTACAACGATCTTACAGGCGATAAAAAAACTTGGTTATAGCTATAAAAAAAACTCATCTTCATCCGAAAAGAGATATTCCGTTAAGACATGAATTTATTGAAAAGATAAAAACCATCACAAGAGATAAAATAGTATATCTTGATGAATCTGGAATAGAAGATAATGCTTGTAAAGGATATGGTTGTAGTATTTTAGGAGAAAGGTGCTATGGGGAAAAGGTGTATCAACATAAAACTAGAATAAGTATGATAGCTGGTCTTTGTAATTGTAATCTTATTGCTCCCGTAATATTTGAGGGTAATTGCAATAAAGAGGTCTTTGAAGCTTATATTAGGGAGATGTTAATTAAAGAATTAAAACCTGGACAAACTGTTGTTATGGATAACATTAACTTCCATAAGAATCCTAAAGTGAAAGAGTTAATTGAATCTGTGGGTTGTTACATATTATTTTTACCAACTTACTCTCCTGATTTAAATCCTATAGAGCATTACTGGTTTAAGATAAAAAATGAAATTAGAAAAACTATAGATTTATTTGATACTCTTTATGATGCTGTTTTTAATACAATTAAATTGTCAGCACCTTAGTCACTTATGCTATACAAAAGATCGCTTTATCAATGACAAACAAGAAACTTACTATTTTTACGTAAGTTACTAATTATTAGACTTCTTCAAAAATCAGATTTCAGTGAAGCAAGGAGTATTCTGAAAGTAGCGTAACAACAAAGTAATCTGCATCAAGAACAAATATTTGCAAAGAAGTCTATTGTATAAATTTGCAACTCTATGATCAAATATTCTACTCTCTAAGTGACTACAATCAAGTTCATAGATTTTATCGCATATATCATATTCATGAATCATATTTAACATAATGCTCAATGAAGTAAATATAAAAATTTATCATATATTTATTTACTCACCTTACGCAAGAGCATTATTTTTGCGTAAATTTATCAATTCATTCATAGATGCTATATTCGCTGCTACTAACAATTTATATTTAATAGCAAAATGATTGGTTGCAGTGGCAACCTTTATAATTTCTAACTTGCAAAATGCTACGATTGAAGCAAATATATGGTTTGCTTGAGATCGCATCTTTTTCGTTGGAGATTTTGCCAAGCTTGTATTTTCTTTGATAGATTTGTGATATTCCTCAATTCTCCATCGTTTTTGATAGATTTCGTACAAATAGGCAGCATCATGTTCTGTATCATTAGAAGCAAGGTATAGAATACCAGTTGATCCGTCCTCGTTTATGAAAACTTTTTTGATTAGTAAAACTTCAAAAGATACTCCTTTCAACCATACCTTCTTTGATTCTCCATCCTGCATATCTAATGATGAGATTTGTTGAAACTTCCCCAATTTTTTATCTTTACATGATAATGCAATAATTCTATTTGATTTAATACCTATAATAAACTTTTTACCAAGCGATTCTATGAATTCCATATTCTCTTTAGAACCAAACCAATTGTCGGCTAAAATATGCTCAAACAACACTTTGTTCTCTGTTGATCGTTTTATGAGATTGCGAAAATGTTGGTTTTTGCTAATGCTAGATTTACGCTGTACTTTTCCTGTCTCAATATCAGAAAAACTAACATCTTTACGAATGAGTGCGTACCCAAACGGAAGCACTACGTCACCATACGAAACTAAGCACGATAAAATGTTTATCCCCTTTACATGCCTTCCTTTAGCATAAGAGTGATGCCATGCTACTATCTCATTTTCATCCGTATAAGGTTTCTCTTCTATTGAATCATCTAATATCAAAACACATCCCTTGTTAAGCTCATGCTTCCTAATTTCTGGCTTGATGTATAACCATAATTCTTTTGATCCTAAATCTTCAGAATTAAGATATTTTGTAATCTTGTCGTGGCTTATATCTCCAGACAATAAATCTGATAAACCAGTAGCTGTTGCATACTTATTTTGACAAATTAAATAGTCTGAATATATATCCAATATTTTCTTAGACATACTTTATTTTTTTATTTCGCTTACTTTTACTACCTTTATACTGATTTTGTCAATTTTGCGTAAGGTGAGTCAGTAATCTTGAAAATTTGAAAACTTTGATCTCTCATGAAAGTATACACTCACTATTCAGAAATAGAGGGTTTTTTGCAGAATTTGGTCCTAATATGCAGTTTAATCATTTATGGTTTGCTGAAGGGTTTACTGATTATTATACATCATTACTAAACTATAGGAACGGTATTATCACAGAGCAGGAGTATATTGATAATATCAACAAATCGATTGAAGAATATTATAAGCGGGATAGAATCTTTCAAAAAATAGTTAGCGCACCTTATTCTAAAAAGACACGCATAGTTGAGCAAATACTCTTAGGCAGTGGACATACAGCAAGGGCTTTTTATAATTCTGGACAACTCGTAGCAATGGATGATGCTGGCAGGCTCATCGCCATGAACATGGATTATATGATAAGGACGAAGAGCAGTGGAAAATTTAGCTTAGATGATTTCTTGCGGAATTTAGTTAAATCGCACTGTAAGGGCGCTTCTTGCAATGTGAGCAGAGAGCAGTTTTATAGTGAATTTGCAAAGCTTCTGGGGCAAGAATTTGAGGATAAGGAAAGAAAAGATGGATTATATAGCTATATGGATCGCTATATAATTGATTTTGCGCCTATCTCACCTCCAGATACTATTCCTGAGCTAAACAGAGCTTTGTCTTATAAAAGAATCGATAATGCAATTTGTCAATTTGGCTTTGATATAGACAGATCATTCTTAATGGGTTTGATCTCTGGAGTGGATGAGAATAGCAATGCCTATAAAGCCGGGCTCAGGAATGGTATGAAGCAGATTTATTTCATGTTGGGTGGCGCAAAAAATGATCTCAAAGATTTTGAAGTGAAGATCGAAATAGAAAATCCAGATCATAGCAAGCAATCTATAAAATATACTGCTCTGGGAGAAATTATGCTGCCATATTATAAATAAATTTGTAATAAATTTATTATTCTCATAATGAAATTTTAAAGATCCATATAAATCAAAGAAAAGCGCAAAATAATTAAATTTATTGCTTGTAATATGTTATTAATGCGCCTATAGTCGCCGCTAAGAAATAAAAATGCCATGGGCTTGGGGCGAATATATAATTTCAACTAATAAAAGGTAAATTAATATGGGATACGAATCATATGAACTTCAAACTAATGATATTTATGCATTTCAAGATTACAGCGATCAATATGGTATTCAGGTAAAGAGTCCTTTTGCTGACGAGTCCAGTTATGTTGAAACTCTTTGTAAACGTATCAATAACGGACCGGAGTTTTGTGTGGATGCAGATCTAGAAACCGTAAAAGAAATTGCTAAAGGCACTGGTAAAGCTGCTGAAGAAGCTATTAAAGAATTTGGTGAATTTGTAGGGGGAAGTGATTGTAGATACTACTCATATTATTGGAGAAGTAGATGAGGCTGCTGGAGAAATTGTTGTAGATGTTGCTGCACTTCCGCTGAAGATTCTTGGTGATATCTTTGGAAGCGAATTGATTCAACCCGTAGGAATTAAATCTCTATCTTCAGTGTCACAAGAGAAAGAAAAACATTGAAGTGCAATTAACAATGGAGAATTTAAACAAAGCTATCGTTACTATAAGAAGCATATTACATGGTTCTATATATGGAGCGCAGAGTGCAATTGCAACAGCCAAGGGATTCATATTGGATAAGAAGAATGGATTGTTGCTCACAAATAAGCATATAGCGAATAAAACATTAATACAGGATTTATATGTAACATTCTTCAACAATCATCATGTAGCAAGCAGCCTTTTGTATAACGATCCTGAGCATGATTTTGCAATAATTCAGGTTGCAGCTTATGAAGTCCCAGAGGCTTGCATGCAATTGCGTTTAAGT
The DNA here is from genome assembly GCF_964020185.1 of Candidatus Lariskella endosymbiont of Hedychridium roseum. Taxonomy (NCBI): domain Bacteria; kingdom Pseudomonadati; phylum Pseudomonadota; class Alphaproteobacteria; order Rickettsiales; family Candidatus Midichloriaceae; genus Candidatus Lariskella; species Candidatus Lariskella endosymbiont of Hedychridium roseum. Next base: position 713,669 of record NZ_OZ026538.1, on the reverse strand, counting down.
GAAGTGCTGCCAAGTGCTGGTGAAGCAGTTTATATGCCGCTATATAATGAAGACGGAGTGAATAATTTCAGGTATGGGGTCGTGCTGGATCCTCATGTTTCTATGGGTTACTTCTCAACGCATGTAATACTGACAAATCTGCGTGCAGGATATGGATATAGCGGCTCTCCAATTTGTAACAAAGATGGGTAAGTAGTAGGGATTCAGTTTGCGGCTGCAAGTGGCAAGGCTGTGGCAATATATGCTAAGTATATTGCTGATGCTATGGAATACTTGATGAAAAGCGAAATTCCTCCGCGTTATAGCTTAGGCGTGACATTAGATTATTGCAAATTAGGAGATTTATTGAAGTTCGCTTCTTTTTCGCAAGCTGACGCGATACAACATATGCAAAATTATAGCATGTGTTCTGGTAAGGTGTTATGTGTAAAATCGTCTCTAAGCATTCCGAATTTACAAAACAACCTTACTTCACTGGATGTTGTGCTGGAAGCAGGCGGCGAACGGGTCGGTTGCAATCTCTATAAATTTCAACAAATCGTGAACACTGCAAGTTATGGAATAGAGCTTGTGATATTCAGAAACGGTGTGATGCAAATCTTTAATGCACAAAAGTACAGCCTTTATAGATATGAGGTTAGTAAAGCTATCTATATTAATGGCGCAATGTTATACGAGGCGGATGAATTTACGCATATCACTACAGGCGCTCCTATAGGTAGCGTATTTGTGCAGAACGTTCCTAAAGATTCAATGCTGCATAGCATAGATATGTCGGAAATAAAGCAAATTGCTGCGATTCCAATTTCGAATATAGATGAAATGCTAAGCGCCGCATATTTTTGTATACACAAAGAGCACTTCGTGCTTTACAGCGTGAGCTATAAATCTAGTTTGTATTTTAATAATGCGTTTATAAATAATCGTACAATTATTGCAAATTATATTTCTTTGCCTAAGAACACCGCAGAAATAGCGTTGTTGCAGTATAGCGATAATGCGTGGCATAGAACTTCACTTCTGGATGAGACATCTAAGCATGGCATGTCTGATTTTTTTGAGACTATGCCGCACGAAGAATATATACAATAAGCGCTTTCTAGCTTTGCTGCATCAATCACGTATGGATATGCAATAAAATTCACAGAGCGCTTCAATTTTTGCTAATCAATTTCAAATAGAGAATAATATGAGACAGAATTTTGGGATAATTTTTTATATAACATTTGCAACTACACTTTGTGCTTATTCAGCGAATGCTGAAAATAAAAATACAGATCTGGCAGGCTCCAAATATGTGAAAGGGAGTGCTGGATATGCTGCTGCTAGGTATGGCGGTATACAAGAGAAACAAGATCTTAGTGTTTTAGGCCTCAGCAAAGAAACAAGCTTTGTTGGCACTGTGCCACTTCGAAGCTTTACACCAGAGATTGCTTTTGGTTATTACTTGACAGATAGTATAAGAACAGAACTCGCGGTGAGTACGTCTCTTTTAAAAGGTGAAAATTCAGAAAATTTGCCAAGTGTAGGAAGCGATGTGCTAGGCATACAAAACGTAAAAATACGTGAATCAGATATGTTTTTAAACGGATATTATGACTTTAATACTAGTGGTAGTGTTAGGCCGTATGTGAAACTAGGTGTCGGTTATATGTTTATGAAAAAGACAAGCACTATATCGAATGCAAATGTAGACTTTGCTAATATGGAACGTAAGTTTAATAATCTCGCTGCAGCTGCTGGCATTGGCATATTATACAATGTATCTGATAAATTTTTCTTAGATATTGGATATACGACAAAATTTGCATTCAAGACAAATGAGACATATTCGATTACACGCTCTGAAGAGAATACAAAAAAATTAAGTAATATACCTAGTATAAAAGGAGAGTGCTTAACTAAAAACTCTTTTGGTATCATCTCAATTGCAGTTGGTTTTCGTTTCTAGATTCTTTTGAAATTCTAAACTAGTCCATTCCGAAGAATCTGTATAGCGCAAGTTGCAAATTAAAAATTAAGCATTTATTTGCTACGCAAATCAATTTTTGGCGGATGGACTAGAAAATTTTATGTCTTACAGTTTCTGGTGCGCTAAGTATTGGCATGTTTCCAGAGAAAGATTTGGAAAGTTCGATTCAGCATGCGGAAAAAATTACTTGGTACGCGCACCAAAAATCTCAGAAGCGGCATAAAATGATGTTTAGAGTGTCAAAATAGCGCTTTAAATTTGTAAGAAAATGTTATAATAAACGCAAAAACCTTACGGATTTTGTGAAAGCAGTGTTTGCGTGGCACATGAGTAATAAATATATACAAAAAATTAGCGTAGGGCCGATCTAAAAGCTAATTTTTGTATATTTAATTTTCTGTAAAAGTTTATTTTTGACAGATAGACTAATTAATATGGGCTTTCTCATTTTCTTTTGGCTGCTTAATATGAACGGCTCGACTCATTCCTTAAATTTACAATCGCTCATAGGATATTTTCTTATATGCAACATAAGTTTCACAAGACTCCTTATACTACATGACGACATTCTAGAATATTAAAATTATTTTATTAACAGTGCAATGATGTATAATTTTCGAGAGTTTTCACAATTAGATAGAAGTATGATATGATCACTTTTTTAAAAACTAAAGAGTGGTTTTATGGTTTGTTGTAAGGGATGTTGCTCTGATAGCTTGGTAAAAAATGGCATTGTGAGGGATGTACAGCGTTATAAGTGCAGATCATGTTCTAAATTTTGTTGAGGGCGATCTGCGCAAGAAGCCTCAAACAGCTGTTAAGAAAGCATTATGCGTTATGCTATATAGTCTTGGTAATGGCTCTTTTTCTATGTTATGCAAGATATTATGGCATTCGCCGTCCATAATTTATCGCTGGGTAGTAGAGGCGATGGGCAAGACTCAGGAGCCAGTTGTCTCTTCGGATATTATGGAGATGGAATTCGACGAGATGTGGCATTTTATTGGTTCAAAAAAACAAGCTTTGGATCATTAAGGCAGTTGATCGTAGTACAAGGAGAACAGTTGCCTGGGTTACAGGCAATCGTGATACTGCAACATTCCAAAAGCTCTACAACAAAGTGAGTCATCTGAAAGAATGTCATTTTTATACGGATGATTGGGATGCTTTTTCTAAAATTTTACCCAAAGAGCGTCATACAATTGGAAAGTCTGGCACAGTATGTATCGAGAGAGATAATAGCAACACGCGACATCATTTATGCCGAATGACACGGCGCACTAAAATCGTTTCTAAAAAAAGAGTCAATGGTATACGGATCCATCAAGCTTTGGTGCGCTCTTACTATTACACAAATATTCAAACAATATCAAGAACAGCTCTTATCTATCTTTATGTGAAAACTCTCAATATATATACTTGTTATACTTTTCAAAATTGGCGCCTTAAAGATCGCTTGTTATGTATTGATTATACACATGCCTCCTTACTTCTTCCTAGCTCTTTTGAAGTATAACTTCATATTAATGCAATACAAACTCTTTATTTACCTATTATATATAGCATTTTTGCTCTAATCTGTAGAAGATTTTATAGCAATTTGATTTTTAGAAAACGCGATAATCTATCTAAAAAACAATATATTTATAGAATAAATATAATACTTATTCGATGTATTGTGCTTTTATATCAATGCATTCAATAGTATTATTATTGATCATAGTGCTTCTTTCAGTATACTATTTGTTAGTATTAGCACGCAATTTTCTTAGGATCCTTGTTGACTCTTGCAAAACATCTGTTATGATTTCCATTTTCTAGAAAATAAACTAGTTAATTAATCGTCTCAAAATGGCAACAAAAAGAACTTATCAGCCTAGTAAATTAGTAAGAAAACGTAGACACGGTTTTCGTACAAGAATGGCGACTCCTAGTGGTAGGAAGATAATAAATAACAGAAGAGCTCAAGGTAGAAAGGTTTTGAGTGCATGACTGTAATAAAGTCTACGCTTGCCAAGGTCTTTTTAGAATTGTTCGAGCTTCTGACTTTGCTATACTTAAGAAAAATGGCAGCAAAATTGTCTCGAAAAGTTTCGTGCTACTTTACAATGTTTATAGCTCTGAAGGGTTTTGTATAAGGTTTGCACCAATAGCAAGTAAGAAAATCGGAGGAGCTGTGATTCGTAATAAAGCAAAGAGGGTCATTAGATCAATGATGCTTGAAGTCTTCAGATGCTCTTATAATAGATTTAATGGGATGTTAAGTCTTTTGATCATAGCGCGCCCTGCTCTACTTTCTAGAAATCATGCTACTTTAATTAAAGAGGCAAAGTATTGTATCAATAAAATTATGAGTGAAGCTCTTTAAGTCATTATGTGGTAGTTGCATTATCACTCTCAAGGTATGGGGTTTATGTAGTTATATGTGATATGGTTAACACCCTCGCCTTTAGGCGAACACTTTAGTATTAGTTATCTAGGAAATGTGCTAAGGGAGGACGAATGGAATATAGGAGATGATCCCACAGCCTATATGAACTAAAGTATCATATAGTATTTTGTACTAAGTATAGGTATAGAGTTTTAACTGGGCAAGTTGCGATTAGAACTAGGGAAGTAATCCGAGAAATATGTGCTGCTAATTACATAAATATAATTAGTGGCAGTATGAGTCCTGATCACATACATATATTAGCATTGGTTCCGCCTAGTATATCAATATCTAAAGCTGTGCAATATATTAAAGGTATAAGTAGTCGTAAGTTGCTACAGGAATTTGCACTGCTCCGTAAGCGGTATTGTGGACAACATCTTTGGGCCAGAGGGTATTTTGTTGTGACAGTTGGCAATGTGAATTCAGAAGAAGTGCAAAAATATATAGAACAGCATGAGGAACATCACAAAAAAGATGATTTTAGAATATCAGAGTTTTAGCGTTTACGCTTTTAATCTGCTTTGCAAGCGTTACACAAACTACCGCGCTTTAGCCGGTAGTAATTGATATTTGTTGTAAACAATTATGATGCATCAAAATCCATGAGAAAAAGTGGCAAAATTGCAAAAAACCTTATGGATTCATGTTAAGTAGTATTTACTAGGTACAGTACAATTATATACCCGAAAATTAGCGCAAGACCGCGTATTTGTGACGGATAGACTTTATTATATTTCTGCATTGCTAATGAGTATAGACAAAAAGAAGGCATCTTCCTCTTATTTATATGGATTAACTTCCGAGGTGCTGGTAGCAGAATATTTAGTTGCAAATGGCTATGCTGTATTAGAAAATAGATATAGGACTCCGTATGGTGAACTTGATCTCATCGCCACCAAGAAAGGTATATTAATATTCTGCGAAGTAAAGGCAAGAAAGAAAGCAAATGTTTTCTGCTTAATATCTGAAAGACAAAAACTCAGAAACACTAATGCTGCATTATTTTTTCTATCGCAGTCTCAAGAATATGTACATTATGAAGCGCGCTTTGACTTTTTTCTAGTACTGCAAGACAGGATTGAGATGCACATAGAAAACGCGTGGGAGTGTCATATTGATCTTGCTGTCTAATAATACCTACATAGCTAAAGCAATATAAAAGAGTCATGCTAAACTTTGTCTTTCTGATAAATTTTAAGTCAACCTCTAGCTTCAAGTAGAATTATATTGCGATTTTAAGCGAATCAAAATTTATTCTAAATACTCGCCTGCTACGCCTATTTTATAGCATTTTAGCTATACATCAATTTAAAATAATCATTCCAGTTCTACTTTTATTATATGTTAAACTCTGCAGATGTTGACGTCTAGATAATGTATCTTAATACCTCTGCAATATATTGGTGTAATATTTTAGTATTATGTTACAATCAAGTTGTATTGATTATGTATATATGACGATAATATTTCACTTAATAACATATTGAGAGCTTGCTTCATTGTCTTAGTAAGAATTGTTAAGCGGTCAACATATGTGAAGTGTGTGTTATATCAATTACTACCGGCTAAAGCGCGGTAGTTTGTGTAACGCTTGCAAAGCAGATTAAAAGCGTAAACGCTAAAACTCTGATATTCTAAAATCATCTTTTTTGTGATGTTCCTCATGCTGTTCTATATATTTTTGCACTTCTTCTGAATTCACATTGCCAACTTCCTGTAGCAACTTACGACTACTTATACCTTTAATATATTGCACAGCTTTAGATATTGATATACTAGGCGGAACCAATGCTAATATATGTACGTGATCAGGACTCATACTGCCACTAATTATATTTATGTAATTAGCAGCACATATTTCTCGGATTACTTCCCTAGTTCTAATCGCAACTTGCCCAGTTAAAACTCTATACCTATACTTAGTACAAAATACTATATGATACTTTAGGTCATATAGGCTGTGGGATCATCTCCTATATTCCATTCGTCCTCCCTTAGCACATTTCCTAGATAACTAATACTAAAGTGTTCGCCTAAAGGCGAGGGTCTTAACCATATCACATATAACTACATAAAAAGATGAATACATGTCTTAGAAACAGTGTGTAAAGATGCTTTAAAACGAATGGAATCAATTGATAATATATAATACTCATCATGGAATTGCGACAAGTATCATACTATATACTTATAGTCAATTCTAAGTTGTTTTTAATTAAATTATATCTTGATAAATATATCATAAAAATTACATTAGACCTCTTGCATAACCTCATTCTGAGGTAGAAATTCTTATAGAGTAGATTTTTGCAAGACGTCACCAAACAATGATCCACGTGAGTGTTTTTATGTTTTAGTGACAATCAAATCACAGTTTGGAACAGGTTATGCAAGAGGTCTATTTTTTGATTTGATAAAATTTCCAATGTTGCTATCATTTATACACATTGTCTACAACCATAAGGTTAAAGAGTAGTTCTATATCTACCTTTTAATCAAAACAGATGACAGTTAATGCATGTATTTAAGAGTCTATTGATAAAGAGCGAGTAAGAAAAATGATGTGAAGAAGTGCGATGGCATTAGATAAGAAGCATGGTCAGACCAACCTACTTTCAGCTAAATTAGATGAATAGCTAGAGGCATGATGTGCTTGAAATAACATATGAACTTAATTTGATGATCTTATACAACAAGTAATAATAAGTATAGCTATGTTAGAAATCGGAAAGTTTTTTTAACATAAAATCTTTCGCAATAATTATGATTTTTCAATCTAACAATAAGCATATAAGTCTATGACAAAACGCATTACAAAATCTTTTGATATTGAAGAAAGCATATATATAGCATGATGCTTGATTTCATACTTTATTTCACTGCTATAGACATTATGAAAATTAATATTTTGAAACTATAAGTAATAATATGCACGAGAAATTTTCTGCTGAAATAAGATCTCAAATTGCTAAGGTTTTTAATGCTAAGCCAAAGAATGGGATCGCACAAATTAAAGATATTTGTAATACATTACAAATAGATAAAGAAAAACAAATTGCAGCTTTCTTTACAACAGAAAAACAAAATCTAGATTTATCTGAAATTGGAGATTATCTAGGCACCAAAGCAACAGAAAATCAAAGTGTACTAAAACATTTTGTTGCAAGTATGGAATTTAAAGATAAACCATTTGGTGATGCATTACGTGATTATTTAAAGAGTTATAAGTTGCCTGGAGAAGCACAAAAAATAGACAGACTAGTTCAAGAATTTAGCGAAGCTTATGTGCAACAAAACCAATGTCAAGATTTTAATCACCCTGATGCGGTATATCTATTAGCATTTGCAACTATCATGCTGAACACTGACTTGCATAATCCATCTATTCGAAAACATATGAGTTTTATACAATTTCAAAACAATTTAAAAAATGTAAATCAAGATAAAGACTTTGATCATGAATTCTTGCAACATCTATATCAAGATATCAAGAATAATCCTATTGAAATGAACTTTGTAAAGGTGCCTATGGGCATGCAAATAAATTCCTTAGCACTTCAATATGATAAAACTTTTACTATGTTATCTACATACATAGCTAATATGAATGTATCACGTATACAAGATGTGTTTCCTGTATTAAAGGGTAGAGATTTAAAAATTGAAGTACATGCTCCAGAGTCGTGGTTTAGCATACTCATGGGATATCAAGGTACTATTACAGTAACTGATAAGAATACTGCTGATCAAGTCACCATACAAACATACAAACCATCTATCATTTCTAGACTCTTTTTTAATGATAAGCCTAGTCTCATTATACAACCAATATCTATCAGTAATGAAACGCAACTTGGTTCTTTGCAGCTTGCAGCTCAGTGTGCAGCTAGCTTTAAACCTGAAGTTAATACTTTCAAGTCTACATATGAATATGAAAGACTTGAGCTAGAGCAGGCGTACCGTGAAGCGAAAAATATACAAACTAAAACATTGAGCCATCAGCAACGTCTAGCAGAAAATAGCTTAACTACTGAGAATAGTAGGTATAAATGATTTTTTTATTATATGTGTCTATCAATCAATAAGTAAAAATTTTTTTGAATTGAGGCAAAAAAGTACGCGCACCAAAAAGCCTCGGAAGCAACATAAAATGATGTTTAGAGCGTAAAAATAGTGTTTTACATCCGTAAGAAAATGTTATAATAAACGCAAAAACCTTACGGATTTTGTGAAAGTAGTGTTTACTAAACATAGAAACAATTAATATATCCGAAAATTAGCGCAGCAAATCAATTTTTGGCGGATGGACTTCAAAATTTATGTTGTCAAAAAATTACAGTATATCAGAATCGATCTAGATTTTTGAGCATATACTATAATTTAGAGCTTACAGCTTTTTATAACACATAAACTGTGGTAGCGAAGGAGGGATTTGAACCCCCGACAAACGGATTATGATTCCGCTGCTCTGACCAACTGAGCTACTCCGCCATAATAAATATTACTTTGTATAACATAGCTATAGTAATCTAAAAAATCTTGGTATGAAAGACACAACTATAACTATATTTTCAAAAACACAAAGCTATAAAAACAATTACCATAACATAAAAATAATAACGCCTAAGTGAAACATAAATTTATGATTCACATAAGATATAAGAGAGGTAAAGACCAATCTTGTCTACCAATTCTGAAGCCATATGTCAACTTTTAAAAGGTATAACAATAAAATTAATGTATATAGCTGGTAAATAAAGAGTTGATATTTCGGATTTTGATATAACGCCAATATATAATCAATAACTAAAAACTTCGAGAGTTTTCACATAAAGATAGATAAGAGCTGTTCTTGATATTGTTTGAATATTTGTGTAATAGTAAGAGCGCACCAAAGCTTGATGGATCTGTATACCATTGACTCTTTTTTAGAAACGATTTTAGTGCGCCGTGTCATTCGGCATAAATGATGTCGCGTGTTGCTATTATCTCTCTCGATACATACTGTGCCAGACTTTCCAATTGTATGACGCTCTTTGGGTAAAATTTTAGAAAAAGCATCCCAATCATCCGTATAAAAATGACATTCTTTCAGATGACTCACTTTGTTGTAGAGCTTTTGGAATGTTGCAGTATCACGATTGCCTGTAACCCAGGCAACTGTTCTCCTTGTACTACGATCAACTGCCTTAATGATCCAAAGCTTGTTTTTTTTGAACCAATAAAATGCCACATCTCGTCGAATTCCATCTCCATAATATCCGAAGAGACAACTGGCTCCTGAGTCTTGCCCATCGCCTCTACTACCCAGCGATAAATTATGGACGGCGAATGCCATAATATCTTGCCTAACATAGAAAAAGAGCCATTACCAAGAACTATATAGCATAACGCATAATGCTTTCTTAACAGCTGTTTGAGGCTTCTTGCCCAGATCGCCCTCAACAAAATTTAGAACATGATCTGCACTTATAACGCTGTACACCCCCTCACAATGCCATTCTTTACAAAGATATCAGAGCAACATCCCTTACAACAAACCATAAAACCACTCTTTAGTTTTTAAAAAAGTGATCATATCATACTTCTATCTAATTGTGAAAACTCTCAAAACTTCATATATAATTAATAAGAGCATTGTAGCATTCCTTGCAAAATGCAATAAAATGCTAGAGAAGGCATTGTTTTTCTATCCAATCTTCTTTCACTTTTACGTATAAGAATAAGTGTATAGGTCTATCTAGTATATTTGAGATCTTTACTCTACTCTTTGATCCTACTTCTTTTATCTTCGCTCCTTGTTTGCCAACTATAATGTTTTTTTGAGATTCTTTTAAAACATGTATAACTTGATGAATCTTTGCACTGCCATCATCAAGCTCTTCCCACTTTTCAGTTTTTACCTCTATAGAATATGGCAATTCCTCTGCAAGCGTCATGTATAGAGTCTCTCTTGTAACTTCCTCTGCAATTTCACGCTCTGTTTTATCAGTTACCTCATCTTCCTTGAAAAGCCATGGCATTTCCTTTGCATTTTGTGTAATAAATGACAAAAGATTGTCAATTCCATTTCCACGCAGCGCAGAGATCATAAAGATAGAATGAAAAATGCTGAGTTGATTTAGAGACTCCATAATTGGCAATAGAGTCTTTTTATCACGTAATTTATCTATCTTATTTATTACTGCAATACAGATTTGATTATTATTTTTCACTCTTTCTTTAATTGTTGATAAATATTCAAGAAAATCTGAATTTGGATCGATCAAAAAGCATATTATATCAGCTTCGTTTATTCCATCCCATGCCGACCTTACCATTTGTTTTTCAAGAGGCTTTTTAGGTTTAAAAAGCCCAGGAGTATCTATAAAAATTATTTGTGTTTCTCTTAAATTTACTATTCCTCTTGTATTAAATCTTGTTGTCTGCACCTTTGGTGTAACTATGGAAATCTTTTGTCCTACCAACAGGTTAGTTAACGTAGATTTTCCAGCGTTTGGCATTCCTGCCAATGCTACTATAGATAATTTTTTAGACATTCTTTTTAATTATATTAACCACTTACATGTGTTATTTTTTCTAGCATCATACCAGCAGCTTTTTGTTCCGCTTCTTTTTTAGAACGCCCATTTGCAATTACTTTTCCTATCTTATGAATTTCAACCGAAATACTAAATATCGGAGAGTGAGGATTACCTTCCTCATTTTCTAAAACATAGATTGGATTTGTCTTATAATGTTTCTGCATCCACTCTTGTAATTTAGTCTTCTGATTTTTGTTTTCGATTTCTGGATTGCCTAAAACATCACGCCAAAGCTCCTTTATAAAAGACTTTACTGTTTCATAATCACTATCTAGAAAAACTGCTCCTATTAATGCCTCCATTGCATTCTCAAGATTTCTTGGATTACTCCGCCCACCTATGATCTCTTCTCCGTGATCCATCATGATAGCTTCATTTAGATTAATACTTAATGCAACCTTCGCAAGGCTTGTTGTATTCACAGCATTTGCATGTATTATTGATAGCGGTCCTTCAAGAAGATCCGAATACTCATGGTAGATTATATCTGCAATGACCATGGAAAGCACACTATCTCCAAGAAACTCTAGCCTTTCATATCCATTCTTTGGCGCATTGCTTATTTTATTCTTACCAAGACTTGGATGAGTTAATGCAAGCCTTAATATGTCTGGATTATTGAATTTATAATTAATGAGTAACTGTGTCACTTAAACCTCCAAACATTCTACCAATATCCATGCTTGAAAAAAATTTTTTAAAAGAAAAATCACCAGGCCAGATTATTACATCAGCTCTGCCCATTAATTTATCTTCTGAAACATAGCTTATTCCACTTGAATATCTACTATCTGCAGAATGATTTCTATTATCACCAAGAAAAAAGTAATGACCCTTTGGTACTCTATATATTGGTGTATTATCCTCATCAAATCCATTATTTGAATCAGGGTTTCTTTTGCGTTGATGAATCTTATATACAGCATCATTTGGAAGAATTTCTTCATATACATCATATATAATACTCTCTCCACGCTCACCAATTTGAGTTGACGCACCTATTCTTTTTCTTTGTACTGAAACATCATTAATATACAAAATTCCATCTTGAATTTGTATCTTATCACCAGGAAGCCCTATTAGTCTTTTTATATAATTAATCTTATCACATGGAAGTCCTATGAGTTTTTTTATACACCAACTTTCCTCATCTGGCGCTTTAAAAACTATTACATCGCCTCTTTCCGGTGGAGTGAAAAATACTCTACCTTTAAAACTCTCTGGCGAAATAGGAAAACTAAATCTTGAATATCCATAAGCATATTTAGAGACAATGAGCCGATCGTCAATCATAATTGTAGGCACCATAGAAGATGTAGGTACCTTAAACTGCTCAAAAAATAAAGACCTAAACAATAAAGCGATAATCACAGCCCATATAATAGTCTTTGTATACTCAATGAACTTTTCTCTACTTATACCAAAACTCTTTCCATGCTCAGATGTACTTACTTTCATATATCTTTTAATTCATTCAAACTTTTTATAAGTAACGCATTATATATCATCCATTGCTAGAGATATTACTTCACTAGTTAAACAACTGTTATTGTTAAAATTTTAAAGAAGTCTAGTGTGTAGCATACAATAAAGAAAAGCAACATTACAATTTTGCTTGAGTCATATTGAAAACAACATATACACTGCTGACTAATGGTTTCTTGAAAGAAAGATGAAACTACTATCAATTCGAACACTGCTACATACTCTCTACTGCTTTTATTCCTATAATATCTAAACCAGACTCTATTGTATTAATAAACGTTTGTATTAAAATCAACCTTGCAGCTGTTAGCTCTCTATCGTTTTCTACTATAAACCTAAATTGAGCATTATGGGTTCCATATCCCCAAATTTGATGAAATGTTGTTGCAAGGTCATATAGATAGTATGGAATCCTAAAAATTTCGTAAGACTTTGCAGCACTTTCAACAACCTTTGGAAAGATAGCTATTTTCTTTATCAATGTCATATCTTGTTCAGAAACAAGTCTTTCTAAATTAGCGCACTCTATATCTTGTGTAATCCCAAGTTCTTTAGCCTTTAATAAAACTGAATGTGCTCTTGCGCTTGCGTATTGTATATAAAAAATATGATTATCTTTAGATTGTTCTTTCATCTTCGTGAAATCAAGGTCTATCACTGTATCATTTTTTCTGCTAAGCATTCCAAATCTTATTAAATCCTTGTCGAGTTCAGATAGAATATCTTGTACTGTTAAAAAATTTCCAGCTCTCTTTGACATTTTAAATGGCTTTCCGTCTTTCATTAGATTAACTAATTGATTAATGATGACATGAATTTCAGCTTCATTGTTGCTAAGTGCACTAACGATAGCTTTGATTCTTTTTGTATAGCCACCATGATCTGCACCGAGCAATAGTAACATATTAGAAAATCCTCTGTTCAGCTTATCTAAGTGATAAGCTGCATCTAAAGCAAAATATGTATAACTTCCATCTGAACGCACAATCGGTCTATCAGCATCATCACCAAATTTCGTTGCTCTAAATATTGTTTGCTCTGTAGATTCCCAGTCATCACTAGTCTTAGATTTAGGTGCTTCTAAAACTCCACTATATATTAAATCAGCATCTTGAAGTCGTTTTAAAGTTTCTTCAACTAATCCTTTTTCAAGAATATCACATTTTTCAGACGTAAATTTATCATGAATCACGCCAAGATCCATCATATCTTTGCATATTATCTTCATGATCTGATCAACAGCAAATTTTTTCAATATCAAGTCACGTTCTGCATCTACAATGTTTAAAAGCTTATTTCCATGTAATACTACTAATGTTTTTGCTATGTCGATCAGATATTCACCTGGGTATGAGTTTTGTGCAAGTGTTGCATCTATTCCAAGCTCTTGTTTATATCTTATGAATAATGAGTGAATTAGAGTATCTATCTGCTTTCCAGCATCATTTATATAGTATTCTCTAGTAACTTTAAATCCACATTTAGAAAGTAATTTTGCAAGTGCATCGCCATAAATTGCACTGCGTGCATGTCCAACATGCATAGGCCCAGTTGGATTAGCAGAAACAAATTCTATATTAATTTCTTGATTTTTTCCAATTTTACTATCACCATACTCTTTCTTTGATAAATAGGTTTCGCGCAAGAAGTGTTGCCAAAAGCTATTGGTAAGTTTTATATTGACGAAGCCAGGAACTGCTACTTCTGAGGACAGTACATAATCAGACTTTGATAGCTCTGTTGCTATCGATTCTGCTACTCTCTTCGGAGATTGTCCTGTATGATTTGCAAAAATCATTGCAGCATTAGTTGCTAAATCCCCATTTTTAGGGTTATTCGGCACTTCTACCGTGAATATAAAATTAGAGTTTTGTTCATGCTCAAATTGCAGCAATATATTTGTTATATTTTCGTAAAATATAGAGAAGATATTCATAAAATAGATGGTCTTGTATATTAGATAATAAATGGATTTGGAATTTTTGTGTAATATGATGTCTTTTCAGCATGCTATGCATGTTTATATGCTACATCAAAATAATAGATGCTATAAAAGTAACAAACTTCAGTTTTATGCTAACTACCTACACAATTAATTAGTCGGGTTCTTCGGCCTATTTATCCTTCAAAATGACCAAGATAGAAAGGGTGTAAGGTGTTTTACATAAACTACCAAGAGAGGTAATGAAAAAACATGTCAGACATGATTAATAACATAATAAAATCAAGAAGTGTATACTTTGCTTGGCTTACTGCTGCACTTTTCTTTTTTTATCAGTATGTACTGAGAGTTTCACCAGGTGTAATGCACCATGAACTTAGAACTGAGTTCTTGCTCACAGCACAGCAATTTGCATCACTTGGTTCTATTTACCTCTTGGCATATTCTATATTGCAAATACCGCTCGGTGTGTTGATGGATAAATATGGAGCAAAAATTGTAATTCTTGTTTCTATACTACTTTGCAGTATTGGGTCTATAATGTTTTTCTATGCAAATACGCTTAGTACCATGCAGCTTGCTAGGTTTTTAATAGGTGCTGGTTCTGCTGCTGCTTTTATGAGTGCACTTAAAATAGTTGCAGATAACATGCCACCTGGGAATAGAGCTGTGCTTTTAGGTTTGACACTAACAATAGGGGTTATGGGCGCATTATTTAGCGGTACTATAATAAGTAGCATCCTCACAGTTATATCTTGGAGAGAAATCTATAAGTATATGGCATTTTTTGGTTTTTTAATGTTTATATTTGCTTTCTTTAGCATTAAAAAAAGCATTACTCAGGGACCTATAGTACGCGCAAATATGTCATCTTTTAGTATATCAAGTATGCTTCTTGAAATCTCAATAGTGCTGAAGAATCCTGTTATAGTGATGTATGCAATACTATCAGTTGGACTATATACTCCTCTTTCTGTTCTTGCAGATTTAATGGGAGTTGCTTTTATAGAGCAGAAATTACTTGTGAATAATGTTATAAGCGCACGTACCACAATGCAACTATATCTCGGGCTTGCAGTGGGTAGTATCATGATTCCATATTTATGTGAAAGATATAATATTATCAATCGTGGAATACAAGTATGTGCAACTGGAATATTAATAAGCTTTTGCACACTGCTATATTTCCCTGATCTCTCTTTAGAAGGCGTCTCTTTTATACTATTTATAATAGGTGTCTTATGTGGATCTGATATGTTATGTTTTACAGGTGCGCTTAGAGTTTCTGATCATCAAAATTCTGGTGTGATAATAGGTACAATTAATACCCTGAATATGCTTGGCTGCGCTATACTAGACCAGTTCACTGGTTATCTACTCGATCTTCAGTGGAATCACATATATGATATAAATAATGTAAGAGTTTACTCAGTACAGAATTTTGTTATTACATTTTCGTCTTTGGTAGTTGTTATCTTTATTGCAGTTATTATTTCAATGTTTCTAAGAAGACATGGCAGATAATAATGATTTTATTGAGAGGAATAGTGGAACAGACGGATTATTTAAAATAGTTATTAGTATGTAGGCAGCATAGTATCGTATAAACTTAATTTAAAAATAACTTTTGTCAAATTAGGAAATGTTTATATTATTTTACTAGGTAAGCTATGACCAATATTCATTTACTAGCAGATAAGCAATGTTTACCATATCAAAATGATATAATGCCGCTTAATAAGCGTGAGATCCATAAATTATTAGATCAATTACAAAATCATTGGAAAGTAAATAGTTCTGGACATGTATATAAACGCTATGAGTTTAACAATTTTATAGATGCTATGGAATTTGCAAATAAGATAGCAATTATTGCTGAGAGAGAGAAGCATCATCCAAATTTAAGTATTGAATGGGGAGCTTGCTTAATAGAGATTTGGACGCATAAAGTAAATGGACTAACGGAGAGTGATTTTATACTCGCAGCTAAGATTGAGGATATAACTTCATGCCTATAGCTGAAAAAGTTTATGCTAGCCTTTGTATATTATTCTCCGGGCTGATAATATTAGGAAACTTAGTTTATCAAAAATTCGTTATTTTACATGTACCATCGATTTATACATTCGAGTTATCTGCTGGTGCTATTTTATACCCACTCACCTTTTCGATTACTGATTTAATCACAGAATTTTATGGGAAAGCAAGAGCCAATTTTTGTGTGCGTTTTGCAATACTCACTAACATAGTAATAGCAACAATCATAGCACTTATAGATTATTTACCTGCCACAAGTTGGTCAAAAGTTGATAATCTAACTTTCCACAAAGTATTTGGTTTTTATAGTGTTGCTTTTATAGGTTCTATGATCGCATGTTATGTATCACAAGCAGTTGATATTATGATGTACCTATGGATATATAAGCTTACGAAAGGAAAGCATCTATGGTTAAGAAATAATGGTAGTACATGTATATCACTTTTTATTGATACTACTATTGTTATAGTATTTTTGACAATGTTTAAGGTTTTGCCAGCTGAGCAAATGCTAACACTTATTTTTAATAGTTATGTATGGAAGCTATTTTTCACTATATGTAGCACTCCTATGTTCTACATATACGTGCGCATAATAAAGCTCATATTAAAAAATTGAGTAGCTTGTACCGTTGCGCCAAAAGTCTCGAAAGTGCGCATGAAATGTTGCTTGGACCGCAAAAATAGCGCTTTAAATCCGTAAGAAGTCCATCCGCCAAAAATGAAAATTTTTTAAATTGATGTGTAATATTAGCTTGTAGAAAGACCTTTTGCTAAAGCTAAAGGCTTCAACATGCCTAAGCAGAATTACGAATTTTATTAAAGAAAATTCGCACTTAAGGTTTCAAGTAGAACACTTTTGCAGAGGTGAATTTAAAATCCATAAGGTTTTTTACAAGTATCGGATAAATTATATATCCGAAAATTAGCGCAGCAAATAAATTTTTGATGGATAGACTAATAAAGCTTTTCTTTATAAAACTGTTCACATATTTTTATTTCATTTTTACCGTTTTTTATCCTCCAAGAGTTCGTATCACGCAATGAATATATACAGCCGCAGTATTCTTGCTTATAAAAATTCTCTCGCTTTGCTATTTCATACATCCTTGCACTACCACCATTTTTACGCCAATTATAAGTCCAATATTGAACACCGTCATAATGTGAAGCAGCTCTCTCTCCGCATTCATTAATTTGTTCCATATTTTTCCATCTTGATATTCCCAGAGAGCTTGTAAAAATCGGAAAGCCATTTTCTTTTGCATAGAGAGCTGTACGCAAAAATCTCATATCAAAACACATTGTACATCTAATCCCTCTTTCTGGCTCATTTTCCATACCTTTAGCCCTGGCAAACCAATTCTGCACGTCGTAATCAGCATCAACAAATGATATTCCAAAACGCTCAGCATATCTTATATTTTCACTTTTTCTCATCTCATACTCTTTCAAAGGATGAATATTAGGGTTATAGAAAAAGATAGTAAAATCTATCTCAGATGCTAGCATTGCTTCCATAACTTCACCAGCGCAAGGTGCACAACAAGAATGTAGTAAAACTTTTCCGCTACATGGGGGAATTAATTTTTCTCTAGATAGCATATCAATATATTAAATTCATAAAAAATTCTTAAATAATAATCCAACGAGCAAACTTATCAAAATACTCACAAATACGGCTGCGCCAGCATATAGCAATGGGTTTTGTGTAGCAAGATTATCTAACTTTAAATACAATTTATCTTTATGAACAGAAAATGTTAGGTACTTAATTTCTATAATCTTATTATCTTTAACAGCATAAACTTTTACAGTATATTTTCCTGTAATTGCACTCGCAGGAAGATGTATATCATATACAAACATTTTATCTTTTTTATCTATTTGTGAAACATTTCTAATAAAAAATCCATTCTTAGATTGAATTTTTTGAAACACTCTCTGAGTATCTGCGACATCAAATTTCTTTGCATGATGTGTTATTATCTCATTTAAATACCGTATAAAGTTCGCATTTATTGATTCAGTTAACGATTTTATTGTTTTGTTATTTTTATTAGTGGCTGCAATAGAGTAATATGAGTATACAGAAGGTATTACAATATTTATACTATTCACCCAAAACACTATTTTCTTTTCTTTTTTCCAGATCCTATACGTTGCAAGTGGTCCATAAACCTCAACGATAATATCAATATTATCATCAGATATTTTACCAGATACAGACAAAACCTCCTGCTTGAAGTTATATCCTTTTACAATATTCTTCTGAGACAGTTTTGCAGTGATATTAGATCTTCCTGTAGCATTCTCTGCAAGAGAAGTAATCAATATTAGCGATGCAAGAATGATTCTTATGTTTCTCATTGATTTAAGAATTCAATATGATACAAATCTTTTGGCATCACGAATAGATTTATAGCTACTCTTAAGCAAAGCATTATTATAAGAAATCCAAGAAGTACCTTAAAGGTTTCTTGATTAAACCTAGCGCTTATTCTTGCACCTATATGCGTACCAAAAACTGAGCCGATTATCAATGCAAACGATAATACAATATCGAGACTTTGAGAGGTCATAGCATGCAAAATAGTTGCAAAAATTGCAGAAAAAATTACATGAAACTGAATTGTTCCAACGGTATAACTTGGCATTGTCCCAAGTATATGCAGTGCCATTGGAAGCATCAAAATACTTCCACCTATACCAACAAATGATAGCGTAAAACCTCCAACCATACCAACTAATAATGGCAATATCACGCTAATTTTAGCTCTAATACTTGGAAAATAGACACACAAAATACGAATATGTTTAGCAATATTTGATATTTGTGATTCAGGCAATTTTATTTTCTTATATTTGTAATATATTATTCTTGCTGCATCTTTTGCAGCAAGAAAGCCTGCTATACTTAGAGTTAAAACTAGACCAATTGATACAAAAAGATCCACATGACCCAAGAACGATAAGAGAGAAAATAGCCATATACCAGTCAGAACACCTATAATGCTACCACAAAGCATCACTAAGGAAAGTTTATAATCAACTAAAGCACGTCTTGCATATACAAGATATCCAGAAAAAGATGAGGCAATCATTTGATTAGTTGCAGTCACTATTGCAACCTGCGGCGGAATCCCTATAAAAACCAATACAGGAACACAAATCATACTTCCACCTATGCTAAACATGCCAGATAGGAGACCAACTCCGAGTCCCAGAGCAATGAGTACAAGAACGTTAATACTTGTCCCAGCCACTGGCAAATATATCTGATATATGTCCTGCAAGGCTTCCTCCTTCCTCTTTTGCTAAACTACTTTCAATATAAAATCTTTCTAATAGTTAAACACAGCAACAAACCACTTGTATATATTCTAAAATTTGTACTGTGACAAAGCATTATTTTTTATATTATTCTAAAATGATTTTACAGTTATCATACACTAAGCAATAATGGCATACTATAGGTTGAATATTAGAACAGTACTAAAAGGTTGTTTGTGATACTTACAAGCAATATACTACCATTTTGCTGTAAAACTGCTTTGTATTAAAAATGCTCAACTATTCATGTTAAATTGTAAACTATTAAAATAACTAAAATAAAAAAAATAGGATTATAAGAGCTAAAGTAGTGCGCGATGATAATAAAATAAGAACACTTTGTAATTTATTAATTATAATAAAACTACTATTTAATCAATTACTACCGGCTAAAGCGCGGTAGTTTGTGTAACGCTTGCAAAGCAGATTAAAAGCGTAAACGCTAAAACTCTGATATTCTAAAATCATCTTTTTTGTGATGTTCCTCATGCTGTTCTATATATTTTTGCACTTCTTCTGAATTCACATTGCCAACTTCCTGTAGCAACTTACGACTACTTATACCTTTAATATATTGCACAGCTTTAGATATTGATATACTAGGCGGAACCAATGCTAATATATGTACGTGATCAGGACTCATACTACCACTAATTATATTTATGTAATTAGCAGCACATATTTCTCGGATTACTTCCCTAGTTCTAATCGCAACTTGCCCAGTTAAAACTCTATACCTATACTTAGTACAAAATACTATATGATACTTTAGGTCATATAGGCTGTGGGATCATCTCCTATATTCCATTCGTCCTCCCTTAGCACATTTCCTAGATAACTAATACTAAAGTGTTCGCCTAAAGGCGAGGGTGTTAACCATATCACATATAACTACATAAATATATAAGCTAAAAATGCTTAGTATAAAGTAAAAATTGACTATTGCATTCTATATGTTGCAATTTAGTTAATCTTATGATAGTTATCATGTGTTTTTAAGTGTTGTTTTACTATAACTAAACGTGATTGAGGACGTTACATGCGATTTGCAATATTTAGGTTATCATCTTGGCAACAAGTTTTGATAGGACTTGTTCTTGGTATTGTAGTAGGTGTTGTATTCAAACATAACGCTTCTGTTTTAGGCTATTTAGGAAGTATATTTCTTAATCTAATCAAGATGATTACAGTTCCAATGATATTCTTTGCAATATTATTTGGAATTACAAGCGTAGAAACCTCAATTGGATTATACAGAATTAGTATGAAAGCATTTGCCGCTTTCTTTATTACCTCTGTTTGTGCTGTTGCAATTGGAATAGGAGCTGCGGCTATTTTAAAGCCTGGTTCTAATGTCTCTCCTTCGATATTAGACGCATATAGAACCGCTACACCACAATCGTTTCAACCTCAATCAGATTCGACGATTATGGATATGTTAATCAATATAATACCAACCAATGTTTTTGAGGCAATGGCAAGTGGTAATATACTGCAGGTTATACTTTTTGCATTTTTTGTAGGAGTTACACTCAATATAAAGCATAATGAATGTGCTAACTTAATTAAGATTTGTCATGAAATAGCAAAGATGCTTTTTCAAGCTGTACAAATGATTATGAAAATTGCTCCGATAGGAGTGTTTGGCTATATGGCATCAATGGTTGGAAAAGAGGGAATAGGCATAATATTCTCGCTTGGTGAACTTATGATCACTATCTTTTTAGGATGTTTAGCACAATATATATTTTTTGGTATTTTAATAATCGTCTGGGGAAAACTTTCTCCTATACCATTTTATAAGAAAGTATTTGGTTGTCAAATGATCGCTTTCTCCACAAGTAGTTCAAAAGCGACTCTTGTTCCTTTGATGCAAGTTGCAGAAAAAAATCTCGGAGTTTCTAGACAAAATAGTAGATTTCTATTACCACTTTCAGCAGCTCTCAACATGGATGGTGGTGCGATATATCAAGGAGCGTGTGCAATCTTCTTCGCTCAAATGATGGGTGTAGATCTTTCTTTTGCGAACTATATGACGCTATTTTTTATGTGCACTTTTGCATCAATTGGTGGGGCTGGTATCCCAGGTGGAGTACTACTATTTTTAGGAATGGTACTGCATTCTGTAGGACTACCAGTAGAGGGTGTATTACTTATTGCAAGTGTCGATAGAATATTAGATATGGCTACAACACTTTTAAATATTACTGGATGTGCGTGTGTGACACTTCTTGTTGATAAATCTGAAAAAACACTCAATATAAAATTATACAATTCCAAATCTAAACCAAATACGCAAAATTGATGATAATGACCTCATATAATTGCGTGAATTAATTTGTATAATTTATTGTTAAAATAGTACGCGCGCCAAAAGTCTCAAAACAAGCATGAAATAGCACCCCGAGTGTCAAAATAGCACTTTAAATCCGTAAGAAAATGTTATAATAAACGCAAAAATCTTACGGATTTTGTGAAAGCAGTGTTTGCGCGCGGCACAGGACCAATTAATATATCCAAAAATTAGCACATTGCCGAATCCTGAGCTGTATTAGTCGACATTTTATCTTACATTTAGTAAATTAAATTAGTTATTAAATGGAGATAAGCAATGAACTTAAATCAAAAAATCATCAAACCGAAACTAGGTTTACTTGAATTGGCAAAAAGCCTTGGTAGTATATAATCTGCATGTAAGGCAATGTGTTATAGTAGAGATAGCTATTACAGATTTAAAGAACTATATGAAACAGGAGGAGAAGAAGCGCTATACGAGATAAGTCGCAAGAAGCCAATAATCGCTAATAGAGTAGATCCTGCAGTAGAAAAAGCAGTAGTTGATATGGTATACTGACAAAACCGCGGTTACTGCTGCTGATATGCTAAATGATCGAGTGTTACCATGGTATGAGAGTCAAGGGATACCGATGCTTCGTATTCTTACAGATCGTGGAGGAGAATATAAGGGAAATATAGAACATCATGCTTTTGAGTTATTTCTCAGTATAGAAGGTATAGAGCATACAACAACTAAAGCATATTCACCTCAAACTAATGGTATGTGTGAACGTTTTAATAAAACTATAAAACAAGAATTCTTTGATACAGCTATGCGTAAAAAGATTTATACATCATTGGATGACTTGCAATTAGATCTTGATATTTGGTTAGAATATTTCAACAATGAAAGACCTCATTCTGGTAAATATTGTTATGGAAAAACACCTATGCAAACTTTTTTGGATAGTAAAAAGTTAGCTGTGGAAAAGAATAATGAAATCTTGTATCTCAGTTACATATCTGACAGTCAAAACTTAACTGACAAGCAGATATAAAATTTATAACTGTCTGTAAGATCAAATCTTGACTTCTATATGTAATTTGTGAACTAAAGATCTAATTTTAGATTTTAAATTTCAAGCTATATCCACTCTATAACACTTTCAACTTCATTGACTAAATACAACAAATGCTCAGAATATAGAGCTATTAACTTGTTCCATTAAATACTGTATATTTGATTTGCCGGGCTTCAACAAACTCGCTAGATTCTTTGCTTTATTCACGCTTATAACACCACCATTTTCGTTGATCACACCATTTGATAGCCTTCTGTGACTCTTACTCACCGTCACTTTATCCTTAATCTGTGACATGATGCCCTCCATTAACAATTAGCCTAATTTTCATATCTTAAATATATATCTGTAAAAAATTACAAAATTATGAATAGCGAATTCTATAGGCCTATATATCTTAAATACAGCAGTCAGCAGGACTTGTATTATAGCTAAGACTGTCTTTAAGACTAGAATATCTGTTTCACTCTGACAAAAATTTTTATTAATTAACTGCTCGCGGATATTAATTATTGCGTATGTTTTCGTAGTAAAAACTTGAGATACGCTCAAGCAACTACCGCTATAATCAAATTGATTTTAATATTAACGACTAAAAAACAAATGATCAAGAAGTATTTATTTAAATGCTATGAACAAAATCTTTCTATATAACATGCATCTCCATACGAAAAAAATCTATAACTATTTGATATTGCTTCACTGTAAAGAATGCCCATAAATTCTAAACTAGTAAACGCAGAAACCAATACAAACAATGTAGATTTAGGGAGATGAAAATTTGTAACTAATGAATCTGCAACACGAAATTCATAACCAGGTTTAATAAATATATCAGTTTCACTAGAGTGAGTTGGCATTACCATACCAATAGCATCTGCTGAACTTTCCAGTGCTCTTAATGTTGTTGTCCCTATACAAATAACCTTTGAACCCCTTTTTTTTGCCATATTTATAGCACTTGCAGTATCATCACTGATAGAAAAGCTTTCAGTATGCATGCGATGTGTGTTTATGTCATCTGTTTTAATTGGCAAAAAAGTGCCAAGGCCAACATGAAGAGTCACAAATACTATTTCAACCCCAATATCTCTTATCTCTTGAAGCAACTTGGTAGTAAAATGTAACCCAGCTGTTGGAGCTGCAAAAGATCCTAGCTCTCTTGCATATTCCGTTTGATATGCCTCATTATCAGTAGCTTTGCTGCTTAATATGTTGCGTTTAATATATTGAGGCAGAGGCATCATCCCATATCGTTCAAGATTATGAAATATCTGCGCCTCACTAACCATTAAAAATTTAATATATATTTCATTGTTAGCACTTTCTTTATATACTACCTCAGCTTTAAATTCGCCACCTTCATCAAAATATAATACATCCCCAAGCGCTAATTTCTTAGCAGGCTTAGCTAAAATTTGCCATAATAAATCGCTATTCTGTATTTTTTTTACGAGATTTATAGTAATACTATTCCCTTCACAATTCTGTTTGCGCGCGTGAAGCAAAGCTGGAATAACCTTGGTATCATTCAATACCAAAACATCACCTTTTTTGAATACTTTTTTTATATCATAGAATATGCCGTGTTCAATCTTCCTATCTTTGGTGCCAAAAATTAACCTAGAAGTATCTCTAGGAAATACTGGCGCTTGAGCTATTAACTCACTTGGCAAGTCAAAGTCAAAGTCAAAGTCTGACAAATGCATTTGAAAAACCTTTAGTGAACAAATATATCGTCTGCCCAACCTAAAATATCTAGCCTCGCTCTATGTGGCAGGAACTCAAAACACTTCTTAGCAAGATCGACTCGCTTTTCACGCACAAGCATATCATCTAATATTACTCTTATACTATGTAAATGCAGCACATCATTCGCTGCATAATTTTGCTGTTCCTTGGTTAAAGCTTGCGCCCCCCAGTTACTACTCTGCTGCTGTTTTGAAATTCTTATCCCAAGCAACTCGTTACATAGCTCCTTTAAACTATGATGCTCAGTGTATGTTCTTGCAATTCTAGACGCAATTTTTGTACAGTATATATTTGAAAAATCAATATTTAAGTAATATTGCATTATTGCAATATCAAACCTTCCAAAATGGAATATCTTAGTACGCTCAACGTCACTTAACAATGCTTTCAGATTCTTACAATCATATTTATCTGATGGAAAATGTACTATATGCACCCTGCCATGTTCGTCTGCAATCTGCACGACACAAAGCCTATCACGCCCTATTCTAAGACCCATTGCCTCTGTATCTACAGCTATATCACCAGATATATCAAGACCATCTGGAAGATCATAAACATGATATTGTATGTTCATAAAATCTCTACTCCGCCAAAATTTTCTTTCAAGCATACCGTTTGATTTACCTTCAAAAGACATACCATTTATATATAAAACCATGACTTTTCAATAACGCATGGCTTTCATAGCTAAACTAAAACTCTTCCACACTTCTATTATTTTTAGCATTTAAAAGATAACAAGCAGAAACCATGCCCATAACAATAGCAAATATAGTAGAAATTTCTCTTTAATTAATCTCCAATCCTTCTTCCAAACTCTTTTCTAATATCACACAAATCATAAAATACACTATAAATAAGCAACAAACCTAGTCTATACGTCAAAAATCGATTTGCGTGCGCAAATAAATTTTTGTGGAAAGTTAAATGTATAAAAATTAGCCCTGAGGCATGACCCTGAACTAATTTTTGAATATATAATTTGTCCTGTACCTAGCAAATACTACTTAGAAACTGCAGGCAAAACCACTTGCACAGACCTTTTTAGCCTGATTTTCAAGCATCACTTCGTTAATTTCTTTGCAAATATACATAATATTTGACTCAAAAATTAACTGGCACTCTAAAAAAATCCTCGCGCGTATATTTATGAAGGCAGTGTCTAGAGAATGCTTAATGAACAACTTCAGAATTATAAGCACATCATACTATTTTTTTATTGCAAACAAAATCTACATGCTAAATATAAGATTTTTCACTGTATATTAATCATACTTTTCAAAATTTGCACCTAAATTCTTCCTAACTCTTTTTGAAGTCTAACTTCTTGCATGCATAAGTTAAATACCAACTCTTCATTTACGTGAGGTATATATCACAAATTTCTGATCCATGCATCAAAATCTCTTCTACCAAGATCTTTTTCAAACGTCAGAAGATCTGATACTGAATTAACGCATAATTCATGAGAAGGCATGAGCAATTCCTGCCCACTACCAAGCGCAAGACACTGTGTTTTACAAGCTTTTTCCAAATGATAAAGAAAAAACATTGCTTCATGTATGCTCTTTGTGCAAATAACTACACCGTGATTGCGTAGCATCAGTATATTTGAGTTACATAAAGCACTGGCAAGTAACGTTCCTTGGTCATTGGTTAACAAAAGCGAATCATAGTCATAATATTTAACATTTTCATAAAAATGCAAAGCCCATTGACTAATTGGTAAAATACCACATTTCATAGCAGAAACTGCTATTATACTTGGTGTATGAACGTGAAACACTGCTTTCACATCTTGACGTTGCTTGTAAATAGAACCATGCAGTATATAGCCTGTTGTATTAATATGCTCCTCTATGCCACTTTTTACTTCGCCACTAAATGTGATATCTAATAAATTCTCCTCTCTAATTTCAGAAAATCTTAGCCCAAACTTATTCATAAACATTATACCAGACTCATCTTCTGATCTTGCAGAAAGATGCGTATATGTATGATCATCAAGCTCAAGCTTAGCTATAATTTGGTATGCGTATGCTAAATCCCTTTTGATAATATTATCACTCTGCACTATACACCGTTCATTTATTTAAATTCTATATGAGAAACTTTAGAGCCTGGAAATTTTTGCAATATATGCTGCACCAATGAACTTTGTATCACATTGCTGCGCATTTTCTCATTCTGTAAATTTTCCAGTTCTGTTAGAGAACGAGCAAAATCATCACTTTCAATTTCTACTCTCCACTTTTGTTTTGTAATATCACATATTTTTTTTTCAAGTAAAGAAGCAATATTGTTATTTGCACCATTCAAAAGCGTTACTCTAATTACATGTTCTGTGATTGAGTTTACAGATATCTCATTTTGCAATGCATAACAAAGTACCATTTCATTATGATCATATAAAATACTTATTAGATCATTTGCATTTGTTGGATCAAAACTGGTGTATTTCGCTAAATTATCGCTTAAAATATCAACATCCTGCGCATTATTTTTATATTCAACAACTGCGCTCTGCGTGCTGCACGCAGAATCAAAATCGCGATCATTCCGTTTCATATTCTGCTCTAACGAACGTTGCTGATTTTGCTGGCTACTGCTAGTTTTAAGTCCGTTTAATATATCCTCTGGTGTTTCCAAAGTATTTGCATAAGCAATTCTGATTATCACCATTTCAAGAGATTCAAATGGAAGCATAGAAATGCTGATCTCTTCCATACCTTTCATTAACATCTGCCAGATTCTTGAGAGAAAAATTATATCTAGTGACCTGGCAAAACTTTCCATATATCTCTTATGCGTCTCAGAGTTGCTTCTTTCACAAATCTTACCATTAGTTTTCGAAAGTGTTATATCATGCACAAGCTCAAGAAGAGCACGAATGATATGGACAGGATCAACTCCTCTTTCATATAAAGACGATGCAAAACTCAAAGCAACAACCACATCACCACGTATAACTGAGTCAAAAAGCTCATAGACTGCATCTATTCCACCAAGACCTAACATCTCCTCAACTATTTCTTTTGTGACGTTTGTACATCTGCTAAGTGCAATTGCTTGATCTAAAATAGAAAGACCATCACGAACAGAACCATCTGCAGCTTTTGCCACCATGTAAACAGCTTCTTTATCTATAGAAACTCCTTCTTTTAAAGCAATTTCCTCATAATGCTTTACTAAATGCTCAACAGAAATTCTTTTTAAGTAAAATTTCTGACACCTAGATAGTATAGTAAGTGGTATCTTATCCATTTCGGTTGTTGCAAAGATAAACTTTGTGTGTGCTGGTGGTTCTTCTAGTGTTTTAAGCAATGCATTGAAAGCACTGCCAGATAGCATATGCACCTCATCTATGATGTAAATTTTATTTCTAGCTGAAATTGGTTTATATGCAACATTCTCTATAATAGCACGAACATCGTTTACACTTGTATTGCTAGCTGCATCCATTTCTACAACATCTGGATGTCTTGATTCTGAAATCGCAACACAGTTGTTACACACACCGCAAGGTTCTTTACTTGGTATATTCAAATCACCAGATGGACCTATGCAATTCAGAGCGCGTGCTATTATCCTTGCTGTAGTTGTTTTACCAACACCACGAATTCCAGTAAGCAACATCGCATGTGGAATTTTGGAGTGGTTTATCGCATTTGTGATGATACGTACAAGTACATCTTGACCTATCAAGTCAGAAAATAGCTGCGGACGATACTTACGCGCTAAAGCTTTGTAGTAATGACTTTCCATAAATTTAACACTGTATTATATACTTTATACTTATTTTGTTTAGTGCCAATCATTTGCACTTTAATCTCTTGACATTGTATTTCCATTTTTCTTTACATATTTCTTAAGCAAATGGAGATAGCGGTGCAAGTAGCACCAAAGCTACATGTTCTCTCCATCATAACACTCAAAATGGAAGATTGATATTGGTTGCAAGCAATTATGACGCATCTAAATCCAGCAAAAAAAGTGGCAAAATTGCCAAAAATCTTATGGATTTTGTTATGCACTATCTTCATAAGTGCCTAAAGTAGTATTTGCGAAGTACAGGACAAATTATATATCTAAAAATTAGCGTAGGACCAGGACTTTAAGCTAATTTTTGTACATTGATTTACGAAGCAAATCAATTTTTGACAGACAGACTACATGACAGAAAGAACAAGACAAACAAATATCGCAGCGAGCATAAGCCCGTCCATCCTATCTAGCATGCCACCATGCCCAGGAAGAATATTACCGCTATCTTTCACCTTTACAATTCTCTTTACAAACGATTCCAACAGATCTCCGCACTGCGCAACAAAAGCCGTAACACCGCTCAAAAATATATATCTTGGTGTAATAGACGGCATTATCGCTGTCATACACGCACCAACCAAGACTGCAAACGCACATCCACCTATAAGACCCGACCAAGTCTTTGTTGGACTAACAACAGGTAGAAGTTTTGGCCCACCTATTATATTACCAAAAACATATGCCCCAACATCAACTGACCATACAGTTAAAAAAAGCCAATAGGAAAGTTCCATACCAAATGGCTCCACATCACGAATAGCTATGATACAAACTGAAGCTATAAGTATATAAGTTACTCCAAACGCACTAAATATTACACTCTTTATCCTTGAAAATTTTGCTCCTGCATGAAACGATATATTCACCATCTCGATCATCATTACAGCGCATATTCCAAGAATCAAAGACTTGAATAATATACCACCACTCCATATTGTAAATAATACAACAGGCGCAAGAACAAGTGTTGTGATTGTTCTCTTTATTAAATTCGCTGCATTTTGCATAAGCTCTTTTTAATTTTTATATGTTATATTTTTGAGATCAGCTCATTCTTTATCTTTAGCACATCAAACCACATAGCTTTCTTTTCACTTGGTTGTCTTAGCAGATATGATGGATGTAATATAATTGCTGTTTTGATATTTTTTTCCAAATAGCAGTTTGTATAATCAAAATACTGTGATTTTAAAGATTTCATCGACTGTTTAAGGTTTAACAGCGATTCAACTGCTGTACTTCCAACTAGAATTATCAATTTTGGATTGATAAATGCTATATGCCTCTCTACGAATGGACGGCATATGGCGATTTCCTCAGGAGTTGGCCTTCTATTTCCTGGCGGCCTCCAAAACACAGTATTTGTTATATAGCAATTCTTACGCCTAGAAAGACCTATAGATTTTAATATATTATCCAGCAGCTTCCCACTCTGACCGCAGAACGGTATTCCATATAAATCCTCCTGAGCACCAGGTGCTTCACCAACGAGTAAAATATCAGAAATAGTACCATCTCCAAGAACTATATTCTTGGCAGCTCTTTTCAAATCACAACCTTCAAATTTCTTAATAGCATCATAAAGCTCATCTATATTTGATACTTTATCTGCAATTCTTCTACTTTCTGATGTTATCCTATTTTCACTTATAGTACCCACTTCTAGCACTTTATTAACAATTTTCTGCTGTGCCTTTCCATATCCCTGCATACTGTTTGATTCCTTATTAAGCTCTTCTGCTGATTTCAACACGCTTGAGTAAGCAGCACTTGAATCTTGAATATGCTGACTTTTCGTCTGATCCTGCGGAGTCTTGTTATAAAATAGGTCAGCACCGATATCATTAAACCATTCTAATTTTCTCATCTAAAACATATCTCTTATATGTTGATCAAGCCCGATAATATCTTCTATTAAAGATACAGAATTTGGTCTCTTTGCTACTTCCAAAACCTTTCTAATAAAACCTATAATTTCTAGAAATGAAATTTTGCCATTTAAAAACATATTTACTGCTATTTCATTTGCTGCATTTAAAATAATGCATGCTGCAGGCCCTTCATTTAATGCAGAAATTGCCAAATTAAGTAGTGGAAATTTTTGAAAATCAGGCTGCAAGAAACTGAGTTTCCCTACCTCTATTAAGTTTAATGGTTTTGGATGCCATTCTAGCCTTTCTGGATATAAGAATGCAAGCGAAATTGCTGTCTTCATATCTGGCACGCTCATATGCGCAATTGTAGAGCCATCCTTATAATGTACCATACCATGCACAATAGATTCAGGATGCACAAGTACTTCAATTTTACTTGATGGGAGATCAAATAGAAGCGCAGCTTCTATCACCTCAAGTCCTTTATTCATGAGTGTTGCAGAATCCACAGAAATTTTCGCCCCCATGCTCCAGTTTGGATGTTTAACAGCTTCTTTTGGAGTCACCTTAGCTAATTCTTCCATACTCTTATTTAAAAAAGGACCTCCCGACGCTGTGAGCGTAATTTTCTCCATCTGTTTAGATTGATTAGAAGCTCCAGAATTTAAAATCTGAAATATTGCACTATGCTCTGAATCAATTGGTATAATCTTTGTACTATGCTTCTCAGCAAGACTCAATATTATGCTGCCTGCACAAACTATACTCTCTTTGTTTGCTATTGCTATTTTTCTAGTATTTGGAATACATCTATAAATCGGTTCAAGTCCTGCAATTCCTGAAATAGCGGCTATAGTAAGATCGTGCTGATTCTTTACAACATCAAGCAAAGCATTTCTGCCTGCTAGCACTTCAATTCCAGAGCCAAAGAGCAGGTCTTTTAACTCACCGTATTTACTTTCATCATAAATTACCGAATATTTCGGTTTATGCTTCAGGCTCTGCTCTGCAAGTTTCTGTGTATTACTACCGCCTACTAATGTTTCTACTTGAAAGAGCTCTTTAAATTCCTGCATTTCTAAAAGCTCAAGTGTGCTGGAACCAGCAGAACCGGTCGCACCTAATATCATTATTTTTTGCATTTATCTCTTAGTATAGTATATCTAGTCAACATATTGAATCCGAATTGCTAATAAATAACACAATTGTATAATGCATTACATTATGCATCAAGCTGAAATGAATAATTTCTGCGCAGCAGCAATTGCTTCTTCTGTAATACTACTGCCTGAAAGCATTCTTGCGACTTCTGATATACTGTCAAGCTTGCTAAGCTTATTTACTGTTACTTTTGCTGCCTCGTTTGTTTGCTCTTTCTCCACTAAATAATGATTATTTGCATACACAACGACTTGTGGCTGGTGCGTTACCACTATAACCTGCTTTTCTTCAGAAAGTTTTAAAAGTTTCTTTCCTACGTTACTTGCAACCTTTCCCCCTATTCCTGAGTCTATCTCATCAAAAATTATTGAAGTAACACCTTTATTTCCAGAAAGTGCAACCTTATATGCAAGCATAAATCTTGATAATTCTCCACCAGATGCTATCTTACTAAGCGCACCAAATTCACTATTTGAATTAGTTTTTATTAAAAAGGTGACATTATTAATTCCGTTCTTCTTTGCCTCTTGAATATCTAGTTCATCAACCTGCACTAAAATATCTGCTTTTTCAAGATTAATATGCTGAAATTCTGCTAGAATCTTGCTTCTTAACTCAAAAGCTGCAGTTTTTCTTCTTTCAGATAAAAGCTTTGCTTCACGCAAATAATTACCTTGTGCATCTTGAAGCTCTTTGCTTAAGCGTTCAATGATTGAGCCTATGTCACATATCATTTCATATTGCTTTTTAGCATACTCCAAAAATTTATTTAGGTCATTGTCTGTGACTCTGTATTTCCTAATTAAATTTCTAAGCTCAAAAAGTCTATTCTCTATGAAATCAAGATCTTCATTAATAATGAGTTCTGATCTTTTGTGCTCAACTGTATTACTAAGCTCTTGAAGATCAATTCTGATAGCTTCAAATTTTAAATTAACATCAGAAAAATAATCAGGAAACCTAGACAAAGCCTTTTCTATAGCACATAACTGACTTATTACACCTGTTCCTGGCATATCTAATATTGAAGTTGATTCCAGAGTAGCTTCTAATATCTTTGTCTTAGATATTAAGACCTTACGTTTCTCATCGAGTAATGCTTCCTCTCCCACTATAGGCATGAAAGCTTCAATTTCATCTATGACATGCTTTAGGTAAGCTTTTTCGCTTTCTGAAGCTGCTTGTGTAGCTATAGCGTTATTTAGCTGCTTCTTGATGTTTTGCATAGTATCGAAATATGCTTCAACATCCTTTAGTATTTTTTCGTTTTTTGAGAACAAATCTAATATATTAATATACTCTCTTGGATCCAGTAATTGCTGGTTCTTATGTTGACCGCAAACTTCAACCAAATGTGAACATATTTGTCCTAGTTGCCCTATATTAATTAAACTATTATTTAGAAAAGCTCTAGTTCTTCCGTCAGGATTAATCACTCGTCTGATGATTAACTCGCACGCTGTGCTAAGCGGCTTTGCTTCTATACCTAATTCTAATAAAATATCGCGCAAATTCTTGTTATCAAGTAAATCAACCTCGATTTCCACAGTGACAACAGCCGCCTTATTTTTGTCTTTCAGGAAATGTACCCCACCTTTATCACCAAGTGCAAGACCAAGCGCATCTAATATAATTGATTTTCCCGCTCCAGTCTCTCCACTCAAAATGCAAAGTCCGAGATCAAACTCTATGGATATATTTTCTATAAGAACAAAATTCTCTACAGTTAGTAAACGTAACACCATTTATAAATACTTTAAAATATATCTCTAATAAATTAAGAGTTGGTATTTAACTTGCATACATATGAAGTTAGACTTCAAAAAGAGCTAGGAAGAGCTTAAGGGAGCATTTTTGTGTATAATCAATACATAACGAGCAATCTTTAATGCACCAATTTTGAAAAGTATGACTAAGATACAACTAATATATATTCATAAACACTACTTTAGTTGATAAGCTCAACCAAAAACCCTATCATATAAGAAAAAGAAATACACTATAAGTATACTATTCATACTTTTCAAAATTTGCGCCTTTAAAATGCGACTTATGTAACTCGAGCTGCCGATTGATAATCATAGTGTATGGCAGATTTTTTAGCAATAGCACTGTTAATAAGGCATTTGTGTAATGATTCTTTTGAGTACGATAATTCCGCACATAATACTTTTACATATTTGCAAAGAAACTAACGAAGTAATATAGAAATTAGGCTAAAAAAGCTTACACAATGACTTGATTAACAGGATAATACATAATAAATGCTAACTCTTCATTGACCTATGCCGGTATAAATTTACCTTGAAGCTCCTCTGTTTGTTGTTCTAGATGCTATTTCTGTTCTTTCCTGCCAACTATGACTTTTGTCTTGATTTTCCTTCTCATGATCTCTTTCTTGTTTAGCATGTAGAGTTTGCAACTCACTCATGACAGTACCATGCAACATTATAAGATCTTTTCTGTGTTCCGAAGGAACATTTTTAATTACTGCTCTAACTTGTTCCTCTAACATAGCGATAGTTTCTTCTCTCAGCTGCCCTTTCATTATTTTTATTGACTCATCAGCTTTAGTATAATGCACAGCAATATCTTCAGAATGGTCTTTACCGACCTCATCATGTCTGAGAAAGCAATCTCTTATCTGCCTAAGTGTGTCATATATACTAGACAAAGACTTCTCAAGCTCAATATTTGCTTTCGCGCTAACGTTTACACAACTTTCTTTAACATTAGCAATAAATTCAATTAATACTGTTTCAACATATTTTAAAACAGAGATGTTCTCCTGTTGATTATCTTGTGATTTACTAGTATCTATTTGCTGAGCCATTTTTAATAGTTCGGAGTTTTCTTGTATAGAGTCATTACCCTGCACATGCGATAAAATAGCTTCTTTTAATGGAATTTGACTAGTCAGATCTTGAGTCCTAAGCGCCATAACATATTGACCATAAGGCTTAGCAAGTTCAATATGTTTTGCAAGTATATCTCCTGCCTCATGTGACATGACTTCACTTGGCATCTCTAGCATGTTCTTATACATAACAAATGATATACTGTACGCTATATTACGGTTTGCTATATAATCTGCTATCTCTTTTCTGTTATTATCAACATCATAATTTGCAAGCACTTCATTTACCTGCTCTATCAAGTCTTTTTCGTTACTGTTTGGCAGACCTACAAGTGCAGATCTTATGTTTGACTTAAGTACGTCATCTCTCGTAAATAACTTTTCTAGTAAATTTTCCATCGCGTTAGATGCAACTTCATTTCCCGCTTTAAGATTTTGATTCTCAATGATCTTAGCGATATCCTCAGAGAGCATATGCCTTATATTTTCTTCAGGCATTTTTAATATTGATTCTGTAAGCCTATCACTATAATTAGAATAACAAGCCAATATAGCCGGATCTATCTTTACTGTGCCAAACTTCTCAGGACTGTCTTGCAGTTCCAAATATCTTTTTCCAATTTCTTTCATGCATGTGTTTACAAGGAGATATAATTGAGATTGCTCTCTTATAAGTACAGGCGCTTCAAACGCACTAAGTTCCTCAGAAAATGCACGATCTATATGAGCAGAAAATAAGTTTGTTGTAAATTTTGTTAATTCCTCAGTACTACACGCTGGTATAATCTCTTCTCGAAATGCTTTCAGTTTATCTCTAGGAAGTGTATTGAAGTTTATAAAATCATCATCAGTTAACTTGTTTGCTTCTACACCCTTGATAAAATCAACAATATCATACCCAACACCTTCAGACATAAACGAACCTCCAGATAATGCTATAAGCTATGTTGTCATTCTAGAACATGTTAAACATTCTAGTAAACTAAAAGTTGCAATAAGCGTGTCAAAATATATCTATGATAATAAATGAAGAATTGGTATTTGCACTGTTAACAATGCCACAGAATATTTACTAAGTACTATTTTGATTCTATACGATTCTCATTTAGATTTAATCTTTTGTTTGCTTAATATCATTAAAAATGCTAGCATGTGCAATGCTCTACATGTGGATTTTAGCTATTATATTGCTATTTTTTGAGCATGTTCCTTGCTTTTTCTATGTTGACTTTGCTTATTTTTAGGAGGTACGCAAAAATGGGCGGTCGTTTTGGAGAGTTATTGCTAATCTTCTTAATAGTGCTTGTCTTATTTGGCGCAGGGAGAATACCAAAGATCATGCGCGATATAGGAGCCGGCTTAAATGCATTTAAAGATGGCATGAAGCGTGGAAAAGACGAAGATAAATCTGATAATCAGAAATAAATAAAAATCATACATAATATAAAATGCTGTCTAACTTGCGTAAGCTATTCATAAAAACGTATGGCTGCCAGATGAATTTCTATGACTCTGAAAAGATGGTGGAACTTTTAAGGCCACATGGTTTTACTATTACAGAATCTGCATCTGATGCCGATCTATTTATATTGAATACTTGTCATGTAAGAGAGAACCCTACTGAAAAAGTTTATGCAGAACTTGGCAGGATCAGAAAAATCAAGGAGACAAGAAAGAAAAAAGGCGATGATGTTGTAATAGCTGTTGCAGGCTGCGTTGCTCAAGCTGAGGGAGAGGAAATCTTTAAGCGTGCTAAATTTGTTGATGTTGTTGTTGGGCCACAATCTTATCACCATCTTCCAGTTTTGATCGAACAAGCAAGACGTGAAAAAAAGTGGGCTATCAATCTTGATTTTTTAGAAAATGTAAAGTTTGATTCTGTAAAACAGCTGGGCGAGCAAACTACATGTAATGTCTCATCTTTTCTATCTATACAAGAGGGATGTGATAAGTTTTGCCATTTCTGTGTAGTACCTTACACGCGAGGTCCTGAATATTCAAGACCTGTGCATGAAATATATAGAGAAGCTCTGAATTTGGTATCACGATCTACAAAAGAGATTACATTGCTTGGACAGAACGTGAGCGCTTATAAGGGCACAGCACCTGAGGATAGATTATTTAGCATAGCTGATTTAATCGAGCATATTGCAAAGATAGATGGACTAGAACTTATAAGATATACAACTTCACATCCTCGTGATATGGAAGACAACAAATTATTTGAGTTGCATGCTAGTGAGTCGAAACTTATGCCTTTCATACATCTTCCAGTACAATCTGGTTCTGATAAAATATTGCGGACAATGAACAGAAAACACGATAGAAAACTTTATGTTGATGTAATATCGCGTTTTAGGAAAGCAAACTCTAACATACAGTTTTCATCTGATTTTATTGTTGGATATCCAGGTGAAACTGAGCAAGACTTCTTGGAAACCATATCACTTGTCGAAGAAATAGGATATACGCAATATTTTGCATTCAAGTATAGTAGACGTCCTGGCACTCCAGCTTCTATATTAGAAAACCAGATTTCAGAGGAAGTAAAAAATGAAAGATTAGCAAGGTTACAGGAAGTATTAAATCGCCAGCAACTTGATTTTAACAGAAGTATGATAGGTAATAGCCTTGACATTCTTATATACAAGAATGGTAAAAAAGATGGCCAGCTTTTGGGTAAATCTCCATATATGCAATCTGTAATAATTGACGATTGTAATGCAGACCTTATGAATAAAATGGTCAAAGTCAAAATCATTTCTGCATCACAAAACAGCCTAGTTGGCATGATTTAAAATATCTTAATACGCCATAAACAAAACTTGTTGCTTTGATTGTTTTCATTTTGCTGAATATATATTATTACTCCACAAAAATTTATTTGCATAGCAAATCAATTTCTGGCGGATGGCCCGTACTAGCTAAAGAATGAATAAAGCTGATGATAAATGGCAGATAAACATAGTTTAATTCAAGTATGAAAACTATGTTCATTTATCAGTGCTTGCAAGAAGCATAGCAAGCATTTTTTATGTAGTTATATGTGATATGGTTAACACCCTCGCCTTTAGGCGAACACTTTAGTATTAGTTATCTAGGAAATGTGCTAAGGGAGGACGAATGGAATATAGGAGATGATCCCACAGCCTATATGACCTAAAGTATCATATAGTATTTTGTACTAAGTATAGGTATAGAGTTTTAACTGGGCAAGTTGCGATTAGAACTAGGGAAGTAATCCGAGAAATATGTGCTGCTAATTACATAAATATAATTAGTGGCAGTATGAGTCCTGATCACATACATATATTAGCATTGGTTCCGCCTGGTATATCAATATCTAAAGCTGTGCAATATATTAAAGGTATAAGTAGTCGTAAGTTGCTACAGGAATTTGCACTGCTCCGTAAGCGGTATTGGGGGACAACATCTTTGGGCCAGAGGGTATTTTGTTGTGACAGTTGGCAATGTGAATTCAGAAGAAGTGCAAAAATATATAGAACAGCATGAGGAACATCACAAAAAAGATGATTTTAGAATATCAGAGTTTTAGCGTTTACGCTTTTAATCTGCTTTGCAAGCGTTACACAAACTACCGCGCTTTAGCCGGTAGTAATTGATATCTGTAAGAAATTGAAGGTGTAACTTTTAGTGTTTGAACTGAACAGTTTTATTATTTGATGCTTGTTGTCCAACCCTGTCAGCAAACTTATTGCCAGACATTTGAGTACTTTGTACTGCTTCAACATGTGCTTTTTGCTTCAAATCTCGTGCGGCATCGTTTACTTTTTGAGCACTTTGTGTTGATTCAGTATTTTCTTTTATATTCTGTGAGTTCTGTTCATTTTTTGTGTCTTGGGTATTTCGCGTTGATTGAACATTTTCTTTTTTACTTCTTGAGTCTTGCTGATTTGTTATTTCTTGAGAACTTGGTATGATTTCAACATTTCTTTTTTCATGCTTTAATTCCTGTTGATCTTTTATCTCTTGTGCATTTTGTTTTGATACAACATCCTCTTTTTCTAAGCTAAGACTGTCTTTTTCATTTATCAAGATCTTCTTTCTTTTTATCTCTGTATCTATCAGATCTTTATAGGCAAAAAGCTGCTTTGTACACTTGCTTTCATTTATTTTTCTATAAATACCAAATACGTCAAGCATACTAATCAACCCACCAAAAGATTTCTGCTCATCTCTTTTTAAGCTTACTTTCCCACCTGTAGTAAGTATTCTTTTGAAGTATTCCGGATTTTCACGTATTATGTCTTCAACTGTTCTGCGATTTCCATGATCATCTTGATATCCTGTAAGAGTCCAAGAACCTTTCTCATTTTTATTAAAAGCAAGACTGATATCTATCGTAGTAGCATAATCCTTAAGGGATGTTTGCCTCTTCTGCATCTTTTCTATAAAATGAGTTTTTAGAGATTCTACTATACCTTCTTTATCATTAATTTTAGCGATCTCAATGGTAGCAACCTGCTTTGCAAACTCTTGCAGTGGAGCTATACCATAGTACTGACCAACTTCGTCAAAACCCTCCTTTATAGCGATGGTAAAATCGAAATCATATATATCTTTCAAACCTCTAACAAATACAGGGTGTATCCTCATTTCTTCAGGATATTCAACAAAGTGATTTGTTGGACCAAATCCAGGCAAATGACGGAAAACCGAATGCGGATGAACCTCATCCTCAAAACAACCTTTAAATGCCCAAGCAAAATCTATTCTTACCATCTTTGCTGGAACGTCTGGCTTACTTGGATCTCTAACAACACCAACATTTCCCCAATGTATATCAAAATCTCCGATAAGTAGCGACAGAGGCATTATATCAGAAAATCCACTATAATTCTTACTTGCTATCGTTTGATTAAACACACTGGCATCTTGCCCAATTAACCAAGGTCTATCTTTTGGTGCTTGCTTTCCAAGAATATTATATGCATCAACATACAAATCTTTATAATGATCGAAAAATATGGAAGCAACATATATATTGCTTCCGTCACTGTCCGGAATTCTTATGCTGCTAGAATTCTTTGCTAAAAATACCTTTGCGCCAGAATTAGGTTTTGCGTGTGCAAACATCCTGCTGCCCAGAAATTCACATATGTTACTAACATTATCAACACCACCACCTTTGTTTTCTTGCTTAATTAGAGCTGTTATCTCTCCTCTTCTATATATTCCGCCGTCTTGACCAGCGGAATTAGCTCCGCCAGATTTCCCCGCAACAAAAACAAAGTCGCTTATGTCTAATGAATCTTCGTCGTTATAGCTGATTACTCCATCTTGAAATGATTCAATCTTCCTCGAGCCATCATAAGTCTCAGAACAAACCCACTGATTATAGTTATGTTCATCCTTATATAAACCAATGACGTCTTGTATCTCTTCTTTCTTTGAATACTTGTTTATTCTATGTACATTAAAAAACTTATGCAGTGTTGTATTTGCAAGTTTGAACTTTGTGGAGCCAGTAGGTAAATTGGTAAATTCTCCATTCTTTGCGATACCATAATCTTGCCAAAACTCCACATTCTTGCCGCAAAGTTGTAGTATATCAGCATCTGACTGTTTTGGATTTTTAGAGTTTATTTCTCCTGCAACTTGTTCGATATTTTTAATATTTAACGTGGCATTTAGAACTGAATTATTATTAGATGCTTGAAATGATAATTTCACATTAATCTCTTGAGTATCTCTATCATTGTGCGCATTCACAGCATGCTTTAACAATGATACAAGGTCTGACGCTGATATCACACCGTCATCCACTACAACGCAGGGTTGGATATCTGCTATATTACCGTCCCTCACTTTTCCTCCTTAATGAATAAATAAATGCCAATTGTGTTAGCAAGCCAATATAGAATGTTACAATTTTACTAAGATTGCAAAACAAAAATTTATTAAATATTTGTTTGCGCGAAAATGCAATTATATATAAATAATGTTAAAATGATATTAATTATATATTGCGCTATACATAATCCTTTAAAGGTTAAAGGGCAATATTACAACAATACTACACCTGTAAAATAATCTATCAACTGTACATTGTAATCAAGCTTAAAATAAGAAGAAGCTACCACTGTAAGAGGTAACAGACTTATGAAGTAATAAACACGTTAAAGATTAATTATTTATTATAACAGAATCAAATCTAGAAAGTTAAAAATATGTGGCGGAATCTCTTTTCTCACTAGTATAAATAAATCTTAAAGACATCACTGAAGGTTTAACTTTAAACAATACACAAATATACAACGCATCAATTATTAGTGCAGTTCATAAGCTCTAATAGGTGAAAAGTAATAAATAATATATAAATCACTTATATCATTTATAACTTAATATCAGATGAGTAATTAAACTAAGAAAGCGCTTGTGTTTGTGGATGCATATCTTAAATTTCACCCAGCCATTTTTGAGCTAATTTTGCAATCTCTCCACTTTCATTTAATGCTCTAAGCGCAGAATTAATTTTTTCTCTGAGCTCTGAACCTTTTTTAATAGCTATTGCATAGCCAAACTCTGATTTTGCTATGCTAGTATATTCAAGCTCTATATTTTTTTGTGCAAAAGCTTGCGCTTGAAATAAATCAATTAACACGCCATCAACTCTACCTGCTTTTAGAGCTTCAACAGCTTGTGGATTATTATCAAGAAGCACAAGTTCTGTATCTTTCGCATTTTCTTTTAGCCAAATCTCCATAGTTGTTCCGAGTTGACAAGCAATTTTTTTTGTTCTTAATTGAGATTTATCAGTTATTGCTTGTTCTCCTTTGTTTGAAAGAATAGCAATCTCTTCTCTATAGTATACATCTGAGAAATCAAAGTTTTTTTCTCTCTCTTCTGTAACAGTGATTGTAGAGATGCCTGCATCAACCGCTCCACTCTGCACGGCAGCAAAGATGTTAGCGAATCTCATATCTTCAAATATAGCTTCCATATCCATTTGCTTTGCTATAAGTCCAGCTAGCTCTATATCAAATCCAATAATAGCACCAGCTCCTTCACGATATTCAAAAGGTGGATAATCCGCCGATACAGCAAATTTTAACACTTTCTCTTCATCCTTTTTGCCGCAACCTGTAATCAGAATTGCAAGGGACAAAAAAATGCTTAGTAAATATTTCTTCATTTATCTAATCTAATAAGTTCTTATACTGGTCAAATATCTTCTTATTTTGCAAGCCATATACTCGTCATACTTTTCAAAATTGGCACATTTAAAATGCTTTTCATGTAATTTTGTATATCATATGTCGCATTCTTGCTGACTTTTTTAGAAGTATCGCTTTATATGTGCATAATTAAATAATAACCCTTCATTTATCATTAATAATATATACTGAAAAATATTTATAGTTAATCTAAATAAGCTTCAAACATTTTAACTTAAAAACTCTATACCAGTTGAGTAATAAAACCTTGGAC
This sequence comes from Candidatus Lariskella endosymbiont of Hedychridium roseum, assembly GCF_964020185.1. Taxonomy (NCBI): domain Bacteria; kingdom Pseudomonadati; phylum Pseudomonadota; class Alphaproteobacteria; order Rickettsiales; family Candidatus Midichloriaceae; genus Candidatus Lariskella; species Candidatus Lariskella endosymbiont of Hedychridium roseum. The sequence continues at coordinate 671,599 of NZ_OZ026538.1, read as the reverse complement.
AAAAGTACAGCTGTAAACATAGAGCTGGCAATGCCTATTATTAATGTCACAGCAAAACCTTTGATAGGTCCACTTCCAAAACAATATAAAGCAAGTCCTGCAATCACGGTTGTCACATTAGAATCGACTATTGTAAAGAAGGCGGCTTTATATCCACTTGAGATGGCTGGTAACATTTTCTTTCCTAAGCGCAGCTCTTCTTTGATGCGTTCACAGATAAGAACATTAGAATCAACTGCCATACCCAGCGTTAAAACTATGCCAGCGAGACCAGGTAACGTAAGTGTAGCGTCTAAAAAGCTTAACATAGCAAATATGAAAAATATATTCATTATCATTGCTATATCTGCTATTAAACCAAATATACCATAAAATGCAACCATAAATATAATCACTACAATAGCTCCAGCAATCATGGCGCGTGCGCCTGCTTCTATGGAATCACTGCCTAAATTTGGTCCTACTACTCTTTCTTCAATTATATTTAGTGGGGTAGCAAGTGCGCCAGACCTAAGCATAAGAGCAAGTTCATTTGCAGTTTCCATAGAGAAGCTTCCTGAAATTACTCCAGAGCCACCAATGATAGGTTCATTAATTACAGGTGCGCTTATAACCTCATTATCAAGAACAATTGCAAGCATTTTACCTGTATTTTTTGATGATATATCCGCAAATATCCTACTTCCAACGCTACTTAGTTTAAAACTTACTGCAGGTTTTGATGTATTTACTACAACTTGTGCATCAATCAACATGTCACCACTGAGCATAGATTCTGATTCAACAGCCAAATAACGCTGATTGCTTTCACTGTTACCAGCACTAAACAACAGAATTTTAAACCCAATTGGAGGTCTTACCCTAGATTCCAGAAATTTTTTTGTAATTTCTAGATCCACAAGATGGAATGAAAGCTTTGCAGTGCGGCCGAGCAATCTCTTAATTTGTTCAGGTGAACTTGCTCCAGGAACCTGCAATAAAATCTGATTTTCCCCTTGTTTTTGTAGATCAATCTCCTTAGCACCTTTTTCGTCTATACGTCTTCTTATTATTTCAATGCTTTGCTCCATTATCTTGCCTTCAGCTGCTTGAAGCATATCACTATCAAGCTTTACTGATATAACATCTGTTTCAGTACGAACGCAAAAGTTTTGCCCCACAGTCTCTTTTACTTTTTTTAAGAGTTGTTCATGCAAGTCTTTTGATATTTCTTTTCTGAGCTTTAAGTTAATTCCTTGTAAATCAGGTAGTAGTTCAAATTCTACAGAATGCGTAGTATCTTTCTTGAGCTGCACCTTTAGTTGAGAAAAAGCTTGCTGCAGAACCTCTTTTCTATAATTCTCAAGGTCCGCTTCGAGCAATAAAGAAACTCCTCCTCTAAGATCTAAACCTAAATTCGCAGTATTTTTAGGCAGGTAATTAAGCAAATTACTACTGCTGCCTATAAACATACTAGGAAGTGCAAAATATATTGCAAGTAGACAACAACACCATATAAAGAACTCTTTCCACTTTGGAATATAAAACATGTAAGTAAATAAAAGTAAGTTTTAAAATTCTTGAGAAATATTGATCGTGTTTGCCATATTAATCACAATGGCAAATCAAATGAATAATCCAGGGCAATGTATCAAAAAGTATACAATTTGAAAAGCATCAAAAATAAAACTTCAGTATAAATCATGATGTTTCAAGTTCATGCATTATATGTTATAGAATTATGTCGTGTCGATACAATTTTGAATCACAAACAAACAATCAATGTATTCATCCAGTAATTTAGAAAACCTTTTTATACATCTTAGAGCACACTCAGATTATTCTCTTGGTAAAAGTACAAACAAAATTCAAGCACTTGTTAAAGAATCTCTAAAGTATAAGATGCCAGCACTTTGCCTTGCTGATTACGGTAATTTATTTGGCTCTTTAGAATTTTCCATGGAATGTGTAAAAAACGGCATCAAGCCGTTGATAGGCTGTATAATCAAAGTCTTATTACCTCAACAATTTGCTCTACAAAGTGGTAATCAATTAAATCTACACGACTTTTTTATAATAGCTAAAAACGAAAGTGGATATAGAAATTTATTATACCTTGTAAGCCACTCATTTTTGGATACAAAAGGTGATGTTAAATCTTATATTACACTAGAGCAACTATTTCAAAAATCAGATGGCATAGTGCTATTATCACCAGGCACACAGGGTATAGCAAGTGAACTATTTCATTCTGGCAAAACTGCTCAACTTGAGGAATTAGTTGTCAGTCTAAGCAAACAATTTGAAGATAATTTCTTTTTAGAGTTTATTAGGAATAGTGATAAAATAGATGTTGCGCTGGAGAATGTATGCTTAGATCTTGCATATAAATATAATATACCGATTGTTGCAAGCAACCCCATATCTTATCTCACACCAGAACTTATGGTGGCTCAAGATGCGCTGCTTTGTATAACAGAAAGTAAGTATTTGCTAGAAGATACAAGACCAAAAGCAGGCATACATAATTATTTCAAATCACAAAGCGAGATGGTGAAACTCTTCAGCGATTTGCCGGAAGCAATCGAAAACACAGCATTGATTGCAATGAAATGCTCGGCTATGGCAGAGGAGAGAGCTCCAATGCTGCCTAAGTTCACTACACAGTCACAAGACATTTCTGGAAATACAAAAAGCATTAGTGAAGCTGAAGCTCTTCGCAATGCCGCCAAAACGGGACTTGAGAATAGAATTAGTGATATCACAGATTCAAAAGAGAGAGAGGAGTATTTCTCAAGGCTAGAATTTGAACTCGAAGTTATAAATAAGATGAACTTTCCTGGGTATTTTTTGATAGTCTCAGACTTCATCAAATGGAGTAAAAGTCAAGGAATTCCTGTTGGTCCAGGGAGAGGATCGGGTGTTGGATCGATAGTAGCTTGGGCTCTTGAAATTACAGATCTTGATCCTATAAAATTTGGCCTGCTGTTTGAGAGATTTTTAAATCCTGAAAGAGTCTCAATGCCAGATTTTGATATCGACTTCTGTCAAGAGCGCAGGGATGAAGTGATAGGGTATGTACAGCAAAAATATGGCGAGGAGAGAGTAGCACAGATAATAACATTTGGAAAATTACAAGCAAGAGCAGTGCTTAGAGATGTTGGTCGTGTTATGCAACTTCCATATGGTCTTATAGATAAGATAAGCAAATCTGTTCCTCATAATCCAGCAAATCCAATTACACTCTCTGAAGCAATAAAATTAGACAAAGAATTACAAGCGCAAAGAGGAAATGATCCAGATATTGATAAATTACTTTCAATTAGCTTGCAACTTGAAGGGATAAATAGGCATGTATCAACACATGCAGCGGGAATAGTAATATCAGATCGCCCTATCATAGAGCTTGCCCCTCTTTATCAGGATGCGAATTCAACGATGCAAGCAGTGCAATATTCACTGAAATATGCTGAATCTGCTGGCCTCATAAAATTTGACTTTCTTGGACTTAAAACATTAACGGTCATTTCCAAAACCTGCTCTCTTATCAATGAGAGTATTATACAAGAAAATAAAAGTAAGGATAATCCATCATTCTTCGATATCAATAGTATTGGCCTTGACGACCAAAAAACTTATCAAATGCTCTCCAGAGGAGAAACCATAGGGGTATTTCAGTTTGAGGGTGTTGGTATGCGCGGCTCCATTAAAAATCTGAAGCCAGATTGTATTGGAGATCTAATGGCGCTTGCGTCGCTATATAGACCAGGCCCTATGGATAATATACCAAGCTATATCAAGCGAAAACATGGCCTTGAAAAGGTATCTCACATACATAAGAAGCTTGAAGAGTTACTTAGCGAAACATACGGTATCATAATATACCAAGAGCAAGTTATGGAGATTGCTAAGATCCTTGCTGGCTATAGCTTAGGACAAGCAGATTTGCTCAGAAGAGCAATGGGTAAGAAAAACAAAGCTGAGATGGAAAGATTACGTGAAGGCTTTGTGAATGGTGCTGTAAAGGGAGGAATAGAAAAACAGCAAGCACAAGAAATATTCGGCTTAGTCGAGAAGTTTGCAAGTTATGGATTTAATAAATCTCACGCTGCTGCATACTCTGTAATCTCATATCAAACTGCATATCTAAAAGCGCATTACCCACTGCAATTTTTTACAGCTTCTATTAACCTTGAGATACACGACTCAGACAAGATAAGTATGTTCTGTTCAGATGCTAGACATTTTAAAATAAAAATCTTGCCTCCTGATATCAATAGTTCCGCGGCATATTTCAAAATCGAGGGAGATGCTATAAGGTTTGGACTTGCTGGTATTAAAAATGTCGGAATTTCTGCGATGGAAATCTTAGTAAAAGAACGGCAAGAAAATGGACTATTTACCGACATTTTTGATGTACTTGAGAGATGCTCACATAACGCTATTAACAAAAGAGCTATAGAAAATCTTGCGAAAGCTGGAGCATTAAACTCTATAGCGGATAATAAAAAGCAGATTTTCTCAAATGTTGATACATTAATAAAATATTTAAATTTCTACCACAACAACTCTTCTTCACAAATAGATCTTTTTGCTCAAGACGGCAAGCAATATTGCCTCAGGCCGGAATTACAACTATGCCAAGATTGGGATCAGAAAGAAGGTTCAAAGATGGAATTTGAAGCGCTGGGGTTTTATCTATCGTCGCATCCACTGTCTGAGCACAAAGTCAAACTACAAAAAGCAAAGGTAATAACTTCAGATTTAATCGAGCACTTAGCTGATAAGAACGCTGCCAAAATGAACATAGCGGGGATTGTTATCAATAAGAAAATACGTTCCACTCCTAGAGGTAAGTTTGCATTTCTGCAACTCTCAGATCCAAACGGAATGATAGATGTTTCTATATTTAATGAACAGATTCTATATGAAAATGCAGATCTAATTGCTGAGGGGCATGCTGTATTTTGCGAAGTTGAAACTAGAAAGGATGCCGCAGGAGTTAAAATAATTATCGAAAAAATACATGATCTTGACGATTATTTATCAAAAGTTAACTCTTTTTTTAACGTTTATGTATCGAAAATAGAAGTAATAGATAAGATAGCAAATGAGATTTGCGAATCTGGAGTACAAATCAATATCATAGCAAAACTAAAATTCTCTGAGGGTACTGATCAAATTTCAGATAAAACGTTTACAATATACTTTACACATCAGAAGCAAATATTTGTGACAAAAGAGTATTTAGAGAAAATGAAGCACATAGACGGAATAGAACTTGTTGAGGTTTAGCATTTAGAATGAGTTAAATTTTATAGTCCGTTCGTTAATAATTTATTTGCATAGCAAATAAATTTTTGGCGGATAGACAAGATATAGATTTGTTCGTCGCATTTATTAACTTATTGCGACAAAACCAATGCTAGTGATAGAGATTTCCAAGTATCACATTTCATAAATTTACAAGTAATAGCTTGGACTTTTGCAGTTTAAGCTATTTTTCTTTGTAAGAAACTGCGCGGATAATTTTTGTGAATTCACGTGCATCAAGACTTGCGTTTCCAACAAGAATTCCGTCTATACTATTAATACTGCTGAGCATGCTAATGTTTGAGGAATTAACAGAGCCGCCATATAAAAATTTTATTCCTGTATAGTGATTTTTTATAACGGTTGCTACTTCATTGATATCACTTGGAGTTGGAATGTTGCCAGAACCAATAGACCATAGTGGTTCGTATGCGATTATCACATCGCTGATACTTTCTGTATCCAACAGATGAATTGAGCCATGAAGTTGCTCTAGAATTTCATTTATATAAGTTCCGCTATTTCTCTGTTGTGTGGATTCACCAACACATATTATAGGGGTCACTTTGCTCTTTAGCAATGAACATACTTTTTTTGAGATCGATAAGTTAGATTCGGGTTTTGCTATCCTGCACTCTGAGTGTCCAACTATTGAATATTTACAGCCAAGATCAAAGAGCATACGCGAATTTACCTGCCCTGTATGTGGGCCGTATTCGCAATATTCAGAAACGTCCTGTGCTCCAAGTGTAAACTTTAGCGATAATTCAGAAGAATAATTTGTGATGTTACAAGCAGCTTCTATGGAACCTAGATTTTCAATGGTGACCACTGAGTTATCATAAGGAAGAGGAGGATGTATGGAGGTACAGCTGCTTTGATATGAAGATGAGTTATTGATCATGGCAGAGACAGTGCCAAGATACACATACGGTGGACAAAAAACAACTTCTACTCCACCAATACCACATGTAATGTTACCTGTGAATGCTTCCATAACAGCGGAGACAAGGCGGGAAGCGCTGGCCTTGTCACAATTCATTTTCCAGTTTGCTACTACTAAGCGCACAAAATCGTGTTAATATAAAATTAAACGCTTTCTAGAGCTTTGATTTTTTTTGTGAGTTGGCTAACTTTTCTAGAGGCTGCATTTAGCTTCAAGACACCAAACTTCACGCCACGCATGATTTCAGATTCGACTGTGCCAAGCATTGCCCTTAAATCAGTGACGTCATTTTTTGCAATAGCAGCTTCTAACTTCTTAGTAAAAGTCTTAATTCTACTGACTCTCTGTGTATTTCTTTTTGATCTTTTTAACGAAGCGCGATGAGCCTTAATTGCGGATCTGTGATTAGCCATAAAATTTCAAAGTTACAAAATAATTATAAAGTGTTGGATTGCAATATACCAGAGGCAAATTATACAACGTTTCTACTTGCGAGTCAAGATCACCTATGCTGCATAATTGACACAATTAGTAAAGATATGGTAAGCATCTGGTTAGATGAGCTTGTATATTGATAGCTATATCCTGAGCAGAATAATGTTATTAATGCGATTTGCCAATTCCTAAAGTTTTTGAAATATAAAATTCAACGATTTTTGCAAAGTAGATATATTGCAACCCACTACTAAAAGTAGCAAAATGGTATAGCACTTTGTCGGCAGTGCCTAGGTTATCTTATATCAAAAAATTGCTGTGACTTCTTGTATTATAAGAAAAAAAATATCACTTTTTATAGCTTTTATGTCTAAAGATATCCCAAAAAAAGATATATTGGAGTGGTTAAAGCTCTTAGAGGATAAAGAAATTAAGGAGAGTAAGAGTCACTTAATTAAAAAATCTTCAATAAAATTATATCAGGAAGATATAAACCACTCTTCGATTGAAGAATCTTATAAAGGGTCTAATGACATAGCATTATATGATAATAATATCTATTCTCTTAAAGAATTAAAGGAAAAACAATATAAAGAAAAATCGTGCCTTAGACAAGAAGTGTCTAATAAGATGAATCTAAATGTCAAGAAGGTTGAGAAATTACACCTTACTCATACTTTGAAAACAGCCAGATTATTAGAAGAGTATAGAGACAAATTACTTATTGCGCATAATTCATGCCTTTCTCATAAAAAAATTAGAAGCATATCATCAGGAAAGTGCAACATAGATTCTTCAATTGATTTGCATGGATATACTATAGAATCTGCATTTTATATGTTTGAACAATTTGTTACTGCAGCATATTTAAACGGACAAAGACTGCTTCTTGTAATCACAGGAAAGGGTAGGGCAAAAAGATGTGATTTAATAAAAAATGATACAATTAATGGCATGATACAAGAATGGGTCAATATAAAGTCTATGAAAGATAAAATACTGTATTTCAGCCATGCAGCCCAGCATCATGGAGGAAGTGGTGCATTTTATATTTTTTTAAAACGAAAGCGCGGATAATAAATATTAAAAATAACTGTGTATTGACTCTATAACACTTTTGATTAGTATCGGGTCTTGTCTTCCTGGAATAGATTCAATTCCGCTTTCTACATCTAATATCTTAGCGCTTGTTTCTCTAACTATATAGTGAAAATTATACCTAGAAATGTCACCAGATAATATCCATGGTTTGTCTGTATCTATTTTTTGAAAGATGTTCCAATCCGTAAATTCTTCAAATTGGTTTGATCGTTTGAACAGAAACATATCAACTACGTCGTCATATGGTATCGTCTTCTCAAAATCATAAAAGTTTTGTACATGAAATGTCTTGATTATTTTGCAATTGAACTGTGACTTGATAATTTTGAGCATGTCAGGTGATTCAAAGCCATTAAACTGTATATAATCTGGATGAAATAATGAAATAATATTGTTAAGCAGTAAATTTGTTACTTTATTTACAACTGCTACCTTTTTTACACTTAAAAGTGGCATATCCATGAGCATTTCCCTTGCTGCAATTGGGGTGATGCAATTTACGGATGCGGGATCAAAATGGCAACCTATATAGTCAGCGCCATTCTGTACGGCAGATAATATACTATCTCGATTGCTCAGCCCACATAGTTTTACGGCAATCTGTGGTGCTCTATACATACTTATAAATGTTTTAATCCTTCCCTTAGATAAACATAACCTGTAGCGAGTGTCAATATGGCTGCAATCCATATCAAAAATTGCCCGATTGCATCAGTATAAGGTATTCCTGTGCACTCTTCGCCGAGCAATAACACTGTGATGGCTATCATTTGTATTACAGTCTTGATTTTTGCTATATTACTTACTGGTATGCTAACTTTTGTTTCTGCTAGATGTTCCCTAAGGCCAGAAACCAATATCTCCCTACATAATATAGCAATAGCAGGGAAAACATCTACCTTATCGAAGTGTACCAGCATAAGCAGGGCAGAAGCAACAAGCATTTTGTCAGCAGTTGGATCTAAAACTGCTCCAAAGCGTGATTGTGTGCTCCAAAGTCTTGCTAAAAATCCATCAAAATAATCTGTTATGCTAGCAAATATGAATATTCCAGCCGCCATATAATGAGCAAAGTTATCTTGTAAATAAAATGACATTATAAGAATTGGTATCATGCAAATGCGCAGTAGTGTCAATATATTTGGTATATTTTTTGTCATGCTTCTACATCGTAGTTGAAATTAAACAGATTGTATTATTAATGAATCCAATAACTCCGTTAGTGAGTAACTGCATCATTTTAACTAAAATTGCAATATATAGTGTGCAAAATTAGAAATAATCGATTTACATTATTGCATATAATATGCGGTTCTATTTAAAAAGGTGCACACTTTAGTATCATATAAATGAATGCAGTTTAATATTGAATGAATCAATTTATACAAGTTATTTTTATAACTCAAATTCCTCTTCTCTCGCTCCGCTTAACCATTTTTCCAGAAATATGTTGTAATGTTCTTTATTACCTGATGTTAAGAAAGATATGATTTCTGAGATAGATTTCATATATCCGTCTCGTTTCATTTTGCCAATATGGTGCGCATAGCGCAAATATAGTATATATGTATTCAATACGTCTAATTCACAGTAGTCTCTGATTTCTTGAATTTTGCCTTCATAGTACATCTGCTCAACCATGCCGCCATCAATCTCCATTTTGCCTGGCAAGCCCAGCATTGCACATACTTCATTCATCCTCACTCTTGCTGAGCTTCCAAAATCTGAAAATGCTTCTAGCAAGTCACAATGCCAGTCTAGTGAATATCTACTGCTGTAGTTATTCCATTTATCGCCTGACTTATAGAACCAATCTAGTGATATGTTATAAAGCATTGCTCGATATTTCAAAACAGGCATATCAAAAGTTTTGCCGTTGAAGCTCACAAATCTTGGATGTATCTTCCTCAAATATTGAAACAATCCCGTGATAAGATCTTTTTCACTAGATTCTACATTTCCTCCTGATCTTAAATCTTTTATTTTATAGTATTCAAAATCATCTTGATATTCTATATCTGCTTCTAAAAAACTTATTGCAACTACTTTATGAAATGGCTGTCTTAAGAATGAGTTTTTTCCTTGAGTAATATCCAGGTGATACTCTTTAAGTTTTTTTGTTAAAAAATCTCTGCTGGTCTCGGAATTATCAGCATCTGCTTCATCTGATATTAAATTTGATGCAGCAACCAAATCAGGTATAGTTTCGATATCAAAAACGAATAATGTTTTGTGTTTCAATGTTTATTTTCCTATACAAAAGTTACTAAAAATGCGGTCTAACAGCTCTTCGACATTAACTTTTCCTGTTAATCTGCCAAGAGCGTCTGCAGCTAATCTTACGTCTTGAGCTGCAATTTCCAAGTGTTTTTCTAAAGAGAATAAGTTAAGATGTGAAACGCAATCATTTAATGTGTGGATATGTCTTAGCTTTGTGATCACAGGTTCTGTAGCTGATATATGGTACTTAGCTTTAATCAATAGCAATAATTTTTCTGTAATGGAATCAAATGCAGTGCTTTGATCTATTAGTGAGATTGGAATCATAGTGCATTCTGGAATACCAAGATTCAAGATTGCGTTTTTAACTTCTTGTGCTGGTGGTTTAAGATCTGACTTATTTAAAAGGCAAATTATGGAACTTGATATATCATCTCTTGATATTGAGAAATCTCTGATTAGTTCTGCTGAGTATGATAAATTAGATTCGCAACTTGCATCAAATACAAAAATTGCTACATCTGAATTTAATAATGATTTTTTAGCTCTTTTTATTCCTTCTTGTTCCAAAGGATCTATGGTTTCCCTGACTCCCGCTGTATCTGCAAAAACAATTGGAAAGCCTCCTATGTCAACTTTACTTTCTATAATATCGCGCGTGGTTCCTGCTATATCAGATACGATAGCAGCGTCTCTTTGAGAAAAAATATTAAGTAAAGTGGATTTTCCGGCATTAGGCGGCCCAATGATTGTCACTCTAATTCCATCATTTAATGAGGTGTTATTCTGGTTTGTCTTGATGTATCTAGCAATCTCTGACTTTAATCTTAAAACCTCAGCATTAACATTATTCAGCAATTTATCTGGTATATCATCTTCAGGAAAGTCTATCAATGCCTCTAAAGTAACGAGTATATCAATTAGTGATGATCTCCATGAATCATATAAATTTTCAAGTTCTCCAGAGAGGTTGCGTATTGAAATGGATTTTTGTAACTCTGTTTGTGCGTCTAACAAGTCTGCTAGTGCTTCTGCTTTTGTGAGGTCGAATTTAGAGTTATAAAATGCTCTTTTGGTGAATTCCCCTGGTTCTGCAAGGCGCAAAAAATCTAATTTGTGTAATTCTTTTATCAAGTCATTGATCACAGCTATGCTGCCGTGCACATGGAGTTCTAAAACATCCTCACCAGTGAAACTTGCGGGACTTTGAAAAAAAATTGCTATTGCATCATCTATTATATGACTTTTATCTACTGAAAACAGGCGACTCAATGTTGCTCTTCGATTAATTAGCTCATCCTTTCCTCCTAGCTTGCTATATGTTAGTTTAGCATCTGGCCCTGAGATTCTTATCACTGCGACTCCAGATTTGCCGAATATGGTAGAAAGTGCAAATATAGTGTGAGACATACTTTGTTATAGCTACATATGGCCTAAAACGGCTTTAATACCGCAAGAAGAACTATGAAAATCATAAGTAGAGATGGTATTTCATTTGCTACTTTAAAAAATCTTGGTGTTCTATTATTAGCACCAAGTGCAAACCGTTTTGCAAAGCGCCACATTATGTGATGAAATGCAAGTAGAATGAATACGAAAAACAGCTTTATATGGAGCCATATGCCGCTCTTAAATCCAATTATATAAATCAAGGCAATTCCAAGGAGTAGTGATAAAATCATGCTAGGGGTCATTATATACATAAAAAGGCGTCTTTCCATGGTTCTAAATATCATATCTGTTTCAGAGCCTACTCTTGTATTGGCATGATACACAAAGAGCCTTGGTAGATATAGCAAGCCAACCATCCAGCATATTACTGCAATAATATGAATAGATTTTATAACTAAATAGTATCCGGAAATCATAACTTTAAATACCAAGAGATATTATCTGACCAGTAATTGAAGGTGTTTTTATTATAAAATCTAAAGTGCTAGCAATCTCATCGCATTGAACTTGTCTGCCTAGTATAGATTTTTTAATTTCATTTTCAAAATTTTTTTGACTCTGTTGTTCGCTTTTTAGTGCATATCCAACTGCTATGCCATTCACTCTGATTTTTGGTGCAAGCTGTCTAGCTGACGTTTTGGTAAAATCTGTAAGCGCTAATTTTGTTAGCCTATACGTGCAAAAATTGTTCGCTGAAGAGTATGCATTGCAATCTAACATATTTATTATGTTTAGGTTAACATTTTTAGGGAAATTTTGTCTTGCGAACAATGATGTCAGTATAATAGGAGCTGTCAGGTTCGTAGCAAGACAAGAGCTTACCTCATCAAAGTTTAAAGAATAAATAGAGTCATTTTTGAATACAGAGGCGTTATTAATCAGAAGGCTGATTGGTTCTTTTGTTGCGTGAAATAGCGCGGGAAAATTACAAGAAGCTGCTGAAAAATCAAGGCGCGCCAGTTCTATTCTGCCTTTTTCTTCTTCAGAAAGCGAAGAGTGGATAGATGATGCTTCAGAATGCGATTGATTGTAATGCACAATAACATTCCAACCATTCTTTATAAGATAAAGCGTCAGGAATCTTCCTATTCTCCTTGCGCCGCCAGTTATTAAGGCTGTGGCCACTCACAATCTCCTACGAGTATTCTTGAAAATGCAAAAAGAAACTAATTTTACATAAAATGAATTGGCAGGAGCGAGAGGACTCGAACCTCCAACCGCCGGTTTTGGAGACCGGAACTCTACCAATTGAGCTACACTCCTATATGACAACGAGAATCTATATTTGATTCTGTGTAAAGTAAAGTACTTTTTGAGTTATTATGAATATCTATAATTTATAGAAGTTTGCGTAAATCTATCATAAGTTGTGATTTTTATTCTTCTGTCTCGGAATGTTTTGTTTAAAATATATTTTATCATAACTCTGTTAACCAAGTCATTTTGTAAACATTTTTTATCTAATATACCATATTGCTTCGTTAATTTCTTTGTAGGTATGTGAAGTATTTGAGGTAGAAATTATTATACTCTAAAAAATCATGATTTCAAAATCATCACTCGAGCATTTATGTAGGTAGAGCCATATGAAAAGTGATGCAGCGCTGAGATAGCGATACAACTCAAAGATGATTTATATTTTTATATAAAGTAATGATTTATATAAAAATATAAATCTTTTGATGTTTATTTGTATATATGAGATAATAATAAGTCATGCTATATATTGGTATTGTGTTATGTTGGAAAATCATTGGATTTTTGTTTTCTTATTTTTGAGATGAGCAACAATATCTTACCTTTATATTTTATTTTGGAAGCCTTTCGGTGTAGTGCGAATACAATATATGTTAAATTAGCCAAGAGGGTTGTTCGATGAATTTTCTAAATGGATGTAGGAAGGTATAGCATAAGTGACTAAGATACTGACAAAAGTTAGGAATTAAGATATAAAAAGTGAGTATGAAATAAAAAGCATAAAATTATGGCAAGAGCATATCCAATAGAACTTAGGGTAAGAGTAATAGAAGCATTAGAAAATGGTGCAAGAATCACTAAAGTGAGTAAACTATTTAGAGTGAGTCGTGATACTATCTATAAGTGGAAAATTCTGCAAGATAAGCACGGTTCTTTGAAAGCAGCAAGTGGTTATCAAAAAGGTCACAGTCATAAGATCAAAAATCTAGAAGATTTTAAAGAATTTTTTGAATTAAATATTGCTATGACATCAAAAGAACTAGCAAAGAAGTGGTGTAATATATCACCTACAACGATCTTACAGGCGATAAAAAAACTTGGTTATAGCTATAAAAAAAACTCATCTTCATCCGAAAAGAGATATTCCGTTAAGACATGAATTTATTGAAAAGATAAAAACCATCACAAGAGATAAAATAGTATATCTTGATGAATCTGGAATAGAAGATAATGCTTGTAAAGAATATGGTTGTAGTATTTTAGGAGAAAGGTGCTATGGGGAAAAGGTGTATCAACATAAAACTAGAATAAGTATGATAGCTGGTCTTTGTAATTGTAATCTTATTGCTCCCGTAATATTTGAGGGTAATTGCAATAAAGAGGTCTTTGAAGCTTATATTAGGGAGATGTTAATTAAAGAATTAAAACCTGGACAAACTGTTGTTATGGATAACATTAACTTCCATAAGAATCCTAAAGTGAAAGAGTTAATTGAATCTGTGGGTTGTTACATATTATTTTTACCAACTTACTCTCCTGATTTAAATCCTATAGAGCATTACTGGTTTAAGATAAAAAATGAAATTAGAAAAACTATAGATTTATTTGATACTCTTTATGATGCTGTTTTTAATACAATTAAATTGTCAGCACCTTAGTCACTTATGCTATAACTCATGGCAGTGAATAGGGAATATTTGACACGTCAGATTAAAAAACGAGTTGGGCTGCATGTATTTCAAGCTGAGTATATAGTGGATGCTGTGATAGATTTTATCATAGAATCTCTAGCGGCAGATGATTGCACTGTACGTATTAAATCATTTGGTTCATTTTATGTGCATAAAAGAAAAGCAAGAATGGTGTATAACCCCAAAACTGGTAAAGAAGTATTGGTACCTGAAAAAAGAGTAATAGACCTCTTGCATAACCTGTTCCAAACTGTGATTTGATTGTCACTAAAACATAAAAACACTCACGTGAATCATTGTTTGGTGACGTTTTGCAAAAATCTACTCTATAAGAATTTCTACCTCAGAATGAGGTTATGCAAGAGGTCTAATGAAGTTTAAAGCATCTAAGCATCTGAAGTCAGCAATTGATTCTAACATCAATATGATTGTTAGAACATATCATGTGGATGAAAAACGAGGTGTACGGCGCGCAGGATATAAAAATTCGAGAGTTTTCACAATTAGATAGAAGTATGATATGATCACTTTTTTAAAAACTAAAGAGTGGTTTTATGGTTTGTTGTAATGGATGTTGCTCTGATATCTTTGTAAAGAATGGCATTGTGAGGGGTGTACAGCGTTATAAGTGCAGATCATGTTCTAAATTTTGTTGAGGGCGATCTGGGCAAGAAGCCTCAAACAGCTGTTAAGAAAGCATTATGCGTTATGCTATATAGTCTTGGTAATGGCTCTTTTTCTATGTTATGCAAGATATTATGGCATTCGCCGTCCATAATTTATCGCTGGGTAGTAGAGGCGATGGGCAAGACTCAGGAGCCAGTTGTCTCTTCGGATATTATGGAGATGGAATTCGACGAGATGTGGCATTTTATTGGTTCAAAAAAAACAAGCTTTGGATCATTAAGGCAGTTGATCGTAGTACAAGGAGAACAGTTGCCTGGGTTACAGGCAATCGTGATACTGCAACATTCCAAAAGCTCTACAACAAAGTGAGTAATCTGAAAGAATGTCATTTTTATACGGATGATTGGGAGGCTTTTTCTAAAATTTTACCCAAAGAGCGTCATACAATTGGAAAGTCTGGCACAGTATGTATCGAGAGAGATAATAGCAACACGCGACATCATTTATGCCGAATGACACGGCGCACTAAAATCGTTTCTAAAAAAGAGTCAATGGTATACGGATCCATCAAGCTTTGGTGCGCTCTTACTATTACACAAATATTCAAACAATATCAAGAACAGCTCTTATCTATTTTTATCAATCTATAGCATTATACTAATTTTTGAATTTAGCTTGCTCAATATACATTTTGTATATACTCCATCGCGCGTACTACATAATCGTGCATAGGCACTGCCGGCAAAGTCATTATTCAGGCCTTTTTGGCCTAACATTTCATATTGCGTCATTCATTTCTTTGTCAATATATAAAAGCATTAGGTGCGGCAATTACTCCATCCTCCAAAAATTTATTTGCGCAGGAGATCAATTTTTGACGGATAGACTTTTTGAAATTGGCGCAATAAAAAGATCGCTTGTTATGTATTGACTATACACATGCTCCCTTAGTTCTTCATAGCTCTTTTTGAAGTCTAACTTCGTATGTGTATAATAAAATACCCACTCTTCATTTACCTGCGATATAGTTTTAATAGCTATTATTTAAGAAAGAATTGCATCTAGCATCCATATATTTTTTTCATGTTCAGCAAGTTGTGATGTGAAAAAATCTGCCGCTACAAAATCCGATATTTTTTCAGAATCTGCTATAATTGCTCTGATTAAATCAGAGAGAATTTTATTATCCTCTAGCAGATGTTTTAGCATAGATTGCCAATTTGCAGATATCTCAATACCGGACTTTATCATACTATTCTTATCAAACTCTGTGAATGAGGCATTTATGCTTTGATTTCGCATTACTATAAGCTCAGCTATGCCGTCTATTCTAGATTGCATGGTTTCATATTGCTCTTGAAATAATTGATGTAGTGAATGGAAGTGTGGTCCTGATATATTCCAATGACAAACTTGCGTCTTTAGGTAAAGGCTGTAAGTGCTTGCGAGTATTGTATGTAAATCTTTCATCTTAACCTTCAATAGATTTGTGTTTGAGTTTATTTAAAAGTGGTTTGTTAAGTAATGCAAAGCGTTATTGTGCCTGTATACTTTTCCATATATGGTGACCAAGCTATTGTATAAGTCTTTTTCGCCTAGTTTTCTATATTACTTCGTTAATTTCTTTACAAATATGTAAAAGTATTAGATGCAGCAATGAACTTGTACTCTAAAAAATCATGTTCTAAAAATCCTTATATAAGCACTTTTGTTAATGGGGCCACATCAGTGCGTGTTGCAATAGATGTGTTCTAATATATCGATATATCATAGTTTTATTGAATTTTAACATGTTGTTATTGCATGAGCGTAGTTATAGATTTTGCCTAGCTTATCACTGAGTTGGAAGATTAAAATTCTGTGAGAATTGAGATAACTTTGCGCTGCGGAGATAAACAAAGATTATAGTCTAATTTCTTATATACGCATAGTTAAAACCAACTCTTTATTTATTATATATATACTCATCATACTTTTTAAAATTTGTGTTGTCACAAGGCTCCTTATTTTATGCGAGTTGCTAGTTCATTTTATGATTGGCAATTTGTGTTTTGTAGCTCTTTTTGAAGTATGACGAGTATATAACTTCATATGTTGCACGGTTGATAAAGTCATTTCTTAAAATCTGTGCGCGTGTACTTTGTAGGCAGTGTCATGCATAATAAATATCAGCTCTTTATTTGTTAGAGATATATATGATCTTATTAGGGTTCTGCAAATCTCCAGTTTGTAACGCATAATTGCTTCCATATTGAATTTTAGAGAGTTTTCACATAAAGATAGATAAGAGCTGTTCTTGATATTGTTTGAATATTTGTGTAATAGTAAGAGCGCACCAAAGCTTGATGGATCAGTATACCCTTGACTCTTTTTTAGAAACGATTTTAGTGCGCCGTGTCATTCGGCATAAATGATGTCGCGTGTTGCTATTATCTCTCTCGATACATACTGTGCCAGACTTTCCAATTGTATGACGCTCTTTGGGTAAAATTTTAGAAAAAGCCTCCCAATCATCCGTATAAAATGACATTCTTTCAGATGACTCACTTTGTTGTAGAGCTTTTGGAATGTTGCAGTATCACGATTGCCTGTAACCCAGGCAACTGTTCTCCTTGTACTACGATCAACTGCCTTAATGATCCAAAGCTTGTTTTTTTTAAACCAATAAAATGCCACATCTCGTCGAATTCCATCTCCATAATATCCGAAGAGACAACTGGCTCCTGAGTCTTGCCCATCGCCTCTACTACCCAGCGATAAATTATGGACGGCGAATGCCATAATATCTTGCATAACATAGAAAAAGAGCCATTACCAAGACTATATAGCATAACGCATAATGCTTTCTTAACAGCTGTTTGAGGCTTCTTGCCCAGATCGCCCTCAACAAAATTTAGAACATGATCTGCACTTATAACGCTGTACACCCCCTCACAATGCCATTCTTTACAAAGATATCAGAGCAACATCCCTTACAACAAACCATAAAACCACTCTTTAGTTATTGATGAAACTCTAAGCGCAGCAGAAGTTGTTTATGGCATTAGACCTCTTGCATAACCTGTTCCAAACTGTGATTTGATTGTCACTAAAACATAAAAACACTCACGTGGATCATTGTTTGGTGACGTTTTGCAAAAATCTACTCTATAAGAATTTCTACCTCAGAATGAGGTTATGCAAGAGGTCTATTGACTTTAAAGTGATAGATTTACCAGAAACATATCAAAAACAAAGCACTATAGCTTTGTTTCGCGAAGAAGAATTTATAGAACAAAATATTGCTGACACTCATACCATTCTGGAGACGCTTCATGATATGTCTATTGGGTTTAAAGCATTAGATGTTACTATAAATTCTATAAGGTTTGCGCAAGAACCGACTGCAAGCAATGCTAGAAAAGTGATAATTGAATCTGCTCATTTATATACAATGTTTAGCGGCTTTAATTGGTATTCTAATGTTGTTAACATGGCTGATATTATTTATTCTGGTTATCTTGGTGAGTATAATAAAGTGCTTCAATATGCTCTAGTAACGGTTGCTTATGTGGGATTGCATTATGCTGCAGCATGTTTTGGAGCATCACAAATTGTACTAATTTACAACATTTTTGTTGCTAGTTACAGCGCATATAGTGCACTTTCTAACTTATATTCATTATATGAAGAGTACTTAAGAGATGATTGGGCTTTAAAATCAGACGCTGCATATGCGGAGCTTGGTTGGTTTTTGCATAGTGCTTTTGGTCATCTTAGCTATGATTTTTTTGCTAAGAGTAATGGTAATGATGAAGAGATGTGCTTAGTAGATCACATTGGTTTTTCAGTTGAGGATTTTTATCAGCAAGAGGTTGAATGAAGGTAATATTTTAACGGACAGACTAATTGCTTATAACCAAGATAAATCCTATGCTTCTTAGAGTTATAACACAGGCGACTATATAGTCCATCCCTTGAATTCTAAAACGAAGTGCAACAATCCAAAAAATGATATAAGAATCATTTAAAAACAAACAAAAGGGATTGTTGTATAATGCATAGTACATATCTTGAGTTTATCTGCTAAATAGATCAGCTAAGTAGCTAACAAAGTTGGTATTTCAATGGCAGATAAACACAAGATACACAACTGGTCGGAATATAACACAAATTTAGTAAATAGAGGTAATATTTATTTTGTATTTGAGCAAGAAAGGGATGTGTTGATCAAGTATTGTGGCAAAGGAAGGATTCGGAAATACTTGTGATGATATTGGTATTCAATTTACTAATCACGATCATCATAAACATGCTTTTACTCATATATTTGAGCATGTTTGCAGGGAAAATCATAATAGAGCATAGAAAGACTAAGGTAAAGCATCTATGGACTAACGGACAATTAGAGCGCATGGATAGAACTCTTAAAGATGCGACTGTAAATGTTTTCTATCATGCGACGCATGATCAGCTTAAAGTACACTTGAATGCTTATCTGATGGCTTATAACTTTGCAAAACGACTTAAAGCCATTAAAGGCAATACTCCTTGGCAATTTATATTAAAACAGTGGATAGATTATCCTCAATATTTTATCATTAATTCAAACCATTACTTCAAGGGATCAAACAAATTACCAAGTTTTGCTATTGTTTCTTTAATACTGGTGCAAGCTTATAGCATAAGACGCATATTAGCAAATACAAAGGGAAATTGTATCTATTGGATCATGAATATGTTTGAAAATTTTGCAGATAATAGATATAAGAACAGAGCATCTTAAAAAACATCATGCTACAATACAGTACCTTTTATCTAAAGAGCCGTGAAACTTCTATTTTTGTTCTTATAAGGAGAAAAGCAGAAATTGCAAATGAATGCAATGGATTTATCAGATATAAAATGATATGCTACGAATGAAAAAATTATACTTAATGCTTATTATTAGTTTGGAGCTTATTTACTACCCATAATTTTATGGAAGCAATTAAAGGTATCATTACTTAAGCTTAGAATTCAAATACTCTTTATATTTCTTCAATAACTTTATTGGCAATAGCTATTCTTATTTATAAGAATAGAGTTAACATATATGAAAGAAGAGCAGATTTCTTAAATAATATAGAAGAAATAGAAAGTTTTACTGTGTTCAATATTGCATAAAAATATAATAACCGAAAGTATAGTGCTATCTGGAAGATTTCAATTAGATTCAGTAGGCTGTTTAATTATAGCTGCTATCAGGGAGATTATCGGTGCTTTTATAACAAAGGATCAGAAAGTTATAGATTGAACTAAACAAGGATATTTTAAAACATTAGCTAGTTAAGTTAATCTATTGCTTATGAATAGATATTTATTTCTCTTTAAAGTATTGTGAAAAGAATATGATCGAGTTGTATTTTGCACCTATGGCTGAGTCCTTATAGATTATCTAAAGTATATATATCTTGCTAAGGTAAAACCACACATATAATCACTAAACTTTTTAGTTAAAGATGAAAACAAGCAAATAGTACAAACATTTGCCAAACAGTGTGGAGTGAATTAGGAAATCAGGAGTGGGAGAAATGCATATAATAGATGTTATCATAGTTCTTATTTATCTTGTACTATGCATATTTGTTGCTCTATATAAATTTAAGTCAATAAAAATAATAAGAGAGTATGCTATAGGTAGAGGTTACTTTTCTAATACTGTTATTATCACCACTTTATTTGTTACAAATCTTAATGCTGCTAGCGTCCTTGGTGGTATAGAAAAAGTTTATACTCTTGGTATATTTTTTATTGTGGTACGACTTTTCTCTCCCTTATTCTGGCTGATTATGGCTAAGATATGTGGCGAAAATATAGACCAGTTTCGTGGCTGTATTTCAGTCAGCGACATAATGGCACTGCTTTACGGTAAGATAGGTAGATGGGTTACTAATACTACATCTATGCTTGCATCTATAGGAGTTGTCGCAATGCAAGCTGCTGCTATGGGTCATATAGCAAATTACTGTTTTGGTACCGCATATCATCAAAGTGTAATAATTACAGTTCTCATACTTGCTCTATATTCCTCTCTTGGTGGAATAAGAGCTATTGCTTTTACTGATGTATTTCAGTTTGCTGTTATTATAGTAGCATTACCTGTTGCATTCTCTTTCGCATATCATGACGTAGGTGGATACAGAGGTATAGTGAATTCTTTACCTGATGAGATGATAACTCTCGATATAAATAGAGATAACGCTTTCTCTTTTTGGAGTCTAATAATTTGTTCTATATTACCTAGACCAACAGGTGTTTTTGTACAAAGATTTTTTATGTCTAGAGATTCTATTCAACTTACTTATTGTTTGAATGTTGCTGCTGTAATAAGTTTCTTTTTTGCAATCATTATATGTATGATAGGGCTTATTTTAAAAATAAAAGAGCCAGATATAGAGCCTCATATTGTATTTATTCATTTTATTATAGATCACATTGCTGTTGGATTTAAAGGTTTAATTATAGTTGGTTTACTTGCTGTCATAATGTCAACAGCTGATTCTTGGCTCAATACTACAAGCGTTCTTTTTACTCATGATATGATACGTGAAGTAATACTGCTAAATGAAAGGCAAGCTTTACTAGTTGCTAGAATATTTACATTCCTTATAAGTATTTTTGCTGCCTTTTTAGCTCTTAATCAAAATGGATTAATAGAAATACAGTTTATAACTGCTAATTTTTGGGGACCTCTGATGACAATACCATTATCTGTGGGCTTTCTAAAATTTAGAACTAATAGTAAGTCATTTATAGCGGCTGCAATATTAGCTATATTATCAACTTCTATTAGCGGATATATAATAGGAGATTTTGCGACTATAAGCTTAATGTGCGGTATGATTGGTAGCGCTATAGGCTTATTTGGTATGCATTACTTACAAGTATATCTCGGTACTCTAAATATCCATACTCTAAGTATTGTTACTCAGCCTATAAGCCTTGAAGTATTGAAAGTGAAAATATAGATGCAGTAAAGCTGAGCAAAATATATGGTTATTTGAGTTAGATTAGCACGCTTGAGAAGAAGCCATCTAATGATTTATACGGCTTGTCCACTCTTGAAAAAGTACTCAAGCGCTTTTCAAATGACAATAGCATATTCAAAAAATGTGAATGTGATGCTTGCTATAAAAATCCGTAAGTTTTTTGCACTTATTATAATATTTCCTTACGGATTTAAAATACTATTTTCCAACTTTAAACACTATTTTATACAGCTTCTGAGACTTTTGGCGCGCGTACTAACTGCTATTTCAGGCGAAAAGCTGACTTCAAATTTATCAAAAAGACAAAACTTAGCATGACTTTTTTTATGCTGCTTTAGCTATATTTAGAGTACCATTATATACTTGAAAATAATGCATTCCAAACAAACCTATAGCACTTCCTATCATACCACACATTAGGCTAATGGTCCCTAAATCTCCTACTTTATATCCGCTAATAGCAGTAAATGATACACCTATTATTAGTGCCGCTATAAATGACTTACTATTAGTTCTAAATTTTAGAAATCCTGCAGTTAAAGGCACAATAACCAAAGGGTCATAAAAACTGCAAGCTAACCACTCTATTTCTATTAATGCTTTTTTATACATTGCTAATTCAATAGCAAATGCACATAATAAAAACGTGAATGTTCTGGCCATTAACAAGGCTTGCTTGTTAATTAAAGGTATAATCTTGCCTATGATATCATGAGCAATGAGCACACTAGAAGTGTTGAGCCAAGAATCAGCTGTTGACATCATAATAGCAAGTAATCCCGCTATAATTAATCCCTTTATTCCAATAGATAAATAATTTGAAGTAAAATCAATTACTACCTGCTAAAGCGCGGTAGTTTGTGTAACGCTTGCAAAGCAGATTAAAAGCGTAAACGCTAAAACTCTGATATTCTAAAATCATCTTTTTTGTGATGTTCCTCATGCTGTTCTATATATTTTTGCACTTCTTCTGAATTCACATTGCCAACTGTCACAACAAAATACCCTCTGGCCCAAAGATGTTGTCCCCCAATACCGCTTACGGAGCAGTGCAAATTCCTGTAGCAACTTACGACTACTTATACCTTTAATATATTGCACAGCTTTAGATATTGATATACTAGGCGGAACCAATGCTAATATATGTACGTGATCAGGACTCATACTGCCACTAATTATATTTATGTAATTAGCAGCACATATTTCTCGGATTACTTCCCTAGTTCTAATCGCAACTTGCCCAGTTAAAACTCTATACCTATACTTAGTACAAAATACGAGAGTTTTCACATAAAGATAGATAAGAGCTGTTCTTGATATTGTTTGAATATTTGTGTAATAGTAAGAGCGCACCAAAGCTTGATGGATTCGTATACCATTGACTCTTTTTTAGAAACGATTTTAGTGCGCCGTGTCATTCGGCATAAATGATGTCGCGTGTTGCTATTATCTCTCTCGATACATACTGTGCCAGACTTTCCAATTGTATGACGCTCTTTGGGTAAAATTTTAGAAAAAGCATCCCAATCATCCGTATAAAAATGACATTCTTTCAGATGACTCACTTTTTGTAGAGCTTTTGGAATGTTGCAGTATCACGATTGCCTGTAACCCAGGCAACTGTTCTCCTTGTACTACGATCAACTGCCTTAATGATCCAAAGCTTGTTTTTTTGAACCAATAAAATGCCACATCTCGTCGAATTCCATCTCCATAATATCCGAAGAGACAACTGGCTCCTGAGTCTTGCCCATCGCCTCTACTACCCAGCGATAAATTATGGACGGCGAATGCCCTAATATCTTGCCTAACATAGAAAAAGAGCCCCTACCAAGACTATATAGCATAACGCATAATGCTTTCTTAACAGCTGTTTGAGGCTTCTTGCCCAGATCGCCCTCAACAAAATTTAGAACATGATCTGCACTTATAACGCTGTACACCCCCTCACAATGCCATTCTTTACAAAGATATCAGAGCAACATCCCTTACAACAAACCATAAAACCACTCTTTAGTTTTTAAAAAAGTGATCATATCATACTTCTATCTAATTGTGAAAACTCTCAAAAATACTATATGATACTTTAGTTCATATAGGCTGTGGGATCATCTCCTATATTCCATTCGTCCTCCCTTAGCACATTTCCTAGATAACTAATACTAAAGTGTTCGCCTAAAGGCGAGGGTGTTAACCATATCACATATAACTACATAAATAAACGCTTGATCCGGATCTATATCTGGAGCTTTTACTCTAATAATTAAACCCATTAAGCATATTATTAGAGTGAAAGGTAAATAAATAAGAGTGAGAATCTTCATGCACTTCACCAGCTGCTTGGAATTTTTACAGATTAAAAATCTCTGTATGTAAGGACCACCATTTGTAGGTAATAAGCTATAAAAAATTAAGCTTAAAAATAGCCAAATATTTTCTGTATTTAAATCTAGCTTTAACATATCTTGAGGTAAACCGCTCACTATACCCCTGTAACCACCAACATCATGATATGCGAAAGAGCAAGCTATTGGTATAGCAATCATAATAACTGCAAATTGGAAGACGTCAGTAAGAGCAACAGCTCTTATGCCTAATATAGAGCGAGTATCAGAGCTGCAATTGCAACGCTTTTATGATATCCAATACCAAAAAAGTGATTTGTTATATGTCCAATAGCTGCAATTTGTATTGCGACAAATCCTATAGAAATAAATATAGAAGCAATGTTAGTAACCCATCTTCCTACCTTGCCATATAGCGTTTCCATTATGTCACTTATTGACATTAGACCTAAAAATTGATCTACGTTTTATCCATATACCTTTGCCATAATTAGCCAGAACAAGGGAGATATAAAGCGTATAACTATAAAAAATACTCCAAGGGTGTAAACTTTTCCAATGTTACCAATTACAGTGCCAGCACTTATATCGGTAGCAAACAAAGTAGTAATAATGACAATATCAGGAAAGTAGTTTTTGCCTAAGGCATATTCTTTTAATGTTTTAATTGATTGTGACTTATATAAACCAATCAATAAACATAACGTGAGATAAGCAATAACGATGATGATATCCATTGTATGCATATTGTAATTTAAACTTATAGTTATATTCAATAAGCATATAATTATACTACAAGTTGATTACAGATCATAATTTTATCTTAAAGATATACATCTAATAAATCTCTGCTATTCAGAAGAAACTGCGCAACACTTTAAGGATAGTCAATACCACCCTTAGAAAAGCTACTACATCTTATTATCCTAACAGCAATCATATGCATTGCTTTTGATGAATTATATTTTTTTAAAGCAGACACTGCATATTCTGAACAACTTGGATAGAATCTACAAGCCTTTGGTAATACTGGTGAAATCAGTATCCTATAGATATTTATGATCATCAAAAATGCTATTTTCATGCTTGTCCTAATATTTTATAAGTCACTCAAATCAACACACAATAACTCCTCATTTATCAGAGTGTGATATACTATACAAATGATTAACGCTGATGAGCAGCTTACTTGCCTCTTGCGCAAGTACGAAATACAATCTCTCATTTCTCTTTTATTAATTTTGCTGCTACTTTTTTGATATAGCACTGCTATCATGCTTTATATCACTTTCACTGCCTGAAACTGTGCCTCTGTTCAATACAACCTTCACCTCTTTGCTTAGGCGTACTTGCACAGAACCCTTTGGTTCCGAGAGCATATAACTCCCAGTTCTTGGGTTCCTTACCACCTTCTCGCCTCTCACTTTGACAGATAATGAACAAAATTTTCGAAGTTCTACCCTATCACCAGATACTAGCGCTGCAATTAAAGAGTCAAAAAACACATCAACTGCCTTTCGGATTGCATCATCACTAACCTTCTGATTTTGTTCAGCGATCTTTGACACTATAGCAGATTTTAATAATATCTTCTTATTCAAGTTCGTTCATTTTATAAAATTTTACCATGTAGAAGGATTATCACATTACATTCTTTTCGTCTATATTATGGAGATATTTTAAAGACAGATATATGCTTTATATATTCTTCTTAAGAGAGTATATCGCAACTACATGCTTTAAGATATAGCATAAGTGACTAAGGTGCTGACAATTTAATTGTATTAAAAACAGCATCATAAAGAGTATCAAATAAATCTATAGTTTTTCTAATTTCATTTTTTATCTTAAACCAGTAATGCTCTATAGGATTTAAATCAGGAGAGTAAGTTGGTAAAAATAATATGTAACAACCCACAGATTCAATTAACTCTTTCACTTTAGGATTCTTATGGAAGTTAATGTTATCCATAACAACAGTTTGTCCAGGTTTTAATTCTTTAATTAACATCTCCCTAATATAAGCTTCAAAGACCTCTTTATTGCAATTACCCTCAAATATTACGGGAGCAATAAGATTACAATTACAAAGACCAGCTATCATACTTATTCTAGTTTTATGTTGATACACCTTTTCCCCATAGCACCTTTCTCCTAAAATACTACAACCATATCCTTTACAAGCATTATCTTCTATTCCAGATTCATCAAGATATACTATTTTATCTCTTGTGATGGTTTTTATCTTTTCAATAAATTCATGTCTTAACGGAATATCTCTTTTCGGATGAAGATGAGTTTTTTTTATAGCTATAACCAAGTTTTTTTATCGCCTGTAAGATCGTTGTAGGTGATATATTACACCACTTCTTTGCTAGTTCTTTTGATGTCATAGCAATATTTAATTCAAAAAATTCTTTAAAATCTTCTAGATTTTTGATCTTATGACTGTGACCTTTTTGATAACCACTTGCTGCTTTCAAAGAACCGTGCTTATCTTGCAGAATTTTCCACTTATAGATAGTATCACGACTCACTCTAAATAGTTTACTCACTTTAGTGATTCTTGCACCATTTTCTAATGCTTCTATTACTCTTACCCTAAGTTCTATTGGATATGCTCTTGCCATAATTTTATGCTTTTTATTTCATACTCACTTTTTATATCTTAATTCCTAACTTTTGTCAGTATCTTAGTCACTTATGCTATATTGCTGTATAGAAATATAGAGCTTTAACAAATTTTGCAAAGAAATACGTTAAATTGCACTATTTATCAAATGCACTAACACACTTTTATGTAGTTATATGTGATATGGTTAAGACCCTCGCCTTTAGGCGAACACTTTAGTATTAGTTATCTAGGAAATGTGCTAAGGGAGGACGAATGGAATATAGGAGATGATCCCACAGCCTATATGACCTAAAGTATCATATAGTATTTTGTACTAAGTATAGGTATAGAGTTTTAACTGGGCAAGTTGCGATTAGAACTAGGGAAGTAATCCGAGAAATATGTGCTGCTAATTACATAAATATAATTAGTGGCAGTATGAGTCCTGATCACGTACATATATTAGCATTGGTTCCGCCTAGTATATCAATATCTAAAGCTGTGCAATATATTAAAGGTATAAGTAGTCGTAAGTTGCTACAGGAATTTGCACTGCTCCGTAAGCGGTATTGGGGACAACATCTTTGGGCCAGAGGGTATTTTGTTGTGACAGTTGGCAATGTGAATTCAGAAGAAGCGCAAAAATATATAGAACAGCATGAGGAACATCACAAAAAAGATGATTTTAGAATATCAGAATTTTAGCGTTTACGCTTTTAATCTGCTTTGCAAGCGTTACACAAACTACCGCGCTTTAGCCGGTAGTAATTGATAGCAGCTAATTTGAAAAATTTACTATGAATTTCGGAAGCATATAGCAAAAGTGCTAGCTCTGATTTTATCGTCACTGTTAATTAAATATGAGTTAACTTTTAATTGTTGCTTTACGTGTACTATGATTTCACTTAAGTTTTAATAATATAGAGTGGACTTTCCAGCCTAAAGCGATTTTAAAATTTAGCATGTTGCTGTTATGGCGCTTATAACACTGATAACATAAGTGCATGTACGAAGATTTTGATAGCATGATTTTCTAGAGCACAAGTTAATTGCTGCGCCTGATTATTTGCAAAGAAATTAACGAAGTAATATGAAACATTAGGTCAAAAATAGACCTCTTGCATAACCTCATTCTGAGGTAGAAATTCTTATGGAGTAGATTTTTGCAAAACGTCACCAAACAATGATCCACGTGAGTGTTTTTATGTTTTAGTGACAATCAAATCACAGTTTGGAACAGGTTATGCAAGAGGTCTAATGTCTTCACAATGATTTGGTTAACAAGACTATAGCAGACTCTTACGCACTTAATTTCTAAAGCTTGTGGTTATTACTTGATATAGATTTTCTATTGGCTTTGTGATCATATAACGCGAATAAGTTAATATTCGTTACAAGTGTAATACTAGAATATAGATGAATGTGAGATTGTTTGTTATATATTCGTAGCTTCTAGATACTAAAATACCAATTGAGTCTCTATATCATTCTTAGAGTTACTACAATGTGTCTTTGATAAATGTTCATTTTTTCGTTAATGTTTTAAACTCTAAGTTCATATTTAACAGTTCGTTTTTAATAAGATATATAAATATGCCTGTGAGATTGTTTCCTCGTATAGTAGTGCAACTACTTTTTCTCATTGTTATTTGTTATGCAGAAGCTTTAGCTGATGATTCCAGTGTCTGCATAGCTGCTAATGATTTTGGATTAGGTGGCGTCTTTAAAATACGTGCAAACCCTGATGAAGGGAATTCTGGACCAACCAAATTACTCCGAACCCAACCAAAAAAAGCTCAAATTGCTCCATGGATCGACACTGAACTTTATGCTTCTGGGAACACATTGGATAATGGTGGTAATTTGCTTGCAGCCATTACTGGATCTTGGAATCCGTGGGGTATGGGAGGAGGTTCTTGTAAATACTTAAACTGCGATCCTGCAAAACCTCACGATGCAGTTTGTCTGCCTAGTGGTGAAATAGTTGATGACAGCATAGACAATGCACCATGCATTGTAGCTGATGGATATGGATTATATGGTCTTATTGCAATATTAAAAGACGGTGTATATCAAGATCCTAATAAAATTGAGAATGCAACATCTTTGCCACAAACATATTTTAGAACTTTTAATGTCACACCTTTAAAAAAAGGTGACATAAGAAGACCTGACATAGATAGTGGAGCGCCAGAACAGAAAAATAAATACGAATACCATTTTGAAATCTCACAAACTCAATATTGTGACATAAATTCGAATTGCGTGCCTGATACAAATCCAGACGGTAGCCCAGCTGTGCTTGAAGGACGTCTATTCTTTAAAATCTTAGACAGATATTATCAAGATAATACTGGTTCTTATGAAATCAATATATTGAGCGGTGTTTATAGTGAGCGTGGCTTTATAGAAACAACAATAAAATTTTTCCAAGATACAATTTTGCGTGTTACAGATCGTATATATCAATCCATAACCACTGACAGCAACTTCATCAACATAGTAAGAGCGTTACTGCTATTATATATCACCTCCTCTTCAATTGGGTTTATGCTCGGTGTTTTGAAAATGAATCAATCAGAATTGATAATTAGGATTGTGAAAATAGGCCTTGTTGCCACATTAATATCAGAAGGAAGCTGGGAATTTTTTAACAAGTACCTATTCACGTATTTTACTGAAGGCGCAGAATCTATTGGTATTATGATAATAAAAGCTTCGCTATTTAACGATGAGGGAATTCCTAATTACATTTTGCCCAAAGACGCAACACCTCTTGCAGTATATGACAGCCTTCTTAAAATGCTAACAATGCCGCCAATACATATAAAGATAGCTGCTCTGCTTTTTTATAAATGGCAGCTTTATTGGATACCTTGCATATACATATGCATATTTTTAATCTTGTGGGCCATATTTAAGTCTGTTGTTCTTTATCTGCTTGCCATAATGCAGTTTGCTTTATTGCTAGTTGCAGCTCCAATATTCTTAATTATGATGCTGTTTAAGATTACATCAAGCCTCTTTGATGCATGGCTTAAGAATTGCATAGCTGTAGCTATATTATATTTATTAGTCTCAGCCAGTATAGCTATGATGATGGCCCTCATAGTAAATCAAATCACATCTCTTCTTGGATATGAAGTTTGCTGGCAAACCGTTTGGGAACTTAAGTTGTTATGGCTTACGATTTTCGAGTTGAAGTTTTGGTATCCACAATCAGATACTCAGGTTTTGGACTCCATAAATGCTATAAACTTCTTTGCTTTCTTAGTGGTTTGTTTCTTGTTTAAATCTTTTATAGAAAGCCTGCCATCATTTGCTGATATGCTTAGTAATGCTGTCAGAACTCCTCTAATATCAATGTATGACAATATGATTAGGTCATATAATCAATCTCCGCTTGCTGGGCTTGGTGCAAAAGTGCGTGCGTTGAATCCTATAGGGATGTTGCTCGATAGAAAAGGAAGCGTTACTCGCACTGGTATTGATGCTATTAGTGGTATTTATGGAATGGGTGAGTCGATTGTTGACAAGATCGACGACAAACTAGGATATGAAAGAAGAGAATTTGGAAGACGTCCAATTGATGATAGGTTTAATGACAGGGATGATAGCGGCCCAGACAACATGCACCATGCATCGCAGCAAGGTCAGCCGCAAGATAATCAGGATAACGCTAGTAGTAATCAGTCACGAGATGCACAAGGAGCAGCGGAACAAAATTCCAATAATAATAGAGGAAATGCTGGTGGTGACGAGCAAGATAATGACCCTGGAAATGCAAGAAGATAGAGCACGCTTAAATTTTCTAAAAAGACGAAGTTAAAGTGTTCTGTTATTTGGTCCATTCGCCAAAAATTTATTTGCGTAGCAAATAAATTTTTGTGGAGAAGTTAAATGTGCAACAATGACCGATATAACTAGAGCATTGCAAAGCCTCAACTATCTGAAACCGAGCCCTTTTTCCATTAGATGACAATCATGTGGATGTTTTGTATGCTTTGGCTGAACTGTCGTGTCAATAATCACGGCTGCCAAATCTTTGTTTTAACTGCGCCAATCCTACAGCCTATTCTGACCACCTCCTTTAATATCTCACGACAACCAGATTCTCACAGATCTTGACGAAATCTTCTTATGCAACTTTCAGATACAATTATGTCATTTTTGAAATAGTCATATCAACAACAATACTGCCAATATGCATTTTCCTGAAGGCCACTCCTCGGTATAACAATCAGAGGCGTTTGAAATGGCTTTGCAGCATAAACAACCCTAGCATAACACGACGGTCTTTACGGCTTCTACCATATCGTTTCGCAGAAACTTTACCAAAAATTCGCTCCTAAAAGACCACAACAATCAACTTTCGATCTTAATTTATATAACTTATGTTGTGGATTCAAACTATCAGATAATCTCTCCTCAAATATTCTACTTTGAGTATTATTAATTTTCACTTCTTCTCCTGGCATATAATACAAATCCGTAAGGTTTTTGGGGTCTTTTATAACGTTTTCTTACGGATTTAAAATACTATTTTGACACTCGGGGCTCATTTTATGCCTCTTCTGGCGCGCGTACTACTTAGAGTTATGACGCAGGAGAGCTACACAATAATTTGGTCCACAATATATAGCTTGTTGTACTTCAGAATATAGGCGGCAAGACTATTGCGTAATTGTTCTCATTTTCAAATATTGTATGTAAAAGCTTGTTGTTTAACATGTGTCCTGATTTTATAGCTTCTACATAACCAACCAACTCATACCCAGCAAGGTACAAGTCTCCTATACAATCCAAAACCTTATGCCTAACAAACTCATCTTCATAGCGCAATCCCTCATCATTCACAACGCCATTAGCCGATACACCGACTGCATTCTTAAGAGAAGCACCTTTTGCAAGCCCTCTAGACTGCAGCATCTCGATCTCCTCAATAAAACCAAATGTTCTTGCTTTTGCTACTTCGGCAGCAAAGCTACATTTATTTGAGTCAAAAATATATCTCTGTGTTCCTATACTTGGGTGCGAAAACGATATTGTAAAGTCTATAACAAAACCATCATACGGACGAATTTTAATACTTTTATCGTTTTGCCTCACCTCAACATCCTTTAACATTTTCAATCGCTTTGTAGGAATTTCTTGATTAATATATCCAACACTTTGTATTAAATTCACAAAGCATAAAGCACTACCATCAAGCGCAGGAACCTCAGGCGCATCTATCTCAACTATGACATTGCTGATTCTATATGCAGCCAAAGCAGCCATTAAATGCTCGACAGTCATAACACTCACACCGCACTCATTAGATAATACCGTACAAAATCCAGTATCCGAAACGCTTAAAAATGAAGCTTGCACTTCATTTCCACCATCCACATCTATGCGAATAAATTTAATCCCAGAATTTACAGGTGCAGGTTTTAACGTGAGATTTGCAATCTTTCCAGTGTGAAGTCCTACACCACTGCATGACACGGTGCTTTTGATCGATCTTTGCATCATTTTAATTTGCCAATCCACAAAATACTACTTTAGTATTTCCATACTCTCTACAGTCAAAAACCGTAATATAATTTGGAGTTTTTATAAAATTACGTTTAGCAACTTCAATAACTAACACTCCATCATCAGACAAAAGCTTGTTCCTTACAATAGAGTCTACACTCTCGTATGCAAAAGAGCTATTATAAGGTGGATCTACATATATCAACCCATACTGCCCAGTTACCTTACTCAAATCTCTAGCATCCATACAAAGATATTCCACACTCTCACGTATATTAATGCGATTCACATTACTCTTTAAATGCTGTATGTTATGCGAGCTAATATCAACAAAAGTTACGTGTGAAGCTCCAACAGAAAGTGCTTCTATTCCAAAAGCACCACTACCACAGTATACATCAAGCACACGAACGCCATTAAAATTTGCGGCAGCTCTAAGCACATTGAACACAGCAGCTCTAATTTTCGACTGCGTAGGTCTCAACCCAAGCTTCCTGCAGTGTACTACACTTGGCAGCAACATCTTGCGATTTTTATATTTACCAACATTGATAAGCATTCACTAGCCTCGAAACATATACCTCAAAAAGAAACTCAGCTAATAAATTTGCCAAGATGTTTTTTCCCAAGCAAGTGGATATGAAAATGATAGACAGTCTGCTCTGCATCATTTCCGTGATTAGCCACAATTCTGTATCCCGATTCTTCCAAGCCAAGAAGCTTAGCAACTTTTTGCACAGAAAGAAAGAAACTACTAACAAATGATGGATCTGCTTTTTGCACAAAGTCATTAAAGGAAATGCATTCAAACTTAGGTATCACAAGAACATGCACAGGTGCAGCAGGCGCTATATCATTAAAGGCTAGAGAGAATGCATCCTCATATATCACATTTGCTTGTATTTCTCTGCGTAATATCTTTGCAAATATATTGTCAGCATTATATATTTTTTCGCTCATTTCATGAACCAATGCACAGATTAATTGATTTTTACAAGGCTGACTTAGCCAGGATACTACGTACAACTTTTTTAGCCATAAGTCAACTTCACACTCACCTGTAACAATCATTGCTAAAACCAACAGAGCAATACTATAAATTATAATAAAAATTCTAGAAGAGAGAAAATTCACACCTTTATCATACGTGTTATAAATCAAATGTGCAAATATTGCAAACTTAACATTTACATGCAGACCTTGTTATATCTGACTAATGCTTAAAATACCATGGTTGTCTATTAATAACACGAGTGTATGACAGATTTTTTCAACAATACAAAGAGGTACATATATACAAGTTTTATTACTTTAGTGACTACTACAATATATATGGCAACTCGCATTATATATATAACCTCAGTTCGATATAAGAGCTAAGTTTATTATTTTATTTTTCCATGAGACTGCTGGTTTATTTGGTTTTAAAGTATAAGCAGTTATTCCAGCAAATAAGTTAGCTAAGAAATTAGTTGTTGATCTATGCCTTGTGTGCTGTATATGACAGATATTCTTCAGTTGTCCTATAGCTGTTTCAATAAAGTTACGCTTGTTTAAAAAGGATTTTTGAGCTTCAGAATATAGCTTTTCTTTCATGTTTTTCTTAAGTCTAGTAATTAGCTCTAAACCTTGAGCACGTAGCTTTTTAGCTATGTTCTTGCATATATATCCACGATCTCCAAACAGCCATCCTTTCAAGTTGCGTGCAAGATTCTCTACAACTGCTCTATCATCTTTATTACCAGGTGTTATTGATATATTAATAATTTCACCACAATCATTCATGATAATATGCAATTTAAATCCAAAGAACCAACCAGTTGATGTTTTCCCACGTTTTGCTATATCTTTGAAAACTTTGTGTCTTCTTATGCGCATATTATGACAAACCTCAAGCTTTGTTGAATCAATATAGTATTTACCAGTCTTACTTCCAGATAAAGAGCGTAGCATAACCATCTGTGGCACAACAGCATGCTTCATAAGCTCAACAAATCTATTGTAACTCACTAATCTTGGAAATTCCGACGCATAGTGTATGCTTAGACAGTCTTTATAAAAATCTTTAAATGTTCGATAATGACTAAGTTGGAACATCACAAGTATTGTAATGATCTCTGATAAGCTCAGCATGTATTGCCTATGTCTTAATCTTCTCTCACTGCATAAACCTCGATTCTGCAATTGCTCTTCAAATAGCTTGCAAAAGTCATCTATATAACAGTATAGCTCTAATAAGGGAACCATGGTATATCCTCAAAATGTAGTGGTTTTGGAGGAATTCTAATGGTTCCATTCTTATGCCGCTAATCTTATTTCTCTATTCCTTACGTCGAACTGGGGTTATATACGAAGTTAGACTGCAAAAAGAGTTAGGCAAAGTGAGGGTGCATGTTGTATACACTTGAAAAGTATGATTAGTATACATCGTATGACACAATGACATTACTCTACAACTAAGCGCATCCTTGATGTTATTATCATTTCATGATAGGTGTCAACGACACACTATTTTTAAGCACTGAATTTAATAAGAATGATTAAAAATATCAAAATAGGAATGAACATACATAAAATTTTGATCTCGCAACAAGATGCAGGAACTAGGCTCGGCAAACTGATTAATAAATACTTTGCTACCGTACCCTTTACAACTATAGCAAAACTCGTACGCACTGGCCAAATTAGAGTCAATGGAAAGCGTTCAACACTAAATGCAAAGCTTGAAAAAGACGATGAAGTTAGAATTCCAATACATGAACCCACAATCATGAAAAATGTGGATAATATTGATAGAAAATTTTCTGAGCTTGAAAAAAAGATAGCAGCAGAGCTAGTAGAAAGTCTAATATATAAAGATGAAAACATATTTGTGTTAAATAAACCTGCAGGACTTGCAGTACAAGGCGGAAGTAAGATTAAAATAAGCATAGACTCATTATCAAGTTTACTGCAGTTTGAAGCTAATGAAAAGCCTAGATTGGTGCACAGACTAGACAAGGAAACCAGTGGAATACTATTATTAGCGAGAAATAAACAAGCTGCTCAAACATTATCGCTTGCACTAAAAGAACAAAATATACAAAAAAGATATATTGCTATTCTTGATGGAGTACCAGAAATAACTGAAGATGTGATTAACATTCCTATTAAAAAATCTCGTCTTCAGTGTCGACAATTTGAAAAAGTTCAAGAAGATAGCGAAGGAAAAAATGCTGTCACAGAATATAGAGTACTTGATTGCATAAATAATAGTAAAATTCGTCTTTCATTAGTGGAATTTTTATTGATTACTGGACGCACTCACCAGATAAGAGTACATAGCTCATCTATTGGGTGCCCGGTTCTTGGAGATGAAAAATATGTGAAAAACAAAGCAAATAAAAAAAGTCCTTTGTTTTTGCATGCATGGCAAATCCAGATTTCTTTATTTGGAAAAAATCTAAAACTCACAGCACAATTGCCTGATTACTTCACTACTAAACTCAAAAGCTTGAATATGAAACTCTCTTATAAATAATACTAATTTTCTATTATAAATAGATATATTATTTCTTGATATGCTAAGTAAATGAGATTTTTTAAAAAAATCAATGCAAAGCTATCTTTATAGTCTGTTCATCAAAAATTTATTTACACAGCAAATTAATTTTTGGCGGATATACTGGATAACACTCTCTTTTTATGCAGCTTCTGAGACTTTTGGCGTGCGTACTACTGAACCGCCGTGTACGGAAACAAGTATATGCTGTGATGTTGAAGAGACTGTTGTGAAGTCTCTTCCTAGCACGATTCATCGCTGTTGATCACTAAAACCGAACATTACTTTATCAAACTCATCCATAAACAAAGTTTCATATGATGTATCATTTTGCTACATACGTACATTCTTCCAATCTATCACTCAGCATTGTATAGGCATTTTTTATTGCTATCACTGCTTCTGTGCGAGGTATGCCCTTTTTTTCAGCATAAGAAATTGCTTCGCTATATTCTTTGATGCGCTCAAAGAAGTTATCTATAATCAATTTATTTCTATTTGTGTCAGTTTGTTCATAATATGAGTTTTCTGGATGGAATTGCACTCCAGGCTGACCAGTTTTGGAAGCTACTGCTTGTACCACCCCTTCTTTAGATACAGCTCCAAGTTTAACATCACCAAGTTGTTCTTGTACTCCAGAGTATTTGTGCGACCTATGCACTGGAAATATAACATTTGGAAATACACATTTCTCCAATGCTTCATTTTGCTCAGTTTTAGTAAGTGCTGCAAAATGCGGGAAAGTACCTTTAATGAATGTTACACGACGATCAAGTTCATATTTATTTACAACATCTAATTTTCCTCCTTTGTTTAGAATAAGATGCTATGCGCCTGAGCATATGCCAAGGTATGGAATCCCAAATTCATTTGAAACATTCAGCACAGATTGATATAACTGCTCGTTCTCTAGCATCGTCTCACCCTGTATATCTTGTAGATTAAATGGTACATTTGGGAAGCTATCGCCTGCTCCAGGATTAATGAATCCACTAAATTCTTTAAGAAATTCTGTGTCATTTTGCTGAGCTTGAGACAATGGTAGTATATATATACCGTAGTTCGAATGTACAAAGGGTTTTAGTGCTTCAAGGACATCTGATGACCACATCTCTCGTATGTTTGAGACTCCAAGTAAAATTCCAGAAATTAAAACATTGTTATGAAATAATTCTTGCACAAGATGAGTATCTTGGCGCTGCAACGCACCTCTCATAATTGTCTTGTAATCAAAGTCTAACGATATATTGCCTAAAAAACCATTTAAACTTGGTTTTTTCATCATATTGTAAAGTGTATATTCTATACCTTGAGAGCTAGACAAATTACTGAACAATAGCTCCGTTAATTCAGAATTATTATCAAGCGCCGCTTGATAAACTGCGGATTCATCTGCTTTAGCGCCATTTTCAAGTAGTAATTTGACCAATTCTATATTTTTATCTCGTACCGCTTGATTCACTACATATGCATCTACTTTAGCACCGTTTTCAAGCAGCAATTTTAGCATTTCAAAGTGATTAGATTCGATAGCAGAGTAAACGACAGAGTTAATAACAGCATGCATACTGCTTTCTGTAATTTTCCAGCCATTTTCAATAAGCAGCTTAAGAATCTTGACATTTCTATATAATAATGCATATTTTGCCGCATATTCGCTAATTTTTTCTTCTTTTTTTATAAGAGACTCGAGTTCCTTGTATCCATTATGTCGAACAACAGTTCTGACGATATCTTCGTCAACTTTATCACAGTGTTTTAATAATAGTTTAAGTGCTTTTTTGTGATTTTTAATAAGAGCGATTTCTACAAGACCTGTGTCGACATTTCCACCATTTTTGAGCAGCAATTGTAGTATTATGATGTTATTATTAGATACTGCACTTGCCATCATATCTCTGTTAATATCTCCACCATGCTTCAATAAGAGTGCTACGGTTTCGTTATCATTTTGCGATACTGCAATATTTACAGCATATGTACTAACTTTTACACCATTTGCAAGCAGAGCATTAATGTTCTCCATGTTTTTTTGCTTTACCGCAATTTCTAAGGATGTTGCGTTGCTACTCATGTGGCGCTTAACTAGCAACCTTAGCGCACTGCTATCTATTTCCTTAATCGTTGAATTTCCTGCAGGGAGATCAGTAGTTTCTGTAGTCATTGTAGGTAGTCTTGTCGTAAAAAGATCCATAATTGCAGAAATCATTGCTGACAGTCTTGTCGTAAAATTAAGCTCCATAGTATGATAAGTATTATGATTTATTAGTTACGACTTTGAATTACATATAATTGTATACAGCTTGTTATGCTATGTTGCAATAACATTGATACTGTCTTAAGGGTCAAGCATTAAATTTTTTGAGAGTTTTCACATAAAGATAGATAAGAGCTGTTCTTGATATTGTTTGAATATTTGCGTAATAGTAAGAGCGCACCAAAGCTTGATGGATCCGTATACCATTGACTCTTTTTTAGAAACGATTTTAGTGCGCCGTGTCATTCGGCCTAAATGATGTCGCGTGTTGCTATTATCTCTCTCGATACATACTGTGCCAGACTTTCCAATTGTATGACGCTCTTTGGGTAAAATTTTAGAAAAAGCATCCCAATCATCCGTATAAAAATGACATTCTTTCAGATGACTCACTTTGTTGTAGAGCTTTTGGAATGTTGCAGTATCACGATTGCCTGTAACCCAGGCAACTGTTCTCCTTGTACTACGATCAACTGCCTTAATGATCCAAAGCTTGTTTTTTTTGAACCAATAAAATGCCACATCTCGTCGAATTCCATCTCCATAATATCCGAAGAGACAACTGGCTCCTGAGTCTTGCCCATCGCCTCTACTACCCAGCGATAAATTATGGACGGCGAATGCCATAATATCTTGCATAACATAGAAAAAGAGCCCCTACCAAGACTATATAGCATAACGCATAATGCTTTCTTAACAGCTGTTTGAGGCTTCTTGCCCAGATCGCCCTCAACAAAATTTAGAACATGATCTGCACTTATAACGCTGTACACCCCTCACAATGCCATTCTTTACAAAGATATCAGAGCAACATCCCTTACAACAAACCATAAAACCACTCTTTAGTTTTTAAAAAAGTGATCATATCATACTTCTATCTAATTGTGAAAACTCTCAATTTATTTTTCTAGTATGCTGATATCTTAATGTGAAAACTATATTACCTGCTTTAGCTATAACATGAACCTATCTAGAATCTTTAAATTAATGGAACTAAGAAGATTCACGCAAAAAGCGCTATAAAGCTGTTGCTTAGGTATTTTCTGTTTTTCAAAGGCATATTTTCATAAATTCGCAAGCAATCATTCAACAACAATACATTGTTTTTGGAGCGTATTAATTTTTTAGAAGTGTCTCAAAATGAGTGCTGCGATTTTCCACTTTCCGATAAATGCTTTTTTTATTGAGAGTAGCGTAATTTACTACGTTAAGTCGTTATGTATTGCCATTTATAGTTCTACTTTATTTGCGTCATATAATAGCAAAACTGTGATAATTTATCACTATTAGTTAAAATCCATAAATTATGCAGAGATCTTCTTTAAACAATCATAAAATTTCTTGAGCACTACTATTATTATAGCAAGCTTAATCATTACAATTCTCTCTGTTCGAAACCAATGCATGGTGAATACTCTGTCAAATTAATATATTAATGCCGTTCTTTACAGCATAAATTAAATAAAAATGTGAGAGTTTTCACATAAAGATAGATAAGAGCTGTTCTTGATATTGTTTGAATATTTGTGTAATAGTAAGAGCGCACCAAAGCTTGATGGATCCGTATACCATTGACTCTTTTTTAGAAACGATTTTAGTGCGCCGTGTCATTCGGCATAAATTAATAATGCTATCACACTTTATTGACCTTATAGAAACTAAAGATCAAAAAGTAGAGTTTAACTGGTTGCAATATGATAGATTAAATAGTCTCTTAAAAAATTCAATATTTCAAAATATTGAGCTTTCAGAGGTTGATAGATATTCAATAATTTCATCTGCATGTAAGCTTGCAGTCTTAAGAAAAAATGTTCCAGGATTTTTAGCATCTAAAGAAGAAATTGAGAAGTGGAATGATCCTAATGGAGCAAGAAAGCTCAGTATAGTCACAAAAGACCTAATATCTTCTGATAAGAATAGTTCAAACAAATGGATTCAATTAAACAAAAATCTCAAAGCATATATTTTAGCCTTCTTAACTGGAGATTTAGGTGATTATCATAATTATAGTCAAGTATTGACGATACTTCGGAAATCTCCGTACAGCAAATCCATGTTAAAACTCAGCAATGTCTCTAGTAATATTCTTAGTAATGACAAACCATTCGATGATTTCTCTGGCAATGGCCTTTTAGTGATTATGAGCAATCAATTTTCACAGATATTGAAACGCAATACTATAGTGATGCATTGCATAAACTACTTGCCTTGAGACTGGAAAGCGTAAAGGAAATTTTGTCACAAGATACTGTTACAATAGTAAGATTAAACAACATATGGCAACCTGGCTTTGATTCAGCAATTTCTGAGCTTGTTTTACATGCAATCACCAAATTTTCTGCTCATAAGGATATTGGCACTATGTTGGCACCGATTAACTTATACGGTAAGCACTGGGTTGGTTTAATATTAGAAAAGGTATCAGAAGGTATATTCGAAATTTATTATATCGACTCTGCAAACAGGGTTATAGATGAGAACATAAAAATAGCATTGGCACATGCATTTGCTGATTACGATATCAAAGTTAAGTAGAGTTTTCACAATTAGATAGAAGTATGATATGATCACTTTTTTAAAAACTAAAGAGTGGTTTTATGGTTTGTTGTAAGGGATGTTGCTCTGATAGCTTGGTAAAAAATGGCATTGTGAGGGGTGTACAGCGTTATAAGTGCAGATCATGTTCTAAATTTTGTTGAGGGCGATCTGCGCAAGAAGTCTCAAACAGCTGTTAAGAAAGCATTATGCGTTATGCTATATAGTCTTGGTAATGGCTCTTTTTCTATGTTAGGCAAGATATTAGGGCATTCGCCGTCCATAATTTATCGCTGGGTAGTAGAGGCGATGGGCAAGACTCAGGAGCCAGTTGTCTCTTCGGATATTATGGAGATGGAATTCGACGAGATGTGGCATTTTATTGGTTCAAAAAAAACAAGCTTTGGATCATTAAGGCAGTTGATCGTAGTACAAGGAGAACCGTTGCCTGGGTTACAGGCAATCGTGATACTGCAACATTCCAAAAGCTCTACAACAAAGTGAGTCATCTGAAAGAATGTCATTTTTATACGGATGATTGGGATGCTTTTTCTAAAATTTTACCCAAAGAGCGTCATACAATTGGAAAGTCTGGCACAGTATGTATCGAGAGAGATAATAGCAACACGCGACATCATTTATGCCGAATGACACGGCGCACTAAAATCGTTTCTAAAAAAGAGTCAATGGTATACAGATCCATCAAGCTTTGGTGCGCTCTTACTATTACACAAATATTCAAACAATATCAAGAACAGCTCTTATCTATCTTTATGTGAAAACTCTCAAGTTAAGATATCAGAATTGGCGGTGCCAGAGCAGAAATATGGAAACTGTCGGTCTGAATTGGTAGAAAACTTTATCTTTTATTTAACAGGACAGCGCATAAGTCAAGAAGATGCTATAACCGTACACTATGCACTTCTTGAGGACTCACTTTCTGATTCTCAATACACATATAGAAACTCTTCCCAGATCGAAATTAGCAGAAATGTTAAATCAACATGGTATAATGGTAACAAAACAAACCTCAAAATTCGTCATGATCTACGGGAATATGTCTTAAAGCAAGGCTTTAGCTATAATCCAGAAACTATGGATACAAAAACACTGAAGCAGCTGCACTATTTTCTAGAAACTGGAGTGTTATTCAATAGCGCTGCAAATGCTCTAGGCGCTACTGATGAGGGATATACAACACCACAGCAAGCAGATAATCTCTGTGATGAATATGATATTCCATGCTTGATTATATACAAGATGACAGACTTTCTATCATAAGCAGTCGCATGCATCATAATGCTCAAAACGCGGAATTTATATCGGTTGCAAGCTCTATACAACATAAAAATCCAGCAGAAAAAGTGGTAAAATTGCAAAAAACCTTATGGATTTTTAAATTTTACCTCTGCACAATGTACTACGTAAAATCTTAGGTACAAATTTTCTTTAAGAAAATCTATAATTCCACTTAGATTATATTGAAGCTTTTAGCTTTAACAAAAGATCTTTCTGCAGGCTAACATTCTCCTTAGTGAGCCCATCCGCCAAAAATTAGCTTTTAAATCTGCCATACGCTAATTTTCTGATATATTAATTGGCCCTATGCTGCAAATGCTACTTTCACAAAATCCGTAAGTTTTTGCGCTTTATTATAACATTTTCTTACGGATTTAAAACACTATTTTGACACTTTAAACATCATTTATGCCACTTCTGAGACTTTTGGTGCGCGCACTAGTGAAGTATATATTATCACAACCATCCCTTCTTCTTGAAGATAGTATAAGGCAATAGTGCAGATGCAATTATGAGAATAATTGCAAGTGGGTACGCAAACCAGAGTTGTAATTCTGGCATATACTTGAAATTCATACCATATATACTTGCAATTAATGTAGGCGGCATAAAAACAGCAGCAGCAACGGTGAAAACCTTAATAATCATGTTTTGCTCAACTGATATCATACCAAGAGTTGCGTCGAGCAAGAAGCTATTCCGCTGCGAGAGGAAGGTTGCGTATTCCCCCAAAGAATGTAGCTCTCGTATTATATGCTTGAACCTCACTCTATGCTCTCTCTTACCAACATATCTAGTCTCATCAATCTGACTAAAATATATTAACATTCGATTTATACTAACAAGACTTTCTCTATTTTTTGATATAAGGTTCCCCATATAACCAATCTTGCGAATAATTTTATTATAGTGTTTTGTTGAAATGATCTGGTGATTATGCGTTTTTTCGAAAATAGATTTCAGTAGAGCATCCAATTCATTTCCTGCTTCTTCAAGTACATCTGCAATCTTATTCACAAGAGCATCTATAATATTTGCAAGAACAATCTCAGGTGATGTACAAAGCAATGGAAAGCGCATCATTCTTGACGCAACACTACTAAAAGACTTAGGACGAGTATACCTTATTGTAATCAAACATGATTGTGATAGTATGAATGTTATTGCAGTACTATCAGGATGCTCATTTACAGCTTTATCCAAAACTGTAATAGTCATATAGTGAGCTTCACCCTCTTCGTAAAATGGCGTCAAGACTTCTATCTTATCCATTTCTTCACGAGTTGGTATATTAAGCGACATTTGCTTTTCTATAAAACGCTCTTCTTCAATAGAGGGCTCAAGCAAATCTATCCAAACAGCCTCCGCAGGTATAACTCCACCCACCTTAAATTCGGCTTTTATCAGCTTATCTTTAGCTAATGAGTATACTATGATCATAAGTAAATAATATAAAAATAGTTTGCTGATAAGTGCTACATAGCCCTATACATTGTAAATACACTATCTTAAAAAAATAGACAAACCATGAAAAACAAAAGTGGTTAACAAACAAGGCAACTGATATAGCACTGCCGGAAAAGTCACTTGCACAGACTTCTTTG
Source organism: Candidatus Lariskella endosymbiont of Hedychridium roseum (assembly GCF_964020185.1). Taxonomy (NCBI): domain Bacteria; kingdom Pseudomonadati; phylum Pseudomonadota; class Alphaproteobacteria; order Rickettsiales; family Candidatus Midichloriaceae; genus Candidatus Lariskella; species Candidatus Lariskella endosymbiont of Hedychridium roseum. The sequence continues at coordinate 627,913 of NZ_OZ026538.1, read as the reverse complement.
GACTGATTTTCTATATTATACCAACTCCCACAAGGTAACAGAACACTTTAGCTTCGTCTTTTTAGAAAACTTAAGTACACTCTTTGCCGCTATACTTCTGGTACAGCTACACTCAAATCTCATCTTAAACTTTCTAAAAATACGCAGCAAATAAATATATACTATTACTTTGTGGAGCTGGTATCACTTCGTTAATTTCTTCGCAAATAATATTATATAATATTTGATTCAGAAATGAAGCACTCTAAAAAATCATGCCATTAAAGCGCGTGCGCTTACTTAAGGTAGCGCTATAGTAAGAGATACTTAGTTTAAATAATACTTCAGCTGGCTGGCTCTATCTCTATTAACAAGTCACCACTATTAACAGTTTTACCTTTCTCTACATGTAAATTAACCACTTTACCTTCCGTCGGAATAGAAAGAATATTTTCCATTTTCATCGCCTCAATAACAACAGCATGCTGCCCACGTACAACCTGATCCCCCTTCTTAACTTTTACATCCGAAACTAAACCAGATATATTAGCTACGAGATCATTTTGTACGAAATTCACTGTCTTTTTCTTCATAAACTTATTTAATTCTGCGGCTCTTGGCGTAAATAGACTAACACGCACTGTATGACCCATAAATGTCAGATTTAGTCCACCTTTTACATATTCTATCTGAACACTATAGTTTGCACCATTAATAACACAGTGAAAAAGCTTACTACCTAAAATCCAACGACTAGTTATATAAAATCTACGAGTTTCAAATGCGATCTTATAACCATCTTCTATTGGTCTTACAGTCACTGGATAACTTTTATCTTCTATTCTAACAACCCAACGCGTACCTAGAGATTTCTTTTGTGCTGATCGAAGTTGCCCATTTACACGATTAGCTCTTTGCGCATCTGTCATGAGTATATAAACTCCTGCACATAAGACAACAACACTCTCCTCACTTCCTAGAATAGCGCCAGCAAAACCATCTTTATACTCATCATCTATAAAATTTGTAGATAGATCAGCTTCAAGAAATCGCTGCGTTGCAAGTATTGCTTGAAGAAAGCTTATGTTATGTGAAACACCACGAATAACATATTGCCCGAGCGCATCTTTCATTAGATTTATTGCTTGCTGCCTAGTTGGAGCATGCGTACAAAGCTTTGAGATCATAGCATCATAAAACATGCTAATCTCTCCACCTTCATAAACACCGCTATCTACACGCACAAAAGCAGTAGAAGTAGGCTCTTTATATGTGTTAATTCTACCTGTAGATGGCAAAAATCCACCACTTGGATCTTCAGCGTATATTCGACACTCCAAGACCCAACCATTTAATTTGATATCTTTTTGTTTAATCTGCAGCTTTTCACCACAAGCTATTTTTATCATTAATTCTACAAGATCAACACTTGCAACAAGCTCAGTAACAGGATGCTCAACCTGGAGCCTTGTATTCATTTCAAGAAAGTAGAAATTCTTATCATTGTCTACTATATATTCCAAGGTCCCTGCTGAAAAATACTTTACCTTTTTAGCAAGCGCAACTGATTGAGCATACATTTTTTTGCGCATCTTTTCATCTATAAACGCGCTTGGCGCTTCTTCTATAACTTTCTGATGATGACGCTGTATGGAACATTCACGCTCACCAAAACATAAGTAATTACCATGCTGATCAGCAATTAACTGAATTTCTATATGCCTTGGATTTTCTATAAACTTCTCTATGAAAGTTCTACCATCTGCAAAATTGTTCTTTGCTTCATTTTTAGTAGAGTTAAAAGCTTGTTGCATCTCTTCTGGACTACGCACGACTCGAATACCCTTGCCTCCACCTCCAGCTACAGCCTTAAGCATTATAGGATACCCTATTTTAGATGCTATTTTCAGCGCATCTTTTTCATTTTTGATTGCACCTATATATCCTGGAATTATGTTCACACCCGCAGCTTGTGCTATCTTTTTCGCTTGAATTTTATCACCCATCTTACGTATTGCATCTGAAGAAGGTCCTATGAATGTTATACCATTTTTTTCCAGTAACTCAGCAAACTCAGCATTCTCAGATAAAAAGCCATATCCAGGATGCACAGCATCCGCACCAGACAACTTCACCGCATCCAAAATCCTTTTATGATTTAGATAACTCTGTGTAGCTGTTGCAGGACCAACATATATAGCATCATCTGCAAGCCTCACATGCAGAGAGTTTTTGTCAGCATCTGAGTAGACAGCAATCGCTTTGATCCCCATCTTAGTTGCTGTTCTTATGATGCGGCAAGCTATCTCACCGCGATTTGCAATTAATATTTTTTTTATCATGTGATCGCTTTTTATGATATCACTCTAAAATTTCTAATATCAGGAGGAAAATTTATTACTAATATTTACAAACAAATCAATTACACCGCTTCCACCTAATCAAACTACAAGTTGCTAATATCTATACGCCAGCTTATAGCAAAATATGAAATAATGTAGCATATTTCTACAATTTCCTTAAGTGCGAAATCTCACAAGTATTTTAGTAAAGATAAAACTAAGCCCCTTTAAATGAGCACCAAGTCCATGCAAATGTTACCATGCTACCATTACATAAATAGATAACACCATAACAATCCAAACAAGTATTATTTAAGATTTACTAAAAATACAGAGCAACTATACCTCTCTATCAGCAAGAATTTATGCACAAGACTCTATATAAAGAATCTATATCGATATGGCAACTAGGATATAATATAAATTTGAGACATATATACTAGTCATACTTCTCAAAATTTGTGGTTAAGACTGTTCGTTATATATTGATTATACACATTCTCCCTTAGCTCTTCCTAGCTCGTTTTGAGGTCTAACTTTAATGTACGCAAGTTAAAACTCTTCATTTCACATACAGTCTATCTCTTTGTGTTGCCAAAAAAAATCTGCTATACACTCTTGGTTAGTCTATCCGCCAAAAATTTATTTGCTACGCAAGTGACTTTGCCGATATTGCCTAATCATGTAAATTTTAATCTACTTTCATTTATTACACTAGCGCGGATTGCATAACACTGCTTTGAGCTTGCTTTGTATGATACTTCATTAACAAAGGAGCTGTAGGTATTTGCAAATTATAAAGCTACACCTAAACTATGTTTTATTTAATGAATTTTTGAGAAAGAGTAATAGCTTTCAAAGCTAACAAAGATTTTATAGCTATAGCAGCGTTTGGAAATACTCATATGGCACATTCCGCTTCTTGAGTTTCAGCATATTTTAGAACAAATAAACTAAAGCTAAACAGCTTAGAAAAATTTACAATCGCTTGATGCATGCGCTATTTCAAGTAATACATAGCATGATATTTTTTTATACTAATTCAGCTACAATTTCGAATTCACACGCTACTAATTATCTCTTCGCCTGCTTTTTGGGTTAGCTTAACTTTTTTAATTCTTCTTGGTTCCACCTCTAAGATCTCGATCTCTATACCCATAGGATGAACTATTTTCTCACCTTTCTCAGGAATTCTATCTAGATAAGATAAAATAAAACCTCCTAAAGTTTCATATTCTCCATCTTCTCCAGAAAAGGAGATTGAAAATATCTCTTCAATTTCCTGAATACTAGCTTTTGTATCTATTATATAGCTTTTATCATTAAGACGTTGAATCATTATCTTAGAATGTTGTTCATGTTCGTCCTTAATATCACCAACTATAAGCTCAACAAGATTCTCTATCAGAACTATACCTTCTGTTCCACCATACTCATCTAATACAACAGCAATATTAGTAGCGTTCTGCTTCATTTTCGCAAGTAAATCTATACATTTAGCGGAACGTGGACAATATATTAATTTACGTACTATATCCTGCAGTATAAAATTCCTACTACCATCTATATACGGTATAAAATCTTTTACATGCACAAAACCTATAATATCGTCTAAATTGCCTTTATAAACTGGAACACGTGTATGCGCAGGGTGTATAAATTTTGCCTTTAACTCTTCAAGACTTGCAGAATCATGTATACCTACTATGTCAGTTCTCGGAATCATTACTTCACCAACTTTCAGATTACGAAATTCAAGTAGATTAGATATTATATGCTCTTCCTCAGAGTTTGTGATTTGAGACTTTTCTGAATATAGTGTATTATGTAAGATCTTTTTGCCACTTATAATGAGAAAATTGGCGAATTGATAAAAGATTTTTTTCAACTGATAGCGCATGTATTAATAAAATAGAAGTGTTATACAAGCCTTCTCGCAATATGATTTTTCACTGTCTACTTTTTTACTACCATATAAGCATTACTAATAGCAAAACATTACAAAATTTATAGTCAGTAAAAAAATAAATGAATGTTATTATTCAAACAATTACAGAACTATAAAATATAACATGAAGCTAAAAGTAACAAGATCACTATATAGATGTCAAAACAGGCACAGCATAAACAAATCACGCCAATAAATAAGTAAAGAATGGCAGTACAAAAGTAATATATAGCAAGTAGGCTATTAATATTCAAGGGATCTTATGTAAGATATATATTTTAACTTTCCTCAAAACTTTTATCTATGGCACTACCTTCATCAGCGCACGCTTTGAGGATTTTAATGGCATGATTTTTTAGAGAACCAGTTAATTTCTGAATCAAATATTATATTAGACCTCTTGCATAACCTCATTCTGAGGTAGAAATTCTTATAGAGTAGATTTTTGCAAAACGTCACCAAACAATGATCCACGTGAGTGTTTTTATGTTTTAGTGACAATCAAATCACAGTTTGGAACAGGTTATGCAAGAGGTCTATTATATACTCGTCATACTTTTCAAAACTAGCGCCTAAAAGAGCGCTAGTTATGTATTGATTATAAACAAAATGCCCCACCTTAAGGCCCATTCTAGCTCTTTTTGAAGTCTAACTGCGTATGTATGCAAGTTAAATACCAACTCTCAATTTATTATAGATATATTTTTGCGAAGAAATTAACGAAGTAATACTTGAAAATCAGGCCAAAGGAATCTGCGAAAGTGAATTTGCAGGTAGCACCATAGCGCTAAAAACCGCTTTATATCTAAAGAATAACTACCTAGCTACATATCTTTGTCTAGGGATTACACTTTTCGGCAGCAATATATAAAATCTACCCTGTTTTTTCATACCAGAAGCAAGCTTTTCTGCGCCTTTATCTCCTCCAAAAAATATATCACCGCGTATAGGCCCTTTAATTGCACCACCTGTATCTTGCGCAACAAATAATTTATGATATTTTTCACTTTTATAAGTCAAGCTCTTTACAGGCTTTGCAGGCTTATACGCAGCCTCATAAATTTCAAAAGGTGACAAATCATACTGTTTTGAACAACTTAGTTGTAAATTATTTTCAGATCGTACCAATTCTGTTTCTATCCAAATTGGAACTCCATATGGATATATCTTATAATCTACTGCAATAGAGCGCTGTGGAGTTAGCACTACACCATGACCACCAATCGGACCAGGACCATTTAATTCTTCAAAAAAGACATATGATGGATTTTTGTTCATAATTTTCTCAGCAGCTCTAGGGTTATTCTTAAGCCACCTCATCACATCTTCTGTAGAATATACATTCTTCGCTCCATATTCTCTTAAATATGAAGTAATTGGGACATAAGGCCAACCATTTTGATCAGCGTACTTCACCTTAATTTTGCTGCCATCAGGTAGATTAATAGTACCAGATCCTTGTATATGTAAAAAGAATAGCCTTGCTGGATCATCCACCCAAACTATTTCAAGCTTCTGTTTTGAAAGAGCACCATTTTCTATACTAGCTCTTGTAAAGTTATTCTTACCACGTAACTTTGATATATTGGATGGCACTTTATATATTGGGTATTTATACCGCCTTGTTTTCTTTCTACTTCCATTTAGTTGAATTTCACAATACCCGGTTAACGTACCATTATCACTTCCATTTGCTTTTAGCACCTTATATGGATTGAACCACTTTTCAAAAAATGCTTGCGCTTGCTTAGAGTTTTTTACACTTTTAGCATCATTACTACGACAAATCTCTTGCCAATACCTCACTTTTCCTCCAAGTTCTGTAAACTTGCTAATAGAATTTCCAGGATCTCGCTTATTGAGCACTTCACATGATTTCATAAATGCTCTAAATGCGTGCATATGATCATCATGATTCCACTGTTGCATCTCTTTCCAACTTACTGGTTTTAATGTAATCTCTCTTTGCTCAGATTTCTTATAACTGGTACTACAACCAGCAAAAATAAGCGGAATAACTAAAGAAAGAAATGCAAAAAAGGGCCAAAATGATAGATAATTCTTATAAAACATTATAAATAATTTCACTTTCAAGAATGCTATAAAATAAATATAAAATCGATAATAGCAATTGCTATTATCGAAATTCCAAAAAATAAAGAGAAATATAACGATAACATATAGAGTGGCTTATCTTTTTTCTGTTCTAGCTTAATCATAGCAATGGATGGAATGATTATAGCTATAATGCAAAGAGCTATTGAAGCAAAAGCAAGCGCAGTCATAAAAGCCTGCGGAATGATTATACTGACAAAAAGAGGGGGAATTAGTGTACAAAATATTGCATTTTTTTTACTCATCATCTCTAAAAATACATCGAAAAAGCCTGCTGCAACTCCTAAAAAAGATGTCAATATTGCAAACACAGCAAAGTAACTAATAAACTCTTCGAATATTTGCATATTTATATATGATCCAAGCTGTGCTATAAAAACTCCTACATTGCCACCTGATAAAATGACATTTTCGAAGCTATATGTTCCATAATTTGGCAGTACACCTATTGTTACTACAAGCCATGCTATATAAATAAGCACAGGGATAAAACTACCAAGTGAAATTGAGGTAAAAATTGCATTTTTATCTCTTTTGAGATATTTCACTATCGTTATAATGCTGCCATGAAAGCCAAACGATGTAAAAAAAATAGGAATCGCGATCGCATATAACGAAATGTCAGTAGTATTTATCAAGCTCCTAACTCCACCTTGCAATAGGTAGTGCGCACTAATATATGGCGCCGTCATCATAAGCATGGCCACAAAACAAAAAGCTTTTAAAAACATCATGACTCTATTGCCATAATCCATGAGCTTCGTTGATCTGTACACCAAGAACCCTAAAATCAATACGACAGCAACTGATACAATATTTTTAGCCACATGTGACCCATCAAAAAAACGATTTGTTAATATATCAGAAGCGCCAGCAACATATGCAGCAAGTAACGAATAAAATAGCAGCACCATTGACGCAAAAGTTATAATTTTTGCTGGCTTGCCAAGCACCTTATCTGCAATACCTACTATGCTATGTGTTTCATCGAAATGCAGCGCTAGCTTCATGATAACTAATGCAGAAAAAAACATTAACAACCATACGCAGAGCATTAAAGCAACACTACTACAAAATCCTAGCCTTGATGATGCGATCGGCAGCGCTATCATGCTTGCTCCTATTGTCGTTCCAGCTATTATACCTATACCACCGATAACTCTACTATAATTTTTCATAAATTCTTCGCTTTGTTTCGTCTTAATTTTTAAAAATAGCAGCAAATCCAAAACATATCGCACTATATCAACAAAAAGCATATTTTAGAAGTATATTTATGTAGTTATATGTGATATGGTTAACACCCTCGCCTTTAGGCGAACACTTTAGTATTAGTTATCTAGGAAATGTGCTGAGGGAGGACGAATGGAATATAGGAGATGATCCCACAGCCTATATGACCTAAAGTATCATATAGTATTTTGTACTAAGTATAGGTATAGAGTTTTAACTGGGCAAGTTGCGATTAGAACTAGGGAAGTAATCCGAGAAATATGTGCTGCTAATTACATAAATATAATTAGTGGCAGTATGAGTCCTGATCACGTACATATATTAGCATTGGTTCCGCCTAGTATATCAATATCTAAAGCTGTGCAATATATTAAAGGTATAAGTAGTCGTAAGTTGCTACAGGAATTTGCACTGCTCCGTAAGCGGTATTGGGGACAACATCTTTGGGCCAGAGGGTATTTTGTTGTGACAGTTGGCAATGTGAATTCAGAAGAAGTGCAAAAATATATAGAACAGCATGAGGAACATCACAAAAAAGATGATTTTAGAATATCAGAATTTTAGCGTTTACGCTTTTAATCTGCTTTGCAAGCGTTACACAAACTACCGCGCTTTAGCCGGTAGTAATTGATACTATCAGGCACAACAATATACCTCTAATCAATAAAGAATCCCTTTTTATTGACATATGGCATCTGCAGTAAAAATTATTTAGAGAGTTTTCACATAAAGATAGATAAGAGCTGTTCTTGATATTGTTTGAATATTTGTGTAATAGTAAGAGTGCACCAAAGCTTAATGGATCCGTATACCATTGACTCTTTTTTAGAAACGATTTTAGTGCGCCGTGTCATTCGGCCTAAATGATGTCGCGTGTTGCTATTATCTCTCTCGATACATACTGTGCCAGACTTTCCAATTGTATGACGCTCTTTGGGTAAAATTTTAGAAAAAGCATCCCAATCATCCGTATAAAATGACATTCTTTCAGATGACTCACTTTGTTGTAGAGCTTTTGGAATGTTGCAGTATCACGATTGCCTGTAACCCAGGCAACTGTTCTCCTTGTACTACGATCAACTGCCTTAATGATCCAAAGCTTGTTTTTTTGAACCAATAAAATGCCACATCTCGTCGAATTCCATCTCCATAATATCCGAAGAGACAACTGGCTCCTGAGTCTTGCCCATCGCCTCTACTACCCAGCGATAAATTATGGACGCCGAATGCCCTAATATCTTGCCTAACATAGAAAAAGAGCCATTACCAAGACTATATAGCATAACGCATAATGCTTTCTTAACAGCTGTTTGAGGCTTCTTGCCCAGATCGCCCTCAACAAAATTTAGAACATGATCTGCACTTATAACGCTGTACACCCCTCACAATGCCATTCTTTACAAAGATATCAGAGCAACATCCCTTACAACAAACCATAAAACCACTCTTTAGTTTTTAAAAAAGTGATCATATCATACTTCTATCTAATTGTGAAAACTCTCATTATTTAATATATTAGACCTCTTGCATAACCTGTTCCAAACTGTGATTTGATTGTCACTAAAACATAAAAACACTCACGTGGATCATTGTTTGGTGACGTTTTGCAAAAATCTACTCTATAAGAATTTCTACCTCAGAATGATGTTATGCAAGAGGTCTATTATTTAACATACCACTTAATTTTTCTATGGTACTACTGGCAAAGTGCTGGTCTTGGGATTTTAACAATATTTTTTATAGCATAAGCCAATTTCTGCATCAAATATACCACAGACAAGCGAAGAGTTTGCATTTGATTATGCATATACCTCAAAAAGAGCTAGTAATAATAGCAGCACATCTTTTATCAATAGATTTGCGATTAAAATTATAACTTCCATCAGAAATAATTATTTTTGGAATTCCTAAGTATTATGCCGCATGACATGTGTTTATTTGCGACCAAGCATCCCACTTCTTCCTATATTATCCCACATTATCCCAAAAAATGCTATTCATAAGCTTACAATTATATTATTATTGTCTTAAGGCACTTAGTATTCCCACTGTAAACCTAGCTCAACCATATTCTTACAGTGGGATACTAAGCTATATAAAAGTTGGTTTTTAACTACTGCTCTATTCTTAAAAAGTTAGATACCTTTGAACACTTCTTTAGACTCTGCTAACTAAGCACTTGTGTAAGAATTTTTTAGAGTACAAGTTAATTTCTGCGTCGAATACCTTTACATATTTGCAGGGAAATTAACGCGAAGTCATATGGGAAATTAGGCCAAAAAGGCCTGTGCAAGTGACTTTGCCGGCAGAGCTTAAACGAAATTTATTGTACTTACAGCTAATGTCGCGTTCTCCTTTGATATTTTTGTCGACTTATAGCAGCAAGCTTGATGATAAAGGCAGAGCTTCAGTTCCTGTGGCTTTCCGCAATATACTTGAGGCTTTAGGAGGAGAACCTTTTGTCTATGCTTATCCATCGTTTGTGAACGAATGCATAGAAGTTTGCACTACAGAACGTATTTTATTTTTAGAACGATCAATAGATTCTATGGAAACTTTTTCGCAACAAAGGGATATCATGGCAACAGCGATACTTGCGGCATGTCAACCGCTTTGCATAGACAACAAAGGACGCATTTCTCTCTCTGAGAGACTTTTGGAATTTGCAGGCATTACAAAAGACTTGCTGTTCGTTGGAAAAGGAAAAACATTTGAAATTTGGCAACAAGAAAAATTTGATACCTATTACAATTATTCTAGAAACATCGCAAAAGATAATCAAATAGCTCTCAAAGGAGCGAATGCTTCCTAAGTAATACAGCATCTTCTGTGAGATTTATTTATTGAGCGATGAACTACGAAAAATTTTGTTTTCCACAACATAATTTTGTATAGACCAACTTAAAATAAGGATTTCAAGCTAAATTGCAGAGTTAACAAAAGCAATGATGATGAAACAATATAATTTTGGATAGTTGATGAATTTACATAATCAAGAATTTCAAGAACATAATCCAGTTATGCTGAGTGAGGTATTAAACACCATTAATGTTGTAGATGGTGGCACATATATTGATGCAACTTTTGGTGCAGGTGGTTATACCAGCAGAATATTAAAAAAAGCAAACTGCAAAGTTTATGGTATAGATAGAGATCGCTCATCTTCACAATATCTTAAAAATATTGACCAAAATTTACAAGAAAATTTTAATTTTATTCATGGAAATTTTGCGAATATTACCGACCTGTTATATGATCGCAAAGTTTTCAAAGTAAATGGTGTGATTTTTGATATAGGTGTTTCATCTATGCAATTAAATATCGCAGAACGTGGGTTTTCTTTCATGCAAAGCAGTAAGTTGGATATGAGAATGGATCAAGAGCAAACATTAAGCGCATTTGATATCGTGAACACATATTCGCAATTTCAATTAGAGCAAATAATTTCCACTTATGGAGAAGAACGCGCTGCAAAAAGGATAGCTGCAGCTATCATAAACGCTAGAAAACTTGGAGTTATCGAAACAACTGAACAGCTAGCAAGGATAGTTGCAGGCATCAAAGGAAGAAATTTTGGCAAAATACATCCAGCAACTCAGACTTTTCAAGCTATACGTATAGAAGTAAATAACGAGTTAAATAATCTGAAGTTAGGTCTTGAGGGTGCAGTGAAACTTTTAGATTTGCATGGAACTATTGTTATAGTTACTTTCCACTCACTGGAAGATGAAATAGTAAAGAATTATTTTAATACAATCTGCAGAAAAAAAATAAAAATCAACAAATATAAAACGAATAGTTTAGAAGAATCTGGAGCTGAATGTTTTATTAACATGTATAAAAAGCCTCTTATTCCTTCGTTTGAGGAAATAATAAGAAATCCCAGATCCAGATCCGCAAAACTAAGAGCTATCTCGAGGATTATATGATGATTATTAGATATTATTCAGCAATTTGCGTGTTATTAATCATTTTATGCATAATGACGCTATTTATAGTGAAGTATGAGGTTCAGAAATTAGCAACTCGCCTTCAATTAATAGAATCTGGTATTCAACAAAAACATGAAGCTATTCACATGCTAAAAGCAGAGCTTGCTTACTTGTCTAAACCTAGATCAATCCAAGCTTTAGTTGATAAGCATTTAAAGCTAAAGTTGATTTCTCCAGAACAAATAAGATCATTAAAGTAAACAATAAATTATGATTTTTGTAATATATCAGCGCTGCAAAAATATTATAAAAAGTCGATTAGTCAAAAATTTCGATGAAGGAGATAGTACAAACCTAAATTCTGTAGAACGCGCTGCACACAGCATTCTACAACAAAAAAACTTATTACAGGATTATGAAACAGAAAAGAAACTAGATGTTAGTATTCCAAGGTTATATTGTATCTTTGCAATCTTCACATTTGCCTTCTTAGTTATAGTGCTACGTATGATGGATCTGACTTTCATGAACATAGAGGAAGTAGATAGTATATATAATAAAACATATGCAGACTTCACCACTTCTAGAGCAGATATTTTGGATAGAAATGGCGAGATACTTGCTTCAAATATATCAACTGCTTCATTACACGCTCACCCAAAACAACTAATAGATGCAAATAAAGCAGCAAAGCAAATAGCAAGTCTTGATATAGGCTTAAATTATCGTGATTTATATAATAAATTTAATAGTGGCAAAGAATTTATATGGTTAAAGCGACATCTAACCCCCTCTGAACAACAAAAAGTGCATAACCTTGGAATCCCTGGGATATATTTGAGCAAGGATAGCAGGCGTGTTTATACATATGAAAATTTATTTTCTCATATACTTGGATATGTAGATGTTGATGGAATTGGCATAGCTGGAATAGAAAAATCTTATCAAGAGAGATTAATTACAGAGAAAAAAGAGCCTATGCAGCTTTCACTAGACGCTAGAGTGCAACATGCACTGTATAAAGTATTGAAAGATACAATATCAGCAAATTCTGCAGATGGTGGAGTCGCAGCTGTTATGAATGTTAACAACGGCGAAATAGTTGGCATAGTCAGTCTCCCAGATTTTAATCCTCATAAATTATCCAGTGTAAAACGTGATCACCTATTTAATCAAGCAACTCTCGGTGTTTATGAAATGGGATCTCCGTTTAAGCTTTTTACTGTTGCTATGGGTCTTGATACAGGAAAAATATCAGTAAATGACGCATTTGATGTATCACATCCAATAAAAATTGGCAAATTTCAAATTAATGATTATAGAGGGAAAGGAGGCACGCTTTCAGTTCCAGAAATTATAATGTATTCGTCAAACCTTGGCGTCGCGCAGATAGCTAAACTTATTGGCATTAAGCAACATAAACAATATATACAAAATCTTGGCTTGACGTCTGAAATTAACTTTGATGTTCCAGAAATAGGGAAACCAATATATCCAAGAGATAACAAGTGGGGAGAAGTTAGCGCTACAACTATTAGCTATGGACATGGTATTGCTGTAACACCAATACATTTAATGCAAGCAATATCTGCGATTGTAAATAACGGCATTTTATATCAGCCTACTGTAATTAAGCATGCTGAGAATACTAAAATCATCAGCAAAAGAGTGATAAAAGCTGAAACATCAGAATTAATGAGAAAGATTCTAAAACTATCTGTAGAGCATGGGTCCGCTAAAAATGCATATGTTAAAGGCTACTCAGTTGGTGGAAAAACAGGCACTGCTGAAAAAAATAGTGGCGGCAGATATAACAAAAAGCTGAATATAGCGCTATTTACTGGAGCATTTCCAATACATAAACCTGAATATATGGTACTTGTCATGGTTGATGCTCCAAAACCATGCGCTTATAATTCATGGCGTGCTACTGGCGGAGCAGTTGCAGCACCAGCAGCAAGTGAAATCATAAAGCTGATAGCTCCTATACTCGGCATTCAATCATCTGATAAAGAAGAAGCAGAAATACTGGAAGCAATGCGTTTAAATTACACTCCTCAATATAAAACTCTTGCAAATCGTTAGTTGATATTCTACAAGACTCGTTGTATGCGTTCTATTTTTATAAATGCTATTTTAGAAAAACAGGTAGGATTTGCATATATCTCTGATAAATAAAGTATGACGAGTACACCTCTTCACCAACAAATTTCTTATTTAGTATTTGTTTACCTAGGCAACACCATAGCTGAAAAGATGGAACAGAAAATTTTAAATAATAACCAGCTGTTAGAGCAAAAGCGTAAGATAGGCAGGCTTGGCGGCGGACAGCATAGGATTGATAAGCAACACGAAAGCGGTAAGCTTACCGCAAGAGAACGACTTGAGGTACTATTAGATCCAGACTCATTTGAAGAATTTGGTAGCTTTGCAGAACATAGATGCCATAACTTTGGAATGGAAGAAAATGTAATCCTTGGGGATGGTGTTATAGTAGGTCAAGGGACCATAAATGGGAGGCCTGTATTCGTTTATAGCCAAGATTTCACAGTTATGGGAGGCTCACTGGGCGAAGTACATGCAAGAAAAATAGCTCAAATTCAAGAAATTGCAATGCAAGTTGGCGCTCCTATTATAGGAATCAATGATTCCGGTGGAGCAAGAATACAGGAAGGTGTTGATGCGCTTGCTGGCTATGGAATGATCTTTCAGAACAATGTTGATGCATCTGGAATGGTTCCACAAATATCAGTAATCATGGGCCCCTGTGCTGGCGGTGCTGTATATTCCCCTGCCCTAACAGATTTTACTTTCATGGTCGAAGGAACATCTTATATGTATGTGACGGGACCTGATGTGGTAAAGACTGTAACACATGAAGAAATCTCCCACGACAAGTTGGGTGGATCCAGGGTACACAGCACTAAAAATGGTGTATGTGACGCTGTATTTGAGAATGACATAGAATGTTTGCAGCAAGTTAGAAGACTTGTCGATTTTCTGCCGCTTTCCAGTACATCCTCTTCTGTTGTGCGTCATACTCTTGATCCTATAGACAGAATTGAAATGTCTCTAGATACGCTAGTGCCTGATAACCCAAGCATGCCTTATGACATGAGACATCTGATAGAGAAGATTGTAGATGAAGGAGATTTCTTTGAGATCAAGCCAGATTTTGCAAAAAATATTATCGTAGGCTTTGGAAGATTTGACGGTAGAACAGCAGGCATTGTTGCAAACCAGCCGCTTAATCTTGCGGGCTGTCTTGACATAGATGCTTCTGTAAAAGCAGCAAGGTTTATACGTTTTTGTGATGCATTTGATATACCAATTGTTACTCTAGTGGATGTTCCTGGATTTATGCCAGGCCTCACTCAAGAACACGGAGGAATAATAAAGCACGGTGCTAAATTGCTGTATGCGTATGCTGAAGCCACTGTACCAAAAGTAACCATTGTGATAAGGAAAGCTTATGGTGGCGCTTATATTGTAATGGGTTCCAAACACCTTGGTGGTGATATTAACTACGCTTGGGGAAATACAGAAATAGCGGTAATGGGCGCTAAGGGAGCAACTGCTATATTATATCGAGGAGATAAAATCTCTGAAAAGCAGAAAGAAGCATTAGCTATTGAATATCAGAAAAAATTTGCTTCGCCTTTCCTGGCAGCATCTAGAGGATATATAGATGATATAATAAGACCTTACAATACACGCTGGCGAATCTGTAAGGCTCTAATGTTGCTTGAAAACAAGAAGGTTCAAAAATATCGTAAGAAACATTCGAATTTGCCGCTATGATGCCAGCTAACCTTATACTTAACATAGATTCTTATAAAGCTTCTCATTATCTTCAATATCCTAAAAATGCAGAATATATCTCTGCATATATAGAAGCAAGAGGCGGAGCATTTAAAAAGCTAATGTTTTTTGGCTTGCAGGCTTTCTTAAAAGAATATCTAACCAAGCCCGTTTCTATGAAAGATATAGAAGAAGCTGAAGATTTTTTCAAGCTACATGGCTTGCCGTTTAACAAACAAGGATGGTTACATATATATAATAAACACGGTGGATTTTTGCCACTTAAAATTGAAGCCGTCGCTGAAGGCGAAGTATTGCCAGTTAATAATGTATTATTACAAGTTGTAAACACAGATCCAAAATGTCTATGGCTTACTTGTTATGTAGAAACTGCTCTGTTAAGAGGTGTTTGATATCCTACTACAGTTGCAACTCTCTCCTTTCACTGTAAAAGCATTATAAAAAAGTTTTTAGTGGAAATATCAGAAAATACTGAAGATATTGATTTCAAGCTGCATGATTTTGGAGCAAGAAGCGCAACTTCGCTTGATAGCGCAGCGCTAGGTGGCATGGCACATCTAGTGAATTTTCGTGGTTCTGATACTATTGCAGGCCTTGTCGCTGCTCGCAGGTACTATGACGCAGAAATGGCAGGATATTCTATTCCAGCGGCAGATCATTCTACTATAACAGCGTGGGGAGTGGAAGACGAGTTAGAGGCATATAGAAATATGTTAAATCAATTCTCCAAAGACAATGTAATTGCTATTGTCTCAGATTCATATAACATTTTGGAAGCGCTAGATAAATTATGGGGCGAACAATTAAAGCAAGAAATAGAAGATTTTGGTGGGAAAGTTATAATTCGTCTAGATAGCGGAAACCCAGTACAAGGTGTACCAGAGGCAATAGAAATACTGATGTCAAAGTTTTGCTATACAATAAATAGTAAAGGATATAAAGTATTGCCTAGTTATATTAGAGTAATCCAAGGAGACGGAATTTCTATTGGTTCTATAGAGAATATACTAATTGCCATGAAGTCCATGCAACAAAGCGCAGAGAATGTTGCATTCGGTATGGGCTCAGCTTTACTTCAAAAAGTTGATAGAGATACTATGAGTTTTGCAATGAAAGCTTCTGCTATATATAATTCTGGAATCTGGCATGATATGTATAAAAACCCTAAATTTGATCCTGACAAACGTTCTAAAGCTGGAAGATTTGCGCTAGTTACAAATCAAGATGGAACGGTAGAAACCATAAAACTAGAAGATTTAGGAACAAGAGAGAATATGTTAAAGGTTGTCTTTGAAAATGGTGCATTACTAAATGATGTAAGTTTTGATTCTATTAGAAATAGAGTAGCAAGATTTCAGAGATAAAATAACAAACATTATTTAATATAATTGCTATACAACAAACTTATTTATTATAGATTATAAGTTAATTTCTGCGCCTGGTATTTTCACATATTTGCACCGAAATTAACAAAGTAATATGGAAAAATTAAGTAAAAAAACCTATACAATGACTTTACATGTAGAGTTACAGCTAAAACTTTTTAAAATTGAACTTAAAAAATTTGAATTACAAACATGCTACATACTAAAAAGCGCCGTTGCATAGAATAAATCTAGTTGAAAAATAACGAAGTATAATTTAATACTTCTCTGAAAAAGAATTTTATGATGATCAGCTCATGGAGAGAAAGTATAACAGAATATTAATTAAGATATCAGGCGAAGCGCTAATGAACGAACAACGTTATGTGCATGATATCGATATTATTTCCCAAATTTGTGAAGATGTAAAGAAAGTGCAATCGCTTGGCTATCAAATTTGTGTAGTAATAGGAGGAGGTAATATCTGCAGAGGCGCAACTGCTGCTGCAATTGGGATAGAGCGTGCAAGTGCTGATTATATGGGCATGCTTGCAACTGTCATTAATGCTATAGCACTCCAAAGTAAACTGGAAAATCTTGGTGTTTTTACTAGAGTGCAATCAGCGATTCCTATGATGACAGTCGCAGAACCATATATAAGACGTCGAGCTATCAGACATATGGAGAAAAACAGAGTTGTTATATTTGCAGCTGGAACCGGAAACCCGTTTTTCACAACTGACACAGCAGCAGTACTTCGAGCAACAGAGATGAATTGCGATGCTATATTAAAAGGAACAAATGTTGATGGTGTTTATTCAGCAGACCCAAAATTAGATAAAAATGCTGTGAAACATCAAACTCTAACATATAAAGATGTTATACTGAATGACCTTGGCGTTATGGACACTACTGCTATAACTCTCGCTATGGACAATAAAATGCCAATTCTTGTGTTCGATATTCACTCTCCTGGTGAAATAGTTAAGGTTTTAGATCAGACTGGTAAATATTCAATTATTCACGGGTATTAATGGATGGAGAATGATAATTTTATTGTTGCAGAAATTGAAAAACGTATGGAAGGAGCAGTTTCAAACCTTAAGCATGTACTAAACGGCTTGCGTACTGGTCGTGCTTCTGCTTCACTTTTAGATCCAATTAAAGTTGAAGTATATGGTGATTTTATGCCAATCAATCAGCTTAGCACTATCTCAGTGCCTGAATCTAGGCTTATAACAGTACAAGTTTGGGATAAATCACAAGTGAAAAATATTGAAAAAGCTATAATGTCCTCTGGTCTTGGTTTAAATCCTACATCAGATGGGCAGTTAATCAGAGTCCCTGTGCCAGATTTAACAGAGGAACGCAGACGTGAGTTAACGAAAAAAGCGGCTGAATATGGTGAAAATGCTAAGGTAGCTATACGCAATATAAGACGTGATACACTTGACGTGTTGAAGAAAAGTGAAAAAGATAAGGAGATATCAGAAGATGAGTTAAAAAGTCAAAGTGATTTAGTACAAAAAATTACAGACCGCTATATTAAGCATATTGATGAAGCAATAAAACAAAAATCTGCTGAGATTATGGGCGTTTAACAATGCGTATTTTGTATATTTTTGTTTGAAGTTTTCTTTAGTATCTTTGCATATACCGCAGGTAAATGAAGAACTGGTATTTATTAGACTTCAAAAAGAGCTAGGCACTGCCTTCATAAGTTTCCTAAGAAGAATTTTGGTGACACTAATTTTGAAAAATATGACGAGTAATGCTTAATTAGCATCTTAAAATTTTTTACTTATTAAATTATGTTGCTATGTAGTTGCCTGTGTCATAACTCTAAGAAGCTAGAGGATTTATCTTGGCCTGCAAGTAATTATGATACACCGAAAGTCCAGCAGAAAAAGTGGCAAAATTGCCAAAAACCTTATGGATTTTGTTAAGTAGTATTTGTAAATTATATATCTGAAAATTAGCGCAGAGCCACTTCTTTAGGCTAATTTTTGTACATTGAGCTTTCCGTAAAAATTTATTTGCGCAGCAAATCGATTTTTGACGGGCAGATTATGTAAAATTCAGAAACACATTTTATAAAGTTGCCTTGCTAAAATGACTTTTGTTTTTAAGATATCATAATACAGCTCAAAACTTATTAAGATGTTTTTAGCAATTTTTTGGAAAATAGAGCTTAAGATAATACAAAAGTTGCTAAACTATCCTTATATACTGCTTGTATATTGTAATCTCAATATACAAAACATTTAAAAGCAAGGTTATTGCTCTATTTAAGATCCAAGGTATACAAAAAATTGATTTGTTCTTATAATTTTTTGCATATTCTTATTGTTACTGTTACTCCAGATCTATATGCTATATAACGTATTATATTAAGTTGAAAGTGTTGAGTTTTATGAGATATTGTTCAAAGTTATCATGTTGTTTATTGTTATTTTCTTGTTTCCTTTCTCTGCTAACTGGATGCGAAGTATTAGGTCCAAAAAAATTAAAAATTGATGGAGAAAAGATACCAGTTGATAGTAGCCTCGTAAACTATGCACCAGACCCGCTCCTATCTAAACAAACTTTTAGCTACACAAAGTCTCCTTGCAATTGCACTTTAGATCTTTCTGCCAATGATATAAAACACACGTTTCAATTTAATGGAAGTAAAAACTTACATGTTGTAAACCCACCGCTATTTGTCGAAAACAAACTAATCTTTATGGATGCGCATGGCGTTCTACAGGCTTTTGATTTAAAAAGCCAGAAAATGCTATGGTCTACTAAACTTATCCTAAAAAAACGTAGCAAAGGTATACTGTTTCCTTCTCCAGATTTTTTTAATGGTGGCATTACAGAACATGGTGGGATACTTTACGTCACACTTGGTTCGAACGCTGTGAAAGCTGTCAATATTGAAAACGGGAATGTCATATGGTCTGTTGATTTGATTAGTCCAACCAGAGCAACTCCTGTGCTGGATGGACAGAGAGTGCTTATACAAACTGTTGATAATGGATTATATGCTCTTGATAAAGGTAGTGGCGAGGTAATTTGGCTTTACTCGTCTTTTGATGATAAAATATCAGTCATTGGAGTTGTTCGCCCCTTGATATATAATGGCTATGCGTTGATTCAAAAAACAAACGAAGGAATTTCTGCAATAGACCTGCGTGACGGCAACGAAGTTTTTGTGATTCCTACTACTATTAGTATTTTCACCTCACTTATGCATGCTGGTCAAAACCTTCAAGCAATACAAACCAATATGGTATTGGAAGGAGATTTATTATTCTTTAGTACAGGCGAAGGAATGCTTGGATGCTTTGATCTTGCATCTAAAAAGCTACTCTGGGATAAGAGAATTTCAGTGAAACGCCAGATCTATGTATGTGGAGATTTTTTGTATGTACTAGATCAAAACGATGTATTGATTGCTATCTTTAAACAAGACGGCAAGATAAAGTGGATGCAAAACTTAAAGAAAGTATATAAACCCAGGGATAGTAAGGATTTTGATTGGTTAGCTCCAACCATGATAAATGGAGAAATAATAATTACACACTCTGCTGGCAAAACATTTGCATTTGACTCGGTTAATGGAGAAATGTCACAGAATGTTGCAGCGGCACTATCCACTCAAGATGGAATCAGCATACCTATCATTGTTAATAATGGAATTATTTATCAAGTGTATGGATATGGGAAGATTGTAGCATATGACAAGGCAGTGGATACAAAAAAACTCAAGTAGAGTGACACTCTGATAAATTCTGATAAATGAAGGGTTGATATTTTTATATAACCCGAGTTTTAGATTAATAACTAATGCGCGCGCCAAAAGTCTCAGAATAGGCATGAAATAGGCCCCCTGAGTGTCAAAATAGCGCTTTAAGTCCGTAAGAAAATGTTATAATAAACGCAAAAACTTTACGGATTTTGTGCAAGTAGCATTTGCAGCATAGGGTCAATTAATATATCCCAAAATTAGCGCAGTGCTAAGTCCTGTGCAATTCTTGCACATTTCACTTTTCCACAAAAATTTATTTGCTACGCAAATAAATTTTTGGCGGGATCTAAAAGTATATGTCAGATTTTTCCCCAATGACCACTGAGAACAAAGTGCTTGTGTGAGAATTGGTTCACAATTTCTTTGATTGCAACACAACAAGAGACTGCTAACTATGTTATTGTACACTGAAATGACATATAGATTAGCAAATATAATCACTTAACCACTCAAAAATTTTATCTCAAAGATTTTTAGGTTGCGCTTGGGCATAGTTTATACTACCTTTCATTATTGAATTATTAAAGTGAAACAGCTATATAATGATAAAAGTCTACTAATGTTATATGTATACCTTGCTTATGCTGTATGGGTTTTAGTTTTATTTTTTATGCTAACAGCATCTTTACATTCGTTTATTCGCTCTAAAAAAACATTGCTACAAATATCGCAAAGAACCACAAGTACACATTACAGGAATGATGATACTGAACTCATAATTCAGTAGTTGTATGCGAACCACCAACGCTATAGAATAAATAGGCACTATACTTAAGTAAGTGGATGGTGCGAGGATTTGAAGAGCATGATTTTTTTAGAGTACCAGTTCATTTCTGAATTAAATATTATATATATTTGCGAAGAAATTAACGAAGTAATACTTTAAAACTCAAGTCAAAAAGGTCTGCGCAGGTGACTTTGGTAAGCAGTGCCTAACTAGTCGCCTGCGTCATAATTCTAATAAGCTAGAGGATTTATGTTGGCCTGCAAGTAATTATGATGCATAGAAAGTCCAGCAGGAAAAGTGGTAAAATTGCCAAAAACCTTATGGATTTTGTTAAGTAATATTTGCTAGGTATATGGCAAATTATATATCAGAAAATTAGCATATAGCCGAATCCTGAGTTAATTTTTGCACATTTCACTTCTCCACAAAAATTGATTTGCTACGCAAATAAATTTTTTGCGGATGGACTACAAAATAATTGGCAATTCACGTTAAATAAATACAAAAAGCATCTCTACTTGTCATATACAGATTTACAATTGCCTGAGAGCTTAATTTTTACAAATCAAGCTAAAGTATATATGCGATTTTGACATATCATATTGTCTTTATTATAATTTATAGCTTATAGCGATCAATAATAAGGATTAGCATTCAAATATTAGCATTGGCGCAAGTGATTATGATAAGCGCTCTAAACTTTTTTGAGCGTATCAATTGTAGGTGTATATTAGCAAAAGAAATTGTATATTTTATTGATAATTGTGCAAATATGTGTACAATACCCGTGTATGTGTCTATCTATATATTATGGTATAAACTATTATGATAAACAAAATAAGGAAATTTTCTGTCTATTTTATATCAGTTATCATTTCGTTTCTAATGCTGTCAAACATCTCTAATGCTGCTAAACTTTCGGGGTGCTGCGATAAACATAACTATAAAGATAAAGCATCCTATGTGTTTCAGTACAGTGATAATCAAGCAATAGATGTTAACTCAGAGTTGAAAGATCTTGAAAAGCTGATGTTAAAAGATAAGAATCTACATATAAAAATATTTGCTTTCGCTAATGCTGCTGATGAAGAAGTCAGTGCTGAGAAATTTAAGAAAGCACTAGATAATGCTGTTGCAATTAAAAAGCATTTAGCTTCCGTCGGGGTAGATGTAAGTAGAGTTTTAGTACAAATTAAAGTCTTTATAGGTGGTAATAAAGAAGCAAAAGATAGTATTAGAATTTATGAAAGTAGACATAAATCCTAATTGATATAGAGGCGCCATTTGATGAATATAATCAGTAAGATTTTTTATCCAAAAAATTTTCTATTTTTATCTATAGCGCTTCTTTTTATGAGTGTTTTGTTACTTTCTATATCTCTATACTATATATTTAATCTTGTACCAGATGATGAGCTGCAAGGCAGTTTAGTAAAAATAATGTATATACATGTACCAAGCGCTTGGCTCTCGTTATTCCTCTACTTTATATTTTCTGTTTTTTCTTTACTATATTTGATAAAAGACTCACCTTTATTTGATATGGCTGCGACCTCTATTGCGTATGTGTGCATTTGTATGACAAGTATTGCAATTTTAACTGGAGCGATATGGGGAAAACCTGCATGGGGCACATGGTGGGTTTGGGATGCAAGGCTTACATCCATGCTAATACTATTTTTCATATTAGCTGGATACTTCGCGATTAGAGATTTTTTTAACGATGAAGCAAGATCAGCAAGCATAGGTGCAATATTTGCTATCATAGGCGCTGTTAACATACCAATTATCAAATTTTCTGTGAATCTATGGAGCACACTGCATCAGCCAAGCAGTATCATTAGAGCGTCTGGACCTAGTATTCATGCAAGTATGCTATGTCCTATATTTAGCATGTTTCTTGGCATTTTATTATTTTGCTTACTGATAGCGTTAATTAAGATGAATACCAAGATATACCAGAAAAAATCTATCGCAAAATATGCAAGGAAACTTGGATCTACACTAAAAAATACTGCATTTCGCACGCAAAACACTCAATAATACACCAAGAAAAATTCTTAACTTCAGAAAGCCTAGAGAGTCCATCCGCCAAAAGTATGCATTTTAGCTTTTGAAATTCCTTGGCACAACTTCATATTGTATGTTTTGTTACTCAGCTGATGATATCTGCGTCAATCTATTGTGATTTTTATGGCAGAATGGGAAAAATGTCTGTAAGGCGTGCAAAATGCTGTGTTTTAAGCATGCATCCTCTATTACCACTTTGTGGCATTTGATTTTTATATGTTTAAATTCAGGTGATTAGCCAGATAGACTATCTGCCAAAAATTTATGCCAATAGAGAATATAAGATTCCCTCGTATTACAACAAATTCCAGAACCTTAGTTTTAGACTAATTTTTGTACATTTAATTTTTGACGGACAGACTACTTACACATGACAAAACTCATGATTTTAAAGGCATTTTAAAATTTATAGCTTCAGTAAGTTTCTTATATGAAGAATCTATCGTTTCAGGCTCATTGTATGCTTGCGATATAAATTTATTTAGCGCATCGTTACATTGTATAGCCTCATCCAATGCCTTATCCGAACCTTTTTTGTAAACACCTATCCTAATCATATCTGCCATATCATTGTAAAGTGATAACAAACTTCGCGCTTTAGTCACCAAGGCATTTTCATAACTGTTATTACATCTTGGCATAGTCCTTGAAATACTACGCAGCACGTCTATAGCAGGATATATACCACGCGCTGCAATATCACGATCTAGTATTATATGACCATCTAAAATCCCACGCACTGCATCAGCTATAGGTTCATTTTGGTCATCTCCTTCAACCAGCACACTAAAAAGTGCAGTGATCGAAGCAGTGTCAATACTTCCTGGACCTGCTCGCTCAAGCAATTTTGGCAATTCACTGAAGACACTAGGTGTATAACCTTTAGTAGTTGGTGGCTCACCAGCTGCAAGGCCTATCTCTCGCTGTGCTGTTGCAAAACGCGTGACGCTATCCATCAGACACAGCACTTCAAGACCTATATCGCGATAGTATTCACAAAGAGTCATAGTAAGGTACGCAGCTTGCTTTCTAGTGAGCGCAGATTCATCTGAAGTTGCAACTACTACAATAGCTTTAGCAAGCCCATCCGGACCGAGATAATCCTCAATAAATTCTTGCACCTCACGTCCACGTTCGCCGATAAGACCAATAACTTTGATATCTGTACTAGCAAACTTCGTCATCATAGCTATCATCATAGATTTTCCGACACCAGAGCCTGAGAAAATACCCATCCTTTGCCCAAGACAACAGCTTAAAAACGTATTAATAGCTCTAACACCCATGTTAATCTTTGGACCTATACGCTTTCTCATATGTGCTTGTATAGGATTCGCATGCAAATGATACGCTACAGTTCCTTTTGGAAGTGGACCTTTCCCATCTATTGGCTCTCCAAACGCATTTATCACACGACCAAGCCAATCTTGATGCGGATACACAGACTGGTCAGTCGCTAGAACCTCAACTTTTGCACCAGAACCCACTCCTGCTGTCTGCTGAAATGGCATTAGCAGTGTTGTTTGCCCCCTAATTCCAATTACTTCTGCAAAAATGGGAGCATCAAACCTACTCTTAATCGAACATCTCGACCCTATACTAACCATTTTCTCTATACCTTCAGCTTCGATCAAGATACCACTTACAGCGCTTACCCTGCCTTCTACCCTTGTATTTGAGATCAACTCAACTTCACAAGCAATTTTTTGAAAAATATTAGACACAACCAAAGATATTAATAATTCTTATACTCTGCACAACAGGCGGAACAAACCACTAATAGACTAGGTATAACAGCTTATAACTATGTTTGCAATTTTTGCTTTATCATAAATAAGAGTAGTTGAAGAACAAAATTTGTACTACCTATACGGCATTGCTAACTAAAGATAGATATCAGCAAGTCTTTATTAAAAAGCATTAGGATAGAGTTATAGATCATATCTATGGCCTTACTGTAACGTTTGGTTTTACGATGAAACCTGGCTAAATAGTGCCGTATTAATGAGTTGAATGATTCCACTAAAGACGTTTCTGCCTTAGTAGAATAGTGTTTTTTAGCAATCCTAAATTTTTCATAAACGTCGTAATGGTCACTGCATGATATCTCTATCTCGTAGCTACTTTGTAATCGCATGGCAATCGGAAGATAGGATGCAAAATCCCTGACAATGCTCACTTCAAAATCAACAACTTTATTTCTGTCCCTATCAACAGCAAGCCAAATGTAGACTTTGTTAGTTTTTTTTGGCAATAACTAAAAAGCTCATCCAGCTCAATAATTGAGATTTGCTTGGCATCCTCAGGTATCGTAACATCATTCAGCCTTTGTTTTAGAAGCTTTGAGAATTTTCTAATCCACTTTATTATAAGTGAACTCGAGACCTTTTCTAATCTCTCGATTGATCTAATTCCAACTCCCTCCAGATACATACTAACAACCTTCATCTTTTTATTAAGGCTGTACTTTACTCTCATATCTCCAGACTTATAGCTCTTTTTACACTCTAGGCACTTATACCTCTGACGACCTTTAATATAGCCATTCTTTGTGCTTCCTATGCTGCCACAATGCTTACAACTTAACATATATAATGCTTCCAATATAACTTACTATCAAGGCAGTATACATATACGCGAATTTAAAAGCAAAATCTATTCTTGGTTAGCAATGCCACCTATACAAGAGCATCAAGAATTTTCTGGCTCTGAGAATATAGTTTTCCTTTCATTATTTCTCAATTCTTCAATATTTTTTATGCAAATGGCTTGCAAAAATTGTCAACATAACTGTATGTACCTAGTAAGAGAATAATAGCATATCCTGAAGATAATGTACTTGACACTACCGGTAAAGTCACTTTCGCAGACCTTTTCGGCCTGATTTTCAAGTATTACTTCGTTAAATTCTTCGCAAATATGTATAATATTTTACTCAGAAATTAACTGGGACTCTAAAAAATCATGCCCTTCAAATTCATGCGCTTGCACTTACTTAAGCGCAGTGCCTATTATACTTCGTATATTTATCATAGATATACATATTATTATGTTATATTCGAACCTATGTTATCACTATTTCGGTGCATCATTGGCAACGATGACGCGCTAAGCTAGATAGAAAGCCAAGCTAAAGTACTGGTCTATACATAGAATAGAGAGCGAAATAAAGTTAAAGAATGGTTAAATGAAAACGAACCTTTATTTAGAAAATACCGTCAGCAGTCAAACAGACATATTAGATGTAGTAAAGGAAATTGAAGAGATTATATATTACAAGCTCTCACTTTAGATTTGGGAATTCAGGCATTGCAAACTAATGATAGCTTTTGATTTTATATGGATTGATTTGTATGCTATCTGAAGTGAAATCTTAAGGTATGATTTATGTTAAATTGCAAGCATTGTGGTTGCCTAAAAGGTACGAAGAATGGTTATGTTCGTGGGAGGCAGAAGGTATAAGTGAAAAGAGTTATAAATCTGGAGACATGAGATTGAAGTACAGCATTAGACCTCTTGCATAACCTCATTCTGAGGTAGAAATTCTTATAGAGTAGATTTTTGCAAAACGTCACCAAACAATGATCCACGTGAGTGTTTTTATGTTTTAGTGACAATCAAATCACAGTTTGGAACAGGTTATGCAAGAGGTCTATTGAAAAAAAGATGAAGGGGTTATCAGCATGTATCTTGAAGGAGTTGGAATTAGACAATCGAGAGGCTGGAGAAGGTATCGAATCCGCTTGGATCAGAAGGTTTTTGCAGATTCTCAAACAAACACTAAATGAAGTATCTATACTGTAATATGTTAAGCAAATCTCAATTATTGAGCTTGATGAGCTTTTTAGTGATCACCAAAAAAACTAACAAAATCTACATTTGGCTTTCTGTTGATAGGGACAGAAATAAAGTTGTTGATAGTGAGCACTTCCAGAGAATTTGGCTCCTATCTTCCTATGGCCGTGGCGTCTAGAAACAAATTGCGAGATAGAAATATCATGCAGCGACCTCTATGACGCATATGGAAAATATAGGAGGATTGCCAGGAGGCATTGCTTTACCAAATCTGAAACATCCTTGGTTGAATCATTCAACTCGTTGATAAGGCATTACTTAGCCAGATTTAATCATAAACTAAGCGTCACAGCAAAGCTATGGATATGATCTATAACTCCATCATAATGCTTTTTAACAAGGAATTACTGCAAGCTATACTTAGTTTGCAATGCCAATATTTGAAGAAGCATAAGATTTATATTATGCTTTTAATTCAATATATTATGAATTATATATGAAATTATAGCATATTATCTAAATTAACAATTAGTATAATGTTTCTTCAAAATGTAAATACTAAAAAAATAGAGTTTTGTTTATAAGTAGTTGACATGAGACTTTGAATTGTTATTATATAGTAGTAGTTACAGTTTTTTATATTCATAGCACATAAATACATATGAAATTACATAATATAATAATTTTACAGCTGATTTTTGCTCTTATGCTTTTATCAGGATGTTCAAGAGATCTTGCAAGTAGAACATATACAAGTGACGCTACATTGAGCTTAACATTTGAAGGTGTTGTTTTGTCTGCAAAGCCAGTTGTTATAAAAGAACATGATAAGTTATCAGGTAATAACACAGGTATTGCTGGTGGTGCACTTGCTGGTGGTGTCGCTGGAAGCGCTCTTGGTGGAAATACTACATCTATCCTAGCAGGCGCATTGATTGGCGGGACTACAGGTGCATTTATTGAATCTGGAATGGGAACTGCAGAAGGGATAGAATATATAGTCAAAGTAGATACTTCGAAGCTGAAGGATGATTATTATCAGGGTAGCGCGCAAATGCGAGAAGCGATTGCAGCTGTCAGAACCAGTGGTATTATTACTGTGGTGCAGAGTAAAGATGCTTCGCTTGAGCAAGGACAAAAAGTTTATGTAATTGTCTCTTCTAAGCGTGCACGTGTTATAGCTCGCTAATTTTATGGTGTTTAATAACCCCAGTTGTCGATTAGATGATTTCTGTGTGGTAGATTTTAGTGAGTTATAGGTTATCTAGTCTCCTGCATCATAACTCTAAGGAACATAAGATGTATCTTGTTGCAAACAATTATGGCGTACATAAATCCAGCAGAAAAAGTGGCAAAATTGCCACCTTATGTATGTTGTTAAGTAGTGTTTGCTATGTATTGGACAAATTATATATCCAAAAATTAGCACATGGCAGATCTAAAAGCTAGTTTTTAGGAGAGTTTTCACATAAAGATAGATAAGAGCTGTTCTTGATATTGTTTGAATATTTGTGTAATAGTAAGAGCGCACCAAAGCTTGATGGATCCGTATACCATTGACTCTTTTTTAGAAACGATTTTAGTGCGCCGTGTCATTCGGCATAAATGATGTCGCGTGTTGCTATTATCTCTCTCGATACATACTGTGCCAGACTTTCCAATTGTGTGACGCTCTTTGGGTAAAATTTTAGAAAAAGCATCCCAATCATCCGTATAAAAATGACATTCTTTCAGATGACTCACTTTTTGTAGAGCTTTTGGAATGTTGCAGTATCACGATTGCCTGTAACCCAGGCAACGGTTCTCCTTGTACTACGATCAACTGCCTTAATGATCCAAAGCTTGTTTTTTTTGAACCAATAAAATGCCACATCTCGTCGAATTCCATCTCCATAATATCCGAAGAGACAACTGGCTCCTGAGTCTTGCCCATCGCCTCTACTACCCAGCGATAAATTATGGACGGCGAATGCCCTAATATCTTGCATAACATAGAAAAAGAGCCATTACCAAGACTATATAGCATAACGCATAATGCTTTCTTAACAGCTGTTTGAGGCTTCTTGCCCAGATCGCCCTCAACAAAATTTAGAACATGATCTGCACTTATAACGCTGTACACCCCCTCACAATGCCATTCTTTACAAAGATATCAGAGCAACATCCCTTACAACAAACCATAAAACCACTCTTTAGTTTTTAAAAAAGTGATCATATCATACTTCTATCTAATTGTGAAAACGCTCGTTTTTAGATCTACTCTGCGTTATACACTACTCACCAAAGCCACTTGCGCAAGACTCCCTTTGGCCTGATTTTCAAGTATTACCTCGTTAATTTCTTTGTGAATATATATAAATATATATATAAATTTGATTCAGAAATTAACTGGCACTCTAAAAATCTGGGCGCGTGCACTTATGAAGGTAGGATCATATATGTTGTGCTCATATAGCTTTACAGTGCATCTTGAATTTTCTAAAAAATACCTGTTTATCTAATCCCCTGGATCATAACTCTAAGGAACATAGGATTTATCTTGATTGCAAGCAATGATGGCTTACATAAACACAGCAGAAAAAGTGGCAAAATTGCCAAAAACCTTATGGATATTGTTAAGTAGCATTTGCTAGGTAAAGGACAAATTATATATCCGAAATTTAGCATAGGGTAGATCTCAAAGCTAATTTTTGTACATTTAATTTTCTACAAAAATTTATTTGCGAGGATCGTTTAAGAACCTAATAGCTACTTATTTGAAAATTGATTTACTTACACATGCTAAATTATTTATAATATTAGAAAAATGCAAAAAATATTCGTATCAATGTTTTTTTTGCTGTTGTTGTCGGCTTGTACAAAGTATACAACTGTTAGGCAAAGTGCAAATTTTAAAAAATCAGATCTAGAAACTAGCAAATTTATTGTTTTACCAAGTGAAGCTATAGCTTATGAAAAAGGATACTTTGGGCAAGCAAAAAGACTCTATGATTATGAAGCGCATATTGAGACCTTAGTAACAGATAAGCTTGTGTCACACCTACAAAGTATGGGGTATGATGCAATTTCTCTTTCGCAATATGAAATATATAAAAGCAAGATTTCTCCTAAGATGTTAGAACTGCGAGAGTTATATCAGCCAGCAATCATTGAGCTATACAAAGAAGTTATAATGCCACAGGAAGAAGCTCATAATATTGTAAGTAAGATCAATATACCATATGAAGTCTCGCAATTAGCGTTATTGAAGCTTGGTAACAAAAATAAAGCTTTGCTTGTCTTCTGTGACTATTCTCATACGGCATATAATAATTCTGCAAGGGTAATGAGCTCACTGATGACATTAGTAGTGGGAGAATATAGTAATTATGACACTGCAAGTATTCGAGTTGGAATAGTTAACAGTGATACCGGAGAAATATTGTGGAGTAATGATACAACGATTTCCGCAGAGCAATTCAGAGGTACGTTTAGTGGTTATAACGAAGAGAGCGATAATGCGATGGCAGATTCACTGGTTAAACTTGTGCTGTCACCAATTATTCATGACGCAAATTGATTATGATCAAAAGCTATTGGCTTTGCTTTGAGATGCGAATAAAAGGTCCATACGTCAAAAATAGATTTGCATAGCAAATAAATTTTTGTGAAAAAGTGCAATATCCAAAAATTAGCCAAGGATTCGGCCGGCATTGTTGCATAATGCGTAGTGCATATCTTTGAGTTTATCTGCCAAATAGCGCGAGTTGCCAATTAATTGATTGCTGCATGATAGATTTTTAGGGAGCTATATGTTGTTTTAGTGTTTTGCAAATGAACAAAAATAACATGTGGAAAAGGTTTTTGCATCAATGTATAGTAAATTAAGTTGAAGTTTGCGCATATATAGATGTGTGTTACACTCAAAGGAGAAATGCCATCCTCATACAGCGAAGATTTTCGGAAAAAAGTAATAACATATGTATGCTTTGGTTCAATTCTTTAATACGCAAACCTCAACTTAATTTACCATACTGTTTTTTGATGATTTTATGAAAGATCTATTTATCTGCATTACCTGCAATTAGTAGCTTAGATGCTTAATTTTTAATTGGCAACTCGCGCTAAATAGATCAGCTAAATAAACTAACAAAGCTGGTATTTCAATGGCAGATAAACTTCTTGAAGTAAGAAGCTTTAGGATTTTATATGTACTAATAATGAAATATTCTCATTATGCAACAATGCCATTCCACCCTATGCTAATTTTTGGATATACTATTACTCATGCGCCCTACAAACACTGCTTTCACAAAATCCGTAAGGATTATAACATTTTCTTACGGATTTAAAGCGCTATTTTGACACTCCGGGCGCTATTTCATGCTTGTTATGGGACTTTTGGCGCGTACTAACTTGTACTCTAAAAAACCCTAGCATGCGCACTTACTTGAGCGCAGTGCTATAATATGTAGCAAAGAACTTAGCAAATTCTTAATTACCACAGAAAAAACTTACGTCTTTGCTTTGTAGCAGAATTTGATTTTTCAATATAAACAACCGAGGTATTAGCAATATAATCGTGCAGGCCTCTGTTTTTTTTATTTAAACTCATCATGAAGAAACCTATGAATGGTGGAATACACGATATAACATAGCCAAGCAACCTAAGCATATATTGCTTTTGAGAAGGAGCTTGACCTGTTTTGTCATCAATAATCCTACATCTCATTATCATCTTCCCGATTGTGGCATTATATTTTTTCCAAAACCAAAGCAAGATCAGTGAAATGAGCAAAAAAGTAATAAGCTGTATTACAATAAATCCTGTTTTGAAACTGTCCATTAAATATATCAAAAAGTCCCAAGTAGATGCGCCTTGCCGTTCAACACTAAAGAAGTCTGATATCATAATTTCTGGTGTTTTTCCTTCATAAAATACATATGAAAATAAATTTACAATAGGAGTAATCAATAATGTTATGATAAATAGATCTATCGTTGCTGCAAACATCCTAGCGCTGAAACCAACGTATTCAAAGCCACTTGATTCTGGCATTTTAGTTAATTCTTTATTTTCCATCTTTTTAGTTAACTTACCATTTCTATAACTTTCTTATTATGCATGTAAGGCTGTAACACTGTGGGAATCGATATATTACCGTGCATATCTTGATAATTTTCCATTATTGCTATAGTTGTTCTACCTATCGGAAGGCCAGAACCATTCAATGTATGCACAAAACGATTTTCTCCGGAGTGATATTCGTGATATCTTGCTTTCATACGAATCGCTTGAAAATCGCCACAATTTGAGCAACTAGATATCTCTCTATAACAGTCCTGTCCTGGCATCCAAACCTCTATGTCATATGTCTTCTGTGCGGCAAATCCCATATCCTGAGAACAGAGTAACATCACACGATATGGTAGTTCAAGCTTATTTAAAATCTCCTCAGCAGCACTA
This sequence comes from Candidatus Lariskella endosymbiont of Hedychridium roseum, assembly GCF_964020185.1. Lineage (NCBI taxonomy): Bacteria > Pseudomonadati > Pseudomonadota > Alphaproteobacteria > Rickettsiales > Candidatus Midichloriaceae > Candidatus Lariskella > Candidatus Lariskella endosymbiont of Hedychridium roseum. The sequence goes on along the minus strand of NZ_OZ026538.1, from coordinate 595,347 downwards.
GTCATTCTTTCATGTTCTTCTTTTGAATCCTGTGGACGTGTGATACTCACAAGTTCAACTTTGGAAAATTGATGCTGCCTTAGCATCCCACGAGTATCACGCCCTGCACTTCCTGCCTCTGATCTAAAACAAGGACTGTACGCAACAAAGCGTAGTGGCAATTTCTCTTCACTCAATATTGAGTTTGCAACAATATTAGTAAGTGGAACTTCAGCTGTTGGTATAAGTCTATAGCCATCTGTAGTTTTAAAAGATTCTTCGTCCATCTTTGGAAGCTGTCCTGTATTAAACATAGCAGCATCGCTTACAAGATAAGGCACTGATATCTCTGTATACCCAAAGTGCTCTGTATGAATATCAATCATAAAATTGATGAGCGCTCTTTGCATTTGAGATATATCATTTTTTAGAAGTACAAATCTAGAGCCTGACATCATTGCCGCAACTTGAAAATCCATTTGCCCGAGATTTTCACCAAGTTCGAAGTGCTGCTTTGGTTTGAAGTCAAAAATTTTTGCTGCTCCATATTCTCTAATGAGTATATTGTCATTCTCGTCTTTACCAAATGGAACATCAGAATCTGGAAGGTTCGGCAAACTCACCAAAAATTCCTTTATTTTAGACTCATTTACAGCAACTTCAGACTCAATTACTTGAGATTTAAACTTTATAGATTCAGCTTCCTTTATTAACTCATGTTCTGATATCTTTGCATAAACTATGTTACTTACGACGCCACTGCTCTTAATTTCTCCTATGCTATTTGATATAACATTCTGCAGCGTCTGTAGCTCTTGAAGTTCAGTTTTTTTCTTCCTTACTTCTTCATCTATAGCAAGAATCTTAGATGCCATATTATCAAAACCACGTATTCTCATTGCAGCGTCGAATACTTCTGGATATTTTCTAATAAATTTTATGTCATGCATTTGTTTTCTTTTTTTCCATGATTTTGCAAATTATTATCGAGACTTCGTACAACAATAAGAGTGGCAGCGCAAGAATAATCTGACTCAATACATCAGGCGGTGTCAATATTGCAGCGGCTATAAAAATTGCTACCACAGCATGTTTTCTCAATCTAATTAGTGCTTTGCTGGTAACAAAACCTACCCTCGCCAAAAGACTGATAGCAACTGGAAGCTGGAATGCTACTCCAAATCCTATAACCATTTCTATCATTAAATCAAGATATTCACTAATCTTTGCTTCTAGCACAATGGGCGGCATATTTTCATAGTTTATTCTCTCAAAGCTTAAGAAAAATCTCCAAGCGGCAGGAATAACCATGTAATATACAACAGCAGCACCAATGAAAAACAACAGTGGTGCTGCTATCATATAAGGAATCAATGCCTTTTTTTCTCGTTTATATAGACCTGGCGCCAAAAAGAAGTAAAACTGTGACAATATGATTGGATGCGCAATGATAATACCACAAAATATAGCAAGTTTAAAATATGTCATTAAACCTTCAGTTAGGTGAGTATATATCAGTTTATGTTTGTAACCACTATCATCTGAAGCAAAGATCTCTAGCAATGGTCTTGTTAAAAAAGCAAAAACATCCTCAGCAAAATAAAAGCTCAGTATCATTCCTGCTATCCAAGCAGAAACAGATATTAATAGACGTCTCTTAAGTTCTACATAGTGAGCACCTATGGACGTCTTTTTCAGCACTTCCACTTCAGTTTTTCGCCAATTATTGTCATGCATTTGCTCTTAACTAATTATACACATCCATTTAAGGATGCTCTATAACAGTCATACGTACAATGACATCAGGATCTATCACAGTACCATTCATGGCAGAGTTACCTTTTTTTATCATATCAATAAACTCCATTCCTTTAATAACCTTACCAAATGCTGTATACTGTCCATCAAGATAAGAAGCATCACCAAGCATTATGAAGAATTGACTATTCGCGCTGTTTGGATCAGCGGATCTTGCCATAGACAATATGCCTCTGGTATGTTTTATATCATTGAATTCTGCTTTCAAATCTGGTTTATCACTTCCGCCAGTTCCGTTGCCTTTTGGATCACCAGTCTGCACCATAAAACCATCTATCACTCTATGAAACTTCAGGCCGTTATAAAACCCTTCGTTTACTAAATCTATCATTCTTTTTACATGATTTGGCGCTTTTTCTGGGTAAAGCTCAATTATAACATCTCCATATTTGAGTTGCAGAAGTATTGCCTCTTTCGAGACGGCATTTGATATACTATTTGACATAAATAAAATTGAAAAGATTATAAAGAATAACTGTACTATTCGCATACTAATAACTCCATTTAGAAACTGGTATATTAAGGAATCGTCGAGACATGCACGAAACCTATATATAATGGATATATTTGAGTGTAATGTAAAGAGAACCTAACACAGCAAGTGACAATATCTGCTTTAAGGATATCTATGTCAAGAATTTATACTTGGTAAACAATTTTTCCGTTGTGATTTTAAAACTAAAATTAGTTGTAATTTTGTAATTATTTTATAATTGGTCACTCGTCTTGAGAAATTTATACAGCTTGTGCTCCTGCAATAATTTCGGTCAACTCCCTTGTAATACTGGCTTGCCTTGTTCTATTATAAATATTCTTTAATCTTTGTATCATTTTTGTGGAGTTACGTGTTGCACCATCCATTGCAACCATTCTTGCGCTATGTTCACTTGCAGCATTTTCAAGCAATACATGATAAATCTGTATAGCAATATATCTTGGAATAATTTGTTCGTGAAGTTCTTCAATAGATGGTTCATATGAATGTACAATATCACCAGAATCAATATCAAAACTATCACTACAAACTGGAATCAATTGTTCATGCATTACGCGTTGTTGTATAGTAGATATGAATTCACTGTATATCATTTTGCATACATTGAACTGCTCATCTTGAAAGGCTGCAAGGATTTTTGCAGCAATTCTAAGTGCATCACAAAATGAAACCTCTTTAGGGTTGTTATATACTTTGCAAGACTCAAATGGACAAAATGTACGAAGCAACTCATATCCCTTTTTTCCTAGAAAGATAACGTGAATTTTCTTATTTTGAGCTATAAGCTCAGATAAGAAAGTCCTTGCCTTTCTCACGATACTTGCATTAAAACCACCACAAAGCCCCCTATCAGACGTTGCTATTATAACAAGATATTTATCACCACCATTATTTTGAACCATAGGACCTAGCCACCCAGCATTTCTTGCATATTTGGGGATAACCGCACTCATTATGCTCTGCATTTCATTATAGTATGGAATCGACGCAAATAATGCCTCTCTTGCTCTATATAGTCTAGAAGCAGATATTAGCTGCATAGCCTTTGTAATTTTCTGTGTTGATTTTACACTTGCTATGCGTATTTTAAGAGACTTTAATGATGGCATAATTTTATATAACCACTTATTTCTTTTATACAAAACCTTTTGAGAAAGCCTCAAGCAGGCCATTTAGTGTTATTTTAATATTATCATCAATCTTTTTCTCATTGCGTATTCGCAGAAGTATATCTGGGTTTTCAGATTTAATATGTCTTAAAAAATCTTCTTCGAACTTTCTTATATCACTAACTGCTATTCCATCAAGGTAGCCGTTTACAGCTGCAAATACCATGACTACTTGTTCTTCTACGGGTGATGGAGAATATTGAGGTTGTTTCAAAAGCTCTGTCAGGCTTTCACCTCTTGCAAGTAATTTTTGTGTGATTGGATCAAGGTCAGATGCAAATTGAGAAAATGCTTCCATTTCTCTATACTGCGCAAGCTCAAGCTTGATTGTTCCTGCAACTTGTTTCATTGCTTTAATTTGAGCCGCAGAACCAACACGACTCACTGAAAGTCCAACGTTAATTGCTGGTCTTATTCCTTTGAAGAAAAGCTCTGTTTCTAGGAAAATCTGTCCGTCAGTAATAGAAATCACATTTGTTGGAATATAAGCAGAAACGTCCCCAGCTTGAGTCTCGATAATTGGCAGAGCAGTAAGTGAACCGCCACCTTTTTCATCAGACATTTTAGCAGCACGTTCTAAAAGTCTTGAATGCAGATAAAATACATCCCCAGGATATGCTTCTCTTCCTGGCGGCCTCTTTAGAAGTAGAGACATCTGCCTATAGGCAACAGCATGTTTGCTAAGGTCATCATATATAACGACCGCATGCATTCCATTGTCTCTAAAAAACTCTCCAATGCTGGAAGCAGCATATGGCGCTATAAATTGCATTGGTGCGCTATCGGAGGCTGAAGCAACAACAATTACAGAATATTCTAGAGCTCCTTCTTCTTCCAGTTTTTTGACGATTCTTGCTACGGAAGAATTTTTTTGTCCTATTGCGACATATATACAATATAACTTAGATTTTTCATCTGATGTTGCATGCGCAGCTTTCTGATTTAAAATAGTATCTATTGCTATTGCAGTTTTTCCTGTTTGTCTATCTCCTATTATAAGCTCACGCTGTCCTCTTCCAATTGGGATCAAAGTATCTATCGCCTTAATGCCAGTTTGCACAGGCTCACTGACCGATTTTCTTTCCATAATGCCAGGAGCTTTTATTTCTACTCTTTGCATTGTTACATTTTTAAGCGGTCCTTTGCCATCTAGTGGATTACCAAGTCCATCTATAACTCTACCAAGCAAACTTTTTCCAGTTGGGACTTCTAATATCTTATTTGTTCTTTTGACCTTAGAACCTTCTAAGACGCTTCTATCATCACCAAATAATACGGCACCAACGCTTTCTTCCTCTAGATTGAGTGCCATGCCTTTAATATTATTCTCAAACTCAAGCACCTCTCCAGATTGAACATTATTCAATCCATATATGACAGCGACACCGTCTGCAACCTTGACGACCTCACCAATTTCATTCAGTTCTATATTGTCTTCAAAATTGCGTATTTTATCTTTCAATACCTGGGAAATTTCTGATGCTTTCATACAAAGTTAATTTACATGTTTCGTTTTATCTTTACTTATGCATATCGTGAAATGTTAGCACTTTAGCTTATCTTTCCATCAAAAATTGACTTGCTGCGCAAACAAATTCTTGCTGAAAGTTAAATGTACTAAAATTAGCCTTTAGGTGCGGCCCTGCACTAACTTTCGGATATATAATTTACCCTATGCTTGCAAATACCACTTAGACACTGACAGCAAAACCACTTGCACAGACTCCTTTGGCCTGATTTTCCATTACTTTATTAATTTCTTTGCAAAAATATATATATAATATTTGACTCAAGAAATTAACTAGTACTCTAAAAAATCATTTCCTTAAAATCCGCGTGCGTGCACTTATGAAAGCAGCACCTAACAAAGTCCATAAGGTTTTTGGCAATTTTGCCACTTTCCCTGCTGGACTTTCGGCGCAGCATAATTGCTTGCAGGTCAACATAAATCCAGCGCTTCTTAGAGTGATGACGCAGGCGACTATGTTACATCTCAGCAGCTTTCTTTATTCTATTTAGTTTTCCAGCAATTGAAGCATCTAGTAATTTGGAATCAACTTCCACAACCATCCCTCCAATTATTGATGGATCAACAATATTTTGTATTCTTACACTACTCATCAAACAATCTTCCAAGCCCTTTTTCAGAGAATTTATCATCTTCTTACTCAACTCAGAAGCAGTTTTAACAACTACAGTTTTTATATTATTTTGCAAATCAAGTAAATGCTGAAACTGCTCAAAAATAGATTTTATAAGTGCAACTCTATTGTGATATACAAGCAAGTACACAAAATTTTTGATAAAGTTGTGTAAGTCTATATTTTTTATTGCTGTTTCAAAAAGTGATAACTTTAAAGTCTTTGGTACTATAGAGTTTGTCATTAAGCTTCCGGACTTTGCATCTTTATCGATGATTGCCATTAGACTTTTAAAGTCAACTGCAATACGCTCTAAGAGGCCGTCACAACTAGCAGCTTCTAACAGTGCTTTTGCATATCTTTTTGCGATGATTATATCTTGCATATCATGTAAGAATAAGAAGTATACTAGTTAGTCTGTCCGCCAAAAATCAATTTGCTACGCAAATAAATTTTTGCCGAAATTTAAATGTACAAAAATTAGCTCAGGAAGGCACTGCCGGCAATGCCTCACAAAATCCATAAGGTTTTTGGCAATTTTGCCACTTTTCCTGCTGGACTTTCGGTGCACCATAATTTATTTGCAACCAGGATAAACCATGTGCTTCTTAGAGTTATGATGCAGACGACTAGTTACACTTCAAAATTAGCACTTTTAAAATGTTCCTTATGTATTTCGTTATTTATACACTGCGCATCCATTCTTTTTAGCTCTTTTTAAAGTTTAACTTCGTATGTACATCATAATAAATACCGATTTTTCATTTACCTATAGTATACCAGTAAATAGAAAAACTAATGATCTCTTTGTTAGTTGTATTTGATAAGCAACCTTTAAGTTAAATATTACAGTTGTTTTTGTAAATTAAATACATCTCTTTTTTCTTACAAAGTAATTTGATAAACAAACACTACTGATGCAAGAACAAAGAAAGAGAGCAGCAGCTTAAGTCAAAAACGAACACAACTAGTATCACGTATCATATCCTATAGAATTTGACAAGCAATAGTGATTTAATTAGCACTACTATTCTATTTATTCGACAATTATATTCATTAGACCTCTTGCATAACCTGTTCCAAACTGTGATTTGATTGTCACTAAAACATAAAAACACTCACGTGGATCATTGTTTGGTGACGTTTTGCAAAAATCTACTCTATAAGAATTTCTACCTCAGAATGAGGTTATGCAAGAGGTCTATTATAAGAAGAATTGATTGGAAAATTTAGTGAGAGATAAATGGCTTTGTTAGACTTTTTCTAGTGATGCAAGTGCAAGGAGTATATGAAGCGTGGGGAAGCACAAGGTGTACAAAAAAGTACATTAGCACCTTAACAATGAATGCTAAGAATGCTACAAAGCAATTTGCCGCTATAATAAACGTTTGAAGAAGCAGTCTATTACATCTTAAAAACACGCGCTCCAATTTTTCTTAACTATTTTTGAAGTCTAACTTTGGATATGCATAAGTTAAATAACCACTCTTCGTTTATCAGAAGTATATAAATTTTATTACCTATTTATTGGGCTATTCAATCTCATCTCTCTGACAAATTTTTCTTGTAGAGAGTTTTGAGAAAGCCTCAGTCCAAGATGATTGAAATCTACCAAATCCATTACTTGGTCTTGTTGCTTGCAGCTATATACATAAGACTCTTTTTTTGTTACAGGATCCACATGTCTTTGCAAGCACTGAGCACATATCTCTTTCATCATACATTGCATAGGCGAATTAATCGATGCTATAGCAGCAACATGAGGCCATTTAAATAAATTTTTGAGCCTGCTGTGTCTTGCTTCCCCAAATGCTTTCATCATTTTATCAGATCCTATTACGATTATATGATCTATCTCATTTAACTTCATAAGTGTGCCATCATAACTTGCAATACCATCTATAATATTGCCAATAATTGAGTAATCAGAACTTCTTCTTGCTTTTAACAAAGCATCCTGACAGCACCAAACAACAGAATCAGCAGCCTCTTCTATCTCATCTATCTTATATCTATCTATTGCTTTTCTATAACCAGCAAAATATAGCACTCTACAACCATTTTTTCGCAAAGCTTTGCCTATTGAAAATAATACTGCATTTCCAAGTCCACCACCTACTAGCATTACATTTTTATTTTTTGGTATCTCTGTTGGAGTACCAGTTGGTCCCATGAAAGAAACGATATCACCTTTCTTCAGAGTTGCGCAGATATCTGAAGATGCTCCTGATTTTAGTATTATCACGCCAACAAGGCCAAGCTCCTTATTAACCCAAGCACCTGTTAGAGCAACCCCCTCCATTCTATTTTTGGAGTTTTGAGAGTAATTTTGTAGTCTATAAAACTGCCCGGGTTGGAATTTTTTTGCTGCTAGTGGCGCTTTGACTACAATCTCGAATACATTCGTTGTAAGTTTCTTAACATCTTCAATAATTGCAATTAGTTCTTTATCTAATTTATTAAAAAATGTTGTATGTTGTAAGTCAGAGTTTGGTACTTTATTTAAAATGTGTCTCTCTATTATCTCCCATCCATGTTTTGCGCTTGCCATTGCTTTCACAACATTGCCACTATAAGAAATATGCATATCACCTAAATGGCTAATACTAGGATTTGACAGTGCATCACTTAATATAAATGTATGTTTAGGTTTTGGAGTTTTCTCGGCAACAACAGGATTATTTTTTTCGTCAACTAACACGAAATGTGTTCCATTTAATTTAAAATGTTCTGCATCCTCAGAGGCAATCGTAGTATTTGGATGTGTGCCAGTTGCTATCAAGATTGTTTTTGCTTTCATACTTCCAGTTTGATGCTTCAGCAGTGAAACACCGCCAAACCTATCAACTTCAATTTCTGTAGGGATTATGTTGTCTATAAATTCTACTCCCTCTTCCAGTGCTTTTTGTACTTCTTCATGATTTAATCTATAACTAGGTGATTCCTGTATAGATTTGCGGTAGATCACTTTCACTCCACCCCACTTTTTCAAGAGCATTAATTTTTTCTCTGGAGCTTCTCTAATAATTGCGGCATGCATTATAAATTCCTGTGCTATCTCCAATTCTTCTTCGTTCAGATGATCAAGTATTCTTGGACCAAGCTTTTCATATGCGCGCAAAAATCTCTCAACTTGTAGGGGATAATATGCAAGACTCTCAGCAGCAGTATCTATAGCTGTTAACCCGCCACCTATCACAAGTATTGGCAATCTTATCTGAAGGCTAGCTATGCTAGCTTCTATATGTGAGCCAAGCAACTGTAGTGTCATTAAGAAATCAGAAGCAGTTCTCACTCCTTTCACAAGTAAATTAGGAATATCTGGAATATTTGGCTTCCCTGCACCTAGTGCAAGAGCTATATGATCAAACCCTAAAGAAGCAGCGGTATTGTAATCAATTGAGCTACCAAACCTTGTGCTATCATACATACGGAAATTTTCTCTTCTCTCGAGCAACAGCCTAATTACTTTTAAATAATTTTTATTCCAGCGTGAAGTTATTCCATATTCCATGACGCCACCGAAGCCTTGTGGTACTCTATTCTTTAAATCATCATATATATCATTAATATCTTTTATTTCCTTGAAATCATGTCTTCTCCCAAGTTGATCTATCCCAGAGATTTCAGGAGCAAGAGGTTCAATCTTTAAACCATCTATAGCAACTACAGTAAATCCTGCATTCAATAAATAATGGGCAAGTGTAAAGCCTGCAGGCCCCAGACCTGCAATTAAAATTTTATATTTATTTATCTCTTTTGGTAAATAGTGCTTAAATTTTAAAGGATTCCACCTAGTTAAAAGGCTATATATTTCAAAGCCATATGGTAGATTAAGTACCTGATCTAGATTTTCTGTCTCTATTAATGGTATATCAACAGGTAGCTGTTTTTGATATGCATTTCCAGCTGAATCTTTAGAATCACCAGCAACATATATACATGATTTCATGCAATCATTACATATTCTATAGCCAGTAGCTGCCACCATCGGATTATCCACAACTGCAGTTGCAAGCGCACCGATTATATGTCCATGCTTTTTCAGATAATTCATAGCTGAAATCTTTTCTTCAAGTGGGCAACCGGTCAATTCTGTTGCTAAAGGATTGATTGCGAAATTCTTATCACTACAACTTTTATTTTTCGCGCCAATTGAGCAAAAATCCTTTTCTTGGTTGTGACAGTAGATGCAGTAATTTGCATTATACACTGAATGCTCAAGTGTTGTATCTTTTGAATGAGTTGTAAAATCTTCTCTAATTCTTGCATTTGTGTTGCATGCATTTATATCTATAAGGTTCTCATAATTTTTTTTATGTGGGATTTTGAAAAGTACGCTATTCTTATGCTGTGCACGACCATCTTCTGTTTGAAGTGCCCAAGCAGTGTATATTTCAGCAGCACTAATTAGATGAGCATTCCTCTCTTCATCTTTTTGCCACTCCGTCACAGATTCTGCAAAATTAATATCACTATCAAGCAGCACTCCTTCTTGTTTTAGTAAGACAATAGATTTTTCTATTTTAGAATATATAACCTCATTTGTTATACATAATTGCTTAGCTACGCGTCTTTGTACAAAATTTTTTTGACAAGATATTAATACTTCAAGTAGCAAATGTTTTTTTCTTATTACCTCTATTTCGCTTTCTATACCAAATAGCAGAGCGATAAATTTTTCTAGAAAAGGAGCAAGTTTTATAATCAAATTTTGCTCATCTTTTTTAGATAATTCGGCATTTCTTGCGGAAATCAACGCATCAAATGCAAATTTATCTGTATTATTTAGCAATTTTAAAAATTCTTGATCTAATATTTTTAAATTATCTAGCTTATAAAGGTCGCTTAATGAAATAGAAGATAATAGTTTCAGCATAGCTCCCACACCGCTTAATGAAAATACGTACAAGTAGTAACCCAATAGATTTTCTTCCTCCGGGCCGCAACACAGCTCACTTATACCACATCACAATGCAAAACCGTTAGATCATTTTACAAGAAAATAATTGTCTATGCTATAAGTTAAAATGGAATATATTAATTAAGATATTAGCAATACATCAAATAAAGCTGAGAGTCTTTATGAAGATACGCAGATATTTGGAATACAGCAACTAAATTAGACTTAATATTTCTGCAGCAGCTTTTTGACCAACTAAGATAGCATCAGATGCTTTAGCATGCAGCTTTGAGTAGATCATTTTTTTGCGATTGATCTCAAAGAATGAAGAGTTAAAGAAAATCTCATTGTCAACTAGTTTAGCATATGCAGCAATTGGAGTTGAACAATCCCCACCAAATGCTTTTAAAAATGCTCTTTCTGCCAAGATACAGCAGTGAGTTTCTGCATGATGAATTGATTGAAGTATTTCTATTACTTTATTGTCATCTATGCGACATTCAACACCTATAGCACCTTGACCTATTGCAGGAATAAATTTATCAACATCAAGCACTGCAGTTGCATGTTCCACCATATTCAGTCGTTTAAGTCCTGCAAGTGCTATTACAATTGCATCCACAACCCCATTATGTAATTTTCTGATTCTAGTTTCTATGTTGCCTCTTAGGTTTTCAACTTTGACCTGTTTATAGAAATTTTGCAAGAAAGCTCGTCTTCTGCTTGAGCATGTTCCGACTATTGCACCTTCATGAAGTTCCTCTGGTGATTTGGCATTTAAAGATATGAAAACATCTCTTGGATCCTCTCTTTCTAGAACGCAATCTATAATTAGACCTTCTGGAGTAACGGCAGGTACATCTTTCATAGAGTGTACTGCTATATCTATTTCTTTTGATATTAGTTGCATTTCTATTTCTTTTAGGAACAATCCTTTACCTCCAAGTAGATGCAAATCAGCTTGATATAACCTATCACCGGTAGTTTGAATCTTTACTATTTCGCATTTTATATCTGAAAAATTTTCTTGAATTTTATAGATAACAGCTTTAGCCTGTGCAAAGGCAAGCGGGCTCGCTCTAGTTCCAACTTTTAAAAGCATTACATTGCTTATCATTAAAGTTTTTAAGTATTATTCGATATTCTTTGGCTAATTTATAAAACTACCGCTTTTAAAAGCATTAAATATAATTCTAAATTCTATTTGCTCATTAAGTAAAATGCCTCAATCAATAAGGGACGCGTAATACTTCTCTTTTAGCCAGTCACAGTATACAAAAACTAAAGCAAAGATCAATATGAGTCATAATAAGGTTTCATTATATATTCATTGGCCGTTTTGTAGATCAAAATGTCCATACTGTGATTTCAATAGTCATATAGCAAGGAATATAAATGAAATTGAGTGGTTGGAAGCATATAAATTGAACATTGAATACTATTCTAGATATCTTGCGGAAAAAGAAGTGATAAGTATATTTTTTGGTGGTGGCACGCCATCTTTAGCTCCGCTATCGATCATCAGTGGAATTTTAGAGAAAATCGCTTCTTTATCCAAAATGTCAAAATATGTGGAGATTACATTAGAAGCAAATCCAACATCAGTTGAGAGCAGTAAATTTGAATCGTTTAGAACAATTGGTATCAACAGAGTTTCACTTGGTATACAAAGCTTTAATCAAAATAATCTGAAATTTTTAGGGCGCGAGCATGGCGTAGCTGAAGCGAAGAATGCAATTGAGATTGCTAGTAAACACTTCAGTAATTATTCACTAGACTTTATCTATGCACTTCCAGGTCAAACCCTAGATGATTGGGCATTTGAGTTAAATGAGATAAAGCATTACATATCTAAACATGTTTCGTTATACCAACTTACAATAGAGAAGGGTACTCCGTTCTTTAAGTCAAATAAAAATGGTGAATTTAAGATGCCGACAGAAGATCTATCAGCTGATTTTTATAATCTCACTCAAGATATTATGTGGAATATGCCAAGCTATGAAATTTCAAATCATGCAAAGCAAGGTTATGAATGTAAACACAATTTTGGCTATTGGAGATATAATGAATATCTAGGAATAGGTCCTGGTGCACATGGTAGATATGAGCAAAATGGCGTAAAATACGCAGCTCTTCAGCATCATAATCCAGAAATATGGCTTACAAAAAGTGTCAATGAGAAATCTGCTTTTCAAAGTATAACTCAACTTAGTATTGATGAAGTTCGAAGTGAGAAGATATTAATGGGAATGAGGCTAAAAGAAGGAATGGAACTTGGATTAATAACCACAACAAATAAACAATTTACTGCAGTGGAATTCTTAATAAATGCTGGAATCTTAGAATATAAAGAAATACTTGGTAAAACACATATTGCAGCAACCAGAAAAGGCTCACTCATGCTAAATAGAGTAGTTGAATTTATCATATAGTCTTTTATGTAATTTTTCATTAGGCACTGCTTGCATAAGTGCGCGCACGAGGATTCAAACTTATGATCGTCATATAATTTTGCGTAATGTCGATAATCAATTTTATATAATTTTTTGGAGAGATATTGTGAAATATAAGTGCTTATCAATTGCTGGATTTGATGGGTCAGGAGGTGCTGGTATTCATGCTGATATCAAAACATTTTCAGCTATAGGGTGTTACGGAATGAGTGTACTCACGAGTGTTCCTGTGCAAAATACGTGCGGCGTGAGAAAATGTTATGATTTGCCGCTTTTATGTATAGAAGAACAACTTGAAGCTATCTTTGATGATATAAGACCTGATAGCATTAAGATAGGCATGCTATTTTCTGGGGAAATAATTGAACTTGTGGCGAGTTTTTTAAGTGCTAGAGCAAAAAATATTCCAATTGTTTTGGATCCAGTGATGATTGCAAAAAGTGGAGATGCTTTATTAATGGATGATGCAGTGGATGCACTGAGAGTATCGCTAATTCCAATTGCTACAATAATTACGCCTAATATACCAGAGAGCCACGTTCTATGTGGAAAAAATAGCGAAGTTGAACTTTCTGCATCAACTTTGCTGGAACTCGGATGTAATGCGGTCTTGCTAAAAGGTGGGCATCAATTACTACCGGCTAAAGCGCGGTAGTTTGTGTAACGCTTGCAAAGCAGATTAAAAGCGTAAACGCTAAAACTCTGATATTCTAAAATCATCTTTTTTGTGATGTTCCTCATGCTGTTCTATATATTTTTGCACTTCTTCTGAATTCACATTGCCAACTGTCACAACAAAATACCCTCTGGCCCAAAGATGTTGTCCCCAATACCGCTTACGGAGCAGTGCAAATTCCTGTAGCAACTTACGACTACTTATACCTTTAATATATTGCACAGCTTTAGATATTGATATACTAGGCGGAACCAATGCTAATATATGTACGTGATCAGGACTCATACTGCCACTAATTATATTTATGTAATTAGCAGCACATATTTCTCGGATTACTTCCCTAGTTCTAATCGCAACTTGCCCAGTTAAAACTCTATACCTATACTTAGTACAAAATACTATATGATACTTTAGGTCATATAGGCTGTGGGATCATCTCCTATATTCCATTCGTCCTCCCTTAGCACATTTCCTAGATAACTAATACTAAAGTGTTCGCCTAAAGGCGAGGGTGTTAACCATATCACATATAACTACATAAAACAAGAATTCTTTGATACAGCTATGCGTAAAAAGATTTATACATCATTGGATGACTTGCAATTAGATCTTGATATTTGGTTAGAATATTTCAACAATGAAAGACCTCATTCTGGTAAATATTGTTATGGAAAAACACCTATGCAAACTTTTTTGGATAGTAAAAAGTTAGCTGTGGAAAAGAATAATGAAATCTTGTATCTCAGTTACATATCTGACAGTCAAAACTTAACTGACAAGCAGATATAAAATTTATAACTGTCTGTAAGATCAAATCTTGACTTCTACAGTTTATATCCAACAACATGCAAAAAATACGCCGTTTTATAGTCTATCCGTCAAAAATTAAATGTATAAAAATTAGCTTTTAGAACTGCCCTACGCTAATTTTCGGATATATAATTTGCCTATACTTGCAAATACTACTTTAGATACTACCGCTCAAAATCCATAAGGTTTTGAGCAATTTTGCCGCTTTTTCTGCTGGATTTATGCGCACCATAACTGCTTGCAATCAAGATAAACCATATGTTCCTTAGAATTATGACACAGGCGACTTTATACTGATTATACTATGGTTTATCACTATTCAATTGCAGAATTATAGAAGATAAACTTTGCCATTCTGGAGATTGAAACAATACATCTAGTTCTTTGCCATTTATCATTAAGTAAATGACCATCTACATTAAATGTACATGACATGTTTAAAGGTGCTTTTTGAGAGTACGCATGCTCTAAATCACAAGCAAGTGATATATTCTTTATGTTTAAAATAGGATATAGTACTTCATACAGCTCGCTTCTTGCTGCTTTAAGATTTGGTAACATATTGGAAGCAAATTGGTATAATACATCGAAAGCTTCTGTTAAATAAATATCATTGTCACTGTGTTTTTTTGCTGTCAAAATATTTAGGTTTAGCGCGAGAGAGTCAGAACTTACAAATTTAATATCAAGTTTTTCATTAAAATGCTTATCATTTGCAGTAAGTATTATATCTATATTACAATATTTGAGAGTTTTCACAATTAGATAGAAGTATGATATGATCACTTTTTTAAAAACTAAAGAGTGGTTTTATGGTTTGTTGTAAGGGATGTTGCTCTGATAGCTTGGTAAAAAATGGCATTGTGAGGGGGTGTACAGCGTTATAAGTGCAGATCATGTTCTAAATTTTGTTGAGGGCGATCTGGGCAAGAAGCCTCAAACAGCTGTTAAGAAAGCATTATGCGTTATGCTATATAGTCTTGGTAATGGCTCTTTTTCTATGTTATGCAAGATATTAGGGCATTCGCCGTCCATAATTTATCGCTGGGTAGTAGAGGCGATGGGCAAGACTCAGGAGCCAGTTGTCTCTTCGGATATTATGGAGATGGAATTCGACGAGATGTGGCATTTTATTGGTTCAAAAAAAACAAGCTTTGGATCATTAAGGCAGTTGATCGTAGTACAAGGAGAACAGTTGCCTGGGTTACAGGCAATCGTGATACTGCAACATTCCAAAAGCTCTACAACAAAGTGAGTCATCTGAAGGAATGTCATTTTTATACGGATGATTGGGATGCTTTTTCTAAAATTTTACCCAAAGAGCGTCATATAGCATAAGTGACTAAGGTGCTGACAATTTAATTGTATTAAAAACAGCATCATAAAGAGTATCAAATAAATCTATAGTTTTTCTAATTTCATTTTTTATCTTAAACCAGTAATGCTCTATAGGATTTAAATCAGGAGAGTAAGTTGGTAAAAATAATATGTAACAACCCACAGATTCAATTAACTCTTTCACTTTAGGATTCTTATGGAAGTTAATGTTATCCATAACAACAGTTTGTCCAGGTTTTAATTCTTTAATTAACATCTCCCTAATATAAGCTTCAAAGACCTCTTTATTGCAATTACCCTCAAATATTACGGGAGCAATAAGATTACAATTACAAAGACCAGCTATCATACTTATTCTAGTTTTATGTTGATACACCTTTTCCCCATAGCACCTTTCTCCTAAAATACTACAACCATATCCTTTACAAGCATTATCTTCTATTCCAGATTCATCAAGATATACTATTTTATCTCTTGTGATGGTTTTTATCTTTTCAATAAATTCATGTCTTAACGGAATATCTCTTTTCGGATGAAGATGAGTTTTTTTTATAGCTATAACCAAGTTTTTTTATCGCCTGTAAGATCGTTGTAGGTGATATATTACACCACTTCTTTGCTAGTTCTTTTGATGTCATAGCAATATTTAATTCAAAAAATTCTTTAAAATCTTCTAGATTTTTGATCTTATGACTGTGACCTTTTTGATAACCACTTGTTGCTTTCAAAGAACCGTGCTTATCTTGCAGAATTTTCCACTTATAGATAGTATCACGACTCACTCTAAATAGTTTACTCACTTTAGTGATTCTTGCACCATTTTCTAATGCTTCTATTACTCTTACCCTAAGTTCTATTGGATATGCTCTTGCCATAATTTTATGCTTTTTATTTCATACTCACTTTTTATATCTTAATTCCTAACTTTTGTCAGTATCTTAGTCACTTATGCTATACAATTGGAAAGTCTGGCACAGTATGTATCGAGAGAGATAATAGCAACACGCGACATCATTTATGCCGAATGACACGGCGCACTAAAATCGTTTCTAAAAAAGAGTCAATGGTATACAGATCCATCAAGCTTTGGTGCGCTCTTACTATTACACAAATATTCAAACAATATCAAGAACAGCTCTTATCTATCTTTATGTGAAAACTCTCAAATAAATTTTTGTGGAAAAGTGAAATGTGCAAAAATTAGCTTTTAGATCTGCCATGCGCTAATTTTCGGATATATTAATTGGTCCTGTGCTGCGCGCAAACACTACTTTTGCAACAATCCTTTTTGTTTGTTTTTAAATGATTCTTTTATCATTTTTTTGGATTGTTGCACTTCGTTTTAGAATGCAAGGCGCGTACTAATTAAATACCAACTATTCATACCTGCGGTATACTGAAAACTATAAAGTCGTTGCGTCATAGCTCTAAGAAGCTGAGGACTTATCTCGGCCTGCAAGCGGTTATGATGCGCCGCAAGTCCAGCAGAAGAAGTGGTAAAATTGCCAAAACCCTTATGGATTTTGTTAAGCATTGCCAAGCTAATTTTTGTACTTTTTGGCGGATAGACTATTTCCTTTAAGAAAAACTATCGATATAATCTATAAGTGGAATATAAGATTTAGTTTTTTCAGAATATGTAAGTATCTCTCCCTTTTCTATATCAAAAAACCATAAGTGTATGCTCAGCCTCTGGTTTACGACTTGCTCACGAATCCAAGGAAAAGTTAAACAATTGCTATAAGATTTATGCAAGGCTAATTTTGCATAATCATCTGTACTATGAATGATGCACTCATCTTCTGGCTTTATTATAGATACCCAATTCGTAATAAAATCATTAGTATTTTTATATGCACTACTCAATAAAGCTTGTATTCCACCACATTTACTATGCCCCAGTAATATTAAATGCCCAACTTCTAAGAAACAAATACCAAATTCAAGTGCAGCGCTAGTACCGTGATGCGCTTCATCTTTCTCATAATGTGGCACAATATTTGCAACATTACGTACCACAAATAGCTCACCAGGATCACATTGTAATATCAGTGCTGGATCAACTCTTGCATCACAACAAGATACTACCATGACGTCAGGTTTTTGCCCATATTGAGATAATTGTCGCATAACTACGCTATCATTTAGCACATGCTTTTCTCTAAATGCGTGATAGCCACTAAGTACTTCTCTAAAACTCCTTCTCATCTAAGAATATCTTTTATTTCATGTTATATTTGCAGCAGCACTATTAAAATAACAACACTAATTTGTAAAATATACATTGTATTATATGTATAATTCATAGTTACAAAGTCTATTACCATATGGTAAATTCTTAACTGCGGCTATGTGGTGCTGTGAACCAAGTAATTCTGCAAGCCTTTTTTGCTTAATGCTCCATATTACTTCATTAATTTTTTTGAGAATATGTAACAGTATTTGACGAAGAAATTCACTTATAATCTAAAAAAGCATAGTCAAAATACTTCTTATGTATTGTGCTTATATGCTGCTTTGCACTCTTTCCAATTCAAAAGTATATAACTAGCAGAAGCTAATATAATCAACCATCCTCATCCTTGATTTCAATAAACATATCGCCACAAAATCCTTAGTTATCCCATAGTTTATCTATATCATATTGCAACCTCGTCTCTGGCTGAAATATATGTACTATAACATCCTTTATATCTATCAGAACCCACTTTCCTGTATTAAGTCCTTCTATATTAAAACCATCACTGGTGTGAATTTTTAATTCTTGCGAAAGATTGTCAGCTAATGATTTAACATGTCTCATAGAAAGGCCAGATGCAATTATCATATAGCGCGCTATATCTGTCTTCCCTTCTAGATCTATGACATGTATTTCTTCAGCTTTATCTGCATCTAACTTTTGTACAGTTATATCTCTGATTTTTTCAGCTGTATACATGGTATTTGAAGTAGCTTTTGTATCCATCTTATTTAATCTATTACTCTCTATACTATATTCTATTGAATGATTTTACACAAATTTATATGGTATATGCAAAATACAAAAACGGTCGCGATGAATTGCAGACTGTTAAACAAAAATTTATAAATATGAATGCAAATTTTTTTCTAGAAAAAGCAATTAGTGAATACCAAACAAATGCATTTGAAATATTTTACTTCAATCTTTTTGAAAAAGAAGAACTCGAATACGTCACTAGTTCTATAATCTAATTTAAGTTACTTGACACTATATAGGCATGTTTCTTATCTATAATCCTGTAACCAAAAGTCATTATGTAAGCCTTTTTAGTCTAATATTCCATATTACTTCCCGGATTTCTTTACAAATATGCAAAAGTATTAGGCGCAGAAATTAACTTGTACTATCAAAAATCATGCAATCAAAATCCGTGCGCGCGCTTGCTTAAGGTAGCGCCATATCAAAATACTTTTTAGTATTCACAATCTTTGAGTTTTAACTGCGTCAGTTCTTATAAATGAGACCAATTGTATACCAAAGCGTGCCATACTTCAAGTGCCGCGTTATATTGAAATCCAAATAGCTTTTATAGCATAAATCTTAGGATTTATATGGATTGCATGCAAGCATTAGACGGCGCGTACTACTTGTACTCTCAAAAATCATGCCATGAAAATCCATAAGATTTTTGGCAATGTTGCCACACATAAATCATGCGCTTTTTAGAGCTATGATGCAGGCAACTACCTAATGTTTTTCGATATTCTGATTGCGCAACTAAGGCACTTATTGGATTTAGCACTGCTTCATCTACTCATGTTCTAGCTCTTCATTTAATAATATAATACATAAAATTGAAGGAACTGATAGCATGCTAGAAAATACAAAAAAATACGTCCATCCAACATTAGAAGCTATAACACCAGAAAATGAACAAAATATCGCTCTTGACATGCCAGATAGCGCTATAAGGATAGAATAATGTGTAGCAAAAAATCTTGAATCGCGACAAAGGAAGCACATGTAATGTATTAATGTGACATTACAAATGCTGCTGCAAAAACTTTCTGCTATGGAGACAGATGCCATCAAAAAGTCGTTTTTGACGCTGTTTACAAGAATTATGAATAATAGATTAGTAACTGCAGCCATAACCTCAGCTACAAGTAACACCTTCCAAAGCTTTGCAATTTTTAACAAATAAGCACCGGCAACTGTTCCAAAAGCAACTCCTATAACACTACTAACTTGTGAAAAACCAGCTATCTCTGGCTTAGAAAAGCCTATCTCTGTCAAAAATGGGATCAGCATTACATCTATAAATCCATCACTTAGCTTATAAAACGATACAACCGGTATGATATAATGTAAGCGAGGGATTTGAGAAACTGTGGAAAATGCATTATATACATTAGTGCGGAACCAACCGCCAAATGATGATATACAATGATCACCTCTTACTCTTTTATCATCTCTTGAAAAGAAAAGAGTCACCATACATACTAAAATTGGTATGATCATCACTAGAAAAACCAACCGCCAAGATATAAAAGAAGCAAGATATAAGCAAAAACCTCCAGCAAATAAAAACCCAACTCTAAAACCCCAAATTACAACTGGATTTCCAATAATCAACTTTTCTCTGGAAAATAGCTCCATCTTATATGCTTCAAGACATATATCATAGGTAGCACCAAAAAGTGATATTAGAAGAGTAAGTACAAACAGGCTCTTAATGTTACTCACGTCAAAAAAAGCTACAAATACCATACAGATGATCAATAGCACCTGCATAGATATCATCCATTCTTTTCTAGCACCAAAGTTTTCGGGAAATACTTTAATTCGACAAGAATCTACTAAATATGCCCAAACATATTTGAACGAATACGGCAACATTCTTAAAGAAAGAAGGCCTATAACTTCCAGAGAAACAGCGTGATCATTCAATAATGCAGTCACTGTAAGCACAAGCAACCCATATACAACACCACTACTTACGCTCATTAAAAAGCCGGTGATATAGCGATTTATAAACGCTCCGTTAAAGATAATACTCATAAGCTGATTTAATGAGCTAAGCTTAACATCTCTCGACTAACATCTCTTTAATCGATGCAATCGCCTTTGCAGGATTTAAATGTTTAGGACATGTCTTAGCACAATTCATTATTGTGTGGCAACGATAAAGACGCATAGAATCATCAAGAAAATCCAACCTTTCATCTCTAGCCTCATCTCTACTATCAACAAGCCATCTATAGGCTTGTAATAGTACAGCAGGCCCAAGGTATTTATCCCCATTCCACCAGTAACTCGGGCAACTAGTTGAACAACATGCGCATAGGATGCACTCATATAGACCATCCAACTTCGCTCTATCAGACTCAGACTGCAGCAGTTCAACACCTGAATGCGCTTCACTTTTATTTTGCATCCAAGGCTTTACTGACGTTAATTGTTTATAAAAATTTGATAAATCTGGTACCAAATCCTTTACAACAGGCATATGTGGAAGTGGATAAACTTTTACATCACCTTTTATCTCATCTATATGCTTAATACACGCAAGTGTATTAGTTCCATCTATATTCATTGCACAACTACCACACACTCCTTCTCTGCAAGAGCGCCTAAAAGTTAATGTGCTGTCTATTTCATTTTTTATATATATGAGCGCATCCAATACCATAGGACCATACTTTGTAGGGTCTATTACATAAGTATCTAATGTAGGATTCTCTCCCTCATTCCCAGCATATCTGTATATTTTAAATGTTCTAGAAACAGCACTATCTGAGCAAGAATATTCTTTACCCTTCAGAACTTTAGAATTTTTTGGCAATGTAAAATGAACCATAGACTACCCTAAAAACACTAGATGATATAAAAACATACACCATATATAGCGGATAGTATAACTTTTACGGGAAATGAGCAAATATTTTATGGCAATTGATAAATTTTGTCACCTTACACTAGCTCAGGAAATGAACCGGTAATTATACGCTGTATACTTAGATCATATAGAGTAATAGCTCTTCTGATATGGCCAAATTCCTCTAATGCCAACCTCTCAGATGACAAAAATCTCTCAGTATCAACTCCTCTATAGATAGCAGTATTAAAATACCTAGCTTTTAATGCAATTTTTTTTAAATAATCAGGTGTTGCAAGCAATCTTTTATCGCTTTGACTCAAATTATATAAGTCAATACCTCTAAAATTACGAGCTGATATGCAAAGATCCGCACTGTCTTTCACAATATATTGTAAACTATCCATCCATATCCTGAATCCCAAATACTTGAAAATTTCTATTTCCCACTGATTAGGTAATAGTAATATTTCCTTTCCATCCACATACCAATATTTCTTAGTTTGCAATACATCCTCTTTTTTACCTATAAAATGTATTACACATTCATCAGAAGAAATATTGATATCCTGCAATAATTTGATAAGAGTCGAAGCCCAAAGTAACGTGTCAGGAAAATCTTTTAACGCAATGAATATCGGATTTTCTTTAGGGAATACTAGTTTAAATTGCTGGATCTGCTGCTCTAAATTTAATGGATTATTAATTGGATCAAATAACAAATCCCCAAATAAATTCATAGAGCCAATAACATATATCAGTTTTGCATTTTCTATACTCAAGATTCTTTTGATGCCCATAATATGACCTATATGCATGGGCTGTCTTCTACCTATTGATATTATATATTTAGGTGAAACTAAACTGACATCACCTACATTATAAATATATTCCACAAGCAAGAACTGTAATGATTAAACAATTCGCTCTACTGCTATATTAATATAACATTAGCATTAGATTTTTGCGGCAAAATATACACAAAACACACATTATACTTAAATACACTTTAAAACACAAAATTCAACCAAATAACATAGCAGCTTGATAAAATGACACAGCAATTATATATGCTATTGCAGTCGACCACACACTGCTTAATATTGCCCACTTTAACCCTATTTCATTTGCTATGACAGCAAATACAGAAACACATGGAAAATATAATAATATGAATAACATGTATGCAAAAGCTGTTGCTTTACTACCAAAAGCTTCTCTTATTTTCTTGATTGTTGAGTTTTCAACACTCATCTCGTTTAAAAATTCTTGAGAACGAGAGTTATAATCATAGTCAAATTTAAAAATGGAAAAGGCACTTGCAAATGCACCTTTAATATTTTCTATAGTATCTGTAAATGCATCATGAAATAATTCCAAAAAGTTGCGACTCTCGTCGCTAATTACATTTTGGCTACTTGAGTATAAAGAATTCAGTGTACCAACCACTACTTCCTTTGCAAGTAACCCTGTTATAACACCAACTGTTGCTTGCCAATTCTCACGTGCAAGACCCATAGGCTCAAATACTGGAGCTATTATTTTGCTTGATGCAATTAATATACTATCGCAGCGTTTTTCTTCACCTTTTTCAATATTTTGCATGCAACTACTGACTTTCTCGCCACGCAGAGTAAAAATATTCAGCAAGTTTAATACAAAACAAATCAACACTATCAGCTTACCAGCACCAAATACAAAATCCTTGGCTCTCATATATGTTTTATCTAGCAAGCTTCGCATGCTTGGCAACTGATAATTTGGTAGTATCATTAAGAAATGTACGTCTGGAGTATTTTTTATCATCTTGCTGGTAATATGAGCTGTAATTAGCCCAGTTATTAAGCCAATGAAATATAACAACAAAATTATAATAGGACCGCTTGATGAAAAGAACGTCATATAAAATAGCACAAAAACAGAGAGCCTAGCACTACATGACATAAACGGCATCATCATAATAGAAACAATTCTTTTTTCTCTTGCACTTAAGGACCTGGTCGCAACTATTGCGGGAACATTGCAGCCAAAACCTAGTATAAGAGGAATAAATGCATGTCCGGAAAGCCCAACTTTATTCATTAATCTGTTCATAAGTAAAGCAGCTCTTGCAAAATAACCAAATTCCTCAAGCGCAGAAAAAATAAAATACAACGCAGCTATTAACGGAACAAAAGAAGCTACTACAACAATTCCAGAACCAATTCCATATGCAAGAAGTAAAATAGTCTCATCAGGCGCATCTAGCATATGCAACACTTTTGATGTACCATGCACAAATATAATTTCAGCAATAGATTGAAAAAATGACTGAAATGCTCCACCAAACAATATGCTAAAGCTGAAAATAAAATACATAACAAATGCAAAGATGACGATACCACAAAATCTATTAAGTAGTATCGCGTCTAACTTCTGCATAAACTGTGGCTTTTCACTCTCTTCCGTCTTAGCCATGACTTGTTCTAATATCGCATCTACACATTTATACCTAGAATCTGAGATTAAACTCTTCAGATCACTAGAAGCAGCAGTAATACCTGGAAAATAGCTTGCAACAATTGAATCTAAGTGTTCGGCTGAAAAATCACATGTTAGATTAATCCCTAATTTTTCAATTACTCCATAACCTTCTTCAACTAGTTTCAACGCAACCCAATGCTTTGAATAACCTATATTCTCATATGAAATAGAGCTGGAAACAGCATTAACAAGCGCTACCAAATTTTTATCGTAGTTTTTTATACTGTAGATATTATCACTACCTGCAACTACTTCTGACTTTTTTGCAATTAGCGCACATAAATTCAAAATTCCATTATCTTGTTTTGCAGAAATCTTCACAGTTGGAACACCAAGCAATTTGCTTAACTTATCAGCGTCAAGCAAATTGTAGTTAGAAACCAAATCAGCCATGTTTAACGCTAACACATGACACATACCCATCTCAATTAGCTGCATAGTAAGATAAAGCGAATAACGCATATTGCTGCTATCAACAACGTTAATCACAATATTTTTTTGATTTGTTTCTTTATCTTGCTCTACTTTATAAAAATTGGAAGACTCAATTTTCGCGAGTAATGCATCAATTGCAACCCTTTCATCTTGATTAGCTTGACTAGAAACAATAGAGATAGAAGATACACCAGGTAAATCAACAAGGTTAATTATATAACTGTCTATTATGAAATGCCCATGATGCTCCTGTACAGTTACACCAGACCAATTCCCTGTTTTCTCGCTTTTACCTGTAAGCAAATTAAAAAGCGTGGATTTACCTGAATTTGGAGCCCCGACTAAAAGAGCGCTAACACTATCGCTCATCGCTAAGCACCAATATGTGTTTAGCAACCTCATCATTTATAGCAAGCTTCATGTTATCAAGCTTCACTATTAGATTACTATAGTATCTATGTAAAACTTGTACAGATGAACCTGGAATAATACCTAAACGTATGCATTTCTCTAAAAGAGGTCCGCTGAGATCAATATATTCAACTCTAGCAACCTCACCTTTTTTAATTGAAGAAAGATTTACAGCAGAGCCAGCACAATGATCGCTCTCATTCTTCATAAAAAATTTCCTGAAAAAACTTAATAACTGCATAAGAACCTATAGCAATCTAGTAGTTTATAAGAACCAAGCCTGCATTTAGCAAAGGCTTAAGTTATACTAGGCTAATCCATATATAAAAAACCATTTTACAGTCGCAAAACAGCTCATATAAAGGGTGCCATCAAGTGCATTATACACCTATCGCAAATGATTTGCAATTGCAATTGCTATACAATATATAAGTCTGAAGCCAGATTAAATGCCATATGCTACAGAATCATTAACACTATTACCTCTTAAAGTCTCTTTAATTTTCAATATATCTTGAGCAACACTAGAATTATCGCTAATTTTACGTTCAATCTGCTTTATTGAATATATTACAGTTGCATGATCTCTTCCGCCTAATTTTTTTCCTATTTCCTGAAGAGAACAACTCGTCATATCTTTAGCCAAATAAGCAACAACTTGCCTAGCAAGCACAGACTTCCCAAAACGATGCTTTGTTAATATATCTGACTTATTCATATTATAAAAATCTGCCACTGCGTCCAGTATTGCAGTAATAGAAGGTTGCGATACAGAAAATGCAACAATAGCATCTCTAAGCAATGACTTAACATTTTCAAGCGTGATAGCAATACCCGCAAAACTACAATGCGAAAGAACTCTATATAGAGCTCCTTCCAATTCTCTTATACTGGTAGAGATTTTGTCTGCTATGAAATTCATTATTTTCGGATCTATCTCTGTATTCAATAACTTGGCTTTACTCTGCAGTATCTTTAATCTCAAATCAAAATCAGGATTTTGTATCTCAACAGATATAGAACTCACCAATCTAGATTTGATCCTAGCTTCCAGAGGCAATTGATAAGGCGGTCTATCAGATGCAATCACAATCATTTTATTAGCTTCAACTATTGCATCAAATGTCTGCGTAAATTCTTTCTGAGTACTATTTTTATCACATATGAATTGCAAGTCATCCAAGAGTAGTATATCTGAGGATCTTAGGTGTTCTCGAAACGCAAGCAGCTGATTTGCTCTAACAGCGTTTATATAGTTATTCATAAAACGCTCGACTCCAAGATATGATACTTTCTTCTCGGGATGATGAGAAACCATGTAGTTTGCTATAGCTTGCAACATATGTGTTTTTCCCATGCCAACATTGCCATGTATGTATAAGCAACGAGGCATATGTTTAGCCTGCAAAATTTCACTACATTGTATCAAGTTATATGCTGCATTGTACGCGATTTGATTACTACTTCCGCATACAAAATTCTCAAACGTAAAATGTGAATTTAGCTTAGAAGCTTGGGTAAAATTACATATTACTTTTGCAGAATCACTACCTGTGAAATAAGGATTAGACTCAACAATGTCACGCTTCACAACATCACTACATACTTGAATATCGAGACGCTCTATGCTCTTGTCTAGAGTTGTGATAAATTTTCGAATCTTCGCTAAATAATTAGTAACAACCCACTCGCGAACAAATTTAGTCTTAACCGTAACTATCAATATACCATCTTTCAGCTCTTTAAAAGCCATATCTTTGAACCAATGCTCAAAGATTGACTCTCCATATTCAGGCAAAAGCTGCTCAAGCACCTGATTCCAAATCTCTTGTCCATGAGACTCAACATCAACTATTTGCACTGCGTTACGGTTCATACGACCTTCCCTTTTTGATGCTTAAGAAATTTAAGAATACTCTCAATCAAGCTGCTTTACCTTCGCAAAGCAGAATTACACTTTCTGTGTGAAATGCTAACCGCAAATTTAATACGGTCAGGACTCAGTACACATAACAATCTTGATTAAAGATAAAACTTGATGTAGCTATTTACAAAGCCTCTACATATAAAACTAACTAAGTCATACTCAACTATTTCAATGAACAAATAACTTAAGTTAGTACTGTATTATTAGAACGCTAAGTCTGTCTCCATGGAAGAGCAGAAGCTTTCCAACCATTTATAAAACCTCTTTGATAATTCATATCCAACTCTCCTTCAAAACCATATTCAATATTATAACATCTGGTATAACCATTTCTCATCAAATAGACACCAGCTTCCATAGACCTAGCACCAGATCTGCACATCAGAATAATAGGTACGTTTAAATCAGTAATTCGACTCCTCACATCTTGCAGAAAATTCTCATTTTGCTGCATATCAGGCAAAGTCCTCCAGGATACGAAGTGAACTCTATTTTCACCAAATTGTACCAATGGAATACCTACAAATTTCCACTCCTCTTTTGTGCGTACATCCAACAAAACAACGTCGCTGTTTAACATCAACATATCCCAGGCTTCACTAGCAGAGACAGACTCAACTGAACCATCAGGTCTTGAAGATACAAACTTCGACAATCCATCTAAAATTCCCATAAACAAAGTATCTATCAAAAAATTATCGCACCTCAACACCGAGACACGAAACCCCTCTGGGCGACGGAGGGTAACATGCTTCAGTAATTATATCAAGAATTCATACGCTAAAATATATAACTTTAACATACCATTTCCAACCACAAACTAATGTTACAAATTTGGCAAGATTGCTTCTTATTTAATGAATCACCGATACACAGATCTATAGCTATGAAATAGTATGACAAACAGCTACTAATAGTTTAGCATCA
The DNA here is from genome assembly GCF_964020185.1 of Candidatus Lariskella endosymbiont of Hedychridium roseum. NCBI lineage: Bacteria > Pseudomonadati > Pseudomonadota > Alphaproteobacteria > Rickettsiales > Candidatus Midichloriaceae > Candidatus Lariskella > Candidatus Lariskella endosymbiont of Hedychridium roseum. Next base: position 567,498 of record NZ_OZ026538.1, on the reverse strand, counting down.
AATAGCAATCGTTCATTTTTGTCGCACAATTAGATTTGGCTATTGCATCACAAGCTACATGTTAGATGCCCCTAGATATCATAAAACCTACAAACCTTAACAGATAACAGGACACAGTCTGCGGAATTGATACTATTTCAGCGGCAGTAAATTCAATCAAAAACAAACAAATTTATAATGACATATTTGCCTAACATATCATCAATCGTAAAGCCATTTTATATATCTTTTTCAAAATAAATGTATTGACTTGAGTCTCTACCAGGATGCTACTTGGTTCTAAACGAATTATGAATTTTCACATATATAAATGCAGCATTTTTCCAGGTTCTGTCGCATCTATTGATAAGTTCAGTGATATATAGTATAAGAAGTGCAAAATTAAAAATATGCCATTCCATATATCGCCAAAACTCTTGAGATATTTCAAAGGATTTTGTTCATCACCTGAAATAATAATGCTATTTGTGTATATGAGGTGTAGATTTTCGTTAAGTTATAGAGAACTTGAAGAGATGGCAAGTATTAGAGGGGCTAAAATAGATCATGCAACTCTTCAAAGATGGTTAATTAAGTTTTCTCCTTTGATAGATCAAAAGGTTAGACAACGTAAGAAAGCGGTTGGAAATAGCTGGAGAATGGATGAAACATATATTAAGGTCAATGGTAAATTGGTATATCTATATAGAGCAGTTGACTCCTGTGGCAATACTATCGAATTCTTACTAAGAAAACATAGAGATGCTACAGCTGCTAAGGCATTTTTTAAGAAAGCTTTTAAGAATAATGATCGTCCTGCAAAAATAGTGATAGATAAGAGTAGTAGTAATACTTCTGCTCTCACTGACTTTAATAAAAACTTACCTAAGAAACAAAAGATAAAAATATTCCAAAATAAATATCTGAACAATCTTGTAGAGCAAGATCATAGATTTATTAAAAAACGAGTCAAGCCAATGCTTGGTTTTAAGAGTTTTCGTAGTGCTAAGATTACTATTGCCGGTATAGAAAATATTCGTATTATTCAAAAAGGACAAATAGTTGGAAGCAATAACAATGTATCTACTTTTGAGAACTTTAAAATGCTAATGGCATCATAACATCTAAAATCTCATATTTCGTGTAGAATGCTAAATATACTCCATAGATGCGACAGAACCTTTTTCCATCTTGCCATGTAATTTAAAGGCATAACACTACATAAATAGACTTAGATGCGAAGAGAGACCTCTAGAATTTTTAAAAAATTATATGCAAAGTTGCATCCTAAAAATCAAACATAATATAAGAAGTGCTAAAGCATCAATTCCATCTAATATCTCTTCATAAACACCTTGTATCTATTCAAAGATCCAAAGCGCACAGGCATATTAGAAACCTTCCTTTTCTGGGCTTTTGCCTACTTAATAAAGCCATACATTGTAAAGCTTCACATATAGTAAAACAGCTACTTAAAAAGTATCAATTACTACCGGCTAAAGCGCGGTAGTTTGTGTAACGCTTGCAAAGCAGGTTAAAAGCGTAAACGCTAAAATTCTGATATTCTAAAATCATCTTTTTTGTGATGTTCCTCATGCTGTTCTATATATTTTTGCGCTTCTTCTGAATTCACATTGCCAACTGTCACAACAAAATACCCTCTGGCCCAAAGATGTTGTCCACAATACCGCTTACGGAGCAGTGCAAATTCCTGTAGCAACTTACGACTACTTATACCTTTAATATATTGCACAGCTTTAGATATTGATATACTAGGCGGAACCAATGCTAATATATGTACGTGATCAGGACTCATACTGCCACTAATTATATTTATGTAATTAGCAGCACATATTTCTCGGATTACTTCCCTAGTTCTAATCGCAACTTGCCCAGTTAAAGCTCTATACCTATACTTAGTACAAAATACTATATGATACTTTAGGTCATATAGGCTGTGGGATCATCTCCTATATTCCATTCGTCCTCCCTTAGCACATTTCCTAGATAACTAATACTAAAGTGTTCGCCTAAAGGCGAGGGTGTTAACCATATCACATATAACTACATAAAGAATGAGCATATGACTTACTATTAATACAACGAAATTTACTCTTCTATTCTATTGAAGTAATATTAACAGAACAGATATGAATTCACGCAAGAGTTGTATTCATTTGTAAAATAAGCAAATATTTCATTTGTCATGCTAAAACCAGTTACAGACTTGCAATTATTAATGAATACACGTTATACTGTCTGTACGTAGAAGCTTATACAGTGAGACGGCACAAAAAGATCTGCAATAACAATTAATATGTATATAAAGATGATCTTGAGATTTATAATGCTGCTTTGCAGCTCATTCGGCTTAATCTTCATAGCAACTGTTTTAATTGCAGCAGTTCTTATATCTGGCTACGACCAGAATTTTACGGGTATAATCGCCAAAGCATTTGGTAGTATAAGAGGTTTTTTCTCAGATGTCGGGATCAATATCCCAAATCTTGGCACCATTGATTTAGGCAAATCGGATCTCTTACAAAAGATAAAAGATGGTGCGTCTCAGGTTGATTTTAAAGGCAATGGCTCTTAGATTATTTTCTCATCATGAATGGAAACGGATTAACTGCTGCACAATCACAAGCGCATTTTGAAGGAGTAAAATCCGAGTTTCTTTCTGCCATCTCTGCACAACCCACACTTGATTTCAAGATAATAAACAGAGCGTTGGAGTTTGCTACCAGCGCACACTCCGGACAAATTAGAAATTCTGGAGAATTATATATCACCCACCCAATAGCAGTTGCGCAGATCTTAATAGATCTAAAGCTAGATACTAACTCTATAGTTGCAGCGCTATTACATGATGTAGTCGAAGATACTGACATTCTGATCGATGAAATAGAAAAAAACTTTGGAAATGACGTAGGAAAATTAGTATTTGGTCTTACCAAACTAGCAAAAATAGCATATCAACCAACACATATACGACAAGCTGAAGATTTTGGAAAGCTTTTAGTAGCGATGTCTGAAGACATAAGAGTATTGCTGATAAAGCTCGCAGACAGACTGCATAATATGAGAACACTATCTGCTGTCAAGAATATTGATAAACAAAAACGTACAGCATATGAAACAATTGAAATATATGCACCACTAGCAGAAAAGATCGGCCTGCATAACATGCAAAATGAAATGCAAGACCTCGCATTTGCAGCGCTTTATCCTGACATTAGAAATTCAATACTAGGCCGCCTCAGCTTTCTAAAAACAAAAGGTGCTGCGCTTGTAGAGGATATCAAAAAAGAAATCAAGGAATTGCTACAAAATTATAATATAAATGCTGAAGTAAGCGGTCGAGAAAAAACTTGCTACTCCATATGGCGAAAAATGGAGAATAAGAAAATTTCCTTTGAACAGCTAGCAGATATTATGGCATTTCGCATAATAGTCTCAGATGAAATTGAATGCTACAGAGTGCTCGGAATAATACATACATCCTATAAATGCATCCCTTATGGATTTAAAGATTATATAAGCAACAAAAAACAGAATGGTTATCAGTCGCTACATACTACGGTGATAGGGCCAAAAAATAATTGTATAGAGATCCAAATACGTACAGCAGAAATGCATAATATAGCAGAATATGGAGTTGCTGCACACTGGTCATACAAACACAACTCAGGTGTTATTACTGAAAAATTACATTTTCAGTGGATACACGAGTTGCTTGAAATTCTAAGACACACATCAAATCTTGGTGAATTTCTAGAAAACACCAAGTTAAACATGTATAAAGATCAAGTTTTTTGCTTCTCTCCGCAAGGTACTTTAGTGGCATTGCCTAAGAATGCAACACCTGTAGATTTTGCATTTGCTATTCACTCAGATATTGGACTCAGTTGCATAGGTGCAAAAGTGAACAATAAAGCTGTACCTTTAAATTCATTTTTAGAAAATGGAGATCAAGTTGAAATCATAAGAGGAGAGAAATTATCCCCTTCTCAATCTTGGGTGAACTTCGTTGCAACTGGTCGCGCAAGATCTGCAATTCGTAAATTCATTAAGCAAAATCAAATTGCAGAATTTATTAACCTCGGAAGAGTAATTCTATTTAATACACTAAAAAGTGTTGATATACCATATAATGAGCATGAGTTCTCAAAAATCCTGCCAATACTAAAGAAAAATTCTATAGATGACCTGTTATTTGCAGTTGGCAACGGAATGTTAAATGCACAGGACATTATTATGGCTATGGATGACTATAAAAATGGTTTTAAGGAACAATCAAACCCTCTGACATTTTTTGCAAAGTTAGGTATTAGAAAACTTGGTATTACAAAAAAGATACAGCAATCTCTACCAATAGAAGGCTTAATAGCAGGTATGACAGCTAGATTTGCAAATTGCTGCAATCCTCTACATGGCGATAGAATTGTTGGAATTATCACAGAAGGCTCTGGTTTAATGGTACACGTTGTAGATTGCAAGGTGTTAGATCGTTATATTCAAATGCCTGAAAAATGGGTTGGACTCTCTTGGAGTGATGCTGGCAACCTTGAATTTATCAGTAGATTAAATGTTGCTGTTACAAATAAACAAGGAAGCCTCGCAGAAGTTACAAAAGTAATCGCTCAAATGAGTAGTAATATCACAAATATAAAAGTAAAATCTAGATCACAAAACTTCTTTGAATTTTTAATAGATCTAGAAATAGAAAATCTTGAACAATTACAACATATAATTAGCTCACTTAGAAGTCTTGAGTGTGTATATTCAGTATCAAGAGTCATGGGTTATTAGGCACTACCTTCATAAGTGTACACGGCGCGGATTTTGAGAGCACGATTTTCTAGATCCCTGTCTCAAATACTTTTATATGTTTGCAAAGAAATTAACGAAGCAATATAGAAAATTAGGATAAAATGGTCTGCGCAAGTGGCTTTGTGAGCAGTACTTAGATTATAGGTTAATGCGAATGCTAATTATTTTATGTAGTTATATGTGATATGGTTAACACCCTCGCCTTTAGGCGAACACTTTAGTATTAGTTATCTAGGAAATGTGCTAAGGGAGGACGAATGGAATATAGGAGATGATCCCACAGCCTATATGACCTAAAGTATCATATAGTATTTTGTACTAAGTATAGGTATAGAGTTTTAACTGGGCAAGTTGCGATTAGAACTAGGGAAGTAATCCGAGAAATATGTGCTGCTAATTACATAAATATAATTAGTGGCAGTATGAGTCCTGATCACGTACATATATTAGCATTGGTTCCGCCTAGTATATCAATATCTAAAGCTGTGCAATATATTAAAGGTATAAGTAGTCGTAAGTTGCTACAGGAATTTGCACTGCTCCGTAAGCGGTATTGTGGACAACATCTTTGGGCCAGAGGGTATTTTGTTGTGACAGTTGGCAATGTGAATTCAGAAGAAGTGCAAAAATATATAGAACAGCATGAGGAACATCACAAAAAAGATGATTTTAGAATATCAGAGTTTTAGCGTTTACGCTTTTAATCTGCTTTGCAAGCGTTACACAAACTACCGCGCTTTAGCCGGTAGTAATTGATAATTGGCAACTCACGTTATAATATGATATCCAAGAAATCTACAGTAAACTAATTACAAACTTTATCTTCAAGTTTTGAATAAAAATCGATGACCGATAAGCTAAGGAACACTAAACATATACGTAGTAAAATAGAACAATTGCGCAAAGATATAGAACGACATAATTTCTTATATTTTAATCAGGATAATCCTGAGATTTCTGACATGGAATACGATATTCTTGTTGAGAAATTAAAAAATCTTGAACTGCAGTATCCTAAATTAGCTAAGGCACACAATGTTGGAGCACCTCCTAGCAATAAGTTTATTAAAAGAACACATACATATCAAATGTTATCGCTTGGCAATGCATTTTCACTTGAAGACGTAAGAGATTTTATAACACGTATAAAAAAATCAACCAGCTCAGAAGGTTTTATCCCACTAAGATGCGAACTTAAAATAGATGGACTTTCCTTTGCAGCAATTTATAAAAATGGAAATTTATCATATGCTTTAACCAGAGGAGATGGAACATTCGGCGAAGATGTGACTGCCAATGTCAAAATGTTAAGTAGACTACCGCATTCTGTGGATGAAAAATGTGATTTCGAAGTTCGTGGCGAGATATACATTAAAAAGCCAGATTTTCTAATTCTCAATCAAGAACGAGAACTCGCTGGCGAGTCTTTATTCGCTAACCCAAGAAATGCAGCATCAGGTTCTATGAGACAGCTTGACGCAAGTATAGTGAAAACAAGACGATTACATTATTTTATTTGGGGTGGTATTTTTGATACCGTCAAAACTCAATCAGAAATGTTAGAAAAATTTGCTAGCCTAGGATTTTGTATTGAGCAAAATTGGAAAATAGCAAATAGTCAGGAGGAAATAGAGGAATATTATGAAAGAATAGAGTCAATTAGGCATTCTCTTGAATATGATATAGACGGGTTAGTTTACAAGGTTAATCATATAGATCTGCAAAACTACCTCGGCACAACTGCTAAAGCTCCAAGGTGGGCAATAGCACATAAATTTTCTGCAAAGAGTGCAAAAACAAAAATTGAAGAAATAGTTACACAAGTTGGACGCACTGGAGCAATAACACCAGTTGCATTGCTTTCCCCGGTAAATATAGGTGGCGTTCTAGTCAGCAGAGCAAGTCTACATAATGAAGATGAAATAATAAGAAAAGATATAAGAGTAGGAGATATTGTAATTGTAGAACGCGCCGGAGATGTCATTCCATATGTGAAGGAAGTCATTACTGAATCAAGAAATGTCGAATTACCTAAATATTTTTTACCAAGCAAATGTCCATCTTGTGGAGCAAATATAGCATCAGATAATGATAGCGCGGCTATACGAAGGTGCACAAATCAAAGAAGCAAGTGCCGCGGGCAAATCATTGAATATTTAAAATATTTCGTCTCAAAAGCAGCTTTTAATATAGAGGGAATTGGAGCAAAACAAATAGAAGAATTATATGAGAATGGGAAAGTAAAAATAGCAGCAGATATATTTAGACTAGAGGAAAATGAAAGGCTACTTGAAAACAGCTTAAGTAGAGATTCACTACTAAATTTCCAAGGTTGGGGTAGAAAATCATTAGAAGCTTTATTCAGCGCTATTCAAAAATCAAGAAATATTTCGCTAGAGAAGTTTATATACTCACTTGGCATTAGAAGCGTTGGAAAATCAGCAGCGAAGTTACTCTCAGCTCGCTACTGCAACTTTGACAACTTCTTTTCTGCTGCAAAAAATTTAGATGAAGAAGATTCGATAGACATTAACGGACTTGGACCAATAACCACTGCAGAAATTAGAAAATTCTTTCAAGATCAATCAAATATAGCAGAGATAGTTGATCTTGTTAAATATGTAGCAATTGAAGAATACGCATCTTTGAACAACACTAATACATTGCCACTTTTTGGAAAGAAGATTTTGTTTACTGGCACACTCAAATTAAAAACCAGGGATGAAGCAGAAAAATTAGCGGTAGAAAATGGAGCCACAATAACAAGTAGTGTCACAAAAAATTTAGACTACCTAGTTGTAGGCGAAAACCCTGGTTCAAAGCTTCAAAAAGCTGTAAATATAGGCGTAAAAGTTATAGATGAAAACTCATTTTATGAGATCGCCGGTTCACTTAGTCTATCCGCCAAAAATTGATTTGCCACGCAAATAAATTTTTGTGAAGAAGTTACAGTTAAATGTGCAAAAAAAGTAGCCCAGGACTTAGCCCTGTGCTAATTTTTGTATATATTAATTCTCCTTTCACAAAATCCGTAAGGTTTTTGCGCTTATTATAACATTTCCTTACGGATTTAAAGCGTTATTTTTGCGCTCCAAGCACCATTTCATAATTGTTCCGAGAACTTTTGGCGCGCGTAACCTATATAACATTAAAGTCAAAGTTCTTTTGCATGCTCTAATCTTATAGCACTTGACAATACTCAATAGAGCTTATGTCAATCGCAACATCTTGCATATATTTAGCAGCAGCTTCTTTGATTAAACCGGTATCGTAATCAACTTGTTGACTTTGATGTAACTCACCATCTTCACTATACCTTTCAAAGACCATAGCTTTTACTTGCTCAACAGTATAGAAAAATTCCTGATTTCCATATTGATCTAAAGCAATATCAAAGATATGAGGCTGGACCAAATCATTATGAGACGATTTTACAAAAACCCCTGTATTCCACTGTTTTGCATCATTATAAAACGCTCCACTTTCTTTACTGTAATCATTATTTTCTATCGAACTATCTTTGCTTTCTCTTACTTCATCACTGCTGATATCTTCATCATATAAAACAAGATTCAACAAACCGGCTGGTTTATTATATATTGATTTCACAGTCAGCATATATTTTTTCGATAGTAAAATATGTTGATACGCCATATTTTTTAATTGGGTTACAACTTCTTCTTTACTCTGAATAATATCACTAAAAGTTTTATTATCTATATTTTCAACGCTAAATAATAAATTTGAGAGTTTTCACATAAAGATAGATAAGAGCTGTTCTTGATATTGTTTGAATATTTGTGTAATAGTAAGAGCGCACCAAAGCTTGATGGATCCGTATACCATTGACTCTTTTTTAGAAACGATTTTAGTGCGCCGTGTCATTCGGCATAAATGATGTCGCGTGTTGCTATTATCTCTCTCGATACATACTGTGCCAGACTTTCCAATCGTATAACGCTCTTTGGGTAAAATTTTAGAAAAAGCATCCCAATCATCCGTATAAAAATGACATTCTTTCAGATGACTCACTTTGTTGTAGAGCTTTTGGAATGTTGCAGTATCAATAATGCTTTCTTAACAGCTGTTTGAGGCTTCTTGCCCAGATCGCCCTCAACAAAATTTAGAACATGATCTGCACTTATAACGCTGTACACCCCCTCACAATGCCATTCTTTACAAAGATATCAGAGCAACATCCCTTACAACAAACCATAAAACCACTCTTTAGTTTTTAAAAAAGTGATCATATCATACTTCTATCTAATTGTGAAAACTCTCATAAATTTGCTGCTAAACTAGCTCTAAGCTCGTTGCAATATGATTGTAATTGCATACTATTTTGTGCAGTCGCAACAGCATGACCTATTTCTATATTCAGTAGATTTAAATGATCAAAAAGAACAAAAAGCTCAACAATGACATTTGGTTCCTCACAACCCAATGCTTGATTCGCGACTAAACTCAGCAAATCTCCTAATCTTTCATATGGTAAAGAATTGTATTTTTCTAAGTAATTTTTTAAAAACTGCACACAAACTTGATAATTCTTCACCTGTATTCTAATATTATCTAGAAGCTGGTCCAATAAATATATAACATAAACCTGTGCAACATTATTTTGCACTGGAACAGATTCATCACTAGCATACTCTTCTTTAATTCCATGATCACTTACTTTCATAGCATTATAGCCTTGAAAATTAACAGGAATACTATTTTGATTATCAATAGACCTCTTGCATAACCTCATTCTGAGGTAGAAATTCTTATAGAGTAGATTTTTGCAAAACGTCACCAAACAATGATCCACGTGAGTGTTTTTATGTTTTAGTGACAATCAAATCACAGTTTGGAACAGGTTATGCAAGAGGTCTAATATAATATTTTGCAAAGTTATTGATAGGAATATCTCTTTCTATCTCTGAATTTTTAATATCATGAGACTGGCAAAAGAAATTATTATAATATCTATATTGGTCTAACCATGTATGAGTTTGCATTGGCAATGATATATTACCAACTCTCTTATCAGATACTTGTTCCTTATCTTCAACAGACTCTTCTTTCAAGTCATTTTCAATATTCTCAGCAAAGCTACTATAACCTGAATTTCTTAGATTAGTGTCACAATCTTCATCTAACGCAAGCATATTAATGCCCAAAAGATCTTTAATCATCTTTTTTACTTCATGCTTTTTATGCAATTTAGCCGATATATATGCTTCTTTTGCATTAAAAAAATCATTCCACTCTTCGCTTCCATCAAGCGTTCTATTGTCATTCATTTGAATGTCATCATGTTCATGTAACACTTGCATATTAAAATCTAAAATATCTTCATTTGAATCTTGAACTCTATTGCGCTTTTCTATAAAAGAACTGGAATTATCCTTTATCTGTACACCTTCTAAATCTCCTTCATTTCTCCCAAGCCTAGTTATAGGTGTTTCATTATCTAAAACAATACGCCAGTTTTCATTTCTAATATCGGATAAATCGTTATTTTGCAGTCCATGCTCTTCAATAATATCCTCTTCTTTATTTACACTCGTGTCTGCCACAACTTCTTCTACTCTCTGAATATCGACTTTATCTTCTGTAAAGTTAATATCTTTGAGAGTTTTCACATAAAGATAGATAAGAGCTGTTCTTGATATTGTTTGAATATTTGTGTAATAGTAAGAGCGCACCAAAGCTTGATGGATCCGTATACCATTGACTCTTTTTTAGAAACGATTTTAGTGCGCCGTGTCATTCGGCATAAATGATGTCGCGTGTTGCTATTATCTCTCTCGATACATACTGTGCCAGACTTTCCAATTGTATGACGCTCTTTGGGTAAAATTTTAGAAAAAGCATCCCAATCATCCGTATAAAATGACATTCTTTCAGATGACTCACTTTGTTGTAGAGCTTTTGGAATGTTGCAGTATCACGATTGCCTGTAACCCAGGCAACTGTTCTCCTTGTACTACGATCAACTGCCTTAATGATCCAAATCTTGTTTTTTTTGAACCAATAAAATGCCACATCTCGTCGAATTCCATCTCCATAATATCCGAAGAGACAACTGGCTCCTGAGTCTTGCCCATCGCCTCTACTACCCAGCGATAAATTATGGACGGCGAATGCCCTAATATCTTGCCTAACATAGAAAAAGAGCCCCTACCAAGACTATATAGCATAACGCATAATGCTTTCTTAACAGCTGTTTGAGGCTTCTTGCCCAGATCGCCCTCAACAAAATTTAGAACATGATCTGCACTTATAACGCTGTACACCCCCTCACAATGCCATTCTTTACAAAGATATCAGAGCAACATCCCTTACAACAAACCATAAAACCACTCTTTAGTTTTTAAAAAAGTGATCATATCATACTTCTATCTAATTGTGAAAACTCTCAAGTATTTTTGTAGATATTTATCAATTACTACCTGCTAAAGCGCGGTAGTTTGTGTAACGCTTGCAAAGCAGATTAAAAGCGTAAACGCTAAAACTCTGATATTCTAAAATCATCTTTTTTGTGATGTTCCTCATGCTGTTCTATATATTTTTGCACTTCTTCTGAATTCACATTGCCAACTGTCACAACAAAATACCCTCTGGCCCAAAGATGTTGTCCACAATACCGCTTACGGAGCAGTGCAAATTCCTGTAGCAACTTACGACTACTTATACCTTTAATATATTGCACAGCTTTAGATATTGATATACTAGGCGGAACCAATGCTAATATATGTACGTGATCAGGACTCATACTGCCACTAATTATATTTATGTAATTAGCAGCACATATTTCTCGGATTACTTCCCTAGTTCTAATCGCAACTTGCCCAGTTAAAACTCTATACCTATACTTAGTACAAAATACTATATGATACTTTAGGTCATATAGGCTGTGGGATCATCTCCTATATTCCATTCGTCCTCCCTTAGCACATTTCCTAGATAACTAATACTAAAGTGTTCGCCTAAAGGCGAGGGTCTTAACCATATCACATATAACTACATAAAAAGCTCTTTTATATTGTGAACATAGCCTCGTGAACTAATGCAAGTAGATGATTTTAAATTCACTGCATAATAAGTTACAATATTAGAATTAACGCAAGTTATGTTACGTTTTTACAATGTATAATTACAAAATCAGCAGAATCTCTTTTACTTTATCTTATGCGTCTATAATCAATCTTTGATGACCAGCACAACTGATATATTTTATATATTCATCTATAACATATATTAAGAGTTAGTGATTCTTTCGTTCAAATAGATTAAGCTGATCACAGAGTAGTAACAATGAAATTAAAATTCTTGAGATATGATGAGATGTTGTTGGTATAAAAGTAAGGTTCGTGATTTGAATGACATCAAATTTATAAAGAAAAACTATCGCATCTATATGAAATAATGCATGCTATCTAGCAGATGTTTGATTCATTCCTGAAACTTAGTTATTATACTTCTTTAGCATAGACTAAAAAGCAGTAATTGAAGCATTTCAAGTTGTTATGCAATAATAGAAAAATACCAAATAAAGTATGGATGAAATTTATGCAAAATATTAAGTTAACATTACCAGAATTACCTTACTCACTTGATGCGCTAGCTCCATATATTTCAGCACAAACTGTAGATATACACTACAATAAACATCATCAAACTTACCTTAATAACCTTAATAATTTGCTACAAAACCACACGTTGAGTGGCAAGAAGCTAGATGATATAATTATGTTGAGCTACGATAATTCAAATGATGTTGCAATATTTAATAATGCAGCGCAGGTGTGGAATCATACATTTTATTGGAATTCCATGAAAAAAGGTAGCGGAACTCCAGTTGGAAAATTGCAAGATAAGATCAAAAGTGATTTTGGAAACTATGAGGCTTTCAAAGAAGAATTTACAAAAGTTGCTTTATCACAATTTGGTAGCGGGTGGGCATGGCTTGTTTTCGATCCATCAACAGAAAAGTTAAAGATCACAAAAACAGGAAATGCAAACCTTCCAATGATAAGCAGGCAACAAGCATTAATTACAATTGATGTATGGGAACATGCATATTACATTGATTATCAGAATAGGAGAATAGAATATCTGAAAAACCTTCTTGATAACCTAATCAACTGGGAATTTGCAAATCAAAACTTCTTGGCAATATAGTTAACATATGTGAATAATATAAGCATGTTAAATCCTTTTAAAAGCGCTGGAGTAGTAAATAATAAAACTAATAAAGAGGATGCTAAAATCCTAAAGAGTTGGTATCAAGAACGTTATGAATCCACCTTGATCCAACGCAATGTTCTTTTTCTATTGCTTACAGTTGCAATTGGAGTGCTGGCAGCTTCTGTTTTTATAATAGGCTATATAAGAAGCACAAGATCTATAGAACCATTTGTTATTGAAATAGAAAAAAAGACTGGCGTTGCAACTGTTGTTGATCCATTGACTGTAGCTGCTTACTCTGCAAATGAAGCAGTAAAAAGATATTTTGTAATGAAATATATATCTTCAAGAGAAGAATATTTCCAGTCTACGTTTTCTCAAAATTATTACACCGTTGTCAGGGTACTATCGACACCCAATGTATATTTTTCAGATTATAAACCAAAGTTCAGTTTGGCAAATCCAAATAGCCCATATAATATATATGGACAAGCAAGCACTAGAAAAATATCACTGAAATCTATAATATTTCCAACTGAAAAATCCGCACAAGTTAGAATAATGATGGAGGTTTCTGGCGCTGTTACATCAAGATCTGACAAAATTGTCTTTTTAGAATTTGATTTTCAAAACGTTGAGATGAATGAACAAGAACGTTTGATAAACCCTCTTGGCTTTAGAGTTACACTTTATAGGATTGAAGATGAGAGAATACAGTAAAATATTTTTTGTCATATGTTTTTTGTCCGTGCAATTTCCTGCTATGGATTTTGCACATGCAAACAAATCTATCACTACAGATAGTAGAATCAAAACATTTGTCTATAGTGAAAATGAAGTATTTCGAATAGTTCTCAATTATGGCTATCAAACTAGTTTAGAGTTCGCAGACGGAGAAGAAATTAACACCATTTCTGTAGGGAACAATTATGCATGGCAACTTTCTCCAGTAGGGCGCAGACTTTTTATAAAGCCACTCGAAGATGATATATTAACAAATATGACGATCATCACAAATAAACGCACATATCAGTTTGAATTGCAATCTAAGCTGCCGTATGGTGCTATAGATGACGAGCTTGTTTATGTCGTACGGTTCTTCTATCCAGATGAATATAAAGACACTATAAAACCTCAGCTAAGTAAAGTGAGGGAAACAGATACCGTTCCTGCTATCAGACCTTACAATTTCAATTATAGTGTTAACGGCTCTAACAATGCTTCCCCAACAAAGGTTTTTGATGACGGAATAAAAACATTCTTCTATTTTGGTAAGTATAGCTCTGCTAGAGCGCCAGTAATATCCTCTAAAAAAGATGGGAGGTTTTTAGAGTCATCTTTGAAAAAAGTGGGTAAATATTTTGTTGTAAACACAACTGCTGCTCAGTTTAGAATTTCGTTAGATGGGGAAGTTGCTGAAGTTACTAATAACGAATTTACCAAGTAATGCAGATGGATAAAGATAAAAACGATGTAAATGAGGAAGTGCAAAACACTCAAGAAGGTGAACAGAGTGCTCAAGAACCCACTCTTGGTAATTATAGCAAGAAGGAGCATGAATACCTACAGAATGAGGAATTTGACTCTCAAGACACAAAACACTCACCAAGTGAGCGCATAAAACCCTCAAAAACTGTTAATGAACAATTTTCTGCAGTGGCTGCAGCTCCTGCGCAGCGTAAGCTCATCTTAGTGTTTTGTATCATAGCACTTATAGTCACAATATATTTTCTCTTCTTTAAAAATGATGCAAGTAATAAATTATCAGATCAAGATGGAAAAACTTACTCAAACAAAAACGAAATAATGAAGGAAGCTGTACCCGTTCCTCGTGCACCTGAAGTACAAGCTTCCACTCCACAACCTGCGCCGAAATTACCTGATATACCAACTCTCAAAGAGCCGTCACCACCAACTCCTCCCCCTGCTCCACCACCTCTACCTGCAACCCCACCTGTTCAAAGTATACCGCTTCCAACAGCAAGTGGGCCTGACATCACAAAACCTTTTAATATCGATGACTTAGATAGCGATAAACAAAAAAAGTTAGAAGCAAGACGCAAATCTGGAATCATAGTAGTTGGCAGTGGTTCTGTTAAGTCGTTTATGGATACAAAAGACGATAAATCAAGCAAAAGTAGTGATTCATCTGCTGATGGCGATTCTAAAGAGAAAACTGATTTTTCTGGATTTTTAGGTTTTGGCAACGGATCTTTTGATGGTGGAACTATACAAAGTAGTCCTAGCGTCAAAGTAAATGCTACAAAAACAGAAGCATTAGATAGAACTCTATTGCAAGGCAAAATAGTGCATGCTGTACTAGAAACAGCTATAAACACTGATATTCCTGGAACATTAAGAGCACTAGTAACACGAGACACTTATGCTGAAAGTGGTAAAAGTGTGTTGATACCTAAAGGTTCAAGATTAATAGGTAGCTATCAATCAAGTATTGCAAATGGGCAGACTAGAGTAAATGTGGTGTGGGACCGTCTAATCAGGCCAGATGGAATTGATATAGCAATTGGGTCAGCTGCCACAGACCAATTGGGTAGAGTCGGTGTACCTGGCGATGTCGATACTAAGCTTTTTGAAAAACTCGCAAGCGCTTTTCTGGTATCTTATGTTATTCCTATAGCAGCAAGCAAATTGGATGATTCTACAACAACCAGCACAACATCAACCACAGGCGGTATACCAAGCGTTACTGTCACAGGGAGTACTACTGCAAATGCTATTAATCAAGGCACACAGCAATTTACACAAGTTGCAAAAGAGGCATTAGCTGCAAATTTCCCAACTCAACCTACAATTATTATAGACCAAGGAGTAAGAATCAATATACTAGTTCAGAAGGACCTAGTATTTCCTCCTTCTACCATTCTTAACAACACTGTGATAGGAAGATGAAGTTTACAGCGCTTGAGACATACCTTGAACCATTTAAATATATCTTTGCAGAGGATGGAGTAAGTGAAGTATCTATAAATAATCCATTTGAGTGCTGGATTGAGAACCGTGGCAACATGAGAATGGAAAAAATGCCAGAACTAGATTTTGACCATTTACGAGGCCTTGCACAGCTTGTTGCACAATCCACAAGCCAGACAATATCTGAAGAAACTCCACTGCTATCTGCTACACTTCCTACTGGCTTTAGGATACAGATAGTTATCCCGCCAGCTTGCGAAGCTGGAAGTATAGGGATTTCCATAAGAAAACCATCTGCGATGAATCTAGATTTAGATGGTTATGAAAAATTAGGTGCATTTGAACGCACTGTAATATCTGAATCCTCAGATCCGAATAATGATATTTTGCTCAAATTTCTAAAAGAGAATTCTATAAAAGAGTTTTTGTATCAATCAATATTATTTAAGAAAAATATAATAGTTAGCGGCGGAACTTCTACAGGGAAAACAACTTTTACGAATGCTATGCTAAAAGCAATACCACAAGAAGAACGCTTAATTACATGCGAAGATGCAAGAGAAATAGACTTAAAAGACCACCCGAATACTCTGCATTTGTTGGCTTCAAAAGGTAGTCAAGGTAGAGCTAAAGTCTCAACTCAAGACTTAATAGAAGCATGTCTAAGGCTTAGACCAGATAGAATAATAGTTGGAGAATTAAGAGGTGTTGAAGCTTTTAGCTTCTTGCGTGCCATTAATACTGGACATCCAGGATCAATCTCAACACTTCACGCAGATACTCCTAAAATGGCTATTGAACAGCTAAAACTTATGGTAATGCAAGCGGGGCTTGGGATGCCTCCCGAACAAATTAAAGAATATATAATGAATGTAGTGAATATCATAGTGCAGCTAAAGAGAGGTGAGCACGGAAAAAGATACGTCTCTGAGATATATTTTGATGCACTACATAAGGATGACTTAAGGTGACATAAATATGTGGAATGAAATTAAAAATTTTATAGCTGCTCTCTCATGCGGATTACTTTGTATAGTATTGTCTATATATTTGTCTGGTCTCATCTTCGCATGTACAGAATATGGAACTGCTAAAGCACTTTCACCGGAGTTTGTAAAGTCACTTGCACCATTTGATATCTTAATTAGATACTACATGTGGTGGTTTAAGTACTTAAGTAGCATCAACATATCATATAACAATTACTTTATCCCTCGTATAATCATCTCTTCTATAGTACCACTTGGAACATTCATTACGCTTATAATAGCATTTAAAGCAAAGATATATGCGCTTAGACCTTTTAAAGCAGAAGAATCTATTCATGGTGACGCCAAATGGGCATCTGAATCTGATATAAAGAGACTTGGCTTGCGCTCAAAGAAAGGTATGCTCCTTGGAAAAGATAAAAATGGCTTTTTAGTTGCAACAGGTTATCAACATGCGCTGTTGTTTGCACCTACAGGTTCTGGTAAAGGTGTTGGGTTCGTAATTCCTAATCTTTTATACTGGGAAGATTCTGTAATTGTACATGACATTAAGTTAGAAAACTTTGATCTTACCAGTGGATGGCGTTCTAAAATTGGCCAAAAAGTATACTGCTGGAATCCAGCAAACCCTGATGGAATCACGCACTGTTATAATCCAATAGATTGGGTCAGCCCTAAGTCTGGCCAGATGGTAGATGATGTGCAAAAGATAGCTAACTTGATAATGCCAGAAAAGGAATTTTGGAACAACGAAGCTAGGTCACTTTTTGTAGGGGTTGTGCTATATCTAATAGCAGACCCTAATAAAGTTCCATCATTCGGTGAAGTAGTGCGGACAATGCGTAGCGATGACGTCGTCTATAATTTAGCTGTAGTGCTTGATACAATGGGAAATGATATACACCCAGTTGCATACATGAACTTAGCTGCCTTTCTTCAAAAAGCTGATAAAGAACGCTCTGGCGTAATATCTACAATGAACTCTAGCTTAGAACTTTGGGCGAACCCTCTTATAGATACAGCTACAGCCTCTAGTGACTTTAATATTCAGGATTTCAAACGCATACCAACAACAGTATATGTTGGTTTAACACCAGATAACCTAAAAAGATTACAGCCTTTGATGCAGGTTTTCTATCAACAAGCAACCGAATTCTTGTCAAGAAGATTGCCAAGTAAAGAGGATCCATATGGTGTTATGTTTATGATGGATGAATTTCCAACACTTGGTAAAATGGAACAGTTTATGACTGGAATAGCGTACTTTAGGGGATACCATGTACGTCTCTTTCTGATTATTCAAGATACAGAGCAGCTAAAAGGAATATATGAAGAATCTGGAATGAATTCATTTTTATCAAATTCTACATACCGCGTTACTTTCGCAGCGAATAATATGGAAACTGCAAATTTAATATCTCAGCTCTGTGGAAATAAGACTGTTGACCAAGTATCTGCTAGCAAGCCTAAGTTTCTTGATTTCAATCCAGCTTCTCGCTCTTTAAACGTTTCTAAAACACAACGTGCTTTATTGCTACCACAAGAAGTGATAGCACTACCAAGAGATGAACAAATTCTATTAATAGAGTCAAGTGGTCCTATAAAATCTAAGAAGATAAAATATTATGAGGAGTCAATTTTCAAAAAACGGCTTTTGAAACCTATTGAGATTCCACAACAAGAACCATATGATCCAAGAACTAGCAAACGAAAAAAACAAGATGAAAGTGAAGGTAGTACTACAGCAATAATAGAAGCAGAAAATACCGCACAATCTTAAATTGTCTAGTTATACGCGCGCCAAAAGTCTCGAAAGTATGTATCAATTACTACCTGCTAAAGCGCGGTAGTTTGTGTAACGCTTGCAAAGCAGATTAAAAGCGTAAACGCTAAAACTCTGATATTCTAAAATCATCTTTTTTGTGATGTTCCTCATGCTGTTCTATATATTTTTGCACTTCTTCTGAATTCACATTGCCAACTGTCACAACAAAATACCCTCTGGCCCAAAGATGTTGTCCACAATACCGCTTACGGAGCAGTGCAAATTCCTGTAGCAACTTACGACTACTTATACCTTTAATATATTGCACAGCTTTAGATATTGATATACTAGGCGGAACCAATGCTAATATATGTACGTGATCAGGACTCATACTGCCACTAATTATATTTATGTAATTAGCAGCACATATTTCTCGGATTACTTCCCTAGTTCTAATCGCAACTTGCCCAGTTAAAACTCTATACCTATACTTAGTACAAAATACTATATGATACTTTAGGTCATATAGGCTGTGGGATCATCTCCTATATTCCATTCGTCCTCCCTTAGCACATTTCCTAGATAACTAATACTAAAGTGTTCGCCTAAAGGCGAGGGTGTTAACCATATCACATATAACTACATAAAATGGTGCTTGGAGCGCAAAAATAGCGCTTTAAATCTGTAAGAAAATGTTATAATAAACGTAAAAATCTTACGGATTTTGTGAAAGCAGTGTTTGCATGGCACATGAATAATAATATATCCAAAAAATTAGCGCATGGCCGAATTCTGTACTAATTTTTGCACATTTCACTTCTCCATAAAAATTTATTTGCTTGCACAAGTCAAATTTTCTAATTGGTTAAAAACATAAGCTAAGTATTCTCTTGGCTTATGTATTATTTTCTACACTATAGTAAATTGAGCTGAGGTTTGCGTATTAAAGAATTGAACCAAAACATACATATGTTATTACTTTTTTCCGAAAATCTTCGCTGTATGAGGATGCCATTTTCCTTTGGGTGTAACACATATCTATATATATACGCAAACTACAACTTAATTTACCATATATATTCGCCTACAAGTCCTAAAAGCTAAGAGCTTTATAAGAGCTTCAGGCGAATATTTCCCAAGCGGCGGCACTGGCACTGCATCAAAAATCTTCTATTTGATCACTCAAGATCAGTTTTCTTAGCAACTCTCGCATTTTTGAAGAAAGAATAATTGCAATTTAGCCATATAATTAACAAATTCTCCATAAAAATCTTTAAATATTTAATTGACATGGCAAGATCAATTTGTTTATAATACGTATCCCATATAAAATGCCAATCACCACAATAAAGCGGCAAAAATATGCGGCTTTCTCTTTATTATCAAGAGTTGCCAGCTAAAATAGAGACATTTAAAACTAATACGCGCAACGACCTCTACATTTATCGCATATTAATGTATTTTCAGGAATTTACTTATGAAACGCACAGAAAAGACAATAGATTTGAGACAGAGTTATGATGAAATCATTGCTCAGATGCAAAATGATAATTACCTTCTGCCTCCAAAGTGGCTGCAGAATGAGGAATTTTTCTTCCATATTTTGCAGCAAGAAGATGCTACAATTCTCGCAACTTTCTTTAAGGCCGCTCAAAATAATGGAGTAAGTATTAAACAAATTGAGAGTTTTCACAATTAGATAGAAGTATGATATGATCACTTTTTTAAAAACTAAAGAGTGGTTTTATGGTTTGTTGTAAGGGATGTTGCTCTGATATCTTTGTAAAGAATGGCATTGTGAGGGGGTGTACAGCGTTATAAGTGCAGATCATGTTCTAAATTTTGTTGAGGGCGATCTGGGCAAGAAGCCTCAAACAGCTGTTAAGAAAGCATTATGCGTTATGCTATATAGTCTTGGTAATGGCTCTTTTTCTATGTTATGCAAGATATTATGGCATTCGCCGTCCATAATTTATCGCTGGGTAGTAGAGGCGATGGGCAAGACTCAGGAGCCAGGTGTCTCTTCGGATATTATGGAGATGGAATTCGACGAGATGTGGCATTTTATTGGTTCAAAAAAAACAAGCTTTGGATCATTAAGGCAGTTGATCGTAGTACAAGGAGAACAGTTGCCTGGGTTACAGGCAATCGTGATACTGCAACATTCCAAAAGCTCTACAACAAAGTGAGTCATCTGAAAGAATGTCATTTTATACGGATGATTGGGAGGCTTTTTCTAAAATTTTACCCAAAGAGCGTCATACAATTGGAAAGTCTGGCACAGTATGTATCGAGAGAGATAATAGCAACACGCGACACCATTTATGCCGAATGACACGGCGCACTAAAATCGTTTCTAAAAAAGAGTCAATGGTATACGGATCCATCAAGCTTTGGTGCGCTCTTACTATTACACAAATATTCAAACAATATCAAGAACAGCTCTTATCTATCTTTATGTGAAAACTCTCAACAAATTATAGAAGGACAAAAATATAAAGCATTGAAGCTTGCAGTAAAAAATCAAAATCATCAGGTAATGGAGCTATTACTGGATTATGTTAACAAGGAAGGAGTAGACCTACAAGCAGTGCTGCAAGATGTCGAGCACATGCTTTTTATCTATGCAGTACAAAATGAGAATCATGAGGTGATGGAATTATTACTTGAGCAGGGAAGCAATGCTGGTATAAATATACAAAAAGCGCTGAAAAGCCGGGATTACTTACTCTTCCAGTACGCCGCACAGAATGCAAATCATGAGGTAATAAAATTATTACTTAAGAAAGGAAGCGATGTTGGAATAGACATACAAGAAGCATTGAAGACAGAAAAGTACACAACTTTTAGCGATGCAGCAAAAAATAAGAATCATAAGGTGATGGAATTATTACTTGAGAAGGGAAGCGATGTTGGAATAGATATAAAAAAAGTATTAAAAGCTAAAAGTTGTATGATTTTCTACTATGCAGCAGGAAATGAGAATCATAAGGTGATGGAATTATTACTTGAGAGGGTAAGCAATGTTGAAATAGACATAATAACAGTGCTGACACGCTGGACTCACTCATTCTTCCAATACGCCGCACAAAATGTAAATCATGAGGTAATAAAATTATTACTTGAGAAGGGAAGCGATGTTGGAATAGATATAAAAAAAGTATTAAAAGCTAAAAGTTGTATGATTTTCTACTATGCAGCAGGAAATGAGAATCATAAGGTGATGGAATTATTACTTGAGAGGGTAAGCAATGTTGAAATAGACATAATAACAGTGCTGACACGCTGGACTCACTCATTCTTCCAATACGCCGCACAAAATGTAAATCATGAGGTAATAAAATTATTACTTGAGAAGGGAAGCGATGTTGGAATAGATATAAAAAAAGTATTAAAAGCTAAAAGTTGTATGATTTTCTACTATGCAGCAGGAAATGAGAATCATAAGGTGATGGAATTATTACTTGAGAGGGTAAGCAATGTTGAAATAGACATAATAACAGTGCTGACACGCTGGACTCACTCATTCTTCCAATACGCCGCACAAAATGTAAATCATGAGGTAATAAAATTATTACTTGAGAAGGGAAGCGATGTTGGAATAGATATCAATTACTACCGGCTAAAGCGCGGTAGTTTGTGTAACGCTTGCAAAGCAGATTAAAAGCGTAAACGCTAAAACTCTGATATTCTAAAATCATCTTTTTTGTGATGTTCCTCATGCTGTTCTATATATTTTTGCACTTCTTCTGAATTCACATTGCCAACTGTCACAACAAAATACCCTCTGGCCCAAAGATGTTGTCCCCCAATACCGCTTACGGAGCAGTGCAAATTCCTGTAGCAACTTACGACTACTTATACATATAAGTTGGCTCCTTATATTTGATATTGCTTGAAAATTTTCCACCTGAGTTTTGATCAATTTCTCTTCGCACCTTGATCGCTGTAGACCATATTATATTACCAGCAATACGCACTGTTCCGTATATTTCTGGTATTACATTACCGTATAGCATAAGTGACTAAGGTGCTGACAATTTAATTGTATTAAAAACAGCATCATAAAGAGTATCAAATAAATCTATAGTTTTTCTAATTTCATTTTTTATCTTAAACCAGTAATGCTCTATAGGATTTAAATCAGGAGAGTAAGTTGGTAAAAATAATATGTAACAACCCACAGATTCAATTAACTCTTTCACTTTAGGATTCTTATGGAAGTTAATGTTATCCATAACAACAGTTTGTCCAGGTTTTAATTCTTTAATTAACATCTCCCTAATATAAGCTTCAAAGACCTCTTTATTGCAATTACCCTCAAATATTACGGGAGCAATAAGATTACAATTACAAAGACCAGCTATCATACTTATTCTAGTTTTATGTTGATACACCTTTTCCCCATAGCACCTTTCTCCTAAAATACTACAACCATATCCTTTACAAGCATTATCTTCTATTCCAGATTCATCAAGATATACTATTTTATCTCTTGTGATGGTTTTTATCTTTTCAATAAATTCATGTCTTAACGGAATATCTCTTTTCGGATGAAGATGAGTTTTTTTTATAGCTATAACCAAGTTTTTTTATCGCCTGTAAGATCGTTGTAGGTGATATATTACACCACTTCTTTGCTAGTTCTTTTGATGTCATAGCAATATTTAATTCAAAAAATTCTTTAAAATCTTCTAGATTTTTGATCTTATGACTGTGACCTTTTTGATAACCACTTGCTGCTTTCAAAGAACCGTGCTTATCTTGCAGAATTTTCCACTTATAGATAGTATCACGACTCACTCTAAATAGTTTACTCACTTTAGTGATTCTTGCACCATTTTCTAATGCTTCTATTACTCTTACCCTAAGTTCTATTGGATATGCTCTTGCCATAATTTTATGCTTTTTATTTCATACTCACTTTTTATATCTTAATTCCTAACTTTTGTCAGTATCTTAGTCACTTATGCTATATGTTGCACTTTGGTGATTGATATATGCAATCCCTGCAACACTCGTATCATTTCCACTAAATAATTGTTTATCTATTACACTTCCCAAAAAGCTACTAAAATATCTCCCAATAGTAGGAGCAAAAAAACCGCCTATAAGATTTTCACCTAATTTCTCACCTGTATTTCCCAGTATAATAGATGCCATAAATTCCTCGATTATTTTTAGTAAAATAGATGATTTTAGTTATAAGCTTTCCATGTGCAGCAGAATAAATACTGCTGCACATTCATCAAAGTTGTTTTACTAGCTGAGGTTTTTAGGTGCTGTGTCTTTGTTTCTTGAATACATGGCAGTTATATTCTTGAAAAATGCCATGAAAAACATGTTAGGATTTATGCGCATTACATTATATTGATAGATAAGATTCCAAAATTTTTATCTGAAAACCAAAAATTGCTAAGTAAATCTGATATATTTGATAAGTTAAAATTGCGCCTTCCGGAAGTATGCATCTTGAATTATATAGGAGAGCTAGATATAAATAAATCCACCAAGGATTATAAGAGTATATTCAAATTCTCCGCGAAAGATGATGGACTAATAAGGTTCTGATACTGTCTTAAAAAAACAAGCATTAAATTAGGATTAAAGCTAGAATTATTTTTAATTACGCCAAATACGGTATGTAGTCCATCCGTCAAAAATTAGCTCAGTATTCGGCCCTGCGCTAATTTTTGGATATATTAATTGGTCCTGTACCCCGCGCAAACACTACTTTCACAAAATCCGTAAGTTTTTTGTGCTTATTATAACATTTTCTTACGGATTTAAACACCATTTTGACACTAGGGGGCCATTTTATGCTTATTTCGAGACTTTTAGCGCGCGTAACTTACTAGTAACTTGCATTGTTAAAACACGAGCTTTTCACGATAAAGACAATAACATTATACTTTTGACGTTTGAGCTAGTATCCCTCTGCTATATTTTAATTATGCATATAAAAATTATAGCTTTAAAAGCATGTAATGCAGTATTCCGCCTGCTTTTACGTATTCCATCTCTATCTCAGTATCAATCCTACAAATCAGTGTTACCTCACTTTGTTTGCCACTTGGACTTCTTATAACACAACTTAATTCCTGTTTTGGTTTGACACTTTCGATATCTGATATATCAATATACTCATCACCTTTTAAGCTTAAATTATCACAAGTTATATCCTTAAGCATAAAAGGTATAATGCCCATGCCGACTAGATTTGATCTATGAATACGTTCGAAGCTTTCTGCTATGACAGCCCTAACACCAAGCAAACTAGGACCTTTTGCTGCCCAATCTCTAGATGAACCAGTTCCATATTCTTTACCAGCAAATATGACAAGAGGAACACCAGCATTTTTATATTCCATAGCAGCATCATATATACTCATCTGGGCACCATTCTTCTGATAACATATAGTGTAAGGGCCCTCCACGTTATCAAGCATTTTGTTTTTAATTCTTATGTTTGCAAAAGTTCCTCGCATCATAACTTCATGATTTCCGCGCCTTGAACCATATGAGTTAAAATCATTTTGTTGCACACCAAGCGATGTTAAATATATAGCAGCTGGACTATTCTTCGCAATAGAACCAGCCGGACTAATGTGATCAGTTGTAGTGCTATCTCCTAGGATAGCAAGAATCCTAGCACCAGAAATGGATGTAAGACTATTGCTATTTCCCATATTGTTAAAATATGGCGGACACTTTATATATGTACTGCTTGAATCCCAAGCGTAGTTAGTACTTGTTGAGCTGCTAATTCTTCTCCATTCTTCGCTGCCACCAAACACATCTTTATAGCTATTATTAAACATTTCTGCGTCTATAATATTCATAATAGATTTAATTTCAGCATCAGTTGGCATAATATCTGATAGGTACACTTCTTCACCGCTTGCGTTAGTAGCAAGTGGCTCTGTTGCAAGATTTACCATCACATTGCCAGCAATAGCATATGCAATACAAAGAGGAGGAGAAGCCAGGTAATTAGCACGTACTAGTGGGTGTATTCTACCTTCGAAATTTCTATTTCCTGACAAAACTGATGCAACCATCAAATTATTTTCTGATATATCACGCTCCACTTTTGGCAACAATGGACCGGAATTTCCTATGCAAGTAGTGCATCCATATCCAACAGTGTAAAAACCAAGCTGCTCTAAATATTTATCTAATCCAGATTTTTTCAGATATTCTGTAACAACTTGAGAACCAGGTGCTATAGAAGTTTTGACCCAAGGTTTTGAGGAAAGGCCGTGCTTTACCGCATTTTTTGCCAAAAGTCCTGCGCAGATCATCACAAAAGGATTTGATGTATTTGTACAACTTGTAATCGCTGCTATTACTACTGCTCCATCTTTTAAGCTGTTCATACTTTTCGAAGCAAGAGACATAACTTTTTTGCTACTCTTATGAAAGTCAGATAAAGATTCCTTAAAGTTTGAGACAACATCTTGCAGCAATACCCTATCCTGTGGTCTTTTTGGACCAGCCAATGTCATTTCCACAGCGTTTAAGTCTATCTCTATATGATCACTAAACTCCATTTCAGCATTGTCATCACGCCATAATAACTGTGTTTTAGCATACTTTTTGACAAGAGCAACTTGCTCTCTTGTTCTACCAGTTAGCTCAAGGTACTTTATAGTTTCATCATCTATAGGGAAAAATCCACAAGTTGCTCCATATTCAGGAGACATATTTGCAATAGTTGCTCGATCTGCAAGTGTGATTGATGAAAGTCCAGGTCCATAAAATTCAACAAACTTGCCAACTACTCCTTTGCTCCTAAGCACATTTGTTATAGTTATTACTAAATCTGTTGCATTGATTCCATGTTTCAGTTTGCCAACTAATTTTACACCAACGACTTCTGGTAATACCATGGAGATAGGTTGTCCAAGCATTGCAGCTTCAGCTTCTATACCACCTACTCCCCAACCAAGCACTGAAAGTCCGTTAATCATTGTAGTATGACTGTCAGTTCCAACTAACGTATCAGGAAATACCAGATATTTATTTGAATCACTTGAACTCCATACAACTTTAGCAAAAAATTCTAGATTAACTTGGTGACATATTCCAGTGCCAGGCGGCACGACTCTAAAGTTGTCGAAAGCATCTTGTCCCCAACGCAAAAATTCGTAGCGTTCTTTATTGCGATTCATCTCATTTTCGGTATTTGCAAGTAATGCAGAGACACTACCATATTTATCTACCTGAACAGAGTGATCTATTACAAGATCTACAGGAATTAATGGATTAATTTTTTTGGGATCTCCACCTTTTTTCAAAACTGCGTCTCGCATAGCAGCAAGATCAACAATAGCAGGAACACCTGTAAAATCTTGCATTAGCACTCTTGCAGGAAAAAATGCCACTTCTTGTTCTGATTTATTATGTTTTAACCAGTTCGGAATTGCTTGTATATCAGCAATAGATACATATTTTCCATCTTCGTGCCTAAGCAAGTTTTCAAATAATATCTTGATGGAATTAGGTAGTTTTGCTAGTTGAAAACCAAGCTTAATAGCCGCATCCTGCAAACTAAAAAATTGATATTCTTTTTTTTCGCCCTCTATTGTTAGAGCTGCTTTCACTTTCAAACTATCCACAGATTGCATATTTTCCCACTCAAAAAGATGAATACTATCTAAAGGGTAATAATATATAATGATAAATACCCTATCTAGTTAAGACGATAACATTTTTTAATAAAAAGTAACAAAGCATTATTTATGATTTGCGAAAGAAGTGTAAGTTATCAAAATTTTTTACATATATATGCAACTTTTCATCGCATATTTTAATTTATTATTTCTCTTAAAAAATGCTAAAAATTGAAATATAGAAGTAATTTTGATTTGACAGCATAGCATTTCTGCATATAATATTTCAAAAAATGAGAGTTTTCACATAAAGATAGATAAGAGTTGTTCTTGATATTGTTTGAATATTTGTGTAATAGTAAGAGCGCACCAAAGCTTGATGGATCTATATACCATTGACTCTTTTTTAGAAACGATTTTAGTGCGCCGTGTCATTCGGCATAAATGATGTCGCGTGTTGCTATTATCTCTCTCGATACATACTGTGCCAGACTTTCCAATTGTATGACGCTCTTTGGGTAAAATTTTAGAAAAAGCATCCCAATCATCCGTATAAAAATGACATTCCTTCAGATGACTCACTTTTTGTAGAGCTTTTGGAATGTTGCAGTATCACGATTGCCTGTAACCCAGGCAACTGTTCTCCTTGTACTACGATCAACTGCCTTAATGATCCAAAGCTTGTTTTTTTTGAACCAATAAAATGCCACATCTCGTCGAATTCCATCTCCATAATATCCGAAGAGACAACTGGCTCCTGAGTCTTGCCCATCGCCTCTACTACCCAGCGATAAATTATGGACGCCGAATGCCATAATATCTTGCATAACATAGAAAAAGAGCCATTACCAAGACTATATAGCATAACGCATAATGCTTTCTTAACAGCTGTTTGAGGCTTCTTGCCCAGATCGCCCTCAACAAAATTTAGAACATGATCTGCACTTATAACGCTGTACACCCCCTCACAATGCCATTCTTTACAAAGATATCAGAGCAACATCCCTTACAACAAACCATAAAACCACTCTTTAGTTTTTAAAAAAGTGATCATATCATACTTCTATCTAATTGTGAAAACTCTCCATCATTTAACTTATCATCTATATACAGCTCATCTTGTTGTTCATTTTGATGTCTCTGTGACTTAGACAGCACTCTAACTTTACCAGTCGCATAACCAACAGCACCTATTTGTTTAAAATACGCATGTCTACTAAAATCAAAGCCCCAAGGTAACATCGGCCTTGGAGGTGGCAATATATTACACCTAACCTCTATTTTATCACCGACATTCAGAGCTAAATTTTTCTCCCTTGTATTAATCCTGATCTTCACAGGACTTTTAGCCTGCTCCACTTTGTCTATACTTAAATCATAAAGATATAATCTCAAATCTCTCGATCTTACCTCTATATTTTCTATCTTGCCAATCACTAATACAGAATCAATCTTTGTATCTATCATATGTGTAAAAGCACTGTCACTTCTAAATCTTGCAGCTAGATAGCCGATAGATATACAAAGTACTGCAGCAAGAACGCAATAAAGAATTACATTTCTTTTTGAGCACATCATCAGTATATATAAACACACTAAAAGTATGAGTAGCTGGTACATTTTCATAAATGCACCAACATAGAGGAAATAGAGTATTCCGAGTCCTGCGAAGAAAGGAACCCACAGCAGCCTATTTTTTATTTCTTCAGAGAACCAAGACAAGTTTTGTAGTACAAGAGTTAATTGATATTAAAGCTTCACAAGTATAGTCAAGAACATTGAAAGTATTATAGAGTAGGTGTGTAGCACAATCTGAAGTTATATCTTTAGCACACAATTTTCAAACATTTTAGCAAGCTGCTGATTTTGCTTTCATAAATAATATAACGCCTTCAAATTCCCTGACTATATTTTAAAAATTAGGTTAAAAAAGTCTGCGCAAGTAGCTTTGACGAGCAGTGCTATTATATATTGCAATTTTTTTAAGTACAGAGACCAATTATCTTAATTTTACAAAAAAATATCAAAATTGCGAAAGCATCTCTATTTATAATAAGGCAGCATGACCTCTCCTAAAGCACTATATTTTATAGATTGCTTGCTATGATCTTGATTTTCTATTTCGATTTCAAAATTCCAATCTATAACATCACTTCCTATAGTAGAAATTTTCATATACATTTCTTTCGTCACTTTTAAAGCATTTTTACACCTTCGCAATCTCCATATAATCAGATTGATCAGAAAAAGGACTACTTGCTTGGACTATATTTAGCTCTTCATTTATTGCATTTATATCAATATCAAACGTATTATTTACCTTATTAAATTAGCACGAGTTGCCAATTAATATTAAGCATCTAAGCTACTAATTACCGGTAATGCGGATCAATAGATCTTTCATCAAATCATCAAAACCAGTACCTTGATGCAAAAACCTTTTTCATATGTTATTTTTATTTATTTGCAAAAACCCTCAAGCAACATATAGGGCCCTAAAATCTGCCACACAGCAAGCAATTAATTGGCAACTCGCGTTAAATTATATCAACACATATACTGCCGCTTTATATTAGACCTCTTTTGAAACTCTATTTCCTTTTTGAGAACTGGTGCGTTGATTTCGTGCCTAGGATCCTAAATGTATATCAAATACACTCCACTCCTTCTTGCGCCTAAATCTCCTGCCATTTCTTTGCCAGAAGCTAGTTTCAAAAGAGGCCTATCATTTATGCTATTGAGATGAAGGGATAATGGGCAATATTCTACTGATTTTCTTATAAACAGCAGAATATTTAA
Organism: Candidatus Lariskella endosymbiont of Hedychridium roseum; assembly: GCF_964020185.1. Classification (NCBI taxonomy): domain Bacteria; kingdom Pseudomonadati; phylum Pseudomonadota; class Alphaproteobacteria; order Rickettsiales; family Candidatus Midichloriaceae; genus Candidatus Lariskella; species Candidatus Lariskella endosymbiont of Hedychridium roseum. The sequence continues at coordinate 537,409 of NZ_OZ026538.1, read as the reverse complement.
GCGGCGAATAGAACACACAAGCACAGACTAGCGGATCATCTCCCAGATCTCAATATTTTTGCTCGCAAATCAGCTTAAAAACCTATATTTTTTTAGAATATGTTAAATATTTGCGATATTTACAACGCTAGGCTGTATCTTGCAATCATTACATATAGCATTACCGGCAAAGTGCACAAGCATATCGCTTAATATAGTAAATTAAGTTGAAGTTTGTGCATATATATAGATGTGTGTTACACTCAAAGGAAAAATGCCATCCTCATACAGCGAAGATTTTCCGAAAAAAGTAATAACATATGTATGCTTTGGTTCAATTCTTTAATACGCAAACTTCAACTTAATTTACCATATAAGCAAAGGCATTGCCTTTGCTTGCACGCACTTTTAAAGAACAAGGTTTTTAGAAATTCGTTTTTAGTATGCTGCTTAAGGTGAGCTAGCAAGAGAGTCACAGAATATTCTCAGAATATTGTAGTGTTAGAGACAATCGATAGCTTTCATTCTGCATGCAACACACAGATTCCTTATGTCAAACTTGGATTTTGATAGGAAAATTAAGATGAGATTTAAAGCGAGCTATACTAGAATTACAGCGACGAAGAGCACACTTAAATTAAAAAAAAGACGAAGCTAAAGTGTTCTGTTATTTGTGGGATTTTGTATAAGCTATTAGCATGTATAGCAAAGGAAGTTAAAGATATTACAAACTGACATATGGTTTTAAACTTCAACTTCCTTGACTATAGTACAGCCCTATCATCCTCTTTCAGCTAGAGGATACTCTCGCCATACTTTATAAAATTGGTGCCTTTTAAAGACCACTCGTTACAGATTATTACACATACCACAAAATTCTTCCTAGCTCTTATTTGAAGTCTAACTTCGTATGTGTGCATAATTGAATACCAACTCTTCATTTTATCTGTGGTATATAGATCTCTTCCTATGAACGCACGAAACACACAAAGAGAATAATAAATAGAAATTTTTAACAAGCAGACTTTTCACACTCACAACAACATTGCTTGATGAGCTTGCTACCAATGAAAACTAACTATAAACCACACGTCTACGTGCAAGGGAATCATCCTTCTGAGTTTTTCAAATGATGGCAAGAAAAACCGCAAGAGCATACAACAATTAAACAATGAACAATAAGGCTACCTACTTTTGTTGTCACTGACAAAGCTACAACTACTAAAACCCTAAGCAACAGGGAAAGCATCATTTTTCCTGTTGCCCTAGAAACGCCAAATAGATACAAACATGTTATTATGAAAAAAATAGGAAAGACCTCTATATAGATTTAATCTCTTCTGTTTCCCATGATGCGCAACAAGGATATAAACAAATTTATGAAATCCATGTATAGGTTTAGAGCTCCAAATACAGCAACCTTTGAAACGTCAGCACTAGCACCACCAAGAGCATAGTAAGAATCCTTAATCTTACGAACATCATAAGCAGTAAGACCAGTAAATATCAATACACATATGAATGATGTAATGTAATGCAGCCCACTACTACGCAAGAAAATATTCACTAAACTAGCTATAATGACCCCAAACAACCCCATCATTAAAAATGAGCCAAAGTTTGTCAAATCTCGCTTGGTTGTATAACCATAAATGCTCATGGCACCAAAAAGTGAAGCAGTAATGAAAAAGACACGAGCTATGCTCTCACCAGTATAAGAATAGCATATTATAGCAACTGACACACCAAGCGATGCAGCATACGCGAACAAACAAGCTCTAGCAGCTTGAAAACTTATTGTGGCAGACTTTATACTCATGAACATCACAATGCCTATAGGAGCAAAAACCGCAACCCACCATATAGCACTCGACATAAGAGCCACAACCAACTGCGGAGAGGAAGCTATATAAATAGCAACAGCACCAGTTACAGCAAGCGCAAGCATCATGTAATTATAAACAGACAACATATAAGCACGCAAGCCCTCATCGAAGGTCGTATGCTTATCTGCTGCAACACTAGAAATATTCGATTTTAGCTTTATATAATCCATACCAATATCACAAAATAAAATTTTACAACAACAATCTAACATAATCTATCACAATTTGCAATCAGCACATTGATCAAAATTCGGCATTGCTAACTAAAGATAGATATCAGCAAGTCTTTATTAAAAAGCATTAGGATAGAGTTATAGATCATATCTATGGCCTTACTGTAACGTTTGGTTTTACGATGAAACCTGGCTAAATAGTGCCGTATTAATGAGTTGAATGATTCCACTAAAGACGTTTCTGCCTTAGTAGAATAGTGTTTTTTAGCAATCCTAAATTTTTCATAAACGTCGTAATGGTCACTGCATGATATCTCTATCTCGTAGCTACTTTGTAATCGCATGGCAATCGGAAGATAGGATGCAAAATCCCTGACAATGCTCACTTCAAAATCAACAACTTTATTTCTGTCCCTATCAACAGCAAGCCAAATGTAGACTTTGTTAGTTTTTTTGGCAATAACTAAAAAGCTCATCCAGCTCAATAATTGAGATTTGCTTGGCATCCTCAGGTATCGTAACATCATTCAGCCTTTGTTTTAGAAGCTTTGAGAATTTTCTAATCCACTTTATTATAAGTGAACTCGAGACCTTTTCTAATCTCTCGATTGATCTAATTCCAACTCCCTCCAGATACATACTAACAACCTTCATCTTTTTATTAAGGCTGTACTTTACTCTCATATCTCCAGACTTATAGCTCTTTTTACACTCTAGGCACTTATACCTCTGACGACCTTTAATATAGCCATTCTTTGTGCTTCCTATGCTGCCACAATGCTTACAACTTAACATATATAATGCTTCCAATATAACTTACTATCAAGGCAGTATACATATACGCGAATTTAAAAGCAAAATCTATTCTTGGTTAGCAATGCCCAAAATTCCCATGCATTTCTAAATTTATAAAAATACAGTGCCATTTTTATTCTATTCAGCTTTTTAAGCTATGTTTTATTCATAAAAGCTTAGGCAAACTAGATTGCTCAAAACACTGCAGGACACCAGTTGTGATTGATCGGCAACTCAATAGACTGCTTCTTAAAACAACTTGTTCCAGCCACAAATTGCTTTGTCGCACCGTGACTTCCTGAAGGATGCTTACTTATACACACTTCACTGAAACAAAAGTTTCAGAATGAACCTCATATTAAAAAGATAATTTCTTTTTAACATAGCTACCAGGCGCATCTTCTACTACCATTTTTTTATCAATTGATCTCTGTGGAATTTTAGCAGCCCCATGTTTTTGCATCCAGACTAACCAATCGTTCCACCAAGAGCCTTTAAATTCTTTAGCTTGCTCTAACCATACTTCTGGCTCTTTCCCCAGCTTTTCATTGGCCCAGTAGCAGTATTTCTCCTTGCTAGGATGGTTAATTGCGCCTGCAACATGACCTGAACCGCTCAGCACAAATCTCTTCTCGCCTGAATACACCGACGTTGCTTTATAAGCTGATTTCCAAGGCGCTATATGATCATCTTTTGTAGCAAGTATATAAGCTGGAATTTTTATATTTCTCAAGTCAATAGATATATCACCAAATTTAAGCGCGTTTGGTGCTACAAGAGCATTTTCTTGATACATTCTCCGCAAATAGAATGAATGCATTGCAGCAGGAAGACTCGTAGAATCAGAATTCCAGTAAAGTATATCAAATGCTCTAGGTGATTTTCCAAGCAAATAGTTATCTATAAAGAATGACCATATCATATCGTCAGCTCTTAGCATGCTAAACGTTTGATATAGATAATATCCATCAAGAATCCCATCCTTTGCCATTATACTTTCGATAAAGCGAAGCTCAGGCTCATCTATGAATACTCCAACATCTCCACATTCAGCAAAGTCCACCAGCGTCGTCAAAAATGTTACTGACTGTACTATATCAATTTTCTTTGCAGATAAATACGCCAAAGCTATAGCAAGGAGTGTTCCACCCAAACAATATCCAGCACAGTGTATTTTCTGTTCTTTTGTGATTTCTGCAACTTTTTTGATTGCAGTCACAGCGCCATCCGTCAAATAATCTTCAAAAGTTTTATGCGCAAACGATTTATCAGGATTCAGCCAAGATATCATGAAAACAGTATAACCCTGTTCTGTTAACCACTTAACATATGAGTTGGCAGGCTGCAAATCTAAGATGTAAAACTTGTTTATCCAAGCTGGAATTAGAAGCAGTGGTGTTTTATGCACTTCTTTTGTAACAGCTTCATACTGAATCAGCTGTATTAATTCGTTCTGATATACTACTTTTCCAGGTGTAACAGCTAAATTTTCTCCAACTGCAAATGCAGTTTTATCAACAGTTGGTATACTAAACTTACCATTTTTTTGTGCAGCTTTTAAATCTTGAAGAAGGTTTTCCATACCTTTTACAAAATTCTCGCCGTTGCTTGCAATCGCTTCTCTCATTACTTCAGGATTAGAAAAAGCAAAATTAGCAGGAGATATTGCATCACTAAAACGTTTTGTATAAAATTCTAGCTTTTTCTTTTGTTTCTCATCTGAAATATTTGAGCATTTAGCGATGTTGTTTAGCCAATCGGATTGCTTTATGTAAGTATCTTTCATAAATGCAAAAAATGGATTGTTTGTCCATTCTGAATCTGCAAATTTTCTGTTGTTTGAATCTGTGCTTTTTACCGAGGACAAGTTATTCAATGCACAAGAGGATGCAAACTGCTGAATCATAGGCATGATAATGGCAGGATTTGACCAAAACTGCATCACAGGAAGCATTACTTGCGAAAGCTCTTGTATCATAGAGCCTGGAGCATCGGCCTCTTGATTTGCGCAAATTGACATAAATATTCCCATCACTTCCTGATATTTTAGGTAAGCTGACGTAAGATTTGAGCTAAATTTTTGAAAATCATATACGCTTGGATCCATTGTCTGCATAACTTCCACTTCCTGGTATCTTGTGTTAAATCAAATTTTTGCCTTGAAGCCTTCTAAACGCCTTAAAATAAAAGTTGGCAGAGAATTTCAGGCAGCAAAAATGGCTTCCTAAATCCAATGAGGCATTAGCTAGTACTGGAGCTTATATAAAAACAATAGGAGCTGCAAGCAATAACAAACTATTCATGAGTACGCATGAATATTATTATGTAAATATCAAAAAGATATAAATACTTAAAGTTTTGATACTTGTTTTCTGCAACCAAACATATTAAGTTTTCTTTGCAATAATTACTTGCATGTAACAATGGAGAAATAAGGCCTTATCGTGTTAAATTTATTTTGCTAAATTATTAGCAAATTGATACAATCATACGGCGAATGTTGTTTCGCATGCTTGGTATTGGCATGTGCTTGCACTTCACTATTGCTAATTAAGTCGTTGTTAAGTGAAGTGTTTTTGAAAACTGGCGGCGCTTGTGTACTTGCGCGTGGCTTGATCTACCACTTGCAAACTTATTCACTATGCAATAACTCAAAAGTATTAACGTATAATTAAATAAAAGGATTTAAATATGCTTGCTCCAATTTTACTTTTTACTACACTAAATGGCCTTTGTTATGCGAGATTTACTTCATTTGATGATGCAGCAACGCTAATATCTACGTCAATAATTACCACAATTGCAGAAGATGGAAGTAGTGTAGTATTATCCGAAATAAAATCTAAAATCCTTAAAGAACAAGGAAGAGCCACCTATACAAATTTTCACTTTAATTACAATGCTGGAAGAAGCGAAGTTGAAATAATAGAGGCAAAAACTATATTTAATGGTAGTGAATACCATGTACCTAAAGAGAATATAGAAATCAAACCACTTGCTAGCGCTCCAAAGGGGTTTAATCAGCAAATGCAAGTTCTAATCGCATTCCCAAATGTTGAGGTGGGCGCTGAGATATACATAAAAGACGTTGAAAAATTCAAATCAATATTTGATGGCTACTTTAGCACGGGTATGTTGCTTAACTCTCCACTACAGAGCTTTAGCAGCAAGTTCATCTCAAAGATTCCATTACATATCAAAGTTAATGATCCGGAAAATATACTAGATATCGCGACAGGCAAAAGTAATTTCGAGAGTTTTCACAATTAGATAGAAGTATGATATGATCACTTTTTTAAAAACTAAAGAGTGGTTTTATGGTTTGTTGTAAGGGATGTTGCTCTGATATCTTTGTAAAGAATGGCATTGTGAGGGGGTGTACAGCGTTATAAGTGCAGATCATGTTCTAAATTTTGTTGAGGGCGATCTGGGCAAGAAGCCTCAAACAGCTGTTAAGAAAGCATTATGCGTTATGCTATATAGTCTTGGTAATGGCTCTTTTTCTATGTTAGGCAAGATATTAGGGCATTCGCCGTCCATAATTTATCGCTGGGTAGTAGAGGCGATGGGCAAGACTCAGGAGCCAGTTGTCTCTTCGGATATTATGGAGATGGAATTCGACGAGATGTGGCATTTTATTGGTTCAAAAAAAACAAGCTTTGGATCATTAAGGCAGTTGATCGTAGTACAAGGAGAACAGTTGCCTGGGTTACAGGCAATCGTGATACTGCAACATTCCAAAAGCTCTACAACAAAGTGAGTCATCTGAAAGAATGTCATTTTTATACAGATGATTGGGAGGCTTTTTCTAAAATTTTACCCAAAGAGCGTCATACAATTGGAAAGTCTGGCACAGTATGTATCGAGAGAGATAATAGCAACACGCGACATCATTTATGCCGAATGACACGGCGCACTAAAATCGTTTCTAAAAAAGAGTCAATGGTATACGAATCCATCAAGCTTTGGTGCGCTCTTACTATTGCACAAATATTCAAACAATATCAAGAACAGCTCTTATCTATCTTTATGTGAAAACTCTCGTAATTTCTTTCATGAATTGGATATATCTTTGAAAAAGCCTGTATACAGAAGTTTTATAGGAAAATCAGAAAATGGCGGAATCATAAACGAAGAAAAGCTGATAGTTGTTTCTCTCTCAAGTGAAAAGAATTGGAATACGCTAAGCGATAGAATAGTCCCTCATTATGAGAAAGTCTTATCACAAAAACTTCCAACAATTTTTGAGGAGATTGCAAAGCAAGCCGCTAAGTTTCAGAATGACATTGATGTGATAAATGCTGTCACATCATTGCTAAGTGAAAAAATCCAATATATGGGGGATTTGCGCTCTATATCTGGAGGATGGCTCCCAAGGGATCTAGAACAAATAGCTTCTTCTACAATAGGTGATTGTAAAGATATGTCTTCAAGTGCAGGAGCAATCTTGCGCAGCTTAGGCTTTAAAGTCAATTCTGCACTAGTTGCAAGAGGCTCAGATATACATCCAAATTACATAAGACTCCCATCTTTGGGCGCCTTTAATCATGTTTTTCTTAAAGTAACTGCAAAAGATGGAAGTGTATATTGGATAGAACCAACTCACGATATCAGCATGGCACAAACTCCCTTCGAAGACACAGCTGGAAAAATGGCGCTTGTGCTTGATACGCAGAGCCCATCATATGAACGTGTTTCTTATATAGATTATGAGAACGCTGTATCTTTTACCGAAAAGAACATAACATTACTTAGCGAGTCAAGAGCACTTTATGATATTGAGCTCTCGCTACAAGGGGCATCTGCATCAAGATATACAGCAACTGCTCTTTACTTCTCTAATGATGTGATAAAAGATGGGCTTACTACAAGATTTAGCAGAAAAAGTTTGAATAAAAATGATATAAAGTATGTAGAACTTCCAGATCTCAAGTCAAGGATAGTGCAGGACTTGCTGTTTAAATTTTCTTTTAATACAACGAATGCATTTTATAAAACCAATTTTGGCTTGGGAATGAACCTTGAATATCTTTATGATCTTGAAGAGTTATTTAAGAATTCAGAAGAAAGAGTCACAGATATTTTAATGACTCCGAGGACAACAATACAAAAAACATTATTAAAAGGAATGGTTGTGCCTAATACCGAGTCTCTGAACTTCAATGCTAGCAATGACTGGTTTGATTTAAGTCGAAATATAAGCCACAGCAGCAACGGCACAGAAGTACTTACTAAGCTGGTTATGAAGCATGCAATAATACCAAGTGAGTTTATAGCAACAGAAGAGTTTCAAGAATTAAGAAATGATTATCTGGAAAATTTTTCAGATTCTTTCCTTCTTGTTGAGCCGCAAATCCACCTAGATCAGTGTAGTATGGTGGATCAGTGTGGTATAGCATTATAGAGTGTAGATTTATTCTAATAAAGCTTTAACGCTAGTACTAAGCTGCATACTAATGTAATTTGTCCAGTACCTAAAACACTACTTTTGCAAAATCCGTAAGTTTTTGTGCTTGTTAGAACATTTGCTTACGGATTTAAAGCGCTATTTTGACACTCTGAGCAGCATTTTATGCTTGCTCCGAGACTTATGGCGCGCGTGCAATTGTAAAAATTGATATTTTTAGCAAAATCCGACGCTTGAAGTTGTTATAGCTAGATGTTATAACAACTTTTCAATTATGCAATTTTTTCTGATTTTTCAAATATTTATAGAAGAATAGTGGCAATGACAAAAGTGGTATTGTTTTGCGCGAGTTTACGAGTGACTCAACTTTTTATTACAACATGTGATATTTTCCTAAAGCATGTTTTTCAAATGTTACAATATTGCGCCGCTAGCTTTCTGAGAGTTCAAGCTGTATATAATAGATCTTTTTCGAAGCAGGCTTCTGGCAGAGGAATGGTAGGGGATTTATGCGCAGAGTGCGGGAGTGTATTTGATATACATGAGAATCTTAGCACGAAATTGACGCGCCAATTGTTATCAGAAGTAGAGTTGCGAAAGAGGTCTAATGTTGCATCTTATAGGATATTTATCTTAATTCTGTTTCTTGCTACGCTAAGCAGTAATTGCTATGCTAGATTTACATCGCTTGATGACGCTGCGGTTATGCAATCAACATCTAGAATTACAGAGATTGCGGAAGATGGAAGCTACACTACCTTATCTACAAACAAATTTAAAATTCTCAAAGAACAAGGAAGACAGTTCGCGAATTTTCACCATCATTACAACGCTGGAGACACTGAGATTGAAATAATAGAAGCAAAGACAATCGTAAATGGGCGAGAGTATAATGTACCTAAAGAGAGTATAGAATTTAAGCCGCTTGCTAGCGCTCCACATGGATTTGATCAGCAAATGCAAATCCTAATAGCATTCCCAAATGTTGAAGTAGGTGCAGAAATACAATTGAAGACTGCTTCAAAATCCAAAGCGCCACTTGAAGGGTATTTTTCTGACTATATTGTACTTGATACACCATTCCATAGTTTAAACCATAAGTTTATTTCGAAAATTCCATTGCATATCAAGATTAATGATCCAGAAAATGTACTAGATATTAAGAAAGATAAAAGCGATTCTTTTAACGAACTGGAGATATTTTTGAAAAGGCCTGTGTACAGAAGTATCATTGGACAATCAGAACAAGGTGGAATCATAAACGAAGAAAAGCTGATAGTTGTTTCTATCTCTAGTGAGTCGGATTGGAGAGCATTAAACAACAGAATAGTATCTAATTATGAGAAAGTCTTATCACAAAAACTTCCAACAATCTTTGAAGATATTGCAAAGAAAGCTGCAAAGTTCAAAAATAACGTTGATGTGATAAATGCTGTCACATCATTGCTAAGCGAAAAAATCCAATATATGGGAGATTGGCGCTCTATATCAGGAAAATATTTCCCAAGAGATCTTAAAACAATAGCTTCTTCTCAAATAGGTGATTGTAAAGATATGTCTACCAGTACTGGTGCTATCTTGCGCAGCTTAGGTTTCAAGGTTAATTCTGCGCTAGTCAATAGAGGCTTTATGCATCCAAATTATATAGGACTTCCTGATCTGGATGCATTTAATCATGCATTTCTGAAAGTAACCGCGAAGGATGGGAGCGTATATTGGGTAGATCCAACTAACGATATTAGTATGGCACAAGGTATATTCAAAGACATAGCTGGAAAGATGGCGCTTGTGCTTGATATGAAAAGTCCATCCTATGAGTGTGTTCCTTATATAGATTATAAACGTAATATATATTGCAGCAAACAAGATGCAAAATTGCTTGGTGAATCAGGTATGCTTTTGGATATTGAGCTATCGCTACAAGGAGAAGATGCATCAATGTATACAGCAGCTGCTCTCTACCTTTCTGATGATGAGATAAAAGATAGGGTTATTGCGCAATTTGCTGGAAGAAGTTTAGATAAAAAGGATATTAACTATGTTGAGCTTCCAGATCTTAAGTCAAGGATAGTGCAGGACTTGTTATTTAAATTTTCTTTCAATGAAAATAACTTGTTTTCTAAAACAAATTTTGGTCCTGGAATATCACTAGAAAGTTTTGATATACTTGATGCATTGCTTAACGCTCCAGAAGAGAGAGTAACTGATGTTTTAATGCCAGGGCCAGAAACCACAATACATAGAACATTATTTAAAGGAATGATTATACCTAATATTGATGCTTTGAGCTTCAATATTAGTAATGATTGGTTTGATTTAAGTCGCAGCCTCAAGTATAATGGCGACGATACTGAGCTGCTAACTAAGTTTGTGATAAAGCGTATGATAATACCAAACGAATTCTTAAAAACAGAGGAATTTCAATCTTTGAAAAATTATTATTTGAATGCTTTCTCAAATGCTTTTTTAATCCTAAAGCAGCAAAACAGTAAATATAAGGATAGAAAGTAGGTAGTTGTTTATGCTGGTCACTAGGTTTGCGCCAAGTCCAACGGGTTTATTGCATGTGGGAAATATAAGAACTGCACTAATAGCTTGGCTCAATGCTAGATCAAGTGGTGGACGATTTATTCTTAGAATAGATGATACAGATAGCGTTCGTTCATCAGTTGAATATATTGAGGCGATAAAGGAAGATCTGAGCTGGTTAGGAATCACTTGGGATGCTTTCTTTATGCAATCTGAGAGGGTTGAAAAGTATGAAAAAGCAAAGCAAAAGCTGATAGAAACTGGGCGACTTTACCCATGTTATGAAACCACAGAAGAACTAGAGATTAAAAGAAAAACTCTGCTTTCTAGAAATTTACCACCTATATACGACCGTGCCTCTTTGCATCTGACAGAGTCAGAGAAAGGAAAATTAGAAAGCACAGGAATTAAACCACATTGGAGATTCTTGTTGCAAGGCAATAGGATATGCTGTCATGATATGGTGCGAGGATTAATCGAGTTTGATACAAATAAATTGAGTGATCCTATTCTTGTTAGAGCAGATGGCACAATGACCTACGCAATAGCATCTGTGATAGATGATATAGAATTTGGCATTACAGATATAGTACGCGGAGAAGATCACATATCAAACAGTGCAATACATACTCAAATGTTTGAGGCTTTAGGTTCCTTTGCTCCTAATTTTGCACATATCTCACTTTTAAAATCCAAAGAAGGAGAAATGTCGAAACGTGTAGGTGGATTTGACATACGTTCTATACGAGAAAAAGGTATAGATCCTATGGCAATCAACAGCTTTCTCGCAAAGCTAGGAACATCAGAGGCGCCAGAAAGCCCATTTACTATGGAATCGTTGATAGATCAATTTTCTCTAGGTAAATTCGGAAAATCTGCAGCAAACTATGAATATCTAGATCTTGAAAGAGTAAATCGCAAACTGCTGCATGTTGCAAAATATGATGATGTAAAAGATAAGCTTATCACTCTTGGCATGCTTGACGTTGATGCAACATTTTGGCAAAGCGTTCAGTTAAATATTACGACGCTTCAAGATGTGAAAATTTGGCATGATATATGCAAAGCAGTTGTAAAACCTGTAATAATAGATTCAGATTTTACTGCAGCAATTGTGGAATTATTACCTGAGTCTGAATTTTCTAATGACACTTGGGATTTATGGATAAAACGCATAAAACAAGAAACCGGAAAAGCTTCAAAGGATTTATTTTTGCCGATTCGTCTTGCATTAACAGGAATGGATAATGGACCGGAGCTGCAAAATCTGTTGCCACTTTTAGGGCGCAACAAAGTCATAGCTAGACTAAGCGGTATTGCTGCTTAAAATAGACAATAACCTCGGAAGGGGTATAAAATGCTGCTCGGAGTGTCGAAATAGCGTTTTCAATCCGTAAGAAAATTGTTATAATAAGCGCAAAAACCTTACGGATTTTGTGAAAGTAGTGTTTGCTAGCATAGGACCAATTAATATATCCAAAAATTAGCGCAGTGTAGCTCTAATGGCTAATTTTTGCACATTTCACTTCTCTACAAAAATTTATTTGCGCAAGCGAATCAATTTTTTGCGGATAGAATTGCTATGACATATGCAAGCGCTATATCATTTTCGTCAGAAAGCGATAAGTGGAATTTGTAGTTGCTCCACACTCTGCTTTCTATGTTGATGTATGGCGCACCAACTTCATCTTTTCGCACCTCTATTTCTTTAAATGATAGCTTACCTATTCCTATACCAAGTGCCTTGGCACATGCCTCCTTTGCTGCGAATCTTTTTGCAAAATAAGAATAATACACCAAATTCTCAATTTTTGGTCCAAACTCTATCTCATAATTTGAAAATATTCTACTTATAAATCTCCTACCAAACCTCTTTATACACCCTTCTATTCTCGATATACTCACTATGTCACAGCCTATCCCAACAATCTGTATTTGCACCTCTACCTCATAAAATGCAGCATATTTTTAGTTATCTATAATATTTTAGTCCTTTAACACATCAAAATGCTTGGAATCAAAGCCGTAGTTATTCACAACTAAGCACTTGCTTTGATAAAGAATAAGGAAAAATGCGATTAACTAGGGCCACATCTAACTTCCATTTTCAAGTTTTTAGTGTATCATATACACTGGCTGGACTTAATATTAGATTTTTAACTGTCTTGATCTTCCTAAACGAAATAACAAGTCTTAGTGTTTTTATTCCATTAATACTTTTGACTTAGGTATATCTTGCATTGTTAAATTTTAACAAATAGGACGCGAGAATTTTATGATTTCCGGCTTTTTCGCAGCTCTACATTCCATTAAAAATCTATGTAGAGACGCTAAGTTATTTCCCAAATAGGCTTGATTGCATGACACAAGAAAAGAAAAGTGACAACAAAAAAACCCTCAGTATACATTCTGGCAAGCTCGGACTTGCCAGTCAAGATGCTTCTCGAAATTTTGGTATGAAGACCGATGTGACTTATTCTAGAGTACAAACTGGAAAAAGCAATAACAACACAGTAATGATTGTGACCAAAAATAAAGGGACTAGAAGTGGTGTCGCTGCTCATTCTATAAAAACATCACTCACGCAGCGTGAACAAGAAGATCGCATAAATGCTCTGCTTTCAGCAGAACGGGAAAAACGCGAATCAGCTTTGCCTCATGAATCTAAAACAGCATCTGATACTCAAAACCCTGAAGTTGCTGCTGCACCTGAAGAATTTACAAACGTAGAGCTAAGTGAAAACTTGCAGTCTGACTTAAAGAATGATGTTCATGAGCAAGACACTCTTCCTAAAGAAAGCGAAGCTGATGTAATAAATAAGTCAAGCGAAGCTGATTGCACTGTACAACAAAAAACTGCCGATTTAGAGGAACCAGCTAAAAAAATAGTAGATGCTTTCGACTCAAAAAGAAGTGATAGCATCAAACTAATGATTAGTAGCAAAGGTAAAGTTAGAAATCTCAATAATATCAACGTTGAATCTAAAACCTCATCTCATTCCGATGAAAGCTCTTCGAGTGCAAAGCAAACGAAAGAGCAAATAGAAATCAAGAAACCTGTGAGCAAAAAGGATTCCGAGCTGTCAACCATAAGAGAGAAAGATAAAGATGTCGAAAGTACGACTGCATCCAAAAAACATGTTGCTGTTAAACGTGCAAGTAAAAAGATTTCTGTAGCAAGCTTACGTATATTAGAAAGAGAAGATGACGTTGATGGCATAACGATAGGACATCACGCACGTTTCAGAAAATTAAAAAACAAAGCTGCTAAACAACAGAAAAATGTTGTTATTGAGAAGGTAATTCGCGAGGTTATGATTCCCGATGCTATTACAGTACAGGAATTATCTAATAGAATGGCAGAAAAAGCCGCAGATTTAGTCAAAGCTTTGATAAAATTGGGAATAATGGCAACAATCAATCAAGCAATAGACGCTGATACTGCTGAATTAATAGTTTCAGAATTTGGTCATATACCAAAACGCGTGACAAATGCTGAACTTGAAAGAGCAATTTTCTCAGAAAGTGAGGATTTTGAATCCACTCTTGTACCAAGAGCACCAATAGTTACAGTGATGGGGCACGTTGATCACGGAAAAACTTCGCTTTTGGATGCGCTCCGCTGTACAGACGTTGTGACCGGAGAATTTGGTGGGATTACACAACATATTGGTGCTTATCATGTGTCTTTGGAAAGTAAACACAGTATCACGTTTTTAGACACTCCAGGTCACGAAGCATTTACCGCAATGCGTATGCGCGGTGCTAAAGTGACGGATATAGTTGTACTTGTAGTAGCTGCAGATGATGGAATCAAAGAACAAACAGTTGAGGCAATTAGCCATGCGAAAGCTGCAAACGTTCCAATTATTGTCGCAGTAAATAAGATCGACAAAAAAGAAGCTGATGTTCAAACTGTAAAATCTGCAATGCTCGTTCATGGTCTTATTCCAGAAGAGATGGGTGGAGATACTATGATAGTTGAGGTATCTGCAAGAAATAAGATTGGACTGGATAAACTAGAGGAAGCAATATTACTACAAGCTGAGCTGTTATCTCTGAAAGCAAGAGAAGAAGGCTCTGCAGCTGGAGCTGTTGTAGAAGCAAAAATGGATAAAAACAAGGGTGCTTTAGCGACACTTTTAGTTCTAAAAGGCACTTTGAAGGTAGGAAACATAGTAGTCGTCGGAAATTCGTATGGTAAAATACGAGCGCTGATTAATGATAAAGGCGAACATTTAAAACAAGCAGGCCCATCTATTCCAGTTGAAGTGCTCGGTCTAAATCAAGTACCATCCGCAGGAGATGAATTTATTGTTGTTCAAGATGAACGCCACGCTAGAGAATTGGTTGATTTCAGAATCCAGAGAGAAAGAGCTAAAAAATTCATTGCAGGTCACTCTTCAATGGATCAGTTATTCCATAAAGTACAACAGGCTAAAATAGAAGAATTACCGCTGATAGTCAAAGCAGATGTAAACGGCTCTATAGAAGCAATCGTCTCTAGCCTAATGAAATTCTCTAATGATGAAGTCAAGATACGATTAATGCATTCTGGCGTAGGTGCAGTAAATGAATCTGATGTAACACTCGCTGCAACATCAAACGCACTTATACTAGGCTTCAACGTTAGAGCGAACCATCAAGCTAGAAATCTAGCAAAACAGTTCTGCGTTGATATTAAATATTACTCTATAATATATAATTTGATTGATGATATTAAGGCTGCTGTTTCTGGCATGCTTGCCCCTACCGTCAAAGAAAAATTATTAGGTTATGTAGAAGTACGTCAAGTATTTGATCTAACTAAAGTTGGTAAAGTAGCTGGTGGATATGTTACCGAAGGCGTAGTACAACGCAGTGCAAATGTAAGATTAATTAGAGATAATATAGTTATACATGAAGGAACGCTGAAAACTTTGAAACGCTTTAAAGACGATGTCAAAGAGGTAAAAAGCGGATTTGAGTGCGGACTTGCGCTTGATAGATATGATGATATAAAGAGCGGTGATAAACTTGAGGTTTTCTTAGTCACTGAAGAAAGCAGATCTTTATAAAAAGGAATTTTATAAATTTAATTGAACTATTTATCTTTCCAATGTAATGATAAAAAATTTTGAGTGGCAGATTGCATGCCGCTATTTATTAACAAAAAAAAAAGACGGTTTTATTTCTGTTATCAATACCCTTTCATTAATTGGAATCGCGATAGGTGTTAGTGTTTTAATTATAGTAATGTCTGTAATGAATGGATATGAAACTGAGCTTATTAAGAGGATTTTAGGCATCAATGGCCATATCACTATTATGGCACCAGGCAATAGACTTATGTCATTTGATAAGTCACTATCTCAGCAAATTCAGGATATTCCAGGCATAAAATTTGTAGCGCCAATCATCACTGATCAAGCTATGGTTATGGGTAGAAATGCAACCGGAGTTGTGATCCGCGCAATTGATGGAGTGGATTTAGAACAAAAGCCAATCATGACAAATTCTTTATTAGGTGAAGGATTTAGTCCTTACAGGCGTGGAGAAGGCATTCTCATCGGAGTAGAACTTGCTAAACAACTTGATGTTTCTGAAGGGGATAGCATTAAACTAATATCGCCTGAACTTGATAACCTTGCAATAGGTGCTATACCAAGAGCAAAAACCTTTAAGATCGTTGGGGTTTTTGATTTTGGTATGTGTGAGTATAATAGTAGCATTGTATTTATGCCGCTAAAGTCTGCTCAGTTATTTCTAGGAATCAACCAAAAAATTAGTGGTATAGAGGTTATATTGCACAAACATACCGATCTGCAGCATATAAAAAAGGCAATATCTCAAGTTCTAGAAAGTAATTCTAAAGATCTTGTAATAGTTGATTGGACACAGCAAAATGATTCACTAATGAATGCATTGCGTATAGAAAGAAATGTTATGTTCTTCATACTTTCCCTCATTGTTGTTATAGCCGCATTCAATATTATAACTAGCTTAACAATGCTAGTTAATGATAAAAAAACAGGAATCGCTATATTTAAAACAATAGGGATGGATCAATCTTCAATAGTAAAGATATTTATGTTATGCGGCTCTATAATAGGAATTACAGGAACTATAATTGGCTGCATTTTGGGAGTGCTTTTTGCGATCAATATTGAAAAAATCAGAGAATTTCTTGAATCTTTAACAGGCATTACATTGTTTGACCCTGTAATATACTTTCTAACTAGTCTTCCGTCAGAACTCTCCTTTGTAAATGTAATGTTTATTTTCTTAATTTCAGTATTTCTATCACTTGTTGCCACAATTTATCCTGCTATAAAAGCATCAAAACTCTCTCCAGTCGTAATATTTAGATCTAGTAGCTAAGATTGGTATTTCATGATTATTGTCACTATTTGTGCTTCTTAATTTCAGGCACTGCAGGCAAAATAATTGTATAGACCTTTCTATCCTGATTCTCTATATTACTTCGTTAATTTCTTCGCAAATATATAAAAGTATTTGATTCAGAAATTAACTGGTACTCTAAAAAATCGTACTATTAAAATTCATGCGCTTGCATTTACTTGAGCACAGAGCCATATTTTTACTATGATTTTTACTGAAATTAGAATATATTGATAGTATACTCGTCACACTTCAAAAATTGGTGTCATCAAAATGTTTCTTTAATAAATACTAACTCTTCATATATCTGTGGATATTTAACTCTTAAGTATTACTTGAATTATATTGATTTATTACTAATTATGTCCCCAACAAAATTGTAGTTTTTTGATTCACGCTATAAATGCCGAAACTTCACAAAGCGTTTCAAAAATATTTTTTAGAAGTATGAAATTTTTAAAACATTGATCATGTTGTTTTAAAGATATACTTCTAAAATTTATTTTTTGTTGCGCATAGTATAACTACTGATACGACGAAATTTTGCGTGAATATAAATAGCATTACATATTACAAAATATTCTTGTTATAAATAGTTATAATGTGAATGTGTGTAAAACGCGCTATCTTAAAATTATAGGCTGTTTTATTGATCATGACCGAAATGAGGTAAAAATGGATATACACGAATATCAAGCAAAAGAGATACTTAAAAAGTACAACATTAATGTTCCAAGTGGAGGGCTTGCGCTAAGCGCTGATGCTGCAGTTGATGTCGCAAAAAACTTACAGGGTAATGCCTGGGTAGTTAAAGCACAGGTACATGCAGGCGGCAGAGGAAAAGCTGGTGGCATAAAACTTGCAAAAAGCATTGATGAGGTACATTCTTTAGCAAGTCAGATACTTGGCATGCGTCTTGTCACAAAACAAACTGGGAAAGAGGGTAAGCTTGTCAGGAAGATATACATAGAATCCGCCTCTGAGATAGATAAAGAATATTATCTTTCTTTGGTCTTAGATCGTAATAGCGCATCCATCGCAATAATATTTTCTTTGGAAGGAGGGATTGATATAGAGGAGGTAGCACATAAAACTCCAGATAAGATTATTAAGGTGCACGTTGATCCTGCTATAGGACTGCAAGATTTCCATATTAGGAAGCTAGCTTTTGGCGCTGGATTTGATGTTGCAACTGCGAATAAATTTGCATCTGTGCTAAGACCGCTTTATAATGCTTTTTTAGAAAATGATGCAAGTCAAGTTGAAATAAATCCGCTTATTGTTTCAAAAGCTGGTGACTTCATCGCACTTGATGCAAAATTTAACTTTGATTCTAGCGCACTATTTAGACATAAAGATATAGCAGCATTAGACGATATAGATGAGAAAGATCCGCTTGAGGCAAGAGCTGAGTCGAGCGATCTTAACTACGTCCGCATGGAAGGAAATATAGGTTGTATGGTAAATGGCGCTGGTCTTGCGATGGCGACTATGGATATAATCAAGCTGTTTGGAGGGTCTCCGGCAAACTTTCTAGATATTGGAGGAGGCGCAGATACAGAAAGAGTACGCTCAGCATTTGATATCATTGTATCAGATAGTGGAGTACATGGGATTCTTATAAACATATTTGGTGGCATCGTTAAATGTGATATCGTCGCAAACGGCGTAATACAAGCAATGAAGGATTGCAAAGTTACTGTCCCAGTAGTTGTAAGGCTTGAAGGAACGAATGCAGATGCTGGAAGAGAAGTGATCGAAAAAGCTGGCATTGGTAATATCCAAGCAGCAGAGAACTTATCTGATGCAACACAGAAAATAGTCAATGCTATAAAATAACACGCAATAGACCTCTTGCATAACCTCATTCTGAGGTAGAAATTCTTATAGAGTAGATTTTTGCAAAACGTCACCAAACAATGATCCACGTGAGTGTTTTTATGTTTTAGTGACAATCAAATCACAGTTTGGAACAGGTTATGCAAGAGGTCTAATGCAAAACAGATCATAAGGAGATTTATGTCAATACTTGTTAACGCCCATACAAAGGTCATATGCCAAGGGTTCACAGGCCGTAACGGTACTTTTCACTCAGAGCAAGCTATCGAATACGGAACGCGTATGGTAGGAGGTGTGACGCCTGGTAAAGGTGGGACAATGCACCTGAATTTACCTGTCTTTGATACAGTTTACGATGCAAAAGCGAAGACTGGTGCTGATGCATCAGTTATATACGTTCCTGCGCCATTTGCAGCCGATGCTATACTTGAAGCGATAGATGCGGAGATTCCGTTAGTAGTTTGTATTACAGAAGGTATTCCTGTGCTTGATATGCTGAAAGTGAAGCGAGCACTTCTAAGATCAAAAACACGCCTAGTTGGTCCAAACTGTCCTGGTGTTATAACAGTTGGTGAATGTAAAATAGGAATCATGCCATGGTATATACATAAGAAAGGAGTCGTGGGTATCGTTTCAAGGTCTGGTACATTAACTTATGAAGCTGTCGCTCAAACAACTGCAGAAGGTTTAGGTCAGACTACTTGTGTTGGAATAGGTGGAGATCCACTCAACGGAACAAATTTTATCGACGTCATAGAGATGTTTTTAAATGATGCAGAAACACAAGCTATAGTTATGATAGGAGAGATCGGTGGGAGTGCAGAAGCTGATGCTGCGCATTTCATAAAAAATCATAAGATTAAAAAACCAACTGTTGGGTTTGTAGCCGGAAGAACAGCTCCTCCCGGCAGAAGAATGGGACATGCTGGCGCCATTGTATCAGGAGGAGATGATACGGCAGAAAGCAAGATAGAAGCATTAAAAAGTGCTGGAATCAAAGTCGCTGATTCTCCAGGCTTAATAGGCAAAACTATGTCTGAATTGTTAAAGTAATATCGGTAGATAACATACTTGATGTAATAAGCTGTAGCTTCTTTTCTCAAAATATACGTTACTTTCTAACTTTAAAATAGTGCTAAAAATACGTAATTTTGGGAATTTGAAGCGCTAATTGCACTTGAGCTTATCAAGCTCTATTTATTCAAGAAAGGTATATTGAACCACCTTCATAAATGCACGCGCGTGGATTTTGACGGCATAATTTTTTAGTGTACAAAGTTAATTTCTGAATCAAATACTTTTATACATTTGCGAAGGAATTAATGAAGTAATAACCAACTCCTTAAATAACAGCATATATTTGCTGCGTATTTTTTAGAAAAATTCAGATGAGATTTGAGTTTAGCTGTACTAGAAGTAAAGCTGCCATAAGCACATTTAAATTTTAAAGAAAAGACGAAGCTAAAGTGTTCTGTTATTTGGGAGAGCTAGTATAATATGGAAAATCAGGCCCAAAAAAGTCTGCACAAGTGACTTTGCCGGCAGCACCATATCACAGGTAAAATGAAGAGTTGGTATTTCATGAGACTTCAAAAATAGCTAGGAAGAATTTAGGCGCAATACGTTTAACGAAATACATAAGAAGCATTCTCACAAAGCGCCAATTTTGAAAAGCATGACGAGTATACAGCACTTTTGTATAACACACATAGGTTGCATCGTTGTTATATGGGGTATTGCGTATGCAAGATAAAAATAAATTAACAACACATTACAATGTTATTAAAAATGCTCGAAAAACTAATCAAAAGAGTCTATTCTTTAATGTTACGCAGGGCATGCTACGCTTTACTTTTAATACTAACATAGTCAGACTTAGAGTTATTTTATTAAAAACTGTATAAAATACCATTTATAAATTTTCAAACTATGATTAAGGGATTACATACAGCCGATATTGTAATAATAGTGCTGTATCTTGCTGTATGCTTGATTCTTGGGCTTTATAAATCTAGAGCAGTATTAAACATCAGGGAATATGCCGTTGGAAAGGGCTCTTTTCACGATGTGCTGATGGTTTCTGCAATCTTTGCAACTTTCGCTGGAGCAGCCTATACAATAGGGACAGTAGATAAAGTATATAGTATTGGCCTCTTATTTGCTGTACCTAGAATGTTTGCACCGCTGTTTTGGCTAATTACTATTCGTATTTTTGCAGTCAACATAGAGAAATTCCATGATTGTATTACAATCAGCGATATAATGGAAAAACTTTATGGTCATGTTGGCAAATGGGTTACTAATTGTACAGCTCTAATTGTTGCAATAGTTGCAACATCAATTCAAGCACTAGCAATTGGTCAAATTCTCAATTATTTCTCTGGCATCGCACTACACTATTCCGTTATAATCGGCATGATGGTAACAATATTATACTCCGCTTTTGGTGGTGTCAGAGCTATTGTACTAACAGACGTATTACAATTTGCAATCTTTACGATTGCAGTACCAATTGCATGCTCGTTTCTATACCATGATCTTGGCGGCTATTCAAACATTATAGATAAAATTCCACCACAGCATTTAGAGCTTAATTTATCTTCTGAACAAAACCTTATTTTTTTTGTTAGCCTTATAATATACGGCTTAGTACCAGATGTAGGTGGGGCTTTTATACAACGTTTTCTTATGGCATCTGGCAGGAAACAGCTAAGCAGGGTACTGAAGATAGTTGCACTTGTCAACTTTCCATTTTTAGGTGTCTTATGTATTACAGGGTTCCTAATACAAATAAAAGCACCTGATATCGCATCTGACACTGCATTTATCTATTTTATAGACAATTATTTCTCACCAGGTTTAAAAGGCTTATTGGTCGTTGCACTGCTCGCGATTTTGATGTCAACTGCAGATTCATGGCTGAATTACTCAGGTGTACTGACGGCTCATGATATAATCAAGCATTTATTTCCAAATTTAAGCGATGCTCAAGAATTACTTGTTGCAAGAACAACAACAGTCTTGATTGGTTGTATTGCTATACATCTTGCTCTCTATGGGAAGGGATTGGTAGAACTTGATTGGATAGCTGGTAATTTTTGGGAACCTCTGGTTTTAGTCCCGCTAATAGCAGGATTCTTGATTCTCAAAACAAACTACGTATCATATATAGCCTCCGCAATATTTGCAGTCATTTCTACGTCATCTATTGCTTACTTCAGGCAGGACTTTGATTTAATCAGTTTTATAGGAGGATTAGTTGGTAGCGCAATAGGGTTATTTGGATCACATTACCTGCAGTTGCACACAGGGCTTTTGAGACAAACTCTCGAAGATGCTGAGCTAAGTAACTCTCATCCTAACTTTGTAGAAGTGATGAAATTTTACAGCACACTATCTAGAAATTTGTTTATGTCATCGCTATTTTACCTAAGCAACTTTCGCATAGTACTGGATATAGTAAGAAATCGTATAAAACGTAATGAGATAAGAAATTATACTTTTAGTATTTTTGTTATTTTTCATTATCTGATTCCATTTTTTATTACTAATATCAAATTTAACGACCCAGATAATGCATTAGTATACTTCAGAACTATTGCAATATTCTTATGTGTAGGCTTAATATTTGCAGATTACTGGCCTCACAACATTAAGAAGAAATTTTTCGCATTTTATTGGTATATATCTCTTCTGTTTTGCCTTCCATTTGTCGCAACTTACACTTTTTTTGTAACTGAAATGGATGAGTTTTGGTTACTCAATACAGTACTTTCTGTAATTCTTCTTGGACTTCTAGTTGATTCTCTAAGCTTTGTAGTTTTAACCTCAATAGGAGTTGCTCTAGGTTATGTCTGCTTTTATGTAATCAGCCCAAACCAGATCACAAGCAACCTTCCATCACATGACATATATCTCATAGGATATTTGTACGCATTTTTGATGCTTATAATCATAGTGTTTATAAGAGGAAAAGAAAAGGCTGCTGCTCACAAAGTAACACAAATGGAAATATTTGGAGGCGCGATTGCTCATGAAGTGAAAACACCACTGGCTGCAATACAGATGCTTGCTGAGACTTTGGATATTGTAACAGCAGATTTTAAAATCAGAGCTCAAAAAGTTGAATCTGAAAAAGGTGTAGAATATCACTGTGCATTTGATGAAAGAGATTTCCATATTTTATTTGATTTTTTGCCAAAGAATCTTGTAAACACTTCAAGAGAAGGACAAAAAGTTGTTGAACTTCTTCTACTGTTACTCAAACATAAGGTAGCGCAAAATGATAAAGTGCACTCAATGCGAGAAACTATAAATAGTGCACTTGATGATTATATAATTACATACTCGCTTAGCAAGGCACAGCGAAATAGGATTATCTTTGATAAAGCAAACGACTTTTACTTTTGTGGTCCAAAACAGTATATTAAACAAGTCTTTAACAATTTAATGACAAATGCTCTGAAATACGCAGGAGATCATGCAACCATTAAGATATGGATCACAGACAATTCTCTGCATTTTCAAGACGACGGCTACGGAATTAAACCTGAGATGCTATACAAATTATTTCAGCCTTTTTATAGCGGCAACGCTGCAGGTAATGGTATAGGCCTGGCCTTCTGTGAAATACTGATATCTAACATGGGTGGTTCTATAGAATGCATTTCTGAACAAAATGTATTTACAGAATTTGTAATTAAGTTGCCTTCTGTGTAGTAATTTTATATAATTCCATTGGTTCAAGCTAACTGTTGGAAGAATGGCCGAGTGGTTTAAGGCGCACGCCTGGAAAGCGTGTTTACCTGCAAGGGTATCAAGGGTTCAAATCCCTTTTCTTCCGCCATATATAATGTTTGTTTTCCCTTTGTACTATAAAAAATCTGCCATACACTTGTGTTAAGAAGAATAGGTATGCGCATGTGTATATAAAATACATAATGAGCATTTTAAGTAGTACGCGCGCCAAAAATCTCAGAAGCGGCATAAAATAATGTTGAGAGTTTTCACATAAAGATAGATAAGAGCTGTTCTTGATATTGTTTGAATATTTGTGTAATAGTAAGAGCGCACCAAAGCTTGATGGATCCGTATACCATTGACTCTTTTTTAGAAACGATTTTAGTGCGCCGTGTCATTCGGCATAAATGATGTCGCGTGTTGCTATTATCTCTCTCGATACATACTGTGCCAGACTTTCCAATTGTATGACGCTCTTTGGGTAAAATTTTAGAAAAAGCATCCCAATCATCCGTATAAAAATGACATTCTTTCAGATGACTCACTTTTTGTAGAGCTTTTGGAATGTTGCAGTATCACGATTGCCTGTAACCCAGGCAAATGTTCTCCTTGTACTACGATCAACTGCCTTAATGATCCAAAGCTTGTTTTTTTTGAACCAATAAAATGCCACATCTCGTCGAATTCCATCTCCATAATATCCGAAGAGACAACTGGCTCCTGAGTCTTGCCCATCGCCTCTACTACCCAGCGATAAATTATGGACGGCGAATGCCCTAATATCTTGCCTAACATAGAAAAAGAGCCATTACCAAGACTATATAGCATAACGCATAATGCTTTCTTAACAGCTGTTTGAGGCTTCTTGCCCAGATCGCCCTCAACAAAATTTAGAACATGATCTGCACTTATAACGCTGTACACCCCCTCACAATGCCATTCTTTACAAAGATATCAGAGCAACATCCCTTACAACAAACCATAAAACCACTCTTTAGTTTTTAAAAAAGTGATCATATCATACTTCTATCTAATTGTGAAAACTCTCATAATGTTTAGAGTATCAAAATAGTGTTTTTAATCCGTAAGGAAATGTTATCAATTACTACCGGCTAAAGCGCGGTAGTTTGTATAACGCTTGCAAAGCAGATTAAAAGCGTAAACGCTAAAACTCTGATATTCTAAAATCATCTTTTTTGTGATGTTCCTCATGCTGTTCTATATATTTTTGCACTTCTTCTGAATTCACATTGCCAACTGTCACAACAAAATACCCTCTGGCCCAAAGATGTTGTCCACAATACCGCTTACGGAGCAGTGCAAATTCCTGTAGCAACTTACGACTACTTATACCTTTAATATATTGCACAGCTTTAGATATTGATATACTAGGCGGAACCAATGCTAATATATGTACGTGATCAGGACTCATACTGCCACTAATTATATTTATGTAATTAGCAGCACATATTTCTCGGATTACTTCCCTAGTTCTAATCGCAACTTGCCCAGTTAAAACTCTATACCTATACTTAGTACAAAATACTATATGATACTTTAGGTCATATAGGCTGTGGGATCATCTCCTATATTCCATTCGTCCTCCCTTAGCACATTTCCTAGATAACTAATACTAAAGTGTTCGCCTAAAGGCGAGGGTCTTAACCATATCACATATAACTACATAAAAGACTCAAAAAACTTACAGATTTTGTGAAAGTAGCATTTACAGCATATGGCCATTAATATATCCGAAAATTCGCGTAGGGCAGATCTACAAGCTAATTTTTGTACATTTAACTTATCCGCAAGAATTGATAACATCAATTTTGAAAAGTATTATGAGTATCCAATGAGTAGCTTACTAGTTTTTTAATCTACTAAAACAATTTTACTATTGTATTATCTTTGAAAACTCAAGGTTCAAACACGCTTATAGACATCTTATCGTTTACAAATTTATTAGCATGTCAATTTGTAGTGATACATTTAGTACTAATTCAAATGTATTAGAAGTTTATTATATGATAGTTCTTGGAATCGAGAGCAGCTGTGATGATAGTGCAGTTGCAATAGTTGACTCAAATCGGAATATAATCAGCAACCAACTTTTCTCGCAAATCGAGGAACATATAAATTTCGGTGGTGTAGTTCCAGAAATTGCAGCACGTAGTCATATGAAGATGTTGCCAGAGCTTATGATTAGAGCACTAAATGAATCTTGCATCCCTCTTGATAAATTAGATGGTGTAGCCGCAACTGCAGGCCCAGGACTAATAGGAGGTGTAATAGTTGGCCTTATGTTTGCAAAGGGCATTGCATCTGCAATAAAAAAACCTCTAATTGCTATGAATCACTTAGAAGGACATGCTCTTTCGATTAGGCTGCTTGAGGACATACAGTTTCCATATCTATTGATGATGCTTTCTGGTGGACACTGCCAAATTTTAATAGTAGAAGGCATTGGTACTTATAAAAAGCTGGGACAAACTAAAGATGACGCTGTTGGCGAAGCTTTCGATAAAATATCAAAAATGTTAGGGCTCGGATATCCAGGCGGCCCAATTATTGAAAAAATTGCCAAGACAGGTGATCCACATTCATTTCGTCTTACAATGCCACTCTGTTCTTATCGCACGTGCGATTTTTCATTTTCTGGACTTAAAACTGCAGCCCGTCATGTAATACTAAAGTTAGACCTCAATAATCAAAAAGATGTTGCAAATATGTGTGCCTCCTTACAGCATACAATTTCAGAAATATTGGCTAAAAAACTAGATGTTGCAATCGAAATTTTCAGCTCACTTTACCCTAATTCAAAAGATGTAGTCATAGCAGGTGGAGTTGCTGCTAATAGATATATATATTCAAAATTAGAGAATTTTTGCCAAAGCCATGGTTTTGCATTACATTCCCCACCTATTCACTTATGTACAGATAACGCTGCCATGATAGCTTGGGGTGGAATTGAAAGGTTAAAATTAGGAATGCACGATAATCTTGATGCTATACCAAGATCAAAGTGGTCACTCTAATAAGTCCATCCGCCAAAAGTATGTATTTTAGCTTTTGCAATGCATTGATATAACTTTATATTGTGTATTTTATTACTCAGCCGATGATATTTGCGTCAATTTATTGTGATTTTTTTGTCGTACGCGCGCCAAAAATTGATTTGTGCAGCAAATTAATTTTTGATAATTAATTTTTGATGGATAGACTAGTACACTCTTTTCTTTGGAGGAATTGATGGGACTTCACCAGTCAGTGTTTCCAAATGCACTGCCCTATAGTCTATAGAAGTCTTTGCATTTTCTAAATCCACACTAGTTAAAGTATGCTTTAGCCAATTCTTGTCATCACGCTCAGGAAAATCTTCCCTTGCATGTGCGCCACGGCTTTCTTTCCTATTTAGCGCAGAACTGATAGTAGCAAGAGCTTGCAATCTCAAATTATCGAGCTCAAGTGCTTCTACCAAATCACTGTTCCAAACCATCGTTCTATCTTGAATTGAAATATCAGCATATGACTTGAAAATCTCAGTAACTTTTTGTACACCTTCAAGAAGCACATCATGTGTCCTAAAAACACTAGCATGGGCTTGCATAGCGCTTTGCATTTCTGCACGAATTTTTGCAGCGGGCATTGCACCACTTGCATTTCTTATACAATCAAACCTTGTAAAACTTTCCTCCCAAACAGATCCAGGAAGTGGAGCATGAGACTTACAATTACTCAAAAGTTCAGCAGCTCTAATGGCAGCAGCCCTTCCAAAGACTATCAAATCTAATAATGAATTAGAGCCAAGTCTATTTGCACCATGCACAGAAACACATGCTGCCTCCCCTATTGCCATCAGCCCCTTAACACATTTCATCGAACCATCTGCTGCTTTCTGAACAACTTCACCATGGTAATTTGTTGGAATACCACCCATGTTGTAGTGTACAGTTGGGATAACGGGGATTGGAGATCTAGTCACATCGACACCTGCAAATATTCTCGCGCTTTCAGATATTCCAGGCAGCCTTTCATGTATGGTCTTTTGATCAAGATGTGATAGGACAAGATGTACATGATCTGCCTTAGGCCCACACCCTCTCCCCTCTCTTATCTCTATTGTCATAGCTCTACTCACAACATCACGAGAGGCCAAATCTTTTGCACTTGGAGCATAGCGTTCCATAAAACGCTCACCTTCTGAGTTAATCAAGTAACCACCCTCACCGCGCACTCCCTCAGTTATCAGACATCCAGCGCCATATATTCCAGTTGGATGAAATTGTACAAATTCCATATCCTGAAGAGAAAGACCAGCTTTTAAAACCATACCATTACCATCCCCCGTGCAGGTATGTGCAGATGTTGCTGAAAAATATGCTCTGCCGTACCCACCTGTTGCAAGCACCACAATGTGAGCTTTGAATCTATGCAGCGTACCATCTTCTAAAGAGTAAGCTGTGATTCCCCTACAAGACCCCTCATCATCCATTACTAAATCTAGAGAGAAGTACTCGATAAAGAACTTTGCATCTAATCTAAGGCACTGTTGATAAAGCGTGTGGAGTATAGCATGACCAGTTCGGTCAGCTGCAGCACAAGTTCTTTGAGCTGCTTTACCTTCTCCAAAATGCGTTGTCATACCACCAAATGGCCTCTGGTATATTTTACCATCTGAGGTTCTTGAAAACGGGACACCATAACGCTCCAGCTCTATAACAGAGTCTTTTGCATGCCTGCACATATATTCTATTGCATCCTGATCGCCTAGCCAATCTGAACCTTTGACGGTGTCATACATATGCCACCTCCAATCATCTTCTCCCATATTGCCAAGAGCAGCACTAATCCCGCCTTGTGCAGCTACCGTGTGACTGCGAGTAGGAAAAACTTTCGTAATACATGCTGTCTTCATACCTTTCTCAGCCATACCGAGCGTTGCGCGAAGACCTGCACCACCTGCACCAACAACTACAACATCATATTCATGATCAAATATCTGATAAGAAGACATTTATTCCTCTAAAATACACAAAACAAAATATAAACGAATACAAATGGCGGAATGAACGCACCTAAATACTTCGCATTATTATAAAATGCAAGTATATCAACGTCACTATTGCAGCAATAAATGAAATAAGGCACACAAAAGTCAAACAAATGCGTAAAAACTTTTTTAGACATGGAAGATGAACATAATCATCTATTATAATTGATATCCCCAACTTTGCGTGATACAAGCCTAATGTTAGGAATAACAATAAAAACGTTCCATTCCAAGGAGATAAAATAAGATTACCTACCTCTCGAATATTACCAGCACTAGAAAGCTTCACAATAAAAAACACAAGCCAAAGCGCGCATGGCACAAGGCCAATTGCTGTTACACGTTGCGCTATATAATGTCCTGTCCCTTTCATATCATCAATACGTCTTACAATTGTTAACCTAAACAACATACCAAAGAACTATCGTCATCAAAAGCGACAACGACAAGATTAACCAAGCTGAGCAATTTACAGCAGAAAGTGAAAACCCTTTTCCACAACTCCAAAATAGATATCTCACTCCAGCACACATGTGAAAAAATAGACAATAGGAAAGCACAACTAAGACACACTTGAAAAACATACTCCCCATAACTATCGCAAG
Source organism: Candidatus Lariskella endosymbiont of Hedychridium roseum (assembly GCF_964020185.1). NCBI lineage: Bacteria > Pseudomonadati > Pseudomonadota > Alphaproteobacteria > Rickettsiales > Candidatus Midichloriaceae > Candidatus Lariskella > Candidatus Lariskella endosymbiont of Hedychridium roseum. The sequence continues at coordinate 508,025 of NZ_OZ026538.1, read as the reverse complement.
ACATGGAGACATTTTCAGCATAAAAGTATTCGGTATACCTCTAACCATAAAGCCATGCAAAGCTTCCACAGAATACACAACCAGTATTGAAAACCATAAAAGAAATAACATACCAAAGAACAATGCCACACCCGTTATCCTATGCGATATCGACATAACAGATGTTATTTGTGGTTTATATATGCTAAGGTGCGGAGAAATAGGCCTAGATTCTTCGTTTTTCATACTGCAAACAGATATTCATTTTACATGTAATATGAGGCCAGAATGCAAGGGATACGATACTCTTTTCAAACCGTACTAACCTCAAAGAGCAAGCCACACATGACAGGATATGTTTTTCAATAAGAAAGCGCAAGCAATAATGTTCTATATTCCTTAGTCGCATGCGCCATAGCTCTAAGAAGCGCAGGGTTTGTCTGGGTTACAAGCAACTATGGCGCACAAAAATCCAGCAGAAAAAATGGTAAAATTGCCAAAAACCTTATGGATTTTGCTAAGCACCGCCTTAAGTAAATGCACGCGCGAGGATTTTTTAGAATACCAGTTAATTTCTGAGTTAAATATTATATATATTTGCGAATAAATTAACGAAGTAATACTTGAAAATCAGGCCATAAAGGTATGCGCAAGTGGCATTCCCGACTATACTTAAGTAGTATTTGCAAATATCGAACAAATTATATATCAGAAAATTAGCGCAGGACTGCATCTTTAGGCTTATTTTTATACATTTCATTTTCCGCAAAATTTATTTGCGCAGCAAATCAATTTTTGACTGATATACTATATAAAGAGCATTTTAAAAGCGCCAATTTTGAAAAATATGATGATTATACTACTTACACTTACCTAAAACACTTCTGACAGCTCAATTATTCGCTTCCAATTCAACTCAGAAACAGGCATAACAGAGAGTCTCGGCTGCGTTGTCAGTATCAATCCTTCGATCTCACAATCTTTTTTTATCTGCTCTAACCTCACTTGTTTTCTGAGAGATTTAACATATTGCACATCTACTACAACAAAATTCTCATCATTTTTGTCTTGATAATATGTTTTTATCACTTCAAGCACTCCCATAATAGCTTTTGTTGGACTAGACTCGTAAAAAAGACATAAATCTCCAATTTGCATCTGTTTCATAAAATTTCTTGCTTGAAAATTTCTAACACCATCCCAAACCGTGGTTTTGTCAGATTGTATATCAAGCCAAGAATAACACGCAGGTTCTGATTTTAAAAGCCAATATTGCATATAAAGTGTAAATTTATGAAAGATTTTCTGATAAGCTCGCAAAACTCAAATAATAACGCAAACTTCTGTATGAAACATACATATACAACATACGGAGAATCAATCCAATATGATAATAAAACTCTTATTAAACAAGCAAATAAAATAAATGAACAATCCAAAGCCATTGATGATGAAGGAAGATTTTCAGGATACGCAAGTGTATTCAATGTCAAAGACAATACAAATGATTTAGTCATGCCAGGAGCATTTAGAGACAACCTCAAATATCCAGAGAAAATACGACTACTTTGGCAACACGATACATTAGACCTCTTGCATAACCTCATTCTGAGGTAGAAATTCTTATAGAGTAGATTTTTGCAAAACGTCACCAAACAATGATCCACGTGAGTGTTTTTATGTTTTAGTGACAATCAAAATCACAGTTTGGAACAGGTTATGCAAGAGGTCTATTAAAGCCAATAGGAAGAGTAAATACGCTATATGAAGATAAGCACGGACTCTATGTCGAATGTCAAATATTATTAGACCTGTCACAAGGAAGAGAGGCATATTTTCTTATAAAAAAAGGCGTAATAAAACACATGAGCATAGGATATAACGCAGAGGACTTTTTTCACAAAGGAAACATTAGATATATACGCAAGATAAAATTATGGGAAGTAAGCCTCGTAACCTTTGCAGCTAATAAAGAAGCAAAGATCACAGATATAGATCTAAAAGCATTAAGCGAAAACGCAAAAAAGCTTGAGCAAGCTGCAACGAAACTAAATTGGATTTAACAATAAATGGTGGGCGGTAGCGGATTCGAACCACTGACCTCTACGATGTCAACGTAGCGCTCTAACCAACTGAGCTAACCGCCCCAAATTATTTACATATATACTAAAAGAGTATGTAGTCTACCCGTCAACAATTGATTTACTGCACAAATAAATTTTTGCAGAAAGTTAAAATTACCCTAAACAATGAAACATTTGCAAATCAAATGCTTAATTAACACAAGCTACTGTTTTAGATCAACTTTATTATTTCTGCAACTAAAAATTAGAAAGATCACAAATGAAGTTTTAACACCAATTCTAAAAAATAACTTAGTGAATGACTAGTTACTTACTTGTTCTTTATGTAGTTAACCCCAGTTCGACGTAAGGAATAGAGAAATAAGATTAGCGGCATAAGAATGGAACCATTAGAATTCCTCCAAAACCACTACATTTTGAGGATATACCATGGTTCCCTTATTAGAGCTATACTGTTATATAGATGACTTTTGCAAGCTATTTGAAGAGCAATTGCAGAATCGAGGTTTATGCAGTGAGAGAAGATTAAGACATAGGCAATACATGCTGAGCTTATCAGAGATCATTACAATACTTGTGATGTTCCAACTTAGTCATTATCGAACATTTAAAGATTTTTATAAAGACTGTCTAAGCATACACTATGCGTCGGAATTTCCAAGATTAGTGAGTTACAATAGATTTGTTGAGCTTATGAAGCATGCTGTTGTGCCACAGATGGTTATGCTACGCTCTTTATCTGGAAGTAAGACTGGTAAATACTATATTGATTCAACAAAGCTTGAGGTTTGTCATAATATGCGCATAAGAAGACACAAAGTTTTCAAAGATATAGCAAAACGTGGGAAAACATCAACTGGTTGGTTCTTTGGATTTAAATTGCATATTATCATGAATGATTGTGGTGAAATTATTAATATATCAATAACACCTGGTAATAAAGATGATAGAGCAGTTGTAGAGAATCTTGCACGCAACTTGAAAGGATGGCTGTTTGGAGATCGTGGATATATATGCAAGAACATAGCTAAAAAGCTACGTGCTCAAGGTTTAGAGCTAATTACTAGACTTAAGAAAAACATGAAAGAAAAGCTATATTCTGAAGCTCAAAAATCCTTTTTAAACAAGCGTAACTTTATTGAAACAGCTATAGGACAACTGAAGAATATCTGTCATATACAGCACACAAGGCATAGATCAACAACTAATTTCTTAGCTAACTTATTTGCTGGAATAACTGCTTATACTTTAAAACCAAATAAACCAGCAGTCTCATGGAAAAATAAAATAATAAACTTAGCTCTTATATCGAACTGAGGTTAGTTATATGTGATATGGTTAAGACCCTCGCCTTTAGGCGAACACTTTAGTATTAGTTATCTAGGAAATGTGCTAAGGGAGGACGAATGGAATATAGGAGATGATCCCACAGCCTATATGACCTAAAGTATCATATAGTATTTTGTACTAAGTATAGGTATAGAGTTTTAACTGGGCAAGTTGCGATTAGAACTAGGGAAGTAATCCGAGAAATATGTGCTGCTAATTACATAAATATAATTAGTGGCAGTATGAGTCCTGATCACGTACATATATTAGCATTGGTTCCGCCTAGTATATCAATATCTAAAGCTGTGCAATATATTAAAGGTATAAGTAGTCGTAAGTTGCTACAGGAATTTGCACTGCTCCGTAAGCGGTATTGTGGGCAACATCTTTGGGCCAGAGGGTATTTTGTTGTGACAGTTGGCAATGTGAATTCAGAAGAAGTGCAACAATATATAGAACAGCATGAGGAACATCACAAAAAAGATGATTTTAGAATATCAGAATTTTAGCGTTTACGCTTTTAATCTGCTTTGCAAGCGTTACACAAACTACCGCGCTTTAGCCGGTAGTAATTGATACAACTCTTTGAAATACATATACATTGCAGGCAACTGAATAATTTGTATTTATTCAGTATACATACGAAGTCAGACTTTAAAAAGAACTAGGAAGAATGGCACGCAAATATGAATGAATACATAAGGAACATTTTTACGACGCTAATTTTGCAAGGTATGACTAGGCACTATTAACAAAAGAATAGTATGAGAAACTTTTAAGCAATATAATTAAAGCACTAAGTTATTTTTAGAATTTATAAAAATATACAATTAAACATCAGATATAACTTTATCACTCAACATAAAAATATCCATAATCTATGAATTTACAAAAAACAAACGAAACAATAAATAGAATTGCATCTGAATGGGAATATTTCAAATCAATAAATGATAGAAAAGAAAAAGAGATTGAACAAAAAGGAAGTGCAGATCCTCTCACCCTAGAGCATATAAAAAAGATTAACGATTCAATAGATGAACACAAAACGAGCTTGGAAAGAATTGAAACAGCCCTTGCTCGTCCACGCTTTAATACTGCACCAATGTATAATCTCTCTTCATCAGAATTAAAATATCAAAAGGCATTTAATAGTTATATTAAAAAAGGCACAGAAAGTGAAATATCTTCACTTGAAACTAAAAGCTTCAATGACTTTAGTGATGCTGGATATAGCATTACCAATCAAATGTCTTCACAAATGTCAAATTTCATGGAATCTATCTCTCCAATGCTTAAAATATGCAATGTTATGGAGATATCTACTGATTCACTTGAACTAATATCTGATGATTCAAACACATCAGCCAGCTGGACTCAAGATTTCGAATCGAATTCTGACAAAACAGACACAGTCAAAATAAGGAAAAAATCCATAGTTGCACATAGAATATATGCTCAACCAGAAATATCACAAGCCATTATAGACGACCCAAGAATAGATATAGAAGAATAAATACATAGTAAGAAAACTATCTAACATATTAGCTTCAAAAGCAAACTCAGCTTTCATCAATTACTACCGGCTAAAGCGCGGTAGTTTGTGTAACGCTTGCAAAGCAGATTAAAAGCGTAAACGCTAAAATTCTGATATTCTAAAATCATCTTTTTTGTGATGTTCCTCATGCTGTTCTATATATTGTTGCACTTCTTCTGAATTCACATTGCCAACTGTCACAACAAAATACCCTCTGGCCCAAAGATGTTGCCCACAATACCGCTTACGGAGCAGTGCAAATTCCTGTAGCAACTTACGACTACTTATACCTTTAATATATTGCACAGCTTTAGATATTGATATACTAGGCGGAACCAATGCTAATATATGTACGTGATCAGGACTCATACTGCCACTAATTATATTTATGTAATTAGCAGCACATATTTCTCGGATTACTTCCCTAGTTCTAATCGCAACTTGCCCAGTTAAAACTCTATACCTATACTTAGTACAAAATACTATATGATACTTTAGGTCATATAGGCTGTGGGATCATCTCCTATATTCCATTCGTCCTCCCTTAGCACATTTCCTAGATAACTAATACTAAAGTGTTCGCCTAAAGGCGAGGGTCTTAACCATATCACATATAACTACATAAATGGAAACGGAACTGGCAAGCCTATGGGAATACTTTCGTATCCGAATGGCTCTAGCAATAGTAAAGTAGAACAAATAAACTCTGGGATAGCTGGTAATTATAACATAGACAGCATTTTGAAGCTATTTTTTAGCATTGATGAGAAATATGCGCATAACGCAAAATTTTTGATGAGTAGAAGCGCACTTCAAACTATCAGAATGCTAAAAGATAAAAACGAGAATTATATATGGCAACCTAGCACTAGCTCAGGCTCACCTGATACACTTTTTGGTGCTGCAGTTTTACAATCATCTGATATGCCACAACTCAAAGAAGGAAGTTTATCTATAGCATTTGGCGACTTTTCTAGGTTTTACACTATAGTTCGAAGGGGAGAAGTAAAAATACTACGAGATAACTTAACAAGCAAACCCAATATCAAGTTTTTCGCTAGGACTGCTATTGGCGGAGATATTGATGATTTCTCTGCTGTGAAACTTCTCAAAGCAAGCGCTTAGGTCATATCAACGGATCAACAACTGCACTGCTGGTACAGTGCCATTGCTAAAAAATCTGCTATACACTCACATTATTAATTAGAATGCACCGCACACCAAAAATCTCAGAAGCGGCATAAAATGATGTTTAGAGTGTCAAAATAGTGTTTTAAATCCGTAAGAAAATGTTATAATAAAGGCAAAAAACTTACGGATTTTATGAAAGCAGCGTTTGCAGGGCACATGAGCAATAATGTATACAAAAATATATCCAAAAATTAGCGCATGGCTAAGTCCTGAGCTAATTTTTGTACATTTAACTTCTCCACAAAAATTGATTTGCTACGCAAATAAATTTTTGGCGGATGGACTAATTAGCAATTCATGTTAACTACTGGCAAAGCCACTTGCGCAAACATTTATGGCCTAATTTTCAAGCATTACTTCACACGCGCCAAAAACCTCAGAAGCGGCATAAAATGATGTTTAGAGTATCAAAATAGTGTTTTAAATCCGTAAGAAAATGTTATAATAAGCGCAAAAAACTTAGGGATTTTGTGAAAGTAGTATTTGCTAGGCATAGGGCCATTAATAATCTCGGAAAATTAGCGCAGGACAGATATAAAAGCTAATTTTTGTATATTTAACTTCTGCGCAAAATCAATCTTTACTGATAGATTCATTAATTTCTTTGCAAATATAGTTAAGTAAGTTGAAGACATTATATATTGTGAAAGCAAAATCGGCAGCATGCTGAAGCGTTTGGAGTTTATGAACTAAAGGTCTCACTTTAGATTTGAAATTTCAAGCTATACGCTCACTCTATAATGTTTTCAACTTCCTTAACCCAGATTAAAGCAGCATAAAAGAGTTATGCTGCCTTAGCTATAATAACACTAAACAGATTTTTCTCTACTTCCAACAATTTCAGATATTTTCTTTCCACGCTTCTCAGCAACATAGCGAGGTGACTTCATCTTTTTCAAGCCAGCAAAAGTAACTCTAATTAGGTTATGCGGATTTGTAGAACCAACAGACTTTGCAACAACATCTTTCACTCCTAAAAGCTCAAATATCGCACGAACCGCTCCTCCAGCTATTATACCAGTTCCAACAGGAGCCGCTCTCATTTCAACTTTACCAGCACCAAATTTAGCTTTTATATCATGATGCAAAGTCCTACCTTCTCTCAAAGGAACTTTAATCATACTTTTCTTAGCAACAGATAAGGCCTTTTCCCTAGCATCCACAACCTCTGCGGCTTTCCCAAGACCAAATCCTACTTTACCCTTTCCGTCTCCTACTACTACAACCGCTGCAAAAGTAAACTTACGCCCACCTTTTACAACTTTTGCACACCGCCCGACATATACCAGCTTCTCCATAACATCAGCAGATGCTGAGCCACTCTTACTTTTAACCATTCAATTCCAACTCCAAACTCACAGTAAATAATAAGAAACAAAAAATAAGTTACGCACAACTAAAATAACAAGCCACCATCACGCGCAGCATCAGCTAAAGCCTTTACTTTACCATGATAAATATAACCACTTCTATCAAACACAACTTTCGATACATTCAACTTTTTCGCACGTTCAGCAATCATCCTACCAACAGCTTTGGCAGCTTCCATATTATTAGTAGAACCTTTTATATCAAGTTGCTTATCTAAAGTAGAAGCAGAAACAATAGTAGAAGACTTAGAATCGTCTATCAACTGAGCATAAATATGTTGATTTGAGCGAAAAACAGTAAGCCTCAATCTAACAGAGCCAGCTTTTTTCTTCAAAGCAAATCTTATTCTTTGCCTACGCTTTACAAATAAACTTCTTACCTTACCTGACATCAGAACTACCCATCGCACTAAATTATTTTTTCTTACCTTCTTTACGTCTTATGACCTCATCATCATACTTGATGCCTTTGCCTTTATATGGCTCAGGTTTTCTAAGCTGCCTAATCTCAGCAGCGACTTGCCCAACAAGCTGCTTATCACAGCCTGAAATCAATAGCAAAGTAGGCTTTTCACACTTTATCTCAATCGAAGGAGGAATAGCATAAATGACCTCATGACTATAACCCAAGCTCAGAACTAAAAAACCCTCAGATGCAGTAGCTCTATAGCCAACGCCATTAATCTCCAAACGCCTAGTCCAGCCTTCACTTACACCTTTTACTGCATTAAATAGTAAACTCCTAAATAACCCCCACATAGCACGTGATACAGAGGATTCATCAGACGGCATGATTGTAACCTGGTTACCACTCATATTCACAACGATATTACGCACCTGAAGAGACAAAGAACCCTTTGGACCAGTTAAATTAATATCACTACCATCAACCTGAAATTTCACAGAACCCGGTATACTGATCGGTAATTTACCTACTCTAGACATAATAAAAGATACTCTCAAGTTATGCACATTAAGCTCTGCTCTCGCGAAGCCTAATGTAATATATAGAATAACACAAGCAATCTCAACAAAAAATCACTGTGCAAACGAAAAATCTGTGCCACCATCCAAATCTTCAATTATTCACAAAACAGAAAAAATAGAAGACAACGATATGGCAACAACACCTCAAGTCATTATATACTTCAAATCACTCAAGCAATGTCGTTCAAAATTATCACTCCAGCATGAGTATAATTAGTCTGCCCGTCGAAAATCGATTTGCTGCACAAATAAATTTTTCGGAAGGCTCACTGTATAAAAATTAGCTTTTAAAACTGTCCTACACTAATTTTTGAACATATTAATTTGTTCGATAATTGTAAATATTACTTAGGCACTGCCTGGAATGCCTAACAAAATTCATAAGGTTTTTAGCAATCTTGCCACTTTTTATGCTGCGCTTCAACAGTTATGACGCATGTGACTAATAAAACAGCTATCTCAGGGAATATCAATTACTACCGGCTAAAGCGCGGTAGTTTGTGTAACGCTTGCAAAGCAGATTAAAAGCGTAAACGCTAAAACTCTGATATTCTAAAATCATCTTTTTTGTGATGTTCCTCATGCTGTTCTATATATTTTTGCACTTCTTCTGAATTCACATTGCCAACTGTCACAACAAAATACCCTCTGGCCCAAAGATGTTGCCCACAATACCGCTTACGGAGCAGTGCAAATTCCTGTAGCAACTTACGACTACTTATACCTTTAATATATTGCACAGCTTTAGATATTGATATACTAGGCGGAACCAATGCTAATATATGTACGTGATCAGGACTCATACTGCCACTAATTATATTTATGTAATTAGCAGCACATATTTCTCGGATTACTTCCCTAGTTCTAATCGCAACTTGCCCAGTTAAAACTCTATACCTATACTTAGTACAAAATACTATATGATACTTTAGGTCATATAGGCTGTGGGATCATCTCCTATATTCCATTCGTCCTCCCTTAGCACATTTCCTAGATAACTAATACTAAAGTGTTCGCCTAAAGGCGAGGGTCTTAACCATATCACATATAACTACATAAGTTTAATAAATTAGCTCATAAAACGAAAGATATAGCAAATCTCTAGTAAAAGAGCAAACTATGTAATACAGCAGCTTTACAGGCAATCTACGATATCAAACTATCATAATAAGTAAATGTACTAAGCATAAAAATCAGTCAAAACACAACATCTTTAACAACTAAAGCGTATTAACAAAATCCAAATAACACCAAATGATGCCTGAAAAATATATTCAGTATCTTTAAAATACCTGACAAAGCACTTCACCACCAACCTTAAATGATCTAGCTTCAACATCAGAGATAACACCTTTAGAGGTAGATAATACAAAAATGCCTAATCCTCCATAAACTTTTCCCAAAGACTCTATAGAAGAATAGACTCTTCTACCAGGCTTTGATACCATTGACATTTCTTGTATAACTGGAAGCCCTTTATAATAACGAAGATCAATCTTCACTCTTTTTACGCCTTTTCTTTCTTCAAATTCTTCATACCCCTTAATATATCCTCCGGATTTTATAACTTCCAAAACAGAAGTAATAAATTTAGAAGTACTAGAAACAACAAAAGGATGCCCAGCCTTCTGCCCATTACGCACTCGAGTTAAGACATCAGATAACAAAACAACATTAGACATTTTTATACCAAATAATAAAAACTTACCAACTAGACTTAACAACCCCAGGCAAAGCACCAATAGCAGCATATTCCCTAATGCAGATACGCGACATCTTAAATTTTCTATAATATCCACGCCCTCTACCAGTAATCAGACACCTATTTCTCACTCTTACAGGAGAAGCATCGCGTGGCATCTCACTCAACGCAAGTTGAGCTTCAAACCTTTCTTGCAAAGGGAGTGATCTGTTATAAGCAATAGACTTTAGAGTGGCACGCTTCTTAGCACAACTCTTTACCAATTTAATTCGCTTAAGATTTCTTTGCACAACACTAGTTTTAGCCATAAAGTAAAAACTCTATAATTCTTATTTAATAAAAGGCATATTAAAAAATTCCAAAAGCGCCTTGCCTTCAGCATCAGTTTCAGCAGTTGTAACAATCACCAAGTTCATGCCACGAGTCTTATCCACCTTATCATAGTTAATTTCAGGAAACACCAGCTGTTCTTTTAAACCAAAAGCAAAATTTCCTCTCCCATCAAACTGCTTTGAGATTAGACCTCTAAAATCACGCACTCTAGGCAACGCTATATTTACAAAGCGATCCAGAAAATTGTACATCATATGCCTACGTAATGTCACAACACAACCAATTGGCATACCTTGTCTTAGCTTAAAACCTGCAATAGATTTTTTCGCATTAGTAACTACAGGTTGTTGCCCTGTTATTAATTTCAGCTCTGAGCTGACTACTTCAGCATCATTACCATCCTTAATACTGCTACTCACAACAATCTTTACAAGCTTTGGAACCTGCATTGAGTTGCTATATGAAAACCTACTTCGTAAAAAACTCACTCCCTCTTTGAGGTAATGGCTATATAACCTACTATTACTCATAAAAACGCTCCACCGGGAAAAATTAATTAGCGATATCTATAATTTCGCCAGATCGCTTAGAGTATCTAACTTTTCTGCCATCTTCAAGCACTTTATATCCCACTCTAACTGGTATACCAAGCTTCGGGTCACCATGCATCACATTTGATACATGTATTGGCGATTCCTTTCTTATAACTCCTCCAGAACCATGTGCGACAGAAGGCTTCACATGTTTACTAACAATATTTATACCAGAAACAAGAACCCTAGATTCTTTAGGAAATACATTTAAAACTACACCTTTCTTACCTTTATCTCTGCCAGCAATAATGACAACCTTATCATTTTTTTTCACTTTTAACTTTAACATCTTTACAAAACCTCCGGGGCTAAAGAAACAATTCTCATGAATCCAGCTGAACGTAATTTTCTATCAACAGGTCCAAAGACACGAGACCCCATTGGCTCACCTTGCTTATTGATAAGCACTACAGCATTTTCATAAAATTTTATCGAACTTCCATCATGTCTTTTTACTTCTTTAGCAACACGCACCACCACTGCCCTACAAACATCTCCCTCTTTCACTCTAGCATTAGGAACAGCGTCTCTAATCGAGACAACAATCACATCCGCCACACTAGCACAGTCTTTATGAGATCCACCAAGTACCTTAATACATTGCACCTTCTTAGCACCAGTATTATCAGCTACCGCCAAATTTGTCTTCATATATATCATCTGTCATCCATCAAAAACTAATAGTTCTCACCCAGCCTATACTTTATAAACCACCCAACGCTTAGTCTTAGAAAGCGGACGAGACTCTATTATTTTTACTGTCTCTCCCTCGCTATACTCATTCAAAGCATCATGAACAGCATACCGCTTACTCCTTTTTATCATCTTACGATATCTAGGATGTTCAACATAACGATCAACCAAAACAGAAATAGTCTTATCCATTTTCTTGCTGATAACGGTTCCATGTAATATCTTCTTAGGCATCTTTTCACTTCATATTTAACGTAGTATAAAACCTAGCAACTTCTTTCTTCAAACGCCTTATTTTGCTAGTATCCTTTAACTCACCAGAAGCTTTCTGGAAACGCAAGCCCATCAACTGCTTCTTTAAGCTCAATAATTGCGAAGCCTTTGCCGCGCTAGAATTATCACTCATATCCTAATCCTCACCTAACCTCTTAATAAACTTGGTCTTTATAGGCAACTTAGCAGATGCTTTCTCAAATGCTCCCCTAGCTTGCTCTTCATCCACACCATCTAACTCAAACATTATATGACCTGGCTTAATTCTACATACCCAAAACTCAGGACTACCTTTTCCACTACCCATCCTAACATCAGCAGGCTTTCTTGACACTGGAATATCAGGAAACATTCTGATCCACAACTTTCCTACACGACGCAAATGCCTCATTACAGCTTTTCTAGCAGCCTCTATCTGCCTGGCAGTAATACGTTCTGGCTCCATTGCTTTTAGACCAAATATACCAAAGTCTAACTTTGTAGAACCTTTGGCACTACCATGAATCCTTCCTTTGAATGCTTTTCTAAACTTAGTTTTTGCTGGACTTAACATATAAATAACTTACCACTACTAATCATCATATAAACCGTCGGAAGAAACTCTTTCTCCGCGATAAATCCAAACTTTCACTCCAAGCACGCCATAAGTTGTGTGCGCTGAAGCACAAGCATAACCAATCTTTGCTCTTAAAGTATGCAGAGGCACCCTTCCTTCTTTATACCACTGAGTCCTAGCAATTTCAGCACCACCTAGCCTACCTGAAATATTTAAACGCACACCTTTAGCACCAAGCCTCATAGCAGACTGAATAGCTCTCTTTGCAGCTTTTCTAAAAGCTGTACGCCTTTCAAGTTGCTGCGCCACACTAGTAGCAACAAGATTTGCATCAATTTCTGCTTTCTTTACATCTACTATGTTTACTACCACCTCGTCAGTAGTAATTTTTTCAATCATAGATTTAATTTTTGCTATATCTTCACCCTTCTTACCTATTATCATTCCAGGCCTAGCACTTTTAATTATTACACGTACCTTTTTGGCCAATCTCTCTATTTTTACTTTACTAATTCCAGCAATAGCAAAAGATGAAGTAATATACTGCCTAATTTTAAGATCTTGATGCAACTTATCAGCATAGCCTCTATCAGCATACCATATCGAATCCCAAGTATTTATTACTCCAAGCCTAAACCCAACAGGATTTACCTTTTGCCCCATACAATTAACCTCTTGCTTTTAAAATAATTTCTACACGGCTATAAGGCTTGCTTATCCTAGCCGCACGGCCCCTAGCTCTAGCATGTAAACGCTTTAAAACGAAAGCTTTTCCAACTAAGACAGAAGCAATATACAGTTTATCAATATCAATACCAAAATTATTCTCTGCATTAGCAACTGCAGAATTTAATATTTTCTTCAAATCATACGCAACTTTCTTCTTAGAAAACTGCAATTGTAGAGAAGCATCCGCAACACTTAAACCTTTAATCATTTTCGCAAGAAGGTTCACCTTCCTTACGCTAGACTTTATTGCTATGTGCTTAGCATTTGACTGTTCAGAATCAAAAAAATTCGATGTACTACTAATCATATAACAACCTCATGCCCTATTAGCTTTCCTGTTTGCGCTGTGACCTGAGAACACTCTAGTCGGGGCAAACTCGCCCAATTTCTTTCCAACCATACCTTCAATTACCAACACAGGTATAAATTTCTTACCATTATACACGTAAAACGTAAGACCAACAAACTCTGGCAATATAGTCGAGCGCCTAGACCAAGTTTTTACGACTTTATATCCATCTGAATTTAAAACCTCATTTACCTTTTTCAAAAGATGTCTATCTATGAAAGGTCCTTTCCAAGCAGCTCTTTTTCCCATGATACCCTATTAATTAATTTTTATGCCTCGAACGCACAATCCATCCGTCAGTGCGCTTACTGTTCCGCGTATGCTTACCCTTTGTAGGTTTACCCCAAGGAGTAACAGGATGTCTACCGCCAGAAGTTTTTCCCTCACCACCACCATGTGGATGATCAACAGGATTCATCGCTACACCTCTAACAGTAGGCCTAACACCAAGCCACCTGTTTCTCCCAGCCTTACCTATCTTTATATTCTGATTATCAGGATTAGAAACAGCTCCTATAGTTACCCTACACATTAAAGGAATCTTTCTTATTTCTCCTGAACGTAATTTAAGTAGAGCATAAGCAGCATCCTTTCCTATTAACTGTGCATATGTACCAGCGGCCCTAGCAATCTGCGCTCCTTTTTTAGGTTTCAACTCTATATTGTGTACTATAGTACCAATTGGTACATTCCTAACTAACATTGAATTTCCTACCTTCACATCAGCCAGATCTGCGGAAATAACACTATCTCCAACACTTAACTTCTGTGGTGCAATTATATACGAAAGCTCACCATCCTCATACTTAATAAGCGCAATAAAAGCACCTCTATTTGGATCATATTCAAATCTTTGAACAACCGCAGATTGATCCAATTTAACACGAAAAAAATCTATTAATCTATACTTTCTCTTATGCCCACCACCTTTCTTCCAAGATGTTGTACGCCCTAAGTTGTTTCTACCACCAGTAGAACTCAATCCAACAGTCAGAGACCTTTCTGGCTTTCCTTTCCATAATATCGCTTTATCAACTGACACTAAGTGTCTCATGGAAGGTGTAACGGATTTATAAACTTTAAGCCCCATATCTTTACGCTAATTTACATTTTTAAAAAATCAATTGCAGCACCTTTCTCGACACTTACTACAGCTTTTTTAAAAGCGCCGACCACACCACGTATACCCTTAAAAGTTCTTGTGTAAGGTTTTACATTCAAGATATTTACATGCCTAACCTTAACATCAAAAACCTTTTCGACAGCCAACTTTACCACATCTTTAGAAGCTCTTGGATGAACCTTAAACACATACTTAGAAAAAGCAGTACAATTCACAGCCTTCTCCGTATTGATCGGAGCTAATAAAACATCATATAAACATTTACGCGTCATAATACTCTATCCTCTACCCCCTTCACTGCATCAACGGTAAATAATACCTTTTCTGCTTTTAGCACATCCAACACATTTAAACCCACTACAGGCAGTACTCTACAATTTTTTAAATTATGAACTGCAACCCATGACTTCTTATCAACACTAACATCAACTATTAATACTGATTTAAAATTTAAATTTCTCAACAGCGATTGAAACTCAGAAGTTTTTGCTGGTACTTTCAAATCCTTAGAAACTAACACTCCGCCCTCACCATACTTCAATGAAAGTGCAACTTTCAACGCCAACTTTCTAAATTTTTTATTGAGCTTAAACTCATGCGACCTAGTATGCGGCCCAAAAATTACCGCACCACCACGAAACTGTGGAGCCCTATTACTTCCGTGTCTAGCTCTACCACCACCTTTCTGATTATATATCTTCCTAGTAGAACCAGAAATCTGAGTCACACCTTTCGTACTATGATCTCCACACCTACTCTTAGCAAGCTGCCAAGTGACCATTTTATGTAAAATGTCCAACCTTATTTCTTGCCCGAAGATATCATCACTAACCTCAATATTTTCTTCAACTATAGAGGTAGACAAATCTATCACGTCCAACTTCATTTTAATACTCTGCGCTCCACAAAAATATTATCTATCACTCAAATGCAGCAGGCATCTCTGTACCACAAGGCAGAGACCTTTTGACAGAATCACGCAATACAAGCAACCTGCCTTTCTTTCCTGGAACACAACCTAAAACAGCTATAATACGCAAATACAAATCAACATCAGCAATCTTCAAGTTTTGTACCGTAACAGATCTGCATCCCATATGTCCAGCCATTTTTTTATTCTTAAAAACTTTTCCAGGATCTTGCCTCTGTCCAGTAGAACCATGTGCCCTATGACTTATTGAAACACCATGACTAGCCTCAAGCCCACTAAATCCATGCCTTTTCATAGCACCAGCAAAACCCTTACCAACACTCTTTCCAGCAACATCTATATACTGTCCCATGACAAAATGCCCAACAGAAATTGCTTTGCCTAAAGCAGTAGAATAGTCCGATGAAACCACAAACTCCTTTATACCTTGTACAGGAGAAACCGAAATCTTCTTAGTGACACCAAGTAAAGGCTTTGACGTCTTAGACTCCTTTGCCTCGCCATACCCCACTATTACAGCATTATACCCATGCTTTTCAATACTCTTCACACCGAGTATAACGTTGCGTGGCACATGCAGCAGAGTAACAGGCAACAACTTGCCATCTTCGTTGAAAATCTGTGTCATACCTATTTTCTTAGCAACAAGACCACACCTCATCATAAATCACTCACTACCATTAATTAATCTCCGCATCTACCCCTGAAGGCAAATCCAACTTCATTAATACATCCATAGTTTGAGGAGATGACTCTATAAGCAAGAGACGAGAATGCTCCCTCATCTCAAATTGCTCACGCGACTTCTTATCAACATGAGTAGATCTATTCACAGTGATCTTGAAAATATCATTTGGCAAAGGCACAGGACCACTTATCTTAGCACCTATCAGCCTCAAATTATACACTAGATCAGCTACTGCATGATCTAGCAAACGATGATCAAAGGCCTTAAGCTTTAGCTTGATCTCTTGTTTTATAGCCATCTCTCTCACCACTTATTTTATAATCTCTAGAACAACTCCTGCCCCAACAGTCTTACCACCTTCTCTAATAGCGAACTTTAATCCTTTATCCATAGCAATTGGGGCAATCAATTCAACGGTAATCTCTGTATTATCGCCAGGCATCACCATTTCAACACCATCTTTTAAAGTAATGGTACCAGTTATATCTGTCGTTCTAAAATAGAACTGCGGCCTATAATTTCCAATAAACGGAGTATGACGCCCACCCTCATCTTTAGATAAAACATATATCTCAGCTTTAAAATGAGTATGAGGAGTAATACTACCAGGCTTAGCTAATACTTGCCCTCTTTCTATTTCTTCTTTATCAACACCACGCAATAAAATACCAGCATTATCACCTGCCATACCTTCATCAAGCTGCTTTCTAAACATCTCGATACCAGTACAAACAGTCTTCTTAACAGGCTTTAAACCAACTATCTCAAGCTCTTCACCTAGTTTTACTTTCCCCTGCTCGATCCTACCAGTTGCGACAGTACCTCTACCTGAAATAGAGAATACATCTTCAACAGACATCAAGAATGGTTTATCCACTGCACGCTCAGGAGTAGGAATATGGCTATCAACTGCATCCATCAACTGCTTCAATGCTTCAGCTCCAAGCTGTGGATTACTTCCTTGAAGTGCACATAAAGCAGAGCCCTTAATTACAGGAATCTTATCACCATCAAAACCATACTTACTAAGCAATTCTCTAACTTCCATCTCCACAAGATCTACAAGCTCTGGATCATCCACCATATCTACTTTATTGAGAAACACAACTATAGCAGGAACTCCAACTTGCTTAGCAAGCAGAATGTGCTCTCTTGTTTGAGGCATTGGACCATCTGCTGCACTAACAACTAAGATTGCTCCATCCATTTGCGCAGCACCAGTTATCATATTTTTTACATAATCAGCGTGTCCTGGACAGTCCACATGCCCATAGTGCCTATTATTAGTTTCATACTCAACATGCGCTGTATTAATTGTGATCCCCCTTGCTCTCTCTTCAGGAGCTTTATCTATCTCATCATATGCAACAGCACTCTTACCATAGATAGCTGTCAAAGCTGCAGTCAAACTCGTTTTACCATGATCAACGTGTCCTATAGTTCCCACATTGACATGCGGCTTATCGCGCAAAAATTTCTCTGCCATAAAATCTCCAAATTAATAATAAAACATATCTCTTTATTTATTCTTTGCAATAATTTCATCTGCAACGAACTGAGGTACTTGCTCATAATGTAGGAATTGCATGCTATACTGAGCTCTACCTTGAGTCATAGAACGCAAAGTATTCACATACCCAAACATCTTAGCCAGAGGCACTTTGGCATTTACAACTTGTGCATTACCACGTTGCTCCATACCAGAAATTTGACCACGAATACTATTCAGATGCCCTATAACATCCCCCATAAACTCTTCCGGGGTTACCACTTCAATCTTCATTATAGGTTCTAGCAGCTTAGGACCTGCACGCATTACACCTTCTTTGAAGGCAGCTTTAGCAGCTATCTCAAATGCAAGAGCACTGGAATCAACATCATGATAAGCACCATCCAATAACGTGGCTTTAAAATCAATCATAGGATATCCAGCTAAAACACCAGTCTTGCTAATAGCATCTATCCCTTTATTAACAGCGGGGATATACTCTCTAGGGATATTCCCGCCAGCAACCTTATTTTCAAATTGATATCCCGTCCCCTGCTCAACAGGTTCAAATAATATTTTTACCCTAGCATATTGCCCTGCACCACCAGTCTGCTTCTTATGAGTATAATCAACTTCATAACTAGATGTGATAGTTTCACGATAAGCAACCTGAGGCGCTCCAACATTTGATGCAACTTTGAATTCACGCTTCATCCTATCAACTATAATCTCCAGATGCAATTCTCCCATCCCAGCAAGAACAGTCTGATTTGTTTCAGGATCAATCTTCATTCTCAAAGAAGGATCTTCCGCAGCTAGCCTAGAGATCGCTATCCCCATTTTTTCTTGATCTGCAGTAGTCTTTGGCTCAATCGCAATCTCTATCACAGGCTCTGGAAATTCCATTTTTTCCAAAATAATATCATATCCATCTTCGCACAGAGTGTCTCCAGTTGTAGTATTCTTAAGACCTGCAAGCGCTACTATATCTCCAGCATGAGCTTCTTTCACATCCTCTCTATTGTTAGCATGCATAAGTAACATTCTGCCAACACGCTCACGCGCACCACTACGAGTAGTATTAACAACAGCAGTTCCAGACTTGAGCACACCACTGTAAATTCTAATAAATGTCAAAGACCCAACGAAAGGATCGTTCATAATCTTAAAAGCAAGCGCAGACATCTTTTCACTATCATCCGCCTTCACCAACACTTCTTGCTCAGTCTTATTATCTATTCCCTTAATTGACGCGACATCAACTGGGCTAGGCAAATAATAAACCACCGCATCCAA
Source organism: Candidatus Lariskella endosymbiont of Hedychridium roseum (assembly GCF_964020185.1). Classification (NCBI taxonomy): domain Bacteria; kingdom Pseudomonadati; phylum Pseudomonadota; class Alphaproteobacteria; order Rickettsiales; family Candidatus Midichloriaceae; genus Candidatus Lariskella; species Candidatus Lariskella endosymbiont of Hedychridium roseum. The sequence goes on along the minus strand of NZ_OZ026538.1, from coordinate 488,793 downwards.
GAGAGGCTGCACTCCTTTATTTTTAAAAGCAGAACCACAAAAAATCGGCACTAGCTTACTAGCAACAACTCCAGCTCTAATACAGCGTCTTAAATCTTTAATTGAAACTTCTTCTCCGCTCAGATATGACTCCATCAATTTATCGTCAAACTCAACAGCAGCCTCTATTAACTTCGCTCTATATTCCTCAGCCTTCTCTTTTAAATCTTCAGGGATTTCTTCATAGCTATACTTTGCACCTAAATCATCACCCTTCCAGACAACAGCCTTCATCTTACAAAGATCGATCACACCTACAAATGCGTCTTCCGAACCTATAGGAAGCTGCATAACAACAGCATTAGCACCAAGCCTATCCACTATCATATCTACACATCTGTAGAAATCAGCACCTGTTCTATCCATTTTATTGACAAAACAAAGCCTAGGGACACTATATTTATCAGCTTGTCTCCAAACCGTTTCAGATTGCGGCTCAACACCAGCAACACCATCAAACACTGCGACCGCACCATCCAATACCCTAAGAGATCTCTCAACCTCAATAGTAAAATCAACGTGACCAGGAGTATCTATAATGTTAATCTTGTAACTCTTCTTTGGCTCATCTTCATCAGACCAAAAACATGTAGTAGCAGCAGAAGTAATTGTAATGCCGCGCTCCTGCTCCTGCTCCATCCAGTCCATTGTCGCTGCACCATCGTGCACCTCACCAATCTTGTGAGATCTACCGGTATAAAATAAAACACGCTCAGTAGTAGTAGTCTTACCAGCATCAATATGGGCCATTATACCTATATTACGATAATCTCCAATTCTAGTAGCTCTGCCAGACATAAACACCCAATTACCACCTATAATGCGTAAAAGCTCTATTCCCTTCAGCCGTCTTATGGACGTCCTCTCTCTTCTTCACAGCTGCACCGCGCTCATTACAAGCATCAACTAATTCAGCAGCCAACTTTCTAATCATAGTTCTCTCAGCCTTTCTAGAGTGTGCAGCACGCACAATCCACCTCAAAGCAAGAGCCAGCCTTCTCTCTGGACGCACTTCAGTAGGAACTTGATAAGTAGCACCACCAACTCTTCTGGAACGAACCTCTATCAATGGAGTAACATTAGCAACAGCCTTCTCTAAAACATCAGCAGGACTAATACCTAATTTTTCAGAAGCACCTTCCATAGCGTTATACGCAATCCGCTCAGCTACGCTTTTCTTACCAGCAAGCATTATAACATTGATTAGCTTTGCCACCACAAGATGACCATACTTAGCATCTGGCAACAAACGCTCCCTCTTAGCTGCTCTACGACGTGACATAAATAAAAAATTCCAAAATATTCAATTACTTAGGCTTTTTAGAGCCATACTTAGAACGCCCCTGCTTACGCCCGTTTACACCGTGTGTATCCAAAGCACCACGTACCACATGGTACCTAACACCCGGAAGATCTTTCACTCTACCACCTTCTGCAAGCACAACAGAGTGATCCTGAAGATTATGCCCTTCGCCACCTATATAGCATGTCACCTCATATCCATTTGTCAACTTAACCCTAGCAACCTTACGCATCGCTGAATTTGGCTTCTTTGGAGTAGTAGTGTACACACGCACACAAACCCCCCTCTTTTGAGGACATCTCTCAAGAGCAGGAACGTTGCAACCAACCGGCTTACGTTTCCTAGGCCTCGCTATCAACTGATTAATTGTTGGCATAAAGCCCCCACTTCTTACTTCTCATACCGCAATCACACATATTCACAAGCGCTAATCAATATAAAACAAAATAAACATCCACAATCCATGGACATCAGTTGAGTGATAATACCTGAAAACCCTCAAACTGGTCAAGGCTTTTTTAGCATGAACCAACCATATACCACTTTAAGAAACAATCAAAGCAGTACACAATAGAGAACACTACTCAAACTAACTCTCCATAGATTGGAAAAGCAGTACATATCTCTATGACCTTCTCAGCCAAAGCATCCTTAAAGCCTTGATCTAACTTTCCAAATCTCAATCTATCCATTACATCGGCTATCATAGCGCCTATAATTCTAAGCTCACTAGCCCCCATCCCACGAGTAGTCACAGCAGGAGTCCCCAGTCTCACACCAGAAGTAACCCACGGCTTTTCTTCATCAAATGGCACACTATTTTTATTGCATATTAAACCAAGCTCACAAAGCGCCCTTTCAAGAGCAACACCAGTGATACCATATCCTCTCAAATCTAGCAACATTAAATGATTATCAGTACCACCACTAACTAAAGAATACCCTCGTTCTATTAGAACAGAAGACAGAACACTAGCATTCTCAACAACACGCTTTATATATACTCTATACTGCTCACTTAAAGCTTCTTTAAAAGCTACAGCTTTAGCAGCTATCACATGCATTAATGGCCCTCCCTGCAAACCAGGAAAGACCGCAGAATTTATACGACTTGCAATGTCAGGGTCGCTCATCAAAATCAATCCACCTCTCGGCCCACGAAGCGTTTTATGAGTTGTTGAAGTAATCACGTGCGCATGCCCAACTGGAGTTGGATGAACGCCACATGCAACAAGCCCAGCAATATGGGCCATATCAACCATTAGATATGCACCAACACCATCTGCAATTTCTCTAAATTTTGCAAAATCTATCTCACGAGAATACGCAGAATAACCGGCTATAATCAACTTCGGTTTATGAGCATGAGCAAGTGCATCAATTTGATCATAGTCCAAAAGGCCAGTCTCTTTTGAAACACCATAATGAAGTACATTAAACCACTTCCCAGACTGATTCACTGAAGAGCCATGTGTAAGGTGCCCGCCACAATTCAAAGAAAGACTCAAAACCACGTCATATGGCCTTAAAAGAGCCATAAAAGCCGCTTGATTAGCTTGAGACCCAGAGTGCGGCTGCACATTAGCAAACTCAACACCAAAAAGCGCTTTTGCTCTTTCTATAGCCAGATTTTCGACAACATCAACATACTCACAGCCGGCATAATACCTTTTGCCAGGATATCCTTCGGCATATTTATTTGTCAAAACAGACCCTTGCGCAGCTAAAACCGCAGGACTAACAATATTTTCTGAGGCAATCAATTCAATTTCATAGCGCTGCCTATTTAGCTCTTTAGAAATAGCGGTAGCAACCTCAATATCAAAATCTTGCAATATCTCTTTCAAGTCAGCAACTCACCATTTAACAAAATCATTTCACAAAAACCTCCTAACACCCAAAAGCAGCTACGCTCTACTAAAAAGCAAGCATAAAAGCTTATACAAAGAAGCTTGGAGTTCATATGGTACCCGCGGCCGGACTTGAACCGGCAAGAGATTGCTCTCCACGGATTTTAAGTCCGTTATGTCTACCATTCCATCACGCGGGCATGAAAAATTCACACCTGAGGTATTATCAGAAAATGCACAAAGATTGCAATCATTTTTTCACATTTTTCACAAAATAAAATTTGAAAATTATTGCAAGTCAATCAGCTAAGGCAATAGATTCGAAAGAAACAAGAGCCTATTCAATACTAGGGACAGTCGGCTCAACATGCAGAGTACTATCTTTCTCAGCTTCTTTTTCTATATCTGAGATAATGGCACTAGCAGCACTAGAATCTCGCATGATTCCTCTAGCAAGTAGTAGGCTATTCATCATAAATGCAATTGCTAGAATTATCGTCACCTTTTTCAGCAAACCACTAGATGACCTACTAGAAAAAACGCTTGGACCAGCTGAAGAAAGCCCAGAAATAGTATCATTTCCCGTTTTTTGCAGTAGCACCACAAAAATCAACAACAACGTGATAATAACCTGAAAAATACACAGAAGATCTACAATCATTTCACCCTTCGAATTTTCACACTTTTATTTATGGAAAAACAAAGACAACTTATAACGCTTTATACTCATCTTTGCAAGCACAACACTTGCAAACCAATATATTTAAACAAAACGTAAACATATATCCTCTCTCAGGTATAGCAAAAGTAATATGACAAAATAACGTGCTATACTACAAACCTTCTTTAGCTTAGTTTATCTAGTCTGCCCATCAAAAATTAGCCTAAAGACGGGACCACCCTGGGCTTATACGCATCTGGTCGGAATATAACACAAACTTAGTAAATAGAGGTAACATTTATTTTTTATTCGAAAAGCAATAGATCATCCAATCAAATATTATGGCAAAGGATATCGTAATAATATAAAAACGGTAAAACGCCACCTGGATTAAAGTTTGCTTACTATAACCTTGGTTTAGCAACATTTAAAGATTTTAATGAGTCGATTAAGTATATGAAAAAGCATAAAGATAAAAAAGAAGGATTAAAGCTTTGGAAGCGAAGTACTGGCTATCATAGACGTTCAAGAATAAAAGCATATTTTGTCAGCTTTAAGCGAACTTTTGGTAGATATTTTGCTGCTAAATATGATATCACAAGACAAATTGAGATGATTATTAAGGTCAATACTCTAAATCTTTTAAGAAAAGACTTTATACTTCGCTCTTCTAAAGTAACTTCAGACTAGACGATTTATACTACGCGCCTTTATAAAATATAATAGCACAGCTGCTTTTGCAACAAAGCCGGGCCGCACCTAAAAGCTAATTTTTGTATATACTTCGTATCAAAAGTCCGAAATACCAACTCTTCATTTATCAAAGGTATACATTGCATGAAGGAAGTGAGAGTAAGAGATCTGTTTGTTGCGATTTTAAAACGCGATGTAAAACTTATGTTTAGTAACAGACAACAAGTTACTCATACTTTGTTATTTTTTGTTATATCAATTACTATACTACGTATTGCAAATGAACAAAGTGTTATCAGCATCTCTTCTGCTCTAGGTTTTTCTGCTATAATGCTTTTATTTAGTCTTATACTCATTAATCAAAATCTATTAAATGATGAATATAAAAATGATTTTATTTCTCAGTATATATTAACAGGAGTTGGGCTTGAAATAGTGATTATCGCTAAATGGCTTGCATATATGATAACTATAATTGTTCCAGTTATGCTTGCTGTTCCAATTGGAGTTTACATGCTATGTAATGAGATAATGAATTTTGAGCTTTTCTGCGCTGTATCCGTCTTTTCAGCAAATTCCAGTTTAATTTTGCTTTGTACCGCGTCTTTACTGCCAGATTATAAAAAATTCTTGATCCTTGTCATTGCTACACTACCATTTCATATCCCAAATATAGTTTTTTTGCTGCTAATATGCCAAAATTATCAATATATATGGGCTTCCGCGTCATTATTTTTATTTTATTTCCCTGTATGCATAATATTATCAAATTTATCAACAAAATTTATTGTGCGTCTATCGCAATAGTGATACACTAACACTCCTGGTGGTATATTAACTTATAACATGAGGTAAATAATGGATATACAATATAAACCTTCACCCAATTTTGGTGATCGCAAACCGCAAGATGCAGATGTTAACATACTTGTTTTACATCATACAGCAATGAATTCTTTTAATTCTGCTGTGGACTGGCTTTGTAATAAAGAAGCTGGAGTTAGCGCACATTACGTAATAGGAAAAGATGGGGAAATTGCAAAACTAGTTGATGAAGATAAAAGAGCATGGCATGCTGGTCGTGGTAGCTGGAGTGACAATAATGATGTTAATAGTTATTCAATAGGTATAGAGCTTGATAACAATGGCTTTGAACCTTTCTCAGCTAAGCTGATGAAGTCTTTAATAGAGCTTTCTAAGGATATAATGGCACGCCATAATATTCCACAGTATAATGTTATAGCTCATGCTGATATGGCGCCAGCTAGGAAGGAAGATCCAAATCCTTACTTTCCGTGGAAAGAGTTAAAAGAGAATGGTGTTGGGCTATTTCCGGAAGTGCAAAAGTCTGAGCGTGTTCTTTTTGAGCCGTGGTCTAAAGGGTTTCTACCAGTTCAGACGAAGCTGAATAATTATGGGCATGATATACCTAAAAATGATGTTTTTGATAGAGACAGCCAAATTGTTGTTACCGCATTCAAGCGACACTTTGATTCTGATGCTTGTACTTTATTAAAGAATGAAGACAATAAACCGTATTGGAAGGTTGATTTGAGTTGGACAGAGTATGATGATAACATGTTAAATGCACTATATGATTTAAAGCAGCAAGCGCTAGATAATCATACTCATGAACTTTATTTTTGATTTTAATGCCTCGGTGAGTATTTGTCTTGCCGAGTAGTTTTATTATTAAACAGCATCTGTCATACTTTTCAGTCCATCCGCAAAAAGTCTAAATCAGCGCCATTACCCATCTACTCATCACTCATGGATGGAATTTTTATAGCTGAATTTTTGAATGGTCTGTATAAAATAGGCATTATACGGCTTGCCCACTCTTGAAAAAGTACTCAAGCGCTTTTCATAATAGCATATTCAAAAATGTGAATGTGATGCTTGCTGCAAAAATCCGTAAGGTTTTTGCACTTATTATAACATTTTCTTACGGATTTAAAACACCATTTTGACACTCTAAACAAGGCAGGAACATATTACGCAAAGGTAAATATGAGAGTTTTCACATAAAGATAGATAAGAGCTGTTCTTGATATTGTTTGAATATTTGTGTAATAGTAAGAGCGCACCAAAGCTTGATGGATCCGTATACCATTGACTCTTTTTTAGAAACGATTTTAGTGCGCCGTGTCATTCGGCCTAAATGATGTCGCGTGTTGCTATTATCTCTCTCGATAACATACTGTGCCAGACTTTCCAATTGTATGACGCTCTTTGGGTAAAATTTTAGAAAAAGCATCCCAATCATCCGTATAAAAATGACATTCTTTCAGATGACTCACTTTGTTGTAGAGCTTTTGGAATGTTGCAGTATCACGATTGCCTGTAACCCAGGCAACTGTTCTCCTTGTACTACGATCAACTGCCTTAATGATCCAAAGCTTGTTTTTTTTGAACCAATAAAATGCCACATCTCGTCGAATTCCATCTCCATAATATCCGAAGAGACAACTGGCTCCTGAGTCTTGCCCATCGCCTCTACTACCCAGCGATAAATTATGGACGGCGAATGACCTAATATCTTGCCTAACATAGAAAAAGAGCCATTACTAAGACTATATAGCATAACGCATAATGCTTTCTTAACAGCTGTTTGAGGCTTCTTGCCCAGATCGCCCTCAACAAAATTTAGAACATGATCTGCACTTATAACGCTGTACACCCCTCACAATGCCATTCTTTACAAAGATATCAGAACCACATCCCTTACAACAAACCATAAAACCACTCTTTAGTTTTTAAAAAAGTGATCATATCATACTTCTATCTAATTGTGAAAACTCTCGTAAATTTTAAAAATCCATAAGGTTTTTGGCAATTTTACCATTTTTTCTGCTGGGTTTTTATGTGGTATAGTTGCTCGTAACCATGTAACTAATATCTTGCTAAAGTCTTCAGGAATTTTATATGTGAAAAATAGTATTATAACCCTCTACCTTTTCCTCTGAATCCAGTTTCTTTTAGCATCTCAACAAAGCTTTGCCTATGTGATTCTAGATTCTCAAGCTCATCTTTTGTAAACATTCCAGCATTTTTCGCTCCTTCATATTGTAGCGCAACTTCAAAACCTCTAGTTTGCACGTTATTTATGAAATTTTCTAGAGCAGTTTCTCCAGCTAACTGGTGAGGATTCGTAATTTTGTAGATTTCGTATATAATTAGCCGTATCACTTGTTTTTTCCTTTCCTCAGATAGTTCTTCTTCCTGTTCGAGTTCCTTTTCATTTTCTCTTTTCTTTTTTACAGCTCGCATACTAATTCCAAGGATCTGCATAACTATGCGTAGTATGTTACTATCGATGTTTGGATTCTCCATATTCATCACTAGATAATCAAACAATGCTGAGAGCGTTGGTATTGAAGCATTCCATTCTTCTTTGCTAAGCTTGCCTCCAGCTGCAATTTTATCATTAATCTGACGAAGTAATTTTAAGGCAACAGAGAGAGAATGAGCATCCATACTTAGACCTCGCTAAATATAATATGACAAAAATTAACACAATTTAAATAAGGATAATCCAGATTTCTAGGAGGTGCTATGGCTCTGTTCATTAAGTCATTATACAGACTCTTTTGGCCTAATTTTCAAGTATTCTTCGTTAGTTTCTTTACAAGTATGTAAAAGCATCAGGCATAGAAATTAACTAGTGCTCTAAAAAATCTTCACACAAGCATTTTGCCAGCAGCGCAATATATAAAATCTCCTTCAAGAAACAGTAAGAATTATACTTGTTAAAATAGTTAAGCAACTTAACTTTGAGTATACGTATCATCGTTATACTTCAACAATTAGAGTTATCAAAGTCTTTATGTATTTTTGTTTATACATGCACATGCACTTCTCCTAGCTCTCTTTGAAGGCTAACTTCGTATTTATAATTCAATACCAACTCTTCATTTATCATAGGCATATCACATACTTATTATACTAATATATTGCAAAATCATTTACTAAGTCCAGCATTCAAAATTGTTTTTGAAAAAGCAGTCTAGCTTATGGAAATTTAGATAAGCAATCTGAACATGTGACTATACAGTATTTCTTGCTACTTGTAAGACATAACAGTACAAAGCATAGACAGCATTTTTTATATAAAATATGTGAGGAGAATAATTTTGTTTCACTTCACAATAAATCCTGCAGTATGGAAGCGCTGAGTATACATATAAAAAATTGCATATCGTCATACTTTGCAAAATTGGCACCTTTAAAATGATCACTTATGTATTTTGTATATAGCGGTTGCCGGCAAAGTATTACTTATTAATTTTTTCGTAAATATATATATGTAATATTTGATTTAGAAATTAACTGGTACTCTAAAAAAATCATGTCATTCAAATCCTCGCGCGCACACTGATGAAGGTAGTGCTATAGTCAAGGAAATTGGAGATATTATATATTTCAAGCAAAATCTATGATGTACTAGAAGGCGTAGAAATCGTGGATTAAGGAACTAAATTTTAGCTTTAAACTTAAAAGCAATATTAGTCTATAACATATTTAACCTTTCTTACTATATAATAAATATACTTGAGTTGCTGATTAGTAATACAAGTATATAGTGGATTTTTTGTAATACAAAGAGGAGTGTATATGCTATTTTGTCACTTTAGTAGCAGCTACAATATATTTGTTCTTACAAAAATGGTTGAATTTTGTATTTCGAAAATTGAAGCACGCAGCTCTGGACTCACCTTTCGAAATATTGAGACAAGTTGCCAATTATAAAATAATTGGCAACTTGCGTTAAATACTAACCCTTTATTTTACCTGCGGTATATAACCTGCAACAGCAAAGAATAACACGCTCTACAGCAAAAAGTGCATTTTACTTATAAAAAAGTCTCTCACTTTTTTAATAAAAGAAAACTAATTTAGTGCTAAGTTTTGCACTATATTTATTATACTTTTCTTCAGCTCTTTCTGCTTTATAGAATCGAATGCATCTTGTAATTCTGCAAAGTCTGAGTTATGAGATTTATACTGAGATCCATTCTAATGCAAAGCAGCTCCGCTTGGAACGTTTAGCAATCTACTGTTATCATATTCTTCTAGACCACTAAAGAAATACTTGATATCAGTTTTCAAAAACTTCGCAAAGTCATGTAGCTTGCTACAGCTGATTCTATTTAGACCCTTTTCATATTTTTGAATTTGTTGAAAAGTAAGATCAACAGCATTAGCCAAAGTTTCCTGGCTAACGCCTAAATCTTGTCTTTTTTTACGTAGTCTCATGCCAACATATATATCGACTGGATGTGCTGATGTAGCCTTCTTTTTACTCATAAAATTAAATTCCCCAAAAAAACCTTCCCTTGGTTTGACTCACATGATATAGCATAAGTGACTAAGATACTGACAAAAGTTAGGAATTAAGATATAAAAAGTGAGTATGAAATAAAAAGCATAAAATTATGGCAAGAGCATATCCAATAGAACTTAGGGTAAGAGTAATAGAAGCATTAGAAAATGGTGCAAGAATCACTAAAGTGAGTAAACTATTTAGAGTGAGTCGTGATACTATCTATAAGTGGAAAATTCTGCAAGATAAGCACGGTTCTTTGAAAGCAGCAAGTGGTTATCAAAAAGGTCACAGTCATAAGATCAAAAATCTAGAAGATTTTAAAGAATTTTTTGAATTAAATATTGCTATGACATCAAAAGAACTAGCAAAGAAGTGGTGTAATATATCACCTACAACGATCTTACAGGCGATAAAAAAACTTGGTTATAGCTATAAAAAAAACTCATCTTCATCCGAAAAGAGATATTCCGTTAAGACATGAATTTATTGAAAAGATAAAAACCATCACAAGAGATAAAATAGTATATCTTGATGAATCTGGAATAGAAGATAATGCTTGTAAAGGATATGGTTGTAGTATTTTAGGAGAAAGGTGCTATGGGGAAAAGGTGTATCAACATAAAACTAGAATAAGTATGATAGCTGGTCTTTGTAATTGTAATCTTATTGCTCCCGTAATATTTGAGGGTAATTGCAATAAAGAGGTCTTTGAAGCTTATATTAGGGAGATGTTAATTAAAGAATTAAAACCTGGACAAACTGTTGTTATGGATAACATTAACTTCCATAAGAATCCTAAAGTGAAAGAGTTAATTGAATCTGTGGGTTGTTACATATTATTTTTACCAACTTACTCTCCTGATTTAAATCCTATAGAGCATTACTGGTTTAAGATAAAAAATGAAATTAGAAAAACTATAGATTTATTTGATACTCTTTATGATGCTGTTTTTAATACAATTAAATTGTCAGCACCTTAGTCACTTATGCTATACTTAACAAAAAAGAAAAATGCACGAACAATTATTCATAATATTGTAATAAGATATTAACATAATATTCATTTATATATGTGCATTTTCTATATAGGCGATATAAGCTAAGATGGAGAGCTATTTAAAGCATTGAGCAATTATACGCAGCCAGCTTCCATGTAAGAAATTTGACCGTAGTATGAAAAGCTGCAAATACGCTCTCGAATTTTATTAGTATATGTATGTACTTGTAATACTTCGCAAAATTTGTGCTTTACAAAATGCTCTTGATGTATTGTGTTTTTGTATACACATGCACCTGCATTCTTCCTAGCTCTTTTTGAAGTCTCACTTCGTATATACATAATCAAATATTAACTCTTAATTTTTCAAAGGTATCTTCAGGTTTCTTACTACTTTTTGCATTCTTTAGTTATATTTCGCCTATACTGCTTTCTTTTTAGTAAAAACAATCAGCAATAATATATATTATTGCATATTATACAATGACTTATATTTAATAAGCTTCTTATACACTCTAATCTTCAGTACCAGGAGGCAAGTACACATAATAAAGATAAAAGATATTGTGATTATTATTAGCAAACTGTTTTTATCATAAAAAGTTTTTTGTTCAACTATAGGTAAGTACAAATCAATGGAACATTTTGTGTTTAAATCACTTTGTAGTATAGGTATACCATATGAATCTATGACTCCAGATATACCATTATTTGCAACACGTAAAAGTGTTGAGCCTCGCTCTATAGCACGTATTTTTGTCATTGAAAAGTGTTGAATCGGTCCTAAGGTCTCTCCAAACCAAAAATCATTGGTAATATTTAACAAAAATATTAAATTTTCTGGATTTTGCCTGAAAAATAAAGTGCTAAAAATTCCTTCATAGCAAATTAGCGGCAAGATATAGCCAAAGCCAGATAATTCCAGAGGTTTTGGCGATGAATTGCTGCTAAATGAAATAGAGCCATATGTTATTTTATCTAAAAATATGAAGAGATTTTGGAGTGGAATATATTCTCCAAATGGCACAAGTATGCTTTTATCGTAGAAACCCATTATAACTCCTTCATTATCAATTACAACCATAGAGTTAAATACTTGCAGTTTGTTATTTTGATCTTTTGTGAATCTATCTGTGCCTGTGATTAGAAATCCATTTTTTGGTACGACATCAGATAAGGCTTGGAATATCTCATGATTTACTCCAGTGAAGCCAAATGGAAAGGCTGATTCTGGCCAAATTATTAAGTCTAAATCATATTCGCTTTTCCTTTTAGATAATTCTACGAGAGTTCTTAAAGCCGCAAGTCCGCGTTGTTTGTCTCCATTATACAGTTCATGAATATTGGGCTGCACCATCCTTACATAGATTCCTTTTTTCATATCTGATTGATTTAAAGAGCGTTCTATGATTTCTGGTTCGTTATTATATTCTGTTATTTTTTTCTTCTCGTCTTCTGTCAAGCATACTTGTTTTCCATAGATTGGATCCAGGTTCATCTCCCTCCCTCTTTCTTGCAGCCTGAATTCTCCATATATATAAGCAAAGATCATTATTGATGAAAAAATTGCTATGGTTGCTATGTTTCTTGTATAAAATGCGAAACCAAAGCAAGATATAATGAAGCTAAGGCCATATATACCAACGACTGAAGCAAGCTGCATAATTTTATTAGAAGCATTACTTGTATATCCTATTAAATTCCATGGGAAATCAAAAGCATAGCTTCGAAATAGTTCAATCAGCGTCCAAGAGCTTCCAAAAAATAAAACGCACGTTAGTGAGAATATAACTTTTTTGCTGTATGTAAGATTTTCCTGCTGCTTTGTGTCAATTAGAAAAATCTTAATAAATGGATGCCATATTATAGGTAAAATACTAATAATGCAGGATAATCCAGCTGGAATTCCAAATAGTGCAAATGGTATAAGCCAGAGAAATTTGTCAGGCTCAACAAGAAGTGAGTTTGATATCCAGTATAGACTTGTAGAAAAATGCCCAAATCCAAAACAAAATCCAATCATGAATCTTTCTTTTATGCTGGATGTTTTGCATGTGATAAATAGAAGTGACGATAAGCAGATCGGTACAAATATAAAAAGATCAAAAGGTGGTAATGCTAAAGAAAAGAAGAAACCTAGAAATATAGATGATATATAGCTGTATAACGCAATATTTTTTACATTATACTTCTTCGGAAACTTTATGCCAGTAGCCAATTGCTTTGTTGATCCTGTGTTCAGATGCTCATGTACTTCGTGTGCAACTTGAGCTCCTCGCTCTCCGTATGCTCCTTGCACTTGTCTCATTGGAATAAGTTTCAGAAGAAATCTATTGGAAATAAAACGGTGAAAAAATTTGAAACCTGTTTCTTTAAAGAATAGTTTGAGAAGGAGTGAATTTTGTCTTTTCATTTTGTCTTAACAAATTGCATAGTTAACGAAGCTATGAGTTCTTTTATCATCTCAATATTTTCTATATGATTTTCTTTTCGTACAAACTCCACAAAAAGAGAATTATCAGGTCTTAATTTACAATCATTGCGTAGTGTAATAAAACTCATAATCCTCTCATGATCAATTAAATCCTTATCATGAAACTTTAAAAGCATCCCCTTCTTTCCAAGGTCAAGCTGTGCGATATTTGCATCTTTTAGATATTGCTTTAGCTCTACGACTTTAAAGAGATTTAATGTTTCTTGCGGGACTTTGCCAAATCTATCAGTCATTTCAGATATCAACGATTCTATCTCTTGATGATTTGCTAAATTTGATATCCTGCGGTATAAAGAAAGCCTGAGAGAATCATCAGCTATATATGAAATTGGAATTTGTATTGCGATATCAAGGTTAATTACAGGGCTCCATTCCTCTTTAATATTAGTATTTTCTGGATCGGACTTTAGAGCTTCTATGGCTTCTGCTAGCATCGTTTGATATAATTCGATTCCTACCTCTTTGATATGTCCAGACTGTTCCTGGCCAAGTAAGTTTCCAGATCCTCGGATATCCATATCATAACTTGCGAGATTCATGCCAGATCCAAGCTCACTTAGTGATTGCATTATTGATAATCTTTTCTCTGCCATATCAGTAATTTTGCCGCCTTTTTGTATAGTAAGATATGCAAACGCTGGGATGTTGCTTCTACCGACTCTTCCTCTTATTTGATAGAGCTGCGCAAGTCCAAACATATCTGCGCGATCTATAATTAGGGTATTTGCAGAAGTGATATCAAGTCCAGATTCTATGATAGAAGTACTTAGCAATATATCATATTTACCGTCATAAAAATCATTCATTATATCATCCAGTGCCTTTGCATTCATCTTGCCATTTGCAATCGCAATCTTCATATCAGGCACAAGTTTTGATAACTGCAGTGCTATTTTGTCTAGATAAGCAATTCTAGGAGTGATGTAAAATACTCTGCCATTTCTTGCTTTTTCGTTAAGAAGAGCAGTTTTAATTGTTATTTCATCGTATGGAATGACAAATGTCTTAACTGCTTGTCTTTCTACTGGTGGAGTTGCTATAATACTAAGTTCTTTAATTCCAACAATAGACATTTGTAGGGTTCTTGGTATAGGTGTCGCAGAAAGCGTTAAAATATGTGCATTCTTTTTGAGTTGCTTAAGTTTTTCCTTTTGCTCTACCCCAAAATGCTGTTCTTCATCTATTATTACAAGCCCTAAATTTTTGAATGCTAGATCTTTTGCAAGCAGTGCATGAGTGCCTATCACTATATCAACTTCTCCATTCTTGATAGATTCTTTAATCTTCTTTGCTTCACTGTTTTTTGTAAATTTTGAGAGTTGTGCTATTGATACGTGCCATCCTTCAAATCTTTTTTTGAAAGTTGACATGTGTTGTCTTGATAAAAGCGTTGTTGGAACGACTACTGCAACTTGTACATTGTTTGTCCCCAAGACTGCAGCAGCTGCAGCTCTTAGTGCAACCTCAGTTTTCCCAAATCCAACGTCTCCGCAGATTAATCTATCCATTGGAGTATCGGATACTATATCGTTTAGTGTATCCTCAATAGCACGCTTTTGATCATTGGTTTCGGTGTGAGGAAACCCTAAGCAGAACTTTTCATATATTTGGCTATCTATATTGAGAGGTGTTGCTGTAGATTCATTTCTAAGCGCAGCTGTTTTTATTAATACTTCCGCTGCAAGTTTGATTCGCTCTCTGAGTCTTGCTTTGCGCATTTGCCAACTAGCAGCGCCGAGCTTATCGAGTTGTATATTTGATTCAGTTTGCCCATATTTACTAAGCAGTTCAAAATTTTCTACCGGAAGGTAAAGCTTATCGTCATTGAAGTATGATATCTCAAGAAAATCGTGTATAACATGATTAATTTCAAGCTCTTTTAACCCTTTAAATATACCAAGGCCGTATTCTGAATGTACAACAGGTTCTCCTACTTGTAGCTGACTTAATTCTTGTATAATACGTTTTGCATCTTTTTTTTGTTTATTCTTTCTATAATGTTGATTGGATGGAAATATTGCATGAGCTGCTATGACCAATATCAGATTCTTGTCTAATTGATATGTGAAGTTTTCATCCACATGCATTTTTATGATGCCAACTTTTTTTCCAAGCAATGAAATTTCATCAATGTTGCAAATCTCTAAAACTTCAGTGCCATAATGCAGAAATTCTCCCTTTATTCTTTCTATGCTGGTTATATTGGAACTTGCTATTAAAACGCATGAATAGGGATTCTCTTGTACAAAGCTATTGATGTACTCTGCATATTTCTCAACGCGTGTCTTATTTTCCGGGTTTGCATATGCAAGATGCACTTGTACAGCAGTGATATCTGTGTTTTCACTGCGCGCGCTTGGATTCTTGGTAAATAATACCGTCTTATTCTCCAAATTTTCTAACTTCTCTTTCAGCTCTGTTTCCATCAAAAAAAGCTTAGACGGAACAATTGGTCTGTATATTAGTTCCTGTGGTGGAGTTGCTATTCTAAAATTGTAATTTTCAACTATCTTATTATAAAGATGCTCTATTTTAGAAAGTATGTTGTTATCAAAAATACAGAGATATTGTTTTGGCATGTATTCAAGCAGACTTTCTGCTTCTGTATAAAACAGAGGTAGCCAATTCTCTATCCCGTATTCCCTTACTTTAGAAATAGTTGAGTTATGTGATGGGTTGCTGCCCATTCCGAAGTATTTCTCATACTCCTTTTGAAATGTAGAGATGTTATTGTTATTAAAAACAATCTCACTCATAGGTAATATAGTTATTTTGTCTACTTTTTTATTACTCAGCTGCGAAGCTGGGTCAAATAATTTTATACCTGATATGGAGTTTCCGAAGAAATCTATCCTATATCCATGGCCAGTTTCATCAGATACTATGTCAATTATGCTGCCTCTCGATGCAAATTGACCGGAATACATTGCAGTATCTGATCTAATGTATCCAGCTTCTGCAAGATACTCTGTTGTAAACTTGACGGATTTTGATGAGTCTTTGGTAGAAAGCTCAAGTACGTTATCTATAAGTGACTCTCTTGGCGGGAGTTTTTGTAGTAAATTATTGATCGTAGCAATGACTATGAATTCTGAGTTTGGTTCTTGCTGCAATATATCCCAAAGAGCACGTATTTTTAGATGTGCGTCGATAGGATTTGGTGAAATTGGTTCATAAGGATAAAAGCCTGCGTCCGGTATCCTGATTATTTTTGAGCAATCTATAAAGCATGCAAGGCTTTCTTCGATAGATGATGCCATTTCATCTTTTTCTACTATGTACAATATACGTTTGTGCTTCTTATATAGCTGAAATAATACAAATGGTTCAGCGCCAGTTATCATATTCGATTTGATATCTTGCCTATCTTGTGAAATCAAAAAATCCTGCATTTTTAGTAACTCATTTAACTCTTCGGTCATACCGATTGTGTATATAGAAAAAGTCTAAACACTAATAACGATAAAATCATTTGTATGCAAGTTAATAAAATCCTAGTTGAGTGTGTCTTTTAAATCTGTCATATAAGTTACTGATGCTTAGAACTTTGTGTTTTGGCATAGAGCTTTGATTTGAAATTTTCATCATAATAAAAATCGCATAATTTTTTGTGTCTTGAAATGTTTTAAGTTAATTTGGATGCAGCAAATTTACTAAAAATATAAAGTTATACTGATGTAGTCATTACGTCATAATTCTAAAAGGACATGTGTATCATCTGCAAGCAAATGATGGTACACCGAAAGTCCTGCAGAAACAGTGACAAAATTGCCAAAAACCTTATGGATTTTGACGGACAGACTATGTGGTTATGTGATATATTACAACATAAATTCTATAATGTTCCTAATATGAGGAGATCAACCTACAGAAAATTAATAGTCATTAGTGCTTTGTCGATGGTGTGTATAGCAGTATTCATAATATTGAAAGTATTTGATGATAACATAGTGTTTTTTCTATCACCATCTGAAGTATATGCGGAAAAAAGTGGCTCAGATAAAGGCTTCAGAGTTGGTGGACTTGTGAAGAAAGATTGTGTTTCTTATCTCGATGATGGAGCCATCAAATTTGTTTTAACTGATAACTTAGCGGAAATTACTGTTATATACAATGGAGTCGTGCCGAGTCTTTTTAGAGAGGGAAGTGGAGCAGTCGTCTTTGGTAACATAGATTATTCGGATAATATATTTTATGCAACTGAATTGCTTGCAAAGCATGATGAAAATTATAAGCCAAAGTACAAAAAGAGTGAGTAGCTTTTTAATGAAATCAGCTTTTATATTGCCTTGACTAGATAGTCGCCTGTGTCATAACTCTAAGGCGCGCAGGATTTATACTGATTGCAAGCAATTATGATGCACCTAAAGTCCTGCAGAAAACATGGCAAAATTGCCAAAAATCTTATGGATTTTGCAGGTAGTGGCCGGCAAAGCCATTTGCGCGTACTTTCTTGGCTTGATTTCACATATTATTTCATTTATTTCTTCGCAAATATATAAAGTCTATACGCTAAAAATTGATTTTTAATACTCTTAAGAAGCGCCAATTTTTGAAATATAGCGAATATACATTAAGACTGTTCCATTACATCAAGATCTTTAGATAAAGAATCTTTATCAATACCAATAATTTTTGCCTGTTTATTATCGTTAATCGAATGCTTACTGCACTCTGCAATCTTCAACAAACGTTTAGCCAAGCTTTTGTCAGACTTCAAAATAGCATTCTTTGCTAGAGCCAAATTTGCCATGTATTCATTATCCAACTTGAAATAAGCAATGCTAAGTTGCTTGAATGCTTCAATATTTTTTGAATCTCGCACTACTATTTCACGGATGAAACTTAAAGCCTTACTTATTAAATGTTTATCACCAACTGCAAGCAACGCTACTGCGAGTTGAAGCCTTATACCATTTACAAATTTTGAGCTATCCTTCTGCAGTTTTAAAGCTTTCTTATAATATGAAACCGCAGATAAAAAATTACCATTCTTATATAAAACATCACCTTTTAATTCATTATAGTATGGTGATTTTGGATTGATGCGCATTAATTCATCAATTTGTGCTAATACCATTTTTGTATCGTCATGATTGTAATAATTGATTGCATTCGCATACTTTGTTGCTTCAGCGTTTTTTCCATTTATAACTTTATTACATGAGTTGTTATTTTGCTCAGCAAAACATTTTAGTTTCGCGTTCAGCAGCTCATAACGTCTTTGTAGATCTTTATAATCATAAACAGGTTGCTGCTTTTTAGGCGTAATAAAACTTTGCAGGGCATTAATCCTACTAACAGAGCTTGGATGCGTTGCCAAGTACTGCCCTTCATTTGAATACAAATCACCATCATTACTCGCAGCAATTTTTTTAAGTAAATCAATCATTGGCTGCATGCTGACTCCAAGCTTTGCAAGATATTTTGCAGAAGCTCTGTCTGCCGCATATTCCTGCGTTCTGGAATAACTAAGAAGCAACCTATGTTGGACATTATATTGTCCCAAAATAATTCCAGCAGTTACTTCAGGACTATTGGCTGCAGCACCTGCAAGTATAGCCGCTATACTAGTTAGAGTCATATTTTGTACGGCTGCTATTAAATTATCGCTCATTTTTAGAAAATGTCCTTCAGCAATATGACCAGCTTCATGTGCTATTACACCTATCAACGCGCTCACATCATCAAGCTCACTTATTAGACCAGTATGTAAAAATAGTTTTTTATTATTTGTAACAAAAGCATTTAACGTAGTATCTTGTACTATATATACCTGTATTTCACTACTATTTAATCCTGCAGTATCAAATATTGGCTTTGCAATATCATATATAAATGATTCTATTTCATCATCTCTTATTATAATCATTGAAAATGCAATATTTGAACTCAAAAGGTAAAGCAGTAAAGAGAGAGCTGCTGCGAGCAAATGTTTTATACATGTCATTGAATTAGTATCTCTCTAATAAATGAAGAGTTGATATAGAAATATACGATATCTTTCTCTATCCTAAACTAGTCGCCTGCGTCATAACTATAAGAAGTTAGAGGATTTATGTTGATTGCAAGTATCAGAATTAATACTATACGAAAAATAGCACATAAATCAAATATCCACCCTTCCTCATTATTTAAATTCAATATATGCAATCCACTACTTTGCAAGAAATATTCTTTACTGGTTTTGTGAAATGCTTACTAAAAAGCAACTGAACAATAGCGTTTAAAAACCTCAGATTCACAAATACCATCAAGAAACTGCCAAAGCAACTTTGCACCCTTTACAGCACCCTTATAAGCCACTTCTCGCGAAGACGGATCCAAAGCTTCAATAAGCTGAACGCACTCTTGTGAATGCCACTCATCGGCCTCTATATGCACATAGAAAAATTTCAACCCAGCATCACTAGATGAGAAGTTATAAAATTTACAAAGACCATCAATTTTTGATTGCGCAATCTCAGGAATCTGCCTCTCATATGCAAAAAGGGCTCCTATACCTGCCGCAACAGAGCTTTTGCATATATTAAAAAAACCATCAATCAACTCTTTAGTTTTCGCATAAGGAACACTGCTTTCAATCATGCTATCAGAAACCCCAAGACTTCTTGCAAATCTTTTCCAAAGCTCAGGATGATTTTCATCTCCACTTTCCTCTTCAACCAGATTACCTAGCAGAACCTGTCTAATTTTGATATCGTAACACCTAGAATGAATAGTACTTAAGTATCTCGGAAAAGCATCAACATTATGGAAATATTGACATGCGTAATCAGCTAATATTTCCTTGT
The DNA here is from genome assembly GCF_964020185.1 of Candidatus Lariskella endosymbiont of Hedychridium roseum. Lineage (NCBI taxonomy): Bacteria > Pseudomonadati > Pseudomonadota > Alphaproteobacteria > Rickettsiales > Candidatus Midichloriaceae > Candidatus Lariskella > Candidatus Lariskella endosymbiont of Hedychridium roseum. The sequence continues at coordinate 468,636 of NZ_OZ026538.1, read as the reverse complement.
TTAATATACCATCATTCCAAGCTTGGTAAAACGGATGCTTTAGCAAACTTAAACTTTCAAGTTCCTTAATTAACTCATTTATCATTATCAATGCCTCCATAAATCTTTACCAAATTTTTTATGAAAAATTCAAACTGCTATGAAATCCTGTATATAGCTATTTTGAACTTTTTCTATATCTGCTATATTGCCATGCCAAATAATTTGACCATCTTTTATTACAGCAACTTTATCAGATATATTTCGCATACAAAACATATCATGTGTAATTATAACAGTTGTTGCGTGTAGATGTCTTGCTAAATCCTTAATCAACTTAGTAATTGATCTTGCGGTAATTGGGTCAAGACCTGATGTTGGTTCATCAAAGAATATTATTTCTGGCTCAGTTGCAATCGCTCTTGCAAGAGCGACTCTCTTTTGCATTCCGCCAGAAAGCTCAGATGGATATAAATCTATTATGTTACTATTCAATTCCACCATTGTAAGCTTGTCTACAGCAATCTTTCTTGCTTCATCCTTGCTAAATTTTCCTACTCTCAGTAAACCAAAGGCAACATTTTGCCATATTGGCAAACTATCAAACAAAGCTCCATTTTGAAATAACATACCAAATTTTTTAGCAAAACTGGTACGTTGTGATATATGTTTATATGTTACAATTTCATGATCTATTGTAACGGAGCTTCCATCATCAGGGATAAAAAGGCCCGCTATACATCTCAGCAACACAGATTTACCACTTCCTGAGCCTCCAATGACTGCAAGCGACTCTTCATATCTAATATCAAGATCTATATCTTTTAGAACATGATTAGCTCCAAATGTCTTATTCAAGCCTTTGACTTCTATTTTGACTCTTGAATGCATATAATAATTTAAGCTGAATACCCCACATTAAATATGGACAATAAAATATAGATTTTACCCATATTAATCACTTTACTTAACATACTTTAATAGATAGAACAAATTTTATAATTAAACAACGCAAATTTAATCAATGAATTAGATTGCAATTTTCAGTTAATACTCATCTTAGAATAATAATCCAGTAATTATGTAATTTGCTAATAAAATCATTATAGAAGATAGCACTACAGCAGATGTTGTAGCACTTCCAACTCCTTGAGCTCCACCTTTTGAGAAATATCCACAAAAACACCCAATCAATGAAACTATGAACCCAAAGACACAAGCCTTAATTACCCCAGAAAAAATGTCACTAAACTCAAGTATATTAACAGTATTTATTAAATACATCTCGGGTGAGAAACCTAATTTATATGCTGCGATCAAATACCCACCAAAAACCCCTATTATATCTGCAACCAAAACCAAAATTGGAAGCATTAATACTCCAGCCAAGACCCTCGGTACCACTAAATATTTCATTGGATCAGTACTAAGAGTATAAAGCGCATCTATTTGCTCTGTTACACGCATAGTTCCTATTTCAGCTGCAATCGCTGCCGAAATTCTACCAGCCAACATCAATCCTGCAAGCACAGGACCAAGCTCTCTAGTAATTGAAAGTGCAACGACCGAAGCAACAGCACTTGAAGCATTTATTCTAGCAAAACCAGTGTAACTCTGCAAAGCCAGTACAGCACCTGTAAAAAGTGCAGTCAGCCCAACAACTGGCAATGAATAATACCCGATTTCTACCATCTGTCTTAAAAAAGCTCTAAGATGGAATGGTGGCTTCATAACAGAATATAAAACCCCTGCAGTAAAGATTGCTACTCTACCACATGCCGCAGATAATATGGAACAAAGAAATCCAATCATTTGCAGAAAATTAGGTCTCATCCAAAAATTATTCATCTTCAGTCTATATAAATCCTATTACAACGCTTACCAAATTTTGTCGCGATAATCTCATAAGATATAGTGCCAGCATGTTTTGCAACTTCGTCTATCTTTATATTGTCACCTAATAATTCTACATGTTTAACAGAATTAAACATTTCTTCTGAAAGCTTAGAAGCATCAAACACTACAAGATCCATACTAATTATCCCAACTACAGGCAGATAAGATCCACCTGCATAGCAAAAACCTTTATTACTTAAACCTCTACTATATCCATCTGCATATCCACACGATACTACAAAACACTTAGTTCCAGCTTCTGCTCTATGAGAATTTTTGTAACCGATATATCCACTTCTTTCCAGGACTTTTTTTTGTATTACTCTAGCAGTCGCACTAATTACACCCAACATGGGATTATCACCACCTGAGATCGGGTTAATGCCAAAAAGTGCACAACCAGATCTCACTAAATCAAAGTGATACTCTGCACCTAAAAAGACCCCTGAAGAATTTGCAAAAGAGAATTTTGTATCTTTAAAATATTCTTGATACGACACAAAGAGCTCAAGTTGCTCTCTATTTCTTGGATTATCATTTTCCTCAGCACAAGCAAGATGACTCATTACATATTCAAGCTTTATGCCACTTGGTTTATTCTCCAAAAATTCTAGCAACTCACTGTGATTAACTCCCAGCCTATTTAGACCAGTATCTATATGCAGTATAGCATTCAACCCCTTGTCCAGTACTTTAGCACAATCATCCCAAACAGATACTTGATACATATTATTTAACACAGGAATTAAGCAATGACTCTCACATGCTATAGCTTCTTCCTTGTTGTCAATTCCATGCAATATATAGATATTTGGATTACAATCAACAAGACCTTTTCTCAGAGATATAGCTTCATCCAAAGTTGCTACGAAAAAACTTTTACATCCAACACTTGTAAGTTTTTCAGCTATCTTTATGGCACCCAGCCCATACGCATCTGCTTTCACGACTGCGGCAACATCAGCACCATTCTTTTTTCGCTCAACTGAACATACAATTCTCTCCAAAATTTCAAAATTCCTTGCTACTTTTCTCAGGTCTATCTGTACAGTAATTTTAGGAAAACTAAGCATTTTTTGTGTGTATTGTAACTTATAGATTGTTGCTTTTCAAGTTTGTATAATAAACTACTCCATCCACCAAAAATTGATTTGCACAAACAAATAAATTTTTGTGGAGAAGTGAAATGTGTAAAAATTAGCTCAGGACTTAGCCATGCGCTAATTTTTGGATATATTATTATCATCATGTGCCCTACAAACACTACTTTCACAAAATCCGTAAGGTTTTTGCATTTATTATAACATTTTCTTACGGATTTAAAGCGCTATTTTTGCGCTCCAAGCACCATTTCATACTTATTAATGCTATATTTTATTATCAATAGATATATTATTTCTTGATATACGAGGTAAATGAGATATAAGCATACCGCATGTAAATGAAGAGTTGTTATAAAATTATAATAAAGTTAAAAAGAAGGCACGCTGCATAATATAATCAAAATTATGCTCATTTTTTGCTTCACACACAGAAGTTGAAAGTGGAGTAAGAGAGTATTGAGGATCGTAGGCATTGCCATATAGCCTTGGAATTGGCAGTAATCCTTCTTCTACACCAGTAATTAGTGAAACCAATAAAAATAATACACTGCGGTATATATCTGAGCTCGAAGATGGAAGACGAAACTCAAATCGCCTACTCTGCTTTGGAGAGTCCGGAATCCTAACAAGCGCAGTTCTATTATTTCCACCCCATGCTATATGAGTTGGAGCTAAAAATCCACTGCGAAACCTTTTATATTCTGCTTCAAGGTCTCCTATTAAAAAATAAGTGGCTGCTTTAACATTCTTCAAAATTCCAGCAATAAAGTTCAGCAGCAACTTATTTTTCGCTATTTCTCCTTCGGAAAATAAGTTTATATTATCCTTGATACACATTGCACTAACATGAAAATGCGTAGCAGAACCATAATCATTCTCATATGGCATACCATCAAAAATGGTATTTATACCATATTTTGCGCTCGCACTCTCTATATACGCCTTATACCCTGAAATATGTTGCAGGAATTGCTTTGAAATTCTCTGGTGCGGTACTATAACTTCGTACTGATTCTCTCCTCTTTCTTTTTGACAATTGATACCAGTAGATTGCAGCTCAGCTAAAAAATGTTCAAGATTTTCAGATGAAACATTTAATACATAAAACTCAAGCTCTACGCCAACTTCGAGGTAAATGGCATACCGCCTTTCAATAAAATCGATAAAATGAGGGATTAGAAAATCCTCAAATGAGATATAATTATCATTTAACAGCCAACTATCTGCATTTATGAAAGAGTTGTTACTAATCTCTATTTCTGATTTCTCTAATGCTTGCTTTATGTTCATCAAAAGTCTTAGAAAATACATGTCCACCAGATCCATCAGCAACAAAGTAAAGCGCATCACTTTCAGCTGGATGCATAGCTGCAAGTATAGAAGCTCTACCAGGATTACAAATAGGCATCGGTGGAAGTTCACGAGTTATATATGTATTATACGGCGAATCATATTTTAAGTCATTAAAAGTCAACTTTCGATCAAATACTCCACTACCACCTGTTATGCCGTATATAACAGTAGGATCCGCTTGCAAAGGCATACTTTTTGCCAATCTATTTAGATAAACTCTAGCTATTAATGTTCTCTCACTATCAAGCCCTGTTTCTCTCTCAACTATAGATGCAAGAATCAAAGCATTATCCTTTGTCCCAAGTAATGACCTTGAAAATGCGCTACAACCTTCCCACGCTTCTTCTAAGAATTTTTCCATTTCAAGTGACATCTTTTCAACCATAATATCACTTTCTGTACCATATGTATAAAGATAAGTTCCAGGTAACAATGACCCTTCAACAACTTTAATAGCATCATTAGACTTCTTGATTCCTTCCGCAGCATCCATAAGAAAATTAATCTGTGAAATGGTATACCCTTCAGGTACAGTTAATTTGCGTATAAATACTCTTCCATTAACAATCTTGTCTAAAATCTCTGGCTGAGTCAGATTACCCTCAAACCTATACTCCCCCGCTTGAAGCTTCTTTCCATGCATAATCTGTAAGTACCTTGCCACAATATAAAAAAAGTATCTATTTTTTATGAGCTCTCTTTCTTCAAGCATTGAAGCTATAGCGTAAGTTTTAGTATATGGCTTTATTATAATTTCAACACTCACCCCAGACTCATAATGTAACACTCTTAAATAAAAATTATACACCATATAGCATAACCCAACAACTACACAGAGAAATATAACGGATATTTTACACTTTCTCATTTAAGCTACACAGCAATTATAATTAAAACAAATACAATAAAATTGTCTTTGCCGATATAAAATCCATTTCAAAAACCAAAACAATAGAAAAATCCGCCGTATCATTTATATCTTTCCAGCACATTGCAAATTTAGACGAACAATTCATATTTCTAATAGATATTGTTGCTATAATACATTATTTGCTTTATAAGCTATAAAAATGCGAATCTAGCGATAGAGGCCTGCTAAGCACTCTTTCAATCACAGAATGTGCATCACCACCTTTATAAAGCAATTCATATATGCATTCAACTATAGGCATTTCAATATTGAGTCTCTTTCCAAGATCGTGCAGGCTTTTTGCAGTATAATATCCTTCTACAGTACTTTTTGATACTAGATCTTGTACGCTATTTTTTGTTGTTATGATATCAGAGCCAAATTTTCTATTCCTTGATTCATTACTACCGCATGTCAATACTAAATCACCAACACCTGCAAGTCCATTGAGTGTTTTATACTGCCCACCACGCCTTGTAATGAGCCTTCCTATTTCTACCAAGCCCCTTGCGATAAGTGCAGCATGAGCATTTTGTCCGAAATCCAGTGCTGAAATGACACCTGCTGCTATAGCTATTACATTTTTCGCAGCACCACATATCTGCACACCATATATATCATCTGAGTAATATGGCCTGAATATTTGACTGGAAAATGCATTGATAATTTTAGCTGCTACATCTAACTTTTGGCATGCAATTACCGTTGCTGCTGGCTTTCCAAGCATAACCTCACTTGCAAAATTAGGCCCAGATAGCACAGCAACAGGTGCATTATTAGATACTTCATCACTTATGTCACTCATCAAAGCGCAAGTCTCATTTTCTATACCTTTTGAACAAATCAGCAATGTCTTACAACCAAGATCAACGCTCAGCGATAATTCCGACATTATAGACCGAAAAGCTTGAGCAGGCACTGATATACATATTAAATCCACCTCTCTCAGTGGCAAGAAAGAATCAACAACCTCTATTTTATCTTGATATGGCAGAAGCTTGCTATGCAACTTTTCATAATTTTTTGTATAACAAACTATACTAGCTGCTTTTGGCGCAGCAAGTAAAGAAACAGCAGAACCCCAAGCACCCATACCAATTATTCCTACTCTTGCAAATGCTGAGAAGTTCTCAAGATTTCTTCTGAATTCTATATCATCCATGAAAAGTAATATCTTCTATAATAAATTTTACCTTACTTCTTTCCCAGTCGTCACTCTGAAGAGTACCAACTACATCTAACGTTTTATTTACTGAATTAAGCAATAGCTGCCCATAATCTTTTTCCAAAGCTTTAAAAAATAGACACTTAAGAGTCTTGCGTGAAATTATATCGTCTTGATCTCGAATCAATAATGATATATGCGAAGACCCAAATTGAGTTGCGCGCAACACTATAGCATTCAGTATAGCAAATCTAGGCTGAGGATTACCATTACCAAATGGCTCTGCTTTTTCCAAAATTTCGATAAGATTATCATTGGCAGTATGAACAGTTATGACAGAATCTACTTTAAGCTCAAGTGCTTCTTCAAATAAGTTATCTATATATTTGATAGCCATTATTTTTTTTTGTACGAAATCCTTAAATTCATTAACTTTCGATAAGTCTATTGTGAATCCGCCAGCCATCGCATGCCCGCCACCATCTATCAACATATTCATTTCCTTAGCAGACTGTATAATTAAGCCAAGGTCTATACCATGTATAGACCTTGCAGAACCTTTACCTACTCCACCACTTACAGAAATCACTATTGACGGCTTATTATACTGCTCTTTCATGCGACTTGCTAAGATCCCAAGAACTCCAATATGCCAATTTTCACCCACAGCAAATATTACTGGCAACTCACTAACCTCTAGCTCGATTTGTGAGATTATTTCATCAAGCGCCTGCTTTTCAATCTCCATTCTCTCTTGATTGAGCATATTCAGCTTACTTGCTATATCATGAGCTTCTATAGGGTCTATAGTTGTTAGTAGTGTAGCACCAAGTTCTGGCTTGCTTATCCTACCACCTGCATTTATCCTTGGTCCTATTATGTATCCAAGATGAAAGCTGCGAGGTTTTGCGTCCAACTTTACAACATCAGCAATCATCCTAAGCCCTAAATTATTCCTCTTTGCAATAAGTTGCAATCCTTGAGCAACAAATGCTCTATTTAAACCAGTAAGAGGCATAATATCACAAACTGTACCAAGTGCCACTAGATCTAAATATTGAATTAAATCTGGCTCCTTATTAGTTCCAAACCAGTTTATCTTTCTTAACTTAGTACGCACAGCTATCACAGTCATGAATGTTACAGCAACAGCTGCTATACTTTTGTATGGAAAATCGTCATCTAACCTGTTGGGATTCACAATTGCAAGCGCGTCAGGCAGCTTTCCATCTGCCATGTGATGATCAAGTACAATTACATCAAGACCTATTTTCTTTGCTTCACTCAGCGGCTCAAATGCTGTTGTTCCACAATCAACTGTAATTAAAAGACTTGTACCATTTGCTTTTATCTGTTGGATAGCACCTATGCTGGGACCATACCCTTCATTGATTCTGTGCGGAATATATATGTCAGGTGAAATTCCACACTCACAGAGAAACTTCTTAAGCAATGCAGATGAGGTTGCACCGTCTACGTCATAATCTGCAAAAATGGTTACCTTCTCTTGATTCTGTATTGCAGAAATTATACGATCTGCTGCAATATCTATGTCTTTCAGAAGAAATGGATCTGGAAGTGAGTCTTTCACTTTAGGAATAAGAAATTTAGCAGCCATATCTGGATCAGAATAACCACGATTTACAAGCACTCTAGATAGCACCTCATGAATACCAAGCACTTGGCAAAGATAAAGCACTTTTCGCTCATCTGCTTCAAGCACACACCATGAGAGCTTTCTTAAAGAAGGCCTCAATTCTAAACCTAATCTTCTACTATCCATTGTTATATAAACTGCAGCTCCGTGTTTTGACTAATAACCACTGCTTGCATAAAGCACAAAAAATAATTCTGCTATGTATTGCATTAATAAATGCTTGCACAACAAAGTAATCACTTGCATTAGTCACTTTTAACTAGTCAATCCTTCAAAAATCTATTAGCCGCCCAAATAAATGTTTGCGGAAAGTTGAACGTACAAAAATTAGCTTTTAGGCACAACCCCGCGCTAATTTTCAGACACTTATACAAACCCTCACAAATAATAGCATACATGTGGGAGTTGCTATAATTTGTCCGATGCTTACAAATATTACTTTAGGCACTGCCAGTAAAGTCACTTTCGCAGACTCCTTTAACCTGATTTTCAAGTATTACTTCGTTTATTTCTTCACAAAATATTTGATGCAGAAATTCAACTGGGACCCTAAAAATCATGCCATTAAATTCACACGCGCGCACTTATGAAGGTAGTATCTAACAAAATCCATAAGGTTTTTGGCAATTTTGCCACTTTTTCTGCTAGACTTTCGGCGCATTATAATTGCTTGCATGCCAACATAAAGACTCCACCTTCAAGAGTTATGATACGAGCAACTAACTAACAACTATTCCTTTTAAAGCATTTTATAAAATCACTACATCTTTTCTTTTTATAATACGAAGCATTAGCTTCACTTTGATAATCATCACCTGAGCAAAACTTTACATTATCCTGCTCTAATACTTCACCGTCACAATTATAATTATTTGTGCATAACCTTGCAAGACAATCAATAAATTTTTTATTTGTTTGCAACGCAGACACCCTAAAATAGTGCTCAATTCCTAATTTACTTGCAAGCTTCTTATATTCTATATCAAGCTCAACCAATGTCTCAATATGCTCAGAAACAAACGCTATAGGGACTATGACAACTGGACATTTCTCACTCGCAGCAGCAATGATTTCAGATTCTGTAGATGGCGACAACCATTTCATTGGCCCAACCTTGCTCTGGTAACATACTCTATAGTCTATACTTCCAAAATGCTCTTTTAGCTTCTTAACTATTAACTTAGTTGTTTCCTCCACTTGGAATTGATATGAGTCACCTGAATCTATTATGCTCTGTGGCAAACTATGACCAGAAAATAATATACGCGGTCTTCCATACTTTATAGCTTCATTATATTCTTGCAATATAAGTTCTGTGTGTGCTTCTATAAATTTCTCATTATTATAATAGCAGCATATGTAGTGACTCTCTACATTTTCTAGTTTTGTACCGCGTATAATTTTCTTCCAAGCGTTAAATGATGATCCAGTTGTTGTAGTTGAAAATTGAGGGTATAGCGGCAATAGTATGATTTTCTCTGGAGAGAAATTAAGCACATCATGCACTACACTCTCAATAAAAGGATGCCAATATCGCATCCCTATGAATACTTTATACGTATTATGGTACTGTCCTTGCTTTGAAAATTCCATTACATTTTCTATGATATCTTTAGACATCACAGATACACCAGTATTTATGTTCTCTTCAAATATCATGTCAGCATAAGAGCAACAATAATCAGATCTTTTAGTAGCGTTAAGCAAATCCTCTAAAGCATCCGCTTGCTTTATAGTATGTGAAAGTAGAGGGGAACTACCACCAATTTTCATATATGCTTTTATAGCATTTACTTCACGCTTATATGATATGAATTTCGCAAGCAAGAACCTGAAGGGATTTGACATTCTAATGATTGCGCGATCATAGAATAAATTAAATAAAAATGGCTTTATAGCGTCTCTACTACTCGGCCCTCCTAAATTAAATAATACAACAGCTATTTTTTTATCCATGTATACCGCGTAGGGAAATGAAGAGTTGGTATTTAACTTGCATACATATGAAGTTAGACTTCAAAATTGACATATGTAGAATGCTCTTTATGTATTTTGTATATACACATAAGTTGTAGAAGTCAAGATTTGATCTTACAGACAGTTATCAATTACTACCGGCTAAAGCGCGGTAGTTTGTGTAACGCTTGCAAAGCAGATTAAAAGCGTAAACGCTAAAACTCTGATATTCTAAAATCATCTTTTTTGTGATGTTCCTCATGCTGTTCTATATATTTTTGCACTTCTTCTGAATTCACATTGCCAACTGTCACAACAAAATACCCTCTGGCCCAAAGATGTTGTCCACAATACCGCTTACGGAGCAGTGCAAATTCCTGTAGCAACTTACGACTACTTATACCTTTAATATATTGCACAGCTTTAGATATTGATATACTAGGCGGAACCAATGCTAATATATGTACGTGATCAGGACTCATACTGCCACTAATTATATTTATGTAATTAGCAGCACATATTTCTCGGATTACTTCCCTAGTTCTAATCGCAACTTGCCCAGTTAAAACTCTATACCTATACTTAGTACAAAATACTATATGATACTTTAGGTCATATAGGCTGTGGGATCATCTCCTATATTCCATTCGTCCTCCCTTAGCACATTTCCTAGATAACTAATACTAAAGTGTTCGCCTAAAGGCGAGGGTCTTAACCATATCACATATAACTACATAAAGTAGCAACAAGCATTTTAGATTTGTTTCCAAACCTTAACCGAGCAAGTAAAATAATCAGAGATATCCAAGTTTGAAGGTAAGTAGTCAAATTCCTGCGCTTCTTAGAGTTATGAGGCAGGCGACCTGGTAAGCATTATAGCACTGTTAATAGTTTATAAAAAGTATTGTCACTTCAAATGCTTTGAATTTAGATTCTACATTATCCTGATTTTCACTCAGCAAAAAATCAAACTAGCAAGAGAAGCACTGATAATACCTACAATCACTGAGTTATCCCTACACAATATTTATGCTTTGTGTTATAATGCGAAGATTGTAATACATATTGCATAGCTATATTGTTAGACTTATCCACAAAAATTGGAGCTTTAGTATTTAGCGTTATGTTATATTTACCATCTTCTGAAAGCTGAGGTGTAGCTACCAATAATACTTGTAAATTGATGATTTTTACATTCATAACTTCCGCTATAAATTCAATATCTGAAACGCTCATGACAGAGTTAAAAGGATTCAACTGCAACACTAAAAAAGCTATTCTAGAGTTTTCAACACTCTGTAAAACCTTAAAATTTGCTAAATTTCTATATGGTACATGTGAAAGCACATAACTATGATAACCACTAAAACCTATCAATCCAGATGGAATCAGAAGTGATTGACGCGTACTAGAACCTGGACACGCTCCAGCAAATCCCTCTGAAATTGAACCAGCATATGAGCCAGTATATGTTCTGCAATTTCCATCCATATCAGTACTTTTCATACATATACCCCTCAAGTATTATGACATTGAAGCCAAATTATTAATAAAATTATTCTCTAATTTATGAGAAAGCATATATATATTCGATAGTGCATTTAGCTGCTCATAATATGCCATTAAAAATCTATGTAGATCTATTTGATCATACGTCATTAAATCGTTAAGCGATCCTTCTGTTTCACTCAACATTCTCTTGTTTTCTCCTTTATCTATCTCAATATGCTGTAAAATCATTGCAATATCTGAAATCGAACCGCCTAGCGACTTCACAGCCTCATCACCAACTTTTTCAGCGTGTTCCATACGCGCGATATATTTATACTCATCTATATATTCATCATCCTTCATGCCATTTTCCTGAGGATCTATACCACTTTCCTTTATTTGATTAAACTTATTAAACTTCTTTTCAGCGTCTATGCAATAATGTAATGCAGCAATTGCCTTGCGCACACCAGGATCTGCAGCATTAAAATTCAATTTTATGCTATTAGAATTGCCAATTGTATATGAGATAGCAGGATTAGTATCACCATTATAGTACACGCTAGTAACAGTATCATCAGCTAACATCCCACTTTCAGATGAGATAATATTACTGTTTTTCACTATTTCACCAACAGGAGTAGAATCAGACCTAGCACCACCAAATATATACTCACCATTACTATGTTTTGCATTTAGAGATTCTTCGATCCGCCCTAAGTAATATTCCATCTGTTTTATGCGCTCCTCACGGTCTTTCCAAGACAAACCGAGCGACTTATATTGCATAGACTCCACAGCCTTTTCCACATTCTCTCTTATACCATTTACTATATCGTGCATCATTCCAACATTTTCAGATAGCATCTCAAGTGACGAAGTATGTTGCTTATAATTTGCAGCTAATTGCTGCTTATGTAACGCCTTCCCTACTTCATCACTTTGCATATTATGCCAACCACCTGCAGCTTTTGAGCCTTCTTTGGAAGATAACGTTATACCTTCATATTCTTTTTTCATATTTTTAAAAGCACTAGAATAACTAGCACCAATTCCTATAGTTGAACTACCTATCGGATTACCACCAAAACTCATAAAAACACCTCTTTTATAGAAATTAGAATATTTATAAGTAAAGTAAGCTATCTTTTTTAATCAACGTTCATGCATAATAATAAAAATCTATACAGAGACGCTAGATATTACTCTTATTATATTATCCATAACCTGAATGGATTTCTGAGTAGCAGACAGTTGAAAAGACATCACTTGAGCCTCCTCCATTATCTTGATCATCTCAGTTTCCTTGCTTATACCACTTTTCTCATGCAAAGCTGATCTTAGGTTTACCTCTCTATTATCACTCTCTATCTTCTTAGCAGCATACCTAGATGCTTTGCTTGCTACTGAAACAACAACTTGCTGCGAATATTCTAAAAGACTGGCATACAAAACATCACCGTCACTTTGTGACACAAATTCAACACGTGTATCAATAGCTTTTGCAATCTCATGCACATTATGACTATCACCTGTGCTCACTGAATAAAGTGGAGTAGATGTTGTTGCCTCATCCTTATTTCCATGCTCAACAAATTTTTCCAGCTTCGCTCCTGAAAAAAAAGCATGATTTCTTGCAATATCATCTCTCACTTTGATGTTTAGCGCTGTATTCCTCACGGCATGCCAAAGGGCTATATCACTATCACCTCTCACTAGAAGATCATTCAAACCAAAAAATCCACTTAGTCCAAGGCCTTGTAAAGTCTTTCCATTGCCACTTACTCCACTGAGTGAGCTACTATCTTGATATATAGCAAAACGCCACTTATCACTTCCAGACTTCAGAGTCAATCGTCCATTTTGTGTTGTGTCATTATCTGCGAGCGCAGCATTATTTTTATCTATCAAAGAGGCTATCACCCCTTCCTTGCCAAGCAATGGTGGAGCAACGCGTGAACCTGGCCCATAAGGCCCTGACATACTATCAATAGAAAATTTAAACTCATTTAACCCGCTTAGCCCTAGATTATATGAAGATGGATCATTTATCTTATACGTCAAAGTTCTAGTTATTGACTCATCACCCTCATTGACCTCAACATCAATGGCCACTTCATAAGGATAATCTAAAGAAGTCGGCACAAATGATGCAGCAAGTTCTATCCTGTGAGGACCTCCTTTTTCAGCCACGTGCTTCTTAGAATCGAAATTAACAGGTATACTAACACCAAGAGAATTTTTCACAGTGCAGCCTTTAATTTCAAAACCGATATCAGCTAGTGAATAATTACTTAACTCAATTCCTAAGGAAAAAGTGGAGCCGACCTGCATATCTTGATTCTTTGAATACAACTTGACGTCAGAAAGAACATTATTACTCACGCCAAGCTCAGCCCTTTTGTTGCCAGATAGCTCATCTCCAAAATACCTATTGATAATATTCATTATATCTTGCACGCGCAGCTGCCCTATGCCCTGTCCAAAATCCAACTTATCAAAGTCTATAATAAGTGGAGGAATAAATGTATCACCATTACTCCGCATCTCCTTTAAAGGCAGACCATCTAAACCAACAAGTGCCATAATTGCTTTACCAGAAGCAGTTATCACATCTCCTACGCTCATAAGTCTTGTTGATGTCAGCTCTGGTGCTGGCAGATAACCTGTCCCTTTATTGTGCGCGCTATTCACAAGATTTTGAGAGTTATATGCTAGCTGATCCAACTGATCTATCAACCTTGGAAGCTCTTTATGTATCATTTCAATCTTTGTAGCTATAATACCACCCTTAACATGACTTATTACACTTGCACTTGTTCCACCGGATACTATATCACTAGCAGGAAGCGTAAATCCTCTATGCATAACTTTCTCTAAAGTAACAGGAGAAAATTCTTTATCATCTATAATATGCTGTACTGATTTCATGCTCTGGTAGCCTAAATAATATGAGATATCTAGAGAAAATAGATCGGAATTACTCTGATCTGTAACCAACTGAGCTGATGGTATATTATCTTGATCAGTATAGACCTTAATTGGTATATACTTAGAAAGCCTATCGAAAGCTTCAGCAATATCGTTCTTCAGATTTGCAGATTCCACATCACTACCAGACAGCATTAAACTCTCTCTCATATGTTTTATGCTTTCTATTTCATCGTTTGCAGCTTTTATATCATTTACAATACTTTGATCTAATTCGAAACGTATGTCGTATAGCGCTTTAGATTTCTCTTTGATCGCAAATGAGAATTTGTCTAACGAATTTAATACTTTTTCTCTTAGTACTTGTTCTGTAGGTTGAGCTTCTAAGCTTCTGATCGATGTAAAAAGCTCACCAAATAATACCTGTAAACTTTTACCATCTCCATCTCTAGCTATTATAGGACTAATTCTCTCTTGAAAAAGCTCAGATAATAAACCAAGACTCTTGGATTCAGAATTGGCAGATAACACATCTTGTTGCAAAAACTCGTTTAACACCGAATTCACAGATGCAACTATACTGGAAGTTCCAGCAACTCTCTTCTCCTGAATATCCATTCTACCGCGACTTGTGCTCTTAGAATAAGCAATATTCTGCTGCCTGACATCTGACTCTTTTTGATTTACTCCAACTGCATTAATAAAAGAATTCCCAATTACGCTCATATCAAACCTACTAAGAAAAATAAAAGTTAAACACTCTCACTCATCACCACATATCCTTGATTCTCGCTTCCGCTCACATGCTTGCCTTTTGCTTTATAATTTATATTGTTTCGAGGGCTACTCTTTGCTAAGACTTCTTGTACAGCTTTCAGCATCATTTCATTTATATATATCTTGCTTTCTAGAACAGACTTCACAGTGTTAATATTTTTTTGTAGCTCTATAGCAAGCTCCTTTATTTCAGCACAGCGCGTCTTACCTATATTCTCATGCAAGCTACCACGTTCTAAAAGACCACTTAGAAGAGCACTCTGCGCATCTAGAAATTTCAGCACTCCATTCTTCTTATTTTGTACAGCTATCACTTCATTAATTCTATTCTGAATCAAAAGATCATATTCAACTTTCAGCAGACTGATCAGATGCCTCATGGCTTTTTCCAGCATCTTATCACCTACTACATTACCTCTAATAGAATCTATATCTTTCATAACTAACACAAATACTAAGTTTACAAGTTAATTATTTTCATCCTTTAGCTCTTAAAGAAGCTTCATTATAATGCTGAACGGACAACTGTTTTTCTATAGCATTTGTAAGAATTCCGCCGCTATCTACTATATGTTGGCTCATTATATCCACATGCATTTTACTCACAAAGCTTTGCAAAGCAGGATCCTCATCTCCCATACCTTCACTCTTCCAAGCGCGCTCTAAAAACATAGAAAGAAACACCTTATCCAAAGACTTTGCTGCTTCACGTACACCACTTTCGCCAAGCGAGCTTTCTTTCGAATTACTATCAATTGCAGCGATTCCAACAGTCATAATATCACTCATAATCTACCTCACCTCTATAGTAGCTTGCAAGGCACCTGCCTGTTGCATGGATTTTAATATCGCAACAAGATCTTGCGTCTTAACAGCTAGTGCATTTAACCCCTTCACCAAATCACTCAAGCTAGTAGCCTCTTCCATTACAGCAAGTTTCGTGCCAGGCATAATAGCTTCTTCATCTTTTTTATTAATTATTAGACTGAGAAGTCGTTCATCATCCTGCACTTTAACAATCAAATTACCTTGAGAAATTGCAACTGAACTAATTCTGACATTATCGCTAATAACTATGGTGCCGCTTGCTTCATCTATGACAACTTTTGCAATACTTTCCGGTTCCACCTCTAAATTTTCTATATCCGCAAGAAGTCCAAGCACATTGTTTAGATATTCGACTGGAACAACAACTTTGACTGTTCCTGGATCGGTCGCAGTAGACAAATTTTCACCAAGCGAGTTATTTATAGCTGTTGATATTATCCTTGCTGTTGTTACATCAGGATTCCTCAGAGCTAGTCTGACTTCTCCTAGAGAATTCAGTGAGAAGTCCAGCTCACGCTCTACTATAGCGCCGCTATTTACATAGCCAGACGTTGGAGTAAACTTTGACTTACTAACCACTGGATCAAAATCAGTTGGTGTACCAAGACTCACAGTTCCTTGAGCAACTGCATAAACATTACCATCTGCGCCAAGTAAAGGAGTAGCAACAAGAGTACCACCTCTTAAACTCTTTGCATCACCAAGCGTACTAATATTCACAGAGATTCTACTTCCAGTTCTGGAAAATGGTGGAAGGCTTGCCGTCACCATTACTGCCGCGATGTTTCTAGTCTTAAGATTTGCTCCTCTAGTATTAATTCCAAGCTTCTCTAAAAAATCAACAAACCCCTTCTCAGTGAACGCTGAATTCCTCAAATTGTCTCCAGTACCGTTTAATCCAACAACCAATCCATATCCAACAAGCACATTGTCCCGAATTCCCTCAAAAGCGACTATATCTTTTATCTTAGCTGCTTCCGTAGAGCGGTATGAAAAACAGAGGAACATAGAAAGCATCGCAGCAAAGATTATGAATCTTGACATAAATCTCCGAATAAACATACTGAGCATAACAACCTTAAATAATGAACAATCTTCATCTTATGCATTATTTAGATAAATGATCAAGCTCAACTTACAAAAAACAGCGGTGAAGTCTTGCAAAACAAAAGTTGTAAAAAGAATATATTCTGGTTATTAATAAGTGTATGTATACTTCTAATAAATAAAGGGTTGATTTACCGTATCGCCACTTTAGTAGTGGCTTGCAACATATCTACTCTACCAAAATAGTTGGATTTTATATTTCGAAAGCTTTAGAAAGACTGTTACTGACTTAATTTTCGCACATATTTAGACGAGGCACCAATTATAAATTTTGCAACTTGTGTTATTTTAATACATCCTTAAAATGTAACTTTGTACAATCTATGATATCAAAATTTGATACCTAGTAATGTAATTAAGCCAAAAGTGTAGAGTTCCTTTAACGGGAAAATAATTTGTTTATTTAGTAAACAAATTATGAAATTATCTTACTTAGAATGTGAAAAGTAAGTGTGAAGACGATACTCCAGAATGGACTATCATTTTCCATGTGGTTATATCTATATACTCTGCTCATTCCAACCAACATGGAAAAACTAATTATGGGTGAGGCAAGGGCTTATGAATGATATCATAAAACGCGTGATAGGATTTGATGCTTATGGATATATTAGTAAAGCAATAAAAAACGGAGACATCCAAAACATTGATGTATGGTTAAATTCGCCATCACCAACAGGGTATAAAGGAACACAAGATCTTCAAGAAGCTGCAAAACGAGTAGACGAATCTCTACTGGATCTAGCATTTGCAACACAAAATAAAGAGATAATTCAAAGAATACTCAAGAGTGAATGTGCAAACCTGCATTCAGTAAATAAGAAGGATTCGCATAACGCCCTTGCAAATATACTATTGCAAGAAAAGCAAGAAGATAGAGAGGAATTTTTTCAAATTATTAAAGATAAGCTAAACGAAAGAGATTATATTAACCTTCTTGCAGCAAATAAAGTGACAGATTTGCTTCCTAGATTGTTTAAGTTAGCAGGTGGTATTGATCCAAAAATAGCTCAAGCAATGTTTGAAAAAGCTGTAAGAGATGGATATCAAAAATCTGCGCTTCTACTATTTAACCAATTTCCAGAAATCGATTTGTCTTTTAAAACAGACATAAAAATGAGAGCCACAAGTCTGTATGATGATAATATTGATGAAAAGAACATAAGCCCGTTAAAAAATCTGATTTATAAGATTCAAAACTATAGCATATTCCACAAAGATGATAATGACGATCAAGCAGAAATAAGAAGTTTGTTACTTACACTTTTAAAGAATGGTGATCTTAATAAACTAGCAAGCAATTTGCTATATGATTTATTTGCAGGTAGCGAAACATCATCAGACCTTGAGCTTATTGAATCTTTATTAAACAATAAAACATATACCTTAGCACAATATGACGCCAAAGAAGCACTAGAAACTATAGCTGCTTTTAACGAAATTCCAGATACAGCAACAATATTGATACGTTATGTATTGCAGAGGTGGAGTAAAGATAATTTCGATGACCTAAGGTCAATCTCAAAACCTCTAATGACTATTTTATCAAAGATGAAAGAAGATAAAATGCGAGAAATCCTCTCCATTGTTCTCAAAAAAGATTTAACAACGCAATTTATATCGATCAAGGATTATCATAGTCTCTTTATAAAGTTCATAGAACAACATGGAAACAAAAAATCTTTTATACAAGCGCCACTAAAATACGCAAAAACCATCATGGCACACTGCTTCTGGCGACAAAATTTGAACTCTGAAGAACATAATGAAGACAAATTTGACAAAAAGCAGATAAATTTATTATGGCAAAAGTTTCAAAGTACAGAAGATAAAGAGATTCTAAAAGCAGCGCTTAAAGCAGAAGTGATAAATCTAGATGATATATCCATGCAAGACAAAGGTTTGATCAATTCTTTCACAGCGCCACTTTTAAAAATATTCAATTTAAAAGGATCGCTTAATCAGGACGCAGCTTTGTTCAAAGCACTTGCAAAATTTCAAGATCTAAACCTAATAAAGAGGTTAATACGCACAAAAGGATTCAAGATAAGCGATGAAAATCAATTTGCAGGTGAGCTTTTACAGACTACAGATGAAATTTTTCATGCATCAATAACGGAATTACATAAGAAGAACATGCTAAGTGAGAAATTGATTACAGCGCTTGTACAAAAAATATCCTTACAATCTACACCAGCATATAAAAAGCATGAAATACTGTTTAATGTAGAATCTCAGCTTACAATAAAAGCATTGCAGAAAAAAACAAAGCAATTCACATCAGACTTGCTAGAACTATATAAAAATGGCTGCTCTATTGAGTATATTCAAATGATTGCAAATCTAAACACCGATATTAAACCAGTTGACAAGAATGACAACACGCTACTACATGCTACCGCTGTTTGCGGGATAATGGAAGATGTAAGAGATGCACTACAATGCACTGCAAAACAAATTAATACTAAAAATAATCAAGGTTTTACTCCGCTCATGTTGCTTTGCGGTTCAAACACAGAAAATAAATTAGAAATTGCAAAGTGCATAATTAATCATGCAGATTTTAATTGGGCAAAAGAACTTCATCAAACACAAATCAATCACCTCTTGCTGGCATACCTTGCAGATAAAGATGGTTTTATAAGCTCTGGCATAGCTGAGTATTTACTCAGCATCCCAGAAGTTGCTACAGAAAAAAATATAAGAGATTTACTTTTAGTTGCGCTTACGGATAACAAGGCAAGCTTAATATTTCCAAACGATGCAACTATAGATGCTATATTGAACAAAGTAAGAAACAGCAAAAATTTTTTAAAAGATGCAATTGCCTCAAACAATCGAGACATGAGAAGACAAGAGATCGTCCATCGCATCATAAAGGAAACAACAATTGATAAGCAAGAGTTATATGATGTGATGTTTGATACATACACAATATACATGCGTCACAAATTGAACAATAATACAAATTCATCATCAGACAAAATATCAAATTTAGTTCAAATAGCACAAAAGCCTGAGATAGACGTTAACATTCAAAGAGAAGAACGTATTATCGCACCAGGCAAAGAAAAATCTAGATCGTACGCTCATACTTCTATCTTGGGAATGGTATGTGCGCATGGTGCAAGTGATGTTGTAATGGGTCTTATAAAACTCAAAAACATAAATTTAAATTGTGGAATAACAACAAATGGCGATCAAATCTCCGAAATACCACCTATTATGATGGCATATAATGCTTTAAGAAATAATCAAGAGGATACAACAAAAGGCGCAACAGATGCCAAAAAAGATATAAAAGATCTCAATAAGCCCTATATCGATATCATACAAGTTTTGCTAGAAAAAGATGGTGTAGATTTATCAAAAGAGTTCTCACACCATGACGTAGGAAATATCAGCATTGCTGAGGTCTTATATAATGATCCAATATTGAGTCAACATGAATCTATTGGATCTATCAGAAAAAATATTATAAACAATATATGTAAATCCAAATACCCTTCACATATTAAAGATCGCCTCTTAATGCTAGCTTGTGCAGCAGGAGATTGTGCTTCTGTGCAAACATTACTAGATAATAATAATGCATCACCACTTGCAAAGAATGAATACGGATGTCATTCACTAGCAATCGCAGCAATGAATTTTGCAAAAGACCCTGAACAATATATCAAAGTAATAAAACAACTAACCGGGAAAGTGAGGATAGAAGAATACAAAATTAACGAGAAAGATAAAACAGGCGCTAGCACAGCACATTATATTGCAGCTCACTGTGACGGTCAAACAGTCAAACAGATTCTAGAAGGTATAAATGATTTTCAAGACGATTCTAAGCTCTTGATGTCTGCATATTCTGGAGGCAATGCAGACGTAATTGAGTATGTCTCTGGCATTACACAAATTAGCGATGAAATGCTTAAAACACTTACAAATTATGACGGCAATACAGCTCTTCATTATAGTGCAGCTTCAATGAAACCTGGAATTGATAACATACTCAAAATTCTTATAGAAAAAGGTCTAGATGTCAATGCAAGCAACAAGCATGGAATCACTCCATTAATGCTGGCTATAGCAAGTCAAGACTTAAGTAAAATTGACGCTCTGCTCGCAAGAAAAGAATTAGATCTAAATGCATGTGAAAAAAACGGCAGCACACCATTGATGATTGCATGCGCGCTCGGTAACCGCGAAGTTATAAGACGTATACTGAATGATCCAAGAGTCAATGTAAATCAAACTAATAGTTCCGGCATGAGCGCCCTCATGATCACAGCTTACAAAGATTGGACTCAGCAATTCAGTAGTATAAAAGATGCCACCACTGCACTAGAAAATCCTACAGAAAAGCTTATATGGCGATGTGATAAACAAATTGCAGCTGAATTAATAAGACGGGGCGCAGACCCATTATTCGGTAAAAACAGCGAAGCTTTTACCACTAAAATGCTGCTTATCATGATGAAAACAAGTCTTTTAACCCTAGCAAACCACTTTTTACTTATGTTCAATCCTATATTACAAAGGATTGGTTCGGCTGGTATCGCTTGGAATACAGCAACAGAAGTCGGAAATACTTTTGGCGATCTGATTACTAAAACAATAGCAAAATACGTAACAGACAATAAGATAGACTTAAATGGCTTTCCAATCATAGGTAATTATCATATAGATAAATTTGGAAGAGTAATTGCAGGCGATGCACTGAAAAATGCGATAAATAAAGCACCTCAGTATGAAAACGGGAAACAAAGTATTGCAACTGCAAGTGACCTTGAAAATGTTTTGAAAAATGCAAATATAAACAATGCAGCAAAATGGCAAATACACAATGATTTACTGTATAAATACCAACACATTCAAAATGTTCTACAAAATAGCAATCTTCTTCCATGGACTAGGAGAGGCCTTGAAAGAGTAGCAGATGAAATAGTGCGAGCTGACAGAAGCTTAACGTTCAATGTCACTACCGAAACACTAGGTAAAATGCAAGTTAAAGACTTTCGAGACAACTTTAAAGATGTCTGTAAAAGCATTAATGATCAAAATAGATATGTTACAATTGACTTGATGCTAAAAGATGATGCTATAGATTTGACAAAAGGTACAAAGGAAGGCTTTAAGAGTTTACTTCAAAAAATAGCAGGTGGAGAGATAATAGCAGATACAAAGATAATGCATAATGCTCAAGCTTTCCTGGATGAATATAAAAAAGAGATAGATTACAAAACACATATCAGTTTGCTTGCAGCTTTCAAGCTACAAATAAAGGATTTGCTCAAAAAAATTATACCAGGGATTAAGCCAAGCAAACAATTGCTGCAAAATGCAATAGCATCTACAGAAGAAAGACGCAGAATATTGGAAAAATTTGAAGGAAATAGAAATAATACAATCCAAATAGCGCAAACGGAAGAGCCCAATATGAAATCTCTTCAAGCACATGATAAAGAAGAAGGAACATTCAGCAAAATTGTCAGTTACTTTAATTATTTGTGTGGCAGCAATACAGAAAAAGAAGAAGTTGCCGAAAAAATAGCATATTCTGCCGGAATGCTTGCAAACATTGGTGCACGCCTTGCTACTTTCACTACAATGGAAAAAGATTTAACACTTAGTGTTGCATCACCTCTTTTGTATTATGGGACAACATCTACAGCGCTTTCTCTTGCAGGTGTTGGCGGCGGCATAGCAGCAGCTTACGGACTATATAAGGGAGCAAAATGGCTTACTGACAGCAGTATATCTGAACAACAACAAAATATCGATGTAGCAGATGACTGCAGCACAAAAGCAAATGCAACATTCCAAGTTAATCAATCCATTACTAAGCAATATGCAACTCGCAAATTTAGAATGTATAAATTAGGAGCTACTTTTGATGACGAAAACGTTAGCGAATCTGATTTATATTATTTAGATATGTTGTCAGGCAATACTCAAGAACAAATGACAAGTATGGCATTTAAAGATAAACTTCTTGCTGAACAACAAGGATTTATACAACAATCTATATGATCAACTCAATTTATGCATAAATTAAGATCATAACGAAATTTAAACTCTTATAATTTTTTCTTATCATGATTATATCAAGAGGTTTTATGCCAGAGAATCACATAGCACAAAATAAGCAAGTAAAAGAACAACACAGCGGTGCAATAACAAACAAAGCATTAGATGCTCTTGATAGCTTACTTGTAAAAAATGGGTATATAGCTAGAAACATCTTACAAGATGCAGCTCAGTTTTATCATGAAAGACAAGAAGGTAATACATTAAAGTCCATGTTCAGTGCTTTAAAAGTACTTCTTGAGTTTTGTACATTTGCTATTATGCATCCTATACATACTTTTGAACTAATTAAGCTCGGCAAGACCTTATCAGACCCTAACAATACAAAAGAATTTCTATCTAGCGAGAAGACGCAAAAAATACTTCAAGAATTCTTGAGTGATGCAAAAAATAAAGACGCAGTTGACAATATCACAAACGTATTTTCAGGACTAGTACAAGATACAAAAGAAGCTCTAAAAGATGGTGGATTTGCACTGTTATCTATTCTCGCTAACGCGCAGAACTTTGGGAAATTTATGAATATTGCCAAAGACTCCGTTGCTGGAAAATTAGATCCTATGGCTAGAGCAGAAGATGTTCTAGAGATGATGAAAGATGATAAAGAAATGACAGCTTTTTTAAAGAAGCATAATGCAAGAATAGGACAGTTTATTGTAGACACAGCTAAAGGCGATGGTACGAAAGAAATGTTAAAGAAGTTTGGCCTTGATGTCGATTTTGGAGCTGATGGAAAAAGAGATGTTCTATTGCAACATGCTGGAGCATTTGTAAAAGATCCTGGAGAGTTACATGAGTTTGTTAGAAGACTCAATAAAGAAGGGCTATTTAGCTGGGCTACCCAGGGTGTAAAAATTATAAACAGTGATACCAAGCTCAAAGAACACGTACAAAATCATCCTGAATCTATCACGAATACAGCAAAAGCTGTTAGCACTGAAGTTTTTGGCGTCAGTGAAGCAATGAAAAAATTTCATTGTAATCCTGAAATCATGGATGTCATCACACCAGCGCTCAAAGACGCTGAAAAAGCGCAAGCAATCTTAGATGGTCTGAACAGTGGCAAAATAGATGAAGTTGCACACAATACACTTGAAGTGTTAAAAGATAATAAAGATTTGAGTAAGTTTTTTAGCGAAAAAGGACAGCATTTTGTTCCGCTTACAGCTGCTATAATTAGCATGCCAACTACAAGCGAGCCTATGCAAAAAATACAAAGATATTGCGCAGGAGATGATCATAAAAACGCGATTGATGCAATAATAAAATGTTTCGCTCAAGATGATGAAGCAAAAAAACGCATCTTAACAGAACATCAAGACACACTGGTTCCGTTATTTTCACATATAGCAAGAAGACATGCTTATGCTGAAGAGAACGCAGAACTTTTAAAAACAAATAATCAAAAGCCAGAAAATATTATACAAGATGATCTTGGTTTTATTCTGTCTTTAAAGGATAATGCGAAATATATAGCACTTATAGAAGAATTCAACACCTCTATACTTAAAAAACAGACCGAATCAGCAAATTCGGAACAGAAAAAGATCGAACCACAAGATAAAGTTAAAGATTTCTTGAAATATACCCAGAAAACGCTAGAAAATAATGCAGAACTAAGAAGCACGCTTGCAGCATATGATCAGTCTTTGGAAACAAAATTAAACAAATTAGCTAGTCCTATAGCATCAATCTCTCAAGAAATACTTGGCAATCAAGAAGTCACCAAGAAACTTTCAAATGCTTTATCTACATATAAAGAGACACCAAAAATGGCTGCACTTGGTGCCACATGCGCCTCCACTCTTTTTAATAGCCCTCAGGTGATTAACTCTATTACAAGCAACTTAGATGACTTCAAAGGCATTGCAGCAGAATTCAGCCCACAAATTAATGAAACCATCGATAAATTCAAAGCAAGAGAAATAGTAGACATTGTACTAGCCAATCCTCAAATGCTCTCTCCTTTCATTCTTTTAACAATGAATATATCAGAGAATCCTGAAATCAGCGAAGCAGTACAAAATGCCACTTCTAATATGACACCAGAATCTATGGTAAAACTTGTAGAGCTTGCTTTCTCTGAAATCTCTAAAAATCTACCAATACAAAAAGGTATATCTAAAAATGCAGAAAATTACTCAACAATCACCAAACTTGCTTTAGGCAGTAATCCAATAATACAAGAAGTTTTTAACAACCTTGATCCTGCGAAACTTTTTGCATTTATGGGTGATTCTCCAAAGTCTTTCGTGAATTTAATGAATCCTCTCGGCGAGATGGCGAAACTCTACGAAACATATCAAAACCCAAGTAACGATCAGGAGAAGAAAGAAGCGCTGCAGAAACTAATTTTTAAGACTGCAGATCTTCTAGATATCATACAAAAAGATCAAAAAATGATGGAGTTCGTAAGAGAGAACAAATCTAATATAAAACAGATCATTGTTGAATTTGTTCCAAGCGCTGATATTGCAAATACAACAATTACGCAAGCACTGGAAAATCCTGGAGACTTTTCAAACACATTGAGAACGGTTGGAGAAGGAGGATTAAGTTATGCAAAACTCCTTATAGATCCGAATGTATGGTCAGCGATAGGCAATACTGTCAGCACGCGCGTAGGTAAAGCGTTCTTGGGGAATTATATAAATATAAATGCCGGCGATGAAGAATTACTAAAAGTTGTAACAGATTCATTTAATTCAGGTGTTGACGGAAAAGATATCAGGAAAACACTTGGAGAAAATATTCAAAAAGCTAATCTTGGTGCTAAGCATGCAATAAAAGATATTCAAAAAATATATTTCAATGGCGCAACGCAGGAGTGGGCTCAAGTACGATATGGAATCCAAGACTTAGAGCTATCTAAGATCAATTTACAAAACACAGAATTTAATGGGGCATCGCTCAATAACGTCAAATTCACTGAAGGCTCATTAGACAAAATCACGTTTAAAAATAACAAAGGCAACAACTTAAGTTTAGTAGCACAGCTGAATGGCGTTGTTTTTGAGAATCCAGATATACCACATATTAATTGCAGTGGCGCTGCAGTCAATGATTTACAATTCAAAGGTGGAAAATTGTCAGAATTGGATCTAAGCAAATCTACTGTCAAGAGTATAAAATTAGAAGGAACTGAAATCACTGAACAGGTAGTAAATTCGCTATCAACAGCACAAAAAAGTCAAGGTGCTCAAATTGAAACTACCAACCTTAAACTTACTGGAGAATATAAGAACCTTGATTTCTCTGGAATGAGTATGAAAGACGCTGATTTTTCTAAAATGAAATTAGCAGATGATGCAGTATTAGACCTTACAGGCACTGAATTGGAAGGCGCCACGATTCCTATGGAATTCTTGAAGCGTGCCAAGGGTCTAAACCCAGAGAAACTAAAATCTGTTAAAGATGAAAACTATAACGATATTTCTAAAGATGTTATTTTAGAAATTATAGACAATCAAAGGAATAAAGCATTACAAGCTATTGTTACAAATGTTCAAAAGAAAGTAAAAAATGATGAGACTGAGTTCGAGAAGGATTATGCAAAAATAGAACCAAAAAATAACTTAGGTGATGTAGATTTACAATCTCATATCAATAAGTTACCAGATCGCGTTAAGAATGCTATAAACGCAGCAGTTCATGCTAATCAGAGAGAAATTGAGCAAGAGAAATTAGAATTCGCTCCACAAGTTGGAGCTTGGTGGGAATCAGCATATCCGAAGCAATTATCTGATTCGCAGTATTATATCTATGCTTTAGAAAAAGCAGTACAAAAATCAGCTAGCGCTCCCAGTGAGCTTGATACAAATATTCAACGTGCGACTGCCGCAGTTATGATAGCAAATGAAGTGGCAGGACGTCTCTTTCCAGGCGATGATACGCAGATTAAATACAAGATGCATATGATAAACTTCTTAGAAAATTTAGCGTCCAAGGATGCTAAAATAGCCGAGCAATTTTCTCAAATATTTACAGAATATAAAGGCGAAATCAAAGCATCTGAAAAGCTTAGCGACGTATGTGATTTGCTTGAAACAGAATATGGTAAGTTAGTACAAACTGCTATAATACAACGCACTCAATATATACCAGATTTAGCGCTAGATGATAATCTAGCAGAAAAACTTTCTAACAAACTTTCTACGGCACTTACGCTAGGGAAGATAAACATCGTAATAATCGATCAGTTAGCTGATCAAGTAGCTGAGCAACTTTTCCAAACAGGGAAAGATAGCACGAGATCTGAAGATAAAAGCATGATTGCTGATCACTTAAAGGGTATTTTTGCTAATATGCTGAATGATCCACAGCTTAAGAAACAACATAAGACTTTAGGAGATGTGAATATAGAAAATCTGATTGGAAGAGTGACATTTGGAATGATAGGCGGAGTTCGTGAGAAATCAGGCCTTGCTGGACTATACTATGATCAAACAAAATATACCAAAAGTGGCATGTTAAGTGGAGGCATACACCTACCTCCAGAGGCGTTAAATAATGAATTCACACAAAAAGTTAGTGATTATATTGTAAGTAATGTAAAAAAAGAAGAACCTGTTTTGGCCCATCATACTAAAGATGAACGCATTTCACATAATACAAAAGAAGAAAAAGCTGTTGTTGGACATTACACCGAAGAGGAAGTAATGCGTAAACATAATGACCATGCCACTGTTCGGCATCACTAACAGCATCAATAGATATAGTCAAGGAAATATATAATATCTCCAACTTCCTTGACTAAGTTGCCTATGTCATAACTCTAAGAAACATAGGATTTATCTTGGCTTGCAAGCGATTATGATGCGCCAAAAGTCCAGCAGAAAAAATGGCAAAATTGCCAGAAATATTATGGACCTTGTTAAGTAATATTTGCTAGGCACTGCCTTAAGTAAGTGCACGCGCATGAATTTGAATGGCATGATTTTTTAGAGTGCCAGTTAATTTCTAAGTCAAATATTATATATATTTGTGAAGAAATTAACGAAGTAATACTTGAAAATCAGGCCAAAGGAGTCTGCTAAAGTGACTTTGCCAGCAAATGCCCTAGGTACAGGACAAATCATATATCAGAAAATTAGCGCATGGCCAGTCTAAAAGCTAATTTTTGACGGATAGACCACATAATCTTCATATCTACTTAGCAAATAATTTTTATATCTTTAATACTAAGCATATCTTGCTTAGCGTTAAGAATATTCAATAATCAGTTGTAATACGCTCAATAGCTCTCAGCTCGAAGAATTTATCAAAATAATCAACTTCAAACTCCAAACTAATTTCAAGTTGAAAATAGTGTAAAAAGCGCTATAATACTGCACCTATGCTTATGTAGGTATATGCTCCTGATAAAATGAAAAGTTGGTATTTATTATGTGCATGTGAAGTTAGACTTCAAAAAGAGCTCAAAAGAATGTGGATGTATATGTGGCATTATTAATAAAGTGTTTTCGTGCAAGGATTTTAGAGTACAAGTCAATTTTTGCCTCAAATATTATACATATTTACAAAACAATTAACGAAGTAATATGGAAAATTAGGCTAAAAAGCCTGCATAATGACTTGGTTAATAACAAAGCTGTATACACATACATAAGTGGCATTTTGACTATGTCAATTCTTGAGGGATGACGAGTATTATATATATTCTTCAAATTAGGACTATGAAAGCTCATGTAATTTAAATGCATATTATACTTGTTAATCAAAATTAAGCTTTATATATGAATTAACTAGTGTTAATGTCGTTTTTATGTTTTCAAGTGAAGATAACACGCTAAAAGATAGTTGAATTCCAATCAATGGTTGCATGTACATAAGCTGTTGCATTGTTTTTAATCAAATTTTCTGTGTTACAGTAGTTTTTGCAACTTTAATGGTGCAAATATATCAGCAACTCATGCTTAGAGTGGCAATTTTATCTTCTCGATATTCTATATTTTACTAAAGAACTACAAGCTAGCGGTTTTACTTCATTGTTTCTTTAGTATTTGTAATTTGAGATATGTTTGGTGTGTTTAATTTACTAATATTTATTACAAATTTTGTGCTAAGCCTCTTTTTTAAGTTAGATTCTTGTAGTCAATTTACACAAAATTTTAAGCAATAAAGTATAAGTACACAAGGAGGTGCGGTTTTGCGATTCAGGCATTAAACAGCGCAACAGTTATCAGTATGTGTAACATTTGTGAAAAATAGCATAAATAATAATTCGTAGAGACTCTCTTATTTCAGCAAAAATACTTTAGTGTTTTTGCTAGTAAAGCTTCAGAAAAACACATGTTTGTACCACCTTTATTAAACCTTGGTTGTACAACTTCGTTATCTGAGGCAATAACAGATGTGATTTTATCAATTCATAATAAATAGATTGTATGAGTAGTTTATCTAAAGTTTTATCCTATTGCCCTATACAGAGACATGAGTGGCAGAAATTTATATTCACTTCTCTTCTTATGATGCTAACAATATATGTTTATAGCATTTTGAGGAATACGAAAGATGTTCTTATAATATCACTTGTAAGCGCAGAACTCGTAAGCACTATTAAGCTTTATGGCGTTCTGCCAAGTGCTGTGCTTGCCATGTTAATATACACAAAGCTGGTCGATATTGCACATAAGTTAACAATATATCACGCTATTAACATATTCTTTATCTCGTTTTTTGTTCTCTTCGCTTTGTACTTATACCCTAATGCATATCAACTACATCCAGACATGAGTAATTTAATGGAACGTCTTCCACACTTTAAATATTTCTTCATGATGATAAATTACTGGACATATGCACTATTTTTTATACTTTCTGAGCTCTGGGGCAGTGTGATGCTTGCTCTGCTATTTTGGCAGTTTGCAAACCAAACAACTGAAATCAAAGAAGCAAAAAGATTTTATCCGCTCTTTGGACTATTCGCTCAAGCAGGTTTGATACTTGCAGGATATAGCGTAACATGGTTTTCTTCTATACAGATTTCACACGATTGGCAAAGCACACTTAATAAGATCACTGCTTCCATCGTTGTTTCTGGCATTTTGTTAAGTTTTTGCCTTTGGCATCTGAGCGAACACATTCTTCCAAAAGATCTAATAGATGCTCCAGCAACTACCAAGAAGAATAAAGTAAAAATGTCGCTTATGAGTAGTTTACAACTTATATTCTCTTCTAAGTATATAGGCTTGATTGCAATTTTGATATTGTCATACGGCATATCCATCAACTTAGTTGAAGGAGTTTGGAAGAAAATGTTGAGTATACACTTTGCAGGAGATGCTAATGCTTATGGAGCATTCAATGGAAAAGTACAAATCTATACTGGTATTGCAACATCCATTTCTATGCTTTGCAGCTCTTATTTATTAAGAATTCTGAGCTGGCGCACTGCTGCTGTCTTTACTCCGATTATCATTTTATTTACTGGAATAGGATTTTTCTTGTTTGTTATCTTTAAGTCTGGCCTTGAAGGCTATGCAGTTGCACTTGGAACGACCTCTGTAGTACTTGCTGTATATTTTGGTGCTATACAGAATGTCTTAAGTAAAGCTATCAAATACTCATTCTTCGACCCTACAAAAGAAATAGCATATATCCCTCTTAATGATGATTTGAAAGCTAAGGGTAAATCTGCAGCTGACGTTGTCGGTGGAAGGCTCGGGAAATCAGGCGGCGCTTTCGTACAATGGGCTCTACTCTCATTTTTCCCTGGTACCACTCTGCTCAGCATTGCCCCTACACTTTTCGCAACCTTCATGGTAATTCTTGTTATATGGTTCTTTGCAGTTATTGGACTTTCTAAACAGTTTGAAAAACAAATACATGTTGAACAATAAGGTAAAAATCAAAGCTGATATAAAACTTAGCATACTAGTATGCTAAGTTTTATGTTCTCTTCATAAAAACATCAAATCATACACTGATTTCATTAGATTCTTAATGCTGCAACACTATAAAAGGTCTGTCCGTAAAAAATTTATTTGCTGTGCAAATAAATTTCTGCGAAGAAAGCTAAATGTATAAAAATTAGCCCAAAGATGGGGCCTTATACTAATTTTTGGTATATAATTTGTCCTGTACCTAGCAAATATTACTTAGGCACTGCATTTAAGTGTCTAACAAAATCTATAAGGTTTTTTGCAATTTTGCCACTTTTTCTGCTATATTTTTATGTGATACGGTTGCTTGCAACCAAAATAAATCCTCTGCTTCTTAGAGTTATGACGATGCGTTAATTTATCATTTTGTTTTATAACATAATTTTCTCTATGCAAATGCAATATTCCTTTTTAGAAAGACGTACAGTATTTGGAATATCAGGAGAAGATAGATATTCTTTCCTGCAAGGTATTATTACAAATGACATATACAAACTAACATCAAAGAATAAACTTGTTCCAGTGAAGCAAGTACAAGGAACATACGGAGCGACAAAGCAATTGACCACTGGAATAGAGTTTACGAAAAAATCTAAAGAAAAAGAATCTGATGCAATATATGGATTAATCCTAACTCCCCAAGGCAAGCTGCTATATGATGTTTTTATAATAGAAAAGTCCGATATGCTGCTAATAGATTGCCCAAGTGGGTATATAGAGGATATAATTAACTACTTAAAAAAATATAAATTACGCGCAAAAGTAGAAATTATAGATCTACAAAATCAAATGAAAGTGGTAGTCAGTTTTCAGCATATTGAAGTAGATTCCTGTTTCCGTGATCCGAGAAATCCTGAAATCGGATATAGAGCTATAGTTGATTTTAGTTATCCAGTTTGTAGCAATACATTTTTAGAAGAATACGAAGAAAAAAGGATCTCACTTCTAATACCAGATATAATTAAGGACTTCTCACCTATGCAGTTTTTCCCTGCGGAGCTAGGAATGGATCTGCTTAATGCCATTGATTACCAAAAAGGTTGCTATATAGGGCAAGAAGTAACAGCTAGAGTGAAATATAGAGGAACCGTTAGAAAAAAACTTTGTATAATAACATCAGAAGATAAAGATTTTGAAAATGTCGCGAGCAAGGAATATGACAAATTCAAGATTCTTGGTTCAAGCGACAAGAAAGCACTGGCTATGGTTTATATTAACGCTTTGTTGTAATAAGTGTATAAAGGTGAAGCAGCTTTTGTATTCTGATTTTTTATTCAGCTATTAGATATTCCATCCGTCAAAAAAACTCGATTCCACTTTCTCTAGCTTTATTGCTATCGCCATCATTAAACTTTTAAAATTATTTTAGTAACAGTGCTATAGAAATAGGCGAAAAAGATTTGTGTTTAGATTTAATCTTATTTCTGGAATTTATAATTTGGAGTTACTATCAGTGAGTTTCCAGAGAGGTCTAATTTATAATTGTGGACTCACATCAACGTTTAAATTGAGTCAGGAGCGGCTTTTCTAAAGTTCTCAAAATATGAAATTCAATGATCTTTTGCATGGCAGATATGTTACAGCCTCTACTAAAGCAGCAAAATTAATATATGCAACTCGTTTAGATGAGTGTAAATTTCATACAAATGTAGAAATAAAATTGTCAAGTGCAAATCTAGAGGTTATATTCGATTTAAAAATATGAACAAGGCAATATCGGATATTTAATTTATGGATAATAAAATAGCTATACATAGCGAACCTATAGTGGTCAATACTCAGTATATTAGGGATTTTTCTTTTGAGAATCCACAAGCTCCAGCAATCTTCTTGAAAAATGAGCAGCCAAAAGTTGAGATAGATCTAGATATAAATGCTAAGTCTATTGGTGACAATGTATTTGAAGTTATTCTCGGAATACAGGCAAAAGCTTCCATAGAAAACGATGTCATCTTTCTGGTAGAACTTCAGTACGCCGGTGTTTTTACTGTCAACACAACAAATGAAGCTGAAAAAGAAATGTTGCTACTGGTTAATTGTCCTGGCATTATATTCCCATACGCAAGACGTATCATCTCTGATATCACAAGAGATGGTGGCTATCCGCCATTAATGATCGCGCCGATAGATTTCTTAGAGTTATATGAAAAAAAACGTAAGCATAATGATTCTAGTGCTGGCAACGTTACTATCAATTAATCAATTTTAGAGGTTTTTATATGGAACCCTCAATAGTAATTGATATATCCAGAGAGGCTTTGGTTGTATTGTTTAAACTCGCCATTCCTCTATTGTTGGTAGCACTCGTTGTTGGTCTATTCATTTCTCTTCTGCAAGCACTGACGCAAATACAGGAACCATCTCTTGCTTTTGTGCCAAAGATATTTGTTATGTTATTAACATTATTTATTATGCTTCCGTATATTGGTGTCGTTATGGGTGACTTTTCAGAAATGATATACGCCACGATAATAGGGTTAACAAAAACATAACTGATTTATCTTGAAACATTTACAATATTGCTCTTATATTTTATTTATAATATACACATTTATGTTTTGTTATTGCGTTTAGTAAATTTTTACAAGATTGGTGCCATAAGTTAATTGATTAAGTATAGGAATTCTTCGCGGATGGATTGTCAAAATGACTATTTTAAAAATTTGCAGCGCTTGTTGACGACAACAATCATCACTGTGTTGTTATTTTTTTTGACGCTTTTCTTATATACAGTGATTTCATGCACTGAATGTCACGCTGGTGCTATACCAAGAGCTCTTGGAAATGAACAAAGAATCAAAATAATAAACTACAAACCAAATACAGTGTTTGTATTTGTCGGACACTATACTTATCAATCAATTATAGAATTTGCTCTTGATGAGCAGATTGATACTATCAGTATGGGGACTCCTACTCCATGGCAAATTGTTCCAGCTGTAAACAGAATTTTCCTCAAACCAATTGAGGATGACGCAACGACAAATATGACGGTCATTACTAATAAACGTATGTATTTCTTTGAAATGCACGCTGAGGAAGCATCTGGAATAAATGACCCAAATCTCTCGTTTGTAGTCAAATTTGTATATCCTGATGACATAAATTATAGTGCGATTAGACACGTACAAACCAGTAGTGGTCCTGATTTAAGCAAACCTGAGCTTTACAATTTCAACTACACTATAAGCGGAAAATCCAAAGAGATTGAACCACTGCAAATATTTGATGATGGAGAATTCACATATTTTAAATTTAGAGATATAAATGCAGAATTACCTGCTATTTTCTTGGTGAATAATGATAGAACAGAAGGACTCATAAACTATAGAATTAGCAATCAATATGTTGTGATTGAACGTGTCGCTTCTAGGTTCACTCTTAGACATGGTAGTGATATAATATGCGTCTTTAACGAAGACTACGATGCAGAAATGTCTGGAAGCAGTAAAACACTAGCACTCGATCATCAGAAGAGAGAATCAAAGTAACGCAAAATAAGCCATAGTTCTATCTCGAAAAACAAAACAATCTTTTTATTACCTGTATTTTTACTAGTACGCGCGCCAAAAGTACTATTCATTTACCTGCGGTATGCCTAGTCCAAAGATCTGCTTTGTTAAATAGCGTGAAAAAATTTTTAGTCGTAGTTTGTACCACTTCATTATATGAGCAACCTCGTAGTTTTGCTAAATGCTCAGCTGTATACACAAGGTAAGATGGTTCATTTGATTGCCCACGTTTTGGTACCGGTGCAAGGAATGGAGAATCAGTTTCAATTAATATTCTATCCATGTGAGTATGTTTAAAAACATTATTTATGTTCTGAGCATTTTTAAATGTAATAATGCCTGATGCTGAGAGATACAGACCCATCTCTAAACAACTTTCAGCTAACCATTCGCTTGCAGTAAAGCAATGTATCACTCCACAAAACGGGCCATCTGCAACGAGCTCTTTCATTATTGTGACTGTATCAAGATCTGCTTCGCGTGTGTGTATTACAAGTGGTAGTCCTGTTTGCTGCGCAGCTCTTATATGGTTTATAAAAGATTGTCTCTGGGTAGCTCTCGATTTTCCACCATTTCTATAATCGAGACCTGTCTCTCCAATACCAATGACCCTTTTATGTTCACTGAGCTTTATAAGAGCTGCAGCATCTACAACAAGTTCTTCCATAACATTCAAAGGGTGGACTCCAACTGAACAAAATATCTGTAATCCAGAGTTTTCAATGCTGGATGATGGATCAATATCAGATGAATGTTGCTTGGCAATTAGAAGTAATTTTTCTACATCTGCTATTCTAGTTCCTATAGTATGCAAGAATCTAACATCTGCTTGCTTGGCTCTTTGCAGTACACCTTCTATATCGCTTTGTAATTGCTGAAAATCTAAGTGGCAATGGCTATCAACTAACATATTTTATAAATCACAAATTTTTATATTTTTTAAAAATTCTAAAGTAACCATATAGCGACTTTAGACATGTTAAAGTAAAAAGGATCAAATTGTTTTTGATATATTTTTAGTAAGTATACCGCAGGTAAATGAAGAGTTGGCATTGATTATATACATATGAAGTTAGAGTGAAAAAAGAGTTAGAAAAAATGTGAAATGTGTATATTGCATTGTTAACCAAGTCATTAGACTCCTTCTTAAAACTTTTGTTCCAGTAGCCAACTGCTTTGTCGCATCCTTGGCTTAAGATGCTCATGTACTGCGTCTGCACTTGTGTTTCCTCGCGCTTTCGTATGCTCCTTGTACTTGCATCGCTAGAACAAGCGTTTTAAGAAGAAGTCTATTATATAAGTCTTTTTGTCCTAATTTTCCATACTACTTCGTTGATTTCTTTGAAAGTATCTCAAAGTATCAAGCACAGAAATGAACTTATATTCTAAAAAATTATGCCATCAAAATCTGCGCTCGTGCACTTACTTAAGGCAGTGCCATGTTTAGGCTTTTAAAAAAAGAGCCATAAAGAATATGTCACATGTGTATACTCGCTATATTTTTCAAAATTGGCCACTCTTGTAAGACCGCTCTTTATGTATTGATTACGCTGCCTGGCGTTCTTTCTGTCTCTTTTTGAAATATAGCTTCGTATCAAAAATCCTAAATGCCAACTCTTCATTTATCAGGAGTATATGAGTATCTTTAAAGGCATCAATTTTGAAAAGTATGACGAATATACAAGTATTTAATATATCAGACTATATGTGGAAATAGCATTATGTCCTCTTGAAATAGTGTATGTATTGGATAATTGTAAATTTGTCTAAGCTGTTTAGTTTGAACACACTATTTTAAAATATGATTAAAATAAGTAGAGTAAAAGTAGCAGGTATAATAAAGTATGACATAATACTTCTATTACTTACTACATTTTTGATAGTTTATAATCAATAAGAAGTGGAGAAAATGTTATATGTTTGTTGAAATGCAAAAACAACTTATAGTGTAAGCGCATAGAACTATTAGTATAATTTAATTTTGCAACATCAGCACTGCTAAGCTGATCTATCATATTTTGGTTTAATAAAATCATATTGAAAGTTAATCAGCTAACTTTTGCTTCAACAAATCATTTACAATACTCGGATTTGCTTTACCTTTAGAAATTTGCATAACTTTACCTACAAGGAATCCAAATAGCTTTTCTTTTCCTGCTTTATACGCTGTAACCTCAGAAGGATTATCTGCGATTACTTGATCGATAAATAATGCTATTTCAGATGTATTAGTTACTTGCACCAAATTCTTTTCTTTCACTATATCAAGCGGATCGCCACCAACTTCAAACATGATATCAAAAACTTGTTTAGCAATTTTTCCTGAAATCACATCTTGTGATATTAAATTGATGAGTGCAGCAAGCCCTTGAGCAGAGACAGGAGAATCTTGAATATCTAATCCGCTCTTATTAAGTTTAGCAAATAGTTCTGCAACTATCCAGTTAGCAGACGTCTTTGGGTCAGCTGACTTTGCAACGTTCTCAAAATATTCTGCAACAGCTTTATCTGCCACTAGTACTGCAGCATCATATTCTGAGATTCCCATCTCACTGATATACCTTGCTTTCTTTGCATCTGGTAACTCAGGTAGATTTTTCTTGATAGACTCAATATATTCTTCCGTGAGAATAAGAGGTAGAAGATCTGGATCCGGAAAATATCTATAGTCTACAGTATCTTCTTTTAGCCTCATTGTTCTTGTCTTTGCTGATTCTGCGTCAAACAGCCTTGTTTCCTGTACAACAGTGCAGCCGTCTTCAATTAGTTCGACTTGTCTTGATGCTTCAAAGTTTATTGCTTTTACTAGATTTTTTATTGAATTAACGTTTTTTACTTCAACACGTGTCCCAAGATTTTTGTTACCGACTGTGCGTACTGAGATATTTGCGTCACATCTCATGGAACCTTTCTCCATATCACCATCACAAGTGCCAAGGTATCTCAAAATTGAACGCAGCTTTTTCATGAACTCAGCAGCTTCTTCACTGCTTCGCATATCAGGTTCTGTCACAATCTCCATAAGTCCTATACCAGCTCGATTTAAATCTATGAGTGTGCAGCCAAGCGCAGCATCATGTATACTTTTTCCAGCGTCTTGTTCTATATGTATTCTTGTAATTCCAACATTACGAACTGCAGAATCCTGCGTAACAATTTCGACATCACCTCTACCAACTATTGGATAAAAAAACTGAGATACCTGATATCCTTGTGGTAAGTCAGGATAGAAATAATTCTTTCTATCAAAAGCTGAGCACAAATTGATCTTTGCATTTAAGCCAAGACCTGTCTTCACAGCTTGTTCCACACATTTTTTATTAAGTGTTGGAAGCATTCCTGGCATTGCAGCATCAACATATGATACCTGCGTATTTGGTTCTGCACCAAAATCTGTTCCAGCATTAGAAAATAGCTTCGAAGATGAGACAATCTGAGCATGTACTTCAAGCCCAATAATTACTTCCCAATCTCCAGTTTTTCCTTTTATAATTTGTAACGCCATAGAAACCAGTTTTTAGTTTATATATAAATGAGCCTTTACTTTTAGCAAGACTATAAAAAGTTTATTAGCACCAATTAATAATGCAATCAAGCATACAAAGCTCTAGCTCTTTTAAAAATCATTATCAATTACTACCGGCTAAAGCGCGGTAGTTTGTGTAACGCTTGCAAAGCAGATTAAAAGCGTAAACGCTAAAACTCTGATATTCTAAAATCATCTTTTTTGTGATGTTCCTCATGCTGTTCTATATATTTTTGCACTTCTTCTGAATTCACATTGCCAACTGTCACAACAAAATACCCTCTGACCCAAAGATGTTGTCCACAATACCGCTTACGGAGCAGTGCAAATTCCTGTAGCAACTTACGACTACTTATACCTTTAATATATTGCACAGCTTTAGATATTGATATACTAGGCGGAACCAATGCTAATATACTCACCTTACGCAAGAGCATTATTTTTGCGTAAATTTATCAATTCATGCATAGATGCTATATTCGCTGCTACTAGCAATTTATATTTAATGGCAAAATGATTGGTTGCAGTGGCAACCTTTATAATTTCTAACTTGCAAAATGCTACGATTGAAGCAAATATATGGTTTGCTTGAGACCGTACCTTTTTCGTTGGAGATTTTGCCAAGCTTGTATTTTCTTTGATAGATTTGTGATATTCCTCAATTCTCCATCGTTTTTGATAGATTTCGTACAAATAGGCAGCATCATGTTCTATATCATTAGAAGCAAGGTATAGAATACCAGTTGATCCGTCCTCGTTTATGAAAACTTTTTTGATTAGTAAAACTTCAAAAGATACTCCTTTCAACCATACCTTCTTTGATTCTCCATCCTGCATATCTAATGATGAGATTTGTTGAAACTTCCCCAATTTTTTATCTTTACATGATAATGCAATAATTCTATTTGATTTAATACCTATAATAAACTTTTTACCAAGCGATTCTATGAATTCCATATTCTCTTTAGAACCAAACCAATTGTCGGCTAAAATATGCTCAAACAACACTTTGTTCTCTGTTGATCGTTTTATGAGATTGCGAAAATGTTGGTTTTTGCTAATGCTAGATTTACGCTGTACTTTTCCTGTCTCAATATCCGCAAAACTAACATCTTTACGAATGAGTGCGTACCCAAACTGAAGCACTACATCACCATAGGAAACTAAGCACGATAAAATGTTTATCCCTTTTACATGCCTTCCTTTAGCATAAGAGTGATGCCATGCTACTATCTCATTTTCATCCGTGTAAGGTTTCTCTTCTATTGAACCATCTAATATCAAAACACATCCCTTGTTAAGCTCATGCTTCCTAATTTCTGGCTTGATGTATAACCATAATTCTTTTGATCCTAAATCTTCAGAATTAAGATATTTTGTAATCTTGTCGTGGCTTATATCTCCAGACAATAAATCCGATAAACCAGTAGCTGTTGCATACTTATTTTGACAAATTAAATAGTCTGTATATATATCCAATATTTTCTTAGACATACTTTATTTTTTTATTTTCTTACTGCTACTACCTTTATACTACTTTTGTCAATTTTGCGTAAGGTGAGTAATATATGTACGTGATCAGGACTCATACTGCCACTAATTATATTTATGTAATTAGCAGCACATATTTCTCGGATTACTTCCCTAGTTCTAATCGCAACTTGCCCAGTTAAAACTCTATACCTATACTTAGTACAAAATACTATATGATACTTTAGGTCATATAGGCTGTGGGATCATCTCCTATATTCCATTCGTCCTCCCTTAGCACATTTCCTAGATAACTAATACTAAAGTGTTCGCCTAAAGGCGAGGGTCTTAACCATATCACATATAACTACATAAAATGAACAGCAGAGACAATTGAATAAAAAGCTAAATTGTCCCATTCTTGCAATTTACACATGTTTATCAAATAAGATAACAACACGAAATTTCAAAAGTGTATACCGCAGGTAAATGAAAAGTTGGTATTTATCATGTACATGCGGTATAGAATAAGTACACGCTTGGGGATTTTAAAAGCATGATTTTTTAGAGTGCCAGTTCATTTCTTAATCATATACTTATATATATTTGCGAAGAAATTGACAAAGTAGTCTATATGTCAAAAATTGATTTTGCTGCGCAAATAAATTTTTGCGGAGAAGTTAAATGTACAAAAATTAGCTTTTAGATCAGCCATGCGCTAATTTTCTGATATATAATTTGCCCTGTACCATAAATATTACTTAACAAAATCCATAAGGTTTTTGGCTTTTGCCACTTTTTCTGCTGGACTTTCGGCGTCTCATAATTGCTTGCAGGCCAATATCAATCCTGCACTTCTTAGAGTTATGATGCAACGACAAAGTAATACTTGAAAATCAGGTAAAAAAGTTTGCACAAGTGACTTTGCAGGCAGCTGCATATACAAAATGCATAAGGAGCATTTTAAAGGCGCAAATTTTGAAAAGTATGTAATACTTAATACTACTTACTCCACTGTGACAGATTTTGCAAGGTTTCTAGGCCTGTCAACATTGCATCCTCTAGCTATAGCAACATGATATGCTATCAGTTGCAAAGGTAAAGAGTAAAGTATTGGTTTTAAAAAATTATCTATATCTTGTAACAACATATTATATTTACAAAACTTTGCTAAGTTTTCAAAACTGTACTGATCAGAAATTAGTAGGATATCACCACTACGTGCATTTACTTCTTGCACTGCTGATGCCATTTTAACGTATGTTTCATCGTGTGGCACAAGAGCGATGATTAATGTTTTACTATCTACCAGTGCAATTGATCCATGTTTTAACTCTCCTGCTGCGATTCCTATTGCAGGAGCATAAGAAAGCTCTCTCATTTTAAGTGCACCTTCAAGACAAATAGGATACATAGTGCCTCTGCCTATATATAAAAATTTATCATAGTTGCTGATCAAGTGTGCAATTTTTTCGATATTTATCTCTATCTCATTAATCAATGCAGTATTAAAAAGCTGTAGCTCTGCAAGCTTTGCTTGCGAACTTTTATTCTTTATTTCAAAAGAGAGCAGCAGAAGTATAAGTAATTGTGCTGTGAATGTCTTGGTTGCAGCAACTGCAATCTCAGGGCCAGCTTTCATTTCAATAACATGATTAGAAGATCTACCCAAAGTGCTAGAGGCAACACTAGTAATACAAGCTGTTTTTGCATTAAATTGCTTTACATAGTTTAGAGCAGTTACAGTATCTGCAGTTTCTCCAGATTGTGATATAAAAAGATATAAAGTGTCATCGTAAATCTTGGGTTTTCTTGTTGCAAATTCTGATGCTATATCAACTTCGACAGCTATATCGCAGCTTCCTTCAATAAAGTATTTTGCTGTATATCCTGCGTAATTAGAGCTGCCACATGCCAATATGCAAATCTTGTTAACATTCCTCCAGTATATGTTAGATCCCTGATATGAGCTTAATATATCTTTCAGTACGTCACTCTGCTCATAAATTTCCTTTTTCATAAATGTAGTGAAGTCACCTTTGTTTGATGTATTGTACCGTTCTATGTGATGCAATGTGTATTTTATGTTAGAACCACTCAAGTCATTTATTTTTAAATTTCCATCGAGTTTTATTTCTGCAATTTGCTGATCATCTAAATAGACAACACTATTTGCAAATTGAGAAATTGCGATTGCATCTGATGCAATGTAGAGCGTATCCTCTTTATTTCCTATTCCAACAAGAAGAGGCATTTTATGCTTAAAGCCAATTAAGGTATCTGGAAATTCTTTCGATATAACGGCAACTGCAAATGATCCTTCAAGTTTTAGTGCGGCCATTCTACACGCCTCAAAGATATCTAAACCGTTTTCAATATTCACTGTTATTAGGTGTGCTATTACTTCTGTATCAGTATCCGATTGAAACTGAATTCCGAGAGTTGTAAGCTCATCTTTCAATTTTTGATAATTTTCTATGATGCCATTATGTACAACAGCAACTTTATGTGTTGCTATTGGATGTGCGTTTTCTAGCTTTGGTGCTCCATGTGTGGCCCATCTTGTATGACCTATACCAATCTTGCCTGTAATAGCTGGAGTATGTGAATCTAGCGAAGATTTCAATTGATCAAGATTTCCTACTGCTTTGCATACATGTAATGTACTCACATCTACTGTTGCAATTCCTGCGGAATCATATCCTCTGTATTCCAAATTTTCAAGTACGGAAACCAAGTCGGAAACAATTGACTTAGAGCCTGTTATACCTATTATTCCACACATATATCTCTGATAAATGAAGAGTTTGTATTGATTATGTACATATCGTTAAATAAGTGGTGTTCTAATAAAATTTAGAACTTAGTGAAGCATTAGAAAATGCATCAGCTAAATAGATCTGCTAATGCACAATATATGGTTAGCGCTTTTAAATCAACTACAACAACAGCATATTTTAATAGATTTCTCCTTAAAAAAATGCTTGTTTCATCAGCGGACAATTTGCTCAGTATGTTCCTTGCACTTGCCTAAACTGGAATCGAGTTTCAAGAAGAAGTCTAATACAAAATGACCAGAGTCTTAACTTTTTTCCCAAAGGCAGTGTGTTTATGTAAAAAATATTTTAAATCGCAATGTAGGTTAGCTATTGATATAAAAGCATCAGTGTAATTAAGCATTTTGAGATATAAAACATAAGCTATTAAGATGGCAGTATTGCAAAGTGAGAGTTTTCACAATTAGATAGAAGTATGATATGATCACTTTTTTAAAAACTAAAGAGTGGTTTTATTGTTTGTTGTAAGGGATGTTGCTCTGATAGCTTGGTAAAAAATGGCATTGTGAGGGGGTGTACAGCGTTATAAGTGCAGATCATGTTCTAAATTTTGTTGAGGGCGATCTGGGCAAGAAGCCTCAAACAGCTGTTAAGAAAGCATTATGCGTTATGCTATATAGTCTTGGTAATGGCTCTTTTTCTATGTTATGCAAGATATTATGGCATTCGGCGTCCATAATTTATCGCTGGGTAGTAGAGGCGATGGGCAAGACTCAGGAGCCAGTTGTCTCTTCGGATATTATGGAGATGGAATTCGACGAGATGTGGCATTTTATTGGTTCAAAAAAAACAAGCTTTGGATCATTAAGGCAGTTGATCGTAGTACAAGGAGAACATTTGCCTGGGTTACAGGCAATCGTGATACTGCAACATTCCAAAAGCTCTACAACAAAGTGAGTAATCTGAAAGAATGTCATTTTTATACGGATGATTGGGATGCTTTTTCTAAA
The DNA here is from genome assembly GCF_964020185.1 of Candidatus Lariskella endosymbiont of Hedychridium roseum. NCBI lineage: Bacteria > Pseudomonadati > Pseudomonadota > Alphaproteobacteria > Rickettsiales > Candidatus Midichloriaceae > Candidatus Lariskella > Candidatus Lariskella endosymbiont of Hedychridium roseum. Next base: position 425,221 of record NZ_OZ026538.1, on the reverse strand, counting down.
ATTTTACCCAAAGAGCGTCATACAATTGGAAAGTCTGGCACAGTATGTATCGAGAGAGATAATAGCAACACGCGACATCATTTATGCCGAATGACACGGCGCACTAAAATCGTTTCTAAAAAAGAGTCAATGGTATACAGATCCATCAAGCTTTGGTGCGCTCTTACTATTACAACCTCAGTTCGATATAAGAGCTAAGTTTATTATTTTATTTTTCCATGAGACTGCTGGTTTATTTGGTTTTAAAGTATAAGCAGTTATTCCAGCAAATAAGTTAGCTAAGAAATTAGTTGTTGATCTATGCCTTGTGTGCTGTATATGACAGATATTCTTCAGTTGTCCTATAGCTGTTTCAATAAAGTTACGCTTGTTTAAAAAGGATTTTTGAGCTTCAGAATATAGCTTTTCTTTCATGTTTTTCTTAAGTCTAGTAATTAGCTCTAAACCTTGAGCACGTAGCTTTTTAGCTATGTTCTTGCATATATATCCACGATCTCCAAACAGCCATCCTTTCAAGTTGCGTGCAAGATTCTCTACAACTGCTCTATCATCTTTATTACCAGGTGTTATTGATATATAGCATAAGTGACTAAGATACTGACAAAAGTTAGGAATTAAGATATAAAAAGTGAGTATGAAATAAAAAGCATAAAATTATGGCAAGAGCATATCCAATAGAACTTAGGGTAAGAGTAATAGAAGCATTAGAAAATGGTGCAAGAATCACTAAAGTGAGTAAACTATTTAGAGTGAGTCGTGATACTATCTATAAGTGGAAAATTCTGCAAGATAAGCACGGTTCTTTGAAAGCAGCAAGTGGTTATCAAAAAGGTCACAGTCATAAGATCAAAAATCTAGAAGATTTTAAAGAATTTTTTGAATTAAATATTGCTATGACATCAAAAGAACTAGCAAAGAAGTGGTGTAATATATCACCTACAACGATCTTACAGGCGATAAAAAAACTTGGTTATAGCTATAAAAAACTCATCTTCATCCGAAAAGAGATATTCCGTTAAGACATGAATTTATTGAAAAGATAAAAACCATCACAAGAGATAAAATAGTATATCTTGATGAATCTGGAATAGAAGATAATGCTTGTAAAGAATATGGTTGTAGTATTTTAGGAGAAAGGTGCTATGGGGAAAAGGTGTATCAACATAAAACTAGAATAAGTATGATAGCTGGTCTTTGTAATTGTAATCTTATTGCTCCCGTAATATTTGAGGGTAATTGCAATAAAGAGGTCTTTGAAGCTTATATTAGGGAGATGTTAATTAAAGAATTAAAACCTGGACAAACTGTTGTTATGGATAACATTAACTTCCATAAGAATCCTAAAGTGAAAGAGTTAATTGAATCTGTGGGTTGTTACATATTATTTTTACCAACTTACTCTCCTGATTTAAATCCTATAGAGCATTACTGGTTTAAGATAAAAAATGAAATTAGAAAAACTATAGATTTATTTGATACTCTTTATGATGCTGTTTTTAATACAATTAAATTGTCAGCACCTTAGTCACTTATGCTATATTAATAATTTCACCACAATCATTCATGATAATATGCAATTTAAATCCAAAGAACCAACCAGTTGATGTTTTCCCACGTTTTGCTATATCTTTGAAAACTTTGTGTCTTCTTATGCGCATATTATGACAAACCTCAAGCTTTGTTGAATCAATATAGTATTTACCAGTCTTACTTCCAGATAAAGAGCGTAGCATAACCATCTGTGGCACAACAGCATGCTTCATAAGCTCAACAAATCTATTGTAACTCACTAATCTTGGAAATTCCGACGCATAGTGTATGCTTAGACAGTCTTTATAAAAATCTTTAAATGTTCGATAATGACTAAGTTGGAACATCACAAGTATTGTAATGATCTCTGATAAGCTCAGCATGTATTGCCTATGTCTTAATCTTCTCTCACTGCATAAACCTCGATTCTGCAATTGCTCTTCAAATAGCTTGCAAAAGTCATCTATATAACAGTATAGCTCTAATAAGGGAACCATGGTATATCCTCAAAATGTAGTGGTTTTGGAGGAATTCTAATGGTTCCATTCTTATGCCGCTAATCTTATTTCTCTATTCCTTACGTCGAACTGGGGTTATTACACAAATATTCAAACAATATCAAGAACAGCTCTTATCTATCTTTATGTGAAAACTCTCTGCAAAGTTTTTCTAAGTGGTCATACTATCTCCGATATTTAATTCATTTACACTATTCCATTTTTAGTATTATTAATTTTCATTTCTTCTGCTGGCATAAAATGCAAATTCGCAAGTTTTTTTGCGCTTATTATAATATTTTCTTAGGGATTTAATACTATTTTGACACTATAAACAGCATTTCATGCCTTTTCTGAGACTTTTGGTGCGCGTACTGTTTCAGTGAAGTAAGAAGAAGCATATGGAGCGCGAATAGCAGCAGTTGTAATGCAAGTAACATGAGCATCCTTATCACTCAAACACCCCACCAGACGCGACAAAGCAATTAGCCGCTGGCACAAGCGTTTGAAGAAGAAGTCTAATGAAATATTTAATGTTCTAAAAGTGTATAGAAGCACCTATTGAAAAGATGTATTCACTATTATTACTTTTTAGTTCATATTCGATAGAACCATCTCTAGTCTTATGCTTATCGCTTTCTCCAAAATTATATACCTTAAATCCCACGCTTGCATTTATACTAAAAAACTCGTTTATGAATTTTGTTGTTTTAAGTTCTATACCGTAGTACATACCAGGACTGAGCAGATATTCTTGCGCTAGACTCTGATAAATAATGCGGCAATCTGTGTTACGTCCTATGAATGCCTCTTGTGACAATACCCATCCTTCACCTACTAAACCGTTATGTATGATGCCAATTCCATAAGTTGCATGAGTAATTGAACGCACCTCTTCATTTAAAGTATCTCCTGATTTTTCCACACCTCTTGCACTAAATTTACGATGTGCTGCTTTGAAGTAAGGAATAACTTGACTCCTTTCTGCAACATCAAATGCATATCCTAAATTTACCTCTATATTGTTCAGTGTACCTTGATATTTAATATCTTCCTTTTCATTTTCTGTTTTATATGTAGAAAAATCACCAGAGCAGTATAAATTGTCAAGTGCAAGTATACTTAAATTTGCCCCTAATCCTTTCTGCATACCAGAATACTGCAATTGTTTAACATCACCATATCTAAAACTCTTCATTGAATATCTTGCACTAATTTGATTGTTTAGAATCTCTAGCAGATCAAAGTCACGTAAATTATTACCTTGAGATATGGATGAAAATAGAAAATACAGCAATATCAAAGCGCAAAATATACGCAATTTTCTTATAATACAGAGTATACGCAACATTATATTAATAATAAAGATGATAGCTTGCTACAAACATATAAAAATATACGCTCATAAAGCATGACCACGCCAAAATACCACAAAATTTTTGCAGATTCTAGCGATAGAATATAATATATTGTAAAAAAGGTGAGCGTATAAGCAAGAAGAGCAATCAAATGGAAACTAAATATCAACATATTTAGTTGATTAAATATGGCACTGCCTTAAGTAAGTGTACGCGTGAGATTTTTTTACTCGTCTTTTCCGTCAAAAATCGATATCTGCTACGCTAATTTTCGTATATGGCACCGCGGCTCACCTTTGGTGGGCAGCGCCATATAATATTCTTAATCATCTATGCACATCTGAGCCTAAAGATCCTTTTGTCACTTTAAGTTCCCATGAAGCACTTTTTTGCTTCTTTGACGACTCATTATTTACACTACTAGAAACAGAATGTTTTTGAGCAGTATTTTTATCTGCAAATGAATCCTTCTTCTCAGGACCTCCTTGCACTTTGAGACTAGCAGCAGAATTATTACGCTTTTGATTTGTACTTTCCACAAAAGGATTTTTTTCTTCTGGATACTCTTGTGTTTTGAGGCTACTTACAGAATTGCTACGCTCTTGATTTGCACCATCTACAAAAGGATTCTTTTCTTCCGGATAATCTTGCAAGTTATGCATAGAACTGCTGCGCTTTAAGCTAACATTCTCTGCAAAAGGATTCTTTCCTTCTGGATATCCTTGTAGATTAGGCATTGAATCACTACGCTTTAGCGCTTTCACTTCATCAGAGCGTCCCTGTTCTAGACCTGCTTGCTGCGACTCACGCTCTCGCGTCACGATTTTTACTTCCTCAGATTGAGGTGTAATCATACATACAAAATGTTTAGTATCTTTCTTATAATATGATCTCCGCTCACCCTTCATCCAGTCATTTATCGAGCTGTATATCTCAACGGAAGTATCAATTATAAACTTGACTGGAATTATCACAATGGCAAGCGCTATTTTGAGCAATACGCCAAGGATAGAATGGCTTCCTCTAACCCATTTTACAAAACTTTTTGCTTTATTAAACAGCTTAATGCCAATTCTTATTACTTTATTTTGATTTTTTATTGTTCTGCTTGTGTTATCTTTATCTACGATAGCCGCATAAATTGGATCTGCTTTCTTAAGCATTCCTTTCACATCCTTTTTATCTATTCCTTGCACACCTTTCATTCCCATAGAAGCAACTGCATGCTTCGTATGCCCACCAGCCAAGTGTGATTTACAATTTTTCTTAATCATTTCAGCTTCAGATGCATTCATTTGGCTTAAGCCAAGTGCAACAGAGACTGATTTTTGAGCAGACCTCAAAGAAAGCAAAGCAGTGCGTCCTACCATTGCACTAGTTGTGATATTAATTACATCATTTGTAGCTTCTACTGCTTTAGTGCCAAGCTTAGCGTGCACTCTATTTACTGCCTCCATAACCATAGGACGCAGTGCTATTAATTCCTGAGCCCTTGTGGATTTATCTATGCCACCAGAAGACATTCTTTTTATAAGTCTTATTGCTTCAAGCATTTGAGCCAGCTCTATTTTACTAACAACTTCGTTATCCAAACCAGTCAAATTATTACACAAAGCAATAGCATCTCTTAGATGATTCGCATTTGTGTTAGACGCTATACATCCTGCAATTTTTTTTATATCATGCAGATTTCTCTCTCTTTCATGTATAAGCTGTATTTGTGACTCTACTTCCAGACGTTCAGTAGAACCCACTGGCATTTTATGCGCCTTATTAGTTAAGCTTTTAACTTCTTTCTTTAATGTTTCTGATTTCTTTATACAATCCTTTTCTATAAAGTGTCCTACTTTTTTAATCGCGTTGTCTAGATCACTAAAGTCGCCAGATTTCATAGATGCAGCATCCACAGAGACGCTCGAATCAATTTTGCTATAACTATTTACTGCATTATAAACAAGACGATTCTTGCTAAAAAGATTAACTAAACCAAGCTTCAACCTAGGCTCACCAAGTATAGTGATATTAAGCTTTTGTCCATCAGCAAAGAACCCTTTTAGTTGTTCCATCCTGCTATTAATAGGTTGTTGCCCACTAAAAAAGCTTTTAAATCTCTCTCTAGTATCTTTAGTAAATACTTTACTAGCTGTAACTTTTAATGTTTCATTAAGTCCATCTATAGAATAAGAATGCCCAATCTCAGAGGATTTGACCTCAGGCGGCTTATTTGGCGCTCTAAATTCTTGGTGAGCGACTATTACATCAAGTCTTGGATTTTTTATACAATCTATCCCATCACTGCAAGATGGAACTACTCTATCTTGCTTTATTATATGCTCAGCAGCAGCGTTACTTATTATTTTACGCTGCTTAGCACTCATTTTATTGTAATGACTAATGATTTCAAGCGCATTATTATACTCCACAGCATCTTTATGATTCCCAGTATTAGGATCTTTAAGACTAATCTTCTTCCCATGTGATTCGTGTATTTTTCTATAAGCTTCAACTTGGGCTCTAGTAAACCCTAGCATCATTATACTGGATTCTGAAATGATGACTGGAATACCATCTCTGTCGTTTTGCTTTGTGAGAGTCGTAGTATGGTATTGCTGATCTTGGATAGATACATTATTTCTTGTCCAATCCATTTTTGAGTTCTTATTTTTCACACCACTTTCAACCTTTATTGCGCGCCTTAAGGATGCTATGTAGTCTTGCTCTTCAAAAGAGTATCCACCATTTATTTTTTGGGAAACGCTATCTTGAATTGCTTCTACTAAAACTTTATTACATTTAAATATCTCAGTTTCACGTACACCTTGTTTACCCTTTTGACTCTCTGATTTTGAATCATCCTCTTGTTCTTCAACTCTGCTATCTCTCTTTTTGCTTCTAGATAATTTTGAAATATTATGTGATATATAAGACTCTATGAAATGTGACTTCTCCACTGCTTGCGCGCCACGCGCAGTAGTCTTCATTACCTCTTCTGCACTGCGAAGCAATGAAACACAGCGAACAAGTTTCATTACATGGTCTTGTGCTGCAACATCTTGCGATACATGTTCCTGCATTGTAGCATCACGTATAAGGTCAACACTTCCATCATGATGCTGAGAATCTTTCAGCTTAACCCATTTAATTCCACATGCAGCATCCTTTGCTTCTTCTAATATATCTATCGCATCTGAATATTCCTTATTATCTATCGCAGAGGCAGCTTTCTCTAATAAGCTATCAAACAATTTATTAAACTCTGCTTGAATATCACTGCTCACTTCATTAGATAATGCATGTGGCAAAATCTTCTTAGCATATTCCTCCACATTGCGCATTGTTGTCTCTTTATTAGATCCCAATCTATCTGCATTTACTTCAGGCATAAACAAAATCTCCTACACATTGCTTAATCATTCTTCCACAGTGATACTAGTAATCGTATAATATATTAAGAGTTGTGTATAGATGTTATTACAATATAAAGTTGTATAAAAATTATTCATTAAGGCGCAAAGAAAAAGCTAAGCAACATCTATCGAGCTTATACTCCATATAAAAAAAACTAGGCAATTTTGCTACAATGCATAGATATTATTGCAAAAACAACAAATGTTTTGCAATATATGCATATGAAATATGCCATACATTTATTATCTAAATACTATAAGTTTCATAGCAAATTTACTTCAACTAAAAATTGTACAGATTAATTCTCTATTCGCTTTATGCAATAACGCATAATCTTTTCTTCCCATAATCTGTGTATGCGATTTCAATACCAATTTACTAAAAAGATCATTCATGCTCTTCTTTTAGTCTTGCAAATATTTATAGATAATGAAAAAGAATGTATATTGCAGGTAAATGAAAAGTTGGCATTCAATTAGGTACTGCCTTTATAAGTGCGCGCGCGGATTTTAAGAGCATGATTTTTTAGAGTGCAAATTAATTTCAGAGTCAAAATATTATATATTATTTGCAAAGAAATATATGGAAAATCATGCCAAAGGAGTCTGTGAAAGTGGCTTTGCTTGCAGTGCCTAATACGAATGTATACTTCAAAAATAGCTAGAAAGAATGGTATGCAAAGTGTGTTAACGAAATATATAAATAGCATCCTCACAATACGCTAATTTTGAAAAGTATTACGAAGTGATCACCTTAGCAATATCAAATTAGGTAACATTTTGATATAATGCAGGGTCTTTTGCACCAGCTTCTGCAAAAGCCTTCAATCTAAAAAAACATGAAGAACACTTACCACAAGCTTTCCCTGCAACGGAAGGGTTATAACAGCTTAAAGTTTTTCCATAATCAACTCCTAGATCTAACCCAAGCTTCACAATTTCTGTTTTTGTAAAATTTATAAAAGGCGCTACTGCAGATACACGAAGATCTTGTTTAATCGCAGTTTTGGTAAAGTCATTAAATTTTGCCACGAATTCTGGTTTGCAATCTGGATAATCGACATACCCAGCAGAATATATTCCTATAAATATATCCTGTGCTCTTACAACTTCTGCATATGACAAAGCATAAGATAAAAATATAGTATTTCGTGCTGGTACATATGTAATTGGAACACTATCTGTTAAGTCTTCGTAATTTGGTACTTTGATATTATCAGTTAACGCAGAGCCCCCAAAAATCCTTAAATCTATTTCTGCTGTTTTATGTTCTTTGACTTTTATTGTCTTTAGAAATTCACTTAAAAAGCTTAGCTCTATATTATGCCTTTGTCCGTAATTAAAGCTCAAAACATATATTTCATATCCCAGATTTTCTGCGTACTTTAACAGCGTTGAGGAATCTACACCTCCACTTGCAAGAATTACAGCTTTTTTATTATTCATCTTTTAAAGTAAATAGATTTGTAATAAGTGTTATAATCAAATTTGTTCTCGTTGCTTCAAAAGGAGCGCTATCTTGTTATTTCATGCTATAAACAACATAACAATTTCATATAATCACTTAAAGTAACAGCTCTGTAATAACGCGCGCGTAGTAATAAGTCAACAAATGCTATAGAGAAAAAGTATAATGTTTATCCTGCTACTTCAAAATTGTAAAGGTAATGACAATATATATTTTGATATCAATATACTTTAGTTATAATATAGCTAAAAAAAAACAATAATTAAAAAAATATTAAACTCTAGCTCTACCATGTTGCCTTAAATAGCAGAGTTAACGCCCAACTTGCGATAAAAATTCCTCAGCATTTTCAGCATAATACTGCATTTTTCAGCCCTTTTCTTTTTAAAATCATCTTATAATATATCTATGCATAGATATATTATAAGAAGTTTATAAGTATCATAATATGTTTTACGTGTATGCTAAATGCAAGGCATTGCTAACTAAAGATAGATATCAGCAAGTCTTTATTAAAAAGCATTAGGATAGAGTTATAGATCATATCTATGGCCTTACTGTAACGTTTGGTTTTACGATGAAACCTGGCTAAATAGTGCCGTATTAATGAGTTGAATGATTCCACTAAAGACGTTTCTGCCTTAGTAGAATAGTGTTTTTTAGCAATCCTAAATTTTTCATAAACGTCGTAATGGTCACTGCATGATATCTCTATCTCGTAGCTACTTTGTAATCGCATGGCAATCGGAAGATAGGATGCAAAATCCCTGACAATGCTCACTTCAAAATCAACAACTTTATTTCTGTCCCTATCAACAGCAAGCCAAATGTAGACTTTGTTAGTTTTTTTGGCAATAACTAAAAAGCTCATCCAGCTCAATAATTGAGATTTGCTTGGCATCCTCAGGTATCGTAACATCATTCAGCCTTTGTTTTAGAAGCTTTGAGAATTTTCTAATCCACTTTATTATAAGTGAACTCGAGACCTTTTCTAATCCACTTTATTATAAGTGAACTCGAGACCTTTTCTAATCTCTGGATTGATCTAATTCCAACTCCCTCCAGATACATACTAACAACCTTCATCTTTTTATTAAGGCTGTACTTTACTCTCATATCTCCAGACTTATAGCTCTTTTTACACTCTAGGCACTTATACCTCTGACGACCTTTAATATAGCCATTCTTTGTGCTTCCTATGCTGCCACAATGCTTACAACTTAACATATATAATGCTTCCAATATAACTTACTATCAAGGCAGTATACATATACGCGAATTTAAAAGCAAAATCTATTCTTGGTTAGCAATGCCAAATGCAAAAAATATGCAATATTGCAAGTTATAAAAATCTGATGTAGATTTATCAAAAATGTATTCATAATAAATAACCCATATGGAGTGCACTTCGTATTGCGCCGGAAGGCTATATGATCTTCCTTTAATCTCTGAGTTTCTAACAAAAATCAGCTGTGTTCATAAAATATACGGAGATGACGTGCTGCACATTGAGCTCGATCATCTCGGTTTTATAGCTGGCGATAAGCAAGGTGGAGATGTCTTTGTCTTTAGCTATGGCTGCGTTATATTGTGGGGTCTAGAACAAAGCGCTGAAGAGAAATTTCTTGAAAAGATTTCACTATTTCTTCGTGATCCTCTTTCAGAATATATAACAGATAGGTGTTATTATGTTGTAGGCTCACAGAACGAGACATATGTTGATGAAGAAAACGACACCATTATGCTGGAAAGTGCAGACGCACAAATTAAGCTCTCCTTCTCTTATGGCTTTTCTCAATCAGTGAAGCTAAGTGCTTTCGAAAATTCAGTTGAGAGAACAATCCATGAAAATAATAAAATTCCTGAGGAATTAGTAAGAACTGGAAAAATATCTCTATCGCGAAGAGAGCTTGCCAGAAAAATAGGCATACTCTTTGTCGAGCGTAACTTTATTAATCTAAATAGCGACATACTTGATACTCCAGATTTCTTCTGGCGAAGACCAAAATATGAGCCGTACTACATCATGTCTATGGATTTTCTTGACATTAAGCAACGCATAGAAATCTTGAATACACGCCTTGATATAATACATGAGCTTTATGAGATATTATCCACTAAACTACATCATATACACTCAACAAGGGTGGAACTAACAATTGTTGCATTAATTTTTATAGAAGTGGTTTTTCTCATATTGAAAGACCTTTTGCATATAATTTAATATTTACATACTGTTTAATGATTGAAAATAATACTGCAATGCAGTTAAAAGTAGAAAAAGCTTGGAATGATAGAAAATTACTTAAAGCTGCTGCATCACACATGCAAGAGTCTATGATTGCAATAGAAGAGGCAATATCAGGACTTGATTCTGGCTCTCTAAAAGTTTGCGAACTAATAAATGGAGTTTGGGAGATAAATCAGTGGCTCAAGAAAGCTATACTGCTATTTTTTTTAATACGAGAGAATGAGTTGATGCAGCAAAGCTTATCTAGCAGTGCATTTGACAAGATACCACTAAAATTTCAAAACTGTGGCTCAAACGCATTTATTTCTTCTGGCATCAGAGTTGTACCAGGTTCAATTGTCAGATATGGCGCATACATAGAACAGAATACAGTGCTCATGCCGTCTTTTATTAATATAGGAGCTAGGATTGGTAGCGGCACAATGATAGATAGTTTCGCGACAGTCGGAAGCTGCGCGCATGTCGGAAGTAGTTGCCATATCTCATCTAGTGTAGTTCTGGGTGGTGTGCTTGAACCTCTAAGCACAAGACCTGTAATAATAGAAGATAATGTTTTCATAGGCACAGGCAGCATTATTGCAGAAGGTGTTTTAGTTGAACAAGATGCGGTAGTTGGCTCCAGCGTCTCTATAACTTCTTCAACAAAAATATATAACAGAGTAACAAAAGAAATTTCTTATGGTGTAATCCCACGCGGATCAGTAGTTGTGTCTGGTATAGCGCCAGATTCTGCTACTATGTGCGCAGTTATAGTTAAATCAGTTGATGCTGCAACAAGGAGCAAGGTAGGAATAAATGAGCTGCTTCGCGCTTAAAAAGCATAACTCTTTACTTATTATCCAAATAATAGCGTCTAGACATTTTAAAAATCTTTGCTGTTTAGTATGATACTACTAGAAAAGTGCTTTGTGCTAAGGTTTTGATGTCATAGTTTTTTAGAGTGCAAGTTAATTTCTACTCCTAATACGCTTTACATATTTACAAAAAATTAACGAAACAATATGGAAAATTAGGAAAAAAGTCCTGCACAATGACTTTGCTGGCAGTGCCATATACCTCTGATAATATGCGAGTAGTAGAAATAAGTGACTGCCACATAAGAAACTGAAGCTCCTAGATTCAAATCTTACTTATAGCAACTTAATTTCAAATATTAATATCGATATGTTACAAGTAACTGTGTTAGGATGTGGTTCTTCTACTGGTGTACCTCAGGTTTCCTGCAATTGTTCAGTATGCAGTTCTGCTGATGAGAAAAATAAAAGACTTCGTTCTTCAATTCTTCTAAATGTGAATGGAAAGATCATTATCATAGATACATCTCCAGATTTTCGACAACAAGCATTAAGGTATGGCATACCTAAACCAGATGCAGTACTATACACTCACGACCATGCGGATCACATAGGAGGAGCGGATGATATCAAAACTATGGTCAATGATGACGAGACTATACCAGTTTTTGCAACCGAATTAGTCGCTCACACTTTAAAGCTGAAATTTCGTTACCTATTTGAACATGTTACTCGATTTTACAATAAGAAAATGTCTATTAATATATTCAATCATGAATCATTCTCAGCAGCAGGAATAAGTGTTACTCCAATTTTGCAAACTCACGGTGAATCTGTCTCACATGGCTTTAGAATAGGGAATTTTATGTATTCTACAGACGTAAACGAACTTAGCGATGATGCTTTCTCATCTATTGAGGGAGTTCACACTTGGATAATAGGCTGCATAAGGTATTGTAAGTCGCCTACTCACTGCAATGTCGAGAAAGCTCTGCGCTGGATTGATAGAGTTCAGCCAAGACATGCTATAATAACTCACATGGGACATGAAGTTGAGTACAATGAACTTGCATCTTTATTGCCAAAAAATGTAGAACCTGCATATGACGGCATGATATTAAATTTGGCAAACTGAGCCATTAGCGAAAGCATACAGCGACCAGTTAAAAGACACATACTTGCCAATTTATCTTTCTTGTACGCCTTGCATTCTAAAACGAAGTGCAACAATGCCACACTGTGTAACAACACTACAACTAAACAAGCTAAAGGTTTTCCTTATCTGTGAGGTTGATGAAATGTGTGCATTTGTAAGAGATAAGAGGTAAGAAGCTACAGCGATGGCTGTGGTATGCCTGGGAACCGAGACTTAAGCGTATCATATCTCATGCTTTCGGTGAGAGAACTACAGAAACTCTAAATATTGTACTTAAAAGAATGGAAAACTTTAAGGTTGTATTCTGGCCTACAGACAAATTCGGTGCTTATAATCGACCTCTTTCGAAACTCTACTTCCCTTGTGAGAACTGGTGCGTTGATTTCGTGCTAGGATACTAATGTATATCAAATACACTCCGTTCCTTCTTGCGCCTAAATCTCCTGTCATTTCTCTGCCACACATGAAAAACACATTGTTGGCAAAATATACACTCAGCGTATTGAAAGAGAGAATCTAACACTACGAAATAGACTCAAAAGGTTGAATCGTAAAACACTAGGTTATTCAAAATCTGCTGAAATGTATGATAAAGTCATCGGAACATTTATTGAATGACAATACTATGTTTAAACACTAATCAACATATTGAATATATGACCTAAAAACTTATAAGCAAAACTTAACTTATAAGCAAAACTTAAATTCCCATGAGTTATGATGGCAAGACTAGTTAAGCTTGAAAGCCAAACATAGTAGCCACTTCTTCTCTCGTACATACTTTATCAATATTGCCTATGCTAGAAAAAGTGAGTTTTCTATCTTGTATAAGAATCTTATTCATAACACTACGCAATGACTCTGTGCTAACAGCATCAATTTTTGAGATAATTTCATAAATCGGCACAAAACGACCAAATACAGCATAGTTGCTCGCCATTTTTTCTGCACGAGCCATAGAACTTTCTTGAGCCATCAGAACGCTTGCTTTCAGCTGAGCTTTCGCTCTCTGTACCTCATCTTCTGATATGCTCGTAACCATATCATGTAACTCACTAGCAGTTGCATCAAGCAGCTCATTTACCTTATCCTCACTAGTCGCAGAATAAACACCAAAAATACCGCAATCAGAATAACTTGAGTTAAAAGCTGATATGTGATATGCAAGTCCTCTTTTTTCCCTTATCTCTTGGAATAACCTTGAAGACATACCTCCTCCAACTACCATGGAAAGCACTTGTATATCATAATAATTAGGATGCACATAAGAGAGACCAGGAAAACCTATAACTAAGTGTACTTGTTCAAGATCCCGTTTTACTCTTTTATCACCACCTACATAGAAAGCAGGTTCATATACATCAATTGATTGTGTTGAAAGATTATTAAATTTGCTAAATGCATGTTCAGTAAATTTGTCATGATCTAAACTTCCAGCAGCCGATATTATGGTATTCCTATATCCATATCTTTCCCCAACATATCTGAAAAAGTCATCTCTTGTGACACTTTTTATAAAACCTTCTTTTCCCAAAATTGACCTACCAATAGGCTGCTTTGGAAATGCAACTTCTTGAAAATAATCAAAGATTATATCATCAGGAGCATCATTAGTCTGAGCTATTTCTTGTAATATTACATTTCGCTCGCTATCTAACTCTTTTTGATCAAACGTAGAATTTTGTATTATATCTGCAATTATGTCTAAAGCTTTCTGCCAGTCTTCTTTGAGTACCTTAGCATGGTATACTGTTTTTTCGCGGCTAGTATAGGCATTGAACTTGCCGCCTATCATATCAAACTCTTCTGCAATCTGACGTGCTGTTCTAGTATTAGTACCTTTAAACGCCATATGCTCCAGGAAATGTGAGATACCGTTATACTTTTTTTCTTCATGTCGACTTCCAGTTTTGATCAATACACTGATTGATACAGTTTCAATACCAGTCATGTGATCAGTCAACACTCTTAAGCCATTTGCATTAGATTCAAACTTATGTGTCATTTTTAAATAAAGGAATAGAATTATATTAATTTGATTTTAGCAAGTATTCAGGATCAGGTCTGCTATATCAGGCAAGATTTAGAATTAAACATACTAAAATAGAATAAGAATCACTTAAAACTCTTAATCAAACATAAAACAGATAATGATATAAAGAGATGTAAGTCAATCTTTTAAACTAGCTTTAATATACCAAAAAACTAGGGTGTGTCGATATATATTAGAGAGTGTAGCTTGCAGCAAATACATTTTAACAGTTTATAAAACATGTACTACAATGCCGTAAACCTCAAATAGTAGATGTTATTAACATTACAAAGTCATTAGCCATTTTAAATACATACTGCATTTTTAAACTCATTTCTGCACTTTAGAATATGTGAGATAAAAATTAACACATAAAATTTATATTGGCACTTTTTAGCATAAACACTACGTAAAACGAGTTATGCATAACACGAGTATAATACTCGTCATACTTTTCAGAATTTGCGTTTTTAAAATGCTCATTATATATTTTATTACGGCACTGTTAACCACGTCATTGTATAAAGTTTTTTATCCTAATTTTCCATTATTACTTCGTTAATTTCTTTACAAACATGTAAAAGTATTAGGCGCAGATATTAACTGGTACTCTAAAAAATCATGCCATTACAATTCTTGTACAATCACTTTGCCCGCAATACCTAACAAAATCGAGAGTTTTCACATAAAGATAGATAAGAGCTGTTCTTGATATTGTTTGAATATTTGTGTAATAGTAAGAGCGCACCAAAGCTTGATGGATCCGTATACCATTGACTCTTTTTTAGAAACGATTTTAGTGCGCCGTGTCATTCGGCATAAATGATGTCGCGTGTTGCTATTATCTCTCTCGATACATACTGTGCCAGACTTTCCAATTGTATGACGCTCTTTGGGTAAAATTTTAGAAAAAGCATCCCAATCATCCGTATAAAAATGACATTCTTTCAGATGACTCACTTTTTGTAGAGCTTTTGGAATGTTGCAGTATCACGATTGCCTGTAACCCAGGCAACTGTTCTCCTTGTACTACGATCAACTGCCTTAATGATCCAAAGCTTGTTTTTTTTGAACCAATAAAATGCCACATCTCGTCGAATTCCATCTCCATAATATCCGAAGAGACAACTGGCTCCTGAGTCTTGCCCATCACCTCTACTACCCAGCGATAAATTATGGACGGCGAATGCCATAATATCTTGCCTAACATAGAAAAAGAGCCATTACCAAGACTATATAGCATAACGCATAATGCTTTCTTAACAGCTGTTTGAGGCTTCTTGCCCAGATCGCCCTCAACAAAATTTAGAACATGATCTGCACTTATAACGCTGTACACCCCCTCACAATGCCATTCTTTACAAAGATATCAGAGCAACATCCCTTACAACAAACCATAAAACCACTCTTTAGTTTTTAAAAAAGTGATCATATCATACTTCTATCTAATTGTGAAAACTCTCACAAAATCTATAAGGTTTTTGGCAATTTTGCCACTTTTCCTGTTAGACTTTCGGTGAATCATAATTACTTGCAGCTGAGATAATCCATCCCATTCGAGAGTTATGACGAAGACGACTTTGTATTGGCAAAAAATCTGCCATACACTCGTGTTATTAATCAGTCGATAGAGTGACATAATATCTATTTTTTATTTATCATCTCTCTATCAAGGACTAAATGATATTATGTTTGCGAAGTACTTTATTTAGCTTCTCTCCTAATGCACCTATCATATTTTCATCGTGCAGTTGTGATGGAGTAATTCTGAGACGCTCAGTGCCACGTGGAACTGTTGGAAAATTGATATGCTGAACATATATCCCATAGTCATCAAAAAGATCTATCGAGATAGACTTCGCTGCTGCAGGATTTCCAACTATAACAGGAATAATATGCCTATCATTTAGAATACAAGGAATACCATAAGAATTAAGAGCTTCTTTCACACTCCTAATAGTGCTTTTATGTTCGTTGCGTTCATGTTCATCTCTTCTTAAATACCTTATACTTGCAAGAGCAGCTGCAGCAACTGAAGGTGGAAGAGTAGTGGTAAATATAAAACCAGGCGCATAACTCCTAATAGCATCAATCATATCAAATTTTCCTGATATATATCCTCCGATGACACCAAACGCTTTAGCTAAAGTTCCTTGTATTATATCTACCCTATCTGCAAGACCGAGTTCAGCACAAAAGCCAGCGCCCTGCTCACCGTAAAGACCTACAGAATGCACCTCATCTATATAAGTCATAGCATTATATTTTTCTGCAAGATCACATATGGTAGATAGCGGCGAAACACTACCACTCATAGAGTATACTGATTCAAAAACTATTATTTTATGTCTTTCTTTCGGGTAAAGTGCAAGGAGTCTTTCAAGATCACCGGTGTCATTGTGTTTAAAGACATGTTTTTGGAGCCTACTTTCCTTTATACCATGTATGATAGAAGCGTGATTGTCACTATCTGAAAAAATCACACAATCTGGCATTATCTTTGCAAGCACAGAAAGAGTAGATTGATTTGCTATATATCCAGATGTAAATACAAGTGCAGCTTCCTTTCTATGAAGGGAAGCAATCTCCTCTTCAAGCTCCACTATATAACTATGCGTACCGGAAATATTTCTCGTCCCACCTGCTCCTGCTCCTGCTGATTTAGCAGCATCAACCATAGCTTCTACTATAACTGGATGTTTGCTCATACCAAGATAATCATTACTACACCAAACAGTCACATTCCTTTTAAGTTTCGGACTATATACAACAGGGAATGCTCCACATATATGCTCAAGCTCAAAGAAAACTCTATACCTATCCTCCACTTTTACTTTTTCAACGGCTTCGCGAAAGATCTGAACATAACTAGACATACGACACCAAAAAAATAAAAAGGCATACAAAGGCTATGAAGTCTGTACGTCAAAAATTTATTTGCTATGCAAATAAATTTTCGCGGAAAGTGCAATGTACAAAATTAGCTTAAAGATGCGGCCCCGCGCTAATTTTCGGATATCAATATCAACTCCCTAAAATAAAAGAATACTTTAGCTTCGTCTTTTCTTTAAAAAATACGCAGCAAATATATGCTGTTATTTGTGGGAATTGGTATAATTTGTCCGATACTTGCAAGTTATTACTTAAAGCACTGCTGTCAGTGTTTAGAAAAAATCCATAAGGTTTTTGGCTATTTTTCCACTTTTCCTGTTGGACTTTCGGTGAATCATAATTGCTTGCAGCCAAAACACATACCACACTTCTTAGAGTTATGACATAGGCGACTATGGAATGGCCGAAACAAAAGAGCAAGCAGCATGCACTACTACATACTGCTACAAAAGATCCAATACAAATTAGAGAGCTTTAGTAACAAGCTTACTTCTAACTAGTTTAAAAGCCACACCAACTAAGGTAACAACATAGCCGTAACAAGGATCAAACAACTCAATGTGTGCAAAGCCATTTTCATGTATGAAATGCCCAGCACCAAGTCCAAGCGATGCAAGAACAAGTAAGAGAGCCATAATTACTTCTGAGCCTACTCTCTCAACAACTTTACTATGTGTAACAGCAGCAGTCACTATGAACACTATAAACGCTATAGGCGCTGCATGAAGGTATTGCAAAAATGTCGCTAACATAATGATAATTTCTCCATTTAAATAAAAATCGCTAACGTTCCTAATACATCAAATTGATTTATGTGGTCAATAGAATACTTGCAAATTCTAAAAACCACAATAAATATATTGCAGAATTAGTATATTAGGAATCGCTATTCTAACGATTAGATGATACAAGCTTATTAAAAATAATACAATAAAGTAGCAAAATGAGCGAAAAAAATTTGCAATCTATTAGAGGAACGCAAGATATATTTGGGAAAAATCTTGAGATAATGAACCAGGTTATCGACGTTGCACGATGCAAAGCCCGCATTTTTGGATATCAAGAGATTATTACGCCCATCTTCGAAAATTCAAACGTGTTTTTCAGGACACTCGGAGATACATCTGATATAGTATCAAAAGAAACCTACACTTTTCTTGACAGAGATAAAACAAGTATAACGCTAAGGCCAGAATTAACAGCTCCAATAGTGAGAGCTGCAATATCGAATAACTTATTGCAAGATCTGCCACTTAAATTATTTTCGGCAGGTCCACTCTTCAGACATGAAAGACCTCAAAAAGCAAGATATAGGCAATTTAATCAAGTCAGTTACGAATTTTTTGGCTCAGATTCCATAGCTTCAGACGTTGAGACAATAGCTATGGCCGATTCTATAATCGAAGCACTTGGAATTTGCGACACAACAGAGCTAAACATCAATTCTATGGGAGATATAGAATCCAGAAAAAAGTATGAACTCGCTATCAAGGATTATTTGGGATGTTATAAAACCAGCCTATCACATGAAAGTAAAATACGTCTTGAGCGAAATCCGCTAAGAATTTTGGATAGCAAAGATAAGACTGATCAGGAGATATTAAATGGAGTGCCAAAAATAATTGATTTTTTATCAAAAGAGGTTAGAAGTAAATACGAGCGTTTGCTATCATATCTACATGATATCGGAATAAAATATAAGCAAAACCACAAGCTTGTTAGGGGATTAGATTACTACACTGGAGTAGTTTTTGAGATCATAACAGATAACTTAGGTAGTCAGGGAACTGTCATTGCCGGCGGCAGATATGATGAATTAGTCAGTGCCATGGGCGGCTCTTGTGTTCCTGCAATTGGTTTTGCTCTTGGAGTTGAGAGACTTGCTGCGCTTCTGGAAACAAGAGTGGATATAGCAAATAAGAAATTGGGAATCCCAATCATTCCTATTGGAGAAGATGCTGAAGAATATTCAATCAAGCTTATCCACTCACTGAGATCATTTGAGCTACCAGTTTATATAGACTATGGACTCAGCCTCAAGAAACGCATGCAAAAAGCGAATAAGAGAGGAGCAGATTTTGTTATTATTTTTGGCGATAGTGAACTGACAGAAAAAAACTGCATAGTAAAGAATATGACAACTGGTATTGAGCAGATAGTGAAATTTGAAAATTTGCCAAGTTATTTTGAGGGATTAAAGGTATAAATGGCTAAAGTCATTGTGTTTGGGAATGAAAAGGGTGGATCAGGCAAGACTACGTCAGCTATGCATACAGCAGTGACGTTGCTTAAGATGGGATATAATGTAGCTGCGCTTGATTTAGATATCAGACAAAAATCTCTATCTACATACATAGAAAATAGAGCAACTACGGTAAAAAGCAATAATCTTGCACTTGCAATGCCTATATGTATAAAGCTTGAGACATCAGATTTGACATATGATGAAACTATCTCTGGTATGATATCAATATATGACACAGCTTGCGACTTTATCATCATAGATACTCCAGGAAGTGATACAGAACTAAGTAGAGCGGCACACTCTTACGCTGATATTATAGTGACTCCTATCAATGATAGTTTTGTAGATATTGATTTGCTTGGAAGATGTGAACCAAGTGCACTAAATGTAGTAAAGCCTGGAGTATATAGTGCTATGGTATGGGAGCAAAAAATAAAGCGTGCAGCTAGGGATAAAAAAGAGGTAGACTGGGTTGTAGTGAGAAATAGAATTTCGTCACTTGATACAAATAACAAAAAAAATATAGAAGTTGCTATCGGAAAGTTATCAAAGAAGTTTGGTTTTAGAGTAGTGCGAGGTTTTGGAGATAGAGTAATCTTTAAAGAACTTTTCCTAAGTGGGCTTACTTTACATGATATAGGTATTACAGATAAAATAAAGCTTACGCATTCAGTTATAGCTGCAAGGCAGGAGCTAAGGGAGTTTGTAGCTGCACTTGCCGTAGAAAATCGACTTCTTGATAATGCTACGTGTTAAAATCTTATTATGATGCATTAGACTTCTTCTTCAAACTTGTTCTAGCGGCCAATTGCTCGTGTTGCATCCTTAGCATTCAGGGAAGTTCATGTAATTCTTGGACACTTGGGCTTCCTCGCGCTTTCGCATACTCCTTGCACTTGCCTAAACTGAAACAAGTTTGAAGAAGAAGTCTATTAGTTATTTGCGACTTTTCCAGGTGGCAGGCATATAATAACCTTTAGTTGCTGATTAATAACTTTAGTATATGGCAGATTTTCTGTAATATTACTGCCGGCAGTGTTATACAAAGAGGTGCATCATATACTCGCCACACTTTTTAAAATTGAGTGTTGTACAGAATGCTCCTTATATATTAGACCTCTTGCATAACCTGTTCCAAACTGTGATTTGATTGTCACTAAAACATAAAAACACTCACGTGGATCATTGTTTGGTGACGTTTTGCAAAAATCTACTCTATAAGAATTTCTACCTCAGAATGAGGTTATGCAAGAGTTCTATTGATTTTATAGACATGCGCACTAGCTCTTTTTTGAAGTCTAACTTCGTATGTAAATAACAACGCTTCATTTACCAGAGATATATGACATTTTGGCACTTCTACCATGCAAAAATAGTTGAATTTCATATTTTAAAAACTTTAAGAAGTTCATTCCTGACTCAATTTTTGAAACATTTAGAAAAGTTGCCAATTGATAAAATAATTTGTAACCCGCATATAATAAGTAATTGAATGATTAATTTTGGTCTTTAAAATGCAAAACTCTATACAAAATGCAGCAAAGAAGAGGCAAGTCCATATCTCAAAAGCAGAGTATGATAGTGTGGTAAGAGTAAATCATGCTGGAGAATATGGTGCAAAACGTATATACGAAGGACAAATGCATGCATTAAAAAACTCTAAATGTTATGATGAAATACGTCATATGTATGAACAAGAACTTATACACCTGGCTTATTTTGAGAATCTTGCAAAACAAAAACGAGTAAGGCCAACTTTTCTTTCTCCAGCTTGGCATTTTTTAGGTTTTGCACTTGGAAAAATCTCTGGACTTCTAGGAGATAAATATGCGATGGCATGTACTGCAGCTGTCGAAGAAGTTATAGATGATCACTACTATAAACAGCAGAAGTTACTCTCCAAAGTTCCTGGTGAAGAGAAATTGTTGCAGAAAATAACACAATTTCGTAATGAAGAAATAGAACATAAGAGCAGAGGGCTTGAATATGTTCATTCGACTGCACAATCCAATTCTGTTGGAGTGAATATTTTTATGTTTGGCGTAAAAACTGCTACTAAAATTGCTATATCGCTTTCAAAGAGAGTATGAAATGAAATCTGAAATACTAAGAATTTTGCAAACTCGCGGTTTCTTGTACCAAAATACAAATATACAAGACCTAGACAATTTGGCACATAACTCAGAAGTTGTGCTTTATTGCGGATTCGATTGTACAGCAAAATCCTTGCACGTTGGAAATCTTGTGAACATTATGATTCTAAGATGGTTTCAAAAACTAGGGCATACTCCAATAGTGCTAGTTGGAGGCGCAACAACCATGATAGGGGATCCATCTGGCAAAAGTGATGCAAGGACTATGCTCTCATATGAGACTATTCAGGAAAATAAAGAATCAATTTCCACTGTATTTAAACGCTTCATAAACTTTGATAAAGCTCATTTTGTAGACAACAATGATTGGCTTTGTGAGATCAAATATTTAGAATTTCTACGTGATTATGGTAGGCATTTTTCAGTAAATAAAATGCTTACCTTTGAAAGCGTTAAATCACGCTTAGATGCAGAACAAAGCCTCAGCTTTTTAGAATTTAACTATATGCTTTTGCAAGCATATGATTTTTTAGAGCTATATAAAAGATTTGGCTGTAGGTTACAAGTAGGTGGTTCAGACCAATGGGGAAATATAGTAAATGGCGTCTGGCTTGCGCACAAGGTAATAGATAAGGAACTATTTTGTCTTACTTGTCCTTTAATTACAATGGCATCAGGCGCTAAAATGGGGAAAAGCGCAAGCGGTGCAGTTTGGCTGAACTCTAGCATGAAGTCTCCATATGATTATTGGCAATTCTGGCGCAATACGGAAGACACTGATGTTATAAGATTTTTAAGGCTTTTTACAGAATTAGACGAACAAGAGATCGAGAGGCTATCAAAGCTCAAAGGCGCAGAAATTAATGATGCAAAAATTATCCTTGCAAATGAAGCAACAAAGCTTTGTCATGGAGAAGAAGCTTCAGAAAAGGCCTTTAGCACTGCAAGCAAAGCTTTTGAGCGTAGTGCCGAGCTATCAATCGATGATCTTCCAAAGATTAATATTTCAAAACAAGATATAGAATCTGGAATAAAGTTCCTTCAGCTTTTTGTCATGACTGGACTTGCAGAATCTAATAGTGCAGCAAAGAAACTTATTATAGGTGGCGGCGCAAAGTATAATAATAAAGTAATCCAAGATCCAAGTCAGCAAGTTAGTATAGTTGATTTTCTTAATGGGAAGATAGTGCTTCTTGCAGGAAAAAAACGCTATGCAATTGCAGTTTATACAGAGCCTCTCTAGTCTGTCTATCATAACTCTAAGGAGTGCAGGACTTATCTTGGCCTGCAAGCAACTATGGCACACTGAAAATCCAGCAAACAAAGTGGCAAAATTGCCAAAAACCTTATTGATTTTGTTGGTGGTGCCTAAAGTAGTATTTCAAGTATAGGACAAATCATAAGTACAAAAATTAACGCAAGTCAGAGCTCAAGGCTAAATTTTGTACATTTAATTTTCCGCAAAAATTTATTTGCGTAGCAAATCAATTTTTAACGGAAAGACTCATTAGAGTTATGACACAGGCGACTCTTTAAAATTCATCCGCTTTTCAATCTTCTTTACACCTTATCACCAAACTCGATCAAGCTTTTGCAAACACCATGATACCAATTTTTTGACTGCCAGATACTTTGTTTTCACTTTCATCCAATAATGTAAGACCATTTCCTTCCGCAATGCTTTTAATGCTTTGAGCATTATGTGTAAATCTTTCAGTTTGTCTGATAAAAACTGGAGTTTTGCCACTAGATTTTTCGAAGCTTATCAATACAAGACTTTTACTATGCAGTAAAGGATTTAAAGATGAAAGTACAGATTCAACATCAAGTAAGTAAGAAAGAATATCAGATAAAATAACTATATCATATTGAACGCCAGAGTATAATGCGAGGCTCTTAAAATAATCTTCAAAACTCCTAGAAAGGCATATATGCGTATATATTCTAACGTTTTCATGCATCATTGTGGCTGCAATCTTACACATAGCTTTAGAGACTTCAATACCATTTATCACATCTGCGATTCTTTCACTGCGACAAAGTCTGCCAACTCTTCCCAATTTTGAACCTATATGCAATATATTGTTACCAAATGGTTTCTCTGATACCTTTACTATATTCTCAAGAATTTCAAATTCACTCAAAGAGCAATCAACAGGCGAAACTTTACTATTTTCTACATAATTATATGCTAGCTTGTCTAAATTATGTGCAACTATACTACCTGGCAAGCTTACGATCGATCCAAGTTCATTTGATATGAGTTTTTTGCAATATTTACTTTCACCAGCAAATGCAGAATCACCGGATGCAAAATAATGCGATAAAAAAATAGCTGCTCTTTCATATTTGAATTTTTCTATATAGCATCTTGCAAGATAATAATTAGACGCAGGATATTTATCACAAAATATTTTCAAAAGTTTAAATCTAAATATCGCATCATTTAAATATCCTCGCTCAAAGTGATATACTCCTAGCTTAAAATTCGTCTCTGCTAAATTTTTTAATTTATCAGCATACGTATACCACATATCAAGTAACTCTTTATTTAACTTTCCTATGCTAATACGACTCACAATATCTTTTGTTAAAGATATATATTCCACTACTCTTGCTTTCAGGTTATTAAGCATGTCATTATCAAAGATTAATATTTTGTAAGCTAAAGTTACATACTAATCTTGAAAAATAGTTTTTGACAACCAATTTCGGAAGATAATAGCCGATTATATCAGCTTTTAATAAATACATAATGCGTGCTACCATAGATTGATTGCAGGCAGCAACAGATTAGAGCCGCTCACAAAAATAGTATAATTATTAAGATATGTTACTATGACACTGCTAGCGAAGCCACTTAAGCAGATCTTTTTGGTCTGATTTTTAAAGTATTACTTCGTTCATTTCTTTGTAAATATATTTGATTCGGAAATTAACTGGTATTCTCAAAAATCATGCTATTAAAATCTTCGCGCCTGCACTTGTGAAGGCAGTGCCATATTTGTGTAGGTTGCTAACTTTGTAGTTCAAAATTATCCAAACTGCCTTCATACTTATATCAAATATTCTAAAATTACCCGAGTTGTCATATACTCGTGCTATTAAACAGCAATTCGTATTAACAAATAAGTAGTGACTAACAAAGAATGGCTAAATTTTTGAGTATTCCCTTTACACGCAATGTTTTCAATATATTACTTTCTCAAATAGAGAATATAGCAGCAAAAAACGCGTCCTATATAGCATATTCATCTAAACTATACTCCAAACTTGCACTATCAGATTATTTGGTTATTCTGCCAAATCATAGATCTATCAGAGAATTCCATGAATTCATAAGAACACAAGGTAATTTAAGCATCTTGCCTTCTATACTTTCGTACTCAGATCTTGCGGATAATATGTTAGAACTTATAAGCAGAGAAGAGAAGTTAAGTGAATTAGAATTACTGCAACTACCCAATACATTCCAAAAATCACAACTAAACTTCGCTATTTACACAGATTATATTGCTTACATAAATAAGGAAGGTGAAAACTGTCGCCTCAAAACATATGAATCAAAAGATCAATTGAAATTTAAAGAATCAGAATTAGCAGAAATTACAAGGGCGTTATCTGAATATTATCATAATCAATATGATATTGAATTATTAAAATCTGGTAGTGATAAAGAACAGCTATTGAGTTACTTAATAGAGAATTTAAAGCAACGTGGAGAAACAGATGGAGTCGTTACAGAACAACAAAGACAAGTCATAGCAGCACAGCGCATAGAAAAGATACTCAGCATTTACAAGAAAAAAACTATATTTGCTTTGCTACCAGCAAATAATACTACATACATTAAACAAATTGTAAAAGCTATATCTAAGCTTGAGAACTCATATATATTTATTCAAGGCATGCCAAGTAATAGTATTGCGAAAACAAACCAAGAATTTCATACAAATCGAATAAAACCCAACACATCACAGCAATCATTAGATTTTGATGTTAGCGATTCACAAAGTAGTTTTTTGTCTGGCAAATTAGACACTCAAGGCAGTTGTCATTTTGCAAAATTCAGCACGATGAATGTTCATCAAAAACATTACACATGGCATATTGTTAACCATTTAAGCGCTCTTATAAATAATAAAGATGATGTACTAGATGTTGCTTGCGAAGTGCAAGACCAAGGATTTCATAATATATTAGAGCTTTTCATATCACAGATACTCTATCCACCTGAACTTATGGGAAACTTGATAGAGACAATACAGCATGAGTATGTTTCTGCTCTAGATCATGTTGAAATAGTAGAAGCAAAAAGTCAAATTGAGGAAGCAAAAATCATCTGTAATGCAGTACAAATTGCGATGCAAGAAGATGAAAATGCAAGGATTGCTATTATAACAAATAACAGAGAGGTAATAAAAATTGTCTCTGCACTGCTTGATGCGCATGTGATTCGCTATGATGACTCAACACCAATGCAGCATGAACAATCACATATAATACAGCTTTTTATATTAATACTGAAAGCTGCCACTGAGGGCAGTTCTGACTTTAAGATTTGGTTATCATTGTTCAAACATCCATCTTCTATAGTATTTGAGGAGCTTCGAGAAAGTGTATATATGTTTGAAAAAAGAATCATACGTCATTCTGAATATACACAAAATATAGATTTATATTTCAAACTTTCTAGTAAAAATAATTTGTCTTGCGATATAGAACCACTAAGGAACTATTACGAAAGAATAATGCACTTTAAAGATGTGATGCAAAAAACGTCATCTTTTAATCAAGTTCTCGTTGCTCATTTTGAAACATTTTGTCATTTGATACACCCTCAAGCTCGTGAATCTCAGCACTTTTATATTTTGGAAGAATTAGTGCACAGCACTACATCAAATCCTGTTGTTACTTGCAACTTATTATTTAAAGAGGATTATAATGAGCTATTAAAGTCTCTATTGAAAAATCTAGAATTGCGTAAATGTGAAAAAACTGAGCATTGTGTTGAAATTTTGACTCCAATGGAGGCAAGGTTTTTAAAATTTGATTTTGTGGTAGCAGCGGGGATGCAAGAATCCTTTTTTCCCAGTTATCTCATAGATCACGGATATATATCGCAAGAAGTGAGAGCAAAGAAGAATGACAATATTATAATGAAAGATGTAGAAATTGGATATGCAGCTTTTGATTTTGCACACTTGCTTGCACAAAAACGAGTCTTATTTTCTTATTCCAAATCAAGAAAAAGCGGTGTGTTACAAGCTTCAAGATTTATTGATCGCTTAATTGCGTATATAAGACTCATGAAGAAAATTAATTTAGATGATCTGATATATCATAGCAAAGTCAGAGCAGAATATTCAAGAATTCCAAGACATAGTGCTAAAAGGCCAATTTTTAAAATTGCAGCACTTGCTTCGAGTTGCACATCGTTTCTTAATATTGATGTGAATGAAATTATGCCAAGTAAAATATCTGTCAGTGGTATAGAACGATTGATGAAAAGTCCTTACTTATACTATGTGCATGATGTGTTAAAATTAAAACCATTAGAACCAATACCAACTCCTGGTATATCAAAAAAGCGTTTTGGGATTATTTTACACGATCTACTGTCCAATGCTGTAGAGAAAGACATATCGTCAGTAGATAATCTTGTGTCCCTTTTTTACAGCAAATTTGGTGCTTGCACAAATGACCAACTTAAGCAGCAAGTGCTGGAATATTTCTTCAAAGACTACATAAATCAAGTTGCTGATCTATTCTTGTGTTACAAAGAAAAAAATCTAAATTCTATAAAGCAGAGTATCACAGAAGTAAAAGGTACGATAAAGTTTTTAACAGATGAAGGAAAATTGGTCTGTGTTACTGCAATAGCAGATAGAGTTGATTTGCTAAAAAACGGAGATGTAAAAATAATTGACTATAAAACAGGCAACATACCAAGCTCTAGTGAAATAAAAAGAGGGGTAGCACCTCAGCTTCTTATAGAGGGTCTCATATATTTATATGGCGATGCCTTTGGTATAAAAAAGCAGCTAGTACAGAAAAAAGACGTGGATCTTTATTATATCTCACTGCATAGAAAATCTATTTTAAATGAGAGGATAATTACATGCGATTTTCCATCCACTTATGATGCACTGACAAAGTTAATAAATAAATTTTTTACACATGATGCTGTTATATTTCCCTCTATGTCTACTATCAAAAGTTATGAGAGAGAGCTGTATTCACATATCAGTAGAGATGAAGAATGGCTGGGTAGATGATATAATTCAAATAAAAAATAAATGTTACATCTATTTTCTAAATTTGTGTTATATTCCAACCAGTTGTGTATCTTATATTGATCTGCCATTTATTCACCAGCTTTATTCGTTCTTTAGCTGATCTATTTAGCAGATAAACATAAGATACGCATCTCGTTGCTTCTTTTGTAACAAAGTCAAGGTCCTGGGCGCGCTTAAATTTTAAAGAAAAGACGCTGCTAAAGTGTTCTGTTATTTGGGGGATTTGGTATAATATGGAAAATCAGTTCAAAGGAGTTTGCGCAAGTGGCTTTGCCAGCAGTGCCATATACTGCAGGTAAATGAAGAATTGGTATTTATTATATATTTTAACGACGCCAATTTTGAAAAATATGACAAGTATATACGATAATTTTTCAAAAGTACCCAGCATGCAAGATTCCGATATGATAGCGCTATTTCACCAAGATTCTGTGCAACGTGCAGAGTTTACTGATCTTATAAAATACAATCAAAACTCTGTGATTTTAGGACTCGATGTTGGACAGAAAAAAATAGGAATTGCTAAGTGTAACATTTCTATTAATGTTGTTCTGCCACTCATGGTGATGAAGCGTCACTTTGCGATTGAAGAAGATCTTATTGAGATAAATAGTATAATAAGCTCAACAAGCCCAGAAAAAGTGATTGGATTTGTTCTAGGATTGCCTCGCCAGATGAATGGAACACTTGGCCAACAATCGGAATATATCATTTCATTTGCTAGTGCTTTAAAAGAATTTTTCAAAATGCCAGTCGCTTTATATGATGAAAGACTGTCTACCAAAGCTGCAGATAAGCTTTTAAGTGAAACTCAACTTAGCAGGAAAAAACGCAACTCTATAGATGATAAATTTGCTGCAGCTCTGATATTAGATTCCTTTTTAAAGAGTCTTTCTATATTTTGAACTTGAATTATCTTCAATTGCTGTTAAAAGAAATCATTCAAGCATTTCATAAACATGAGAATATTTATCACAGGAACAGATACAAATGTTGGCAAGACACTTGTATCTGCTTGGCTTTGTCTTCATTTTGGGTTTTCTTACTGGAAGCCTATACAATCTGGATCTAGTGAAAGTCTTGATAGCGATATTATAAAAAGCATAGGAATTTTTACGTATACTGAAGCATATACACTGAAAGCTGCAGCTTCTCCACATTTAGCAGCACGTTCTGAAAATATTAAAATTAATTTAGATAATATTTTAGAAAATATTCCAGATTGTAATCGTTTGCTCATAGAAGGAGCTGGAGGCGTGATGGTTCCTCTGAATGAAAATGACTTAATAATAGATCTTATAACAAAACTCAAAGCTCAAGTTATAGTTGTTTCTAGAACAACTATTGGAACCATTAACCACACTTGTCTCACTATCAATGCACTGCGCGCGCGCAAGATTCCAATTCTTGGTGTGATTATGAACGGAGAGCCAAATCTTGAAAACAGAATGGCTATAGAAAAGTACAGTAAAACACAAGTGTTACATGAGTTACCTTTTCTGAATCTAATCTGCCGCGAATCCTTAATCGAATCTAAACCTTCACATAAATTAATGCGAGTTGCCAATTAATTGCTTGCTGTGTGGCAGATTTTAGGGCCCTATATGTTGCTTGAGGGTTTTGCAAATAAACAAAAATAACATATGAAAAAGGTTTTTGCATCAAGGTACTGTTTTTGATGATTTTATGAACGATCTATTGATCCGCATTGCCGGTAATTAGTAGCTTAGATGCTTAATATTAATTGGCAACTCGCGCTAAATTATGCTTATGAATTAGAAGTTATTTCTAAATTATGCGAATCTACTGATCAAACTCTATTCAAGAATTGGCATCAATTCTCTTCTGGCGTGCTTTCTCTCTTTCCCAATCTCTTTGCTTGATTGTTTCACGTTTATCATGTTGCTTTTTCCCAACTGCAACTCCTAGAGATACTTTTGCTCGGTTTCTATGGTTAAAATAAATGTTGAGAGGGACAAGGGTAACACCTTTTTTCTTAATGAGGCCTATGAACTTCTTAATCTCACTTGCATGCAATAATAGCTTTCTTGGGCGCAGTGGGTAATGATTAAACCTGTTGCCCTCGGTATATTCAGGAATATGCGCATTTAAAAGATAGATCTCACCCCCCATCTGCGTCGCGTGAGATTCTGATATGCTGACTTTACCATTGCGCAATGACTTCACCTCCGTGCCAGTAAGTACGATTCCAGCCTCCATTGTTTGCTCTATAAAATAATCGTAACGAGCTCTCTTATTCTGAGCGATCAGCTTGCGTATATTTTTATCCATTTCAAGATCACATAATACAAATTAACTCTCTACTCCTGAAGAAATTTTTGAACATTCAAGCATTGTCTTAGAATGTCTAGAGACGGAATTAGTCATAAAATAATTGTGAATAGGGTTTTCTATCACATCACTCTGAAATTCTCTAACTTTTTTTACAGCTTCCATATTCATTTCATTCTTCACTATACATCCAACATTATCAAAAACAGTTGAGATGGAGCACATCTTCTTTCTCACATCTTGAATTGAAGTATATTGTAAGTCATGGCCTAAAAATTTTGCTAAATCATTAATTATTTCCCAATCAGCCTTGGCATGGTTTGGTGGATATGAAGCAATACGAGTTCTTTGAGCTCTTCCCTCAAGGTTCACATATGTTGCATCCTTCTCAGTATAAGCAGCGCCAGGAAGTATCACATTTGCTCTATGCGCTCCTAAATCACCGTGATGTCCTTGATATATTATAAAAGCATCTTCTTTCACTGTACTAAAATCTAATTCATCCGCGCCAAGCAACATGATTATATTTGCATCTGTCATAATCTGCTTTGTACTTAAAGCACCAGAACCTGGTAAAAAACCTATATCTAAACCACCAACTCTTGACGCAGCACGCTGCAAAATATTTAATCCATTCCAATCTTCGCGCACCATTCCAGTATTTTCGGCAATAACTCTTGCGTAATGTATGAATACTTCATAATCAGGGCGAGCCAAAATACCTGATCCGATTATAATCATCGGATTCTTTGCATTCTTTAAGTCAGCAAAATAATCATGTTCGGCATCTGCTATCTGTTTTAAGATCCATGGGTTTACACCTAGATGCTTATATCTATACGTTAAATCAACTTGCTCTCCGATCAATGCAACCTTCATGCCATTATATATGCATGCCTTCCTAAGACGTGCATTCAGTATAGTCGCTTCATGTCTTGGATTGCTGCCAACTATCAAACACGCATCAGCATCTTCTATCCCTGCAATCGTAGTATTAAAAGTATATAATGCACGCACCTGATTTCCAAGAAGACTTCCATCCTGCCTGCAATCAAAATTATAGCTGCCTATTTTTGTTAATAATTCTTTAGTGAGGAGCATTGTTTCAACATCTATCAAATCTCCTGCGATCGCAGCAATCTTGTCAGGAGACGAAGCAGAAATTGCAGCGCCAATCGCCTGATAAGCTTCAAGCCATGATACTGTTTTAAACTTACCTCCAGCTTCCCTTATCATAGGTGTGTCAAGCCTTTGATACTTCAGCCCATCATATGAGAATCTGGTTTTGTCAGAAATCCATTCTTCATTGATATCTTCGTTTAGTCTTGGCAAAACTCTCATTACTTCGCTACCTCTTGAGTCAACTCTAATATTTGAGCCAACTGCATCCATCACATCTATAGTTTCTGTATTGCGAAGCTCCCAGCTTCTTGCTTTAAATTCGTATGGCTTTGACGTTAGTGCACCGACAGGGCAAAGATCTATGATGTTTCCAGATAACTCTGACGTTATGGATTTCTCGATACATGTAGAGATTTTCATATGCTCACCTCTACCAAGCGCTCCAAGCTCTTGCGTTCCTGCGACATCTTCTAAAAACCTGATGCACCTAGTGCAATGTATGCACCTTGTCATATGTGTAGTGATCAATGGACCTATGTTTTTATCTTCTACGACTCTCTTACATTCATTATATCTACTGACGCCTCTTCCATATTTTATGGCCTGATCTTGAAGATCACACTCTCCACCTTGATCACATATTGGACAATCTAGCGGATGGTTTATAAGTAAAAATTCCATTACACCTTCTCGTGCTTTTCTCACGAGTGGAGTGTTTGTGTGCACAACCATCCCATCTGATATAGGATGAGCACAGCTGGCCACAGGCTTCGGAGACTTTTCAACCTCAACAAGGCACATCCTACAATTTCCTGCTATCGCCAGTCTTTCGTGGTAACAAAATCTTGGAATCTCTATACCAAGCATTTCACATGCTTGAATAACAGTAGTACCATTTTCTACTTCTATATCTACCCCATCCACCACAATCTTTGGCATTGGCCGAATTCCCCTTGTTAAATTAGTATTTAATCAAAATCCCGCTTGAGTAAAAATTGATAATGCAGCAATACAAGGACATAACCTTCAAAATAAAACCGGTTATCAGCGCATTTCAAAAACATAAATCACAAGAAGGAAAGTATGTATATTAGACCTCTTGCATAACCTGTTCCAAACTGTGATTTGATTGTCACTAAAACATAAAAACACTCACGTGGATCATTGTTTGGTGACGTTTTGCAAAAATCTACTCTATAAGAATTTCTACCTCAGAATGAGGTTATGCAAGAGGTCTATTGCTAATAATATATAATGTGTCCCTTAAGTGCAGCTAAATTTTATATTAAACCAAAGTATATAGCTATAAAGCTGCACTTAAATAAAAAGTTGCCTGCGTCATAATTCTAAGAAGCCCAAGGATTTATCCTGGCCTACAAGTAATTATGATGCAGGCAAAATCCAGCAGAAAAAGTGGCAAAATTGCCAAAAACCTTATGGATTTTATTAAGTAATATTTGCAAGTATTAGAAATTATATATCCGAAAATTAGTGCATGGCCTTCCCCAAGCTAATTTTTACACATTTAACTTTCCGCAAAAATTGATTTGCGAGAAGCAAAAGAGATTTTTGACGGACAGACACATTAAGACATATCAGAAATTTGCCTACAGAGAGCATAAACCAATATGTCAAATTCTTCCAATGTTTTAAATGATAGTGTGATTGAGCCAGAAGAACCACTTAACTTTATCTCAGTTTTGCAACCAAGATTATTGGACATTTTCTCCTCCAGTGATAGTAAATCTAGATCTTTTTCTTCAGGAGCGTTTCCAATATTCTCAGAAGATTTAATACGAGTCACAGTTATAGAATCTTTCTTAACTTTTTTTGCTCTTGCAAGTTGCTCGGTCTCCCGCACGTTAAGTCCACGGTCTATAACCTGCTTTGCGAATTCTACAGGCTCATCGCTTGTGAATATAGCTTTTGCATGCCCGACAGAAATCTGATTTTGATCGACCCATCCTTGCACTTCTTGAGGAAGCCTTAGTAGTCTTATCATATTTGCTATATGACTTCTGCTTTTGTTCAGCTTCTCTGCAAGCAGATCTTGTGTATAACCAAATTGATCTATTAATTGCTGATATGCCTTTGCTTCTTCAATTGGAGTTAAATCTTCTCTCTGTATATTTTCAAGGATCGCAATCTGCAAAAGCATAAGATCGGAGCAATTCTTAAAAATCACAGGTATTGTCTTGAGACCCGCAATAATAGAAGCTCTCCATCTTCTCTCGCCGGAAATTATGCAATATCTCTTATTTTTGCCTTTAGCAACCAAAATAGGCTGAAGCACTCCATATTCTTTGATAGAATCGCTCAACTCCTGAAGTTCATCACTTGTCATAGTACTCCTCGGCTGGTATGGATTAACCTCCACATCATCTATAGAGATATATATCATATGCTCATGATTTCTTTCATCTAATTGCAGCAGTGATGCTGCATCTGTAGAAATCAATGCTGATAATCCCTTACCAAGGACTTTACGTTCAGTTGTCATTATAGTAAATTATTTTTAATATCTACATGCATACTAAATCATACTTCAAAATTTGCGCCTTTTAAAGATCGCTTGTTATAGGCGTTGCTGGCAGTGCTTGTATTGATTGATTATACATGCCACCTTAGTTCTTCCTAGCGCTTTTTGAAGTCTCACTTCGTATGTGCGTAAGTTAAATACCAATTCTTCTCTTCTCAAGAGAGGCAGTACAAAAAGAGAAGTAATCAAAATATGTTGTGACAAATCATCAGATCTTTTTGATGCTCTCTTTTCAGGGCTGCAGTGCTTACCTAAGCTACATGCTAGTTAATTAATAAGTATTTTTAGCTAAAAATTCTTTTGCAAGCATCATATAAGCTATGGAGCCAAGGCATACAACATCATATAAAATGGCTGGCATTCCATGCGAAGGAGCTTCAGACAATTTGACGTTTCTTGGTATAACAGTATCATACACTAGTTTTTTCAATTTTTCTCTTACGTCTTTTGCAACTTGTTGAGATAACCTATTTCGCTTATCACTCATTGTTAGCAAAACACCCTCTATATAAAGGTCACGATTTACTGCCGATTTTATAAGTTGTACAGTATTAAGTAGATGTGCAAGTCCTTCAAGCGCAAGAAACTCACATTGCAAAGGAATAAGTACGGAATGAGCAGCTGCCAATGCATTCATTGTCAGAAGTCCAAGAGAAGGGCAGCAATCTATAAATATATAGTCGTAATCTGCATTCATATGCCTTAGCCTTGATTTGAGCAAAAACTCCCTTCCATCAAGATCAGCAGTTTCAGATTCTATAGCAGCAAGGTCGACAGTTGCTGGAATAATATCAAGGTTTGGAATCTGAGTTTTTACTATAGAAGATTCTACTGCAAGTCCATGCGACAATAATTTATATACATCATTATCTCTTTGCTGGTTTGATAGACCAACGCTTGTACTAGCGTTGCCCTGTGGATCAAAATCTATGAGTAATATAGAACTTCCAACCACGGCAAGCGCAGTGGACAAATTAACAGCAGTAGTGGTTTTACCCACTCCACCTTTTTGATTAGCAATAGCGATGATCTTAGAGCGCGTCATGTCTATTTTTCTGCAGATTAGAAATCGATATAATACTAGAATTCGGCTTATGAATATTATTATAATTTTCGAGATCAAAATGCCAATCTCTCATAAGGCTACTTACTTCTTTCTGCCAATCCTTTCCTTTATGTAGCAGATAATTAGTATTTTGCCCAGCAATGTGTTTCGTATAATCAAGCAGCATCACAGTATCACAAAATGCTCTTGATACTATCACATCAAATACACTGCTTTTTGCATCTCTAACATCTCCACAGACCACTTGCGCATTAATTTCAATCATTCCATTGACTTCTAATAAAAACGCAGTCTTCTTGCTATTTTTCTCAAATAATATGCAATTATAGCCGAGTATTGCAAGTATCATTCCAGGAAACCCACCTCCACTTCCTATATCTGCTATACTAAAATGCTTATTTTTAATAAATCTGCTCAAAAGTGCAGAATCTAATATATGTGGAATTAGATCTTCATATGTCAAGACAGAGCGGGAGACAAGATTTATTTTTTTATTCCAGAGCAGCAGTAGTTCAGAATATTTCTGCAATAGCTCTAATTCTCTTGTACCAAAATAATCATTTAAACTTTCTTGCATATTAATTAATAAAACATAAAACAAAATGTAAAAGTTACTTATAGATAATTATTTTTAGTTTATGATGTTTAATCACTATGAATATAGAACATATCTACTCTGCAAAAACATCGATTTTAAAAACCTTAGTAAGATTGCTCACGGCTCAATTTTTGCACTTATTTAAATAAGTTATCCATTATAAAATAATTCACATAACTAACAGCTCTCGTTAAGTTAATTCATTTACCAAGCAAAGCCATCAAATCTGACCATTCACGTTTAGATATGCCGCTTTCTTCTTGAGCAACAATCTTACCATTAATCATAGCTCTGATCACATTTAACGCAGCTTCCGATATGTGGGCCACACCGAGTTTATAATTGCTGAAAGCTTCGTATGTGTATGGCACCCATTTCTTCACAAGTTCTAGTATTACACCAGCATATTCTCTAATCTCAAACTGCGCATGCGGATCAGCACGCAGCTTCAAGAAATGCAGCAGATTATGTAAATCTATCTTCCAATACCACTGTGTATAATAATTTAGTGATAGATTCATCCTTGCAAGTTCTCTAGTAAGTCCATCTCTTCCTTGATCTATGACTTCACCAGTTGCGTCATCCATATTCAGCATTCGCATATAATTGCGATATAGCATGCTTGCATCATGTTTTAGAAGCTCTAGCACTTCATTTGCTTCGTGATCAGAGAGCAATGCATCGCGTCCCTGTTTATTTAATGAAGATTGTTTTGCTAAATGTTCACGCTTTGGAATATAAAACTCTCTATCTAAAACAGAATAACGCGCTGAATATTCATTCACACTTGCAGTTCTATGTCTAATCCACTGACGTGCTATAAATATAGGAAGCTTTATGTGCAATTTTATCTCACACATCTCAAATGGCGTGGTATGAGAATGCCTCATCAAATAATTTATTAAGCCTTTGTCTTCATTTGCTCTTTTTGTCCCGCGGCCGTAAGAGACGCGTGCTGCCTGCACAACGGCGGCATCATCTCCCATATAGTCTATAAGCCTTACAAACCCATGATCTAGCACAGGCAAAGTTTTCTGCAACATTTCCTCTAGTGCTGGGACTGTAGGGCGCAACGTCTTATAAGACTCTCCTTGCAATTTTTCTGACATGAAATTTAATTAGATTAAATATGAAGCTCTAAAACAGCAAAATCATGATAAAAATAGCTTTCATAACTTACTGCAGAGAGACAAAACAAATAGAAATTTTTGAGAATGTTAGCGCAAGTCAAAAACTTTTCCAATAATTAAATACAGAATTAGCATGTAAAATTAAATATTCAAGATATTACCTGTATTATAAGCACTATCTGTAAAGTTATTGTGCAGACTACTTTGGCATGATTTTCTATATAATACCAACTTCCCAAGTAACAGAATACTTTAGTTGAGAGTTTTCACATAAAGATAGATAAGAGCTGTTCTTGATATTGTTTGAATATTTGTGTAATAGTAAGAGCGCACCAAAGCTTGATGGATCCGTATACCCTTGACTCTTTTTTAGAAACGATTTTAGTACGCCGTGTCATTCGGCATAAATGATGTCGCGTGTTGCTATTATCTCTCTCGATACATACTGTGCCAGACTTTCCAATTGTATGACGCTCTTTGGGTAAAATTTTAGAAAAAGCATCCCAATCATCCGTATAAAAATGACATTCTTTCAGATGACTCACTTTGTTGTAGAGCTTTTGGAATGTTGCAGTATCACGATTGCCTGTAACCCAGGCAACGGTTCTCCTTGTACTACGATCAACTGCCTTAATGATCCAAAGCTTGTTTTTTTTGAACCAATAAAATGCCACATCTCGTCGAATTCCATCTCCATAATATCCGAAGAGACAACTGGCTCCTGAGTCTTGCCCATCACCTCTACTACCCAGCGATAAATTATGGACGGCGAATGCCATAATATCTTGCATAACATAGAAAAAGAGCCATTACCAAGACTATATAGCATAACGCATAATGCTTTCTTAACAGCTGTTTGAGGCTTCTTGCCCAGATCGCCCTCAACAAAATTTAGAACATGATCTGCACTTATAACGCTGTACACCCCCTCACAATGCCATTCTTTACAAAGATATCAGAGCAACATCCCTTACAACAAACCATAAAACCACTCTTTAGTTTTTAAAAAAGTGATCGTATCATACTTCTATCTAATTGTGAAAACTCTCCTTTAGTTTAGTTCTTTTCTTTAAAATTTAAGCCCGCGCATGGCAGCTTGTGTTTCTAGTGCAGCTAAACTCCAATCTTATCTGAAATATATAAAAGTATTTGATTCAGAAATTAACTTGTGCTCTAAAAAATCATGCTTTTACAATCCTCCAATCCTCGCGCGTGCACTTACTTGAGCCCAGCGCATAATTCGACAAATGAGCAAGCAAAAATACTCGCTGTACTACTAGGCAATCTTTTTATCATCATTAATCTTGCAAAATTCCCATATGCTTTTCAGACAAAATGTCACCAGCTATATTATTTAATATCAGGTACACACATCAATATATATAATCATCATACTTTTCAAAATTGACGTCTTGTGAAAATGATCCTTATATATTTCGTGATACATTGCATATTAATTCTTCTAGCTCTTTTTGAAGTCTAATACCAACTCTTCACTTACTTGCGGTATACATCAGCTTTTTCTTATTTATTAAATAATTATTTTGGCTGTAGATACTGCTTTTCGTATATATAAAACTATAAACACAATAGTTTATTTATTGTCATTCTTATCGTTTGTTATCTCACTCCAAAAATTCTTTACCTTACTAAACAAACCTTCATCTTCGGACTGTTCATTTTTGTATTCATTGTCAAATTCTTTCAGCAATTCCTTTTGGCGAGCTGTCAAATTTGAAGGAACTTCCACTTTAACGCGCACAAACATATTGCCAAATTTATTTGATTTTAAGATTGGCATGCCCTTTCCAGTTACTTTCAACTGCGTATCAAACTGCGTTCCTTGTGGCACAGCGACTTTTACCAAAGAACCATCCAAACACTTTACTTGAATTGCACCACCAAGCGCTGCGGTAGTCATTTTTATACTCACAGTGCAATAAAGATCATCTTTTCTTCTCTCAAAAATAGGATGTTGTAAGATATTAATAAATATATATAAATCACCTGCAGCTCCGCCACACACCCCACATTCGCCCTCTCCAGCAACTCTGATCTTTATGCCATCTTCGACACCAGCTGGGATATTCACAGTAATCTTCTTCTCATTTTCAATTCTACCTTGACCGTGACAGCTTCTACACGGATTTTTAATTACAACACCCGCTCCTCCACACGTTGAACAAGTTCTTTCAACCATAAAAAATCCTTGTTGTGAAACTGTTACACCTTTTCCTCCGCATGCTAAACACGACATGTTTTCATTATTTTTGTCAGCGCTGCCACTCCCTGTACAGCTCTCGCAACGTACTGCAGTCTTATACTTAATATCGTATTTCTTACCAGAGCAAGCTTCTTCAAGAGTAATAGATAGATTATATCTCAGATCTGAGCCACGTACCTTAGTTTTTCTCTTATTGCCAGATCCTCTTTGGCCTCCACCAAAATCCTGAAAAATTCCATTAAATATGTCTGCAAAATCTGAGAAGTCGTTTGAAAACCCAGCTCCAGGCTGTCCTTGCATGCCATCAAACGCAGCAGAGCCATATCTATCGTAAGCAGCTCTTTTATTTTCATCTTTTAATACATCATATGCTGCTGTTAGCTCTTTAAACTTTTTTTCAGCTTCTGGGTTCCCCTGATTACGATCTGGGTGATACTGCATTGCAAGCTTTCTATAAGCTTTTTTAATCTCATCGGCAGATGAATTTCTACTGACTCCAAGTAGAGCATAATAATCTTGTTGCACAGGTTCTCCCTAATTTTAATCCTGTTAATTTTTCAAACTTACAACCAGCAATATGCTAATAAAAGGTTGCAAGCAAAAGTTCCTTAATATGCAAAACAATCAGCCAATTTGCAATATAAAAAGTACAATATCTTGCTTCAGACGAGCCACAGAACTACATCTTACCCTGTGTCACATGTGGTTTCGCAGCCTTATATATTCCTCATACTTTTCAAAATTGGCGCATTTAAAAAGCTCATTATGTATTTTATATACACACGCGCTACAATTCTTCATAGCTCTTTTGGAAGGCTAACTTTATATATACATAATAAATATCAACTCTTTATTTATCTACGGTATATAAGTGAAATGACACTGTTTTAGATAGTGCAAAAAGTGAAAAATTCAATGGCTCATCAAGATAAAATATATCTTTCTACTAAATATCTTGCTTGTATAATATCAACTCTTCATTTACCTGCGGTTTACACATGATTATCTTTAAGGTGTGAAGTACTATATTATTGCTTGTAATATCTACACTCGCTAAATTTGCAACAAAACTCTATTTCATTGAATTTTTATCATATCAAGATAAAAATTTGAGAGTTTTCACATAAAGATAGATAAGAGCTGTTCTTGATATTGTTTGAATATTTGTGTAATAGTAAGAGCGCACCAAAGCTTGATGGATCCGTATACCATTGACTCTTTTTTAGAAACGATTTTAGTGCGCCGTGTCATTCGGCATAAATGATGTCGCGTGTTGCTATTATCTCTCTCGATACATACTGTGCCAGACTTTCCAATTGTATGACGCTCTTTGGGTAAAATTTTAGAAAAAGCATCCCAATCATCCGTATAAAAATGACATTCTTTCAGATGACTCACTTTTTGTAGAGCTTTTGGAATGTTGCAGTATCACGATTGCCTGTAACCCAGGCAACTGTTCTCCTTGTACTACGATCAACTGCCTTAATGATCCAAAGCTTGTTTTTTTTGAACCAATAAAATGCCACATCTCGTCGAATTCCATCTCCATAATATCCGAAGAGACAACTGGCTCCTGAGTCTTGCCCATCGCCTCTACTACCCAGCGATAAATTATGGACGGCGAATGCCCTAATATCTTGCCTAACATAGAAAAAGAGCCATTACCAAGAACTATATAGCATAACGCATAATGCTTTCTTAACAGCTGTTTGAGGCTTCTTGCCCAGATCGCCCTCAACAAAATTTAGAACATGATCTGCACTTATAACGCTGTACACCCCTCACAATGCCATTCTTTACAAAGATATCAGAGCAACATCCCTTACAACAAACCATAAAACCACTCTTTAGTTTTTAAAAAAGTGATCATATCATACTTCTATCTAATTGTGAAAACTCTCAAAAATAGAACATCTGCGCAGCTAGTCCTTGAAAAAATGAGGTACTATTGCGTGAATAAAACTCTTTCAGTGCTTTATCTATCTCCAGCAGATTTTCTTCTGTTAGTGAAATGCCTTTCTCTTTTTCTAATGCTGCGAAAAACCTTTGCTGCACATTATGATCTTTACATATCGCACGAAAAGCTCTATAACTCACCTTACGCAAGAGCATTATTTTTGCGTAAATTTATCAATTCATTCATAGATGCTATATTCGCTGCTACTAACAATTTATATTTAATAGCAAAATGATTGGTTGCAGTGGCAACCTTTATAATTTCTAACTTGCAAAATGCTACGATTGAAGCAAATATATGGTTTGCTTGAGATCGCATCTTTTTCGTTGGAGATTTTGCAAAGCTTGTATTTTCTTTGATAGATTTGTGATATTCCTCAATTCTCCATCGTTTTTGATAGATTTCGTACAAATAGGCAGCATCATGTTCTGTATCATTAGAAGCAAGGTATAGAATACCAGTTGATCCGTCCTCGTTTATGAAAACTTTTTTGATTAGTAAAACTTCAAAAGATACTCCTTTCAACCATACCTTCTTTGATTCTCCATCCTGCATATCTAATGATGAGATTTGTTGAAACTTCCCCAATTTTTTATCTTTACATGATAATGCAATAATTCTATTTGATTTAATACCTATAATAAACTTTTTACCAAGCGATTCTATGAATTCCATATTCTCTTTAGAACCAAACCAAT
The DNA here is from genome assembly GCF_964020185.1 of Candidatus Lariskella endosymbiont of Hedychridium roseum. Classification (NCBI taxonomy): domain Bacteria; kingdom Pseudomonadati; phylum Pseudomonadota; class Alphaproteobacteria; order Rickettsiales; family Candidatus Midichloriaceae; genus Candidatus Lariskella; species Candidatus Lariskella endosymbiont of Hedychridium roseum. Next base: position 383,573 of record NZ_OZ026538.1, on the reverse strand, counting down.
TGTCGGCTAAAATATGCTCAAACAACACTTTGTTCTCTGTTGATCGTTTTATGAGATTGCGAAAATGTTGGTTTTTGCTAATGCTAGATTTACGCTGTACTTTTCCTGTCTCAATATCAGAAAAACTAACATCTTTACGAATGAGTGCGTACCCAAACGGAAGCACTACGTCACCATACGAAACTAAGCACGATAAAATGTTTATCCCCTTTACATGCCTTCCTTTAGCATAAGAGTGATGCCATGCTACTATCTCATTTTCATCCGTATAAGGTTTCTCTTCTATTGAATCATCTAATATCAAAACACATCCCTTGTTAAGCTCATGCTTCCTAATTTCTGGCTTGATGTATAACCATAATTCTTTTGATCCTAAATCTTCAGAATTAAGATATTTTGTAATCTTGTCGTGGCTTATATCTCCAGACAATAAATCTGATAAACCAGTAGCTGTTGCATACTTATTTTGACAAATTAAATAGTCTGAATATATATCCAATATTTTCTTAGACATACTTTATTTTTTTATTTCGCTTACTTTTACTACCTTTATACTGATTTTGTCAATTTTGCGTAAGGTGAGTCTATAAGCAATCATCTCTGCTTTTTGGTCATTAGAATGAACTCAACCTGACTAATAAAAGCTTGCATCTCATTATCTTTGTGCTCCCTAATAAACTTCTCGACATTTTTCAGAATACTAGTTGCCCACAATGCTTTACGTATAGCATAAGTGACTAAGATACTGACAAAAGTTAGGAATTAAGATATAAAAAGTGAGTATGAAATAAAAAGCATAAAATTATGGCAAGAGCATATCCAATAGAACTTAGGGTAAGAGTAATAGAAGCATTAGAAAATGGTGCAAGAATCACTAAAGTGAGTAAACTATTTAGAGTGAGTCGTGATACTATCTATAAGTGGAAAATTCTGCAAGATAAGCACGGTTCTTTGAAAGCAGCAAGTGGTTATCAAAAAGGTCACAGTCATAAGATCAAAAATCTAGAAGATTTTAAAGAATTTTTTGAATTAAATATTGCTATGACATCAAAAGAACTAGCAAAGAAGTGGTGTAATATATCACCTACAACGATCTTACAGGCGATAAAAAAACTTGGTTATAGCTATAAAAAAAACTCATCTTCATCCGAAAAGAGATATTCCGTTAAGACATGAATTTATTGAAAAGATAAAAACCATCACAAGAGATAAAATAGTATATCTTGATGAATCTGGAATAGAAGATAATGCTTGTAAAGGATATGGTTGTAGTATTTTAGGAGAAAGGTGCTATGGGGAAAAGGTGTATCAACATAAAACTAGAATAAGTATGATAGCTGGTCTTTGTAATTGTAATCTTATTGCTCCCGTAATATTTGAGGGTAATTGCAATAAAGAGGTCTTTGAAGCTTATATTAGGGAGATGTTAATTAAAGAATTAAAACCTGGACAAACTGTTGTTATGGATAACATTAACTTCCATAAGAATCCTAAAGTGAAAGAGTTAATTGAATCTGTGGGTTGTTACATATTATTTTTACCAACTTACTCTCCTGATTTAAATCCTATAGAGCATTACTGGTTTAAGATAAAAAATGAAATTAGAAAAACTATAGATTTATTTGATACTCTTTATGATGCTGTTTTTAATACAATTAAATTGTCAGCACCTTAGTCACTTATGCTATATATCCCATTGAGCCGTTTGCGCTATTTTTATAACTGCAGATTTGAGATCAGGTTTATTCAACGCAAACTTCATTAACCTCTCTACCATCACTAGACGATTTCCATCTCTTTCCATACCATCAGCGACAATTTTAGCAAATTCGTTATATTCCACTCTATTCTGGAGGGCTTTTAGCATGGCATTTGTCAAATCTACAATCGAATCTCTTTGCTTCTTACTTAATCCATTTGTAGTCTTCACAAGGCCTGCCACAAGTTCTTTGTTTGACCCTATAAAGTCTTGAACTTTTCTCTCCGCCACCACTCTTTCTATAACACCAGACTCACCATTTAGTATAAAATTCTTCAAATCTAAAAGCTTATAATTGCTGAAGCAAATCCATATATACTCTATAAATAGCGCTGCTTTACAAAAAGCTGATACAAAAAAATTCGAATCATGACTATAAGCACCGACATAGAGCTGCAGAATTCCTTGAAAGCGTTTTCCGTCATTTTTTATGATATATTTAAGCGCTTCAATCCCTTTCGTGATCCTATTCTCCATTTCTTTTTTTCTAGCAGTTTCTTTCTCCTCAGCTTTTTTCATCTTTAAAGCCTTGTAGTTATCCCGTTCTTTACTCATATAACGTACCTGTAATCATTTTAAACAAGATCTATGATGTTCATCATATGTTAATATTTTTTTGAAGAAAAGAGGAATTATTAAAAAAAGATTAAGATTATATTGAGCATAACCATAGGGATATGAACAACATATATATCCTTCTATTAAGAGTTGAACTTTTAATCTATATGAAATAGCCTGCTTATATCTAAGTATAAGAATGAAGTAGGGAGAAGTGAAAATGAAAGGGATATCCAACAATCTAGCTTCGGCTAGCGTGGGTGATAATAGGTATAAAACACCACTAGGAAATAAACAAAAAGCTGAATATCCAACAATTCAAGATTGTATAGATTCAATTGCAGAAAATGTTGATTCAAAATTCTTTGACAAGAACAAGATTACGACTACCGTCTTACAAAATACCAAAAGCACGTATCAGGAGTTAGATAAAAACCAAGAAGACATATCAAAATATAAAGAACAGTTTGATAACTTACAGAAACTCGGCGATAGTACTGCGAGTCTTTATCAAGTAATGCAGCAATTAAGAGAGTCCGGAAACTCAAAAGAGGATAATGTATTTGCATCCAGAACTATATACGGCAAAGATATAGAGAAATATGCAGATATATCTGCACATAGCGCTACAATCCCAGATCTAAAACTTCAAATTAATCAACTAGCCTCTGCACACCAGATAAGCAGCACATCTTCTTTCAGAAACACTAAAACACCCTTAGTCAAAGAAAATAAAGACCCAGGAGATTCAGCGATTTTCACTCCTGGTACATTCAAAATTGGCATACCTAACTTTCCACATCTAAGCGCAACATTCAAAAGCAAAGATACAAATATTACAGATACTTCACTTGCACAACATATCAAAGCTGGAGTGTTTTATATTTATGAAAAAGAATCAGGAAATAACATTGAGATTTTGATCAAAGAAGATGACACGCTAGAGAAATTGAAGAATAAAATAAATCAATCGCACTCTAATGTTAAAGCGAGTATAATTTCAGAAAATGGAGAATTTAGATTATTAATACAATCTAAACAGCCAGGACCTCTCAATGCATACGAAATAATTGATAAAAATAATATACTAAACGACCAATTTAAAAGTGAAGATCCTGTAAATGGATACAAAAGCTATGCATTAGTAAAACTAGAAGAAGGTAACAACGTAATAACAATATTGGAAAGTATTAATTACCACAGCAAGGTAACTGGCGTATCTGCAAGCTATATGCGTGTTAACGATGATGAATACAAAATTTTTCTGAAAAATGACTATACAGGTGCAGAAACTATAGTGGATCTTTCGGATGAAAGCGGTTGTCTTGGAGATACATTTTCTAGAAACTTTGAATTCAATAGTAGTATTACCAGCAGTGTTGGGTTTGAGTCAAAAGACTCACCTGTAGTATACGAATATCACCAAAAACCTGATGTATTCACAGCAGGTTACATCACAATAAATGGAGAGAAAATTTTACTAGAAAAAGGTGATACGCTAACTACTGTGCAAGATAAGATAAATAACGTACGCGAATCAACAAACGTGACAGCTGAAATCACTGAAAATCAAGGCGGTGATAATAAGTTCCGAATATCTCTCACATACACCGGAACAGCACCAGAAAAAGTCATAAAGATCAAAGATCATTATATGTCGTTAAACAGCGTGTTTCCGTCAATTGATTCAGCAAGTAGCGCCAAATATATCACAAACGAAGCAACCATAAACCATCCAACAAATGCTATTATAGAACTAAATTGGCAGATCATTCAACGCTCTCATAACACTATCACAGATGTTTTTAGCAGGGGTGCATTACAAATAAAGTTAAACAATACCACTAAATCTCCAATTCACGTCCAAATCATTCCAGATCAAAAGAAAATATTGGGTGCTACACTAGATTTTGTAGAAAAATACAACACTTTATTGCGTCAAATCTGTAAATACGGATATGATGACTCTCCAAAAGAAGGTCTTGGAGCACTAGCAAGAGACGATATACTTAAACAAATATCAAACAATCTTGCAATATCACAACGCACAAGATCAATATTAGATAGCATAGGGATATCTTTTGCAACAGAACCTGAACAAACAAATGACAAAGGTGAATTTAAACCACAATGTCAAGTCCTTGGTATATACGAGGAAATTTTTCAAAATGCAATAAATGATGATATCACAAAAATAGAAGAACTATTTGCTTTCACACTAAGGTCAACTTCAGAGAATTTTCATACGCCATTGTCATACGAAAGAAAAAATGTAGATTTTGGCAGATTAATAGTTGATTCAATCGACTATGAAGTAGACTTCAACAAATTGGAAGTCATATCGTCACAGAGCAAATTCGTCGCAAGCAAAGATATCGCGGTTGTGAAAAAAGACGGAAACATAATAATTAACAATCGCAATATAAAGCTCTCTGAAGGAGATTCTCTTGCTACACTTGCCGAGAAAATTAACAAAGTGTTTCCCAAAAGTAAAAACCCAATAGGTAAAAATAATGAAGCTCAAGCAGAAATTGAAGCAAAAATTATGGGATCAGATGGTTATAACGCAATTTTACTCGAGCTAAATCAGTACCAAGATCTTGAAATTGTAGACTATGACAACATACTTGGAGACCTTTTTAAAGCTGAGTTACCATCATTTGAAAGCATATTATTCGATGATGAAAACGCAGCAGCAGTTAACAAGCCAGAAGAACATAACTTAAACCTATTAAAAGAAGGAACATTTAAAATAAACGACAAGGAAATTCAAGTCTTACAAGGTGATACGTGGAAAGATATAATACAAAAAATAAACAACCTCAATATCAATGGCATAATTGCAGAAATTGTACCAAACGCTCATAGATATCAGCTAAAGATCCAGCAACTTGACAATCTTGATACAAAGCTTCGTATACATGATTTTCATGAAGTTACTAAAGGTGTAATCCATGCCGCAAATACAAATCTTAAGACTAAGTTACCATTATTTCAAAGCACATTATTCGATGATAAAAACCCAATCGCAGTTAACAAGCCGGGAGAAAATCATTCAAATTTATTGAAAGAAGGAACATTTAAAATGAACGACAAGGATATTCAACTCTCACAAGGGGATACATGGCCAGATATAGCGCAAAAAATAAATAATCTTAATCTCAATGGTATCACTGCCGAAATTATACCAAACACTAATAGATATAAGCTACAAATCAAGCAATATAATCCTAATACAATGCTCTGGATCCAAGATCATGATAAAATTACTAAAGGTATAATCACCCTAGGTTTTAAGGAGCAGTTAACATTATTTGAAAGCATATCATTCTATAAAGATGCAGTTGCAGTTAACAAGCCAGGAGAAAATAATTTAAAGCTATTGAAAGAAGGAATATTTCAAATAAACAACAATGATATTCAAGTCTCACAAGGTGATACATGGCAAAATATAGTGGAAAAAATAAATAACCTTAAGATCGATGGCATCACGATCGAAATTGTACCAGAAACTTCTCAATACAAGCTACAAATACGGAAAGACAAGCCCAATACAAAGCTTGAGATACAAGATAATGATGAAGTGATTAAAGGTGCAATCACTCCAGTAGAAAATATGAACGACGATAAAGCAAAGCTTTTTTTTGACACAACAAGAGTCGCAACAGCAAAAGTAAATACCGCTGCAGATGTAATTCAAAAAAATACTCTTTTTAAAATAACACGCCTACAGTCAAGGCCAGATAAACAACTAGCTACGATCGACATTTTTAACCCAGCTAACCAACCTCAAAATTACATACAATGCCAAGTCTCTTACATCAATTTTGCCGAGCAATTGCATAGCGCTAACGATGCAAAGTCCCATAGAAAGATAAAAGATCACGCTAATGTAAAGATACAGCAGGGAATTATAGATAAAATCGCAGTAAAAATTAAAGATTATTCCAATTTGCAATTTATAGCAAAAGACAATATAATATCAAATAAAATGCAACAGCTTCAGAAAAAGATCTCCGAATTAGAAGCAAAACAACAGAAATTAGAAAAAGAAGCTGATAAAAAATGTAAAGAGGTGATGGTTTATATCAAACAACAAGAAACAACATATGAAATGAATAAGAAGATGAATAAAAAGCTTTGGGGAAATTCCAAAGATGAATTATAAAGCTAAATAGAGGATCAAAACACTGTATTAGGCATTGGTCACAAAGTGCTTATGTGATGACTTTGAGTACATGATTTTTCAGCGTACAAGTTAATTGCCACGCCTAATACTTGTGTATATAATTTATAAAGATAATGAACGAAGTAATACTTAAAAATCAGGCAAAAAAGACTTGCATAAGTAACTTGGTTAACAAGACCTAATACAAAATTTGCAGCACTTTATGCACTTAATAAATTTTAACTAAGCACTACATTCTTTATCGCTATAAAAATACAAAGTCATGTAGGAGAAATCAGATGCAACATGAATATGATCATCATGCTCTTTATTTACTAAATGATATAAGACATACAAATAATGAGCAGACTAACAAAATAAAACATGACGATAGCAACTTAACAAGCCAATACCTTTCATTCGGTGCAAGTAAAGAAGAGGCATTAGATTTCTATATACAAGCTTTCGAATATATAATCAGAAGAATAAAACGCGCAGAAGAATCACTAGCCAAATCCATCAGTGGCGTTGTCTCTGGATTAGAACAAACAATAGAATTTACGACGCACCTAACGGAGTTGAATAAGGTACTAAATCTTTTGATACTTGAACTTGAAAAGATAGAATCAGAGAAGAGCCGTGCGGCATTACAACAATTCTATCGCTGTTTTTGGGCAATAAGACATCTATCAAGCGTCTTTTTAATAGATAAAGATATAAAATGCAAAGAAAAAATAGAATCGATAGCAAAAGCCGCCCTGCTCGCCCTAACTCAATATAAAAGCGCCAATTTACCCAAAATCAAGGAGCAAATTCTCAACTTCGATAATATAATGGCATAAGTATCGAAATCTTAAAAAAAATACCGAAGTAATAAAATAGAAATAATAGTGAATAGCACGAAATTCTGCTATATTTCTTGCTTATGCATCTGCACGTATACATCAACTCAAGCAGAATATTAAAGCTTATGTTGATTTAATTTCATTTTCAATTCACAATCTCTACTTAGAGTGGAGATTCTCTCGGAAGCGGAGAATCTCAAGTAAAGGTTTTGATGTATATAATGAAACGCAGCATTATTTCTTTGGAGAGTCTATGGAAGATTTATTGCAAAAGCAATATATGAAATTGCGTAAGCAACGGCGAGTTGCTGCAAAAGCTTACTTTGCTGAGCAGTTTACAAATCAAGATATACCAACTAGCAAAGTTTTGGACCAGATAGCTGATTTCATAATCAACATCAATCAACCGATGAAAGCAATCAATAATCATTTTATCGATGCATATTCTGCTCAAAAACATGGAGATCAATCTCCAAATTATTACGCAATAGTTTTTAAAGATCTCAATGTACCAATTCGTATCGCTGAAATTTTTCTATTAAAGCAACACAAGATTCCTAACCTTCTATTACCAGAAGCAATTGGGCTTACAGAAATTAGTACAGATAAAGCAAAAAAACTTGTCGTCATATTTCGAGTTCCATCTGGAACACCACTAAGCAAATTATTAAAAACTGGCACTATCTTTAGTGATAATTTCATTATTAATAAGATTGCTAAGGAAACATCAGTAACACTATCTGCACTACACAAGCTTGGGATAATGCATGGCAACATTAATATCAACAATATTCTTGTTGATGAAAACCAAAACATTACAATTTCAGAGTGTATATCTTCTATATGTGGCTTCTATCAAGAAGCATTTTATGAGACACCTAGTAGAGCAATATGCAATAAAAGTGCAAAAAGCTTAGACGATTTCCAAGCGGACTACTATGCACTAGGCATGACAATCTTTGCAACATATGCAAAGGAGATAAACTCTTCATATGAATCAAGTTATATAATACAATCCAAGCTACACGGCGGAACGTATAATTTCCTAAATCAACTTTGCATAATTACAGGCAAACTAAGCTATCTAATACAAGGGCTTGTGCATGACGAACCTATGCTACGCTGGCAATATGAACAACTAAAAGAGGCAATAGATTCGAAGCAGTATGATATAGAAAAGCTAAATGATGGGCTATTATTCCAAAAACCAATCAAATTTAATGAAGAAGAATATTACTCAAGAGCATCTCTAGCATTTGCTATGTATCAGAACTGGAATGCAGCACTTAAATTGATAAAGAGTGGTCAGATAAACGAGTGGTTATTGTCAAATGGTGTAGATATATCAAACCTATTTGCAGTGATTGATAATGCAAGAATACAACATTCAACTCTTAACGAAGATTGCTGTTTTCCATATAATCTCAAGCTTACGCTTGTGCTTTGTATATTAGATCCAACTGGACCAATAAGGCTTAAAGAACTTGCATTCTACTTGCGTGAGATGCCAAACCTTATAGCAATATCGTACAACAGTGATCAAAGATATATGAAGATATTATATTGCATAATGCTTACAGATTTCTTTAAAGTTCTTGATGTGATATATAGTGTGCCAGGAAGCATATATACATCTACAGACTTTGATTCAATAAGCAACTGGACACAATATTTATTAATGGATACGATTGGCTTTGGCCATACTAGGTGCTTATATGAAATGAGTCCTTACATGCCATGCAAATTCTTTTTAGATCGTGGAGATGTAATATGGAACGTAGCATCTTTAATGAATAAATTTGAAAATTCAAATATTAGTATATCAAAAGCATCAGTAAATGAGGATGTTATAGCATTTATGAGTGCAAAACTAGGAATTAAAAAAAAGATATCTTTCGAAGAATTCAGTGACTTTCCAATTTTAAGTTCAAGTAGTGAAGTAATGTTTCTTGCACTCTGTGCAAAGGCCCAAAAGAAGCATGATATAAAAAAATTGCCAATGCTTTGTCAACAATTTGCAATGTATATACAAGATATTACACCCAACCTACTTAAAGGCTCAACAGCACAATATAAATTATCTAACGCCGTAAAAAATAGTAGCAAGTATGGCATATGTGAATACTTACTACGTATTATAACCAGAACACAATATTTTAAGAAAGATGCTAGAGAATATCGCAATGCCTTATCGAATTATGAGCAGTTGAAGAGTAAATATGAAGCATATAAAGCGCAACATCAAAATAACTCTGGAGCATATTTGTATGGCATAGATATAGTAATGCGAATTGGTTACATAGCTTTCATAATCTCATTACTTATGGTAATTTTGGAAGCAATGAAACTATAAAATACTTGTTCTACTTTTTAAGGATTACAACAGGTATGTCTCTTAGCAAGTATGTACGTCAAAAATCTATTTGCCAGTCCATCCGCTAAAAGTATGCTGTAGCTTTTGAAATGCCTTGGTATAACTTTATATGTATTAGTCGACATTTTATCTTACATTTAGTAAATTAAATTAGTTATTAAATGGAGATAAGCAATGAACTTGAATCAAAAAATCATCAAACCGAAACTAGATTTACTTGAATTGGCAAAAAGCCTTGGTAGTATATAATCTGCATGTAAGGCAATGTGTTATAGTAGAGATAGCTATTACAGATTTAAAGAACTATATGAAACAGGAGGAGAAGAAGCGCTATACGAGATAAGTCGCAAGAAGCCAATAATCGCTAATAGAGTAGATCCTGCAGTAGAAAAAGCAGTAGTTGATATGGCGATAGAGTACAGCATATGGACAACTTAGAGTATCAAATGAGCTGAAGAAGAGTGGTATACTTGTTTCTCCTGGAGGAGTAAGATCGATTTGGTTACGTAATGATTTGAATAATATCAATAAAAGATTGAAAGCCTTAGAAGCTAAGATGGCCCAAGATGGTATTATATTGACCGAAGCACAGCTGCAAGTACTAGAGAAACGCCGTAATGAAAAAGAAGCACATGGAGAAATTGAGACACAACATCCAGGTTATTTAGGTTGCCAAGACACATATTATGTAGGCAATTTCAAAGGGATAGGAAAGGTTTATGCTCAGGTATTTATTGATAGCTACAGTAGATTTGCTGATGCTAAACTGTATACTGACAAAACTGCGATTACTGCTGCTGATATGCTAAATGATCGAGTGTTACCATGGTATGAGAGTCAAGGGATACCGATGCTTCGTATTCTTACAGATCGTGGAGGAGAATATAAGGGAAATATAGAACATCATGCTTTTGAGTTATTTCTCAGTATAGAAGGTATAGAGCATACAACAACTAAAGCATATTCACCTCAAACTAATGGTATGTGTGAACGTTTTAATAAAACTATCAATTACTACCGGCTAAAGCGCGGTAGTTTGTGTAACGCTTGCAAAGCAGATTAAAAGCGTAAACGCTAAAACTCTGATATTCTAAAATCATCTTTTTTGTGATGTTCCTCATGCTGTTCTATATATTTTTGCACTTCTTCTGAATTCACATTGCCAACTGTCACAACAAAATACCCTCTGGCCCAAAGATGTTGTCCACAATACCGCTTACGGAGCAGTGCAAATTCCTGTAGCAACTTACGACTACTTATACCTTTAATATATTGCACAGCTTTAGATATTGATATACTAGGCGGAACCAATGCTAATATATGTACGTGATCAGGACTCATACTGCCACTAATTATATTTATGTAATTAGCAGCACATATTTCTCGGATTACTTCCCTAGTTCTAATCGCAACTTGCCCAGTTAAAACTCTATACCTATACTTAGTACAAAATACGAGAGTTTTCACATAAAGATAGATAAGAGCTGTTCTTGATATTGTTTGAATATTTGTGTAATAGTAAGAGCGCACCAAAGCTTGATGGATCCGTATACCATTGACTCTTTTTTAGAAACGATTTTAGTGCGCCGTGTCATTCGGCATAAATGATGTCGCGTGTTGCTATTATCTCTCTCGATACATACTGTGCCAGACTTTCCAATTGTATGACGCTCTTTGGGTAAAATTTTAGAAAAAGCATCCCAATCATCCGTATAAAAATGACATTCCTTCAGATGACTCACTTTTTGTAGAGCTTTTGGAATGTTGCAGTATCACGATTGCCTGTAACCCAGGCAACTGTTCTCCTTGTACTACGATCAACTGCCTTAATGATCCAAAGCTTGTTTTTTTTGAACCAATAAAATGCCACATCTCGTCGAATTCCATCTCCATAATATCCGAAGAGACACCTGGCTCCTGAGTCTTGCCCATCGCCTCTACTACCCAGCGATAAATTATGGACGGCGAATGCCATAATATCTTGCCTAACATAGAAAAAGAGCCATTACCAAGACTATATAGCATAACGCATAATGCTTTCTTAACAGCTGTTTGAGGCTTCTTGCCCAGATCGCCCTCAACAAAATTTAGAACATGATCTGCACTTATAACGCTGTACACCCCCTCACAATGCCATTCTTTACAAAGATATCAGAGCAACATCCCTTACAACAAACCATAAAACCACTCTTTAGTTTTTAAAAAAGTGATCATATCATACTTCTATCTAATTGTGAAAACTCTCAAAATTGCTTTAATAAGTTGTTAAAAGTATCATAATATTATGTAACTAGCTTTGGGGTCTTCGTTCCACCAACATGCAATAACTTATAATGTTTATCTCCCATAACCCACATGATATATCCTCCAAGAGGATCAAAACTAAGCCAATCACTGCTATACTTGCACCAATAAACTAACCCATATTTTTCTACCTCTTCTTTCAACTGCTCTTCACCTGATCTATCTTCACACTTTGCACCAGATTGCTCAAATAATTTCATCATTTCCCTCATATCAGAACCAAGCGGAAATTTCTTTTGTAGATCTGCATCAAATTGATCACTATTTTTATAGCGCTCGAATTGAATAGGCCGAGTATCTAGCCACTCCTTAGCATATAAATACAAGAAAAAAACAGCTATGACTATTAAAAACTTGAGAGTTTTCACAATTAGATAGAAGTATGATATGATCACTTTTTTAAAAACTAAAGAGTGGTTTTATGGTTTGTTGTAAGGGATGTTGCTCTGATATCTTTGTAAAGAATGGCATTGTGAGGGGTGTACAGCGTTATAAGTGCAGATCATGTTCTAAATTTTGTTGAGGGCGATCTGGGCAAGAAGCCTCAAACAGCTGTTAAGAAAGCATTATGCGTTATGCTATATAGTCTTGGTAATGGCTCTTTTTCTATGTTATGCAAGATATTAGGGCATTCGCCGTCCATAATTTATCGCTGGGTAGTAGAGGCGATGGGCAAGACTCAGGAGCCAGTTGTCTCTTCGGATATTATGGAGATGGAATTCGACGAGATGTGGCATTTTATTGGTTCAAAAAAAACAAGCTTTGGATCATTAAGGCAGTTGATCGTAGTACAAGGAGAACAGTTGCCTGGGTTACAGGCAATCGTGATACTGCAACATTCCAAAAGCTCTACAAAAAGTGAGTCATCTGAAGGAATGTCATTTTTATACGGATGATTGGGATGCTTTTTCTAAAATTTTACCCAAAGAGCGTCATACAATTGGAAAGTCTGGCACAGTATGTATCGAGAGAGATAATAGCAACACGCGACATCATTTATGCCGAATGACACGGCGCACTAAAATCGTTTCTAAAAAAGAGTCAATGGTATACGGATCCATCAAGCTTTGGTGCGCTCTTACTATTACACAAATATTCAAACAATATCAAGAACAGCTATTATCTATCTTTATGTGAAAACTCTCGAATAATGAAATCTTGTATCTCAGTTAAATATCTGACAGTCAAAACTTAACTGACAAGCAGATATAAAATTTATAACTGTCTGTAAGATCAAATCTTGACTTCTACACTTTTATATTTTTAACATAAACTATATAACTTATATTGTAGATTCAAACTGTCAGATAATCTCTCCTAAAATATTCTACTTTGAGTATTATTAATTTTCACTTCTTCTGCTGGCATATAAGGCAAATCTGTAAGGTTTTTGCGCTTATTATAACATTTTCTTACGGATTTAAACACTATTTTGAAACTCTAACCAGCATTTTACACCACTTCTGAGACTTTCTGGTGCACGTACTAGTTACAAAAATTGTAGAATGAATTGTAAATTTTATATTTAGACGGATAGACTACTTCAATTCAAAAATGCACCATAAAGATTCTCTTTTCTAATCCATCCTCTATAGATTCTTTCTACTTCGATATAACACCATTCATCTTGACACTTTTTTAGCATAGCAACCACTCCAAATTCAACACGTACTACAGGGTATGAATCTTCATTCGGAAAATTAAATATAATCGCTTCATTTTTTGGAACACTATATGGCAATATTTTCTTGATATAATTACCTTTTATAACCACATTAGACCGACCAGATATTAAGCTTTTGTGCACCCAACCCTCAACATCATTCAAATCCCTCAGCAATCTCCAATGCTCAAATTCAGCAACGACCTTCATTGGATATCCAGTACATCTATAGATATAACGTATTGGATATTGCATCCCAGGACCTGCCCTAAGATTTATCTCATTTGATTTAAGCGAAACATATCTTGGAATAGGCAGGCCTGTAACTTGACCTGTTTTTACACCAAGATCTACAGCACAGAATGCAACGCTATGAGTGTGGCAAATAAGTGCATATGTAAAAATATAAAATAACAGTATCCGAAAGGTAACTTTCATTGATAATACAACCTCAAAATTTATACTATTCATTGTATATAGTACACGCGCCCAAAGTCTCAGAATAGGCGCTCGAGGATTTTGATGGTATGATTTTTTATATTTCTTCATCAAATACTTTGATATATTTGCGAAGAAATTCATAAAGGAATATGGAAAATCAAGCCAAAAAAGTCTGCACAAGTTGCTTTCCCTGCAGTGCTATAACTAAACATCATAATATTCTCCTATAGCGCAATTTTAAGACAATCTTCTATAGCTCTATAGGAATAAGCTAACTCATCTTGTGAAATACAATACGGCGGCAATAAATAAATCGTACTGCCAAGAGGACGTATAAAAACCCCCATATCCAAAAGCTTTAACGATACATCTTTGATATTATATGACTTATCATCTAAATCAAAAGCAGCTATTGTTCCAAAACACCTAGGGCGCATGATAACACTTGAAAAAATAGAATACAACTTCTCAATACTTGCCTTTTGTATTGATACTATTTTGTTAACACTTTTTACCGTTTCATCTCTAGATAATAGACAGGCAGAGGCTATTGCTGCTGCACACGCTATTGGATTTGCAGTATAAGAATGCCCATGCGCAAGTGCTTTATCAAAACCATCTCCAAGAAATGCATCATAAATTCTCTTTGTGGTAACAGTCAGAGCAAGCGGCAAGAAACCACCTGTTAACCCTTTAGAAAGACATATAATGTCAGGCGCTACACCAACATGCTCTAAAGCAAACATTTTACCAGTCCTATAAAAACCAGTCATTACCTCATCAAATATCAGTAAAATACCGTAGTTTCTAAGAAGCTCACAAACTTTTTGAACAAAAGATGGCCTAGCATACCTCATGCCACTTGCACCTTGAATTATAGGCTCCATAATGAAGGCAGCAACCTGGTTCCCATAACTTTCAAGACATTCTTCTAGCACTCTCAATGCATTTTGTTCTTTTTCTTCCACTTCATTATCATTGTCCCAAGTATTTGGGAATGGAATTGCAACACTTTTAAAAAATAACTCTTTAAAAACGCCATGAAATTTAGGAATTGCTGAGACGCTCATAGCACCAAATGTGTCACCATGATATGCACCTTCAAAACAAAGAAAGATGGTGCGATTACGCTCTCCTCCATTAAACCAAAACTGATACGCCATTTTTAGAGCGACTTCAACTGATGTTGAGCCATTGTCAGAAAAGAAGAACTTCACGAGAGATTCTGGCAGGAATTTATTCAGCTCTGTGCAAAGTTCCACTGCAGGAGTATGTGTAAAACCAGCGAATATAACATGCTCTAACTTTTTTGCTTGCTTATAGATTGCATCTGCAATCTCAAGATTCGCATGTCCATGCAAATTAACCCACCAACTGGATATCATATCAAGATAGCTCTTTCCACTAGCATCAAAGATTTTTGTCCCCTCTCCTCTCTCTATGTGTATTTGCTTGCCTTTAGTTTTTTCCTGCGTAAATGGATGCCATAAAAGGTCGCCTTGCATCAAACCTCCAGCCTACTGAAAATCACCGAGGGTTTTTGTATATTGATACCAGAAACAACTTGTAACCCAACCTTCATCTCATGTATTTTTTCAAATTGCTGCTCTTCAGTAATATTAAATATCCCTAAAATTTTCGCTGCAGAACCTGAGACTATAGGTTGCAGCAGTATACCTATCACTCTTATACACTCAGACAAAGTGACTAGCACTGCGTTCATACGGTCTATATCCTCTTTTCGCAATCTCCAAGGTGCATTCTTCTCCATATATATATTGCATGCACTTCCAAGCTCGATTATAACGGCAAGCGCTGCACTAATTTCCTGCTTATCTACGTGCAATCTCACTTTATCAATGGCAGAGTATGCAAGAGACATTATCACTTCATCTTCTTGACTAATTACTACTTTCTCTGGAATGACTCCATCAAGGTTGTTATATATAAAAGTCATTACACGATGAACTAAATTTCCTATATTATTCGCAAGCTCGCTATTTACTCTTTGTACAAATAACTGATGCGAGTAATTACCGTCGCTGCCAAAATTTATCTCTCTCATCAAAAAATATCTTACATAGTCAAGACCATATTGATCAACCAGCGCAACCGGATCTATTACATTACCAAGTGACTTTGAAATTTTTTGCCCTTCATTTGTCCACCAACCATGTGCAAATATCCGCTTTGGAAGTGGCATTGAGAGAGCCATTAAAAAAGCAGGCCAATACACTGCATGAAATCTCAGTATATCTTTACCAACTACATGTAAATCACAAGGCCATAAGGAAGACTGACCACTTGCAACAGCAGAGATATAGTTGAATAAAGCATCTAGCCAAACGTATATTACATGGCGCTCATCACCTGGCACCGGAATTCCCCAAGAAAAGCTGGTTCTAGAAACAGATAAATCAACAAGACCACTTTTGACAAATGAGATCACCTCATTGCGCCTTGATTCAGGTCCAATGAACTCCGGATGTTGCTCATAAAAATCTAATAGCTTATCTTGCCATGCTGATAGTCTAAAAAAATAACTATCTTCTTCTACCCATTCAACAGGAGCACCAGTTGGAGCTTTTCCATCTTGAATTTCATCTTCCGAATAAAAAGTTTCATCACGTGTTGCATACCAGCCGCTATATTTCCCCATGTAAATATCACCGCTTGCAACCAATTTTTTCCAAATATCTTGAACGTAGCGAACATGCCTCTCCTCTGTCGTACGTATAAAATCTGAATTGGAAAAATTCATTTTAGAACAAAGCTCTTTAAAAGGGATATACATTTTATCCACAAATTCCTTTGGCTCCATACCCTTTGCAACCGCAGTCTTCTCAATTTTCTGCCCATGCTCATCTGTTCCAGTGAGAAAAAAAGCATCATCTCCATCTAAACGCTTAAACCTTGCTATAAAATCGCACGCAAGACTCGTATAAGCATGCCCTATATGTGGAACATCGTTAACATAATATATTGGAGTCGTTATATAGAATTTGGATGACATGTATAACACTACCTCGCAAGCGCATTATTTATTAATTCTATTGTAGCTTTTGTGCCATAAAGCGCTATAAATGGACCAATTCTTGGACCGTCACTTGCACCTAGCAACATTCCATAAAGTGCGGAGAACCATTCCTTCATATCAAACCCATTTTCCTTTCCTATACGATAAATATGATTCTGAATCGTATCACCATCACTTTTATCATCGATTTGAGATAGTGCGACAGCAAGAGCACTCAGCGCCACTCTCTCATTTTCACTTGGGATTTTAAATGATTTGCTAGATTTGATATGATCTTCGTAATAATTTATTGCACCTTCAACCATCTTCAAAATCATCAGATATTCATCAGACAACTTGTCAATATCACAACCAGGATATAATTTCTCGACATAGCCAAGTATCGCCTCTTTGCTGCTTGTATTACAAGCACTAACAAGATTCAATATTAGTGAATAACTGATTTTCACTTCAATAAGCGGAGGATTTCCACTATGTATATGATAGACTGGATTCTCTATTTTTTTGCTCAAATCTTGTTCTTGATGATATTTATTAAGATATATTAGATATTCATCTACATGTTTTGGTATGACATTAAAATATAACTTCTTCGCTTTTTGTGGTGACATATACATGAATAGAGCAAGACTTTCTTGCGGCGCATATCTAAGCCACGTATCTATTGTGAGTCCGTTACCCTTGGACTTAGAGATCTTTTGCCCCTGCTCATCTAAAAATAGTTCATAAAACATCTGGTAAGGTGGTTTTCCACAAAGCACAGCACAAATTTTGCTGTATATAGGTCCGTTAACCAGATGATCTTTACCATACATCTCAAAATCCACATCGAAAGATGCCCACCGCATTCCAAAATCTGGCTTCCATTGAAGCTTACAATGCCCATCTGTAACAGGGTTTACACAAGTTTCACCATCCAAATTTTTATATTTCACCGTACCAGCTTTTACATCACGGCTAGTAATAGGCACCTGAAGTACCTTACCTGTTTTCTGGCAAACTGGTAAAAATGGACTATATGTACTTTGCCTTTCAGCACCCAAAGTTGGAAGCATGATATCCATAATCTCATCATAACATTCCAAAGCCTTCAATAGCATCTTATTAAAAACGCCAGTCTTATAACATTCTGTTGCACTAAAAAACTCATATTCAAAACCAAAATGGTCTAAGAAACTCCTGAGTCTTGCATTCATATTATGACCAAAGCTACTTGCAACACCAAATGGATCTGGAATACTTGTAAGCGGCAAATCCATGTATTTCTTATATTCTCCAGGGTTTGGAATGGTATCTGGAATCTTCCTCATGCCATCCATATCATCAGAAACGCAAAAAAGCCTTGTCGGCATACCCGAGATAAGTTCAAATGCCTTTCTAACAATTGTTGTTCTTACAACCTCACCAAAAGTTCCAATATGCGGAAGGCCAGATGGACCATAACCAGTTTCAAATAATACGTAGCCCTTTTCTGGTAATTTATAATCAATCCTCTTTAAAATTCCCTCTGCACACACAAAAGGCCAAGCTTTTGATTTTAAAGCCAAATCAATAATCTCACGGATATTTTCATTTAACATATCAGGGGACACTTCTTAAGCATTAAGTTTGAATTATCTTTCGTGCAACTTTACTTTGATAACACTAATTTGTAAATGCGCTATTTTCTTTTGATTATTTATGACACTGTCAACAAAATGCAATACTCATCATACTTTTCAAAATTTGTACCTTTAAAAAAGGAGAGTTTTCACACAAAGATAGATAAAAGTTCTTCTTGGTATTGTTTAAATATTTGTGGCATTGTAAGAGCGCACCAAAGCTTAATGGATCCGTATAGCATTGACTCTTTCTTCGAAACGATTTTAGTGCGCCGTGTCATTCGGCCTAAATGATGTCGCGTGTTGCTATTATCTCTCTCGATACATACTGTGCCAGACTTGCCGATCGTATGACGCTTTTTTGGTAAAATTTTAGAAAAAGCATCACAATCATCCGTATAAAAATGACATTCTTTTAGATGACTCACTTTGTCGTAGAGCTTTTGGAATGTTGCAGTATCACGATTGCCTGTAACCCATGCAACGGTTCTCCTTGTACTACGATCAACCGCTTTAATGATCCAAAGCTTGTTTTTTTGAACCAATAAAATGCCACATCTCGTCAAATTCCATCTCCATAATATCCGAGGAGACAACTGGCTCCTGAGTCTTGCCCATCGCCTCAACTACCCAGCAATAAATTATGGACGGCGAATGCCCTAATATCTTGCCTAACATAGAAAAAGAGGCTTGGCCAAGGCTATATAGCATAACGCATAATGCTTTCTTAACAGCTGTTTGAGGCTTCTTGCCCAGATCGCCCTCAACAAAATTTAGAACATGATCTGCACTTATAACGCTGTACACCCCTCACAATGCCATTCTTTACAAAGACATCAGAGCAACATCCCTTACAACAAACCATAAAACCACTCTTTAGTTTTTAAAAAAGTGATCATATCATACTTCTATCTAATTGTGAAAACTCTCTAAAAAAGACTCCTTATGCAACATGAGTTAGCAATTAGAGAGTTTTCACATAAAGATAGATAAGAGCTGTTCTTGATATTGTTTGAATATTTGTGTAATAGTAAGAGCGCACCAAAGCTTGATGGATCCGTATACCATTGACTCTTTTTTAGAAACGATTTTAGTGCGCCGTGTCATTCGGCATAAATGATGTCGCGTGTTGCTATTATCTCTCTCGATACATACTGTGCCAGACTTTCCAATTGTATGACGCTCTTTGGGTAAAATTTTAGAAAAAGCATCCCAATCATCCGTATAAAATGACATTCTTTCAGATGACTCACTTTGTTGTAGAGCTTTTGGAATGTTGCAGTATCACGATTGCCTGTAACCCATGCAACGGTTCTCCTTGTACTACGATCAACCGCTTTAATGATCCAAAGCTTGTTTTTTTTGAACCAATAAAATGCCACATCTCGTCGAATTCCATCTCCATAATATCCGAAGAGACAACTGGCTCCTGAGTCTTGCCCATCGCCTCTACTACCCAGCGATAAATTATGGACGGCGAATGCCATAATATCTTGCATAACATAGAAAAAGAGCCATTACCAAGACTATATAGCATAACGCATAATGCTTTCTTAACAGCTGTTTGAGACTTCTTGCGCAGATCGCCCTCAACAAAATTTAGAACATGATCTGCACTTATAACGCTGTACACCCCTCACAATGCCATTCTTTACAAAGATATCAGAGCAACATCCCTTACAACAAACCATAAAACCACTCTTTAGTTTTTAAAAAAGTGATAATATAATACTTCTATCTAATTGTGAAAACTCTCAGCAATTAAAATCTTTCTCAAAATAAATTAAATAGTTTCTCTTCTTATGCATTGCATGAAAATAGAATTTTTATATAACAATGGTATATCATAATATTAGCTTCTATCATAAATTGATGTCACATACCAATCCAAGCTTCGACATCTCTCAAGCTAAATACTCCTTAACATTTTGAATCACTTAGATTATTAATTGTGTACTTAAAAAGCAATCTGAGTTAATTTACCCGCAAACTGATTGCCATTTAAAAAAATCAGTTCATAGCGCAGGAATCAATATTATAGCTAAAGCAGTATAAAATGAGCGTGATAAACGAGTAGTTTGAAATAAATTTTTATTTGTTTAGAACCTGAAACATAATATATTTCAGACGATAAACTGATTTAAAATTTATCAAAAAGACAAAGTGCAACATTCCTATTTTATACTGCTTTAACTATATACAAACATACTGAGATTTTCTTAGTAATGTCCAAAAACATGCATAGATGTTGTAGAAAAGTTGATTGATGACAAGCATGAGTTATCTTCTCTAATATGTTATAAGTTATTTGTACTAAATGTTCCTTAAATTCTTACCTTTGTCATATTTTCTATGTCCAACAACAAATCAAAGTTATTAGATTTGATTTCAAAGCCATCTGACTTTAGAGACTTTGATAACGAAACTCTTACTTTACTTGCAGATGAAGTTAGAGAAGAAATACTAAACATTGTATCAAAAATAGGCGGACATCTTGGTGCAAGCCTTGGTGTTGTTGAGCTGACTATTGCACTGCACTATGTATTCAATACTCCTGAAGATCTTTTGATATGGGATATAGGGCATCAAGCATATACTCATAAAATACTCACAGGACGCAGGCACTTGATGAACACAATTAGAAAATCTGGTGGACTTTCCGGCTTTTTAAAACGCAGTGAAAGCATTTATGATGTCTTTGGTGCAGGTCATAGTTCCACATCTATTTCTGCAGCAATTGGCTTTGCAGCTGCTAGAGACTTCAACAATGAAAATCATGAAGTGATAGCAGTAATCGGTGACGGTGCTATGAGCGCAGGTATGGCATATGAAGCTATGAACAACGCAGCTAGCATGAAAAATCGTATTATAGTTGTTCTAAATGATAATAAGATGTCTATAGCACCAGCCGTTGGAGCAATGAGTAAATATCTAACGAATCTAATATCTTCAAAGCCATATTCAAATGTAAGAAATTTTGCAAAAAATTTATTGCAATACTTTCCAGCAAAAATGGAAGAATTCGCCAAAAAAGCAGAAAGATATGCGAAAGACTTCGCAACAGGTGGAAATTTTTTCTCAGAAATGGGTTTTTATTATATAGGCCCAGTGGATGGACATGATATGTCTCAGCTTGTTGAAGTATTCAACAATATCAAAAATAACAAAAATATTACCTCACCGATTTTAGTGCATGTCATTACAGAAAAAGGGAAAGGATTTGATTCACCAGATTCATCTTTGGAAAGCTATCATGCAGTAAAACCATTTGATATAACAACTAAAGCACAGAAAAAAGCAGAAATTTCTAAATATACATATACTGATGTTTTTGCAAATACACTTATAGAACTTGCAGCGCATGACGAAAAAATTATTGGCATTACAGCTGCTATGCCTTCCGGCACTGGAATGGATAAATTTTTAGCAAAATATCCAACAAGAATGTTTGATGTTGGCATTGCAGAACAACATGCTGTCACATTTGCATCAGGACTTGCAGCGGCTGGGTTCAAACCATTTGTCGCAATATATTCAACATTTTTGCAACGTGCTTATGATCAAATTGTTCATGATGTGGCAATACAGAACCTTCCAGTAAGGTTTGCTATAGATAGAGCCGGTCTTGTCGGTCCTGATGGCCCAACTCACGCAGGAGCATTTGATATAGCATACCTAATAAATTTGCCAAATTTTGTAATTATGGCTCCAAGTAATGAAGATGAACTTGCAAGTATGATTCAAACTGCAGCATCTATTTCTGACAGACCTTCTGCTATACGTTACCCACGCGCTGAGATTTTAGGCGATAAATTACCAAATGATTACAAACCACTTGCAATTGGGAAAAGCAAAATCGTTATTGAAGGCGAAAAAGTTGCAGTTGTTTCACTTGGAACAAGATTACAAGAAGTTTTAGCTGCAGCAAAAATTATTAAAGAAGAATTAGGAATCCAAATCACAGTTGTTGATGCAAGGTTCGCAAAGCCTCTTGACATTGAGTTATTAAAAGAGCTTGTGATAACGCATGAAGTCCTACTTACAATAGAGGAAAGCACTTCAGGAGGATTTGGAGCATATTTATTCCATCACTTATTGGAACATGCATATGAGAAGAAGATCTCATACACTGCTAAATTTCATAGTATGTGCTTCCCGGACAGATTTTTGGAACAAGGAGATGTAGCTTCAATGTATAGAGAAGCTGGTCTTGATTTCGTATCAATATCGAACAGAATTAGAGATTTAATAAAACATTAATTTACTTCAGCAATGCGAGTTATATTTTTTTTGTTATCATTAGTATTTACAAATTGTACTCACAACTCAAATAGGTTCGATTCTTTTCCAGCTATAAAGATTGGCACAGTTGAATGCTTAAATGATAAAAAATTTGTTTGCATGAAATCTGCTAGAGAACTACGCAGCATTTTTGATCACTACAGCGATATTCAAGACAAAACATTTGGCAATTATGATGTTTCTATTACTATACAAATTAAACCAATGCCTCTCGTGACAAATAGTGATGATGTGACGATCAGAACAAAAATTCTCCTGATAATCAAGTATGAACTAACAGATATCAATGAAAATAAAAAAATTTGCGCAGGAACGCTAAAAAATAGGGGAAGTTTAGATGTTGCAAACTCACCATACACAAACCTTATATCGCAAGAATTTTTAACAGAGAGAATAATAAAGGAAGCAGGTGGTATGCTACGTGCTAGAATACTAAGATGCCTTATTGATTCTGATATCATAAAACCAAAGTGAAAATTAATAAGCTCTAGGTGTTAAAATGAGTAGCTCTATCAATTCTCTACACTTAATAAATTTTCGTAATCATCATAACTTTCAACTATCAAGCAGCGCAAGGTTGTTAATTCTTGAAGGACAAAATGGAGTGGGAAAAACAAGTATCCTTGAAGCAATCTCTCTATTTTCACCAGGAAGAGGAATAAGGAATGCAAAGCCAGATGAGATACTACGCAACGAACCTGGAACTTGTATATCAAACACAAACTCTGCTAAAAATATACATGAGTGGTGTGTTTTTGGACGCTATAATTCACGCGAAAACACACTGAATATCAGCACAGGTTGTAACTTCAGCAAGAATTCAAAGCGTATCGTCAAGATTGATGATAAAACAGTCAGCAAACAATCAGAGCTACTAGAACTCATTAGAATTGTTTGGCTTACTCCACAGATGGAAAGAATAATCTTAGATGCACCAAACATACGAAGAAAATTCTGGGATAGGATATGTTATAATCTATATCCCGAACATGCTGCGAATTTCATTGCTTATGAATATTATATAAAATCTAGGATGAAGATTTTATATATGCAGAAATTTGATGATGTTTGGCTCAAAAATATAGAATCAGAGATCGCAGACTACGCAATTAGAATTCGCTCAACACGTCTTAAATGCCTAGAAATTTTCAGATCTAGTTTGCATGATATTGGGTTTATACGTCATCTAAATCCTTCAATAGAATTAACTGAGTTCTTAGACAAAGAACTTGTTGATTCATATGATGATGAGAAGAAACTATATGTATCAGAAAAATTAAAATACTATAGAGACATTGATAGAAAAAGTAACAGGTCGAATTTTGGACCACATAAGACAGACCTTATAATACTAAGTAATATTAACAACCTTAACATTAAATATTGCTCAACAGGGGAACAAAAATTAATGCTTGCCGCTATGACACTCGCACATGCAAAATCAATATATAAGATCAGTAAAATTTCCCCGCTAATATTATTAGATGAAATTTTAGCACATCTTGACAATAAAAAGCAGGAAATACTGCTACTTGAGCTGCTCGGTATAAATTCTCAAATATTTGTCACCACAACGGAAACCGACCTTGCAATACATACAAACAATTTTGTAGACATAGATAGGATATTACTAAGATGATCTCTCGTTTTATATGTAGAAGTCAAGATTTGATCTTACAGACAGTTATAAATTTTATATCTGCTTGTCAGTTAAGTTTCGACTGTCAGATATGTAACTGAGATACAAGATTTCATTATTCTTTTCCACAGCTAACTTTTTACTATCCAAAAAAAGTTTGCATAGGTGTTTTTCCATAACAATATTTACCAGAATGAGGTCTTTCATTGTTGAAATATTCTAACCAAATATCAAGATCTAATTGCAAGTCATCCAATGATGTATAAATCTTTTTACGCATAGCTGTATCAAAGAATTCTTGTTTCATAGTTTTATTAAAACGTTCACACATACCATTAGTTTGAGGTGAATATGCTTTAGTTGTTGTATGCTCTATACCTTCTATACTGAGAAATAACTCAAAAGCATGATGTTCTATATTTCCCTTATATTCTCCTCCACGATCTGTAAGAATACGAAGCATCGGTATCCCTTGACTCTCATACCATGGTAACACTCGATCATTTAGCATATCAGCAGCAGTAATCGCAGTTTTGTCAGTATACAGTTTAGCATCAGCAAATCTACTGTAGCTATCAATAAATACCTGAGCATAAACCTTTCCTATCCCTTTGAAATTGCCTACATAATATGTGTCTTGGCAACCTAAATAACCTGGATGTTGTGTCTCAATTTCTCCATGTGCTTCTTTTTCATTACGGCGTTTCTCTAGTACTTGCAGCTGTGCTTCGGTCAATATAATACCATCTTGGGCCATCTTAGCTTCTAAGGCTTTCAATCTTTTATTGATATTATTCAAATCATTACGTAACCAAATCGATCTTACTCCTCCAGGAGAAACAAGTATACCACTCTTCTTCAGCTCATTTGATACTCTAAGTTGTCCATATGCTGTACTCTATCGCCATATCAACTACTGCTTTTTCTACTGCAGGATCTACTCTATTAGCGATTATTGGCTTCTTGCGACTTATCTCGTATAGCGCTTCTTCTCCTCCTGTTTCATATAGTTCTTTAAATCTGTAATAGCTATCTCTACTATAACACATTGCCTTACATGCAGATGATATACTACCAAGGCTTTTTGCCAATTCAAGTAAATCTAGTTTCGGTTTGATGATTTTTTGATTTAAGTTCATTGCTTATCTCCATTTAATAACTAATTTAATTTACTAAATGTAAGATAAAATGTCGACTATTTGCTGGAATAATTGCTTATACTTTAAAACCAAATAAACCAGCAGTCTCATGGAAAAATAAAATAATAAACTTAGCTCTTATATCGAACTGAGGTTATATAGCACAACGCATAATGCTTTCTTAACAGCTGTTTGAGGCTTCTTGCCCAGATCGCCCTCAACAAAATTTAGAACATGATCTGCACTTATAACGCTGTACACCCCTCACAATGCCATTCTTTACAAAGATATCAGAGCAACATCCCTTACAACAAACCATAAAACCACTCTTTAGTTTTTAAAAAAGTGATCATATCATACTTCTATCTAATTGTGAAAACTCTCAAATTTATAACTGTCTGTAAGATCAAATCTTGACTTCTGCATATTTCGTAGTGTTAGATTCTCTCTTTCAATACGCTGAGTGTATATTTTGCCAACAATGTGTTTTTCATGTGGTAAGACATTATAGGCACCGAATTTGTCTGTACACCAGAATGCGATCTTAAAGTTTTCCATTCTTTTAAGTAAAATATTTAGAGTTTCTGTAGTTCTTTCACCGAAAGCGTGAGCTATGATACGCTTAAGTCTGGGTTCCCAGGCATACCACAGCCATCGCTGTCGCTTCTTACCTCTTACAAATGACCACATTTCATCAACCTCACAGATAAGGAAAACCTTCAGCTTGTTTAGTTGTAGTGTTGTTACACAGCGTGGAGAGTAAAACACGTACAACAGCATTGATGCTTATATGCAAAGCTCTAGCTGTATCAGGATACCTGCATTGTTCATAGCAAGATTGACTATCTGTTCTTTGATGCCAGGGTGGCAAGCACGATAAAGATAATCAAGCTGAAAGGTTTTTCTGCACTGCTGACAACGATATCGCTGATGAATATTGCATTTACCATGTTTTTTTACATCTTCAGGTCTATTACAAAATCGACATTGCACTTCTATTGTTGCCATATATGATCTCTTTAAAAATCAATACTATACACTTGTGCCCGCTGGTCCATCTTATGAATTTTGTGGTCTTGATATACTTGCCAATAATGCATTCCAAATAAACCTACAGCGCTACCTATTACACCACACATTAAGCTTATGGTAGCTAAATCTCCACTTATATATCCACTGATAGCAGCAGAGCATATACCAATGATATTAGCAGATATAAATGATTTACTATTTGTTCTAAATTTTAGAAACCCTGCAACTAATGGTAAGCAAAGCAGTGTGCCCCAAAGATTAGCGGTTATTAATTGCATTTCTACTAACCCATTTTTATTCATAGCTAAAAAAATAGCCGAAATACTAATAAGAAATGTAAATATTCTGGCAATTAGTAAGGCTTGCATCTCAGTTAAAGGGATTATTTTTCTCATAACGTCATGTGCGACAAGAACGCTTGCATTATTAAGCCAAGCATCGGCAGTGGACATCATAATAGCAAGTAATCCAGCTATAATAAGTCCTTTAAATCCAACTGGAATGTGATTAGCAATGAAGTGAATAAATACAATATCAGGATCTATGCCTGGCTCCTTGACTTTTAAAACCAACCCTATTAAGCATATAATACTTGCATAAAAGAAACTGATTACAGCAAGTGCATTCAGACAATGAGTAAGCTGAATAGAATCTCTAGAGATTAAAAACCTTTGTATATAAACACCTGATGTTCTAGGTAATAAAGCGTGAAAAATCATACTGCAAAAGAGTAAGATATTATCTTGATTTAGTTTGAGAGTTATAATATCTTCGGGCAAGGATTTTACTACCCCTTCATATCCGCCAATATCATGATAAGCGAAAGAGAATGCTATAGGTATTGCAATCATCATTACAGTAAATTGAAACACATCAGTGTATGCAACAGCTTTTATTCCAAGGAATGCAGAATAAATTGTTATTATTAATACAGCAATGATAACACTGTGTGAATAACAGATATTGAAAAAATAACTTACTGTGTAACCCATTGCTATAGCTTGTATTGTCACAACTCCTATAGAGTGAAGTATAGAGACAATATTAGAAACCCACCTACCTATCTTGCCGTATAGTAGTTCCATTATGTCGCCAAGTGATATACAAGTACGAAATTGATCTATATTTTGGCCATATATCTTAGCCATAATAATCCAAAATAAAGGAGACAAAAGGCGAGTGACAACGAAAAACATACCAAGAGCATAAACTTGCCCTATGCTGCCTATTACATTAGCAGAACCAAGTGTAGTAAATAAACTAGTAATTATAACAATACTAGGAAAATAACCTCTACCTATGGTATATTCTTTTAGTGTGCGGACTGATTTATATTTATAAAAAGCAATAAATATACATAATGCAAGATAAGTGATAACGATTGTAATATCTATGATATGCATATTCTCTTGTAGAAGTCAAGGTTTGATCTTACAGACAGTTATAAATTTTATATCTGCTTGTCAGTTAAGTTTTGACTGTCAGATATGTAACTGAGATACAAGATTTCATTATTCTTTTCAACAGCTAACTTTTTACTATCCAGAAAAGTTTGCATAGGTGTCTTTCCATAACAATAGACATCTTGCATAACCTCATTCTGAGGTAGAAATTCTTATAGAGTAGATTTTTGCAAAACGTCACCAAACAATGATCCACGTGAGTGTTTTTATGTTTTAGTGACAATCAAATCACAGTTTGGAACAGGTTATGCAAGAGGTCTAATATTTACCAGAATGAGGTCTTTCATTGTTGAAATATTCTAACCAAATATCAAGATCTAATTGCAAGTCATCCAATGATGTATAAATCTTTTTACGCATAGCTGTATCAAAGAATTCTTGTTTCATAGTTTTATTAAAACGTTCACACATACCATACTTAGCTCTTATGTCGAACTGAGGTTATATAGCATAACGCATAATGCTTTCTTAACAGCTGTTTGAGGCTTCTTGCCCAGATCGCCCTCAACAAAATTTAGAACATGATCTGCACTTATAACGCTGTACACCCCTCACAATGCCATTCTTTACAAAGATATCAGAGCAACATCCCTTACAACAAACAATAAAACCACTCTTTAGTTTTTAAAAAAGTGATCATATCATACTTCTATCTAATTGTGAAAACTCTCAAATTTATAACTGTCTGTAAGATCAAATCTTGACTTCTGCATTTTATAGTCTGTCCGTCAAAAATCGATTTTGCCTCTCGCAAATAAATTTTTGCGGGAAGTTAAATGTACAAAAATTAGCTTAGGAAGGCAACATGATATTTTTCAGATATATAATTTGTCCAATAAACTTCTTCTTAAAACTTGTTGCATTACTAGCAAAATCCATAAGATTTTTGGCAATTTCGCTTCTTTTTCCGCTATACTTTAGGTGCATCATCATTGCTTGCAACCAATATAAATCCTATACTTATTAGAGTTATTACTCAAGATTCTACTTTATAATTTAACACGCCTAACAGCCCTTGAACATATAAAGAATACAGCAAAGAAAAAAAAGCAGGCTATGATCGAGAGATCAAAATATGCAAGCCACACAACAAGTGAAAATATAACAATCGGCATATCTACTCTAAAGTTTAACCTTGCATCAAAAAACCATTCTTGCAAAGCACCAAGTAGCTTAAATGAATTAAGGATTCGCATGATAGAAATATAAATCGTGAGTGCAATAGATATTTTTATAAAAATATCTATTGCACTTTGCTGCTCTACCATTGCATAAAGAACTCCCAACATAAAAGTTATGATATTTAAATGAGTGCTAATTACACCAGATGTAGAATATATCAACCCTTGAGTTAAGAGAATTGCTCCAATAGTTGTTATGATGAAATATTCATCGATAAATCCATACTTAACATAGCAAAATAAAGACCAAACAGCACTCCCGCTTTCTAATATCCAATAGACCTTGTTAATCTTTTCTCTACAATAACTGCACCTGCCCATTGTATAAAACCACCCAATTACTGGCAGATATTCATAAAACTTCAGCTTATGGTGACAAATTGAACAAAATGGGTTACCCTCGCTGCTATCTAATAAAAATGCATCTACTGGAATTTGCCTAGGAATCCTAAACAACAAGCTTGTTCCAAAATTACCTAGCATCAAACCAAAAAGCAGAGCAACAAAAAATTCAAACATTTTTTAAACTAGATTTTATTTAAATCATCAAATGCTACAGGCAAATTTTTACCAATTACAAACAGCTCCAATTAAATCAGCGTTTCCAAAGCTGTTAGAAAATCTTTTTACAAAAGAAAAAACAGTACAAATTGTTTGCACAAATGATGCTGAAGTTGAATATTATGATATGCTTATTTGGACATATTCACAACTTTCTTTCATTCCGCACAGTACATACAAAGATAAATATATAAAAGAGCAGTCTGCCTATATTACGTTAGATGTGAATGATAATCCACTAATGTCAAGATTTACGTTCTTTTTTGATTTTGATATGGCAATCAATGACTCAGTTCTGCAAAATATTCAAGATCGAGAAAGAATAATGTGGATGTATGAAAACAGCGTTACGCTCGCAGAAAAAGCTAGTGCAATACAAAATAAATTAATGGCGTGTGGCATCAATACTGTGTTGATACAAGAAAAAAATGGATCGTGGAAGACCAGCTAACTCCACAATTTATGTATGACAGAAGTATACTCGTTATACTTTTCAAAATTAGACTTCTTTTTAAAACTTACTGCCAAGTTTAGGCAAGTGCAGGAAAATACAGCGCGCGCTTGGAACACAAAGTGCATCAGAAGTGCATGAACATCTAAAGGCAAATGATACGATCAAGCAAATTGACCACTGTAACAAACGTTTGAAGAAGAAGTCTATTAGCACATTTTTAGAATGCTCCTTATATATTTGTTTTATACATGCGCCTATAAATTCAATACCAACTCTTCATTTACCTGCGGTATACCAAAATGATATTTAGCGACTAATGAATAAAATATCCTTTAGTATCACACTAAATTCGATTAGTATCTGTTTCCACTCTAAAAAGCATGTCTGTTGCAAGATACACAAATTAAACATTATATTATTTATTTGCCAAATAATACCAGAGCAATAAAACAGCGATCAAAGCACAAGATCCTAAATTTCTGAGAGTTTTCACATAAAGATAGATAAGAGCTGTTCTTGATATTGTTTGAATATTTGTGTAATAGTAAGAGCGCACCAAAGCTTGATGGATCCGTATACCATTGACTCTTTTTTAGAAACGATTTTAGTGCGCCGTGTCATTCGGCATAAATGATGTCGCGTGTTGCTATTATCTCTCTCGATACATACTGTGCCAGACTTTCCAATTGTATGACGCTCTTTGGGTAAAATTTTAGAAAAAGCATCCCAATCATCCGTATAAAAATGACATTCTTTCAGATGACTCACTTTTTGTAGAGCTTTTGGAATGTTGCAGTATCACGATTGCCTGTAACCCAGGCAACTGTTCTCCTTGTACTACGATCAACTGCCTTAATGATCCAAAGCTTGTTTTTTTTGAACCAATAAAATGCCACATCTCGTCGAATTCCATCTCCATAATATCCGAAGAGACAACTGGCTCCTGAGTCTTGCCCATCGCCTCTACTACCCAGCGATAAATTATGGACGGCGAATGCCATAATATCTTGCATAACATAGAAAAAGAGCCATTACCAAGAACTATATAGCATAACGCATAATGCTTTCTTAACAGCTGTTTGAGGCTTCTTGCCCAGATCGCCCTCAACAAAATTTAGAACATGATCTGCACTTATAACGCTGTACACCCCCTCACAATGCCATTCTTTACAAAGATATCAGAGCAACATCCCTTACAACAAACCATAAAACCACTCTTTAGTTTTTAAAAAAGTGATCATATCATACTTCTATCTAATTGTGAAAACTCTCAAATTTCTTTTAAAAACCATTCGTAACAACGCAATACATATAATTCCATACTATAAACATTGAATGAATTCTATTTGTAATATTTAATCATAAATATAAGCCTATTACGCAATTCAGCTTTTGGATTTTGGGTGATTTCTTGAAAGTTTGATGTTATAATGCCCAAGCTATGTAGTAGTACTGAAAATCGATCATTAGAACTCTAGATCATAATTAATATATAATCGTTTTGGTCATTCATGCCTTTGTAATACATATTTCAGTGACTATTTTCTAAAATCTTGCGCAGCGAAATAATAAATGAGGTTATACAATGAATACAAATGTTCATTTTATAGAAATGTTGAGAAACGGTGTCATTATGGATGTAATGACAAAAGAACAAGCAGTTATAGCTGAGAAAGCCGGAGCAAGTGCAGTAATGGCTCTTGAAAGAGTTCCTGCAATCATCATAAAAGAAGGCGGAATTGCAAGAGCAAGTGACACTGCAATGATTCAAGAGATACAGAGTGCCGTCTCAATTCCTGTAATGGCGAAATGTAGAATAGGACACTTTGTTGAGGCACAAATATTAGAAGCACTTGATGTTGATTGTATAGATGAGAGTGAAGTATTAACAAAGACAGACGAGAGTGCATACATCAATAAGAAACAATTCATTACGCCATTTGTGTGCGGATGCACAAGCCTTTGGGATGCACTAAGAAGAATAGACGAAGGAGCATCATTAATTCGTTGCAAAGGACAAGCAGGCACCGGAAATATTGCAGAGGCTGTAAAACACTTGAAAGAAGTAACATCAACAATCAATACATTGCAATATATCACAGACGCAGAAGTTAGAGATTTAGCTTCTCACAAAAGAGTACCACTTGACCTTTTGATGGCTACTAAAAATGCTAAAAAATTGCCAGTGCCATTTTTCGCAGCTGGTGGGATTGCAACTCCAGCAGATGCCGCACTTTGCATGGCTCTCGGTGCAGAAGCAGTTTTTGTTGGAAGCGGAATTTTCCTTAGTGAAAATCCAGAAAAGCGGGCAAACGCCATAGTACAAGCTGTAAACGACTGGAATAATCCTAAACTACTTGCAAAAATTTCTGCAAACTTAGGCGTTCCTATGAGGTAAATGCTTAAATTGAAATAAATATGTTACATTTAACGATTGTAGTTCCACATCTAATTTTAAGAAATGGTGATAAGGTATTTTTATCCAGGCGCAGTCAAACTCAGAGATTTTGGCCAGGACGTTGGCATTGTGTTACTGGAACAATCGAAGATGGTGAAACTCCACAACAAGCTATAATGCGGGAAACTATTGAAGAAATTGGTATACACTTAGATATTCCACCAAAATTAGCAGTTGTGGTTTCACTAGCAGATAGTAATAATTTTATCGAACCTGGATCCATTTTTCGATCAATTGAAATGTTTTTTCTGGCTGAACTACCAAATGGACAAATCCCGAAAAATAGAGAACCTACTAAACAAGATACCATTGATTGGTTCTCTATCACCAACCTACCAGAACCAATAATTCCTGTTGTGAAATTTGGATTTAGCAGCTTCTTGCGTAAAGAGAGTTATGGCGAATTTTACAATATATAGAAAATCGCCTGCGTCATAACTACGCGCGTGAATTTTAACTGCATGATTTTTTATAGTACAATTGAATTTCTGAGTCATATATTGTATATATTTGCGAAGAAATTAACGAAGTAATACTTAAAAATCAGGCCAAAAAGGTCTGCACAATTGGCTTTGCCTGCAGTGCCTATCCCGCGATTTACCAATTATTTTATAATTGGCAAATCGTCTAAATATATTTCCACCAACCTAGAGAGAGATAACTAATAACTAATACCAACTCCCACAAATAACAGCATATATTTGCTGCATATTTTTTAAAAAATTTAAGATGAGATTTAAGCAAGCTATACTATAAGTACAGCGGCCATGCGCGTGCTTAAATTTTTACAAAAGACGAAGAGCAGATGTTCTGTTATTTGTGGAAGTTGGTATAATATGCATTTTTTCAATCTCAAGCAAACGCTAGAATGATATTTTAAATACACCAAAATTTATCAAGATGAAAATCTACACGAACTATTTACTAAAACAGCTTCTGAAATACTGCCTTGTGCTCTGCACAGTATTTACCGCTATAGTTTGGGTAGTGCATACCTCACAACTCATGCAACTTATCGTCAATAAAGGTATTACTATCTATGATTTCTTTAAACTAGCCATGTATTTGTTACCTTACCTAAATTTCACAATATTACCACTTGGAACACTAGCAGCGTCAACAATTGCACTAAGCAGATTATATGCAAATAATGAATTGTTGGTACTTCAAACTTCTGGCATTGGGAAGATAAGAATTGCCCTACCCTTCATGCTATTTGGCATCTTTATGACTATAATTGCATATTGTAGCTCATTTTATATTATGCCAAAATCATATAAAAAATTTAAGGATCTCTATTTTTTACTGCAGAATAACTATATATCAGCATTTTTAATAGAGAATTCATTTTCCAGCCAGATTCCAGGAATTACAATATATGTAGGGAATAAAATTGGAACTAATGCATTCTCTAATATTATGATATACGATGCAAGAGAAAAGCAAAATGCTGCAACCATTACAGCAAGATATGGAGAGTTTAATATAGATGGAAATGTTATAAATTTGTCAGTCAAAGATGGAACAAGTCAGCATAAAAATAGCACTAACAACAAAATTTCGATGATATCATTCGATCTATACTCCATGGAGATTGAACTTAGCAAGCAAAAACTACATAAATCGCAAGAGCCTTCAGAATTCTTTGTACAAGATATTATTAAATCTAACGATTTAGGAGTAGATTCTTCTATGCTAAAGGCTCATGCACACCAAAGAATTACATGGCCACTATTTTGCACAGTTTTCCCAATACTAAGCTGCATAATCTCTTTATATATACATTGCAATAGAGAACATTATTGGAGAAGAACAGTTTTTATCATCATATACTCTATTATACTTGTCGGATGCGCTATACTTTTTAATAACATCACACTCACACATCCAAGTCTATTTTTGCTTGTCTATTTAAATGTTATAGCTCCAATCTCTATATGCGCTTTACTTTTCATAAAAGAAAGCTTCCAAGCTTTCAGTGCTTCACGCTAAAATCAACATAACACAAGTTTGAAGTGTGGAAATTCTTATAATATTATCTTTGCCAAATTCTGAGTTTTTATAATCATAGTTGTAAGTAATATTAACAAAGTGATTATATAGTACGCGCGCCAAAAGTCTCGGAACAAGCATGAAATGCTGCCATGAGTGTCAAAATAGCGCTTTAAATCCGTAAAAAAATGTTATAATAAACGCAAAAAACTTACGGATGTTGCGAAAGCAGTGTTTGCGGGGCACATGAGTAATAATATACCCAAAAATTAGCGCAGTGCTAAGTACTGGACTAATTTGTGCACATTTAACTTCTCCACAAAAATTTATATTTGCGCACGCAAATCAATTTTTGGTGGACGGACTATATAAGCTTTTTTGCCTAATTTTTCATATTACCTTGTCCATTTCTTTGCAAATATGCAAAAGTGTTATGCATAGAAATTAACAATACTATGAAAAATTATGCTCTTAAAATCTTCATACAAGTATATTTCTGATTATTAATCAGAAACTCAAGTTATACCAACTCTTCATTTACCTATGGTATTTGCCATATCATTAATAACTTAAAACCTTTGCTCACCTCCTAAACGCTTTAAGCAAAATCATATAAGTTAAGCTTCAACTATGAAATACGAAAACAGTAAAAAACACAAAAAAGATAGAGATCGTTTACTAAAAAAAACTAGCGCAGTAGTGCAAGACTTACTAAATCTCATCTCTATTTATATCAAACAAACAAATGACATAAATCAGATAATTTCAAGCAACAACAAAAGCAAAAGTAGTGTACTTACAGCATTTATCGCTATAAATACTGTAATAATAAAGCTACTAGATATATATCAATCCTTTAAAGATCGAGAATTTCAAACTTCCAAAAATAACTCTAACAATCATGAAATTGATTCAAAATTATCCGATGAAGATATGGAAATCTTGAGACAATTTTTAAATATTCATAATCACGAAACACACAATATAACTAAAATAAAACAACAACGTAAATCAGCATCATAGCCAACCAAAGTTTAAAAATTGATATAATATCAAGTCGCTTGCGTCATAACTCTAAAAAGCGTGGAATTTATGTTGGTTATAAACAATTATTATGCACCGAAAGTCCAACAGAAAAAGTGGTGAAGTTGCCAAAAACCTTATGGATTTTGTTAGGCACTACCGCTTCTAAGCCAATTTTTATACATTGAACTTACACAAAAATTTATTTGTGCAAGCAAATCGATTTTTGACGGACAGACTATCAAATATGATAACAAGAAATAACAGAAGTATATTATGCGTAAAGCAAAGCTTTTGACGCTAAATCTTTTTTGATATGTATTAGTCGACATTTTATCTTACATTTAGTAAATTAAATTAGTTATTAAATGGAGATAAGCAATGAACTTAAAT
The DNA here is from genome assembly GCF_964020185.1 of Candidatus Lariskella endosymbiont of Hedychridium roseum. Lineage (NCBI taxonomy): Bacteria > Pseudomonadati > Pseudomonadota > Alphaproteobacteria > Rickettsiales > Candidatus Midichloriaceae > Candidatus Lariskella > Candidatus Lariskella endosymbiont of Hedychridium roseum. Next base: position 347,186 of record NZ_OZ026538.1, on the reverse strand, counting down.
CAAAAAATCATCAAACCGAAACTAGGTTTACTTGAATTGGCAAAAAGCCTTGGTAGTATATAATCTGCATGTAAGGCAATGTGTTATAGTAGAGATAGCTATTACAGATTTAAAGAACTATATGAAACAGGAGAAGAAGCGCTATACGAGATAAGTCACAAGAAGCCAATAATCGCTAATAGAGTAGATCCTGCAGTAGAAAAAGCAGTAGTTGATATGGCGATAGAGTACCCAGCATATGGACAACTTAGAGTATCAAATGAGCTGAAGAAGAGTGGTATACTTGTTTCTCCTGGAGGAGTAAGATCGATTTGGTTACGTAATGATTTGAATAATATCAATAAAAGATTGAAAGCCTTAGAAGCTAAGATGGCCCAAGATGGTATTATATTGACCGAAGCACAGCTGCAAGTACTAGAGAAACGCCATAATGAAAAAGAAGCACATGGAGAAATTGAGACACAACATCCAGGTTATTTAGGTTGCCAAGACACATATTATGTAGGCAATTTCAAAGGGATAGGAAAGGTTTATGCTCAGGTATTTATTGATAGCTACAGTAGATTTGCTGATGCTAAACTGTATACTGACAAAACTGCGATTACTGCTGCTGATATGCTAAATGATCGAGTGTTACCATGGTATGAGAGTTAAGGGATACCGATGCTTCGTATTCTTACAGATCGTGGAGGAGAATATAAGGGAAATATAGAACATCATGCTTTTGAGTTATTTCTCAGTATAGAAGGTATAGAGCATACAACAACTAAAGCATATTCACCTCAAACTAATGGTATGTGTGAACGTTTTAATAAAACTATGAAACAAGAATTCTTTGATACAGCTATGCGTAAAAAGATTTATACATCATTGGATGACTTGCAATTAGATCTTGATATTTGGTTAGAATATTTCAACAATGAAAGACCTCATTCTGGTAAATATTGTGAGAGTTTTCACATAAAGATAGATAAGAGCTGTTCTTGATATTGTTTGAATATTTGTGTAATAGTAAGAGCGCACCAAAGCTTGATGGATCCGTATACCCTTGACTCTTTTTTAGAAACGATTGTAGTGCGCCGTGTCATTCGGCATAAATGATGTCGCGTGTTGCTATTATCTCTCTCGATACATACTGTGCCAGACTTTCCAATTGTATGACGCTCTTTGGGTAAAATTTTAGAAAAAGCATCCCAATCATCCGTATAAAAATGACATTCTTTCAGATGACTCACTTTGTTGTAGAGCTTTTGGAATGTTGCAGTATCACGATTGCCTGTAACCCAGGCAACTGTTCTCCTTGTACTACGATCAACTGCCTTAATGATCCAAAGCTTGTTTTTTTTGAACCAATAAAATGCCACATCTCGTCGAATTCCATCTCCATAATATCCGAAGAGACAACTGGCTCCTGAGTCTTGCCCATCACCTCTACTACCCAGCGATAAATTATGGACGGCGAATGACCTAATATCTTGCCTAACATAGAAAAAGAGCCATTACCAAGACTATATAGCATAACGCATAATGCTTTCTTAACAGCTGTTTGAGGCTTCTTGCCCAGATCGCCCTCAACAAAATTTAGAACATGATCTGCACTTATAACGCTGTACACCCCTCACAATGCCATTCTTTACAAAGATATCAGAGCAACACCCCTTACAACAAACCATAAAACCACTCTTTAGTTTTTAAAAAAGTGATCATATCATACTTCTATCTAATTATGAAAACTCTCAATATTGTTATGGAAAAACACCTATGCAAACTTTTTTGGATAGTAAAAAGTTAGCTGTGGAAAAGAATAATGAAATCTTGTATCTCAGTTACATATCTGACAGTCAAAACTTAACTGACAAGTAGATATAAAATTTATAACTGTCTGTAAGATCAAATCTTGACTTCTACATTTGATTTACATAAAACAAAGCAGACTAAAGCTACACCAATTACTATTGCTGCATCTGCAATGTTAAATGAAGGGTGATGATAACCAAAAACATGAAAATCTAGAAAATCAAATACAGCTCCAAATTTTATCCTATCAATGATATTTGCAATTGCACCACCTATTATCATCCCACATCCAAGCACCACACATATATTCTCATAAATTAAATATCTAACTAAATAAAGGAAATACAATATTATAACTACAGAAACACATATTATAAACAACTGACTTCTATCATGCGTATTAAACATCCCAAATGTAATGCCATGATTCCACACATATGACAAATTGAAAAAGCTTGTAATGACAATTGGCCTATATATCAAATGCATTTCAGATATATTATCACATATATTGCTCGAGTCTGACTCTGAACTTGATTCTGTAATTATACCGTCAAATTCATGCTTTAAATTACCAGATTTAAATATACTTAAACAATCAAGTGTCACTACTATATGATCTTCGTGGAGTTCATTCTCCAACTCACCATTTTTATGAAAATATTCAATAACACTTTGCTTAGAGAATTGATCTATTAAAATCACAGTAGATATGATAATTATAAATCCGAACGCTTGCAAAAATCTCATCATAATTCAAACTACCATTTTGCTTTATTTAGTAAAAACAAGGCAGATGCTAGTACATTCTCTTGATTCATATATAAAACATCAGTGTCATACAGCAATTTATACAATTTATCGAATAGCATTACACTCTCTTCTGCTTCTTTTTTCCCGAAAGTCCTTTCAGCAACCTCTATTTTCACCTTGCGCACAACTAAGCGGAGAATAGCTATTTTTAATACTAACACAACAGATGAATCAGTTTTAGCCCATTCTATTATGTCATTAATATCTTGGAAGTTATGAATTCTTGATATCTTCTCCAATCCGCTAAATTCCATATCTAAAACACTTTGTAATAACTGTACGTTTCCACCAATAAGATTATAAATTTCAATAGGGAAATTCTTAGATTTCTCACCACAGACTTTGCAGAAATCACTATATGATATTTGAGAAAACTTTATCACTCTGCATCTTGATAGCAATGTAGCAGGAATATTCCGCATGCCACTTGCTATCAGTATAAGCATAGTATTTTTCCCTGGCTCCTCTAAAGTCTTTAACAAAGCATTTGCAGCATAGCTATTCATATAGTCAGCTGAATCTATTATGACAACTCGATAGTTTCCAAAAGCAGGAGTAGATTGTAAAAATTGTATTGCAACTCTAACTTCATCAATTAAAATACCTCTATTTTTCTTAGACTCAAGTGAGCTGGTAAACTCATCACGTAACACCATAAAATCTGTATGTGAATAATGCTCAATACGCTTTAATATTGGATCTTGAGAAAATGATTTTAAAGTTCCTTGTATAGAAAAATTAGCCTCATCTCCTTGGTTTTTACATGTTCCAAACATGCTCGCTTGTCTAAAAGATAACATATTGTCACGTTCCATAATTTCCTTCCCATATGTATCATATAAAAATAAGAACTTTACTAGTTGATATGCAAATGTTGCTTTTCCTATACTCCTTGGCCCTAAAAATAAAAGCGCATGCGGCAACCTATCTGAAAGTACAGAATCTAAAAAAAACTCAGAGATTTTATCATGTCCATACAGACCATTATTTTTTATAGGATCTAACACAAATCATCTCCAATTGAATGTATTGCATTTAGTATTGTACGTTGACTCTGCTCAGAAATTTGAACAAGTGGCAGCCTAAGCTCTGACGATTCTATTAAATCTAGCGAATATGCAGCATACTTGATAGGCGCTGGATTTGTTTCACAAAACATTGCATTATGTAATTCTAAAAGTTTCCTCTGTAATAACAGCGCTTCCACATATTTACCAGATGCTGTCAGCTCTTGCACTCGTTTGCATAATTTTGGCGCTATATTTGCTGTCACTGAGATACAACCTTGCCCTCCATGTACATTAAACGCAACAGCATTATCATCATTCCCAGTCAGTTGTATAAAATTACTATTTCCTGACTTTTCTAACAAAGTCGCAAGAGCCAATGGACGACTTATATCACCGGTTGCATCCTTAATGCCAATTACATTTTTCAAAGACGCAATTTGGGCTATAGTCTCATCACTAATATTAACAGCCGCTCTACCAGGAATATTATATATTATAATAGGAATATCAGTACTCTGACAAATAGTCTGATAATGTGCAAGGATGCCACTTTGTGTCGGCTTATTGTAATAAGGAGCTGAAACCAAAATACAATCTGCGCCCAAGCTTTTTGCCTGCTTTGCATACTTCACAACCTGCGCAGTTGAATTGCTACTGGCACCAACCATCACTTTTGCGCTTCCAGCAACATGATTCACAACATATTTAATGATAATATCTCGTTCACTGTCGCTTATCGTAGGCGCTTCACCTGTTGTTCCAAGAACTAAAAAACTATCTACACCAGCAAAAATTTGATAATCCAGCAGCTTCTTTAGACTATCTATATCAACAGCACTAGAACAAAATGGCGTAACCAGAGCAGTACAAAGTCCATTAAACATAAGTTAAGAGTACTAAGAAAATGTTTAGACAAAAAAGAAATAATAGAAAGCAGCAGGAAACTCAATCCTTAACACTTGTAAGTACTAACAATCAAGCTTCTATAATATTCCATTAAAGCGGTAACATCAGTACTGCAGACTATTTCATGTTATATGTATGCTCGTCATACTTTTCAAAATTGGCGCCTTCTATTTTGTATACACATACCACTCAATTTTTCCTAGCTCTTTTTGAAGTCTAACTTCGTATATGACACTTGCAACAAAGAGCATGCTTATAATCAATACCACTTCTCAATGAAACTTCTTCAAACGCCTGCTTCAGTGAGGCAATTATAAGGAACATACGAAGCACAACAAGGAAGCACAAGTGTATACGCATTATATTAGCATCCACTAAAGGCCAAAGAATGCGACAAATCAATTGAGCCCTGGAAACAAACGTTTGAAGAAGAAGTCTATTTATCAGAGATATTTAGAAGTCAAAATTTGATCTTACAGACAGTTATAAATTTTATATCTGCTTGTCAGTTAAGTTTCGACTGTCAGATATGTAACTGAGATACAAGATTTCATTATTCTTTTCCACAGCTAACTTTTTACTATCCAAAAAAGTTTGCATAGGTGTTTTTCCATAACAATATTTACCAGAATGAGGTCTTTCATTGTTGAAATATTCTAACCAAATATCAAGATCTAATTGCAAGTCATCCAATGATGTATAAATCTTTTTACGCATAGCTGTATCAAAGAATTCTTGTTTCATAGTTTTATTAAAACGTTCACACATACCATTAGTTTGAGGTGAATATGCTTTAGTTGTTGTATGCTCTATCCCTTCTATATTGAGAAATAACTCAAAAGCATGATGTTCTATATTTCCCTTATATTCTCCTCCACGATCTGTAAGAATACGAAGCATCGGTATCCCTTGACTCTCATACCATGGTAACACTCGATCATTTAGCATATCAGCAGCAGTAATCGCAGTTTTGTCAGTATACAGTTTAGCATCAGCAAATCTACTGTAGCTATCAATAAATACCTGAGCATAAACCTTTCCTATCCCTTTGAAATTGCCTACATAATATGTGTCTTGGCAACCTAAATAACCTGGATGTTGTGTCTCAATTTCTCCATGTGCTTCTTTTTCATTACGGCGTTTCTCTAGTACTTGCAGCTGTGCTTCGGTCAATATAATACCATCTTGGGCCATCTTAGCTTCTAAGGCTTTCAATCTTTTATTGATATTATTCAAATCATTACGTAACCAAATCGATCTTACTCCTCCAGGAGAAACAAGTATACTACTCTTCTTCAGCTCATTTGATACTCTAAGTTGTCCATATGCTGTACTCTATCGCCATATCAACTACTGCTTTTTCTACTGCAGGATCTACTCTATTAGCGATTATTGGCTTCTTGCGACTTATCTCGTATAGCGCTTCTTCTCCTCCCGTTTCATATAGTTCTTTAAATCTGTAATAGCTATCTCTACTATAACACATTGCCTTACATGCAGATTATATACTACCAAGGCTTTTTGCCAATTCAAGTAAACCTAGTTTCGGTTTGATGATTTTTTGATTTAAGTTCACTCACCTTACGCAAAATTGACAAAATCAGTATAAAGGTAGTAAAAGTAAGCGAAATAAAAAAATAAAGTATGTCTAAGAAAATATTGGATATATATTCAGACTATTTAATTTGTCAAAATAAGTATGCAACAGCTACTGGTTTATCAGATTTATTGTCTGGAGATATAAGCCACGACAAGATTACAAAATATCTTAATTCTGAAGATTTAGGATCAAAAGAATTATGGTTATACATCAAGCCAGAAATTAGGAAGCATGAGCTTAACAAGGGATGTGTTTTGATATTAGATGATTCAATAGAAGAGAAACCTTATACGGATGAAAATGAGATAGTAGCATGGCATCACTCTTATGCTAAAGGAAGGCATGTAAAGGGGATAAACATTTTATCGTGCTTAGTTTCGTATGGTGACGTAGTGCTTCCGTTTGGGTACGCACTCATTCGTAAAGATGTTAGTTTTTCTGATATTGAGACAGGAAAAGTACAGCGTAAATCTAGCATTAGCAAAAACCAACATTTTCGCAATCTCATAAAACGATCAACAGAGAACAAAGTGTTGTTTGAGCATATTTTAGCCGACAATTGGTTTGGTTCTAAAGAGAATATGGAATTCATAGAATCGCTTGGTAAAAAGTTTATTATAGGTATTAAATCAAATAGAATTATTGCATTATCATGTAAAGATAAAAAATTGGGGAAGTTTCAACAAATCTCATCATTAGATATGCAGGATGGAGAATCAAAGAAGGTATGGTTGAAAGGAGTATCTTTTGAAGTTTTACTAATCAAAAAAGTTTTCATAAACGAGGACGGATCAACTGGTATTCTATACCTTGCTTCTAATGATACAGAACATGATGCTGCCTATTTGTACGAAATCTATCAAAAACGATGGAGAATTGAGGAATATCACAAATCTATCAAAGAAAATACAAGCTTTGCAAAATCTCCAACGAAAAAGATGCGATCTCAAGCAAACCATATATTTGCTTCAATCGTAGCATTTTGCAAGTTAGAAATTATAAAGGTTGCCACTGCAACCAATCATTTTGCTATTAAATATAAATTGTTAGTAGCAGCAAATATAGCATCTATGAATGAATTGATAAATTTACGCAAAAATAATGCTCTTGCGTAAGGTGAGTTAAGTTCATTGCTTATCTCCATTTAATAACTAATTTAATTTACTAAATGTAAGATAAAATGTCGACTAATACATTTTATAGCACTTCAGCTATATAATTAAAGCTTATGATTTGATCTACATTTAATCAAAATATCCATACAATAGTTAAATATTCTATCTTCAAGCATAAATTTATTGTTAATATTCAGGATATCCGCAGTATAAGCACTACTTGTCATTAAATAACGATTGCTCTCTACTGCATTTTTAATCTGCTTTTCTTGTGGTCTACTACTTATAGTATGCAAGTTATGCAATCTATCAATCTGCTTAATCAATAAAGCTTCAGGATCCTCTCTTAATTCCCTAATAATATCTTCCAGAGTTAGCCTTACTACACTGCCATTAATCACTCTAAATTTTGTGAGCTTATAAACCATTGTAGCAATTCTCTTATTAAATTCCTTTTCTAGCAATTTAACCGGACAATCACTATCTTCAATAACATCATGAAGTATTGCTGCTATAATAATGTCAGTTTTGCAGTAATATTCTGCAATAATACCTGCTACCGCTAGTGGATGAGAATAAAATGGCTCACCTGTATCTCTAAATTGACCATCGTGCCATTTCTTAGCAAAAATAATAGCCTTCTCTATTAGCTTCAGATTTAACTTACTACCTTGCAATTTTGCTTGATCTGACACAATACGTAATAAATCCAGCGAATGCTGACAATTTGCATCATAAGCACTATAAATTTCTTTTTCATCAAAATCATACTTTTGTTCATAATCAGATGATGCAGAATCTCGATATCTCAGATTTTTTTCATTTGGATAATGAAAATATTTACCACTCTTTTTTTCTAGTTTTTTGATATATAGCATAAGTGACTAAGATATTGACAAAAGTTAGGAATTAAGATATAAAAAGTGAGTATGAAATAAAAAGCATAAAATTATGGCAAGAGCATATCCAATAGAACTTAGGGTAAGAGTAATAGAAGCATTAGAAAATGGTGCAAGAATCACTAAAGTGAGTAAACTATTTAGAGTGAGTCGTGATACTATCTATAAGTGGAAAATTCTGCAAGATAAGCACGGTTCTTTGAAAGCAGCAAGTGGTTATCAAAAAGGTCACAGTCATAAGATCAAAAATCTAGAAGATTTTAAAGAATTTTTTGAATTAAATATTGCTATGACATCAAAAGAACTAGCAAAGAAGTGGTGTAATATATCACCTACAACGATCTTACAGGCGATAAAAAAACTTGGTTATAGCTATAAAAAAAACTCATCTTCATCCGAAAAGAGATATTCCGTTAAGACATGAATTTATTGAAAAGATAAAAACCATCACAAGAGATAAAATAGTATATCTTGATGAATCTGGAATAGAAGATAATGCTTGTAAAGAATATGGTTGTAGTATTTTAGGAGAAAGGTGCTATGGGGAAAAGGTGTATCAACATAAAACTAGAATAAGTATGATAGCTGGTCTTTGTAATTGTAATCTTATTGCTCCCGTAATATTTGAGGGTAATTGCAATAAAGAGGTCTTTGAAGCTTATATTAGGGAGATGTTAATTAAAGAATTAAAACCTGGACAAACTGTTGTTATGGATAACATTAACTTCCATAAGAATCCTAAAGTGAAAGAGTTAATTGAATCTGTGGGTTGTTACATATTATTTTTACCAACTTACTCTCCTGATTTAAATCCTATAGAGCATTACTGGTTTAAGATAAAAAATGAAATTAGAAAAACTATAGATTTATTTGATACTCTTTATGATGCTGTTTTTAATACAATTAAATTGTCAGCACCTTAGTCACTTATGCTATACTTTATTGCCCATAAGAAACTAATCACTGATGGAGTATATATGGTCAAAACAGCATAATGTCCTATGCATTCAGTTAGAAGAATAACACTAAATGAAACTATTAATATTGAGAAAGCAACAGATACTCCAAATGTTGTTGCTATCATTACAAAGCGCCTAGCAATAGGTATATGCTTAAAACAGGCAATTTCTACTCCAAATGATAATGCAGTAGGGAGAAGCATTATAAGCTGTAAACACGTTAATGAAATAACACTCGAAGCATGATCAAGACAATATGGCAGGAATGGCAATAAAACACAAAATAACAAAGTAAATATACTAGCAATTTTTACAGGATGATATTTTTTAAGAAAGAATACTGCAAATGACACTATAAGTATTATCATTATATGAACTCTCAAGTTTTGATTAATAACCTGTTCATAGCTCATTCCCAAAACTTCTTTCATAAAATTGCCCATGTAGATAAATGTCATATAAAAACAAACCGATGACATTGATACTGCAAAGCAATATGCTAAAATAATCTTTTTATCCGCTTTTTTCTTATATACATATAAATTCTCTGCTATATTTGGATTTTGCTTACTTATTTCTGCTTTTATCTTCATCCTGAGTCTGAAGTCTACAAACTCAGGAGTCTCTCTAAGCCTCATTCTAGCAACGAAACCAACAACAGCTATTATAGCTCCTATCCAAAAAGCAATTCTCCAGTTAAAATCCATGGAAATAGCAAACGAAGCAACAGTTAAAGCAAATAACCCTCCAGCTTTTGAAGCTATACTAATGATACCATTACATACATATCTATATGGCTGCTTTATAGTTTCTGCTAAATAAAGCTGCGCTCCAACAATCTCTCCTAAAGAAGAAAATCCTTGCAACATCCTACATATTACCATTGTAATAGTTGCGGTGAGAGTTTTCACAATTAGATAGAAGTATGATATGATCACTTTTTTAAAAACTAAAGAGTGGTTTTATGGTTTGTTGTAATGGATGTTGCTCTGATATCTTTGTAAAGAATGGCATTGTGAGGGGTGTACAGCGTTATAAGTGCAGATCATGTTCTAAATTTTGTTGAGGGCGATCTGGGCAAGAAGCCTCAAACAGCTGTTAAGAAAGCATTATGCGTTATGCTATATAGTCTTGGTAATGGCTCTTTTTCTATGTTAGGCAAGATATTAGGGCATTCGCCGTCCATAATTTATCGCTGGGTAGTAGAGGCGATGGGCAAGACTCAGGAGCCAGTTGTCTCTTCGGATATTATGGAGATGGAATTCGACGAGATGTGGCATTTTATTGGTTCAAAAAAAACAAGCTTTGGATCATTAAGGCAGTTGATCGTAGTACAAGGAGAACAGTTGCCCGGGTTACAGGCAATCGTGATACTGCAACATTCCAAAAGCTCTACAACAAAGTGAGTCATCTGAAAGAATGTCATTTTTAGAGTTTTCACATAAAGATAGATAAGAGCTGTTCTTGATATTGTTTGAATATTTGTGTAATAGTAAGAGCGCACCAAAGCTTGATGGATCCGTATACCATTGACTCTTTTTTAGAAACGATTTTAGTGCGCCGTGTCATTCGGCATAAATGATGTCGCGTGTTGCTATTATCTCTCTCGATACATACTGTGCCAGACTTTCCAATTGTATGACGCTCTTTGGGTAAAATTTTAGAAAAAGCATCCCAATCATCCGTATAAAAATGACATTCTTTCAGATGACTCACTTTTTGTAGAGCTTTTGGAATGTTGCAGTATCACGATTGCCTGTAACCCAGGCAACTGTTCTCCTTGTACTACGATCAACTGCCTTAATGATCCAAAGCTTGTTTTTTTGAACCAATAAAATGCCACATCTCGTCGAATTCCATCTCCATAATATCCGAAGAGACAACTGGCTCCTGAGTCTTGCCCATCGCCTCTACTACCCAGCGATAAATTATGGACGCCGAATGCCCTAATATCTTGCATAACATAGAAAAAGAGCCATTACCAAGACTATATAGCATAACGCATAATGCTTTCTTAACAGCTGTTTGAGGCTTCTTGCCCAGATCGCCCTCAACAAAATTTAGAACATGATCTGCACTTATAACGCTGTACACCCCTCACAATGCCATTCTTTACAAAGATATCAGAGCAACATCCCTTACAACAAACCATAAAACCACTCTTTAGTTTTTAAAAAAGTGATCATATCATACTTCTATCTAATTGTGAAAACTCTCCTTTTTTGGATAGTAAAAAGTTAGCTGTGGAAAAGAATAATGAAATCTTGTATCTCAGTTACATATCTGACAGTCAAAACTTAACTGACAAGCAGATATAAAATTTATAACTGTCTGTAAGATCAAATCTTGACTTCTACAAACGCTAAAACTCTGATATTCTAAAATCTGGCCCAAAGATGTTGTCCCCAATACCGCTTACGGAGCAGTGCAAATTCCTGTAGCAACTTACGACTACTTATACCTTTAATATATTGCACAGCTTTAGATATTGATATACTAGGCGGAACCAATGCTAATATATGTACGTGATCAGGACTCATACTGCCACTAATTATATTTATGTAATTAGCAGCACATATTTCTCGGATTACTTCCCTAGTTCTAATCGCAACTTGCCCAGTTAAAACTCTATACCTACACTTAGTACAAAATACTATATGATACTTTAGGTCATATAGGCTGTGGGATCATCTCCTATATTCCATTCGTCCTCCCTTAGCACATTTCCTAGATAACTAATACTAAAGTGTTCGCCTAAAGGCGAGGGTGTTAACCATATCACATATAACTACATAAAATTCAACGATGTTTGCAGAGTAGACACGTTGCAAGCCACTACTAAAGTGGCAAATGGTATATATACCTTTCTTTGTATTGCCGAAAAATCTGCCATACACTATGATTACATAACAAACATCAACTCTTCATTTACCTGCGGTATATCATTACTCTAACTAGTATCTTACTGAATCAAATAAAAATCATATCACGCGCGCTTGTTAACGAAAAACGACAAGCAGCCAGCACTGTCACACAACTTCAAACTCACTAAATGTTCTACTGAAATGGCAATACCAAAAGCATGTTACAAAAATAATAGACAATTTGTTCAACGTAGAAACAGAACAGAAATGAGATTGTTTTAATGACTTAAAGACAACTGCTAGATCCAAAGAAGAATACGTGGTCGGGGCAGAGAGATTTGAACTCCCGACCCTCTGGTCCCAAACCAGATGCGCTACCAGGCTGCGCTATGCCCCGACTTTCCAAATGAGCTATTACCTTTTATAACATCAGCGCACCTTTTTCAAGTGTAAAATACAAAAAACTCCTTGTATAGTTTAGTTTTTTTTTATATGCTCAGTGCCAGAAAATAAAGTGGAAACTCAAAGTATAGTTCAAACACGCATGTCAACAACAAAACAAAAATCAAAAGCGGCTAGTTCAAAGCAAACTAGCGCTGCAACGCAAAATAAAAGTGTTGCAAGTAAAAAGGTTGTAAAAAAAGTTTCGATCACCAGTGAGCAGGTGAGCGCTCATAAGAAATCCACTATACATCCTAATTACAGAGAAATAAGCGTTGAGATGACTGATGGCGTCATTTTTAAGACATACTCTACTTACCATAATGACTTTTTGAAATTAGATGTTGATGTAAAAACGCATCCAGCTTGGACTAAGGATGCAAATTACGTAAACACCAGAGCTAGCGCTGTAGCAAAATTTAACAGTAGATTTAGCGGCGTAAGCTTTATTTCAAAAAAGTAGGCCATTGAATTTTATAACAATATAACTCGAGAATGAGCGACATATGGCTCATAGCTTGAAAAATAGCAGCCGAGATGATGATCACATCTCAAAAAATTGCGATGATGATGATTTGCAAAAACGCAATGTCACAGATGGTGTCTATTTTGGCTTTGAACAAGTAGATAGCAACACGAAAGCATCTAAAGTGCAGAAAGTTTTTTCTGATGTTGCAACTCAGTATGATTTGATGAATGACATAATGAGTTTTGGGCTGCATAGAGCCTGGAAGAATGAGTTTATCTCCTTGATCCCTGCAAAACGTGGAAAAGTACTATTGGATCTTGCAGGTGGCACTGGAGATATAGCTTGCAGATTCTTGGATAAAGGTGGAGCAAGAGCTGTTGTATGCGATAGCAACCTTGATATGTTGCAAGTAGGAAGAAGAAGATGTATAGATTCAGGCTTGCACTATAAATCTATCAATTGGGCCCATGGTTCTGGTGAATCCTTACCGTTTAATGATAACACATTTGACTGCTGCACCATATCTTTTGGCATTAGAAATTTCACTGATATAAATGCTGCCCTCTTAGAAGTGCATAGAGTCTTGAAACCGTGTGGCATGTTTCTATGCCTGGAGTTTTCACATATAAAAAATGAAGTGTTAAATGATATCTATAACTTTTATTCGTTTAAAGTTATTCCTAAAATAGGCAAAGTAATTACAGGGCACTCTGAACATTACAAATACCTTGTTGAAAGCATAAGAAAATTTCCAAAAGCCAATAGTTTTGCTAGGATGGTTGAATCTGCTGGCTTTACGTCAGTCAACTATAAAAAACTCTGCTTTGGAGTTGTAGCAATTCACTACGGTTATAAGATATAGATAGTCGTTGTTTCATCACTCTTGAATTGAAGGATTGAGGTTGGCCTGCAAGCAATCTGGCTCACACTCAAGCCAGATTGCTTCGATAAAAGAAAAATTTTTACTCTTTCTAATTTATTTGTATTAGTCGACATTTTATCTTACATTTAGTAAATTAAATTAGTTATTAAATGGAGATAAGCAATGAACTTAAATCAAAAAATCATCAAACCGAAACTAGATTTACTTGAATTGGCAAAAAGCCTTGGTAGTATATCATCTGCATGTAAGGCAATGTGTTATAGTAGAGATAGCTATTACAGATTTAAAGAACTATATGAAACAGGAGGAGAAGAAGCGCTATACGAGATAAGTCGCAAGAAGCCAATAATCGCTAATAGAGTAGATCCTGCAGTAGAAAAAGCAGTAGTTGATATGGCGATGGAGTACAGCATATGGACAACTTAGAGTATCAAATGAGCTGAAGAAGAGTGGTATACTTGTTTCTCCTGGAGGAGTAAGATCGATTTGGTTACGTAATGATTTGAATAATATCAATAAAAGATTGAAAGCCTTAGAAGCTAAGATGGCCCAAGATGGTATTATATTGACCGAAGCACAGCTGCAAGTACTAGAGAAACGCCATAATGAAAAAGAAGCACATGGAGAAATTGAGACACAACATCCAGGTTATTTAGGTTGCCAAGACACGTATTATGTAGGCAATTTCAAAGGGATAGGAAAGGTTTATGCTCAGGTATTTATTGATAGCTACAGTAGATTTGCTGATGCTAAACTGTATACTGACAAAACTGCGATTACTGCTGCTGATATGCTAAATGATCGAGTGTTACCATGGTATGAGAGTCAAGGGATACCGATGCTTCGTATTCTTACAGATCGTGGAGGAGAATATAAGGGAAATATAGAACATCATGCTTTTGAGTTATTTCTCAGTATAGAAGGTATAGAGCATACAACAACTAAAGCATATTCACCTCAAACTAATGGTATGTGTGAACGTTTTAATAAAACTATGAAACAAGAATTCTTTGATACAGCTATGCGTAAAAAGATTTATACATCATTGGATGACTTGCAATTAGATCTTGATATTTGGTTAGAATATTTCAACAATGAAAGACCTCATTCTGGTAAATATTGTTATGGAAAAACACCTATGCAAACTTTTTTGGATAGTAAAAAGTTAGCTGTGGAAAAGAATAATGAAATCTTGCATCTCAGTTACATATCTGACAGTCAAAACTTAACTGACAAGCAGATATAAAATTTATAACTGTCTGTAAGATCAAATCTTGACTTCTACAT
This sequence comes from Candidatus Lariskella endosymbiont of Hedychridium roseum, assembly GCF_964020185.1. Taxonomy (NCBI): domain Bacteria; kingdom Pseudomonadati; phylum Pseudomonadota; class Alphaproteobacteria; order Rickettsiales; family Candidatus Midichloriaceae; genus Candidatus Lariskella; species Candidatus Lariskella endosymbiont of Hedychridium roseum. The sequence goes on along the minus strand of NZ_OZ026538.1, from coordinate 332,143 downwards.
TTTATTAAGATGGGTATACTATGGTAAATTAAGTTGAGGTTTGCGTATTAAAGAATTGAACCAAAGCATACATATGTTATTACTTTTTCCGAAAATCTTCGCTGTATGAGGATGGCATTTTCCTTTGAGTGTAACACACATCTATATATATGCGCAAACTTCAACTTAATTTACTATAGTATATATCACTCTAACGAATTTATAATCTTGCTTGAGCTTATGGCACCTTCTCTGATAATTTTTGGCTTGCCAGCCTGAAAACATACTATAGTAGATTGCTTGATTTCATATAGTGGTTCTTTATTTGATATAAAGATATCTATTTCATTTCCCAATACTTTCCTTATATCTTCTTCATATAATTGCGTTGTTTCACCAGATAAATTTGCACTGGTTCCAACAATAGGACGATTCACATTTTCTATCAGCTTCAATGCAAATTGGTTATTAGGTATACGTATCGCAATAGATGTCATACCTTGATACAAAGCTGGAGCAAGTGATGTATTGTTTGCTATAGGTAAAATAAGTGTTAAAGCACCTGGCCAAAAGGTTTTGGCCATCTTAAGAGCTGCTTCATTAAATATTGCGTAGCAAGTAGCTTGTTCTATATCTTTTACAAAGATTGGTAACGCTTTATTAAAAGGTCTATTTTTTAGTTTATATACATTTAAAACTGCCTTTTGATTGTAAGCATCACATGTGAGTGCATGAATAGTATCTGTCTCAATGACTATAATACTGCCAGATTTCAGTAGATCTACCGCTTTTTGTATAGAATATTGCATAAGTACTACTGGATTTATCCATTTAACTTATAGTTTGTTAACGCTATTGCGACCGTATACTGCATTATATACAATATTATTTATACTTCTTGCCATACTTTTCAAAATTGCTGTCGTCAAAACAGTCTAACTTCATATGTACACAAGTTAAATAGTCTATCCGTCAAAAATTACTTAACAAAATCCATAAGGTTGCCACTTTTTCTGCTGGACCTTCGGCGCATCATCATTGCTTGCAAGCCAAGATAAATCCTCAGCTTCTCAGAGTTATGACATAGGCGATTAAATACAACTCTTCATTTATAGAGAGATATCTTCTCCTAAAATGTAGTTATATTGCTAAATTCAAGCGAATGAAAATTTATTTTAAATACTCGTTTGCTATAACGCTTTAGCTATAATGCATATGTTACAAATATTGCATCATTTACAAGTGGAAATGTTAAATAACTTTAATTATTTTGTATATATAGAGTAATAAACATGATACAAATGGCTAGAATACGTTATTATCTTCCTCATTTGCTGCTGTGCCTGACATAGCATTACCTACTATGTCAGCTGCACTTCTAATCTTTTGCTCTATTTCATCTGCAATATTAGGATTATCCTTTAGATATTTTTTTGCGTTTTCACGCCCTTGACCTATACGATGTCCACCATATGAGTACCAAGCACCAGACTTTTCTATAACACCAGCATTTGCTCCAAGATCAAGAATCTCACCCAATTTTGAAATCCCTGCGCCATACATTATATCAAATTCAACAACTTTAAATGGAGGAGCGACTTTATTCTTCACAACTTTAGCTCTTGTCTGATTTCCTACAACCTCATCTTTTTCCTTTATACTACCTATTCTTCTAATATCTATTCTCACAGATGCATAGAATTTTAGAGCGTTTCCTCCAGTTGTAGTTTCTGGTGTGCCAAACATCACACCTATTTTCATTCTAATTTGATTGATAAATATTAGGATAGTATTTGACTTTGCAACGCTTGATGTAAGCTTTCTTAATGCTTGACTCATTAGCCTTGCCTGAAGTCCCATGTGATTATCACCCATGTCTCCTTCTATCTCTGCTCTTGGAACGAGTGCAGCAACACTATCTATGACAATCACATCAAATGCTGCAGACCTAACCAACGTATCTGCAATCTCTAAAGCTTGCTCACCAGTATCTGGCTGCGAAACAAGCAAATCTTCTATAACTACTCCGAGTTTTTTTGCATATCCAGGATCAAGCGCATGTTCTGCATCAATAAATGCGCAGCTGCCACCTTTTTTTTGAGCCTCTGCTATCACATGCAATACTAAGGTAGTTTTTCCCGAGCTTTCAGGACCATAAATTTCCACTATTCTTCCTTTGGGTAGACCACCTATACCAAGAGCTATATCTAGACCTAGAGAACCAGTTGAGATAGACGGTATATCAAGTGTTTCGCTACTCCCAAGCTTCATAATGGAACCTTTGCCATATGCTTTCTCTATCTGTGCTAGAGCAGCTTCGATCGCCTTCTGCTTTTCAGTCATTTTCTTCTTTCAGCTCTTTATGTTATCAATTAATGCATATTAAAAACATGAACGCTATTAATAGACTTGTAAGTCTGCTCGTCCAAAATATATTTGCGTAGCAGATATATTTTCGGAAAGTTAAATATACTAAAATCAGCTTGGAAGAAACCATAAGCTAATTTTTGAATATATAATTTGTCCTATACCTAGCAAACACCACTTAACAAAATCCATAAAGTGTTTTGCAATTGTGCCACTTTTTCTGCTGGACTTTCGGTGCATCATAATTGCTTGCAGGCAAAGATAAATCCTGCGCTTCAAAAGTTATGGTGCAACGACTTGTAAATAGCATCCATCCAAGATCAATGAACTGACTTATGCAAATACTTTTCTATACATAACGTAGTGATCATAACTTAGTACAAATAGCTTGTCTTAGTTAGTAACCATATCTTAGCACATAAAAATATTAATGTTCACTACGTACTACACTCATAGAAAATATAACAACAACATCTGGATGTAGCATTATTTTCACATCAAAAACACCCAAGCTTTTTATTCTTTGGTCTAACATTACGCTTTCTGAGCTCACCTTTGAACCCGTAGCAGTAAAAACAGCATCAACTATGTCACGCACGTTAACAGAACCATAAAGCCTACCATCTTCTCCAGCTTGTCTTGCTATCTTGATAGCAGTATTAGTACTCATGGAAGCAGCAATTTGCTCAGCTTGCTCTCTTAGTTCATTATTTTGCTGCTCAAGCATGGCACGTTGTTGCTCGAAAAAATCTTTATTTTTTTGAGTAGCACGTATAACTTTCTTCCTTGGGAATAGATAGTTTCTCGCATACCCCGCTGCAACATCTACAACATCACCAATATCTCCAAGGCGATACATCTTTTCGAGTAATATAACTTGCATTTTTATAGCTTCTATAAACTTGATATTTTAAAAAATTAAGTCGCGGTAAATGGCAATAAGGCTATCGCACGAGCACGCTTTATAGCCACTTTAAGCTCTCTCTGTTTCTTTGCTGAAACACCACTGATTCTACTAGGTAAAATCCTACCTTTTTCAGAAATATATTTAGTGAGAAGCTCTATGTTCTTATAACTGATTGCAGGAGCACCACTGACAGACAATGGGCATCTTTGTCTTTTGTTACCATGGTGCGTCTTGTTAAAGAGCACCGCATTTGAAATAGTCTCTTCTGTCATACTACAAACTCATTAAACTTTCATTTATTACAACTATTGGCTTACAGCTTCTTGTTGCGATAAAATAATAGAGGGTTGATCATCAAACTTTTTCATCTTAATCGAAAGATATTTTAGAACACTTTCGTTAATCTTAAAATTCCTCTCCAACTCCTGTATGGCAGAGGAATCAGCCTCAAAATTAAGCATTGTATAATGCGCTTTTTTATTTTTCTTAATTATATAAGCCAAAGTTCTTAAGCCCCAATACTCTCTCTTCAACAGCTTACCACCAAGATTTTCGACCATACTAACAAAATTATCGCCTGCTTTTGCGACATCAGCAGCTGAAATATCCTGACGCATTATAAAAACACACTCGTAAAAAGGCATCTTCTCCTCTTATTGACTCGATAAAAACAATAAGTACTTTTATATACTTTTTCATGATAAGGCAAGCACTAAATTACCACCGCACCCATAAAGTTTATTAAAGCTGCAGCTGAGCCCCGACATTTTGCTCTTCAGAATCGTCTTTAAGAGAATCTTTATCAACAACCTTTGTTACAGATATTACTTTCTCTTTGCTTGCAACAGAAATAATTTTTACACCGAGCCCTGCACGCCCACCTACTCTTATGGTACTACTTGCAATTCTTATTAATGTGCCAGACTCTGCCATTATTATCATTTCATCTGTATCTCCAACAGGAAATGTAGAAACCACCTTCCCGCCCTTGATTAGACTGTTTGGCGCATTTGCAATTCCACTGCCACCGCGCCTTGTTACTCTATATTCATATGCAGAAGTACGTCTTCCATAACCATTTTCTGTCACAGTACATAAAAACTCCTCGTTAACGGCAAAATATTTAAATTCCTCTACACTCAATTGTTCAACGTTATATTCTGAAAGTTTATGTTGCACTAGCATTGTAGATTCTACTGATGCAAACTCTCTGCGGATATCAAGTGGGATCTTCAGGTATTCATCTCGCTTAGCTTGCTCGATTTCTATTCCTTTTAACACAGCAATGGAAATTACATAATCATTTTGTTTCGCAAGTTTCACAGCTCTAACTCCGTCGGAAGTGCGACTTTTAAATACACGAATCTCAGTCACTGGAAATCTAATAGCCTTACCAAAACTCGTTGCTATTATTATATGGTCATCCTTCATACAAGACACAACGCCAACTAAGCTATCACCTTCGTCCATCCGAATCGCTATCTTTCCACCAGCATTAACATGTGCAAAATCAGATAGCAAATTGCGCCTAGCATTTCCTCCTTTAGTCGCAAATATTATGTATAAATCACTCCATACCTCTTTATCCTCAGGCATCGGCATAACATTTGTTATCTTTTCATCTGATGCAAGCTGTAGAATATTAATCAGCGCCCTCCCTTTGGATTGAGGAGTGCCTATTGGCAACTTATACACCTTAAGCTGATATACTTTACCAAAATTAGAGAAGAATAAAAGAACCGCATGAGTAGTCGTTGCAATAACTTCAGAGATCATATCATCTTCTTGCATCATCACACCAGAACGCCCCTTCCCTCCTCTCCTTTGTGCTCTATAGGTATTCAGTGGAACGCGTTTTATATAACCACTCTGTGTAATGGTAACAACCATCTCTTCCAGCTGAATTAGATCTTCATCATCAACATCAGCTTCATTCTCCAGTATTGTGGTCCTACGCGGTGTCGCAAATTTCTCTCTAACCTCTACGAATTCAGATTCAATTATCTGTAATAATCTCTCTCTTGAACCTAATATTTCCAAGTAATCTGTAATTTCTACCGATAAAGTGCTCAAGTCATTTTCTATTTTATTCTTCTCAAGACCAGTTAATCTCTGTAGCTTCATGTCCAATATAGCTTGAGCCTGCTCAGCAGTTAGATAGCAGTTCTGCCCCTCAACTCTATTTCTAAAATCATCTACGAGTTTTAAAAGACCTATCACACCTGATGCAGGCCAAGACCTTTTCATCAAACTCACCTTTGCTTCTTGAGGATCATTTGCCGCCTTTATCATCGCGATAACTTCATCAATATTATCAACTGCAATAGCAAGACCTATCAATATATGAGCTTTATCTCTAGCTCTGTTTAACAAGAATTTAATCCTTCTTGTAACAACAGTTTCTCTGAATGTCACAAACTCACGCACTATATCCAGTACGTTCGTTACCATAGGCCTGCCATGCACAAGCGCAAGCGTATTGACACTGAAGCTGCTCTGCAGCTGTGTATTTCGATAAAGCTGATTTAATATAACATCTGGCACTGCTTCGCGCTTTAGCTCTATTACAACACGAATTCCTAGCTTGTTTGTTTCATCTCTAATTTCTGAAATTCCATCAATAGTCTTCTCTTTACATAACTTCTCTATTGCTTTAATCAGCTCAGCTTTATTAACTTGATATGGAATGGACGTTATAATAATAGCCTTTCGCCCTGAAATATCTTCAAATTTAGTCTCTCCTCTGAGAAGTATGCCCCCTTTTCCAGTACTTAGAGCTTGTCTAATTTTTGGGCTACCCAAAATCTCACCACCAGTTGGGAAATCCGGCCCTTTTATATAAGAAAGTACAGTATTGATGTCTATAGTGTTATCCTGCACATAAGCAATACAAGCGTCTAGAACCTCTCCCATGTTGTGTGGAGGAATATTGGTTGCCATACCAACTGCGATACCATTTGCGCCATTTACAAGGAGATTAGGAAATCTAGCAGGCAGCACTCTAGGCTCGGTTTCTGCGCCATCGTAGTTATCTTGAAAATCTACAGTGTCGCATCCAATATCTGTCATAAGCATTTCAGCGAGCTTCGTTAACCTAACCTCGGTATAACGCATCTGCGCAGGAGAATCACCATCTATAGAACCAAAATTTCCCTGCCCATCTATAAGCAAATCCCTAAGCGAAAAATCTTGGGCCATTCTTACCATAGAAGAATAAATTGGCGCGTCACCATGTGGGTGATATTTACTCATCACTTCACCGACTATTCTTGCGGACTTTCTATATGGCTTATCGCATGTATTGCCAGTGTCATACATAGCGTATAATATTCTTCTGTGCACTGGCTTTAGTCCATCTCTACAATCTGGAAGTGCACGGCTCACTATTACGCTCATTGCATAATCCAAATAGGAGCGCTGCATCTCCTCTTCTATTGCCACGGGCGTTACAGAATAATTCATTCTTATTTCCTATTTCTTGATTTTGCTTAGACGAGGGGATTCTAATCAAATGTTCAAACAAAATCAATCATTAGCTTACTTATATACGTTTGCTTTACACAAACTCAAATTTTTTATATGGCACTGCTTACAAAAGCGGGTAAATTGCTGTGATATCTTCAAGTGCTCTGTTTGAGTAAAGAAGACATCTGAATAATTGCTGCTCCATACGTGGAAATCAAGCAAATTTTAGTACATCAATCAAAATTTGACGAGTTGAAGGATGAACAAACAATTACGCAAATGTCTTTAACGTTAAATATTTTTTTAAGCAGAAATTGCAAAATTTTTATGAAGCTGTTATAAAGCCCACATGTGACACTGATTTATAACCAGTGTATAAAATAGCGTTAATGCACATGTAACGTAGTAATTTCAGAAAAGCTTCATAAAATAAAATGTTTATTCGTTCAGAGCTTGTAATATGGCTCATGCGAGAAGCTGATAAAACTTGTCAAAAAGACAAAGTTTAGCTGCCTATGTTATAGCGCTTTAGGTATATAAGCATTAGCAAATATCATTGGTGAATAGCATGACTTATAACTCAGATATTGTGGTAATAGGCGCAGGACCTGTTGGTCTTTTTGCGATATTCCAAGCCGGAATGCTTGGCATGAGATCTTTAGTTGTGGATTCACTTCCTCATGTAGGTGGGCAGTGCTCTGCTCTATATCCAGAAAAACCAATTTATGATATCCCTGGATATCCTAATATTCTAGCAGAAGAGCTAATTCAAAAGCTCTATGAACAATCTATGCCATTCTCTCCAAGATTTATCCTAGGACAATCGGTTGTTTCGTATGAAAAATCTGGAGAATTTTTCGTACTTAAGACAGATCTAGGCGATAAGATTCAAACAAAAGCTATCATAATAGCTGCAGGCTCAGGAGCTTTTGGCCATAATAAACCACCTATGCCTAATATAGAAGATTTTGAGGGGAAAAGCGTATTCTATTCGGTAAGAGATAGGAAGATCTTTAAAGACAAGACTGTGACAATTGCAGGAGGGGGAGATTCTGCAGTAGATTGGGCAATTTCACTTGCAGAGATAGCAAGCAAGGTCTACTTGATTCACCGTAGAAATAAATTTAAAGCCATGCAAGAGAGTATTAATAAGCTAGAACATCTAATAAAATTAGGGAATATAGAGCTGCTTGTGCCATATCAACTCGATTCACTTATAGGAAATGCTGGCTTCTTAAATGAGATAAGTATAGTAGATCTGGATAATCATACAAAAAGAATACACTCAGACTTCCTGCTGGCGTTTTTCGGGCTCTCTATGAATTTAGGCCCTATATTATCTTGGAACATAGATATGCAAAATAAACATATTAAAGTTATGCAATCAACAATGCAAACCAGTATAGATGGCATATTTGCCATTGGCGATGTCGTTGATTATGTAGGGAAGCTAAAGCTTATATTGACAGGATTTGCAGAAGCGGCTATTGCTGCTCATAGTGTATATAGGTTTATATATCCTGAAAAGGATATACATTTCGAACATTCTACAACAAAAGGTGTGAATCCGAAGCTATGATATCGCGATATCTATGCTGATTTTCAAGATTTTTTGTAGGAAAGTCAGGAATATTGCTTGAAATACGAAAAAAGTTGAATAAACTAACAGTGTTAGTACTTGCGTAATGGATATGAGATATGAAATTTACATGTAGCACAGTTGATGGAAAAGCGTTTGCCGCTAGCATACTGGAAAAATTAAAAGGCAATATAGCTTTTATTAAAGAAAGATATAATATCGTTCCAGGTCTTGCTGTCGTTTTAGTTGGGAATGATCCAGCTAGCGCTATATATACAAATAACAAAGTTAAAAATGCGCGTGCTATAGGAATTGCTTCTTATATACATCAGTTTGATAGTAGCATTTCAGAAGAGGAAGTGCTGAATCTGCTGCGTAAACTTAATGAAGACCCATTTGTTCATGGTATACTTGTACAACTTCCGTTGCCAAAACATATTGATACACATAAGATTTTTAATGTGATAAATCATCTAAAAGACGTAGATGGATTTAGTACTAATAATGTAGGACTTTTAAATTCATGGCAAAATTGTTTAGAACCATGTACTCCACAAGGTGTGTTATACTTATTGAAACAGAAACTTGGGCCTGATCTTTCTGGGAAGAGAGCTGTAGTACTTGGAAGATCACAAATAGTTGGAAGACCTATGTCATCTATGTTAATAAGGGAGGGTTGCACAGTCACGATAATGAACTCACATTCTAACAACCAAAAAATGGAATGTAGAATTGCTGACATATTAATATCTGCTGTTGGAAAACCTCACATGATAACAAGAGAGTGGGTAAAGGTTGGAGCTTACGTAGTGGATGTTGGTATACAAAAGGTAAAAGATAAACTTTATGGGGATGTAAACTTTGAAGACGTACAAAAAGTTGCAGGTTTTCTGACTCCAGTGCCAGGTGGTGTTGGACCAATGACAATAGCATGCCTTATGAAAAATACAATCAAAGCTACGTGTAAACAACACAATATTACTCTTGAAGCTAATGCAGATATTTAATATTGTAAAAAAAATTTGCAGTTTTTTACATTTAATAACAAAGAGCTTGGCAAAATCGTTTAACGATACCATAAAACACGATGGTATTGAACATGCTGGGTATCTAGCGTTTTTAATGATGTTAGCTATCTGTCCATTTCTTGTCTTTTTTGTCGCATTGCTTGGAAATGCAGGTTCAAGTATTAATCATGAGATCGTTGATGTACTGCTAAATATGATACTTGAAAGCTCATGGGCGCAGTTTATAGACATACTAAGACCGAGAATAATAGAGATAACGTCAACACCTCCACAGAGTCTTATTACACTTGCTATACTGAGCGCAATATGGACTGCATCTTCTATCTTTGAGGGCCTTAGGACTATACTTAATAAAGCTTATAGGGTCAAGCAACCGCCCGCATATATTTTCAGAAGACTACTCAGCATAATAGAATTCATGGTGCTAATAAGCACTACAATATTTGTACTAATAATTTTGGTAGTAATGCCATCCATATGGAGCGCGACTTCGAGTTTTTTACTAGAATATTTTCCAGAAATCGAAAATTATAAAATAATCAAGTTGATTAGGATAGAAGCACCTAAGATGAGATATGTAGTAGTTGCAGTATCAAGCTTTGTTTTTATATCTTATATATACTACTTTCTTCCCAACAGAAAACACAAATTGATATACACTTTTCCAGGCACTTTCGCTGTTATGATTGCTTGGTCAGGATTTACTATGATATTTAAATATTACGTGAAAAGTTTTCCACAGATTAGCTTGATATATGGAAGTATAGCAGGCGTTATAATAGCACTTCTTTATTTCTATGCTTGTAGTCTCATACTGATATATGGTGCTGAATTGAACTATAATATAGAGCACAGACGCAGCTAAATATTCTATATATAGTAAATTAAGTTGAAGTTTGCGCATATATATAGATGTGTGTTACACTCAAAGGAAAATGCAATCCTCATACAGCGAAGATTTTCGGAAAAAAGTAATAACATATGTATGCTTTGGTTCAATTCTTTAATACGCAAACCTCAACTTAATTTACCATAGTCAAGGAAGTTAGGGAGTCGCTTGCTCTGAATTCTTAAAATGGAGGATTTATATTGGCCTGCAAGCCATTATGAGGCACAAAAGTCCAGCAAAAAAAGTGGCAAAATTGCCAAAAACCTTATGGATTTTTAACTTTCCGCAAAAATTGATTTGCGCAACAAATCGATTTTTGATAGACAGACTACCTAAGTTCTAGCTTGAAATAGATAGCAGCACTGGTGCATGGTCTGAAGGTCTTTCTAGATTTCTAAACGAGCTATCTATGTCAACACTATTTATCAAATCTGCAATGCCAGGAGACACTAGCAAATAATCTATCCTCATTCCTTTATTCTGTTTCCAGGATCCTGCTCTATAATCCCACCAACTAAACGATTGTTGATCTGGATGAGCTGCTCTGAATGCATCCACCATACCATTATTCAAAATAGCACGAAATCTTCTCCTCTCCTCAGGATGAAAACACACTTTTCCATCTAAGGCACCAGGGTTATAAACGTCTATATCTTCTACTGCGACATTAAAATCACCACCCATAATAATCTCCATACCTTGTTTTCTCATGTCTTGAATATGATGCTTCAGTGCTTCAAGAAATTCTAATTTATAAGCAAATTTCTCAGACTCCAGTTCACCACCGTTCGGTACATAAACAGACGATATGACAGTACCGCGGTTATTCACCGGGACAAAACACTTGATATATCTAGCATCACCATTCTTCTGATAACTTTTCATACCAAGCTTTACATCTTCAATCCTACACTTACTAAGTATAGCAACACCATTATATGACTTTTGACCAAAGACCTGTATATTATATCCAAGGTGGTCTAACTGATCATAAGGAAACTTCTCTGTTATACATTTCAACTCTTGAAGCAAGATTATATCAGGATTATGTTTTTCGATTAGCAATATTAAATGTGATAAGCGCGATGTTACAGAATTAACATTCCATGCTATTATTTTGGTCATCTGTCTAAAATTATACAATAGTTAAAAAATTCAAATTGGTTGTGTGTATTTAGAAAATATCGATATCGCAATAGACCTCTTTCGAAACTCTACTTCCTTGTGAGAACTGGTGCGTTGATTTCGTGCTCGGATCCTCAATGTTATCAAATACACTCCGGTCCTTCTTGCGCCTAAATCTCATGCCATTTCTCTGCTAGAAGCTAGTTTCGAAAGAGGTCTAATATAATAAGCTAGTTAAGAAATGTAGCATACTAACACATTTAGTATTACATTTTGATGCAAAATACACATCTTTCTAATGTAATAAATACTTCAGTTTAGCACTTTTAAAAACATAGCCGATTCAAGCGCAAGAATTGCACTTGAGATTAATGCTAAAATGCTGTCAAGATGCTCTTGACTTACAGCACTGATATTAAAAGATATAACTTCTTCAGTAACTGCGCTTCTTATATTCCAACTTAAGTTTTTATTCGCAACTCTAATTCCATCAAAATATTCGAATTCTATTCCGAGAATTGTTAAATAACTTTTGATGTTAAATAACATAAGCAGCCTTAATTTTTCATCAATAGGTATACGAATTTCCTCTGTCTTTATAATATGAGAGATTGGCTCTAATATACGCTCGAAATCATACCCTAGTAAAAAAAGCTCATATATTTTATATGCAGCAATGAGCGCATCATCACATATATAACGTTTTAAATTAAAAAATATATGTCCACTCATTTCTGCAGCTATTGTGATACCATCTTCCTTCATCTTATTTTTGATTTTAGAGTGCCCTGGTTGCCATATCACAACGTCACATCCCAAGTTTCTTATTTGATCAATTACAAATTGGTTCATACGTACGTCAACTAAAACTTTGTTCCCTGTACCGTTTAGTATCATATCATGAGCAATTAACAAAAGGATGTGATCGCCGTATAATATACGTCCGTTTTTTAGGACTATTCCTATCCTATCTCCATCACCATCAAAACATATTCCAAAATCACAGTTTTTTTCGCGTATAAATGCAGATAATTGTTCTAAGTTCTTTGCACATGTAGGGTCTGGAAGATGATTTGGAAAATTACCATCTATTTTAGAATTCAATAAAAAATGCTCTCCAGGCAATCTTTTAATGAATTCTGGCATTATGTTACACATAGTACCGTTTGACAGATCCCAAGCTATCGATAATTTACGTTTTACAGCTGGAATTTTATTTGTAAACACACTGTTTAAATATGCTTTGCCAATCTCAAGTTGCCCCGAAGAATTGCCGAACGACTCTGCCAAATCACTAGATTGAAAATTTAACTTATTCAAATGTACGCTTGAAAGATCTGCATGCAAACTGCAGGTTATAGCTTCTTGCTCGTGCAATTTTATCTTACTATCTTTCCCTTCACTCCAAATATTGCCCAGCAAAAAATCTCTCATTCTATCTAAGAAATCTTCTGCAGCATATGACATATTGTATATAATCTTGAGCCCGTTATATTCTTTTGGATTATGTGAGCCTGTAATCATGATGGCAACGCCTATATTATCAATATTATATGCTGACCAATAAAGCATAGGAGTTGAGCATATTCCAATATCAACAATATTTCCTCTTTGACTATTCCTTGAATATCCGCATTCCATAAGTCCATAAAGCAATGCTTCTCTAATGATAGGAGAACTTAATCTGCCATCATAACCTATGCATATGTTTTTATGAGCTATTCCATCATCCAGAGTAAAATGAGAAATTGCTCTTGCAATTGCTGTTATATCAGATTCACCAAAGTCTTTCTTAAATACTCCTCTAATATCGTATTTTCTAAATATGTTCCTATGCATTAAAAAAGATCAAAAAGTATAACATATAAATTTAAAGCTCATTGTCAATTTTTGTCACTCCATATGCTTTATATGGTTTCTTTGTATTGTTTCTAAAACTTGTTTAAAGAAGAAGAGAGCTGTCATTAAGATTCTTCTTATTACTTCATAGTTGTTGCGCCTGAATTCTCAAAAGGCAGAATTTATCTTGGTAATAAGTAATTATTATACACCGAAAGTCCAGCAGAAAAAGTGGCAAAATTACCAAAAACGTTAGTTTCTGAGTTAAATATTATGAGAGTTTTCACAATTAGATAGAAGTATGATATGATCACTTTTTTAAAAACTAAAGAGTGGTTTTATGGTTTGTTGTAAGGGATGTTGCTCTGATATCTTTGTAAAGAATGGCATTGTGAGGGGGTGTACAGCGTTATAAGTGCAGATCATGTTCTAAATTTTGTTGAGGGCGATCTGGGCAAGAAGCCTCAAACAGCTGTTAAGAAAGCATTATGCGTTATGCTATATAGTCTTGGTAATGGCTCTTTTTCTATGTTATGCAAGATATTATGGCATTCGCCGTCCATAATTTATCGCTGGGTAGTAGAGGTGATGGGCAAGACTCAGGAGCCAGGTGTCTCTTCGGATATTATGGAGATGGAATTCGACGAGATGTGGCATTTTATTGGTTCAAAAAAACAAGCTTTGGATCATTAAGGCAGTTGATCGTAGTACAAGGAGAACAGTTGCCTGGGTTACAGGCAATCGTGATACTGCAACATTCCAAAAGCTCTACAACAAAGTGAGTCATCTGAAAGAATGTCATTTTTATACGGATGATTGGGATGCTTTTTCTAAAATTTTACCCAAAGAGCGTCATACAATTGGAAAGTCTGGCACAGTATGTATCGAGAGAGATAATAGCAACACGCGACATCATTTATGCCGAATGACACGGCACACTAAAATCGTTTCTAAAAAAGAGTCAATGGTATACGGATCCATCAAGCTTTGGTGCGCTCTTACTATTACACAAATATTCAAACAATATCAAGAACAGCTCTTATCTATCTTTATGTGAAAACTCTCAATATTATATATATTTAACTCGGAAATTAACGAAGTAATACTTGAAAATCAGGCCAAAGGAGTCTGCGCAAGTGGCTTGGCCAGCAGTGCCTAAAAATATTTGCTAAGTACAGGACAAATTATATATTTGCAAATTAGCCCAGGGCAGTGCTAAAAGCTAATTTTTGTACATTTCACTTGTCACAAAAATTGATTTGCGCAAGCAAATAAATTTTTGACGGACAGACTACATAATACTTTCAAAATTGGTGACTTTAAAATGCTCTTTGTATATTTAACCCTGCGGTATACTTGCTATGCGTAAGCTGCTACCTCCTCAGTATAAGTGCTAATACTAACACCGAAATTAGCGCAATCTGACATAATCATATCAGAACGAGCAACCTGCAATATCTCAACTACTCCAGCGTGCGTGGCATTTTTTAGATCCTGCAATAGAGAATCTGAAATCTTTGGTCCAAAAATTTTCAATACAGAAACTTTATGATTCAGTGCAAGGTTTGCAAGAGACTTTGCCTTTCTAACAAGCTCAAGCAACTTCAATACTTTTTCTCCATCATCTAATTTATCACTAAAAAATACGTAATCATCGAGCATTGGCCAAGATTTTTGAGCGTGTACAGAGCCAGAATACGGAAAGAGCTGTGCGTTTAATTCTTCTGTAATGTGTGGAATAAACGGTGCAAAAAGCCGCAGCATGGTATATATGCAAAAATACATAGTATAAACTGCACTCCTCTTTCCAACCTCATCTTTATTAGCAGAATCATAGATACGAACTTTTACAAGTTCAACATAGTTATCACAAAAATCTTTCCAAAAAAACTCTTCAGCTACTTGCCTTGCCTCAGAATATTCAAAATTCTCAAATGCCTTAGTTGCCTCATGAACAACTCGTTGAAGTTTTGATAAGATCCAAAGATCAAGGTCACAATTAATGATTTCAGATTGCAATGCAGTAGTTGCAGTAACTTTGTTATCAAAATTACTAAAAGATGAAAAATGCAGCGCAAAAAATTTGGATGCATTCCAAAGCTTAGTGATCAACTTTTTGCCTATTTTAAAGGCTTCTTCCGAATAAGCAATATCAGCACCAAGTTTAGAACAAGAAGCCCAGTAACGCACCACATCAGCGCTCTTTTCCACTATTAATTCTTGTGGAGTCACTATATTCCCCTTTGATTTACTCATCTTCTGACCGTCTTTGGCAAGACACCAGCCACTTATCATTACATTTTTCCATGGAATGGAATCTTCATGATGATGAGACTTTACAATCGTACAAAATGCCCATGTTCTAATAATCTCATGTGCCTGTATTCTAAGATCTGCTGGATAAAGTTTTTTGTGGCGCTTGTAATCTACAGCATAATCTTTTGTGATAGCTTTGCTTGAAATTTGTGGAGTGAGTGCACTGGTTGCCCACGTATCCATAATGTCAGTTTCCGCAATCACCTCATCCCCTCTATAACCAACTGGCAGATCAATAGAAGGATCTACAGGCAGTTGTTCTATATCCGGAAATAATACTTTCCCTTCTTCTCCACTCCTCTTTGAATACCAAACTGGGAAATTAATCCCAAAATACCGCTGTCTTGATATGCACCAATCTTGATTTAGTCCATTAATCCAATTTTCAAGGCGCACTCTCATATAAGAAGGATGCCAATTACACAGATTTGTTTTTTCAAGCAGCTCCTTTTTATAATCAAGTATTGAGATATACCACTGGTTCGTCAGAATAATTTCAAGGGCTGCACCGGACCTTTCTGCACATTTTACTGAATGCTTTATTTCAACTTGTGATCTAATCACATTTCTTTCTGCTAGCAACTCTAAAATTTTAGCACGCGCTGCAGAAACTGTCATTCCATCTAGAATGCCAGCATTTTGCATACAGCCTATCTTAGATATACAAGACTTAGCATCTAGATTATAACGCTGATACCACCTTACATCCTGTATATCACCAAAAGTGCAGCACATAACAAGGCCACTGCCCTTTTCCATATCAACTTCACTGTCGGCGATGAAAGGAACTTTAAAGTTAAATATTGGTACTATTGCATTTTCACCTTCTAAATTTTGAAACCTAGAATCTTCTGGGTGGTAGAATACTGCAACACAAGCTGGTAGCAGCTCTGGACGAGTAGTTGCAATCAATATTTCACCACCACTTTCTTTACTGAACGCGATCTCAGAAAATATGGCACTTTTTTCTTTATCTTCTATTTCCGTTTGTGCAATAGCAGTTTTATCTACCGGGTCCCAGAATGTAGGAGCATATTTCTTTATCAGAAGACCTTTATTGTATAGGTCTAGAAATGACATTTGCGAAAGTTTTGCAGTAGAATCACTAACAGTTTGATATGTCTCATTCCAATCAAAACTTAGTGCAAGTGCTTCAAACAGAGTCCTAAATTCTAATTCCGCATCTCTAATTACCACCTGACACATCTGATTAAATTGCTCTTTAGTGAGAGATGAAGCTTTAACTCCATTTATCTTCTCAACTAAGCGCTCAGTGGGAAGCCCGTTATCATCAAAACCTATCGGATAAAACACAGTCTTGCCGATCATTCTTTGAAATCTTGCAACAAAGTCTGCCTGCGTATAACTAAAAACATGCCCCATATGTAGCATCCCAGAGACAGTGGGCGGCGGTGTATCTATCACAAACGTCTCGCTCCTATCTAGCGTGCTGTCCCACTTATATATCTCAGACTTCCGCCAATTTTCTTGCCATTTCTTTTCACTAATTTGTGGTTTATAGTTTTCACTTAACATATGTTACACTTATTCGATCATTAAAAACGAGCCAATCCTTATTATAAGGCCTTTGTATAATTGCAAGTCCTTCTGTCATAAATCAAATTTTAGTTTAGTGCATCAATCAAAGTAGTGCTAAGCACAAGCAATTCAAGGTGCAAGTAAAGCGCCATTGCTTTAGTGAGCGAAGACAAAATCTTTGTTTATATATGCTTTAAGAACGAATTCCCAGTCTGGCAATCAAGAAAAATCTGACAAGAAACCACGCAATCAGAGTATTTGTGAGAAAATTTCAAAACAAATATAACTTTATATTTCTCTATGCAACCTCTAAATAAAACAACAAAGTTATAGTACTTTTAGACACTAAAAAATGCAAAACAGTCTATTATCTCATAGAAACTAATCAAATCAAGCAAATAACTTACAACTATCACGGTCACTCAACGAGTATAGACACCCAAATCATGTAAATCAAGAAATATAGCTTCAAAACAGCAAAAAATGTATTGTTGAAAAAATCTAAAAACATCAACAATGATGCAATATGGGGTTTTATGCGCTTTTATTTATTCTTTTTTCGCAAAAACGCAGGAATTTCAAACAAATCCTCTTTATACTCTTCTTTATTATGCGTTTGTTCTGAATCATTTTTGCCAGATATGACCTGCTCACTTCCACCAAATATTCTGCCGAATGTCCCAGAAATTTTAACATCACTTGGCGCTGCAGATTTTGTTTGAGAAACAGATTCATGGTTATCAAACTCTTCTGGATCTATCGCTTTTGGAGGGATAAAGACACTTTTTTCAGAAATGGTAGTATTTGCCACACTGTTCAGTGATATTTTTTCAAAGTCATGCTTTTGTGTTTGTGTATTTGCAGAATCAAGGAGGCTTGGCTGCTGTGTTTTCGCGTACTTTACATCTTGTCCATCTACTCTATTTTGTAGTTGAACAGGCGACGTAGCACTAACGCTGCCCTTACTATCTATACCAGTTGCAACTACAGATACTCTAATTCTTCCCTTCAAAGATTCATCAAAAGCGGAACCAAATATTATATTTGCAGAAGCATCTACCTCTTCTTTAATACGGTTTGCAGCCTCATCAACCTCAAAAAGCGTCATATCTGTGCTGCCCGTTATATTTATCAATACACCTTGCGCTCCATTCATAGAAGAATTATCTAAAAGCGGATTAGAGATTGCTGCTTCTGCTGCCTTGATTGCACGATCCTGTCCTTCCGCTTCACCTGTCCCCATCATAGCTTTACCCATTTCTTGCATTACTGCTTTGATATCTGCAAAATCGAGATTGATGAGACCTGGCATTGTAATTAGATCTGTTACGCCACGTACACCTGACTTTAAAACATCATCTGCCATTTGGAAAGCTTCTCCAAATGTGGTTTTTTCGTTTGCAACACGAAAGAGATTTTGATTTGGAATAACTATAAGTGTATCAACGTATCGACTAAGCTCTTCAAGGCCAAGCTCTGCAACTTTCATTCTCTTACTTCCTTCAAAGTGAAAGGGTTTTGTTACTACACCAACTACTATTATCCCCATTCTTTTTGCAATTTCAGCTATTACAGGAGCTGCGCCAGTTCCAGTTCCTCCACCCATACCAGCTGCAATAAATAGCATATGACAACCTTCAAGAGATGCTTCGATATCTGTTAAAGACTCTTCAGCTGCTATTTTTCCAACTTCAGGGTAAGAACCAGCACCAAGGCCTTTTGTTGAGCTTATGCCAAGCTGTATTTTATTTTCAGCTTTTGATGCTGCGAGAGCTTGAGCATCTGTATTAGCAACCCAGAATTCAACACCCATCAGCTGTGAATCTATCATATTATTTACTGCGTTACCGCCTGCACCACCTACTCCAAACACTATTAGTTTAGGCTTTAATTCGGTATGAGTTGGCAAGCTAATTTTTAAAGTCATCAGATTCTGTATAAAAAATAAAATAGTGAATGTATAAGTCTTGAAATTTTAACATAAAATATGAAAAATACATAGCGAGAGTCAGTTTCAAAAGCTAGAAAGTGCATCAATTCAAATTCAATTGCACTTAAAAATTTAGCATTACTGCTCTTCTAAGGATTGCTATATAACGGATTTTTTATATATAATACACATAATTTATACGCTCACTTTTAAAAATTATTTGGTAAGCATTAGGTCATTGCACTAAAAGTGATTTGGAGCGAAAATAAAATAATATTTATGTAGTAAGTTTTAGTTGAAATATGTAATCAGCAGCAATAGGCTTGTCAGAAAGAAAACACTTAATGCTGTAAAAAATTTAACATAATCAATAACACATGTATGCCGTAGTGAGCAACCTATAACATTTATACATATAATTACAATACCAAGAAAATGCAAGAAATCTTATTATACTTAGCATAATGCCTCAGATTCTTTCGCGTGCAATCAATACCACTAGAACATAGGATATTGATTTCACGCAAAACAATAGATAAAATCTACATAACGTGAGTGTATAGCAGATTTTTTTACAATATAAAGAGGTGTATACTCACCATATTTTTCAAAATTGGCACATTTAAGAATGCTTTTTATGTGTATTAGTCGACATTTTATCTTATATTTAGTAAATTAAATTAGTTATTAAATGGAGATAAGCAATGAACTTAAATCAAAAAATCATCAAACCGAAACTAGGTTTACTTGAATTGGCAAAAAGCCTTGGTAGTATATAATCTGCATGTAAGGCAATGTGTTATAGTAGAGATAGCTATTACAGATTTAAAGAACTATATGAAACGGGAGGAGAAGAAGCGCTATACGAGATAAGTCGCAAGAAGCCAATAATCGCTAATAGAGTAGATCCTGCAGTAGAAAAAGCAGTAGTTGATATGGCGATAGAGTACAGCATATGGACAACTTAGAGTATCAAATGAGCTGAAGAAGAGTAGTATACTTGTTTCTCCTGGAGGAGTAAGATCGATTTGGTTACGTAATGATTTGAATAATATCAATAAAAGATTGAAAGCCTTAGAAGCTAAGATGGCCCAAGATGGTATTATATTGACCGAAGCACAGCTGCAAGTACTAGAGAAACGCCGTAATGAAAAAGAAGCACATGGAGAAATTGAGACACAACATCCAGGTTATTTAGGTTGCCAAGACACATATTATGTAGGCAATTTCAAAGGGATAGGAAAGGTTTATGCTCAGGTATTTATTGATAGCTACAGTAGATTTGCTGATGCTAAACTGTATACTGACAAAACTGCGATTACTGCTGCTGATATGCTAAATGATCGAGTGTTACCATGGTATGAGAGTCAAGGGATACCGATGCTTCGTATTCTTACAGATCGTGGAGGAGAATATAAGGGAAATATAGAACATCATGCTTTTGAGTTATTTCTCAGTATAGAAGGTATAGAGCATACAACAACTAAAGCATATTCACCTCAAACTAATGGTATGTGTGAACGTTTTAATAAAACTATGAAACAAGAATTCTTTGATACAGCTATGCGTAAAAAGATTTATACATCATTGGATGACTTGCAATTAGATCTTGATATTTGGTTAGAATATTTCAACAATGAAAGACCTCATTCTGGTAAATATTGTTATGGAAAAACACCTATGCAAACTTTTTTGGATAGTAAAAAGTTAGCTGTGGAAAAGAATAATGAAATCTTGTATCTCAGTTACATATCTGACAGTCAAAACTTAACTGACAAGCAGATATAAAATTTATAACTGTCTGTAAGATCAAATCTTGACTTCTACATTTTATGTAGCAAGTCTGTCAAAAATCGATTTGTTATGCAAATAAATTTTTACCGAAAGTGAAATGTACAAAAATTAGCTTAGCAGCGGTATTGCCTAACATAAATTCTGTATTTCAAGAATTATGCGCAGGCAACTACAGAAATATCAGATGAGCAAGCAAAAATGCTGGTTTATGCGAAAAAGTCCTTTTTGAGCCATTTTAAGAAGACGCAGAAATTTTAGTTTTTCCAATCAAGTTTCGTTAACGGCTTTATATATGCATGCCCCAGCATTATAATATCAGCTTCCTTTGTAAGTCCACGTATCCATACTCCATCATCTTCTTCGTCAAGTAGTGTAATTTCACAAAATTGTACAATCTTATTAGAATCAACAATTTTGACACCTATTTTTCCATCGATATCGAGAGAAAGTGCAGACTGCGGGATTTTATGAGCTTCAACTGTGCTACCTAAGATAACAACATCTACGTCTTGACCATTAATATTTTTCGGAATTGAGCCATCAATGGTTATCTCAGCTCTAAAACTATTATTAGATGTATCTTTTACACTGCTAAGCAGTGTTACATTGCCATTAAGCTTAATGTTATCAAAATATACTAATGCTTCATCATTTAAGTTAATTTGTTTTCTATCATATTCAGAAAATTCTACTTTTACTATATTAGACTTGCCAGCAAAAAAAGACCCAACAACAGGAGTATTCATGCTAGCTGGGCCAGATATATAATCACCAACATGCGCAGATATATAATCAACATAACCATCAAATGGAGCGACAACTGACGAATTCTTTAGATCTAGCTCAGCTTTTACCAGCGTTGCTTTTGCTGAATGTAGGTCTGCTTGACTCTTCACGAGGTTTGCTTCGGATAATAACTTCTTTTTAAACAATATCTCAGATGCTCTGTAATCTATCTCAGCAGCTTTATAAGCAGCATTTGCTTTTTCCAAAAGTTCTGCATAGTTCTTTGAATCAATTGTCATTAATAATGTTCCTTCTTTTACAAACTGCCCATCTTGCACAAGAATTTCAGATACAATGCCGCTATCCTGAGCCATTAACGAAACGGCATCTTTTGCTCCTGCAATGCCACTTACTTTGACTACAGAATGCTTTTCCTGAGCTGTTGAATGTTCTATGCTATAAGCAGGATGTGGTACGGCTGCTTTCTTATCACCGCGATCACTAAAAACCGCACCAGATAACATCCAGAGTCCTAATAATACTACAGCTAGTATCGCATACCTTGATGCTTTATTCTTAGAACAATACCAACTGTGTATGGATATTATTCTCAACTTTAAAGATGAAAATAGTTGCTGCATATTTAGCATTTTGCCCATAAATTGCTGTTATAACATCAAACCCTTAGTCATATTATAATGTAAATTCTATAAATGTGTATGAGAAAAAGCTAGTGATGCTTTAAAATCATTACAGCACCAACTGTTTTATTGTATAGCGTATTTTAGCTATATTACTGTATAGTCTTGATGTTCAAAAAAAGCAGATTTTAGTGAATATATCTCTGATAAGTGAAGAATTGGTATTTATTATGCATATACTAAGTTATAGCAAATTCAACGAATAATAGCATATATTAGCAAATATTTTTAGAAAATTCTAGAAAGATTTGAGAGTTTAGCTGTACTAAAAGTACAGCGGCCAGTAGCACGCTTAAATTAAAAAAGACAAAGCTAAAGTAGAGCTATTTCGAAACTCTACTTCCTTGTGAGAACTGGTGCGTTGATTTCGCGGCTCGGATCCTCAAATGTTATCAAATACACTCTTGTCCTTCCTTGCGCCTAAATCTCCTGCCATTTCTCTGCCAGAAGCTAGTTTCGAAAGAGGTCTAGTGTTCTGTTATTTATGGAATTTGGTATTAGATTAGACTTCAAAAAGTACGCGCGCCAAAAGTCTCAGAACAAGCATGAAATGCTGCCTAGAGTGTCAAAATAGCGTTTTAAATCCGCAAAAAATGTTATAATAAACGCAAAAACCTTACGGATTTTGTGAAAGCAGTGTTTGCGTGGCATATGAGTAATAATCATATACAAAAATTAGCGCAGTGCTAAGTCCTGGGCTAATTTTTGCATATTTAACTTCTCCACAAAAATCGATTTGTTTGCGTATATAAATTTTTGGCGGATGGAGCAAAAAGAGTTAGTAAGAACTAAGTGAGGAATGCTGTATAATCAATAATAATGAACAGCCACATAAGGCGCTAATTTTGAAAAGTATGATGAGTGTGATGTCGGTTAAAGAGATGAGTTAAAGAGTTGATTTATCATTGGATATAAAAATCTTTGTTTTGTGTCTAATAGTTTTTTAGCAAGGTCATATTATAAAAAATAAAAAAGCGAGTCCTTGAAAAACAAGCACTCGCCTCTTCTATCAAATAACAGCTTCTAATAACACTATTAGAATGTCATTCTAAAACCAACTGTTACACTGTGAGTAAGCGCAGGTTTCAACTCATACTTAAATGTTGACTTAGGATCATTAGCAGTTGCTAACTCAAGCTTGTTTGTGCCAGTACGGCCATTCATAGCATAAGCTAAATCGATGTAAGCACCTCTAGAAACTTCAAACGCAACACCAACGCCAAGTCTGTAAGCAAATCCGAACTTATTAGATGTTTTAATATTAGAGATTTTGTCTGATTTGCCAGTTTCTGTATAACCTGCAAGAGCTTGTACTAAATCGCTATCATCAAGCGTCGCACTTCCATAAGCTGCGCCTAAACCAGCCATAACGAACGGAGTAAATGCAGAACCTGTGTTGAAATCGTAGTAAGCATTTGCCATTACAGCAAAGTTTTTAGAGCTACTTTTGAACTGCTGCTTAATATATTTATCTGCATTATCTTTAAGAGCAAGCTCATGTGTCGCGCTTTTAGAAGCATAGCTCAGCATAAGATCTGTTCTTACTTCATCAGAAATATAATAACCGAAAGTTACATCACCAATAAAACCTTTGCTGAATACATTTGAGCTAGGTGATAATTCCTTTGTATCAGCAGCAATTTTATACTTGCCGCCAACTGTCAAAGCAGCACTGCTACTTAAGCTAAATTTGTCTTTGCCCATTCCATAACCAGCATCTGCTTTAAAATACATTTTGCCAGCTTCACCAGCACTTGCAATGCTAGCAGATGCAACTGCTGCACTCACACTTAACAACGTAAGAAATTTTTTCATGTTTCCTCTAAAATAGATAAGCTTTTGTTGTTTCATCTTGTTCCGACATACTCATTGAGATGATATACGCAACTTGGCTCTACAGGGAAGAACACAAAAATGCTCAAAATCTGTTATACAGGAGGAGCGACAGAATTTTATCGCTTTACCAAGGCATACGTCACCAAAGAAGAACTCGGATCACATAGCTAGTTTATAATGCATGCGATAAACGGTTGTAAAATGATATTTTTCATTTTGAGCATTTTTATTACAAATTTCTTTAGCTGTGTGACTTTTTTGCAACTGCAGTAGCAGCATATAAACTATAATATAATTTCGTATAAGCCACGCATAGCTTTGCACAGCCGAAGCTTATTAGCATATGTGAGCCAATATTTGCTATATTTCAAAAAATTTGCGTTCTTTAAAAACAACTCGTTATGTATTGATTTGACCATGCCATCAAGTTCTTTCTAGCAATTGTTGTCATGGACGACTCAACATTTCACAAATCTCGAAGGACTCAAGAATTGATAGAATCTGTTGGTTGTAAGATGCTTTTTCTGCCACCTTACTCTCCAGATTTAAATCCTATTGAGAAGTTTTGGGCAAATATGAAACGATGGATTAGAAATCAAATTGCGCGATTCACATCATTAGAACACATATTAGATGGCTTCTTCCCAACGTGCTAATCTAACTCAAATAACTATAATAGACCTCTTGCATAACCTCATTCTGAGGTAGAAATTCTTATAGAGTAGATTTTTGCAAAACGTCACCAAACAATGATCCACGTGAGTGTTTTTATGTTTTAGTGACAATCAAATCACAGTTTGGAACAGGTTATGCAAGAGGTCTAATATATCTAGATAGCTCAGTTACACGTTCAATTACATTGACATCAAATCCTTGCAACAAGAGATTTGTAGCAATTTTCATCTTTTCTTCTAACTGACCTTCTCTCTTACCCTCTATTTTACCCTCAGCTATACCTTGCTTTAGACCTATACTCATTCCTTTATAAAGAGCTGCGTCCAGCATAATGTACAAAAATAAATTAGCACAGGATTCGGCCCTGCGCTAATTTTTGGATATATTAATTGCTCCTGTGCCTAAAAACACTACTTTCACAAAATCCGTAAGGTTTTTTTGCGCTGACTTACAACATTTTTTTTAAAGATTTAAAGCGCCATTTTGATACTCCAAGCATTATTTCATACCTGTTCCAAGACTTTTGGTGCGCGTACTACTTAAAAAGCTTAAAGCTTATTCTTTTGTCAGGAAAATATATATTACAGTTCATTCACTTGGCGGTGCACTTGCCCATATTGCTTATCTGCATAATTAAACATTACAGCCGTTATTTGAGAATTATATGCATCACAACTAGCTCAGTTGTAGAAGTCAAGATTTGATCTTACAGACAGTTATAAATTTTATATCTGCTTGTCAGTTAAGTTTCGACTGTCAGATATGTAACTGAGATACAAGATTTCATTATTCTTTTCCACAGCTAACTTTTTACTATCCAAAAAAGTTTGCATAGGTGTTTTTCCATAACAATATTTACCAGAATGAGGTCTTTCATTGTTGAAATATTCTAACCAAATATCAAGATCTAATTGCAAGTCATCCAATGATGTATAAATCTTTTTACGCATAGCTGTATCAAAGAATTCTTGTTTCATAGTTTTATTAAAACGTTCACACATACCATTAGTTTGAGGTGAATATGCTTTAGTTGTTGTATGCTCTATACCTTCTATACTGAGAAATAACTCAAAAGCATGATGTTCTATATTTCCCTTATATTCTCCTCCACGATCTGTAAGAATACGAAGCATCGGTATCCCTTGACTCTCATACCATGGTAACACTCGATCATTTAGCATATCAGCAGCAGTAATCGCAGTTTTGTCAGTATACAGTTTAGCATCAGCAAATCTACTGTAGCTATCAATAAATACCTGAGCATAAACCTTTCCTATCCCTTTGAAATTGCCTACATAATATGTGCCTTGGCAACCTAAATAACCTGGATGTTGTGTCTCAATTTCTCCATGTGCTTCTTTTTCATTACGGCGTTTCTCTAGTACTTGCAGCTGTGCTTCGGTCAATATAATACCATCTTGGGCCATCTTAGCTTCTAAGGCTTTCAATCTTTTATTGATATTATTCAAATCATTACGTAACCAAATCGATCTTACTCCTCCAGGAGAAACAAGTATACCACTCTTCTTCAGCTCATTTGATACTCTAAGTTGTCCATATGCTGTACTCTATCGCCATATCAACTACTGCTTTTTCTACTGCAGGATCTACTCTATTAGCGATTATTGGCTTCTTGCGACTTATCTCGTATAGCGCTTCTTCTCCTCCTGTTTCATATAGTTCTTTAAATCTGTAATAGCTATCTCTACTATAACACATTGCCTTACATGCAGATTATATACTACCAAGGCTTTTTGCCAATTCAAGTAAACCTAGTTTCGGTTTGATGATTTTTTGATTTAAGTTCATTGCTTATCTCCATTTAATAACTAATTTAATTTACTAAATGTAAGATAAAATGTCGACTAATACAATTAATATGTCATTTGACAGAGGATCTAGTCTTTTTATCGCGGCAAGCAATGGTAGACATTTATTAACTAATTATCTAATCGAGCAAGATGCAAAATTTATTTCAAAAAAATCGCAGCAAGATCTTCTGCAAGTGACTGTAAAAACAGATAACATTTCATATTTACGTAAGTATTTTAGCGAAGAAGGAATATTAAGTAAGTTATTTTATGGTGTTGATAAAACAGCATTATTACACTTAGCAGCGAAAAGTGGAAGTCATAGATGTTTCAAAGAGCTATTTAACGTTCTTGGTAAAGAAGCATTTGCGACATCAGAAGGAAATGGACATATACTAAGCTCTGCTATGGAAGGGGGAAGTAGTGAAATTATTAGACTACTTCTCAAAAGTGGTATTGATAATAATGTGGCTCTAGATACAAACAATAATAACGCGTGTCACCTTGCGATCAAATATGGTTTTATATCATTACTGGAGAGTTTTCACAATTAGATAGAAGTATGATATGATCACTTTTTTAAAAACTAAAGAGTGGTTTTATGGTTTGTTGTAAGGGATGTTGCTCTGATATCTTTGTAAAGAATGGCATTGTGAGGGGGTGTACAGCGTTATAAGTGCAGATCATGTTCTAAATTTTGTTGAGGGCGATCTGGGCAAGAAGCCTCAAACAGCTGTTAAGAAAGCATTATGCGTTATACTATATAGTCTTGGTAATGGCTCTTTTTCTATGTTATGCAAGATATTATGGCATTCGCCGTCCATAATTTATCGCTGGGTAGTAGAGGTGATGGGCAAGACTCAGGAGCCAGTTGTCTCTTCGGATATTATGGAGATGGAATTCGACGAGATGTGGCATTTTATTGGTTCAAAAAAAACAAGCTTTGGATCATTAAGGCAGTTGATCGTAGTACAAGGAGAACAGTTGCCTGGGTTACAGGCAATCGTGATACTGCAACATTCCAAAAGCTCTACAACAAAGTGAGTCATCTGAAAGAATGTCATTTTTATACGGATGATTGGGATGCTTTTTCTAAAATTTTACCCAAAGAGCGTCATACAATTGGAAAGTCTGGCACAGTATGTATCGAGAGAGATAATAGCAACACGCGACATCATTTATGCCGAATGACACGGCGCACTAAAATCGTTTCTAAAAAAGAGTCAATGGTATACGGATCCATCAAGCTTTGGTGCGCTCTTACTATTACACAAATATTCAAACAATATCAAGAACAGCTCTTATCTATCTTTATGTGAAAACTCTCGGAATATTATTGCTATTGCTTGCGTTAATTTTATTGGTAAGTGTTTTTATTTTGTCTAGTTGTCTTCTGCTTAAGAGTACTAAGACTATAGTTGTTCCAGCGACTCTTGCCAGAGAAGTTGTGATTGAGGGAAGCAATGGCTTTTCTGAAGAATATATTGAAGAGATAAGTATATTCTTTGCACATCTCCTGCTGAATTTAAGCGCTGAGAATATAGCATATAATTTCTCTATACTTCTGAGATATGCTGCAGTAGAGAGCTATCATACTTTAGCTGAATATTTTCAAGCTGAAGAGCAAAAGTGCAAAAAATATAATTTGGTTACAAGGTTTGATGTTAAAAAAATAAATATTATAGATGGTGGAAAAAGTGCGGAGATTGAAAGAATATAAAACTTCTAGTTTAGTCGAATACAGAAACAAGCCTCTTAAAGTTAAACAGATAGAATATTCGCACCTAGAAGGTGATGTGGATTTGAAAAAGCCGAAATTAAATCCTTCTGTTCTTGCTGTTGCGCGTAAGGATAATGCAGTCTATTTGGTATTTAGAGTATGATGTATTTAAAGCAATTTTATTATAAAGAGCTAAGGAAGTCTAAGTTGTTAATTATTGGCAGCTGTATTTTAGGCACTTTGTTGTTTACGCTTATTGTGAAGTATTTTGTCTCTGATGATTTACAAGAGCTTGATAGTCCAAAGCTAAGTCAGGAGATAACTATTGCTACTGATTTGGTGAGTACGGAGGATCTTTGGAGAGCGCAAATTCAGGAGAGCTTCAAGAAGCAAAGTGAAGTTATGGATGAGAAGTTTGGTGAGATAAAGAATGATTTAAGTGCGATTGCAAGTGATAATGAGCGGTTGCTTGATATCCGTGGGCTTGAAGAAAAGATCAAGATTTTAAATCAGCAGACGCAAGATTTTATGCGCAGTGCTAATGAACAAAATTTAAAGATATCTGAGAATACTGCGGAAAGTGGTCCAAGGATTAGCCAATATGTTGCGAATTTAGAGCAAAAGATAAAGGAGGAGAAGGTAAAGACAGTAGATAATTATATACCTGCGGGCAGTATGGCCAAAGCTGTTTTATTATCTGGAGTTGCGGCTTCTACATCTCTTGGCTCTGCATCTAATCAGCAGCCAATTTTAATACGTATATTGGATCATGGGACATTGCCACGTAGATTTCAGAGTGATTTAAAGGATTGTAATATTATTGGAGCTGCAGGTGGCAATTTAAGTAGCGAAAGGGTTGATATTAGGCTTGAGAAAATGACTTGTATTGATACAAAGACAAAGAGAATTATTGAGACGGATGTTACAGGTTTTGTGGCTGGCGAGGATGGTTTGGAAGGAGTTAAGGGTCAAGTTATATCTCGCGAAGGTAAGCTACTTGGAAGTAGTATTATTTCTGGCACTTTAGGAGATTTTGCTAACAATTTTGATACAAATGCACTAGCTCGTCTTGCACAATATTACATTTCAAGGACGGAAAGCCTGCAGCCTGTTATAGAAATTGGTGCTGGTAGTAAAGTTGACATAGTTTTTACAGTTGGTGCATTTTTTGGAGCAGATGATACTAAGCAGGCGATTGAAAATAGCCGCTCTAGTAGATCTGACAATCACTAGCGACAAGATAATTTTGTACAATCTTTGAACTAACGGTTGATATGCAATTGAGTTTTTCAGCCTATCGTTTTGCTGCGATATTACTTTTGGGTTGCTGTACAATATAGTAAATTGAGCTGAGGTTTGCGTATTAAAGAATTGAACCAAAACATACATATATTATTACTTTTTTCCGAAAATCTTCGCTGTATGAGGATGCCATTTTCCTTTGAGTGTAGCACATGTCTATATATATACGCAAACTACAACTTAATTTACCATATATAAAGATAAGGCGGAATGTGAAATTGGAAAACGCGTTTCTTGCCAAAGAATATCTAAAGTTAATGAGCTTGTAGATAATAATGAACTGGAAGATTTTATTAATCATCAAAATTGCAAAAGTAGGAATTGCCAGAGGATAGAATCCTTATCTATAGAAGAGTATAGCATAAGTGACTAAGGTGCTGACAATTTAATTGTATTAAAAACAGCATCATAAAGAGTATCAAATAAATCTATAGTTTTTCTAATTTCATTTTTTATCTTAAACCAGTAATGCTCTATAGGATTTAAATCAGGAGAGTAAGTTGGTAAAAATAATATGTAACAACCCACAGATTCAATTAACTCTTTCACTTTAGGATTCTTATGGAAGTTAATGTTATCCATAACAACAGTTTGTCCAGGTTTTAATTCTTTAATTAACATCTCCCTAATATAAGCTTCAAAGACCTCTTTATTGCAATTACCCTCAAATATTACGGGAGCAATAAGATTACAATTACAAAGACCAGCTATCATACTTATTCTAGTTTTATGTTGATACACCTTTTCCCCATAGCACCTTTCTCCTAAAATACTACAACCATATCCTTTACAAGCATTATCTTCTATTCCAGATTCATCAAGATATACTATTTTATCTCTTGTGATGGTTTTTATCTTTTCAATAAATTCATGTCTTAACGGAATATCTCTTTTCGGATGAAGATGAGTTTTTTTTATAGCTATAACCAAGTTTTTTTATCGCCTGTAAGATCGTTGTAGGTGATATATTACACCACTTCTTTGCTAGTTCTTTTGATGTCATAGCAATATTTAATTCAAAAAATTCTTTAAAATCTTCTAGATTTTTGATCTTATGACTGTGACCTTTTTGATAACCACTTGCTGCTTTCAAAGAACCGTGCTTATCTTGCAGAATTTTCCACTTATAGATAGTATCACGACTCACTCTAAATAGTTTACTCACTTTAGTGATTCTTGCACCATTTTCTAATGCTTCTATTACTCTTACCCTAAGTTCTATTGGATATGCTCTTGCCATAATTTTATGCTTTTTATTTCATACTCACTTTTTATATCTTAATTCCTAACTTTTGTCAGTATCTTAGTCACTTATGCTATATACTGCACCCTTAATTCAAACCATTTGTTTTAAATGATCCGATTTTTTAGCAAAAAATTAGCTTAAATATATAAAAGCTGGTGTTCTATATTTTAAAGCTTGATGTAACCTTTTGTTGTTACCAAGGTATAAATTCTTCTATCCTTCTTTCCAAGCTGCCTACATCATCAGGTCTATAATAATAGATCACTTCTTGCTTTAAAATCCTCCAAAGTCTTTCTATATATATTATCAAAACACCTACCAACATGATCCATACTGATGCTTACATTTTTTAGTTGTAATTTTTGTATAAATTCACTGCTGGTATATTGTGAACCTTGATCAGTATTAAATATCTCTGGAACTCTTGTTTGCTAATGCCCTTTCTAATAATGCTATGCAAAATCCTGCTTCCAGAGAATATGATAAATCATAGCCTATAATATATCTACTGTGTAAATCGATCATAGCTGTAAAATACATGAACTTGCCATTAATTTTTATATATGCAATATCACTTGCCCATTTCCTTACGGATTTAAAGCGCTATTTTGACACTCGGGGCAGCATTTCATGCTTGTTTCGAGACTTTTGGCGCGCGTACTTTTCAGTCATTTAAGATTCTAGATGCAAAACCACTCATTGATCTTTAGCTAACTAGCAATAAACTTTTCTATGTGTTTAGTACTCATCTCTCAACGCAAATAGCGATACCCATTCCACCACCTATACATAGAGTAGCAAGCCCACGTTTTGCATTTCTTCTTTCCATTTCATGTAAAAGAGTTACAAGTATTCTTGCACCTGATGCACCTATCGGATGGCCAAGAGCTATGGCACCACCATTAACATTTACTTTTGCTTCGTCCCATCCCATTGCTCTATTCACATATATTGCTTGCACTGCAAATGCTTCATTAGATTCTATCAAATCTAGATCTTCGACTTTCCAACCAGCAAGCAACAGTGCTTTCTGAGATGCAGCAACAGGTCCTGTGCCCATTATATCAGGACTAACACCTGATTGAGCAAAAGATTTTATAGTGCCCATAATCTTAAGACCACGCATCTTAGCTTCAATGTTATCCATCAAAATTACTACAGCAGCTCCATCATTCACTCCGGAAGAATTTCCAGCAGTTACAGTACCGTTTTGCTTAAAAGCAGGAGATAGCTTAGCAAGTCCTTCTATAGTCGTGCCACTTCTTACAAACTCATCTGCTGCAAAGATCACCTCTTGTTGACGCACATTAAAACTTATTGGTACTATCTCTTTAGTAAATCTACCACTTTTCTGAGCTTCTTCTGCTTTCATCTGAGAAAAAAGTGCGAATTGATCCTGTTCCTCTCTAAAAATCTTGAATTTTTCCGCTATGTTTTCAGCAGTGATGCCCATATGTACGTTTTCAAATGCATCTGTTAAGCCATCAACTATCATAGAATCTGCTAGTGTTGCGTTCCCAAGCTTTACACCTTTGCGCATATGTACAAAATGAGGTGAGCAAGTCATACTCTCTTGGCCACCTGCAATTACAATATCAGCAGCACCGTTTGCGATAGAGTAAGCCCCAGTCATTATTGCTTTTAAACCAGAACCACATACCTGATTTACTACAAAAGCAGGTACCTCTTGTGGAATATTAGCGTGCATAGCCGCCTGTCTTGCCGGGTTTTGACCTGTTCCTGCAAGAAGAACTTGACCCAAGATGACTTCTGATATCTCATCTCTTTTGATATGAGTTACGTTTAAAAGATGATTTATAACGTGGGAAGAAAGCTGATAAGCAGGTATATGACCAACTGTACCATTTAAATTTCCTATGGCTGTTCTAAATGCACCTACAATTGCTATTTCTTGATTCATTTTTTTACTCATTGATTTGTTGTATAACAATATCAAAAAATCTAAAATCATCCATAATAAAATCATGTGCTATGCAATATAAACCACTCAATATTAAAATAAAATGACAAGCTAGAAATTTTTCATATATAAAATCCAATGCTAATCCATGAAATTTTACTAAAAAATAAATGTTTATAGAATGTATACATTAAACTTATTAAAAAATCATGTTAACAGCAATCAATATATAGTCATAATTGCAAAACTTGGTTTTGCTCATTCAATGACAAAAATCAATGTGAGAAAAATCTAGTTCCGATAGCATCTTGTACCTCAAGCAATGTCTCTTTTGCTGTCAATCTTGCGACAGTACTGCCATGTTTCAATGCTTCGAGCGCATCTTTTCTATCTAAAGATGTTCTTATATCTCTAATTGGATCTAGAAACTCTTGCAAAATGCTATTTAATCTTTTCTTAAGTACAATATCACCAAGACCACCGCGTTGGTAATGACTTTTTAATGCACTGAGCTCATCTTTATTACAATCAAAAATGTCAAGATAAGCAAACACTACATTGCCTTCAATTTTGCCAGGATCTGAAACTTTTATGTGTTCGGGATCTGTAAACATAGAAAATACTTTTTGTTTTACTATTTCTTCAGAATCTGAAAGAAAGATTGTGTTGCCAAGAGATTTACTAGCCTTAGACTTTCCATCAATCCCAATAAGCCTTGGAGCTGTACTAAGGTGTGCCTTTGCTTCTTTTAAACAAGATGTGTTATAAATCCTATTAAAACGTCTCACTATTTCATTTGTCTGTTCAATCATAGGAAGTTGATCTTCTCCAACTGGCACCAAATCTGCCTTAAATGCTGTAATGTCAGCGGCTTGACTAATTGGATAACATAAAAATCCTACTGGCAGCTCATTATCATAGCCTTTTTGTTGAATTTCAGATTTTACAGTTGGGTTTCTTTCTAGTCTACCAAGGTTAACAAGGTTCATATAATACATGGTCAATTCTGCCAGTTCTGGCACTTGAGATTGTATAAAGATAGTGCTTTTTTGAGGATCTATTCCAACTGCTAGATAATCTAACATTACCTCAATTACACTATCTTTGACCTTTTTGGGATTTTCGAAATTATCTGTCAATGCTTGCATATCAGCAATCATTATGAATTGCTTGCATGTGTCTTGCATTGAGATTCTGCTTGATAAAGAACCAACATAATGTCCAAGATGGAGCGGACCACTTGGTCTATCGCCTGTCAAGACAACAGACTGATCATTACTTGCATTTTTATTTAAACAATCTTGCATCTTCTAAATACCAATTACTTCAATCTATAATTTTATTTTTGAAATCGAGTTTTTGTTAAGTTTTTCTGTGTAGCTCTTCCTACTGCAAGATTATTATCTGGTACATCAGATGTTATTACGCTTCCCGCTCCAATAGTTGTGTTTTTTCCTATATCTCTTGGAGCCACTATGCTTGTGTTTGAACCGATAAATGACTCACTTCCCACTCTGCACTTAGACTTTGTTTTGCCATTATAATTGCAAAACACTACACCAGCCCCTATATTTACATTATCCTCTATTAAAGTATCTCCAATATATGCAAGGTGCATTACTTTAGTAATACTGCCAATTTCACTATTCTTAACCTCAACAAAATTCCCTACCTTTGCGCCAGTATGTAACCTTGTAGTTGGCCTAATTCTAGAAAACGGTCCAATAAAACATTCATTATCAACCTTTGCTCCCTCGATATGTGAAAAAGAGAATATTGTGACATTGCTGCCTATAGAAACATTTTGCCCAATGTATACATTAGGATGTATTGTAACGTCGCTGCCAAATATAGTGTCATAAGATAGAAATACACTTGCAGGATCAATCATTGTTACTCCTTGCATCATCCAAAATTCTCTCAGCGTATTTTGCATCAAAGCTTCCGCATGAGCTAGCTGTATTTTATCATTAATGCCAAGCACTTCCGCTTCATCTACCAATAAACCTTTCGCATTACCTCCATTTGAAGATGTAAAGGAAATTATATTAGTCATGTAATATTCACCAATAGCAGATGGTTTATTATTTTTTATAAAATCCAGAGCGATTTCTCTAGTAAATGCGATAGTTCCACCATTACATAATTTGATCTTTTTTTGTATCTCTGTAGCATCACAGTCTTCAACTATATTTTCAATGTCCATTTCCATCTCTGTCACTTGAGTATAGTCTGCATTTTGCAGCTCAAACATATGACTCAAAGAAAGCTCTGTATTTTGTTTAGACCTTGCAATTATTCTACCATATCCGCTTGGATCTTTTGCATTAAACGTCAATAATGAAACTGCATATCTAGAAAGATTTGATAATAATTTCAGAACAGTTTCACCCTTCAAGAATGGAGCATCTGCATACATTACGAGTATAAACTTTTTTGGAGTAGAATGCTCAATAGCAGATCTTACAGCATCCCCTGTTCCAAGTTGCTTTTCTTGTATAATAACGCAAAAGTCATATTTGCTTGATAATTGTTCGATCTCAGGCATTGCACTGATTCTACTATTTAGAACGACACGAACATCACTGATCTTTAAAGATTTAGGAACCAAAAGTGCATATTCAAGAAGACACAGGCCCGCAACTTTGTGTAGCACTTTTGGAGTTTGTGAGCGCATTCTACTCCCTGTTCCAGCTGCTAATATTATTACAGTGGTTTCATTTAAAATTTCGTAGTGAGAAACCATAGGTTGGGCTTCATTATACTTCATAGATAAAAAACTGTTCTCCAACAAAAAGAGTAAATCCTAACGGCAAGCTACACTATTTTTCCATTATGCTCAAACATAATAACTCTGATAGATGATTGTTATATTAGACCTCTTGCATAACCTGTTCCAAACTGTGATTTGATTGTCACTAAAACATAAAAACACTCACGTGGATCATTGTTTGGTGACGTTTTGCAAAAATCTACTCTATAAGAATTTCGAGAGTTTTCACATAAAGATAGATAGAGCTGTTCTTGATATTGTTTGAATATTTGTGTAATAGTAAGAGCGCACCAAAGCTTGATGGATCTGTATACCATTGACTCTTTTTTAGAAACGATTTTAGTGCGCCGTGTCATTCGGCATAAATGATGTCGCGTGTTGCTATTATCTCTCTCGATACATACTGTGCCAGACTTTCCAATTGTATGACGCTCTTTGGGTAAAATTTTAGAAAAAGCATCCCAATCATCCGTATAAAAATGACATTCTTTCAGATGACTCACTTTTTGTAGAGCTTTTGGAATGTTGCAGTATCACGATTGCCTGTAACCCAGGCAACTGTTCTCCTTGTACTACGATCAACTGCCTTAATGATCCAAAGCTTGTTTTTTTTGAACCAATAAAATGCCACATCTCGTCGAATTCCATCTCCATAATATCCGAAGAGACAACTGGCTCCTGAGTCTTGCCCATCGCCTCTACTACCCAGCGATAAATTATGGACGGCGAATGCCATAATATCTTGCATAACATAGAAAAAGAGCCATTACCAAGACTATATAGCATAACGCATAATGCTTTCTTAACAGCTGTTTGAGGCTTCTTGCCCAGATCGCCCTCAACAAAATTTAGAACATGATCTGCACTTATAACGCTGTACACCCCCTCACAATGCCATTCTTTACAAAGATATCAGAACCACATCCCTTACAACAAACCATAAAACCACTCTTTAGTTTTTAAAAAAGTGATCATATCATACTTCTATCTAATTGTGAAAACTCTCAGAATTTCTACCTCAGAATGAGGTTATGCAAGAGGTCTATTATATACTTGAGACTTTGCTTACTTAATCAAAGAATTTTCAGAGTGTTTTGTTTTAAAAATAGAAAATAAAATGGCAATAGACAGAATTCCTACTATTACACACAATGACACTGCTGTTGGAATATGAATGCCTTGCACAAGCAAAATCATTTTACATCCTATATAAAAGAGCATTATAGCGAGTGCATGCCTCAAGTATATAAATTTATCTATGATGCTAAATAGCATAAAATACATGGATCTTAGGCCAAGTATAGCAAAAATATTGGACGTAAAGACTATAAATACATCATCAGTAATTGCCAGTATTGCTGGAATAGAATCAAGCGCAAAAATTAAGTCCGATTGCTCTATTAAGACTAATACAACAAACAAACTAGTCATTGACCATTTGCCACCTTCTTTGATAAAAAACTTGTCTGTATTAGAATTTGTGCTAATTCTGAAATATTTTCGCAAAAAAATTAGCAGCTTTCCTTCTTTATCATTATCCTGTTTCGGTTTTATGGCATCTATCATAAAACGAACTCCACTGTAAATAAGGAATGCCCCAAATACATAAAAAATCCACGTAAACTGGTTTACTAAGTAGATCCCAAAAGTAATCATCAAAAGTCGCATTATAATCGCGCTCAAGATGCCTATAAACAAGACTTTATGTTGATATTGTTTCTTAATCTTGCAAATTTCAAACAGCAGTATGAATACAAATACATTGTCAAAACTGAGTGCAAGTTCTATGACATACCCTGTCATAAACATTAGTGCGTCCTGATGTCCTCGTTGTAGGTATACACCATAGCAAAAAGCTGTAGCCAACAAAACCCAGCCCAACGTAACTTTGCTTGAAACTTTAATATCATCCATTTTTAGAAATCGGCTAATAATAACCAAATCTAGCAGTATAAAAAACAAAACCATTACTGCAAAGATAATCCACATATAAAACGAATCAAGCATCTTCAATCTCTCAAAAAGAAATAGCTAATTTATAAGCACGAAACACTAAACGCTTTTATACCATATTATTATACC
Source organism: Candidatus Lariskella endosymbiont of Hedychridium roseum (assembly GCF_964020185.1). Lineage (NCBI taxonomy): Bacteria > Pseudomonadati > Pseudomonadota > Alphaproteobacteria > Rickettsiales > Candidatus Midichloriaceae > Candidatus Lariskella > Candidatus Lariskella endosymbiont of Hedychridium roseum. Next base: position 294,593 of record NZ_OZ026538.1, on the reverse strand, counting down.
AAATAACACACCGAACACTGCAACTTTTCGTGTAACTCATCTGGCAATGCAATATTATTTTAACATAATGATGGCATATATCACAATAGACCTCTTGCATAACCTGTTCCAAACTGTGATTTGATTGTCACTAAAACATAAAAACACTCACGTGGATCATTGTTTGGTGACGTTTTGCAAAAATCTACTCTATAAGAATTTCTACCTCAGAATGAGGTTATGCAAGAGGTCTAATATATTACCATAGCATGTGGAGCCTAGCTATATATAGTTGCTCTGATAGCTTTCATGACGCGAGTAACTATTTATACCACCATACTAATAACAGCAGGTATTTAGAATAAATTTTTATTCATTTGGAATCTACAATATAATCGCCATTTTAGGCAAAAAACTGACTTAAAATTGATCAAAAAGACAAAGTTTAGCATGACTTTTTTATGCTACTTTAGCAATATATGTTAAATTAAATTCGGGTATAAAACATGGTTTGCATTTCTCAATTGATTAGAATGCAATGTCGATTTTGTAATTTTATAGTTGATTATAAAATCCTAGCAAAGTGAATTTCATACATCTTTAGAATAGTAAAAATAAAATAGTCAAAGCTTACAATATAACATGCTGTTACTGCAAATATAACTTGCGCATAAAACGAAGCAATTACCTATAATCTCTCAGAAAGAGATGAATTCTAGCATGAACATGCAAAACACTTTTAAATTTTATTATTTATAAGCAGTTATATACTGCTCCTCTGCAGAGCGCTTACTTTTGCAGTAATTAAATTAATAATATAGCGCAAATTTTAATAATATAATATAATTTTGAGAGTTTTCACAATTAGATAGAAGTATGATATGATCACTTTTTTAAAAACTAAAGAGTGGTTTTATGGTTTGTTGTAAGGGATGTTGCTCTGATATCTTTGTAAAGAATGGCATTGTGAGGGGGTGTACAGCGTTATAAGTGCAGATCATGTTCTAAATTTTGTTGAGGGCGATCTGTGCAAGAAGCCTCAAACAGCTGTTAAGAAAGCATTATGCGTTATGCTATATAGTCTTGGTAATGGCTCTTTTTCTATGTTAGGCAAGATATTATGGCATTCGGCGTCCATAATTTATCGCTGGGTAGTAGAGGCGATGGGCAAGACTCAGGAGCCAGTTGTCTCTTCGGATATTATGGAGATGGAATTCGACGAGATGTGGCATTTTATTGGTTCAAAAAAAACAAGCTTTGGATCATTAAGGCAGTTGATCGTAGTACAAGGAGAACAGTTGCCTGGGTTACAGGCAATCGTGATACTGCAACATTCCAAAAGCTCTACAACAAAGTGAGTCATCTGAAAGAATGTCATTTTTATACGGATGATTGGGATGCTTTTTCTAAAATTTTACCCAAAGAGCGTCATACAATTGGAAAGTCTGGCACAGTATGTATCGAGAGAGATAATAGCAACACGCGACATCATTTATGCCGAATGACACGGCGCACTAAAATCGTTTCTAAAAAAGAGTCAATGGTATACGGATCCATCAAGCTTTGGTGCGCTCTTACTATTACACAAATATTCAAACAATATCAAGAACAGCTCTTATCTATCTTTATGTGAAAACTCTCGAATTTTGCATAACATGATTTGCCTTGCTTTTTAATTCCCCATCTTCCATCCTGTTTATGCTAAGGCCAAGTGCTTCTGCCTCTTTAACAGAAAACCCAGGGATACTCTCTCCAGATGACTCGCTTTTGACGTATCACTTAGCCGAGTTCAGATTGTTCTTAATCATATTTTCTAGTGCAATATCTGCATTCGCAATCTCAAAACATGACATGAACATGACACAAAACACCAAAAATACGTTCATTGCAGTAGCAACTCCTTCGCCTGAGCACTCAAATCACCCTTTTTTGCAAACTCTCTTAGTGCAAATTCAGGCATCACGTTTCCATATAAAACGTCATATTGATCGCCATCAGATAAAACAAACGCAGGAACTTGAGCAATCCCATATTTCCGAAATAATGTTGGATCGATTATAAATCCATCACCAATGTCATTTGTAAATTTCGCTAAATATTGAACAGTCTTACTCATACTGCCCTTGTGGAGGCCTCGTATCACAAAAATAGCGCCATATCTTTTAGCCGCATCCATTAGCTCTCGAATGTTTTTTGGCTTCATTCCAAGCGTTACAAAAATATAAAACTGGCTACCACTCTCAGTTTGACCAAATACTGACTTGCGAATCTTTTGCGAACTTGAAATCAAATCTTGCATATATTCACCATGTTCATCCTTGGCTTGAACAGCTTTATTTTCTAGTTGCTTCATCAACTCTATAGCCCCAGCATCTAGTACATCCTCTGCAAATGCCGCTGAATTTAAGCAAAAATATATACCTAGGCAAAATAATAGGAGCTTCATATTCATAATGATTTTTTAAAATAAACAGCAGTTGCGTTTTCTCCAAAGTAAGTACACAAAATCCTCACCCTTGGTCGGATACTCGCGGCCACTTGAATACATAACATCAGACATACCAATGTTATTACATGCATATTCCGATGAAACATTGGCTTTTGGATATGTCATTTGCGTCCTATATTGGCTTTTTGGAATTCTCCATGCATATGAACTCGAGCAAAGCTCACCATTTGGCTTGCTGGAATCTGTCGCTGTCTTCCGAGCCAAACCTAGCCTATGTAGCTTTGCTATTTGCCGCGCAGCAAGCAGCTGGCTAGTTGCTATCCCACCAACATGGTTTGACGCATAGCCAGTAAATGGATACAAACCTCCTTGACAACCTGCGCACCAAAATAGTAAATCCATAGGCTTTTTCCTGGCAGTTGCAGAAGCGCAATCAGCAGCACATGCCGCAATTGCAAGAGGACTTGAAAGTAAAAACACTTCAGGATGCATAAAATTGCTTAGACTATCGCTATCATGCGCAGGATCAACTTCGCTCATATATGCAAGGTCGTAGCTTGCAATATCCATGCAGCTAAAATCAGATAATAAATTTAGCAATGCTAAAGGCGGATAAACATAATAATGAATTTGATAATAAGCCTTGCTTCGCTTTTCATTTTCACTGCGGATCTTTTTAAAACCTCCTTGTTTCTTGCCCTGCATCACCTTAAGACCATCTAAAGAAACTAGACAAAATGGCGTTCTTGTAATCTCAATAAGACGTATTGGATCCCAAAAGCCAGTTGCTATGCCTGGCATCAGAGGAATACCGTTCCTATTACAGAAACAAACTGGCATAGAAGGATTTGGAGTGTCTTTAAACTTTGAGCTTCCGATTATTGGCACGCTACCTATTGTAATTGGAAATACGCAGCTCCAGCAAATATCAGTGATAGGGTTTAAAATCTGCCCTGGCACGCGCCACCTTGTGCTCTTTGCGCATCTGTGATATCAATTACTACCGGCTAAAGCGCGGTAGTTTGTGTAACGCTTGCAAAGCAGATTAAAAGCGTAAACGCTAAAACTCTGATATTCTAAAATCATCTTTTTTGTGATGTTCCTCATGCTGTTCTATATATTTTTGCACTTCTTCTGAATTCACATTGCCAACTGTCACAACAAAATACTCTCTGGCCCAAAGATGTTGTCCCACAATACCGCTTACGGAGCAGTGCAAATTCCTGTAGCAACTTACGACTACTTATACCTTTAATATATTGCACAGCTTTAGATATTGATATACTAGGCGGAACCAATGCTAATATATGTACGTGATCAGGACTCATACTACCACTAATTATATTTATGTAATTAGCAGCACATATTTCTCGGATTACTTCCCTAGTTCTAATCGCAACTTGCCCAGTTAAAACTCTATACCTATACTTAGTACAAAATACTATATGATACTTTAGGTCATATAGGCTGTGGGATCATCTCCTATATTCCATTCGTCCTCCCTTAGCACATTTCCTAGATAACTAATACTAAAGTGTTCGCCTAAAGGCGAGGGTGTTAACCATATCACATATAACTACATAAACTTCTGCCCATTCTCCCTTTTTACTTATAACTTGCTTTTCTGTAGATACAGTGCTCTGCATCCTGCAAGGCTTGCCTTTGCAATTTTGCTGCTGGATAAAATCTTCTAGTCTATTTTCATTTATCAGCTCATTAATTTTAGACGCAGGTTGACAAAAAATAGGGCTAGGAAGCTCGCATTCAGAACGGTTTTTATACATAGAGATAGAGCAGCCAGATGAGAACAAAAGTAACAAGATAGAAAGGCCGAATCTCGCGCGCTTAAATAAAAAGCTACATTTCATACCACCCTCCATCAATTCCAAGACTGTACTAAACTGTTCTTTGCCTCTTGTTTTGCCAAGCTACCCGACCTACTATTTTCAATAGATCTTTTTGTGTCATCCGCTCCAAAAAATGCACCTACTGTAAAAATCACATCAACCTTCCGGCCAGCTCCAATTTCTATCACAGGCTGAAGGCTTTCAGCTTTCGAAATGTAATATTTAGCAAGATTGTCAAGCGCGCTGTCTCCACCACTTGCAAAACTATCACCAAGTCTTGAGACTATACTAGGAGCAGCAGATGGATTGCTTACAATCTCAATAGACCTTCTTGCAGTATTCGAATTAAAATTGTTAGCAAGTCCTCCAAGCGTCCCAGAAATTAGGCTATTTACAAGAAGCGCACCTTCCCGAGAGATAACTTCTCCCTTCACGCCTTCAATCCCATCCTCACCAGCTACGAACCCCGCAATATCAGTCTCAACAATCCTCTTAGTTTTGGTGTCAATACAAGTCATCTTCTCAAGCCTAATCTCAATCCGCTCACTGCTTAAATTACCGCTCACAGCTCCAATAATATTGCAGTCTTTTAAGTCACTCTGAAATCTACGTGGCAGCGTCCCATGATCCAGTATACGAAGTAAAATTGGCTTGGGATTAGATGCAGAGCTAAGAGATGTAGAGGCAGCAACTCCAGAGAGTAACGCCGCCTTTGCCATGCTGCCTGCAGGTATATAATTATCTACTGTCTTTACTTTTTCTTCCTTTGCGCTGGGCTCTAGTGCACCGCGTACTGACCAATCTTCTTTGATCCCTCAGGCGCTTTATTATCAGATATTTTTAAGGCTTGCGTGCTTGAACTTTCTGCAGACTCTTGAATCTTTTGCCCTAAAATACCAATCTTCTCTTCTAACGCGCGGATATCAGGCAACTTCTCATTGTCACTTGCAATAGAATTTAAATCTCCCTTAATCTCATTTAACTTTTCATCTATAGCAGCACTTTGCTTCTTTATATTTTCCTGAATTTGAGCCCTCCAAAGATCATCTGTACTGACCAAATCAACCGCTCGAGTTAAATCTATCTCTTTGCTAGCATTCGAATGCTCAGGGCTTATCTGTTCCTCATGCACCCCAGCAGTAACAAAATATTTTAAAGCTAGCGCAAGTAGAAGCGTCCCTAAAATGCAGCAAGCAATCACTAGCAGCTTCGACTTCATTAGCTCTTTATAGTCAAACTTCTTTAAATCTATCATACTCTAAATACCAAATAGATTTCATTACGAGCTCGCGCAGCTGCAAGAATAGAAGAATCTATTCCAGCAATCTTCTTTAAATCCACCTCTCCTTCTAGGTACAAGTATTCTATCTTTTTAATCCGCAGCGACTTACTCCTGTATTCAACTACCTTCGAAATCTCATAGTTCTCCAGCCGCATGTCACTTGCATCTAGCACACTGAATGCATAGCGAATCGTCCTGCCAGACATCACGTCTTTTAGGCTAGATATAATGTTATCTTCAAATGATGGAGTGGTTTTATAAGAAGTCTTTGGAACCCCTATGTATACATGTTTAATAGTGACAGCACTAGGTTCACCAGCGCCTACAATTTTAAATTTAATATCTTGGACCGAGCCACTCTCAGTCAAAACAGTCACAGTGCAACTTTCGCCAATGCCAAGATTACTTGTGATAAAAAAAGATCAAGAGGTAGAATCACTTTCTATTTGAAAATCATCCAGGTGCCCAATTACTTTTAGTATTCTATCATCCTTAAACATCAATCGATTTATATGATCCTTTGAAATCGGAACAGTTAATATCCGCGTGCTGTTTGCCGTATATTCATATGCCTTGCCAAAGGAAACAGAGCACAGAGTACCTTGCATCAAAACTAACAAGACAAAATACTTGAAAATATTCATATGGACCTCCTACCTCTCTATAACTTGTTCGCTTGCAGTAAACCCAGTAATCACAAGCCTTCCTGCTAAACTTCCGTACTCTATAACAAATTTAGCACGGCTCTTTTGAGTAGCATCACTTGCAAATCTGCTCTCTAAAATTCCTTCAATCTGAGCGCTTCTGCCTGAGTCAATAATTTTTAGCTTTTTAATATTGAGAGTTTTCACATAAAGATATATAAGATCTGTTCTTGGATAATTCTATAAGGTATAGACTATTATTAGGATTCTAGTCCATCCGTCATCACTCAACCTTTTCCGAAATTGGTAACGCTTTAGCTTTGGCATCTGCTTTAATGTTTGAAATATCTTAATTTTAGCACTTGCTGAATGCTTTTATGCTTCTCCTACTTGCAGCTATTGGCTGCAGTCTTTGCGTCATAACTCTAAGAAGCATAGGATTTATCTTGGCTACAAACAGATTATGGCGCACCAAAAATCCTGCCACTTCAAGAGTTATGGTGCAACGACCTTAGAATGTATGGCTAGTCTTCCCGCTACTTCTAAATCTAAAAGATTATGACCTTATAATAGAAAGACTATCCATCTTTTTCAAGATCACTTGCCAGTTATCATCTTATTTTGCAGCTGGAACGGATGGAATTGAATCCTGTGTTACTGCTTTAACCTTTTCTGGAGCTGAATTAGTAGAACTCAACTTTGCTTCATTGTTACTCTGAGATGAATCTTGTGACTCTAAAGTTTGAGCAGAAGTAATGCTACCATTAGCAGATGATTTTGACTGAATTTCTGGGGACTGCACACTTACACTACCAGCTGTCGCAGCATTATCATTTGCAATTTGAGGTGCTGGAACTTGAGAGTCCGCCGCAGCTCTAGCTTTATTTATAAGGTCTTGCATTACATCATAAGTGAGAGTACCAAAATACATTTTTCCACCTATTATATAAGTAGGAGCAGCTTCTATGCCAAGTTCTTGAGTAATGTTCTTATTACTATTTAATGCATCCAGTACTATACTATTTTCCATTGATTCTTTCAATTTTGTAGTATCCATCCCTAGCTTTTTAGCAATTCCAAAGACAATATCTTGTGTAATTACACCCTGAAACTCTAGCAGAGCTTGGTGCAAAGGAAAGTACATGTTATTGTCTGTGATGTATGTAGCAATTGCAGCTGTGCTTGCAAAGCTTCCTCCTTCACTAACGACTGGCACTTCTTTGAAAAATATTTCAACATCCGGGTTATTAGATAGAATCTTAAGCTTTGTATCTAACATACTTCTACAAAATTTGCATGCATAATCAAAAAACTCAACTACCTTCACTCTCCCAGCAGGATTTCCAACTCTAGGCGTCTGGTTGCTAAACAACTTATCTTTTAGCATCTCTACTTTACCTGAGACATCAACACCTTGCTCTATGTTAGGACGCTGCGCTGCTGCATACTGCGATACGCTCTCCACTATCAATTTAGGATTCCTGCTTATGAAATCGGCAATAATGCTTTCAATTTCAGATCTATCAATTTTTGGCTGAACATATTGACTTTGCTCTTGTGTCATCGCAGTAACATTTGGAGAAGCTGGAACTGTCACTCTAGCGTTTTGCTGTGCATCCCCAGTCTTCGTATCACGCTTAGTATAGAACGAAAAAAAGAGCGCAGCCACAAGTATTAATAAAACATAAGGGATAATCTTTCTATAATTCATGACTTCAATTAGAATTTATTTACAGAAACAATAAAGTTTATACTAACAACATTTTTCAAAGATTACAGTACTTTTAGTACAACTTAGCTATTATATCTTTTGAACTTCCCAAAAGCACACTAACACTATGCTAGCTGCCAATTATTTTATAATTATCAGCTAGTAATACTACATATCGTATACTGCAGGTAAATGAAGGGTGTATATTTAATTTATGCATATATGAAGTTAGACTTCAAAAAGAGCTAGGAAGAATGGGTACATATGTGTACATAAGAATCATTCTCACAAGGCGCAAACTTGAAAAGTATGACGAGTATACATAACAAATACATACTATTCATTTATCTGTGGTATGGCATGTGCCATACATTTGTGTTATTAATCCTGCGACTTTGTTTAACACTTTTCACCATTGTAAAGCTTTTGAATAGTTATTAATGGACCATCATAGTGTCTAATCAAAACTCCTGCTTCATTCATTAAATCTTTAGCGATGCTAATGCTATGTTGCCAACTTCTTTGTTGCTTATCATCATTGCCAGGAAAATTTTTATCAAAAATTACTTCCTTGATTCCAGCTTGTATAATAGAAGTTGCACATCTGCAACATGGGATCCACGGTACATAAACCTTACAATCTTCCGCAACGACTCCATTTCTAGCGCATTGTAATATAGCATTTTCTTCCGCATGTGTTATCAACATATACTTACGCTCTCTATCAGCATACCTTTCATATGTATCAGTAATTCCTCTAGGAAAGCCATTATACCCTGTCGCTCTTATTTCATTATTCTTCCCAACTATCAAAGCACCAACCCTTGTACTTATATCTTTGCTTTTCATAGAGACCATGTAAGCTATACTCATGAAATACTGATCCCAACTATATGTATTTTGCATTTTTTACTCCATGAATTTTCAAGTATGAAATTGATGTACAGCTAATTCTCTTAAAAACATTTTTACTTTTAGGTATCGTTTATACTAACGTTTATTTGTTCAATGATGCGCTGTGAACGGCGCAAAACCTTACAGATCTATGAGTATTGAATCGGATATATTATCTGAGATTCTCTAATAAAAAATACAACTATAAGTTATCCTTAATAATTATCCTGTTAACATAAACACACCATGAAAAATAGATTATATTTGAAGTTATTATCTAAGCCTAGGCAAATCTAAGCTAAACAATTTTATTGCTTCACAAAAAGTAAAAAGCTTGTAAATCGAAAATAGACAGCGCTTTTATAGTAAAAGAGCAATATAACAATTTATAAAAAGACAACAATATTCAGCCAGGATATAGATTTGAAAATGAGCACCAGCAAATTATTTTAAACTAATATATTCTAAAGCATAGACTCTGAAATCAATACATTAATTATATCGTTTATATAGAGCGCTCTGTCCCAGAGTAATAACGAAGTTGTAATTCCACTCCTCTTCCTCCTCATCTTCACATCCGTCTTTAAGCGTACCAAGTTTTCTTTCTACTTTTTTAGCAATAAGCAAGTTACGCTCAGCGTTATTCTTCAGTGCTTTAAAATCATTATCTGATTTATTGTTGCGCTGTGGAAAAAACATCTTCGTCTCAAATGGGAGAAAATCCCTATGTTCTATACGGAAATTTATGTAAGGAACTGGGCCTGCAGATGCTCCTGGCATAACAGTTAGAAACGTAAAGTATCCAAGATTATCAGTAATAGCAGTACCAGATCCAAGAAAATTCCCATCTCTTTTTAGGACTCCTTTAGGTGGTGGAGCATGCCAAATTATCAGACGCGCTCCGCCAACAGGCACGCATCTTGCATCTAGAAGACGACCATAAATATTAATGAACCTACCGCTTGAAAAATACACACCACCAGTCTCTATCCGCAGATTGTTAGTTTTGCCAATATCAGAAGGAGGAGGTTCCAATCCCCAAATTTGCGGCGTTACATCACACACTACATCCACTGCGAAACAAGATGCTTGTGTTACGACGCTAAATATCACGCAATATAATATGTTCTTAAACATTTATCACTTAACCTATTAATAACAGGTACGATGCTAGCTTAATGCAAATTTGCCGTCAACCTGATTTACTATGTACACGCAGCATTGCTCAAGTACGATCCAATAATCACTATAACAAAATAAACCACTAAGAGTTATATTATAATTAATAATTTATGCCAAACCATTACTTATATAAACAATCTACAACTAAAAGAATCAAAATTTCACATAAAAACCAGCAGTTCATATATTAGAAGTTTTTACTATATTTTCTCAGCAGTTGCTTGTATTATATCACTGGGTAATTATGGTTTGTAGAAAATTTACAATACATCCAATAATAATCTTTGTAACTCTTTAAGTTTTGAATTTAAAGCCTGTTAAATATAGGCTTATATTTTTAATTGACAACGCCAAGATGTAGCGCATAACTTAAAATTGTTTTTTGTGTGCAATATTTTGATAATTTGATTTGGAGATTGAATTAGTTTTTATGAATAATATGGAATTCTCTTTTGGTGATTTAAAATCTACAGCTTCAAAAGTCTCAATTTTTCTAGTATCCGAGAGTTTGTTGCTACCACAAACATTACTTGATCTTGACAGCACAAATGTAGTTAGTAAAGCAATCGACTATAATCAAGAAACACAGTTTTTCTCTGGAAAAAGCTCTGAAATATTGTCAATACACAGCCCTGCAGAAACAGGAAAAGCTCTAATACTACTTGTTGGAATAGGAAATATAAAGTCGTTAACAGAGTTAAAATTGATAAGTATTGGCGGCAGCATAGCTACTCGTTTAAATCGCCTTAAGATATCAAAAGCTGATCTTGTTATAGAATTAGAAGAAGGTGTTGAGATAGATGCAAATGCTGCAGCGCTTGCAATTGTTTCTGGAATTAAGCTGAAAAATTATGGATTTAATGAATATTATGTAGCGAAAAAGTCTGAGCACCTGACATATATTAAACATGTAAATGTTATGTTAGATGACTTTGTGCAGTGTCAAACCAAGTTCCAAAGTACAGAAGCTGTAATTGATGGCGCTCTATTTTCTAGGGATTTAATATCAAAGCCTGCTAATGACCTGTTTCCAGAATCTTTTGTCGAAATAGTAAAAGGTCTCTCACAATTCGGATTACAGATTAAAATTCTGAATGCATCTGAGATGCAATCGCTTGGTATGGGAGCACTTTTGGGTGTCGCTCAAGGCAGTGTTAAAGAGCCATATTTGGCAATTATGGAATGGAAAGGCAATTTAAGTAGTCCAGAAACTCCGCCAATCGCTTTTGTTGGAAAAGGTGTAACATTTGATACTGGCGGTATAAATATTAAGACTCATTCAAGCATTTCAGAAATGAAATACGATATGGGCGGTGCTGGAGTTGTAACAGGCCTCATGATGGCGCTTGCAAAGAGAAAGGCAAATGTTAACGCAGTCGGAGTTTTAGGCCTTGTAGAGAATATGCCATCTGGAACCGCACAAAGACCTAGCGACGTTATACGCACAATGTCTGGCCAAACTGTAGAAGTTGATAATACAGATGCAGAAGGAAGATTAGTACTCGCAGATGCACTTTGGTATACACAAAAGGAATATAAACCAAAGCTTATAATAGATCTTGCTACCTTAACTGGAGCGATTACTATTGCACTTGGAGATTTATATGGGGGTCTCTTTTCAAATAATGAAGAAATTGCCCGTCAGCTTATGGAATCTGGGAATAAGACAGGAGAACATGTATGGCAGTTACCGATGCATGAACACTATGATAAACAGATTAATTCTGATATTGCAGATGTTAAAAATACAGGTTCAGGTCGTGGCGCTGGCAGTATCACCGCTGCTCATTTTTTACATAGATTCGTGAACAATTATCCATGGGCACATCTTGATATTGCAGGAGTTACTTGGAATAAACACGGAACAGATCACTCACCAAAAGGCGCAACAGGATTTGGAGTCAGACTACTGGACAGATTCATTTCAGATTATTATGAGAACGAACAGCTGTTTTAGATGCACAAGTAATTTGAAGATTTTCTTTTCTTTTCAAGAGCTAAGAATATAATCATTCATATACGTCCTGTTTAACCTTAAAGGTTTGGACTTTTGTCACGGCAAGTTCGTTGATGGACCGAGTACATATACTATTGATGCTTTTATATACCGCAGGTAAATGAATGCTTTGTATTTATTTAGTACAAACGAAGTTATACTTCAAAAAGCTAGGAAGAATGCAAACGTATGTGAAAACTGCCGGAAAAGTACTTGTATTAGGATTTAAGCGCGATTTTTAGAGTGCCAGTTAATTTCCTAATCAAATACTTTTATATTTGCTAAGAAATTAACGAAGTAATACCAAATCCCACAAATAACAGCATATATTAGCTGCGTATTTTTTAGAAGATTTCAGATGAGATTCGAGTTTAGCTGTACTAGAGGTACATCTACTAGAAGCGTATTTAAATTTTAAAGAAAAGACGAAGCTAAAGTGTTATGTTATTTGGGGAGTTGGTATTATATGTGAAATCAGGCTAAAGGAGTTTGCGCAAGTGGCATTGTCAGCAGTGCCGTACTGCGCGCTCAGTCTTTGTTGACTTATAAGCCTTTTACAAAATCAAGTGATGAAACATATTTATTTAATTTATACTGATTATGGGAAGCTATCGGTATTTCATCGCGTTTATTCTTTGCTTTTTTCAATTGCAATGTATTGCAATAGCAAGTGTTAAATCATTATGCACTCAAGTTGCTCTCAACACAAATATAGAATACGAAAAAACACAAGAGGAGGCGATTCGAGCTGCGAAAGCTGGAGATTTACAGAAAGCTTACGAGATCGCTGATAAGTCGAATTATCCGAAGTATACAAAAAAGCTTGTCACCTTAGTTACAATACTGTCAAACAGAAGCAATATGGGAATGCGTGATATTGCAAATTTTATCTCAGAAAACAACTGGATTACTAAAACTTTTCAAGATGAAATAGAAGCAAATCTAAATGTTAACAATCCTACTGATAGTCTGCTGTGGTTTTCTATACACCCTCCTGCCTCAATAAACTCAAGATTCTTATTTTTAGATGCTAAAATAAGAGCTGCAAATATGACGTATAAAGAACGCATAGGAACAGAGCTAAAACTCAGAGAATTATGGGTAAATAATGTATTGAATAGCAAGCTAGAAGATCATTTCCGTAGAGTTTATATCTCATCTGTTACAAGACCAGAGATATCTAAGAAGTTAAATAAATTGATTTGGAATGGCCATTATGAGTCGGCGAAAAATCTTCTTGCAAATGCAGAAAAAAGTTCGCAGCCAATATTCATGCTAAAACTCAAAGCAGCATCAAACCCCAGCGAAATACCAAGAATACTGAAAAGTGTAGGTAAAAACCTAATTGACGACAATTTTTTGCATTATATGTATATCAAGTACTTATTGCGAAACAATGAAGACAAAGAGGCGCTGAAGCTTCTGCTACAAATCCAACCTAAGTCAAATTTTGACAAATGGTGGCCTCTTAAGAGAATCGCAATTAAAAATGCGATCAGAGAAAAACAATATAAAATAGCGATGCAACTTCATCAAAATCACGGTCTACGAAACAGGCAAGATTTAGTAGATGTTAATTGGTACGCTGGTTTTATATCGTTGCGTTTATTAAATCAACCATCTGCTTCGATTGATTATCTACAACAATTCTTTAACAACTCTAATACTGCAAATTCAAAGGCTCAGGCTGCATATTGGCTGTACAGAGCGCACCATGCTACAGGCGATACAAAAAAGTCAGAACACTGGTTGAGAGTAGCATGCGAATATCCTGGAAATTTCTATGGGCAGTTGGCATTGGCTATAGCATATCCAGATTCAAAAATAGATTTATTCAAGAAAACTGCTGCTATTGATTATCATATACAAAAAAAAGCATTTTCTCCTGAAGAAGTAAAAAAAATAGCAATTGCTGCTAGGTTGATGTTTAACACCGGATATAAAAAACATGCGTTTACATTACTAAAATCTATCTCAGAATCAAAATTAGATAGCAAATTCACAAACCACATAGCAAAACACTATATAAGCACATCTTCGTATGCTCTTGCTACTACCTTCGCTAAATATCTGATTAGTAACGGACATTCACTTACAAGGCCATGCTATCCAACACATATTAAATTTGACATACATAAAAATACCTATAACGATTCGCTTTACTATGCAATCATGCGTCAGGAAAGCGACTTTGACCAAACCACAGTAAGCATAGCAGGAGCCGTAGGGTTAATGCAACTAATGCCTGAAACAGCAAAGCAGTGTGCTAAACAACTCAGTATGCATCAAAATTCATATATATACAGCGCAGATGCAAACGCAGCTCAAGGCTGCTTTTATCTAGATAGTATAATGGAGAAATTTGATGGAAACTATGTTTTATCTATAGCAGCTTATAATGCTGGAATCGCTAGAGTAAATAAATGGATTGTAGATTATGGTGATATTAGAAAAAGCACATCTATAGAGGATGTTATTGATTGGATTGAAATGATTCCATTTAATGAAACTAAACTTTATGTTAAAAAGGTCATAGAAAATATGGTAGTGTATTGGTCTATTCTTTCAAAAACAAAATATGAAGCTAGAACACTCTATACATATATCGCAGGAGAAAGAATGTAGATCTTGCTATTGCACTGCAAAGCGCCATATTAATTTTGAAAAGTATGACGGGTATATAAAATTGATCAAACTATAGTTGTTATTATGCCTAGTATTTTACCTATAATTTTGTTATTTGTTATGGAAATTTTCTGTAGTTCAGGATTCTCCGTTGAGACTTCGGAAAATAATAGAGTTTTGTCTGCAAAAACGATGCTAAGCGAGCTGAAGAATAAAAATATAGAGATAATAGCACCTGCTTCTGGTGTACCAATGGAAACGCTAAAGCAGATTGAGAATGTTTTTCCATTTAAGCTTCACATTAATAAAAATCTTTTTGGTGGCGATACAAGGTTCCATGCAAATACGGATGAACAAAGAGCATCTCAACTACAGGATGCGCTAAACTCTGATGTTCCTAATACTGTTATCTGGTGTCTACGCGGCGGATATGGTGTTGGCAGGTTAATGGATGTAATATCAGATATGAAAGAACCAAATAATAAAAAAATATTAATTGGTTATAGCGATATTACAGCTTTACATCTATTCCTTTCTCAAAAATTTGGGTGGCAAACTATACATGGGACAGTCTTGACTGACATGATAGCTCCTAATAAAGACTTAAAAGGACTGCAAATAGTCTGTGATCTAGCAAGTGGAGAAATAAATAGTTCTACATTACCTGGTCTGATACCAATTAATGGTCCCGCAAAAATATCAAAAAGCATTTGCGGCAATTTAACAGGTGGCAATCTAACTATTATACAGTCCAGCATTGGAACTTCATGGCAAATACAAACAGAAGGGAAAATAATCTTTATTGAGGATTGGGCAGAACCAGGATATAAAATTGATAGGATGCTTTGGCACCTAAAATCAGCTGGAGTTTTTTCTGGAGCAAAAGCAATATTATTTGGAGATTTTGAAGCGGCATCAAAAGATTCTGATGTAGAATACGCTCTGCAAAGGTTTGCTGATCAATCTGATATTCCTGTCTATAAAACAAATAACTTCGGGCATGGAAAATATAACTACCCACTGGTATATAATGCTTCTGCAAAAATCGAACCAGAAGGTGGGACATTCACCATGCATTTTAATGTCGATCTGAAATAAATAATACTAAATCCTACATATAACTAGCGCGAGTTGCCAATTAAAATTGAGCCACTAAGGTGCTAATTCCCGGCAATACGGGTCCATAGATCTTTCATAAAATCATCGACAAAACAGTATAGCATAAGTGATAAAGGTACTGACAAAAGTTAGGAATCAAGATATAAAAAGTGAGTATGAAATAAAAAGCATAAAAATATGGCAAGTGTGTGATTCGTAGACATTATTACTATATAGATGTAAGATCTATTATCAACGTTGATTGTTTTTTCGGCATTGCTAACCAAGAATAGATTTTGCTTTTAAATTCGCGTATATGTATACTGCCTTGATAGTAAGTTATATTGGAAGCATTATATATGTTAAGTTGTAAGCATTGTGGCAGCATAGGAAGCACAAAGAATGGCTATATTAAAGGTCGTCAGAGGTATAAGTGCCTAGAGTGTAAAAAGAGCTATAAGTCTGGAGATATGAGAGTAAAGTACAGCCTTAATAAAAAGATGAAGGTTGTTAGTATGTATCTGGAGGGAGTTGGAATTAGATCAATCGAGAGATTAGAAAAGGTCTCGAGTTCACTTATAATAAAGTGGATTAGAAAATTCTCAAAGCTTCTAAAACAAAGGCTGAATGATGTTACGATACCTGAGGATGCCAAGCAAATCTCAATTATTGAGCTGGATGAGCTTTTTAGTTATTGCCAAAAAAAACTAACAAAGTCTACATTTGGCTTGCTGTTGATAGGGACAGAAATAAAGTTGTTGATTTTGAAGTGAGCATTGTCAGGGATTTTGCATCCTATCTTCCGATTGCCATGCGATTACAAAGTAGCTACGAGATAGAGATATCATGCAGTGACCATTACGACGTTTATGAAAAATTTAGGATTGCTAAAAAACACTATTCTACTAAGGCAGAAACGTCTTTAGTGGAATCATTCAACTCATTAATACGGCACTATTTAGCCAGGTTTCATCGTAAAACCAAACGTTACAGTAAGGCCATAGATATGATCTATAACTCTATCCTAATGCTTTTTAATAAAGACTTGCTGATATCTATCTTTAGTTAGCAATGCCGTTTTTTCAAAGTAATGACACGGTTGTTACTGATTAATTAAGTAGCTATATGCAAGACAGTCTCAAATGTTAAATTACGTCTTCAATGGCTAGAGCTATATTGGCAGCTAGGTAGTTATGCAGCTGTATGTAAGCATTTTGGGATTTCAGTTTTACACTGCGTAAATGGCTTAGGAGATATGAAGAATTAGGGATAAATGGACTCAAAAACAAAAGCTGTAGGCCTGTTTTCTCCATATCAAAAAAGGAATGATCATAATGAACATCTTATCTTAACGCTAAGAAAAGAAAGAAAACTAGGTGCAAGACGACTGCAAACGGAGTTGCAACGCTTATATTCTTTATCTTTCTCTTTATCAACGATCCATAAAACATTAAAAAAGCATAATGTTGGTGACCTTTTTTTGAAGCGTCATTATAGAAAACAAACAAAACGCTACAACTGTAAATATCCTGGAGAGCTTGTACAAATGGATGTATAGTAAATTAAGTTGAAGTTTGCGCATATATATAGATGTGTGTTACACTCAAAGGAAAAATGCCATCCTCATACAACGAAGATTTTCGGAAAAAAGTAATAACATATGTATGTTTTGGTTCAATTCTTTAATACGCAAACCTCAGCTCAATTTACCATATGTAAGATAGCAGCAGGTCTTTATCAGTATACAGCTATTGATGATTGTACTCGCTACAAGGTCATTGCTTTATACAGCAGGCGTACGTCAGCAAATATAGTAAATTAAGTTGAAGTTTGCGTATATATAGATGTGTGTTACACTCAAAGGAAAATGCCATCCTCATACAGCGAAGATTTTCGGAAAAAGTAATAACATATGTGTGCTTTGGTTCAATTCTTTAATACGCAAACCTCAACTTAATTTACCATACTTTAGACTTCCTAAATAAATTGCGTGAGAGGATGCCATTTTGCATACAAAGGATCCAAACTGATAGGGGCAGAGAATGCATTTCAAGATAGACTAAAAGAATGGAAGATTAAATTTCGACCTATCAAGGCCAGCTTCGCCACATCTTAATGGAAAAGTCGAGAGATCTCAAAGAACTGACTTAGACGAGTTCTACAGCAGCATTAACATTAAAGATGCTGATTTATCCGCAAAACTTCAACAATGGGAAGAATATTATAACAGACACAGGTCTCATAGCTCATTAAAAGGAAAAACTCCTTGGGAAACTTTTCAAGCTCTACAAACTCTTGCTCCCTCGCAAGCAGAAATAGAGGCAGCTTACAACCCTGCTAACGAACCATATGCGCTTCAAAACTACAAATATGAGCAAAAACTAACAGTACTTAAAAACAAATACAATTCTGGAAAGTTACAATTAAATCTGACAAGTAAAATGTAACAATGCCTACGAATCACACATCTAATAAACAATTATGAAGAGTTTTCAAGTCCATCCGCCAGAAATATGCATTTTAGCTTTTGAAATTCCTTGGTGCAACTTTATATTGTGTATTTTGTTGCTCAGCTGATGGTATCTGTGTCAATTTGTTGTGATTTTTTATCTATAGATTCTAACTCTTCAATCAAATGACTGATGTTTCTTAGCTTTACGCATATAAAACCCTGTACCAGCAGGAATCAAACGCCCAACTATTACGTTTTCTTTTAATCCAAGCAATGGATCATCTTTACCTGCAACCGCAGCATCTGTTAAAACTCTGGTTGTCTCTTGGAACGAAGCAGCAGACAAGAATGATCTTGTTTGCAATGAAGCTTTTGTAATACCTTGAAGAACAGGCAAAGAAACAGCTGGAGAATAACCATCTTGTACTGTTTTACGGTTCACTTCTTCAAATTCATCCTTATCAACATATTCACCGACTATGAAAGTAGTCTCTCCATGATCAACAATCTCAACCTTTTGCATCATCTGCCTTAATATCACCTCGATATGCTTATCGTTGATATCAACACCTTGCAGCCTATAAACCTGTTGTACATCTTCAACTATATACTTAGCAAGTGCCTCAATCCCCATAATTCTAAGTATATCATGTGGAGAAGGGTTCCCCTCAATCAACATATCACCCTTGGAAACATAATCTCCCTCGTTCACTGTAATATGACGTTCCCTAGAAATCAGATATTCCACAGCAGACTCTTTGTTGTCCACAGGTCTCACTATAATACGTCTTTTCGACTTATAATCCTTACCAAATTCAACATATCCATCAATCTCACTGATGATAGAATGATCTTTTGGTTGGCGTGCCTCAAATAATTCCACAACTTTAGGAAGACCACCAGTAATATCCTTACTTCTAGAAGACTCTTTAGGAATCCTGGCAATAACGTCACCAGCATGTACAGAATCGTTATCAGATATATTTAAGATCGCGCCAACCTGTAGGAAATACTTAGCTTCAAGACCATTAGATAGTGTGAGTACTTCCCCATCATCACCTTTTACTATAACTCTAGGACGTAGTTCATTACCTTTAACATACTTTTTGCTATCAATAACTACTCTATTGACTATACCAGTCACATCATCTTGAACTTCCTTCACTGATACACCGTCTATTAGATCGAGCAACGAAACTATACCTGTTTTCTCGACTATAATAGGAATTGTAAACGGATCCCAAGTAGCAATCTTTGCACCAGGTTTAATTTCCTCGCCATCATCGATCAATAATTTAGCACCATAAGGAATCTTATAGCGTGCTTTTTCAACATTATTCTTATCTACAACTATCGCTTCACAACTTCTACTCATTACAACTTTTCTGGAATCACTATCCAACACCACATTATGATGTACTAAGCGTAATATACCAGCATAAGATGCAATAGCAGCAGATTGAACAGAAGCACTCTGTGCTGCACCACCAATGTGGAAAGTTCTCATGGTTAGCTGTGTTCCTGGCTCACCTATCGACTGAGCTGCAATCACTCCAACTGCTTCACCAACACTTATCAGCTTACCAGCAGCAAGATCTCTACCATAGCATTTAGTACATACACCCATTTTAGATTCGCATGTAAGCACAGATCTAACTTTTATCGAATCAATACCAGCTTCCTCTATATCAGCCACCATTTTTTCGTTCATCAACTCACCTTTGCGAACAATGATCTTATCTTGAGTAGAATGATAAACATCATTAGCAGCAACTCTTCCAAGTATGATAGAAGAAAGCGGGACAACAACCTCACCACTTTCTATGACTGGCCGAACGACAAGACCCCTGTCAGTACCACAATCTTCTTTAACAACTATACAATCTTGCGCAACGTCCACAAGTTTTCTTGTCAAGTAACCAGAGTTAGCAGTTTTAAGCGCAGTATCTGCAAGACCTTTACGAGCACCGTGTGTCGAAATAAAGTACTCAAGTTCTGAAAGACCCTCTTTAAAATTTGAAACAATAGGAGTCTCAATAATAGCACCAGATGGCTTTGTCATCAAACCTCTCATTCCAGCGAGCTGTTTAATCTGCGCAGTAGAACCCCTAGCACCTGAGTCAGCCATCATAAAGATATTATTTACCCCTGTATGTCCAGCACCAACAGACTGAGTATTTGAAATCGCTCTCATCATATCAACAGCAATTTTATCTGTACAACGAGACCAAGCATCAACTACTTTGTTATATTTCTCACCAATTGTTATCAAACCATCTGCATACTGATTCTCATACTGCATAACTTCAGTTCTTGCTTCGCTTATATGCGTCTCTTTGCTCTTTGGAATCACCATATCATCTTTTCCTATAGAGATCCCAGCTTTGCATGCATAAAAGAAACCTAGCTGCATCAATTTATCTGTGAAGATTACAGCACTCTTCTGCCCACAACTACGGTAGACTAAATCTATCAAACGTGAAACTTCCTTCTTTGTCATAAGCTTGTTCACCACCTCAAAGTCAAGATTAGACTCATTAGGCAATAGCTCTGAAATCAATATACGCCCAGGATTAGTCTCAGCAATAAATTTTACTGGATTTCCATCAACATCTTTGATCGTACAATAATACTTGATCTTGGCGTGCAGAGAAACTTTATTAGCATTTAACGCATGCTCTAGCTCACCAATATTATTGAATACTTTACCGTGCCCTTCTTCATTATCAAAGATCAAACTCATGTAATAAAGTCCAAGAATTATATCTTGAGTAGGAACTATTATAGGCTTACCGTTGGCAGGGCTCAAAATATTATTTGTCGACATCATAAGCGCTCTCGCTTCAAGCTGCGCTTCTATAGAAAGCGGCACGTGCACAGCCATTTGATCACCATCAAAGTCAGCATTAAACGCTGCACAAACAAGTGGATGCAACTGTATTGCTTTTCCTTCTATCAAAAGTGGTTCAAACGCCTGAATCCCGAGCCTATGGAGCGTAGGTGCACGATTCAATAGTACAGGATGCTCCCTAATAACCTCTTCTAGCACATCCCATACCTCAGGCCTCTCTGCTTCAACCATCTTTTTCGCCGCTTTCAATGTAGTCGATATTCCATACATCTCAAGCTTGGAATATACAAACGGCTTGAATAGCTCAAGCGCCATTTGCTTTGGAAGACCACACTGATGTAGCTTTAATTCAGGCCCAACAACAATCACAGAACGCCCTGAGTAATCTACCCTTTTTCCAAGCAAGTTCTGTCTGAAACGTCCCTGCTTACCCTTCAGCATATCAGCAAGCGACTTAAGTGGACGCTTATTAGAGCTCTTTAGTGTTTTTCCCTTTCTGCCGTTATCAAATAATGCATCAACAGATTCTTGTAACATACGCTTCTCGTTACGTATGATAATCTCAGGTGCTTTTAACTCTATCAAACGTTTTAGACGATTGTTTCTGTTGATCACTCGTCTATAAAGCTCGTTTAAATCAGAAGTAGCAAATCGCCCACCATCCAGCATAACAAGAGGTCTTAAATCAGGTGGAATCAGAGGAAGTACCTCAAGCACCATCCACTCCGGTTTGTTGCCAGATTCTATAAACTGTTCAACTAACTTTAGGCGCTTTACTATCTTCTTTCTTTTTACTTCAGAAGTCACACTTGTTATATCGGAACGCAAGCTTATTCTCAAAGCTGGCAAATCAAGATCTTGAAGCATTTTCTTTATAACCTCAGCACCAGTCCCAGCTTCAAAAGAGCTCTCACCAAAATTCTCCTGTGCTTCATAATACTCATCTTCAGATATCAGCTGGCCATATCTAAAAGTAGACATACCAGGCTCAGTGATAACATACGACTCAAAAGCGAGTACTTCATCTATAGACTTAAGCGGAAGATCTAGAAGCGCACTAATCCTGGAAGGAAGAGATCTTAAGAACCAAATATGCACCACAGGAGTTGCAAGCTCAATATGCCCCATTCTCTCACGACGCACCTTAGAAGTAGTTACTTCAACACCGCACTTGTTGCATATAACACCACGATGTTTCATACGCCTATACTTTCCACAAAGGCATTCATAATCCTTAACTGGCCCAAAAATACGAGCACAGAACAACCCACCATTCTCAGGTTTTATAGTTCTATAATTAACTGTGTCTGGCTTCTTTACTTCACCATAAGACCAAGATCTAATCCTTTCAGGACTAACTAAAGATATCCTGATTTTACTAAAATCGTTTATATCTCTGAGCAGACCTAAATAATCAAAATTTGCTGAATGAGGCGTTGTATTGGAAGATTTCTGAAATAAATCTTCGCTTTGAGTATCCAAATCATTCACAATTTCTTCATCTCTAAAATCAGCCATACAACCTTTATTCACTAAATTTACACAACTAGCACTGCGGCAACAACTACCAACAAAAATATCTAGACTCTTGGCATAACATGACTTGAATCCAACCTATACGTTGCATGATTTCATGCTAAAACCACAGAAATCTACATCAAGTAGGCTATGCCTTATTTACGCTACACGTATATCAACAAGATTAATTCCAAATAAGAAATTAATAACTTATATACACAAAGAGTTAATATTACTTGATTAGTAAAATCACTCTATTTTCCAAAAGGTATATATCTCAATAAGTCTGCACGTCAAAAATCGATTTGCTGGGCAAATAAATTTTTGCGGAAAGTTAAATGTATAAAAATTAGCTCTTAGAACAGCTCTGCGCTAATTGTCATATATATAATTTGTCCAATACTTGCAAAAAATACTACTTAACAAAATCTATAAGGTTTTTGACAATTGTGCCACTTTTTCTGCAGGATTTTCAGTGCATAATAATTGCTTGCAATCAATATAAATCCTCCACTTCTTAAAATTATAATGCAGGCGACTAATTAACTGCTCTAAATTAACACTACAAACAACATACAAAAATAGACTCAATTACCTGAACGCTTAACACTGAATACTAATCCTCGTTATCATTCTTATCATCATTATCATCAGTAATCATTTCTACGTTTAAGCATAGAGACATCAATTCTTTTATCATAACGTTAAATGATTCTGGCACACCACATTCGAATATAGGATCTCCACGAATAATTGATTCATATATCTTAACTCTTCCCTCTACATCGTCTGACTTAACAGTCAACATCTCCTGAAGAGTATAAGCAGCACCGTACGCCTGCAGCCCCCAACATTCCATCTCACCAAATCTTTGGCCACCAAAATGTGCCTTCCCACCAAGAGGCTGTTGAGTAATCAAGCTATAAGGACCAGTAGACCTTGCATGAATTTTATTGTCCACCAAGTGATCTAATTTAAGCATGTATATATAGCCAACAGTGACCTTTCTATCAAACTTCTCACCTGTTCTTCCATCTATTAAAGTCATCTGCCCTGAAGCATCCACACCTGCTTTTGTCAGCATTTCATTGATTTCATCCTCCTTAGCTCCGTCAAACACTGGAGTTGCAAACGGAACACCTTTACTAAGAGTCTTAGCTAACTCTATGACACTTTCATCTGACATAGATTTAATAATTTCACGAACTGCCACATCCGATTGACGATCTGAAGGATATAAGTTTAATATTTCTTTTCTAAGCTCGCTGACTTCAGAAGAGTCATTAATGCTTCTCAAAACTTCACTAATTTTCTTTCCTAAGTTGACAGAAGCCCAGCCAAGGTGCGTCTCTAAAATCTGTCCAACGTTCATACGTGAAGGAACACCAAGAGGATTTAGTACTATATCAACATGAGTACCATCTTCCAAAAATGGCATATCCTCAACTGGCAAGATTTTAGACACAACCCCTTTGTTACCATGTCTACCAGCCATTTTATCACCAGGTTGCAATTTGAGCTTTGTAGCCAAATAAACTTTCACAAGTTTTAGTGCACCATGTGGCAGATCATCACCACTCTGAATTTTCTTAACCTTATGCTTGAGTTCTTCTTCAAGCTCCTCTATCGACCTATCATAGAAAAGCTTAATGCGTTCAAGCTCTGACATATTTTGAGCATCGTCAACAACAATTTGCCATAGTTGCCTCTTTGGTAGCTTGTCGAACACTTGCTGAGTCAGGACATCCCCCGGAACAAGGGGTTTCGGAGCGCTAACTATAATTTTTCCAACTAATAATTCAGCAACTCTAGAATAAGCAAAGACTTTAATTATTGAAACCTTATCTTCTTTATCTTTTTCAACTTTCTCTATCTCAACTTTCTCAAGAGCTATCGCACGTTCATCTTTTTCTATACCTCTACGTGTAAATACACGCACACCAACGACTACACCTTTAACACCAGGAGGAACTCTCAAAGAAGAATCTCTAACATCTTTTCCTTTTTCACCGAATAAAGACCTTAGTAATTTCTCTTCTGCACTGAGCGGGGATTCTGTCTTTGGAGTAACTTTACCAACTAATATATCACCTGCTTTTACATCTGCACCAACGTGTACTATACCAATCTCATCTAAGTACTTTAAATTTTCTTCACTGACGTTTGGAATATCACGTGTAACTTCTTCAGGCCCAAGCCTCGTATCCCTTGCTATTACCTGAAATTCTTCCACATGTATAGAGGTAAATATATCCTCCTTTACTATCCTTTCAGAAAGTAATATAGAGTCCTCAAAGTTGTAACCTTTCCAAGGCATGAATGCGACGAGTACATTACGTCCCAGAGCAAGCTCTCCATAATCTGTACATGAACCATCCGCTATGACATCGCCTTTTTCTACAAAATCACCAACCTTAACTATAGGCTTTTGGTTTATACATGTGCCCTGATTAGATTTCTTGTACTTATTTAAAGTATATATATCAACTCCAGGCACACCAGATTGGTCGTCCTTATACCTAACAACTATCCTTCTTGCATCAACCTGATCAACAGTACCAGAATTTTTCGCTATAACTACAGCACCAGAATCTCTAGCTACGACACTTTCCATCCCAGTTCCTACGAAGGGCGCTTCACTATTCAGCGATGGAACAGCTTGTCTTTGCATGTTAGAGCCCATAAGAGCCCTGTTTGCATCATTGTTTTCCAAAAAAGGAATTAAAGAAGCTGCTACTGAAACTAGCTGTTTAGGTGACACATCTACATAACTAATCTCAGATTTTGGAGCTAAAGTGCCCTCTCCGCGTCTTCTACATGGCACTATCTCTTCAACAAAGCTTTTATCATCAGTTAACTTCACATTTGCAGGCGCAATAGCATATCTTCCTTCTTCTATTGCAGAAAGATATGTAATTTCTTCTGTAACCTGACCATCAGCTACTTTTCTATATGGACTCTCTATAAAACCATATTTATTTACTCTAGCATAAGTAGCAAGGGAATTTATCAAACCTATATTTTGCCCTTCTGGAGTTTCTATTGGACATATCCTACCGTAGTGAGTCGGATGCACGTCACGAACCTCAAAACCAGCTCTCTCCCTAGTTAATCCACCTGGTCCCAGAGCAGATACACGTCTTTTATGCGTCACTTCAGACAGTGGATTTGTTTGATCCATAAATTGTGATAACTGTGACGTACCAAAGAAATCTCTAATTACTGACATTAATGCCTTTGAATTCACAAGATCATGCGGCATCACACTATCAATCTCAACAGAGCCCATACGCTCCAGGATAGCTCTCTCCATTCGAACAAGTCCTAAACGGAACTGATTCTCGACAAGCTCTCCAACAGATCTTACTCTTCTATTACTTAAGCTATCGATATCGTCTATCTCACCATATCCGTCTTTTACACTGATTAAATACTTAATTATTGCTAAGATATCTTCACGCGTCAGAGTTGTATAATCTTCTGGCATGTTAATTTCATGCTTAGCATTAAGTTTCATCCTACCAACAGCAGATAAATCATAACGCTCTGGATCAAAAAAGATACCGTTAAATAGAGATGTCGCAACTTCAGCAGTTGCAGGCTCACCGGGTCTAAGCACCCTATATATGTCAGATATAGCATCCTCTTGTGTAAGGTTCTTATCTAACATCAAAGTATTTCTTATATAAGGCCATACTTTAACATTATCTATATCTATAACATGAACTTCTTTGAGATCTATAGCTTCTATTCGCTTCAAAATGTTTGGAGTAATTTCTTCTCCACTTGCTATAATCTCTTCCCCAGTTTCAGGATCAACTATAGAATGCGCAACAGACAAACCTTGTAAATCCTCAAAAACTGCCGAATTCTTGATATCTTCTGCGCCAAATTTTTGGATAATCTTAGATGTCAAACGTGTTCCACTATCTATAACTACTTTTCCTGTTCTAAGATCTATAACGTTTTTGGTAATTTTAGAATTTTTCAGCTTTTCTAAATCAAAATCACTAACCCATGAGTCGCCATATTTTAGACACTTTCTAAAATTATAAAACTCTCCGAGAATCTGATCTTTGGAATAACCAAGCGCTTTGAGCAAAGTAGTGACATATAACTTTCTCTTTCTATCTATTCTAAAAAATAGTATATCCTTCGCATCGAACTCAAAATCCAGCCATGAGCCACGATAAGGAATCACACGAGCAAAATAGAGATATTTTCCAGCTATATTACTCTTACCACCATCATGATAATAAAAGACACCTGGTGAACGGTGCATCTGCGAAACAATAACACGCTGCGCACCATTTATGACAAAAGTACCATTTTTTGTCATAAGCGGAATTTCACCTATATAGACATCTTGCTCCTTGATACCTTTAACTTCCTTCATTCCTATCTCTTCATCAAGATCCCAGACTATCAAGCGCATTGTAACACGCAGAGGAGCTGCATAGCTCACATCACGCTGCATACACTCCTCAATATCATACTTAGGAGTATCCAAAGCGTATCTAACATACTCAACTGTTGCGCGACCATCATAATCAGAAATTGGAAAAACAGAACGGAAGACCGCTTCTAATCCCTTATTTTTTCTTTGCTCTGCAGGAACATCAAGCTGCAAAAAATCCTCGTAAGAATTCTTTTGCACCTGTATTAGATTTGGAATTTCAGCAACACTTAATGTCTTTCCAAAAGACCGTCTGATTCGATTTTTCAGTTTAAATAGCAGCACAAAATACTCAATTGAAAGTTAAAAAAATATCTAGTAAAGCTAGCATGACATAAGCAAAGCAATGAATGCAGCACCATGCAATTCTAAAAGGAAGCGCGAAGCTCCTTCTCTCAAGCTGTATGATCAAAATCACTACTACAATATCTCATGCATCTACACACCCTCTCCTTGAAAAAGTTAAAGCACAATATTATTCATGCAAGCTTAGTGCATATAACATGTGATAAAGCCACCTCTAATGCTAGTACCACTGCATCAGAAAGGAAAATTGCAGCCACTCTCGCAAGCATTAAGTAGTTCATAAGCAAAAAATCTCTTTTTCAAAAGCTAATAAACAAAAAAGCACAATGGTCACAAAGTATAAAGCAAAAACTTATAAGCAATATACGAGCTGTAAACTGAAATTTGCTATTACTGCACTATGAAAAACTACCTTATAAAGCATCTATAAAAAGCCATGTAAATTCTTGTATAAAACAATGAAGCCAAGTGCATATAAATATACTAATACAGCTCAACAAAAATACATTATACAGCCTATAAGCAAAAGTATAACGCAATCAACATATGCTGTACCTATACTATGAAGCACATTAAAAGCAATTTCACGACTCAAACCAAATAAAGCACACAAGAAGCGAGCTTATAAGCAGTAAACACAAACAGCATCAATATAAAATCTTAGAAGACAAGGCCAGTATATAAAAACATAGCAGCTGTGCGTAAGAGAGCATCAAAGCCCCTCACAGTACAAAATTGTGCAAATAATATATTAAAAGCGCAAATCAATCTAAAAAATCATATAAAAGGGACAGCGCAGTCATTATTATCCTGCACAACACTAAAGATCATAATATCAAAGCTGCTAGCTAATAATAACGTTATATACGTTAAAATTCCTACTTCAGCTCTACTTTTGCACCAGCAGCTTCTAAAAGTTGCTTACCTTTTTCAGCTTCTTCCTTAGAAACTTCAGCTTTCACTACTTTAGGAGCAGACTCAACTAAGTCCTTTGCTTCTTTTAACCCAAGACCTGTTAGCGCTCTAACCTCTTTGATTACATTTAACTTATTTGCACCAGCATCAACTAGTACTAAGTCAAACTCTGTCTTAGCAGCAGCTTCTGCAACAGGAGCCGCAGCAACTGCAACAGCGACAGGAGCTGCCGCAGTCACACCCCACTTTTCCTCTAGCATCTTAGCAAGCTCAGCAGCCTGTATAACTGTCAGAGTAGACAATTCTTCAACGATTTTTTCTAAATTAGACATTTTCTATATCCTTTTACTATTAACTATTGAAAGAAAATTTATTGCTTAGAGTATGCAGTCAAAACACCAACAACATTACGCATAGGAGCCTGCAGCACTGAAACCAGCTTAGACGCAGAAGCATTCAGTAACCCAATAATTTTTGCTCTAGACTCATCAACAGATGGTAGCGAAGCAAGTTCTTGAACTTGATTTGAAGTTAGATAAGTCTCACCCATAGCTCCACCTAATATTTGCACGCTTTCATTTTTCGCACAAAAATCCACCAAAGTCTTAGAAATTGACACTGGATCATTAGAATAAGTGAGAGCAGTTGGTCCATTTAAAAGATGGACCAAATTTTCATAACATGTAGACTGCACAGCAATTTTAGCAAGTTTATTTTTCACAACACAATAACGCCCATCGGACTGCTTAACTCTGCGCCTCAGATCAT
The DNA here is from genome assembly GCF_964020185.1 of Candidatus Lariskella endosymbiont of Hedychridium roseum. Lineage (NCBI taxonomy): Bacteria > Pseudomonadati > Pseudomonadota > Alphaproteobacteria > Rickettsiales > Candidatus Midichloriaceae > Candidatus Lariskella > Candidatus Lariskella endosymbiont of Hedychridium roseum. The sequence continues at coordinate 265,620 of NZ_OZ026538.1, read as the reverse complement.
TAACATCCGCAACTGAAATGTTAATATTTTTAGTCACTATGACGGCCGCACAAGAGCGCATAACCTCATGCAAATTCCCCACCAACTCCTGCTTCCGTAACTTGTTCACAAGACACCCCTTACTTTAATTTCACAGAATTGTCAATCTAATCTATCATATTTCTTAAGTCAAGCTCAATAGCAGGTCCCTGAGTACTACTTAAGAACATTTTCTGCATATAAATCCCTTTAGAAGTAGTAGGCTTTGAAGCAAGTATAGATTTATATAACGCAACAACGTTAGCTTTCAGCGCATCTTGAGAGAAACTAAGCTTACCAACTGCAGCATGTACAAGACCTGCTTTCTCAACTTTATACTCAACTTGACCAGATTTAATTCTGCGCACCGCCTCTGCAACGTCGTCCGAAACTGTACCAAGTTTTACATTCGGCATTAGCCCTCTTGGCCCTAAAACCTTCCCAAGAACTGCGATCTTTTGCATCATATCAGGAGTCGCGACGCATACATCAAAATTAATGACTCCGCTCTTGACTTCATCTATCAGCTCTACCTCACCAAACAAGTCGGCGCCTGCTTTCTCAGCTTCACCAACTCTCTCCTGCTTAATGAATACTGCAACTTTAACCTCACGCCCCATACCAGATGGCATAACAACAGCACCTCTTACCATATGATCTGACTGCCTAGGATCTACTCCAAGCTTAAAAACAACATCGACAGTCTCATCGAACTTCGCAGCACAAGATGTAGAATATTCCTTCAACAACCCAATGCCATCTTCAAGATTATACAACCTATCACTTTGAATAAGTGCAGAGGCGCGCTTCATGCGCTTACTTTTTTTCTTCATATGCTACCAATCAATCCATCACTATTACTTTTGCACAACAATACCCATAGAGCGTGCAGTCCCCTCAACCATGGAAACAGCAGCATCTATGCAATCAACTCCCATATCAGATAGCTTCATCTTTGCTATCTCAAGAACCTTCTCTGCTTCTATCTTCCCAATAACCTCCCTACCAGGAATCTTAGAGCCCTTCTCCAGGCCAGCAAATTTACGCACTAAAAATGAAGTAGGAGGGGTCTTCGTAATAAATTCGAAACTCTTGTCAGCATATGCAGTAATTAACACAGGAACAGGAGAGCCAATCTCAAGGCCTTTTGTTCTCTCATTAAACTGCTTACAAAACTCCATTATGTTAAGCCCTTTCTGACCCAAAGCAGGACCGATAGGAGGAGAAGGATTTGCCTTTCCAGCGGGAACCTGCAGCTTAATATACCCTAATATTTTTTTCTTCATAATTTAAAGCCACGAACTCATATTATTCATTACACTTTTTAACTTGGTCAAATTCAAGCTCAACAGGAGTATCTCTACCCAAAATCGAAACCAAAACCTTTAACCTTCTCTTTACATTATCAACACCCTCTATAGCACCAGTAAATGCTTCAAAAGGACCATCCATAATTTTTACAAGCTCACCAACCTCGTAACTTTCATCGTCTTCTTTAACAACTACTCCTTCAGCCATTTGCTTCAAGATTCTAGAAACCTCATGCTCCTGAATCTTTGCAGGCTTGTTTTTAGACCCAAGAAATTTTGCAACATTTGGTATATTCTTCACCATACTCCAAGTCTCATCATCAAGCTGCATCTTGATCAATATATAACCAGGAAAGATTTTTTTAGATGTCTGAACCTTTTTTCCTCTTCTCAGCTCAGAAACACTCTCAACAGGCACGACAACCTCATGGATAAGGTCGCGAAGCCCCTTCTTTTCTGCTTCATCTTTGATATGCCGAGCGATACGTTGCTCATAACCAGACAAAGTGTTTAAAATATACCAAGATACCGTCAAGGTCTAACTCCCAAAATTCAAAAATAATTTCACTATTCGATAGAGTGCAGAATCAACGAGAAAGAACACAAGACCAGCTATAAACGCAACAAAAATTACAAACAGTACAGTGACGTATAACTCCCTCGAACTGGGCCATACAACCTTCCTAGCCTCAGCACTTACTTCTTTGAAAAATGTAATCAAACTAGCCACGTAAAACACTTCTTAAATCAAGCATGACAAAAATCCCACCGAGGAGAGTATATTACAGCCTGCTATTATGTCAAGCTTAGTAATGGTCACAAGCCCAACTCTTCTACAATAAATTTACAAGAGGATCAAATAATAATTACATTCTTCTATAAATTAATAACACAGCATTCAATTTTAGCATAATCCCACCTCTTAACCACACTATATCGTTTTCAAGTTCTATTCTTCATCGCAAAGGCTTAAAAAAACGGGAAAACAAATATATGTATACATACAGCAATTTCAGCAACATATTTCTTCTTTAAATACAGAGACAAACAACTATGCATCTATAAATCACTCTGTATATTCACATTATGTTATTTCATATACACATGCGCTCTTATTCTTTCTAGCTCTTTTTGAAGTCTAACTTTGTATATATATATTGATTACAGGAAAATGAAGAGTTATACTAATCACTTGCTAGTTATTTATTAACACAAGCATCGCCACTTAATTTTTCATTAATTCTAAGCAGTTCGTTATACTTACAAATTCTATCTGTCCTACATACAGAACCAGCTTTTATATAATGGCTAGAAGTTGCAACTGCAAGATGACTCATGGAAGCATCCTCAGTCTCACCAGATCTATGAGAAACTATATAATGATAATTGCTTTTTCTTGCCAAATTTATGGTGTCTAATGTCTCACTTAATGTACCGATTTGATTCATTTTAATCAAGACTGCATTTGCAAGACCAGACTTAACACCCTCTCTCAATATATCAACATTTGTCACAAAAAGATCATCACCGACAATTTGCACATTTTTTCCCAGCTTAGAAGTCATCATTGCCCAAGCATCTAAATCTTCTTCAGCAAGTGGATCTTCTATGGAAATGATAGGGTATTGCTTTAAAAGCCTCTTATAGTAATCAATCATCTGCAGCGAATCAAGCTCAAGATTCTTAGATATAACATATTTCCTGCCGTTATATAACTCATTTGCTGCAACATCAAGACCAATCTCAACATCTTTGCTATACTGAAAACCCGCGACCTCTATTGCATTCATTATAAAATCAAGGGCATGCTCTATTGAGCCAAGCTCTGGGGCAAAACCCCCTTCATCACCGACTCCAACACTAAAACCAGCGGATTTCAAAAGCGACTTCAGTGCAATAAATACTCTGTATGACAGCTCTAAACTCTCAGCTATTGAAAAAGAAGATGCTGGAATTATCATAAATTCCTGAAATGTGATACCATTATCCGCATGCACTCCCCCATTTAAGATATTTAGCATCAACCTTGGCATAGCCCAATTACTGAAACCCTCTATAGATTCAAACAACATTTTCCCTAAGAATGCAGCCCTTGCCTTTGCAAACGCAAGAGAAATAGCAAGAGTACTATTTGCTCCAACGCGCGATTTATTAATCGTTCCATCCAACTCTATTAGCAAATTGTCTAGCTCTCTTTGAGAAACAAATTCACGACCAGAAATATATTTTAACAGCTCTGTATTAACCACCTGTACTGCGCCACAGACTCCTCGACCACCATAACGCTGATCTTCAGCATCTCTTTTCTCCAAAGCTTCTTTAGATCCTAAAGAAGCACCACTTGGAACAGAAGCTCTACCAAAATTATTCCCTTCAAGCATTAAGTCAACCTCAAGAGTCGGCTCCCCTCTACTATCCAAAATTTCTCTACCAAAAATATCTATAACCTTCATATAAATAACTCTTCTCTCAAGTAAATAACAAAGCCACCAATTAAAAATATCTAATTGATTAACAGGAACTAGCGCTAGTCAACCGATAAAAGTCTTGATTTATCCTTGTAAATATTCTGTACTCTATATATTGCAATAGTTTTTAATATACACATCAACACACCACAATACCAAAAAACTTTCAAAAAGCACATGCAGCAACCAAAAATATGATGCATACCACAAGAATACAACAAAATTCATCAAAATTTAAATTTTGCACTGATCAAAACCATACAACCCTGACTAGAATTATCGGGTATGCTGCCAAAATTCAAATTAAATCTAGAAATTTCAAGAGAAGACAAAATATTATTTGAAAATTTATAGTTCAAACCAAAAGCAATTCTATCAAATTTAGAAGCCATTTCATTTAAATATTTCACGCTATTAAAATAGCTGACTCCGACTCCAAACGGTCCTATTTTATACCCAAGACCCAGCGTATTATAACTACTAGATTTACTATTTTCACCTTTCATACTGTAGGACTTACCTAAAAACCCAGTAGATGCACCAATGGTCACCCCCATATAAGCAATATTTGCACCAGCCTCAAAACCGAATAACGGATTACTTAACTGACCAGACACTGGATCTTTATACGATCCAGCACCTTCATACGAAACAGAAAATTTATATGCAACATCATTAATTTGACCAGCATAAAATATACTGCATTGTAAAACATTTGAATAAGAAATAATCTTCTCTGAGCGCCGTTCTTCAAAACCAGGAATATAAGAAATACCAAATTTTAAGCCGGAAAAATCCTGACTTATATAACTTAATTTAAAATCTCTACGCTTATCTCTACCAAGGTTTACAAATTCGCCATTGGACTGCGTGTAATAATCCACATTATTACTAAATAAATCAGGCGAATATATTGCAGAAAATTGACAATATTCACTATTGCAAGTGTGCATCGTATGATCAAATTGGGCAAACCAATACAAAGAATCTCTCGTCATACCAGCCGCACTAAATGCATCAACTTTCATTGAACTAGCAACGCCAGCATGTTTACCTATTTCAAACAAACCAAATTTTCTATCAGAAAATTCAATAGAAACGCGCTCTATTATATCAAACGGTAAGAATCTAGCAGAAGAAACGTAAGGATGCAATCTAATAAAACCTTTAAATCCACTACGTCCCTCGGATGCATCCGCACCATACTCAAGGTCTAATAAAGCACTAAAGTAACCATCTGACACGCCACTCCCACCCAAGTAACCAGTATCCACCACTCCTTTGGCAGATAACTTAGATGAAGAAGTATCACCATTTTTCGCAAGCACAAAATCAACATAGATAAAGCAACATAGAAAAGTAAACAGCAAAAAACGGCTAATTGACTGTAGATAATACATATAAATTCTAATATTATACAAATAAAGAATATCAATTACTACCGGCTAAAGCGCGGTAGTTTGTGTAACGCTTGCAAAGCAGATTAAAAGCGTAAACGCTAAAACTCTGATATTCTAAAATCATCTTTTTTGTGATGTTCCTCATGCTGTTCTATATATTTTTGCACTTCTTCTGAATTCACATTGCCAACTGTCACAACAAAATACCCTCTGGCCCAAAGATGTTGTCCCCCAATACCGCTTACGGAGCAGTGCAAATTCCTGTAGCAACTTACGACTACTTATACCTTTAATATATTGCACAGCTTTAGATATTGATATACTAGGCGGAACCAATGCTAATATATGTACGTGATCAGGACTCATACTGCCACTAATTATATTTATGTAATTAGCAGCACATATTTCTCGGATTACTTCCCTAGTTCTAATCGCAACTTGCCCAGTTAAAACTCTATACCTATACTTAGTACAAAATACTATATGATACTTTAGGTCATATAGGCTGTGGGATCATCTCCTATATTCCATTCGTCCTCCCTTAGCACATTTCCTAGATAACTAATACTAAAGTGTTCGCCTAAAGGCGAGGGTGTTAACCATATCACATATAACTACATCAATTACTACCGGCTAAAGCGCGGTAGTAATTGATAGCTTATATCCACCCTCAATGCTGCTTAGTTGTTTTAAGAATACGAAAAAATCTCAATCCACTTGTGGTATATTCACTCAATGCCTTATCCACAAGCTCGATGTTTATTTCTTAAGATCAATCATTTCACCGATTAATTTTCTATGAAGACATTAATTGATAAAAAATTTGATTTATTAATATTGAATATCACACCACATGATATATTTTTTTGCTTTAGCCTTTGCTTTCAATACTAATTTTAATGCGCATGCAATACTTATCTTTTTAACTAAAATTTAAGAGAGTTTTCACATAAAGATAGATAAGAGCTGTTCTTGATATTGTTTGAATATTTGTGTAATAGTAAGAGCGCACCAAAGCTTGATGGATCCGTATACCATTGACTCTTTTTTAGAAACGATTTTAGTGCGCCGTGTCATTCGGCATAAATGATGTCGCGTGTTGCTATTATCTCTCTCGATACATACCGTGCCAGACTTTCCAATTGTATGACGCTCTTTGGGTAAAATTTTAGAAAAAGCATCCCAATCATCCGTATAAAAATGACATTCTTTCAGATGACTCACTTTTTGTAGAGCTTTTGGAATGTTGCAGTATCACGATTGCCTGTAACCCAGGCAACTGTTCTCCTTGTACTACGATCAACTGCCTTAATGATCCAAAGCTTGTTTTTTTTGAACCAATAAAATGCCACATCTCGTCGAATTCCATCTCCATAATATCCGAAGAGACAACTGGCTCCTGAGTCTTGCCCATCGCCTCTACTACCCAGCGATAAATTATGGACGGCGAATGCCATAATATCTTGCATAACATAGAAAAAGAGCCATTACCAAGACTATATAGCATAACGCATAATGCTTTCTTAACAGCTGTTTGAGGCTTCTTGCCCAGATCGCCCTCAACAAAATTTAGAACATGATCTGCACTTATAACGCTGTACACCCCCTCACAATGCCATTTTTTACCAAGCTATCAGAGCAACATCCCTTACAACAAACCATAAAACCACTCTTTAGTTTTTAAAAAAGTGATCATATCATACTTCTATCTAATTGTGAAAACTCTCAAATTTAATATCACTAATGCTTGCTATGCATAATGTTTTTACATTTATGCTGCAAGGCACAATAAATTCTTGCAATATGTTGCAACGCAATATAAAATCTTTGATATACGTTGTTGTCGCATCAGCACATTCACAAATAGTACTAGATGGTTTGTACAGGTGCACAAATTTGTTTCTTGCGAGTATTTTATTTGTATTGGAGTGGTGTTATGCAGGTTGATGGTATAGGGAAGAATGGAAAGGCTAGCAAAAAGGCCATCCTAACAATTGATAACAATACGTTAGAACTACCGATAATGGAAGGAACCGAAGGTCCTGCTGTTATAGATGTTTCGAAGCTTTATACGGCAACTGGCTATTTCACTTACGATAATGGCTTTATGTCGACTGCTTCATGCACCTCTAAGATAACGTACATAGGTGGAGAGAATGGTATATTAAGACACCGCGGATATGATATAGCAGATCTTGCGGAAAAATCAGATTTTGAATCTGTTGCATACTTGTTATTATATGGAGAACTTCCTGATCAAAATCAAAAAGAAGACTTTATCAGCAAAATAAAGTCGCACACCATGGTGCACGAGCAGCTGCAGTTCTTATACAGAGGCTTCCCAAGATATTCTCACCCAATGGCAATAATGGTCGGAGCCGTTGCTTCATTATCTGCATTTTACCATGGCAACCTCGATATCAGAGATGAAGAAAGCAGAAACGAGGCAATCATCAAAATGATTGCTAAGATGCCTACTATGGCAGCAATGGCTTACAAATATTCGATTGGTCAGCCTTTCATGTATCCTGATAATAGCCTAAATTACAGTCAGAACTTCTTACGGATGATGTTTTCTGTTCCAACCGAACAATATGTAGCAAATGATATACTATCATCTGCAATGAATCAGCTTTTAATATTGCATGCTGATCACGAACAGAATGCCTCTACTGCAACAGTGAGACTTTCTGGCTCTTCTGGCGCAAATCCATTTGCTGTGATTGGAGCAGGAATTGCCTCTCTTTGGGGCCCAGCACATGGCGGCGCCAATGAAGCTGTGATTAAGATGCTTGCTGAAATAGGACAACCCTCTAGAATCCCAATGTATATAGAAAAAGCCAAAGATAAAAATGATCAATTTAGGCTTATGGGGTTTGGACATAGAGTATATAAAAACTATGATCCACGAGCAGCAGTCCTAAAGGAAACTTGTTCCAAAGTATTAGAAGCACTAAAAATAAAAGATGATCCGCTTTTAGATATCGCACTAGAGCTTGAAGAAATCGCACTATCTGATGCCTATTTCAAAGAGAGAAAATTGTATCCAAATGTAGATTTTTACTCTGGCATAATATACAGAGCACTTGGAATTCCAACACAAATGTTTACAGTCATGTTTGCTGTTGCAAGAACAGCTGGATGGGTTGCACAATGGAAAGAAATGATAGAAGATCCTGAGCAAAAAATAGGCCGCCCACGGCAGCTTTACAAAGGGTATTCTCATAGAAACATATAGCTCGCACACGCGCCTAAAATCTCAGAAAGAGTATCAAATGGTATTAGAATTGGCAAATAGTGTTTTAAATCCGTAAGGAAATGTTATAATAAGCACAAAAAACTTACGGATTTTGTGAAAGTAATATTTGCTAGTCATAGGATAATTAATATATCCGAAAATTAGCACAGGACCCTATGCAAAGCTCATTTTGTATATTTCACTTTCCGCAAAAATTTATTTGTGTAGCAAATCTGCAAGCACTCTAAACGACACAGAAATATATATAAAATAACACAATCTTGATTCTATTGTTCTATATTTCTACTGTACAGATTGCTTGTGCCGCTATGCCTTCTTTTCTCCCAAGAAATCCCATATTCTCAGTCGTAGTAGCTTTTATACTAACCTGAGCAATATCTATATGCAGTGCCATTGCAATATTTTCACGCATTGCAAGACTATGAGGCATTATTTTAGGCATTTCACATATAATCGTCACATCTATATTATTAATTTGCCCGCCATTAGTAGTTAGCAGATCGAAGGCTTTTTTAACAAACAACATTGAATCCGCATCTTTCCATCCGCTATCATTGTTTGGAAAATGCGTTCCTATATTACCGCATGCTATCGCGCCTAAAATGGCTTCCGTTATAGCATGCAAACCAACATCACCATCTGAATGCGCATCAATATAACAATCGTGAGTTATAGGCACTCCACAGATTTTTATCACAGCATTACCATTTGTTCTATCACTGAATCTGTGCACATCAAACCCAATTCCAGTTCGGATTATACGCTTATTCTCCAAAACGCACTTGGCATATAATAAATCACTTGGTAATGTTATTTTGATATTAGACACACAACCAGAAACGATTCCAACATTTAGATTTTGCTCAATACACATTGCCACATCATCAGTAAAACTTGAGCCTTGAAGCTTTCTATGAACATCAAGAATTGCCTCATACCTGAAACCCTGTGGTGTTTGAACGCTGTATAGCGAATCTCTACCAATATTTTGCAACTGACCATTTTGCTGGTGTCTAACCGAATTGACTATCGGCAACACAGAATCAATTGCATCATAGCCAGATATCAATGCATCAATAACTGCGTCAATTTGCTCAGAACTAACCAATAGCCTTACTGCATCATGTATTATTACTTTGTCAGGATCTAAAGAACTAATTGCCTCCAGCCCCTTCCTCACAGATTCTTGTCTCGTTGCTCCACCTATAATTGGGTTTGGAAGATTAAGTCCAGCAATTGCTTCATTATACAAATCAACATGTTCTTCGCTTATCACTACTTGAACCATTGAAATCCTTGTGTTTACAAGAAATTTTTCGATCGTATGTCTGAGAATTGCTTTACCAGCAACTTTATAATATTGCTTTGGAATCTTAGATAACATCCTAGTTCCACTACCAGCAGCAAGTAACAACGCAACAATACCAGCCTGACAAAATTTCGTCATCTAAAGTACCACTTCAAGTTATAATGATTCAACATTTTATCAAATGCATCTGTTTTGAAAGATGCTGCATTTGATGGCGATTTACAGCAATACTAATTTCTTGTATTTATTACAAGCATATTCTTCTCTTTCTCATCATTGATATTACAAAATACAAAATAATCGAGAGTTTTCACAATTAGATAGAAGTATGATATGATCACTTTTTTAAAAACTAAAGAGTGGTTTTATGGTTTGTTGTAAGGGATGTTGCTCTGATATCTTTGTAAAGAATGGCATTGTGAGGGGGTGTACAGCGTTATAAGTGCAGATCATGTTCTAAATTTTGTTGAGGGCGATCTGGGCAAGAAGCCTCAAACAGCTGTTAAGAAAGCATTATGCGTTATGCTATATAGTCTTGGTAATGGCTCTTTTTCTATGTTATGCAAGATATTATGGCATTCGCCGTCCATAATTTATCGCTGGGTAGTAGAGGCGATGGGCAAGACTCAGGAGCCAGGTGTCTCTTCGGATATTATGGAGATGGAATTCGACGAGATGTGGCATTTTATTGGTTCAAAAAAAACAAGCTTTGGATCATTAAGGCAGTTGATCGTAGTACAAGGAGAACCGTTGCCTGGGTTACAGGCAATCGTGATACTGCAACATTCCAAAAGCTCTACAACAAAGTGAGTCATCTGAAAGAATGTCATTTTTATACGGATGATTGGGATGCTTTTTCTAAAATTTTACCCAAAGAGCGTCATACAATTGGAAAGTCTGGCACAGTATGTATCGAGAGAGATAATAGCAACACGCGACATCATTTATGCCGAATGACACGGCGCACTAAAATCGTTTCTAAAAAAGAGTCAAGGGTATACGGATCCATCAAGCTTTGGTGCGCTCTTACTATTACACAAATATTCAAACAATATCAAGAACAGCTCTTATCTATCTTTATGTGAAAACTCTCCTTATATAATTATTTATTAATCGATCAATTAGGAAAATACTATAATTGATATAAACTGAGATCAAAAACAGAAGAATATTTTATAGTATTAAAATCTGGATGCAAACTAACACAAATTGTTCATCATTTTATAATTATAACTTGCATTAGATATTGTATTTACAATGCAATATTGTATCTTTAATAATAGTTATATATAATGCTGGTTGAATAAAATAACTTATTTTTAACTAAGCATCATTTTATAGAAATAACAAAATAGCTTTTTGTGCAGCAATTTGTCATAAAAATTCAAATAAAACTTGCAAGCACGAGGTTTATTAAACTAAATCTTTCATTAAATACATTATTATAACTTAATTGTGTGATGGTTATATGGCAGTATGTCCTTGTTGTGTTCCAGCTGCAACTGCAGCAGCAGTTACTTATGGTGTTTTAACAATGTTCGGGATAACATTTGATAAAAAATGGATTATTTACTCAGCACCTGTGATATCTTTCTCTGTCTTTGCAAGGTATAGTATTTACAAGGTTAGCAAAAATGACGATAGTGAGAAAAGTTGCTGTACAATGCAAAAGAATGTAGAAGAAAACTTGTTGTATAGTACAAATTTAATTAACAATAATACAGATGTTTGCTATACCACAGATCATTATCCTGTAGATGAAGAAAGTCATATTGTAGATAATTCTCTCTCAACTATAAAACCATCTTCTGACATTTAACTTATCTAGAACAATTTATCATTGCTATTGAAATTCCTTGGGAATTATAAATCTTATACGCCGCAGATAATAAAAATAGAGTTGGTCTTTCATTAGACCTCTTGCATAACCTGTTCCAAACTGTGATTTGATTGTCACTAAAACATAAAAACACTCACGTGGATCATTGTTTGGTGACGTTTTGCAAAAATCTACTCTATAAGAATTTCTACCTCAGAATGAGGTTATGCAAGAGGTCTATTGTGTATAGTATATATAAATTAGATTTTAAAAGAGACTAGGAGGTCCGCGCGCAAAAAGTCTCAGAAGCTGCAAAAATGATGTTTAGAGTGTCAAAATAGTGGTTTAAATCCGTAAGAAAATGTTATAAAAGACCCAAAAACCTTATGGATTTTGTTAAATAGTATTTGCTAGGTACAGGACAAATTATACATCCGAAAATTAGTGCTGGGGCCTTCGGCTTTAGGCTCATTTTTGTACATTTAATTTTCAGCAAAACAACTTTTGGCGGATAGACTACATAAGTTAACATAAAAATTGCAGTGCTTTACTCAAGCAGAAAGATTTAAGATATTTTTTCTGTGTTGAGATTTAGGAATTTTCATTGATTCCCTGTATTTGGTAACAGTACGCCTAGAGATTTTGATGCCTTGTGATTGTAGTGCCGTACATATCTTTGCATCTGACACTGCTGCTCTTTGGTCTTCAGAGTCAATTAGTGCTTTAATTTTGTGTTTGATCACTTTATTTGAGTAAACATTCTCTGAAATAGCAGATTGTATAGCGGGAGTCAGAAAATATTTTATACTGAACGTTCCAAATTCCGTGCGTATAGTTTTATTCGATATTCTGCTGATAGTAGACTCGTGACACTCTAAACGTTCAGCCAAGCTCTTAAGTGTCATAGGCTTTATATATACTGGACCTTCAAGAAAGAACGCGTATTGCTCTTCTAATATAGCATTTGTCACTTTAATTAATGCTTTATTACGATTTGATACTGCGAGTAGTATAGCATTTGCGCGTTGTATATTGTTCTTACAATATTCTTTTTCTGTTTCGGAGAGGTCTTGTTGTTTTATAATATTTATATATTCTCTATTTATTTCTATAGATGGAAGAGATTTGTCATTTAACACCGCAGAAAAGCTATTGGATATTTCATCGCGTATCACAATGACGTCTGGAATAAGAGTTTGCACCTTGTTGCTAGAAAAATTGCTTCCTGGTTTTGGGTTAAGTTTGTTGATAAGTTTTATCTTATTTAATATATCGCCTTCACTTGTGCCAATTATAGTTTTCAGCTTTTTCAATTCAGATTTCGCTATTAAATCTAGATTTTCTAGGATTTTTATCATGATATCATCTAATATCCCATTTTCTGCGCACTGTATTTTGAGACATTCTTTTAGATTTCTTGCATACACTCCTGTTGGCTCAAGAGTTTGTAATTTTGGCAAGATTGCTTCAATATCCTCGATGCTTTTTCCAATCTCTAACGCGATATTTTCTATAGATTCTGTGATATAACCATTCTCATCAACATATTCTGTAACAGCATGCCCAAGCACTGCGTTTTCATTTTGCCCTTGGAAAAGCAGATTTATTTGTCCTTGTAGATGTTGTTGTAATGTAACTTCTTCTGTTTGGCTGAGAATTAACTTTTCTTGACTATTTAACTTTTCTTCAGGACCTTCGTTTATTTCATTATTTGTGTTTTCCAAATCTATAAACGGATTTAACTCTGCCTCTTGCACGAGATAATCAGATAATTCATGGGAATGCATCTGTAATATTTCAAGCGATATACGCATCTCTTTTGTAATTTGCAGAGAATGCGTTTGCACATTAGTAATTTTCTGACTTACTGCATTTCTTGCCAACATACAAATCTTACAAATGAATTGTTTAGTAGTTCGCGGCCGCAAAGATGAAGTGATAGCTAAAGTAGTATCAATTACTACCGGCTAAAGCGCGGTAGTTTGTGTAACGCTTGCAAAGCAGATTAAAAGCGTAAACGCTAAAACTCTGATATTCTAAAATCATCTTTTTTGTGATGTTCCTCATGCTGTTCTATATATTTTTGCACTTCTTCTGAATTCACATTGCCAACTGTCACAACAAAATACCCTCTGGCCCAAAGATGTTGCCCACAATACCGCTTACGGAGCAGTGCAAATTCCTGTAGCAACTTACGACTACTTATACCTTTAATATATTGCACAGCTTTAGATATTGATATACTAGGCGGAACCAATGCTAATATATGTACGTGATCAGGACTCATACTGCCACTAATTATATTTATGTAATTAGCAGCACATATTTCTCGGATTACTTCCCTAGTTCTAATCGCAACTTGCCCAGTTAAAACTCTATACCTATACTTAGTACAAAATACTATATGATACTTTAGGTCATATAGGCTGTGGGATCATCTCCTATATTCCATTCGTCCTCCCTTAGCACATTTCCTAGATAACTAATACTAAAGTGTTCGCCTAAAGGCGAGGGTGTTAACCATATCACATATAATTACATAAAATAGGTGTAATAAATTTTTATTTTATTTCAGGCAAGAGACTGATTTAAAATTTATCAAAAAGATAAAGACCCGCATGCCAGTTTTATACTGCTTTAACTGTAGCACTGCCTTAAGTAAGTGTACACGCGCATGAATTTGAATGACATGATTCTTTTAGAGTACCAGTTTAATTTCTAAGTCAAATATTATATATTTGCGAAGAGATTAACTAAGTAATACTTTAAAAATCAGGCCAAAAAGATCAGCGCATGTGACTTATGAAGGCAGTGCCATATACCAAATCTAACAAATAATAGAGCACTTTAGCTTCGTCTTTCTTAAAAATTTAAGTGCGCTCTTTGCCGGCAGTGCCTAGTACAGCTAACTCAAATCTCATCTTCAAAGTCTTATCTTAAATTTTTTAAGAAAATACGCGGCGATTACATGCTGTGATTTGGTATGATACTTCAATAAATTTATTTGATGTTATCACATGGAATACAACTTTAAAAGGAGTTACAAGCGATAAAGATGTAAGAGTTTTTCATAAAGCTATATAGTATTTCTGTGAAAACCAAGCAGCAGTAAGATTACACAGTCAAATACTTTAGTTAGCACTATAAATTCCAAGATTAAAATCAAGAAATTTATTTATATACTTATTATACTTTTCAAAATTGACGCCTCTTAAAAAGACAGCTCGTTATGTATTGATTATATATGCCACTCGCATTCTTGCTAGTTCTTTGTGAAGCATAAAGAGTAACAAACACCGTAGAATTTAAAACCTCTCTAGTTTCCAAATCCATCATAACATGAAATTTACGATAACGTTTTAAGCCTTTATATTTTCTATCTGTAGTAATTCTTTCATGCCAACCACTGAAATTATAAACGCTAATCCCTTTGCTATCCGCAGCAACAAACATAGGAGAAGTCTTATCTCTTACATAACTTTTTGCTTGCGATCTAAAGTTTTGATCCTTCTACACATAGTAGTATAGTCAGGAATTTCATCTAGTATTAATTTCTGCCGATCTCGTTTAACCCTTCAAAACTACAAATCGAATCTATTTGCTCATGAAAAGGTGATAATTTGTCGTCTCTAAATGAAGATAATGTATCACATTGCTTTGCAATGGTAGTTAAGTAATCACGATCATAAAAATTGTTATCTCGTATATCGAAACGTGAAATTCCCTGCACAGGTTGCCCCATTGCATTGGTACCCTTCCACAGATATTCAATTGAATAAGTATCTAACTTTTGTATCTCCCAGTTACAAGTCTTGCAAAAGGTTTTCATATTAAATTCTTGGCATTGCTAACCAAGAATAGATTTTGCTTTTAAATTCGCGTATATGTATACTGCCTTGATAGTAAGTTATATTGGAAGCATTATATATGTTAAGTTGTAAGCATTGTGGCAGCATAGGAAGCACAAAGAATGGCTATATTAAAGGTCGTCAGAGGTATAAGTGCCTAGAGTGTAAAAAGAGCTATAAGTCTGGAGATATGAGAGTAAAGTACAGCCTTAATAAAAAGATGAAGGTTGTTAGTATGTATCTGGAGGGAGTTGGAATTAGATCAATCGAGAGATTAGAAAAGGTCTCGAGTCCACTTATAATAACCCCAGTTCGACGTAAGGAATAGAGAAATAAGATTAGCGGCATAAGAATGGAACCATTAGAATTCCTCCAAAACCACTACATTTTGAGGATATACCATGGTTCCCTTATTAGAGCTATACTGTTATATAGATGACTTTTGCAAGCTATTTGAAGAGCAATTGCAGAATCGAGGTTTATGCAGTGAGAGAAGATTAAGACATAGGCAATACATGCTGAGCTTATCAGAGATCATTACAATACTTGTGATGTTCCAACTTAGTCATTATCGAACATTTAAAGATTTTTATAAAGACTGTCTAAGCATACACTATGCGTCGGAATTTCCAAGATTAGTGAGTTACAATAGATTTGTTGAGCTTATGAAGCATGCTGTTGTGCCACAGATGGTTATGCTACGCTCTTTATCTGGAAGTAAGACTGGTAAATACTATATTGATTCAACAAAGCTTGAGGTTTGTCATAATATGCGCATAAGAAGACACAAAGTTTTCAAAGATATAGCAAAACGTGGGAAAACATCAACTGGTTGGTTCTTTGGATTTAAATTGCATATTATCATGAATGATTGTGGTGAAATTATTAATATATCAATAACACCTGGTAATAAAGATGATAGAGCAGTTGTAGAGAATCTTGCACGCAACTTGAAAGGATGGCTGTTTGGAGATCGTGGATATATATGCAAGAACATAGCTAAAAAGCTACGTGCTCAAGGTTTAGAGCTAATTACTAGACTTAAGAAAAACATGAAAGAAAAGCTATATTCTGAAGCTCAAAAATCCTTTTTAAACAAGCGTAACTTTATTGAAACAGCTATAGGACAACTGAAGAATATCTGTCATATACAGCACACAAGGCATAGATCAACAACTAATTTCTTAGCTAACTTATTTGCTGGAATAACTGCTTATACTTTAAAACCAAATAAACCAGCAGTCTCATGGAAAAATAAAATAATAAACTTAGCTCTTATATCGAACTGAGGTTATAATAAAGTGGATTAGAAAATTCTCAAAGCTTCTAAAACAAAGGCTGAATGATGTTACGATACCTGAGGATGCCAAGCAAATCTCAATTATTGAGCTGGATGAGCTTTTTAGTTATTGCCAAAAAAAACTAACAAAGTCTACATTTGGCTTGCTGTTGATAGGGACAGAAATAAAGTTGTTGATTTTGAAGTGAGCATTGTCAGGGATTTTGCATCCTATCTTCCGATTGCCATGCGATTACAAAGTAGCTACGAGATAGAGATATCATGCAGTGACCATTACGACGTTTATGAAAAATTTAGGATTGCTAAAAAACACTATTCTACTAAGGCAGAAACGTCTTTAGTGGAATCATTCAACTCATTAATACGGCACTATTTAGCCAGGTTTCATCGTAAAACCAAACGTTACAGTAAGGCCATAGATATGATCTATAACTCTATCCTAATGCTTTTTAATAAAGACTTGCTGATATCTATCTTTAGTTAGCAATGCCTAATATTTAGCGCCAATAGGAGAAGACCCATACATCATATACTTGTAAGATTTACCTGTATTTAAGACAAGACCTAGATTTAAATCCTTCATTAATTGATCAAACTTTACATTTTCTCCTGCTAAATAGTGCTTGCTTTTATTAAAACTAAACTGCTCCAGCCTCTCTTTACTTTGCTTAATAAAACCACCTAAGCCACTTAAATTATTAGAAATCTTATTTTGCATTTCTTTAAGGGTGTCTATAGCGCTATGAACAAATTTATCTACATTTGTATGATCTAGACTCCCATCTATACCAGGCGCCCATAGATCCTTTTTCTCTAGCTCAGGCTTTAAATCAATATTGGCAGCTTTGGCCAATAAATTTGCAGCCGTATTGCTATTTTGAACATGACAAATCGAATTAGGACATCCTGGTATCGGAAGTTTATAGTCATAATTACCTGAATTAATCTGCCGGCCAATCTCCCACATCTTCTCCATCTTGCCCTGGATTTCTTCATCTGTTCCTGTGATGGTGTAGACTTTTACCCTATTTCTTATATTCAAGTCTTCTCCCAATAATTTTTTCATTTTCTTCTATATAATCAGTATAAATTACTTTTAGATCATCTGTAAGCATACCGCTATCCTTCTCCGGTCCTGCTCTTAAGATCTTGTTGTGACCTTGACTATCAGTACTTAAAATATAGAGATGTTGCGCCAGACCAAAAGTCCTCTCTACTGGTCTTGCAAAAAATTCAATAGTTGATGATTTCATAGTTTATTTCTTTTTAAAAAATGTTATGTAACAAGTGCTGTAGTTTTTACTCCACCAATATACAATAATTTATAATTTTTATCACCCATAAACCATATTTGATATACTCCAAGAGGATCAAAACTAAGTAAATCACTGTTATATTTGCACCAATAGATTATATCATATTCCTTCATATCACTTGGCAGACCTTCTTCACCTGATATATCTTCACACTTTGCACCAGATTGCTCAAATAATTTCATCATTTCCCTCATATCAGAACCAAGCGGAAATTTCTTTTGTAGATCTGCCTCAAATTGATCACTATCTTTATAGCGCTCAAATTGAATAGGCCGAGTATCTAGAAGCTCTTTAGCATATAAATACGAAAAAAAGACAGCTATGACTATTAAAAACTTCTTCATTATTCAATCTTGAATAAATAGTTGATGATTTGTTGCGTTTATAATCAAAGCTGTAAGTTAAGAGGTTGTATGAATAGTATAAGACTATGCTACCATTAAGATACAAAAGTCTTCAAAAGTAGAAGAGCTATTTGAGGCTTGGTTATTCTTTTTTTGAGAGTTTTCACAATTAGATAGAAGTATGATATGATCACTTTTTTAAAAACTAAAGAGTGGTTTTATGGTTTGTTGTAAGGGATGTGGTTCTGATATCTTGGTAAAAAATGGCATTGTGAGGGGTGTACAGCGTTATAAGTGCAGATCATGTCTTCTAAATTTTGTTGAGGGCGATCTGCGCAAGAAGCCTCAAACAGCTGTTAAGAAAGCATTATGCGTTATGCTATATAGTCTTGGTAATGGCTCTTTTTCTATGTTAGGCAAGATATTAGGGCATTCGCCGTCCATAATTTATCGCTGGGTAGTTGAGGCGATGGGCAAGACTCAGGAGCCAGTTGTCTCCTCGGATATTATGGAGATGGAATTTGACGAGATGTGGCATTTTATTGGTTCAAAAAAAACAAGCTTTGGATCATTAAAGCGGTTGATCGTAGTACAAGGAGAACCGTTGCATGGGTTACAGGCAATCGTGATACTGCAACATTCCAAAAGCTCTACGACAAAGTGAGTCATCTAAAAGAATGTCATTTTTATACGGATGATTGGGATGCTTTTTCTAAAATTTTACCAAAAAAGCGTCATACGATCGGCAAGTCTGGCACAGTATGTATCGAGAGAGATAATAGCAACACGCGACATCATTTAGGCCGAATGACACGGCGCACTAAAATCGTTTCGAAGAAAGAGTCAATGCTATATAGCATAAGTGACTAAGGTGCTGACAATTTAATTGTATTAAAAACAGCATCATAAAGAGTATCAAATAAATCTATAGTTTTTCTAATTTCATTTTTTATCTTAAACCAGTAATGCTCTATAGGATTTAAATCAGGAGAGTAAGTTGGTAAAAATAATATGTAACAACCCACAGATTCAATTAACTCTTTCACTTTAGGATTCTTATGGAAGTTAATGTTATCCATAACAACAGTTTGTCCAGGTTTTAATTCTTTAATTAACATCTCCCTAATATAAGCTTCAAAGACCTCTTTATTGCAATTACCCTCAAATATTACGGGAGCAATAAGATTACAATTACAAAGACCAGCTATCATACTTATTCTAGTTTTATGTTGATACACCTTTTCCCCATAGCACCTTTCTCCTAAAATACTACAACCATATCCTTTACAAGCATTATCTTCTATTCCAGATTCATCAAGATATACTATTTTATCTCTTGTGATGGTTTTTATCTTTTCAATAAATTCATGTCTTAACGGAATATCTCTTTTCGGATGAAGATGAGTTTTTTTATAGCTATAACCAAGTTTTTTTATCGCCTGTAAGATCGTTGTAGGTGATATATTACACCACTTCTTTGCTAGTTCTTTTGATGTCATAGCAATATTTAATTCAAAAAATTCTTTAAAATCTTCTAGATTTTTGATCTTATGACTGTGACCTTTTTGATAACCACTTGCTGCTTTCAAAGAACCGTGCTTATCTTGCAGAATTTTCCACTTATAGATAGTATCACGACTCACTCTAAATAGTTTACTCACTTTAGTGATTCTTGCACCATTTTCTAATGCTTCTATTACTCTTACCCTAAGTTCTATTGGATATGCTCTTGCCATAATTTTATGCTTTTTATTTCATACTCACTTTTTATATCTTAATTCCTAACTTTTGTCAGTATCTTAGTCACTTATGCTATACGGATCCATTAAGCTTTGGTGCGCTCTTACAATGCCACAAATATTTAAACAATACCAAGAAGAACTTTTATCTATCTTTGTGTGAAAACTCTCCTTTTTTTGTGCAGCTAGTAGATAAAATTGTTCTAATAAGTTGTTTTAATGCTTTTCTGCAGCTTAGCAAAATTAGTCTATTCGCCAAAAATTGATTTGCGACATAAATAAATTTTTGTGGAGAAGTTAAATGTGCAAAAATTAGCTCTTAGATCTGTCCTCTGCTAATTTTTGGATATATTAATTGCTCCTGCGCCTAAAAACACTACTTTCACAAAATCCGTAAGTTTTTTGCACTGACTTATAACATTTTCTTACGGATTTAAAGCGCTATTTTGACACTCTAAGTGCTATTTCATGCCTCTCCTGAGACTTTTGGCGCGTACTATCTCAAGTGCTATAATTTCTCGAACTTTCCATCAACGTAATCGCAGATTATTTTTTTAAAATCTACAATTATATTCTCTCCTCTCAGAGTTGCGATCTTTAATCCATCCACGAAAACAGGTGCAACTGGTGCTTCTCCTGTTCCTGGGAGACTGATTCCTATATTTGCATGCTTGCTTTCTCCAGGACCGTTCACTATACAGCCCATAACCGCTACTTTTAGAGATTCAGCGCCTATATAACGCGTCTTCCACTCCGGCATCATTGAAATTAGAAACGATTCAACATCTGATGCTAGCTGTTGAAAATATGTGCTAGTGGTACGGCCACATCCAGGACACGCAGAAACTTCAGGAACAAATGTGCCAAGCCCTAAACTCTGAATGATTTCTCTACATAGCAAGACTTCTTGCGTTCTAGATTCGCCAGGCTTTGGTGTAATTGAAGCGCGCACTGTATCGCCTATTCCTGATTGCAGTAATATTGCAAGCGCTGCAGAAGTAGCAACAGTGCCTTTAGTGCCCATTCCAGCTTCAGTGAGACCTAAATGCAATGCATAGCTTGATAGCTTCGCAAGCTCCGTATAAACCGCAACTAGATCTTGTAGCCTGCTGACTTTCGCAGAAATTACTATTTTTCTAGGAGACATTCCGATTTTTTCTGCATGAGCAGCGCTATTTAAGGCAGAATTAACAATCGCGCTTCGCATAACACAGTCAGAAGGATCTGGCGTATTTTTTAGATTATTAGCATCCATAAGATTTGCCAGCAGATCTTGATCTAAGCTTCCCCAATTCACCCCAATCCTGATTGGCTTATCGTATTTCAAAGCCATTTCTATGATGCTTTCAAATTGCTTATCTCGTTTTGCTCCAAAGCCTACATTCCCAGGATTTATCCTGTATTTATCAAGCGCACTTGCGCAAGTGCTATATTTCTCCAGAAGGTAATGCCCATTATAATGGAAGCAGCCAACTATTGGTGCAGTTATATTTAACTCATGCAGCTTCTCTTTTGTATATGGAACCGCTCTTGCAGCTTCGTCATTGTTCACTGTAATTCTAACAATATCGGAACCTGCTTCTACAAGTTCAGCAATTTGATTTACAGTAGATGAGATATCTGCAGTATCAGTATTTGTCATGCTTTGAATAGCAATAGTATTTCCACCACCGATAATAACATTTCCGATTTTTACAGAATGCGTTTTTTTTCGATTAATTAATGGCAGTGCTACCATAATGAATACTCAAATTTTTTGTGTTCAAATTACTTGTTAGCAGAGACTATCAGACTCTTTCCAGTCATACCACTTGGCGTATCTATGCCCATAAATTGCAGTACTGTTGGAGCTATATCTTTGAGCTCTCCGTCTTTCAAAGCTATATTAGACTTCTTGCATAACTCAATTTCTGATGACGCCTGGTGCATCGCATCAATGCTAAAGGTCATATGCATATTAGAATACACGCCTTCTTTGCGCGTCTCAACTCCTACCATCCCCTCCTCACCAATAGCTTCTGCAAGAGATTTGTTATAATTGCCAAAATAGATTAATGGAACCTTGTTCATTGTGTGAGCAGTGTGCCGCTGATTACTAGTCTTGTCAAACATCTCTTCGGCATTGCCGTGATCTGCAGTGATGAGCAGGTGCGCCCCGTATTTTTGGGCTGCTTGCATTATTTCTCCAATACAGCTATCTATGGTTTCGCAGGCAATTTTTGTTGCTTCGAAATTTCCTGTGTGGCCTACCATATCTGCATTTGCAAAATTCACACATATGAAATCATAATAATTCTTTTGTATGTTTTCAACAACCGCATCTTTGACTTGTACTGCGGACATTTGCGGCGCTAAATCATAAGTCGCAACTTTTGGAGACGGAATTAAGACTCTATCTTCATTATTATACTCTTTTTCCCTGCCGCAGTTTAGGAAGTATGTTACATGCGCATATTTTTCCGTCTCTGCGATTCTTATTTGTCTTTTTCCTGCGCGTGCTATAACCTCACCCAAGGTGTTTTGTACAGATTCTCTAAGAAACATTGGATTTATGTATTCTGCCAGTTCATTTGAATACTGAGTCATAGATGTCATATAACGAAATGATGGATTTCTTGTATCCGCTAGCATCTTAGCAATTTGTCGCATTCTATCCGGCCTAAAATTAGCCATAAACAAAGCATCATCATCACAAATTCCTTTATATCCTCGCAAGATAGCAGGAGGAATAAACTCATCATACAGAGAATTTGCGTAACAATGCTCCATATACTCGATCGGATCTTTAAAATGAGCGTCTACCTTTCCAAGCATTGCACCAAAGTAGCGCTCTGTTCTATCGAGCCTCATATCGCGATCCATTGCAAAATATCTTCCAGAAATTGTAGATATTTCGATATTATTATCTATAAGCTTTTGTATATATCGAAGCGCGCTTTTAGGAGAAGTATCCCTTCCATCTGTGATTGCATGCAGCAAAACGTTAATTCCAGAATCTTTTAGTATACTGGCGCACGCGACTATATGATCTATATAAGAGTGCACACCACCATCTGAAATAAGAGCTACTAGATGACATCGATTGCTACCACCTTTACAATTCGCAAGCAGATTCTGAAACATAGGATTAAACATAATGGATCCATTTTCAAATGACTCACTTATGCGCACAAGATCTTGTTTTATTACCCTCCCTGCGCCAATTGTCATATGTCCGACTTCAGAATTTCCAAACTGTCCATCAGGAAGGCCTGCTGCTTTACCACTTGTGTCTATTAAGGAATGAGGCATGCTCTTAAATAGCATGTCGAAGTTTGGCGTATGCGCAGCAAATATTGCGTTATGCTGCACATTTTGTGAATAACCCCAACCATCTAGTATACAAAGTATCAACACACCTAAAGCTCTGCTAATTTTTTGGTACAATCGTCACTAATTAATGGATCTATAATTGGATCCAACTTCCCCTCATTTAACATCTCATTCAACGAATGTACCGTAAGGTTAATTCTGTGGTCTGTGACTCTACTCTGTGGATAGTTATAAGTCCTGATCCTCTCAGAGCGATCACCACTGCCTATTTGATCTTTTCTAATCGCCGCTCTCTCACTAGCCTTCTTTGATCTTTCAGCATCATATATTCTAGCTCTGAGAATTTTGAATGCTTTAGCCTTGTTTTTGTGCTGTGATTTCTCATCTTGTTGGCATACAACTAAGCCAGTTGGAATATGTGTAATCCGAACTGCACTGTCTGTAGTATTAACGTGCTGACCACCGGCTCCACTTGCCCTATATACGTCTATTTTACAATCTTTTTCATCAATTTGAAGATCTACTTCCTCAGCTTCTGGCAGCACAGCAACAGTTGCAGCTGATGTGTGTATTCTTCCACTAGACTCTGTTTCTGGAACTCTTTGCACCCTATGTACGCCTGATTCAAATTTCAGCCTTGCAAAAACTCCCTTACCGCTGATACTAGCTGAAGCTTCTTTATACCCATCAAGACCAGTTGAGGATAAAGATAGTATTTCAAACTTCCATTTGCGCTGCTCTGCATATTTTTGATACATCCCAAACAGTACTGCAGCAAACAGTGCAGCTTCCTCACCGCCAGTTCCAGCCCTGACTTCAAGTATTACATCCTTATCATCATCAATATCCTTAGGTATCAGCATCACTTTTATCTTGTCAGACAATTTATCTATTTTTCTTTGAAGCTCATACTTTTCTTCTTTTGCTAGACCTTTAAATTCTTGGTCGTATTCATCGCTCTCCAGTATTTCAGATAACGATTTATATTCGTTGCTCGCATCATTATATTGACGTATGACAGATACTATATCATCCAACTCCGCTCTTTCTTTGCTAAGTTTAATGAATTCCTGAGAGGAGAGTTTATCACTGCTCAGCAACTTTTCTTCTGTCTGTTCATATCTTTCAAGTATCTTCAACAACTTTGCGCTAAAGTCCATATTCTCCTAATCTAAAACTCTTAACATCTTTATATATCTCGTCATACTTTTCAAAATTAGTGCCTTGTAAGAATGCTACCCATTAACACTTGCGCCTAAATTTTTCCCAAATTAATGTATGATATTTGACTCAGAAATTCATTTATACTCTAAAAAGTCATACCATTAAAAATCCGCGTGCATACACTTATGAAAGTAGTGCATATAACAATGCCTGGCACCATCATAGCATGATTGTAACAATTTTTATAGTGGTTATCAGAATTTTGTTGTACAATCCTCCATGCCGCTTAAATAGCAGCAAGAATTTTGTTGTTTAGTTTCTTGCTACCTTTTTATATACAGATCATTAACAGGCGCTTGGAATTATGTATGATGATATAATTTGGAACAATCTTTCTTTAAGTGCAGCGCTGACTATGGAAATAAAGGTGCCGCTAAGCGCTACTGGGATCTCAATTGATAGCCGCAAAAGTCAACACGGTGATATATTCATAGGTATATCTGGAGAAAATTGTAATGGCGGGATTTTTGCAGATGAAGCTATCGAGCGTGGTGCATCATTTGCAATTGTTGATAATGATGCAAAAAGCCATATAAAGAATCTTGATAAAATCATAGTTGTAGAAGATACGCTTTCTGCACTAAACAGAATGGCCGAACATAAGCGCTCGATTATAAGCGCGAAGGTCGTCGGCATTACCGGAAGTGTTGGAAAAACTTCAACAAAAGAAATGGCGAAAATTGCTCTGCAAGAAGATAAATTTGATGTCTTTGCAAACGCTGGGAACTTCAATGGCAATTATGGCATGCCACTATCCTTGGCAAGCATGCCAGATAATTTCGATTGCTGTATCCTCGAAATTGGCATGAGTGAGAAAGGTGAAATTGAAAAATTAACAAAACTTGCGCGGCCTGATGTTGCAATTATCACAGAAGTAGGTCCAGCGCATCTTGAATTTTTTGATTCAGTTGAGAAAATAGCTGACGCAAAAGCTGAGATTTTCCTTGGGATGAAAAGAGATAATGGTGTTGCTGTTTTAAATGCAGACAATAAGTATTACGATAGACTAAAAAAGCATGCAGCTGCAAGTGGTCTCAAGGTAATAAGCTTCGGTAGTGCAAATTTTTGCGATCTGCAACTTATCTCAACTTCTATAGAACGTGCCTTTACCAATATAGAGGTGATGTGCCACGGCAAGAAACTGCAATATAAGATATCTACTATTGGAGATCATTTTGTAATGAACAGCCTTGGGATGCTTGGAGCTGCTCTTGCACTTGGCAGGGATATATCAAATGTTGTAAGTAATATGCATAAATTCTCCCCAATCAAAGGAAGAGGAGAAGTGCATTTAGTGAAAGGCGACATTATAGTAATAGATGAGTCATACAACGCAAACCCCATCTCAATGAGGGCTGCTATCTCGAGGCTTGGAAAGCACAAGAAGTCCAATAATAGACTCATAGCAGTAATGGGAGATATGAGAGAGCTAGGAGCAGGCTATATCAAGATGCATGAAGCATTGTTAGACTATATCATCAAATGCAAAATAGATAAGGTTTTCACTATTGGAGATTCTATGAGTAGTTTGTTTAGAATATTGCCAGGCAACATAAGAGGATCACACTACGTATCTTCAGAAATTGCCAAAGAAGATATAAGAAAATTTTTGATGCCAGGTGATGTTATTATGATAAAAGGTTCATTTAGCATGAATATGGCATCGATAGTTAGCAGTATTATTGGATATGAAATGATAAGCGCGCCAAAAGTCTCAGCAGCGGTATAAAATAATGTTGAGAGCGTCAAAATAGCGTTTTAAATCCGTAAGAAAATATTATAATAAGCGCAAAAAAATTTACGGATTTTGTGAAAGTAGTATTTGCTAAGCATAGGAAAATTAATATATCAGAAAATTAGCGCAGGGCAGATCTAAGAGCTAATTTTTGTACATTTAATTTTTCGAAAAAATTTATTTGCGCAGCAAACCAATTTTTGAGGGATAGAGTAAATGATAAGCGCTATAAGCTTGCAAAAGGTTTTTGACAAACTCCAGTTGCTTTACAGCCGCAATCTGAAAGCAAAACCAATGCGTTGTTCTATAAAGCTCTGCATCACGCCACCGGTATACGTATTGCCCGATTACGCTTGTTAGCGCTTCTCTTTTCCACGCGAATTTATCATATTCCAGAATTGGACTTCCTGAATATTTGATCGCTATTTTTGAATATTCAGCAATTCTATTTCTTCTTTCTCTAGCACTAAAAAATCTCTGTGCACGATAAGTATTCCATATTGTTATTAAATCTTGTTCAATAATTTCCCATTCAAGTATGAGATTCTGCTTACTAATGTTTGGTTTCTTTACCTCAAATAGTATAGAAAATAGACTAAAAGCAGCTTCTAAAAATCTTTTATTATTATCTATTTTAGGATTCTTTAATCTTGGATCACACCATTTTCTACATAGCTCATCAGGAGCAGACATAGCGTCAGCATGTCCTATATAGCATAAGTGACTAAGGTGCTGACAATTTAATTGTATTAAAAACAGCATCATAAAGAGTATCAAATAAATCTATAGTTTTTCTAATTTCATTTTTTATCTTAAACCAGTAATGCTCTATAGGATTTAAATCAGGAGAGTAAGTTGGTAAAAATAATGTGTAACAACCCACAGATTCAATTAACTCTTTCACTTTAGGATTCTTATGGAAGTTAATGTTATCCATAACAACAGTTTGTCCAGGTTTTAATTCTTTAATTAACATCTCCCTAATATAAGCTTCAAAGACCTCTTTATTGCAATTACCCTCAAATATTACGGGAGCAATAAGATTACAATTACAAAGACCAGCTATCATACTTATTCTAGTTTTATGTTGATACACCTTTTCCCCATAGCACCTTTCTCCTAAAATACTACAACCATATCCTTTACAAGCATTATCTTCTATTCCAGATTCATCAAGATATACTATTTTATCTCTTGTGATGGTTTTTATCTTTTCAATAAATTCATGTCTTAACGGAATATCTCTTTTCGGATGAAGATGAGTTTTTTTTATAGCTATAACCAAGTTTTTTTATCGCCTGTAAGATCGTTGTAGGTGATATATTACACCACTTCTTTGCTAGTTCTTTTGATGTCATAGCAATATTTAATTCAAAAAATTCTTTAAAATCTTCTAGATTTTTGATCTTATGACTGTGACCTTTTTGATAACCACTTGCTGCTTTCAAAGAACCGTGCTTATCTTGCAGAATTTTCCACTTATAGATAGTATCACGACTCACTCTAAATAGTTTACTCACTTTAGTGATTCTTGCACCATTTTCTAATGCTTCTATTACTCTTACCCTAAGTTCTATTGGATACGCTCTTGCCATAATTTTATGCTTTTTATTTCATACTCACTTTTTATATCTTAATTCCTAACTTTTGTCAGTATCTTAGTCACTTATGCTATATTTGGTATTATAATAGATTTGATATCTAAAAAGCCATTAAAATCATCCATAGTTCCAGTGAAATTTTGATGTGCCCATGTGTCTAAAAATGCGTGAGTTGCAATGCCTATCCAATATAAATCACCGCTTTGCAATGCAGAATACATCAATAGACCTCTTGCATAACCTCATTCTGAGGTAGAAATTCTTATAGAGTAGATTTTTGCAAAACGTCACCAAACAATGATCCACGTGAGTGTTTTTATGTTTTAGTGACAATCAAATCACAGTTTGGAACAGGTTATGCAAGAGGTCTAATATTCTCGATGGCACGCTTCCTGCTACAGTCATCATATGGTGTTTCTTTCCATCTTTTCTATGCATATCTGTACTGTGACTTTGCGAAGAAAAACCTGGAATAAAGTGAAACGCTATATAAATTTGATGCATAATGCTTTTAGGAAGAGTAATATCATGCGTTTGTGTTATCATGCTTCTATAAATAATTACGTCGCTACCACGGCTTTTAACATATGCTTGAGCAGTGTTGTCGTCCACATATTGAGACGCATAAGCTATTATTTCCGCCTCATTTCTGTTAAAGCCTGCCTTAATATAAACTAGATATGTAACGTAATAGTGAAATTCTATATCCATTTTTTGATTGATATGTTGTGTTGTTGTGGTATAAAGAGTGGTCATCCGTCGTTATCAGGCATCACTTAGGTGTTTTGCTGTTTGTGGTATTTGATATGCTATTCACATATATGCCTCGGGCTTTGTATGTTATACGTGTGTGCTTTTTCTGAAAAGCTAGTTTTTGTTACTCTTGCTTATTATAGCTTTTGCAATTCATCTTCAGGAAGTTTGCTTCGAAGCCTGCCATGCATATTTTGAGCAGTCTCTTAAGATGACTGATATAATATGGAGAATCTAAGCTTTGCAAACGTACTGTGTTAGTTCGTTTTTATTGCTTATTTGTGCTTAGTTTAACTTATTGTACAGATTGTTTTTACATGATGTTTAATCTGTGGGTGTAGAGTTTTCTTCGGATGAAGAGTAGCCAGATGCATTTTATTACTTACTCTGTTATGTTTAAGTATCGCTGTGTCGTCTGCTAATTACGAGCTTTTCTAGTCCGTTCGTCTAGGTGGACTTGTTAAATGGTTTGTCTTTAAAAAGCTTTGAGAGAGTAAATTTTGGAGCTATGTGCACTTTTAAGCGCATAAGTTTTTAAGGTTTGTGACTGCTTGCAGCTCTGATTTTAAATTGATATTTTGATACCTGGACTATAAATACGTGAGGTTTTATTTTTATGACGAAAAAAGGAGTGATACAAGTTAAGCAGATACGAGGCTCTATAGGATCTGTACAGGCACAAATTGCCACCTTAAAAGGCCTTGGATTGAATAAAATCAATAAAGTATCCACACTTCAGGATACTGCAGCTGTGCGTGGGATGATACAGAAAGTTAAGCATTTAGTAGCTGTGCTATAATCAATATCAAAAATAAATATGGAAAAAGTATGCTAAATATTTTAAAGGACAGCAAAGGTGCCAGAAAAAAGTCCAAGAATCTAGGGCGTGGTATAGGTTCTGGAAAAGGGAAAACTTGTGGTCGTGGTGGTAAGGGTCAAACAGCTCGTAGTGGTGTTGCATTAAATGGCTTCGAAGGTGGGCAGATGCCACTATATAGAAGAGTTCCTAAGCGTGGTTTTAATAGCTTAAATAAGTTGCGTTATCAGGTTGTGACTCTTGCTGCAATCGATAGACTTATAGAAGATAAGCGTATTGATTCTTCTTTTGTGACATTTGAATCTTTAAAAGGTGTTGGGCTTGTTAAGGGCCATGACACAAAAATCAAGGTGCTTGCTAGTAAAGATCTCAAAAATTTACCTATGAAGATAGAATTGCATGCTATTTCTAAGAGCGCTCTAGAAGCGATAGAAAAGAACGGTGGCAGCGTTGTAATTTTGGGAACAAAATAGCTTAAGATCTAACATTATATCTGCTTCTTATATTCAGTATGACAGAAGTAGTTTTATGATATCTGATTGTTTTGTAGTTTGCTTTTTAGTATTTTTAATAATTACTTGATATTTGTTGATGCTAGCACCGAATTTAAATCCTACGTCCAGTGCACTTGGGGCTTTAGGCAAAAAGTTTTTGATGGTTTTTTTTATACTTGTGGTATACAGGGTAGGTACTTATATACCGCTACCAAGTGTTGATTCTGCTGCATTATCTGAAACTTTTAACGGCCATGTAGGTGGTATACTTGGTATGTTTAATATGTTTACAGGTGGTGCACTTGGCAGGATGTCCATATTTGCACTCAACATCATGCCGTATATTACGGCTTCGATAGTAATGCAACTTCTTTCTGCTGTTTCTCCCTCACTTGCAAACCTTAAAAAAGAAGGGGAATCTGGTAGAAAAAAGGTGAATCAATATACAAGATATTTAACTATCTTGTTATCTATTTTTCAAGGATATGGTGTAGTTGTTGGAATAGGCAATGCAGGAGCGTCTGTCCAGGGAATTTCTAGTGTTTACCTTATATTCATATCTATTATCACACTGACTGCAGGTACAGTCTTTGTGATGTGGCTTGGTGATTGTATAACACACCAAAGCCTCGGAAATGGGGCTTCTTTCATAATATTTACTGGGATAGTTGCCGAGTTGCCATCCGCACTCGTTTCGCTCTTTGAGATGGGCAAGGTTGGCTCTCTTTCTGTTTTTGTGCTTATTCTTTTGTTGGTCATGATGGCCTGCATCATAGGCTTTATAGTGCTCATGGAGAAAGCTCAAAGACGGTTGTCTGTGCAATATCCAAGGCGCCAAGTGGGAAATAAGATATTCGGAGGAGAATCCACACATCTGCCATTGAAACTAAATGTATCTGGCGTCATTTCTCCAATATTTGCAAGCGCTATACTTCTATTTCCAACGACTATCATTAGTTTTTTAGGCTATAATAATGATAGCGCCATCCACCAGTTCATAGCAAGCAACATGGTGCATGGTAAAATCTTATACATGCTTCTATACTTAGCTTGTATAGTATTCTTCTGCTTTTTCTATACATCTATAGTTTTTAATCCTGTAGAGACTGCTGATAACTTGAAGAAAGCTGGGGCTGTGATACTTGGTAGAAGGCCTGGCAAGAATACTGCTGACTACTTAGATCATGTTCTAACCAGAATAACTGTTATAGGTGCCGGTTACATAGCTTGTGTTTGTATAATACCGGAACTTATTATGTCCAGATATTCAGTCCCATTTTACCTAAGCGGCACTAGCCTTTTGATTGTAGTGAATGTTGTCATAGAGCTTTTTACTAATGTACAAACACATATTATCAGCAATCAATATCATGGATTACTGAAGAATAATAAAATGATTAAAAGAGTGTAGATGTATGCGGTTCATTCTTTTAGGTGCTCCCGGAGTAGGGAAGGGAACACAAGCGGCAATGCTTGCAGAGCATTATGGACTCGTATCATTGTCTACCGGTGAGATGTTAAGGCAAGCTGTGGATTCAAATACTGAGCTTGGTACAAAGGTTAAAAGTGTGATAGAATCTGGACACTTAGTTGATGACTACATAGTGGAACAGATAGTAAAAGAAAGGCTTATCCAAAAAGATTGTGGTAATGGATTCATTATTGATGGGTTTCCTCGTACTGTATCACAAGCTGTTGCGCTTGATGATATATTAAAGCGGCTACATAAAGATGACGTATACGTCATCTTTATTGATATGACAGAAGATGACTTAAGAAATAGGCTACGAGGAAGAATATTGTGCGCGCAGTGCAAGTCTGTTTACAACACTTTATTCTTCAAAGATGAAGAAGAAAATATTTGTCCTAGTTGTGGTTCACGTGAATTTGTACATAGACCTGACGACGATGATGATGCAGTTCATAGGCGTTTCGTAGCATATCGCGAGAAAACAGCACCTGTTGTCGATTTTTACTCGAAACATCCAGGGTTTATAAGAGTGAATGGTGCACTGAGTATGGAGCAAGTTTTTAGGTCTATAGTTGATAGGATATCAAAAGTGATGTTGACTTTTGTGTAAAATTTAATACTATTGTGGACTGTTGGAGGATTGGGGTTGCTGAGCTGTTTTATTATAGCCTTGGTTTAATCCACCTTTAGTGCTTTGCTACAGGCAGGTATTTAGAGGCGGCAGCATTCTTTTGTCCATTCTCTTTTGCTTCTTGTATTTTTGCAGTTGCGAGAGGCTTGCGTTGTGGTTGTTTAATTTTATTCTAGAATGCGAAGAGTGAGGTGTTAGAGTGGCGCGTATTGCGGGTGTAAATATTCCAGCTAGTAAAAGGGTAGAGATTGCGCTGACATATATATATGGAATAGGTCGGTTTTCTGCTCTTAATATATGCAGTAAGGCCAATGTGGACTTTAGTAAGAGAGTACATAGTCTATCTGAGGATGAAGTCAGTAGATTAAGAGAAGTAATAGATTCTGCTTATGTTGTTGAGGGTGATTTGAGGCGTGAGGTCTCTGTAAACATAAAAAACCTGATTGACATGAAATGTTATAGAGGGATGAGACATGTTAGAAAATTGCCAGTAAGAGGGCAAAGAACTCATACTAATGCTAGAACTAGAAAAGGTAAAGCTATTGCAATAGCTGGCAAAAAAAAGGTGACTAAGTAGTAATTTATGGCAGTTATGAAATCAAATAATAAAAAGAAAAAAAATGTTGCTGTCGGGGTTGCTTGCGTGTCAGCTACTTTTAATAACACCATAGTTAGTATAACTGATTCTTATGGAGATGTTTTGGCTTGGGCGTCTGCTGGGAATAGTGGTTTTAAAGGTTCTAGAAAGTCCACACCTTATGCTGCGCAGGTTACAGCTGAGAAGGCTGCGAAAGCTGCTATGGAATTTGGGCTCAAGACTGTTTCAGTTAAGATGAAGGGACCTGGTGCTGGTAGAGAATCTGCTGTACGTGCTTTGGCTGCAGCTGGACTTAACATTACAGCGATAAAAGATATAACACCTGTTCCACATAACGGTTGTAGACCTCCAAAAAGGCGTAGGGTTTAATCACTCAAATTCTAGATGAGTGATTGTACTTTGAGTCTTAGTTTATGGAACGCCTTATTATCTATAAGCTTACTATTTGAGAAGCATTTTGACAGAATTTGTAACTCATAATTACATGTTTCTGTTTATTGTTAGATATAATTTGTATAGTTGAGGTTATACTTAACTACCTTATGCATTCTCTTTATGTAAGTCCTGTTGTGTATTTGTCTTGATTGATGGTGTGTTGTGGAAATTTCATTTAAGTGTCTAGCTTATAATGATGGAAGTGGAACTGTATTGCTCAGCTGTGATACTTATCTTTTAGCTTATTCCATCATAGCCTTAGCTCTAGTTGCTTTCGGAGTGTTTTTACACCGTTACACGATATGAACACGCAAATGAATATAAATAACTTGCAAAGAGGGGAAAGTGGAAAAAGCTAATAAAGTCTTATCTACCAACTGGACATCGTTGGTTAGGCCTGCTGAGTATTTTTTAAATAGTATAGATCAAAATACTGCTGTATTTCGTGTCGAACCACTCGAGAGAGGTTTCGGCGTTACGCTTGGTAATACGCTACGTAGGATTATGTTATCTTCATTGCAGGGAGCAGCAATAGCTGCTGTTCAAATTGAAGGTGTCAGCCATGAGTTTTCGACTATCCCTGGAGTAAGAGAAGATGTTACAGAAATCGTTCTAAACCTAAAGTCTGTTTTTATAAGATATCATGGTTATCAAAATAAAAGAGTGACACTTTCTGCCACTGGTCCTGCTGTTGTGACTGCTGGAATGATAAAAGTGGTTGATGATATGGAAATCATGAACCCTGATTTTGTAATATGTCATTTGGACAGTAATGCTACACTTAATATGGAGCTTATAATTGCTGTTGGAAAAGGCTATGTTACTGCATCTGAGCAGCTGGAAGATGACAAGGTTGTGATCGGTTTAATACCCATAGATGCTATATTTTCTCCTGTACGCCGTGTTGCTTATAAAGTTGAAAACAGTCGTGTTGGAGCAAAAACCGAATTTGATAGACTATTTCTAACTATCGAAACAAATGGTACACTAACGCCAGATACTGCTCTTGCGCTGGCTGCTAAGATCATGCAAGATCAATTGCAAATCTTTGTTAACTTCACAGAAGTAGAACAACTGAAAGAGCCAGAAGAATCAGCTCTTCCTTTCGATCCTATACTATTGCGTAAAGTTGCGGACCTTGAATTGACTGTGCGTTCGGCTAATTGTCTCAAAAGTGCTTGTATAAAATATATAGGCGATCTAGTGACTAGAAGTGAAGCGGCTATGCTGCAAACTCCAAATTTCGGAAGAAAATCACTCAATGAAATAAAAGAGGTTTTGGCTTCAATGCATTTGCGTTTTGGTATGGATATTCCTTCTTGGCCACCAGAAAACTTGGATGAACTAATTTCTAAGTGTGAAGAAAGTTAAGCTATAACATTATTTCATAAATATAGTGTGTGTTTAACTTATGTACATATGAAGTCATACTTTATAGTATTTTCCCAATTGATTAATAAATGATATATTAAGATATAAAAAGTATTAATATATTATTCGATAGATTTAAGAAAGAAGGTCATATCTTATATTATCGCGAGGAAGCGGCTATTGTGTTTGATGTAGGTGCTGATACTGTTTATCGTTTGATATGTAGCAATAGGATTAGGTCGTTTTGCGCGCGCCAAAAGTCTCGAAAGTGCGCATGAAATGGTGCTCCGAGTGTTAAAGTAGCGTTTTAAATCCATAAGAAAATGTTATAAAAGACCAAAAAAACTTACGGCTTTTGTGAAAGCAGTGTTTGCTTAGGTACATGAGTAATAATATATACAAAAATTAGGGCAGTGCTAAGTCTTGTGCTAATTTTGGCACATTTAACTTCTCCACAAAAATTTATTTGCTACGCAAATAAATTTTTAGCGGACGGACTTTTGAAACAAGCGTAACTTTATTGAAACAGCTATAAGATAACTGAAGAATATCTGTCATATACAGCACACAAAGCATAGATCCACAACTAATTTCTTAGCAAACCTATTTGCTGGAATCATTGCTTATACTTTAAAAACAAACAAACCAGCAGCATGGAAAAATATAGCCAACTAACTATAAAATAGTTATAAAAGAAGGAAAAAGGAAATGTTAAAAAGATGGCGTATTCATTAGATTTTCGTCTAAAAATTGCTCAATTGATGAACTGTTCTCTATAATTATTTTATAGTTAGTTGGCCATAAAATAATAAACTTAACTCTTATATCGAACTGAGGTTATTTATCCAACAAAGCTAACAAAAGATTCAGCTTAGAGTTCAGAGCTGTGGAGAGCATCATTTGTATTACTATGCTCAATAACAGATCCGCTATTAAATGCATCCAGTAAGTGATCTTGCAAAGTCTGATCCGCCTCTTCTGATCTTTCATCTATAACATTGTTATGAGATATATTTGATTCCTTTATAGCACTATAAGATTGCAACACTTCAGCTAGTAATAATTCTTCTTCATCATTTAGGATATAAGATTCTTGAGTAATATTATTATCTAGTAAAGCTTGGGATATTAACTCCTTTTCTTCAGTATTAAGATTATTATAAGGTAGAGCTAACTCATGAATGGAAGTGCCTTTCACAATCTCCACTACTGCTTTTGCTCCATCGTAGCTCATATTGCAAGCAGCGAAAAATATTCATACTATGTTGGAATTATATTTCGATGCACTAGCTACGGCTTTTGCTCCTTCATCGCCAATATTGTTCAAACTAAGAAACAACTCGCCAATATTGTTCAAACTAAGAAACAACTCGCCAATATTGTTCAAACTAAGAAACAACTCGCCAATATTGTTCAAACTAAGAAACAACTCGCCAATATTGTTCAAACTAAGAAACAACTCGCCAATATTGTTCAAACTAAGAAACAACTCGCCAATATTGTTCAAACTAAGAAACAACTCGCCAATATCAATATTATTTTTCACAGCTTCAGCTATTGCTTTTGCTCCCTCATGACCAATGTTGTTTTTAGATAGGTCCAACGCCGTTATAGAAAGAAAAGTATTGTATTTTAATGCCTCAGCTATTGCCTTTGCTCCTTCGTCACCAATGTTGTTCACACCAAGCATTAAAATTTTCACACCAATATTATCTTTCAAAACCTCAGCGATTGCTTTTGCTCCCTTAGGACCAATATTGTTTTTAGATAAAAATAACTCTGTAATAGCAGAATTATTCTTTAAAGCTTGAGCTAGTTTTTCTTTTACTCCTTCATCTCCAAGATATTGATTAGATAGATCTAGTCTGTTGAATTCTGAAAAATCACTCATCTTTTAGCACCACATAAGAATATATTGTATAAGCACTGAAAAACGGCATACTATAGCCGCTTGCATAGTACATTATGCATCAAGTAGTGAAATTGTTCTACTTTTTGATTCATTACAGCCTGAAGTATTGCTCTAGCGTCTCAAAGTTGTCAGGATGTAAAAGCTAATGCTGACTTATTTAAGCCAGTTCGACATGTGGATGCTTCGCTCATAAATATCAAATTTTACCTGACAAAAATACAATTTAATAAATTTAAGATTATGAATTTTTTTAAGAAACATTAAACCAAATATACCACATGGAAATAATCAACTTTTATACTCCAGAGTAATAGATCAACCTTTGTAACATTAACCATCACGGCTGAATCACTAACTCCCAACCTTAGTGTAACTTGCATGCTGCATAATTTTTATGCGGTATGTCAGGTAGCGCTATAGGTTTATTTGGTATGCACTATTGGTATTATATCAAGGTACTCTGAATATTAGCACGCAGCAGGCAAAATTTACGGAAGATATAGAGATATACGACAAGATCGCACAAGCAGAGTCCAAAGAAAGTAAGTATGATATGCACAGATTTAAAGATGAGGAAAAGCAAGTTATAACAATAGACCTCTTGCATAACCTCATTCTGAGGTAGAAATTCTTATAGAGTAGATTTTTGCAAAACGTCACCAAACAATGATCCACGTGAGTGTTTTTATGTTTTAGTGACAATCAAATCACAGTTTGGAACAGGTTATGCAAGAGGTCTAATATATGATCAATTACAAACTAGGAATTTTATCATAGATATAAAAAAAAGTAAAAATGAAGGTATTGAAAAAGGACTAATGGAAGTTGCAGGCAACCTTTTATTACAGAGTTTTGACACTGAAACAATGGAACGTGTAACCGGCATATCTAGAGCTGATTTAATGAAACTGAAGCAAGAAAACAAGTAGGGCAAACAACGTAGATATAGAGTAAAACTTAAGAAGAGTAATAGTGAATATCACATTTGAGCCTTTAAGTGAGTCAGATTTCACATTACTGCTAAAATGGCTTGAGTCCCCCTCATGTCAAAAAGTGGTGGGACCGAGATATTGTCTATACGATGTATTTTGTGAAAAAGAAATTTAGTAAGCGTATGCATAAACTAGTCATTTCGAATCATTCAAATACAAAAATATACTCATATTGTTATTATCATGGATAAGGCAAAATAGGTTATATCCAAGCCTATAATATCCGTGATTTTACACATGGAAGTTGCTTGGCTCCAACAAAATTACAGATTCTGTATGCGGGGTGGATTTATTTATAGTGGAAGTCAATTATCTGCATCAAGGCATTGGGCCATACATCTTGAATGAATTTGGCAAGCAGGTGTTTGCGTCTGTTACACTTCGATTATTGCCTTATTGATCCTTCTTGTGGCCAATAAGGCGGCAATTAAAGCTTTGAAAAAAGCAGGATTTACATTCGCTGTACAATTTCAAGCTGAGCAGACAACTTGGATGATAAAATCACTATCCATTAAAAGTTCCTAAACTCATATGATATATAAATTCCTTATGTTTTAAGCTGGTGTTACAATATAATTTTCTAGCACTAGCAATTTATTAAAGAATTATACATAATGTAATTAAACAACCATACATTGAAACAACTATATATTGCTTTAGATATGTCAACACTAGCCGTTGCAGATATGTCTCTTGATACTATAAAAGAGAAATTGGAGTCTGCTCAGAATTTTCACAAAGTTTACCAACAGATAATGGGCAATGATAGTATGCCCGATGAGATCAGAAGTATAACACACGATGTGTATTCAAAATATAGTTCTGGTATGTTGATTTTCTTTGATGAATTAAAAAAAGAAGAAGTAAATGGAGAAAGGAAAGAGGATATCTCAAAGTTACTTACGCGCTTCAAAGAAGCAGAGCTGGTTAGTACTCAATACCAGCATTTATCATCAGCAAGCATTAAAAGTATCGATGATGATACTATTCAAGCTGATAGAGAACGAGTAAAGAAATTTTTCACTCAAGCATCTAATAATCAGATGCATAAGTTAAAGATTACACAAGCATATGACTCTTTAGCAAAACATATAGAAGCTACCAAGATTGATGCTAAAGACATAAAAGAAGAACTTGGTATTTATCCGACTATATTTGAGCTATTTTTTGAGCTACTTCGCTCTATTTTTGTTCAGCACGATACACAGAAATTGATAGATATAGATAAAAGAGGCAGAGGTATTATTCACTCTGCTTTACAGCAAAAAATCGAACATTATTCGGCAGAATTAACCTCTTTGGGCAATGAAGGTCGACAATATCTAGAGCAAAAGATAGACCGTTATAAAAACTTAAGAGATGTTGTTGCAGCTAGTGCATTAAGTAGAGAAAAAGTACTCAGTAATGAGCAGCTAAGTATAGAGAAAGATGAGCTAGATACTATACTGCAGAGTGACGCGAAACAAGTTCGACAAACATTAGAACAAAAGAAGCAAGCTCAAGTAAGTGAGCTTGATATTCATGCTAGGATATCTGATTTTTTGAAAATGAGTGAAATGTATATGAGCTATTTAAAGCAAGATAAGGAGAAGATTTTAAGTAAAACAGTGGAATTAGAAAAGCAACCAGGATCTATGTCAGAAAAAATACTTGCAAGTCGTAGAAACAGCAGTATATTGGGTCAAATTCCATAATGGTACATATCTAGCAATAGAAATTTAGCAAACATCTATCAGTATTTTTTCGCCATGATGATTATGCTGAATTTTTGGAAGTGGGATCCCGGCTGTATCTTTGAGTTTTTCATCTGAGAAATCATATTCTCCAAACCTGAATTATGGATTAGCGATATGGTATGTATTAGCAATAGATGGTTTTTGAGCCTTTAATTGATAAGTAATTAAAGTAGCAATTATATGAATAAAAGCATTAACTGGTGACCTATGCCTTGAATGTTCTAGTTGTAGTTTGTTTTTTTAGGTAGTCAAAAACAGTTTCTACGATAGAGCGCTTTCTTAGGAATAAAATGAGAAATGCAGAAAGCAATTGATTGGATATATAAAACAATCTCCCAGTAATGATGATATCTGCTTGAAGGCAGATACGTACTATAAGAGAACTGCTAAAGAGCGATTTGAAAAAAA
This sequence comes from Candidatus Lariskella endosymbiont of Hedychridium roseum, assembly GCF_964020185.1. Classification (NCBI taxonomy): domain Bacteria; kingdom Pseudomonadati; phylum Pseudomonadota; class Alphaproteobacteria; order Rickettsiales; family Candidatus Midichloriaceae; genus Candidatus Lariskella; species Candidatus Lariskella endosymbiont of Hedychridium roseum. The sequence goes on along the minus strand of NZ_OZ026538.1, from coordinate 226,000 downwards.
GCACACTAGGTAAAATAGATCTTGCAGAATTAAAACCCAAAACCAGAAAAGCGTGCATACAATAGATCTCATAATCATTAGACCTCTTGCATAACCTGTTCCAAACTGTGATTTGATTGTCACTAAAACATAAAAACACTCACGTGGATCATTGTTTGGTGACGTTTTGCAAAAATCTACTCTATAAGAATTTCTACCTCAGAATGAGGTTATGCAAGAGGTCTATTATTTCTTATCTTACATTATGTGTATTATCAGGATTTTACAGAGCTAAACAAATTCACTCCTTAAGAGATTATACACTGGGCTCAGGTAGATTTTCTGACATCATCTTAGTATCTACTATCTTTATGACTTTCATCGGTGCGCCGGAAATCATTGGGACAACAGGTAAGGTGTACATGCTTGGAATTTTCTTTGTTATAGCTAAACTAGTTTCACCTTTATTTTGGCTCATTACATCTTGGATCTTTGCTAGGAATATAAGCCAATTTCATGGCCATATATCTATCAGTGGTATTATGTTTCAACTATATGGTTCAGCAGGCATGTGGGTGACGAATGTTGCGTCGATACTACTGTCGATTGGAATGATATCAATACAATCATTAGCTTTAGGTTATATATTTCAGTATTTTCTTCATATACCAAAAATATATGGAATGTGTTTTGGTATGGCAATAACTACTATATATTCTGCACTTGGAGGGATAAGAGCTGTCGCGCTCACAGATGTATTTCAGTTTGCTGTTGTGATAATTGCAATACCAATACTTTGCTCTTTTGCATACCATGATGTTGGTGGATATCAAGGGATTATGTATGCTCTGCCACATGAAATGATGGTACTAGACATCAATAGGGACAATGTTCTGTTGTTTTGTAGCCTTATTTTTTATGGTTTATTACCAGTAAATGGTGGCCCATATCTGCAGAGATTTCTAATTGCTAGTACTACCAAACAAATTACTAAGGTAATGAAGATAATTCCTGCAATTCATTTTTTCTTCATAATTATAGTTTGTATTCTTGGATTGATTATAAAAATAAAGTCGCCTGATACTGATCACAATGAGGCATTATACTACTTCATTAATCATTATGCCACAGTTGGAGTGCTCGGTATAATTTTAGCAGGCTTGCTTGCTACTATAATGTCAACAGCTGATTCCTGGTTGAATACCACTGGGATTTTATTTGCCCATGATGTGATAAAACAGTTATTTCCTAGATTAAATGAAAAAAATGAATTAAGAATTGCACGTATTGCTACTTGTATTGCGTCTATTATAGCTATTTTACTAGCTAGTATAGGAAAGGATGTTTTGGAGCTACTTTGGTTTACTGACAATTTCTGGCTTCCACTGACGATCGTACCATTAATCGTAGGGTTTTTAAGATTCAGAACTAATGGTAAGTCGTTTATAGTTGCTACAATAATAGCAATATTATCTACTTCCATCAGCGGATATATAGTAGGAGATTTAGGGACTATTAGCCTAATGTGTGGTATGATAGGTAGTGCTTGCAGGTTTATTTGGTATGCACTATTGGCAGGTGCATCAAGGTACTCTCAATATGAATACTATGATCAAAAGAGATGCAGATATAGATCATAAAATTGAAAAAGGAGAATTGAAAGACAGTACTAATTTTACCAACATGTTTGAAGGCGGAGAAGAGAAAACTGCAACAATAAACAATAGCAGATGAATTAAGAGAGCAGAGCTTTATTCAAGGCGTGGCAGAGTAGCATGCATGCTGCAAAAAACCTTTTATCACAGGGCTTTGACATGGCAGCCATAGAAAAAATTCAATCTGTATTGATAGTTATGAAAATGATTATAGAATCACTTTCTATATTTCGTTCTATATTTCGTTATAATAGCTTGCGCTATACGTTCGCCTGATTCAACAGCAGCTTCCATAGTGCCTATACATTCTAGAATAGTTGCATGTTCACCAACAAAAAATATAGAATCTTGAATGGGCAAAAATATCGTTTTATAACATACACCGTTATGGTATGTAATATTATCAAGTTTTTTTGAGATTGAAGTTGAAGATTGAAGTTGAATATCCTGAATACGCACCCATTGAATATAAGTCATTATGCCAATGGTGTTGAATAGGCTCTTTGTAGATACTATAGTGCTGTTGTATAGCTTTTGAGGGTTCGTTTGAAAATTCTTGCTGCAGTGTAGTACCCAGACCTACAGCAGTAATATCCATAAACCTTGATGCGTTGAATATTGGTTGATGAGCATATACTAATTGTATGGTCTCATCATGATTAGGAAATGAGATTGTACTATTTGTTACAACAGAATGATAAGAATTTACCAAGTTTAAATTGAGTGGCACGGCAATTTTAAAATTGCTTCCATATTGAATTGAATGAATATCAGATAGTTTACTGTTTTCTATTATAATGTTGGATAAATCTATCAATTACTACCGGCTAAAGCGCGGTAGTTTGTGTAACGCTTGCAAAGCAGATTAAAAGCGTAAACGCTAAAACTCTGATATTCTAAAATCATCTTTTTTGTGATGTTCCTCATGCTGTTCTATATATTTTTGCACTTCTTCTGAATTCACATTGCCAACTGTCACAACAAAATACCCTCTGGCCCAAAGATGTTGTCCACAATACCGCTTACGGAGCAGTGCAAATTCCTGTAGCAACTTACGACTACTTATACCTTTAATATATTGCACAGCTTTAGATATTGATATACTAGGCGGAACCAATGCTAATATATGTACGTGATCAGGACTCATACTGCCACTAATTATATTTATGTAATTAGCAGCACATATTTCTCGGATTACTTCCCTAGTTCTAATCGCAACTTGCCCAGTTAAAACTCTATACCTATACTTAGTACAAAATACTATATGATACTTTAGGTCATATAGGCTGTGGGATCATCTCCTATATTCCATTCGTCCTCCCTTAGCACATTTCCTAGATAACTAATACTAAAGTGTTCGCCTAAAGGCGAGGGTCTTAACCATATCACATATAACTACATAAATTACAAGCTATTTCCTAACCAAAGGCAGTAGACCTCTTTCGAAACTAGCTTCTGGCAAAAAAGTAGTAGAAGATTTAGATACGGCAAGACAAGAGTATATTTGGTATACATGAGGAGCTGCGAACACAAAATCGACGCACAAATTCTTGTCATAAGTAGAGTTTCGAAATAGGTCTAGTGTTGTAATGCAGTAGAAGAGTTATGGCAAGATTAACCTTGGGAAAAAATTAAGTTTGTTGTAACAGGCAAGGACTATGACAGCAGGGAAGTAAGGAATTTTATTAAATCTAAAAATGCTATTCCTGATTAGTTGGCACTACCTTCATCAGTGCTATAGTTGCTGTTTTGCAACACATATAACATCAAAATAAGCATAAAAATCATGTTTTGAGTCTATCCGTGATAAAAGCAATTAACCATATGCTCAAGTACTCTGCTTTCAATACATAGACACATTCTTAGGACGGAAAAAGTATTTGCCCAGATATATCTTATATGATAGCATGCATCTCTCGACGTCGTTATTTAGGCCGAGTAGCAAAGTGGTAATGCAACGGATTGCAAATCCGTTATACGTCAGTTCAATTCTGACCTCGGCCTCCAATTTAGGTCGTGTAGGTGTTTTATGGATTTCAGTTTCATATCTGATCTACCAAGAGATAGCATGATTTTTGTATGCGGCGCGACTGCAACTGGTAAATCTTCGATTGCTCTTGAGATAGCATCTAAGCTTGATGGAGTTATAATCAATGCAGATTCTATGCAGCTTTATAAGGAAATCCCAATACTCACTGCTCAACCTACGTTACAACATACCATTTCTCAACAACATAGACTATATGGTGTAATTAACTGCACTGAAAAGTCATCTGTTGCAATTTGGCTACAACTTATTGAAGATGAAATAAAAAAATGCTTAGAAAGCCGGAAGATACCGATTATAGTTGGAGGAACAGGTCTTTATATTAAGACACTACTCTTTGGCATAGCAAAAATACCTAATATTTCTCAAGAAGCAAAATCAAGAGTCAACTATTTAGTAAATTGCAACACACCACAAGGCCTTCATGCTCTCCTTTCGCTACATGATCCAATTCTTGCAGGAAGAATACATAGTAATGATATACAACGCATAGTCAGAGGACTTGAAGTTTTTGAAGAAACTGGCATTCCACTTTCTACTTGGCAATGTAAAAGCAATAAGGTTTGTAGAATAGATGCAAATCTTCCTCATTTTATGATCTTTGTTAATCCTCCAAGAGATATTATATATAAAAGATGTGACGAGCGTTTTATTCAAATGCTGAAGAATGGCGCTGTCGCCGAAGTTGAAAGTGTACTGAAGTGTTATACTAATATAAGATACCCTAAAGCTCTTGGCTTTGAAGAATTGCACAGCTATATAAATGGTTCTTTTTCTATGGCTGAAGCCGCAGAAAAAGCACAGCGGAAAACAAGAAATTACGCAAAGAGACAATGTACATGGTTTAATAACCAATTTATGTATGATCTTGTGATTACAAGTTAATTCATTATATTCTGTATTGCCCCTTCTAATTTAGTGATTTTTGTACAGCTGTATTGTAAATATTTAACTAGGAACTTGTTTTATTAAGATGCAAGCTTATTTATAACCAAAGATTATATAAATCAACTTATATACAGTTCAATTTTAAATTCATAAAATTACTTATAACAGCCAAAATATCAACTTTTAACAAGGTATTAATATATTGTTTAATATGCAAATTTTAATAGCATTAATTTTAGTTTTAGCCTTGATAGGAATTTTAGCCATCTTCCTCCAAAAAATAAGAAAGGTTAATCTATGGCGCATTACTAAAGAGCAAAAATTACACGTCAAAGAAGTATTGAATATTGATATTAAGAAAAAGCTACTTATAGTAGATTATAACAACAAATCGTATGTGCTGTTGCTAGGCAATAATGATATAGTTGTCGATATAATAGAAAGCGCAGCAGAGGAAACAGAGAAAGAGGTAAAGCAGATATCCCCAACTCTCTATTAACCCCTGCTATATTTTAGTTGATGAGTTGGTATGAGAAACGTTATATTACTTTTTTTAATATTACTATTCTGCTTTGAATGCACCGCATTTGCTGAAGGAATTACTATAGATCTTGGAATTGATAGTCATAAGGATGGATCCACTGTTTTCACCTCTAAGATTATACAGTTGATCGGCATACTGACGATTTTGAGCTTAGCTCCATCAATCTTAATCATGGTCACCTCTTTTACACGTATAGCAATAGTATTATCTTTCGTACGTAGCGCACTTGGTCTGCAACAAACTCCTCCAAATATTGTACTGATTAGCCTTGCGCTTTTTCTTACTTTTTTTATAATGGCACCAACATTCACTAAGTCTTATGAAGATGGCTTGCTGCCACTTATGAATAACTCAATAGGAGAAGAACAAGCATTTGCAAGTATAGCCAAACCATTTCATAGTTTTATGCTACAAAATACAGGAAATAAGGAAAGACAACTTTTTCTAGATATAGCAAAGTTAGACAATGTCTCAAATGATGAAATTCCATTTCATGTTCTAATTCCAGCATTTATGATAAGCGAGCTAAAACGTGCATTTGAAATAGGGTTCCTGATATTCTTGCCATTTTTGATTATTGATATGTTGATTGCATCTGTTTTAATGGCAATGGGTATGATGATGGTACCACCTGCTATGATAGCCTTACCATTCAAACTTGTTTTTTTTGTTTTGATTGATGGTTGGTATATGATATGCGGTAGCATAATTAAAAGTTATGGTATAGGATAGCCGTGAATTGTAATGTTGTACTCAAAATACGTTTCAGCCTTGGTACTTTAACGTATTTTGCAAGTAAATAAAATATAATGTAGGGCAGAAAATGTCATTATGAAGCTTTTTACTTTTATTCTAGTCTCAATATTAACAGGCATAGAGTTAGACCTTTTTATACCAAGCTTTCCAGAAATGCAGCGTTTCTTTGATATTTCAACATTCGAAACACAAATGGCGCTAAGTATAAACTTTATAAGCTACTGTATTGGCGCAATATTAGTTGGATGGCTTGGTGATCGCTATCCAAGAAAACATGTGATGGTATGTGGCATATCACTTTTTGTGTTAGGAAGTCTCTTATGTGTATTTCCATTTACATATGATTTTCTTTTGCTTGGAAGAGCTTTGCAAGGTATAGGAATTTCTGCTCCTTCTATACTCATCCCAGTATTAATCGCAGATGATTATCCAGAAGACAAGCAAGTCCACCTTTTTGGTTTGATTCATGGAACATGTGCTATTGCAATGTCATTTGCACCTATAGCTGGTAGTTATATATCTTTATTATTCTCTTGGCGTGCCAACTTTATAGCTCTATTAATTTGTGGAGTGCTTTGTTTAATACTTGCACTTTACTATATAAAACCTAGTTTACAAAATGTAGTTAAATCATCATTTTACCGTTCATATATTTCTTGTATATTATCAAAAAATTTTTGGTTAATAGGACTTGTTATATGGTTTGCTACAGCACCTTATTGGGTCTTTATAGGAATGGCACCACTGCTCTATATGGATAGGATGACAGTTTCATTAGAAACTTTTGGTATATATCAAGGGTCTTTAGCTCTTGCATTTGCTATTCCTAGCTTATTTAGTGGAGTATTTATCAAAAAGTTTGGACGCAAGGCATGTTTCAATTTTGGATGTATCTGCAGCCTCATTACCTGCGTTATTATTCTGTTAGTTGGAATATTCGAATCTTATAATCCGTTTTTTGTAACAGGTTCGTTCATACCTTGCTCTATAGGAGTTGCTTTTTTAGTAAATATGCTTTACCCAGCAGCAATGTCTTTGCACAAAAATGATAAGAGTAAGATTACAGCATTATTAATAGGAATGCGGCTATTGATATGCTCGTTCTTCTTGCAGCTTGCAAGTTATTATGGACATCAAAACTTATTTCCTACTTCTGCTGTAATATCATTTAGTATACTATTGTCGTTTGTATTTATAATCTTGCTTTTACGAATTATACCAAAAGTTGTGAATATTGGCACTATAATATTATAAACAATAAAAAAGACTAGAATTTAGTCATGAAGCAATGGAAATACAGGAGGTTGACTAATCGCCTGCGTCATAATGCTAAGAAGCGCAGTATTTATCTTGGCATGCAAGCAATTATGATGTATCGAAAGTTCAGCAGAAAAAGTGGTAAAGTTGCTAAAAATTTCACTTTCCGCAAAAATTTATTTGCGCAGCAAATTGATTTTCACAGGCAGACTAACTAATTGTATGATTCATTTGCAAGTTGATATGTCTCTTGTATTTGCAATGTAAATAATTTGAACAGCACTTTATGATTTCATCAACTACAAATTTTAAAATTCTCATAAATATAATTATATAGAACATATGACTATAACTTTAGAAGACGTAAATAAAATTGCTAAATTGGTACACATAACGCTTTCTCATGATGAAGCTGTTTCTTACCAAAGAGAATTGAGTAGTATATTCAAAATGGCTCAAAAGTTAAATGAAGTGGATGTTGAGGGTATAGAACCACTTGTGAATACCATTTCAAATACGCTCACAGTAAGAGATGACACTGCGCAACAACTTGATATTTTGCACAAGATAATTTCAAACGCACCTGATGCAAAATATGGTTGTTTTGCCGTTCCTAAGGTTGTTAAATAATATAAAAAAATAATCAGTAATGCTATTAATTCATTACTGTATTGACATATTGCGATATAAAAGTTATCTGACTTATCTAGTCATGTTTCTTTATCAATATGAAAGTTAAGTTCCAACAGCACATAAAAATGCAACTTAATTAATGACATGTACTGCTTTGCTATTAACAAAAGCACGCTAAACCTAAAGTATAAATAATGTTTTTGCTTGCAAGGTTCATCTTGATGACCTGTACGCTATTTTTGCAAATTGTAGTTCAAAAGGTAAAAAATATAATGAGCGCTTATGGTATTTTAAAAGGCAAACAAGGCCTTATAATGGGAGTTGCAAATGATAAATCTATTGCCTGGGGTATTGCAAAGTCTTGTTTTGAAAACGGAGCAGATCTTGCGTTTACATACCAAGGTGATGTCATGGAAAAACGTGTTCGTCCTCTCGCAGAGCAGGTCAAATCAACGATAGTCTTGCCTTGCGATGTCTCGCAAAACGACTCTATTCATGACGTATTTGCAGAGATAAAATCTAGCTGGGGAACAATTGATTTTATTGTACATGCAATCGCTTTTTCAGATAAAGCAGAACTTCAAGGGAGATATGTTGACACCTCTAGAGACAATTTCTTAAACACCATGAATATCTCATGTTATTCTTTGACTGCTATTGCAAAAGAAGGAGCTGAACTTATGCAAAATGGTGGCTCTATACTCACTATGAGTTATTATGGAGCAGAAAAAGCTATACCTAATTATAATGTTATGGGAGTAGCTAAAGCAGCACTTGAAGCCAGCATTCGATATATAGCAATGGACCTTGGACACAAGCAAATACGAGTCAATGCAATTTCAGCTGGCCCAATTCGCACCTTAGCTGCCTCTGGAATTTCAGATTTTAGACAAGTACTAAATTGGAATGAACAAAACGCACCAATGCGCAGGAATGTGACAATCGAAGATATAGGTTCAAGTGCTGTATATCTACTAAGCGATATGAGTTCTGGAGTAACAGGTGAAGTCTTACATGTAGATAGCGGATATCATACAGTTGGAATGAAAATGTTGGATGCAGTTGAACAAAAATAAACCACTTCGTATATTCATCATATTTTTCAAAATTGGTGCCTTTAAAAAGCTCTTTAAGGAAACAGTCTTATTTTCTTAAATCTTGATAAAGAGTTTCTCTGCTAATGCCAAAATTTCAAGCAATATGACTTTTTGCATCACAACTGGCAACCAGTGTTTTATCTAATCGCTCTGCACCTTGTGATAACATAGCTCTTCATCCATTATAAGCACCACAAGTTAATGCATACTCAAATTTAGGGAATGCACTCTTGACCGACAACAAGAATGTTGACATTGGTTAGTCTTAGTCAGGGAAGAATGTGCAAAAATTAGCCTTTAGATCTGCCCTGCACTAATTTTCGGATATATAATTTTGCCATTTTTGCAGGACTTTTGATGCATAATAATTGCTTGCAGGCCAAGATAAATCCTATGTTCCTTAGAGTTATGACGCAGGCGACTAATTGAAACTGTAATAGGAAAGCTTAAATTTCTCGGTAAGCTTCAGCATTCAAGGTGGATAATATTTTTTTCGGATGTAAATACCCTCCTGTTTGAATGCAAATTCCAATTAATTCTCCATTCAAGTTATCATGAACTGCTACTTCACAATTCTCAGCTATGCTATTTACTGCTTTGGCACGAATTTTTCTTCCATGTCTAATTAGTTTTATTTCTTCATGGCTTGCTATATATATACTCATTCCTTCTAACACAGAATATGGTTTGATAAGTAGCGCCGCAACATCTTCTCTACATTTTACCTTTTCCAATATGTAGTCAACGGAAATTGCATTTTCTACAGTAAAATTTCCTACACTAGTCCTGCGCAATTTAGAAGTATAACCATATACTGAGCAATATTTTGCAATATCTCTAACTAATGACCTGACATAAAATCCTTTTCCACATCGTAGAAAAAACTCGCTCTCTTCTTTGGTATGACTAAGCAACTTTAGCTCTTTAATATTAACAGGCCTACTTTCTATCGAAAAATCAACCCCACTTCTTGCGATATCATATGCTCTTCTACCATTTATATTTATTGCTGAATAAATAGGTGGCTCCTGCAATATCATCCCATGATTACTCGAGATAAATTCAATGATTTGAGAGATTTTTGGCCTATCACAAGAAGTTGCTACAATATTACCTGTCGGATCAATTGAATCTGTGCTTACCCCCCATTTAATACTGAATTTATAAGTTTTTTCTTGTGCCATGGAATATTGTATCAGTTTAGTCGCCTTCCCAACGGCTACCATAAGAAGACCTGAAGCAAATGGATCTAGAGTGCCAGCATGTCCTATTTTATCTGGCTTAACAAACTTTTTTATCTTATTTAGCGCGGCAGCTGATGAAATCCCCTCTGGTTTATCAAGCATTAACCAGCCTTGTACCTCAAGCTTCATTTTATATCATAGAATTAATATTTTCTGAGATGTATTCAATCAACTCATCTTTGCTGCGAGTTTGTCTAGAAAATGGTACAGCAAAATGAATAGTTACAAACCCAGGTTTTTTTATCCACCCACCTTTTGGCCACCTTAAGCCAGAATTTAAAAAGGCTGGGACAACAAGTGTGCTTGGAGAAGAATTATGTATAGCAAGAATACCTGATTGAATATCTGCAACTTCTCCAACTTTTACTCTTCTCCCCTCTGGAAATATTACGATAATTCTGCCAGATTTCAGCATAGCTGATGATTCTTTTAACATCTTCTTGAGCGCTGCTGCTCCTCCAAATCTATCAATGCTGATCATTTTCATTGCTTTCAAATACCATCCATATATTGGAATTCTAGTAAGCTCTCTCTTAAGCACGAATATTGGATCTTTGAAATATTGCATAAAAAACACTGTTTCTAGTGCTGATTGATGTTTTGAAGCCACGATGAATGGTCTAGTATGCGGCAAATTTTTTACACCAGTGACTACAACTTTTATTCCACACAACCATCTTAGTACAAAAATTACTCCACAAGCCCACCAATAACCAGCTTTAGCTGCGGCTTTCACGCTTCCCAAAATAACAAATGGTGAAAGCGCAGAGCAAATTACAACAGTCCATACGCAAAAGAATACGTTAAAAATTGAAGATGTGATAAATAACCTTATAGATTTAAAAATTTTAAACATTCTCATGCTTCTTTAGCCCTTCCTCATACTACTTTTATGGCAAAGGTTCTGGATTATCTGACAACTGTCTTAAAAACATTATCACCCCAGCCCTCTCCTTATCATCCTTTATTCCAGCGAAAGCCATCTTGGTACCTGGCACATATTTTTTTGGTGAATACAGATATCTGTATAGATCTTCATATGTCCAACTTGCTCCACTCTGCCCTCGCTGTTGCATTGCTGGAGAATAATCGAAATCTTGACGATGCGCAACCTTAGCGTTCACTATACCCCAAAGATTTGGTCCTATTTTATTTTTTGCATCCTTTGCATCTGTATGACAAACAGCACATTTCTTAAATACATTTTCACCCAACTTTGAATCTGCATCTGCCATAATCTTTACTATATCTACCTCTTCAGGCAATTCATTGCTATTTGCTTGACCTGCAGCATCCACACCGCCTTCTTTTATTGCTACAATATAACCAGGCTTTTTCAATTCTTTTTCAGGAATATATAGCATATTTCCAACGTTCCAGCTAAAAATGACTGCAAATATACCAAATGCAATAGCGAGCGCTATCTTATCAAACTCAAAATCTAGCACAGTAAGCCCCCATCAAAGCCAAGTTAACATCAAAATCACCACAAATATATCAATATAAGATACCACAATTTATCGTAAAAAAAGCAAAGGTTACTTTGAAAATGTTATATCACATCAAATCTCAAAGTTGAGCTCGTTATACCGCAGATAAATGAAGAGTTGGTATTTATTATACATACGAAGTTAGACTTCAAAAAGAGCTAAGAAGAACTAAGGAAGCATGCGTACACATAAATACATAAGTAGTATTTTGGGTGACACCAATTTTTGAAGTATGACTAGTATATATATAATGGGAAATATACCATAATACCAAATATTGTGAACTTGAAAATTGACAGGTTCATTACTGCATATAAGATACAAATAGAGACTCTGGTTATGTTTTAAAGATTATTAGATTTACCTTGGTTTCAAGCAATTATAATGCACCGAAAGTCCTGCAGAAAAAATGGCAAGATTACCAAAAAATCTTATGGATTTTGTGAGGTACTACCTTCATAAGTACGCGCGTATGAATTTAAAATGGCATGATTTTTTAGAGTACCAGTTAATTTCTGAGTCAATTATATATATTTGAGAAGAAATTAACGAAGTAATACTTGCAAATCAGGCCAAAGGAGGTCTTGCGAAAGTGACTTTACTGGCAGTGCCTAATTAATCTTTGCTAGGTATAGAACAAATTATATACCCGAAAATTAGCGCTGGGGCCTTCGGCTCTGTCATACTCGTCATACTTTTCAAAATTGGCGTCGTCAGATTGCTAATTATACACATTCCACTAGCTCTTTTTGAAGTATGACTTCGTATGTACATAATAAATATGAGAGTTTTCACATAAAGATAGATAAGAGCTGTTCTTGATATTGTTTGAATATTTGTGTAATAGTAAGAGCGCACCAAAGCTTGATGGATCCGTATACCATTGACTCTTTTTTAGAAACGATTTTAGTGCGCCGTGTCATTCGGCCTAAATGATGTCGCGTGTTGCTATTATCTCTCTCGATACATACTGTGCCAGACTTTCCAATTGTATGACGCTCTTTGGGTAAAATTTTAGAAAAAGCATCCCAATCATCCGTATAAAAATGACATTCTTTCAGATGACTCACTTTGTTGTAGAGCTTTTGGAATGTTGCAGTATCACGATTGCCTGTAACCCAGGCAACTGTTCTCCTTGTACTACGATCAACTGCCTTAATGATCCAAAGCTTGTTTTTTTTGAACCAATAAAATGCCACATCTCGTCGAATTCCATCTCCATAATATCCGAAGAGACAACTGGCTCCTGAGTCTTGCCCATCGCCTCTACTACCCAGCGATAAATTATGGACGCCGAATGCCCTAATATCTTGCCTAACATAGAAAAAGAGCCATTACCAAGACTATATAGCATAACGCACAATGCTTTCTTAACAGCTGTTTGAGGCTTCTTGCCCAGATCGCCCTCAACAAAATTTAGAACATGATCTGCACTTATAACGCTGTACACCCCCTCACAATGCCATTCTTTACAAAGATATCAGAGCAACATCCCTTACAACAAACCATAAAACCACTCTTTAGTTTTTAAAAAAGTGATCATATCATACTTCTATCTAATTGTGAAAACTCTCAACAAATGTAATCCAAGCTAAATCACTGTTTGCTATGTCATCAAAAAAATCTGCGTTATCAACAAAATCCTGCCAGGCAGCAGGTGAAGCCGTTGCACTCGCATAATTGATTAGACCTCTTGCATAACCTGTTCCAAACTGTGATTTGATTGTCACTAAAACATAAAAACACTCACGTGGATCATTGTTTGGTGACGTTTTGCAAAAATCTACTCTATAAGAATTTCTACCTCAGAATGAGGTTATGCAAGAGGTCTATTGAAATTGTCTCGCCAGTTGCAACATTCTTCATTCCGTTGAATGATTCGCAAATTATTGCCATAACTTCCGGAAAATATTGATAAACAGGGTTTGCAGATCCTACAGTCTTTATGATGCCCGCATCGTTGTAATACATATTGGTACAAACCTGCCTAAGTGAATTACTAGGTGCGTATTCGTACACAAAGCTACTACATGCATTATAAAGTGCCACCCTCTCAGGCGTTCCAGATTGCGCAATAATTGTATATGAATAACAAGGATATTTCAGAGCATTAATAACATTCTGATAACCAAACAACATTTTTAGATTTGGTATTGCAACGTCACCTATAACATCAGCAATTTCTTTGCCTGCATAATCCGATTCCTTAACGCCAACTTTTGCATTTAATTTCTTAATATTATCTATAAAATTAGTAACTTTGCTTAAGACGTCAGCTTGTGTAGGATTTGCAGAGATATCACGAGCATTTAATGCAACTAGCGTCTGGTTTGCATAACTCTTTGATAATGCCTGATTACTCCCAAGCAAGTGAACAGAATCAACAACTGACCGCGCATTTTGTTTTGTTAGACAAAAATCATTGTCTAAAACTGTTTTGCCAATAGCCTGCAAAGTTCCTTGATATAAATGAATGTCTTTTGGAGGCTCTGAACATGGGTCTGGCTCTGAATATTTTAAAGAAGCTTCTCGAGTAAAAGCATCAGCATCTTCCCTAGCAAAACCTGACAGTTCAACTCCAACTACATCTTTAAAACTTGAGTCGAAAGCATCATCCTTAGCTTTAACAACTTTGACCTGTGCTATGATGTTTGAAGTATCTCCATCATCTTCAGTATATCCAAGCATTGAAGCAAGTGCATTTTGCTGCTCTATTACTTGATTCACCTCTTGAGGCACATAACTTATTTTATTCAGAACACAGCTCTCTCCCGTCTTCAAACAAACACTTGCATGAGCTTCAGCAAGACTCATTTTCGCTTTTGTATCTTCCATCAATTGCACGTTTTCGCTAGACGTGTCTGAAAGATCATACGTATTAACATCAAGGCCCAATTTCCGCAGTATATCAGCTGTTTTTGCCGCTTTTTGCATCTTTAGCAATTCTTGATTGTTTGTTATTACATCAACCATATTTTTCCTCAATTAATTTCTGAGATTAAAGGCGTGAAAGGTTAGAACGAAATTCTCACACCAATCTTAAAGTTCTAGTGCACGCAACAAATAATGATTTAATCTTCATAAAAATATCTCAGAGTTATTTTTTATACGCTTTCAATAAAAGAAATTTGGTAATCAATCAAAAGTGAGCCAAGGATAATCACTTGCCATAATCTCATCCAATAATTTGATATTGTCTGGTAAGTAATTGAAAAAAGTATATGTACCAGTAATCCAACCAGCTGCTGAGACACGCTCAAGATACATATCAATAGCACCATTTCCATCTACCGTTGGAGCTCCAGTAAAAGAACTGCAAGCACGCTGAGCCATAGTAATCACCATCAATATACCGTCTGAAGCCGAAACCGTAACCGTACTCATAAAACCTGCAGTATTTGGAATGAGAGTTTTTATACAAACATTTGAAAGTGCATTGCCAATATCTGTTTTAGAAGTTGCAGCATTCCACTCAATACATGCATCTCTAAATTCTTGCTGAGCATTAGTTAATGACATTGACTCTGTAACACCAACATATCTTTTACATGCTATATCTATTGCGAATTTAGCTTTCTGATAAATGCTTATTTGATTTAATATTGAGGCAGCTTTGATTGTTAAATCTGATATCTCATACTTCTCATAGAGCTCAGGATTCATACCAATTTTTGAGAAAAAATTCTTCTCAGCATCGATTAAAGCCTGCACTTTATTTGCAACATAAGTAGAGTTTGAATTCGCAGCAGTTGGTGTAATTCCAAGCTTTATCAAGATATTATTTGAAGCAACTTGATCTTCATAAAGTTGGCTAACGTCTGATTCAATTTTAGGAGCAGTATCTGGATACAGCACTCTTTTAGATGCAGTGCCACTAACAATCTGGCCAATTTCGTTTAAACTATCCGTGAACAACTTTTTATTTTTTGCTCCCTCTTCAAAGAGCGCTGCATAAAAATAGACATTGTCTCCCTGGACAGTGCCTGTGAGATCTTCAAATGTTGCATCAAAAGCATCACTTTTATAAACATTATGCTTTACTCCTTGAAACACATCTGAACTTGTATCATTAACTCCAAATGCCTCCAAAACTTTACTTGGCAATGATAATGCTGCTCCAAGCCGAACATTTAATATATTCAAATCAGACAAACTGCAATCATTTGGAATGATGGAAATTTGCTGGCAAATATCTTGTTTTATATCATTCATAGACAATGGCTTCAGCCGATTTGTCATAGTAAATATTTCTGCACCTGTCAGATTTGTTGCAGCAAAAGTCTCAAAACTTCGCCCAGAAGACTCAATTTCTTTTCGCACTGCCGCTGCATTCCTTGCTTTAACAAACGCTGGATTACTATAATCTACCATGTTCTTACCAGTTCTTTTTTGATATTATAGAGATGTGCAATACGAAACAGCTTTCTTAACATCGCATTCACAATTCCTTAATAAATTATAAAGCATTATATTGCAGATATAGTCAATTATTAAAATCATATTAAGATGATAAATAATTAGTATAGTTGCCGTTTTGCAACACATATTGCATCAAAATAGGTATTAATAGATACGCAATTATGGATAAAATCTACCATTCCAGCATAACTGGGAAATACAGGAGCATAAAAAATGCGGTAAACGCTGCTCTTTTATTAATATATTTTGGTGCTTCTTGGATAAGGTGGGATAGAGGCAGTTTTGCTCCTAAGCAAGCGTTCTTCATTGATCTTCCAGAAAGGCGTGGATACTTCTTTAGCATAGAGATATGGCCAAATGAGCTATATTATATAGCAGCTATACTTGTTTTATCAGCTCTTGGACTATTTTTATTTACTTCGTTATTCGGCAGGTTATGGTGTGGTTATACTTGCCCGCAAACAGTTTTTGTTGATCTATTTGTCAAAATAGAAGAATTCTTCCAAGGAGATAGAAATACAAGGATAAAATTAGATTCTAGCCCCATAAACAAAGAAAAAGTTATAAAAAAATCACTCACACACCTCTCTTGGCTATTACTTAGCTTCTTATTTGCATTTGGGTGGGTCTGCTATTTTTATGAAGCACCAGACCTTCTACATGATGTAGTTCACTTATCTGTCACGCATGGCGGTGTTGGATGGCTTCTATCCCTAACAGCAAGTACATATTTGTTTGCAGCTATTTTGAGACACAGAGTGTGTATATACATGTGCCCATACGGCAGGTTTCAATCAGCAATGCTTGACTCAGACACAACCGTTGTCACATACCATGACTGGCGCGGAGAACCAAGACATCCTATAGATAAACATACTAATACAGCTCAAGACGTAAAACACGGTGACTGTATAGACTGCGGAAAATGCGTCTTAGTTTGCCCAATGGGTATAGACATTAGAAATGGATTACAGATGGCATGTATAGGCTGTGGACTCTGTATTGATGCTTGTGATAGCGTGATGACAAAGCTCAAGAGGCCAACTGGGTTAATAGCATATGATAGTATTAACAGCATATCCGCAAAGCAATCAGGAATTCTCTTTCACCGCAATATATTTAGGCCAAAAACAATATTTTATGGCTTAATTATGATCATATCCTGCTCACTTCTGCTTTATACACTAGCACATAAATCACGCTATATCATAACAGCACAAAAGGATAGAAGTGCGTTTTTTGTCATTACACCAGATGGTATGGTCAGAAATACATTTTTGCTAAAAATATCCAACAAAACACTTCAAACACAAAAACTTGAGCTGAATTTAGAGTATGCTTATAATGCAACTTTTTTACTGCAAAACATGATGCAGGACTATTCAAATAACTGCACGATAACAGCACCAGAAGACTCAGACGTAACTTATAAAATCTTTGTGAAAACTAATAAACACGACGGGCAAAGTGAATCTCCGATTAAATTCATCATTACAGATTCAAATGGTGTATCTGCTCAAACTTCATCGACATTTTCACAATAAGCAAATTTGATATTTCGAAAATTGTAAAAAGAGCATCCTGACTAAATTTTGCGTATATTGAGTTATGCAAGAGGTCTATTTTAGAGCAGAGCATATTTTTCTGCTCAAAATATAGAATTTATCGCGTTGAGCATTTTTTATTGACTTAATACAATGCTCAACACATTATATATTATATTTTGAGCATACAGGAGATCACTATGTCTGATTCTATCTTCATTGGCCGCAGAGTTGAATTAGAGCGCCTGCAAGCCTTATACAAAAAGAAAACATCAAGCTTAGTTGTAGTTAAAGGACGCAGAAGAATTGGAAAAAGCAGACTAATACTTGAGTTTGTTAAAACCATAGACAGTCAAACGTTTTGGAGTTTTGCAGGTCTTGCGCCACAAGATGGGATATCACCACAAGCACAAAGAGATAATTTTGCAAGGCAATTATCATTAATGCTGAAAGTACCACCTATAACATTTCAGGATTGGAGTGATGCGTTTGAGCATTTGAGCTTACATATCAATCCAGGTGACATCATCCTATTTGATGAAATTTCTTGGATTGGCTCAAAGGATCCAACTTTTATTCCAAAACTTAAAGCTTGGTGGGATAAGCAAACCACGCATATGCTGCTTGTATTCTGCGGATCTGTATCCACATGGATTGAAGAAAATATTTTAAAAAGCACAGCATTCTTCGGCAGAGTCAACCTAACACTTAATCTTGAACCCTTATCGATCACAGAAAGCGCCCAGTTTTTAAGAAAAACAGGCATAAAAATGTCGCCTTATGATAAGTACAAGCTACTCTGTATTATTGGTGGCGTACCATGGTACTTGGAACAATTAAATCCAAAAATCACAGCTGATGAAAATATCAAACAACTTGCTTTTGAGAAAAGTGGGTTATTAGTAACAGAATTTGATCGTATTTTTCACGATCTATTTGATGGTAAGGGCACCACTTATAAGAAAATCCTAGATAGCCTCAAAGATGGAGCTAAGACTTTATCGGAAATTCGCACAGCAATAAAGTTTCCTCATAGCGGCACTTTAAGTCAAATGATGGAGCATCTCATTGTTGCAGGTTTCATAGTCAAACAATCTTTATGGTCTTTCAAAACAACCAGGCCATTAAAGCAAAGTTTATATGCTATTTCAGATCCTTATATGAGATTTTATCTTAAGATGATAGAGCCGAATCTAGCAAAAATTTCCATTAATGGATATGCAAATGTCACACTACAATCATTACCAGGGTTTGAAATTCATTTAGGCCTACAATTAGAATATCTACTTTTACAAAATCGCTCTCTTATTTTCAAAGCAATTGGCATACATGGTATAGATATCGTCTCTAGCGGCCCATATAGACAGATGAAAACCAGTACGCAACAAGGATGTCAGATTGATTATCTTGTACAAACCGTGACAAAAAACCTATTTATTTGTGAATTTAAATTCAAAAAACGCGAAGTTAATAGCGATATTATCAATGAAGTACAAGATAAAATAACAAAGCTGAAAGTACCAAGAGGTTTTGCAAGCATACCAGTGTTACTCCATTTAAGTGGCATCACTGACTCCGTTGCAACAAGTTCTTACTTTTATCGCATCATCGATATAGTTGATTTTTTAGAGAGTTAATTAGAGCAACCATTGATAAAGCTTACCTAAGATTACTTATATCTTCTGATAAATAAAGAGTTGGTATAGACGTATGCGAAGCCTGATTTTCCGATGTCATCTAAAAATGCTCGACAAACTAAACGCTAACGCTTTAAAATTAAACCAGATCAAAAGAGAGGAATGGTAGATTATTTTATGTGGTGAGAAAATCAACTTTTGTTAATTTGATATTATGGTTTTATAATATCAGTAGATTGCTCTATTTTGATTGATGGACATGATATCCATGACGACACGCAAAAATATTACACGAATCCCGCAAGATCCACCTCTATCTCATAGCAGCTTGATGAAAAAATATTCGTTATACAACTAAAGCAGTATAAAAAAGTCATATAGCGTTTTTAAATCGCTCTAAACTTTATGAATGCTTTATAAACTTCTTATCATTTTAATACCTTTTTCCTGAACTCAATAAGATATATTATGCTTTTATTCCTTGAATATCACATAGCATATATCGCGACTCTTTTATACTGTTTTAGCAATATACAAACTTATGCAACCGATTAAGAAGTAATTGAAATCCTTAAAACAGCCCATACCAATAATTAATGCTATTTCTCATAAAAAATTAAAATGGGAGTTAAAAAAATGAAGATCATATGCATAATAATTGCTATGCTCTTACCACAACTTACAACCAATGCTTTAGGTTATACTTATGAGAAAAAGTTAGCAAATTCTAAAGTGATACATATAGTGCACTTAGATCAATCTGAATACGAAGCTGAAATTATTAAAGCGAATAATGGAAATATTGGCCGTGAAACTGTTTCATCTATTGCGCAAAAATCTTCTGCTAATATAGCTATTAATGGTGGCTTTTTTGAAATAGGCGGTAAAAACGATGGAAAAGCAAGCCGTAGTTTAGTAATCCACGGCAAAGTATATGGCCTTAAAAAGCTCATACAACCATTAGTCATTATAAAAAATGGAATCATCACAATTAATCAATCAGACCCTGTAAATTATAAAAACCAAGATATTTCTTTTGTATCTGGTATCCCCATGTTAATCGATAATGGTAAAATCTCTGAGGAGCTTTTGAACAAAAAAAGTGAATTTTATACACGACCTCACGCACGTACGGCCTTGGGAATAGACTCCAATAGAAAGATGAGAGTTTTCACAATTAGATAGAAGTATGATATGATCACTTTTTTAAAAACTAAAGAGTGGTTTTATGGTTTGTTGTAAGGGATGTTGCTCTGATAGCTTGGTAAAAAATGGCATTGTGAGGGGTGTACAGCGTTATAAGTGCAGATCATGTTCTAAATTTTGTTGAGGGCGATCTGCGCAAGAAGTCTCAAACAGCTGTTAAGAAAGCATTATGCGTTATGCTATATAGTCTTGGTAATGGCTCTTTTTCTATGTTATGCAAGATATTATGGCATTCGCCGTCCATAATTTATCGCTGGGTAGTAGAGGCGATGGGCAAGACTCAGGAGCCAGTTGTCTCTTCGGATATTATGGAGATGGAATTCGACGAGATGTGGCATTTTATTGGTTCAAAAAAAACAAGCTTTGGATCATTAAGGCAGTTGATCGTAGTACAAGGAGAACAGTTGCCTGGGTTACAGGCAATCGTGATACTGCAACATTCCAAAAGCTCTACAAAAAGTGAGTCATCTGAAAGAATGTCATTTTTATACGGATGATTGGGATGCTTTTTCTAAAATTTTACCCAAAGAGCGTCATACAATTGGAAAGTCTGGCACAGTATGTATCGAGAGAGATAATAGCAACACGCGACATCATTTATGCCGAATGACACGGCGCACTAAAATCGTTTCTAAAAAAGAGTCAAGGGTATACAGATCCATCAAGCTTTGGTGCGCTCTTACTATTACACAAATATTCAAACAATATCAAGAACAGCTCTTATCTATCTTTATGTGAAAACTCTCAATTTGTTTAAATAATCAAAAATTTTAATTCAATAATAACTAAAAAATGGAGTAATTTTTATGAAGATTAAATCATTACTTGTTGCAAGTGCATGTGTTTTAGCTCTGCAGGCTCAATCTGGGTTTGCGAAGTTTTATGGAAAAGTAGATCTTGGCATGGCACTACCACTTTCTTTTGATAAAAACCCAACAGAGCCAAAGGATTCACAAGGATATGGTGGCAAAAGCCCTTCTACTAGCTTTATTTATGGCTTTGGTGTTGGTATTGAATTCTCTCAAAATTTCAGAGCAGATCTTTCGCTTACAACGTTAAATCAGTTTAAGTTCGATAAGCCAGTTACTACTACGACGAAAGAAGACTATACAACCAGTACGTCGGAAATGAAATCTATATACCCTGAAGTAGAAGCGAATGTTAGACAAAATATAGGTAGTACTGTTACATTTGCAAGCCTTTATTATGACATAGGTCAATTCGGGAATTTTGTTCCATATATTGGGGCAAGTCTTGGTGTCGCTGTGCATGATGCTAAAGATTACATTGCAGAATATCCAAAGGTTGAAAAAGGAGCTTATAATGGTGTCGCAACAGGTATAGCAAGTGGTGAGAACGTTCCTTCGGATAATGTGGGAGTCGCTAAAGATTGGTATAGAGGCAAGAGAAGTAGCGGGCTTGCATTTGGCATTGGTATAGGAGCTGCATATAAAGTGACTGAGAACTGCGCGCTTGAAATTGGGTATATGTATCAAGATCTAGGAAAAGTCTACACGGAAAGAGGATTGACCATAGTGGAGCCTTATACTGGCGCTGGGGGAGATACTACTATTCAAAATATAGCAGATCAAGCAAATGTAGCGACGAAGATTCGTGCACATAACTTTAAGATTGGTGTGGGAATGTCGTTCTAATCTTTCATGCTTTAATTCCGGAAATTAATTGAGGAAAATATGGTTGATGTAATAGCAAACAATCAAGAATTGCTAACCATGCAAAGAGTCGCCAGAACGGCTAATATATTGCAGAAATTAGGTCTTGATATTAATACGTACGACCTTTCAGACACGTCTAGCGAAAATGTGCAATTGATGGAAGATACAAAAGCAAAAATGAGTCTGGCTGATATTCATGCTACTGCTTGTTTGAGCACGAGAGATAACTGTATTATAAATAAAGTCAGTCGCATTCCACAAGAGGCAAATCAAGTAATAGAGCAGCAAAATGAACTTGCTTCAATGCTTGGATATACTGCAGGTGATGGCAATACTGCAAACATCATAGCACAGGCGAAAGTTATTCAAGCTAAGAGTGATACTTTTGACTTAAGTTTTCAAGATATAGTTGGTGTCGAACCTACAGGTTTTGTTGAAGAAGATGTCGGTGCTTTTACTCTAGAAACTTCTTTAACATAACCAGATATAGATCCATGCTCAGGAAAAGAGATTCTGCTGTATCAAGGAACTCTGCAAGCTATCGGTAGAACAATATTTGGCAACAATTTTTGTATAGCAAAGCAAAATGCAGAGTTAGTCGCAGGTCATGTCAGCTTGGTTGAAAGTGAGCAGGCTTTATCAAGAAGCGATGCAAATCAGTCGCTTGTTGCATTAAATGTTCCTAATATTTCTATAAATCCTACACAAGATGATGTTTTGAGCGAAGTGAGTATCTGGATAGATGGCATTAAGAAGCTAAATGCAAAAGTTGGTGTTAAGGAATCGGATTATGCAGGCAAAAAAATTGCTGATGTTGTCAATGATGTGGCAATACCAAACCTAAAAGTGTTGTTTGGCTATCAGAATATTATGAATGCTCTGAAACACACATGTCATATATATATGAGTGACACGCCAGATTCTTCAATACCTGAGAGGCAGGCACTTGATAATGCATGTACTAGCTTTATAGATGAATATGCTCCTAGTAATTCACTTAGGCAGATTTGCACCAATCTATATTACAACGATGCAGGCACCATAAAGACTGTAGGAGCTGCAAACTTTAATTACGCAGGTTATCCGGGATTTATGGCAATTATTTGCGAATCATTAAACGGAATGAAGAATGTTGTAACTGGTGAGACAATTTCAGTCAATTATGCAAGTGCAATAGCGTCACCTGCTGCTTGGCAGAATTTCGTTGATAATGCTGATTTTTTTGATGATGTGGCAAACAGTGATCTGACTTGGATTACATTTGTTTAAAAATAATGAAAGCTTAATTTAATAATAACTAAGAAATGGAGTAATTTTTATGAAGATGAAATCATTGCTTGTTGCTGGTAC
This sequence comes from Candidatus Lariskella endosymbiont of Hedychridium roseum, assembly GCF_964020185.1. Classification (NCBI taxonomy): domain Bacteria; kingdom Pseudomonadati; phylum Pseudomonadota; class Alphaproteobacteria; order Rickettsiales; family Candidatus Midichloriaceae; genus Candidatus Lariskella; species Candidatus Lariskella endosymbiont of Hedychridium roseum. The sequence continues at coordinate 202,578 of NZ_OZ026538.1, read as the reverse complement.
TTGTTTGATTGGTTTGCAAGCACAAAGTAGTTTGGCAGATATATATGGAAGAGTAGATTTTGGTATGGCGGCGCCTTTATCATTCTCAGACACAGCTCCTACTACTGTTAATGAAAAGATGTATGAGGGTAATAAACCTGGAGCTACCACTTTTTATGGTTTTGGTTTTGGTGCCTCTATATCAAATTTTAGAGCTGAAGCAATGTTCTCTAGCTTAAATGAAGTGAATTTTGAATATAATGCTCCTAATGAGAAAATTGCTGGAACTCAACTCACAGGAAATCAGAAAATACAGCAAAAGATATAGCATAAGTGACTAAGGTGCTGACAATTTAATTGTATTAAAAACAGCATCATAAAGAGTATCAAATAAATCTATAGTTTTTCTAATTTCATTTTTTATCTTAAACCAGTAATGCTCTATAGGATTTAAATCAGGAGAGTAAGTTGGTAAAAATAATATGTAACAACCCACAGATTCAATTAACTCTTTCACTTTAGGATTCTTATGGAAGTTAATGTTATCCATAACAACAGTTTGTCCAGGTTTTAATTCTTTAATTAACATCTCCCTAATATAAGCTTCAAAGACCTCTTTATTGCAATTACCCTCAAATATTACGGGAGCAATAAGATTACAATTACAAAGACCAGCTATCATACTTATTCTAGTTTTATGTTGATACACCTTTTCCCCATAGCACCTTTCTCCTAAAATACTACAACCATATCCTTTACAAGCATTATCTTCTATTCCAGATTCATCAAGATATACTATTTTATCTCTTGTGATGGTTTTTATCTTTTCAATAAATTCATGTCTTAACGGAATATCTCTTTTCGGATGAAGATGAGTTTTTTTTATAGCTATAACCAAGTTTTTTTATCGCCTGTAAGATCGTTGTAGGTGATATATTACACCACTTCTTTGCTAGTTCTTTTGATGTCATAGCAATATTTAATTCAAAAAATTCTTTAAAATCTTCTAGATTTTTGATCTTATGACTGTGACCTTTTTGATAACCACTTGCTGCTTTCAAAGAACCGTGCTTATCTTGCAGAATTTTCCACTTATAGATAGTATCACGACTCACTCTAAATAGTTTACTCACTTTAGTGATTCTTGCACCATTTTCTAATGCTTCTATTACTCTTACCCTAAGTTCTATTGGATATGCTCTTGCCATAATTTTATGCTTTTTATTTCATACTCACTTTTTATATCTTAATTCCTAACTTTTGTCAGTATCTTAGTCACTTATGCTATATATGGCAAGACTCTGATGGCAAATTTCTATTATGATATTGGAAATTTTTCTAATTTAACGCCATATATAGGGGCTAGAATCGGTGTTGCTATGCTGGATCCTAGACAATATGTAGCAGAAGTTAATGGATGGTATGACGTAGTAGATGCTGCACGTTCTAATTCTCTGGCTTACGGCATTGGAGCAGGGCTGGCATATAATATTAGCGATAATTTTATTTTTGATTTGAGCTATATGTACAATGACTATGGAGCAGTAAAAAATAAGGGTGCTCGTGAATATACACTTCCTTCTGACACTGTAGATGGAATTTTGTATTGGGAAGAGAAGGGCATTGCTAACCAAGAATAGATTTTGCTTTTAAATTCGCGTATATGTATACTGCCTTGATAGTAAGTTATATTGGAAGCATTATATATGTTAAGTTGTAAGCATTGTGGCAGCATAGGAAGCACAAAGAATGGCTATATTAAAGGTCGTCAGAGGTATAAGTGCCTAGAGTGTAAAAAGAGCTATAAGTCTGGAGATATGAGAGTAAAGTACAGCCTTAATAAAAAGATGAAGGTTGTTAGTATGTATCTGGAGGGAGTTGGAATTAGATCAATCGAGAGATTAGAAAAGGTCTCGAGTTCACTTATAATAAAGTGGATTAGAAAATTCTCAAAGCTTCTAAAACAAAGGCTGAATGATGTTACGATACCTGAGGATGCCAAGCAAATCTCAATTATTGAGCTGGATGAGCTTTTTAGTTATTGCCAAAAAAACTAACAAAGTCTACATTTGGCTTGCTGTTGATAGGGACAGAAATAAAGTTGTTGATTTTGAAGTGAGCATTGTCAGGGATTTTGCATCCTATCTTCCGATTGCCATGCGATTACAAAGTAGCTACGAGATAGAGATATCATGCAGTGACCATTACGACGTTTATGAAAAATTTAGGATTGCTAAAAAACACTATTCTACTAAGGCAGAAACGTCTTTAGTGGAATCATTCAACTCATTAATACGGCACTATTTAGCCAGGTTTCATCGTAAAACCAAACGTTACAGTAAGGCCATAGATATGATCTATAACTCTATCCTAATGCTTTTTAATAAAGACTTGCTGATATCTATCTTTAGTTAGCAATGCCCATTCATTTCTTCGCAAATATATATAATATTGAGAGTTTTCACAATTAGATAGAAGTATGATATGATCACTTTTTTAAAAACTAAAGAGTGGTTTTATGGTTTGTTGTAAGGGATGTTGCTCTGATATCTTTGTAAAGAATGGCATTGTGAGGGGGTGTACAGCGTTATAAGTGCAGATCATGTTCTAAATTTTGTTGAGGGCGATCTGGGCAAGAAGCCTCAAACAGCTGTTAAGAAAGCATTATGCGTTATGCTATATAGTCTTGGTAATGGCTCTTTTTCTATGTTATGCAAGATATTAGGGCATTCGCCGTCCATAATTTATCGCTGGGTAGTAGAGGCGATGGGCAAGACTCAGGAGCCAGTTGTCTCTTCGGATATTATGGAGATGGAATTCGACGAGATGTGGCATTTTATTGGTTCAAAAAAAACAAGCTTTGGATCATTAAGGCAGTTGATCGTAGTACAAGGAGAACAGTTGCCTGGGTTACAGGCAATCGTGATACTGCAACATTCCAAAAGCTCTACAAAAAGTGAGTCATCTGAAAGAATGTCATTTTTATACGGATGATTGGGATGCTTTTTCTAAAATTTTACCCAAAGAGCGTCATACAATTGGAAAGTCTGGCACAGTATGTATCGAGAGAGATAATAGCAACACGCGACATCATTTAGGCCGAATGACACGGCGCACTAAAATCGTTTCTAAAAAAGAGTCAATGGTATACGGATCCATTAAGCTTTGGTGCGCTCTTACTATTACACAAATATTCAAACAATATCAAGAACAGCTCTTATCTATCTTTATGTGAAAACTCTCGGATTATGTAGGAAAAACAAAGCTGCGTGCTCATACAATCAAGTTAGGGTTTAGAATGGTATTTTAGTGAATCTTAGCTTTCTAATCCTATGCATTTAATCGATCTTTTCGGTTTTTTTGCTCAAGTGGGGTGGTTCAGGGCATATTTTGATGCCATTTAGCTAATAAAAATTTTGGAGAGAAATATGGTTGATTATACAAGTGCCATAAGAGCCAGAAGGGAAGGTACTGTTGATAAGTTTCTTTTGAACCTTGGTCTTAATATTGAAACATTTGATTTATCTGATACTTCCGAATCAAATATGGCAATTTTGAACAATGTAATTGCAAAGATGTATGTAGCAGAACTCTATGCAAAAAGTTGTTTAGCTTCGGCAAATGGATGTACTCCTGCATCGCTTACAAATATGGCAAGTACTATAAAAAGTACATTGACATTTCCTTCCAATATGGCGCAGCTTTTGGGTTATACAGGTGATGTTAATGATCCATATGCCGTAAGAGAGAAGGGCGAAGAGACAGCTAAAAAAGCTGCTGTGATTGACGATACATATGAGACAATCACTGGAAGCGAGAAGACAGGAGTTGTTGCAGACGACGTGGAATTATATGCAGATACTATAGTTGTGCAGGGTATGATTCCTCAATTTCTAAAAAACATAGGGCAAGGAATTATAGGTAATGATTATGTTCCAGAAATAGCAAATCTAGAGCATTTGATTGATACAGTAGCAAGTTTAAAAGAGTATAAAGTAAATCAAACTGCGTATACTGAAAAATCTTTAACAGCATTAAACTGGAAAGAATCTGAATGCCTATTTCTGCAACAGCAGAGCAGGTTTATAACGATGTAAATACTATAGCAACTAATTTACAAAATGCCTTAACTGGTGGCAAATTTGGTGATGCGTTTACATCTGGAATGTTTGCGAATAACAAACTTTCAAATCTTATGCTTGATGCCGAGAAAAGGCTATCTCAGATAGCGGCATATCAAAAGGCTGTATTTGTACTGAAAAATGCATGTAGTTCAGAATTTGGTATTGCGCAAACTCTTACTGCTCCAACAGCTGAACAAATAGCTCTTAAAGAAGCTTGCGCGGACTTTAACGCATTGACAAGTAAAGGTGATGGAATGAAGAATCTTTGTAATAAGGTTTATTTCACCATTACTAGTGCTTCTCGTGCTGTTTTGATTGTGGGGCAGGGTTCTAGCTCTCAGATATCGGCAGCTATCTCGCCAGCAGGGCTTCCTTCCATAATTAAACAAGGCTGTGAAATTCTGAACGGTGCTTGGAATGCAGATGGAACTGAAATCATAAATTTCTCCTATACTCCATATATGTCAAGATTTTCTACAGCAATTCTTGGACTTCCAACAGAGCTTACAACACAGTATACAGATATCTTTTCTGGTCCTTATACACAGTTCTTTGATGATGTTTCAAACACGGATTTCCCTTGGATTACATGGCCTGATGTTGCGTAATTTTACAGTTCAAGAATTACATTTAATTAAAAAGTTAAGAGGAAAGTATGGTAGATGTCATTTCAAATGATGATTTGTTAATGAGAAAGCAAAATGCAGCGAACGTGAGAGAAGCATTAAAAAGAGCTGATTTAGCACTTGAAAACTCTAGAATTCCAGATATTACTGATCTTGATATGACTATTTTGTCTGGTTTGCTTGCCGGTGTAAATATGGGGCAAATTCAAACGCAGCTCTGCACTAATATCCCACTTTTGCCTAACAATTGTAATAACAAAGATTTGTCACAGCTTGATGATAGTCTTGCTATTTTGACTGATGTTGGGCAAATGGCTGGTTGTGCGAATTGTCCAGATGATGAGATGGTAGCTAAAATAAATGCAATGGTCGTAAAGTCCACAGCTTTTGATATGATATTTCCTGTAGTAGCTGGGAAACAGTTAACTGGAAATGTTGATGATGATGTTGAGAGTTTTATTGATAAAATCCCGACTTTTGCAAATTATGCAGCTGCATTTGTAGATATAGGAAAGAATGTCTTAGATAATCCAGACTATAATCCAAGTTCAATGCAAGAGCTCTCAGAGGTTGCTGAGGCTGTAGGTGAGCTAAAAAATTATAAGACGCAAGATATTTCATGGTCAACTCAGACGTTGAATAAGCTTGGTGTTGCTGCAAATGATCCCAGTGCTAATTCCGAGAAGGTATATAGTGAAGTGCAAGCTCTTGCAGATGCGCTTACTTCATTCGGTTCTAAGATAGGTATGACCAGTGCATCTTATTCAGGAGCTGCTAATGTCAAATTATCACAATTATTTTCTTCGGAAGAGATTGTGAAAAAGATGGGGATGATTATTCCATACCAAAAGATGATGGCTGGTGTCAAAGAAGGTTGTCGTATGTATATGATGTGTTCTAATGAGCCAGATACAAATCAAAAAACGCTTGGTGACGCTTGTAAAGCTTTTGTCGCTATGAAAGAGCCTGGTCCTGGTCTTAAAGATGTTTGTTTAGCTGTTTATGGCCCAACTGGAGTGGATCCTAGTATTGTTGTTGCTCCTCTTGCTACTGGAGTGTCACCTAATACGAATGGTCGTAGTACTGTTTCTGGCGCAGGTGTTTCTAGAGCAATTGCTGAATCATGCGCAAGCATTGCAGATGGCCATTTCTATAATGTTGATGGAACAACGTTAATTCCGAGTATTGGTGGTGCTACACAGACTGGGTATGGTTCGTATGGAACATCGACGCTTTGGACTAGTTTTAATGGTGCTCCTTCTAATTTCTGGGATCAGATTTCAAGCAGCCATTATGCTTGGATAGATTTTTCGCCTTTCGCTTAGGAAGATTTGATGCCAATGCTTTATTTTTTATGTTTTTTGCAAAAATATATTTCTAAGCATTCGGGTAGTAGAGTTGGTTATATTAGAAAGCATAGCATGTATCAAAAACGAGATTTAATGGTACTGCTGCGTCGAGATGTGCATATACTCGTTATACTTTTCAAAATTGGTGCTTTTTAAAAATCGCTTGTTATGTATTTATTATATACTTCCTTGTGCTTTTCTTAAGCTTTTTTGAAGTATAACTTCGTATGTGCAAAAGTTCAAATCCCAACTTCCAACTCTTCATTTACCTGCGGTATATGTTTGGTATATAGGTTGAAAATATATTTTTGCGACAGGCTCTTTCAAATCAGTATGTTTTGAATCGCGATAAAAATTTGTTAGTGCGTTAGCAGATCTGTGTTGCATTTTTGATTTCAGCACTGCCTTTATAAGCGCGCGCGAGGATTTTAAGAGCATGACTTTTTGAAGTGTCAAGTTAATTTCTGAGTCAATGCTGATATATATTGGTGAATAAATTAACGAAGTAATACTTGAAAATCAGGCCAAAGGAGGTCTTGTGAAAGTGACTTCGCCAGCAGTGCCTACTATAGATTTTCTTGGCAATTTCGTAGCATTTAGTTTGTAAGCATTCTAATACTGCACAACAATCTTTTATTATAAACATTCATTATGTGCTTTTCTAAATATTTTTCAAATCACAAGTTGCAGTTTTTTATTTTGTTATTTGCTTTGTTTCAAGTTTCAGAATGTAGTGCAAAGTTTTATGGCAAAATTGATTATGGAATTTTAGCTCCATTAAAATTCTCTGATAATGAACCTTTAGATAAAAATGGTTTTGGTTACCTAGAACATAAACCAAACATTGGTAATTTATACAGTTTCGGTGTTGGAAAGGTTTTTGGTAACTTTAGAGGAGAAATAGAAGTGTCGTCGTTTAATGTAATTTATGAGAATTATATTACAGATATGACAGTGGCAAGTGAAACTCAATTGAAACAGGTGGATTTTCCAGATGGGTTTCTGCAGAATATTGCTTCTCCTCCTCAGTGTGATGTCGAAGTACAAGTGCCGCTGATCCAAGTTACAGGGTATGAAAAGCAAAATATTTCTGGAAACTTAGCAATGGCGAATTTTTATTACGACATCGCAAAATTTTCTAAGGTTACACCATATTTAGGTGCAGGGCTTGGTGTTGCAATGAATACGCCTGGTGATTTTACAGTAACTGCAGACAAACATAATTGGATTTATAAGGGTGAGCGTTCTAATCGTATTGCTTACAGTCTAGCATTTGGTTTTAGATATGATATCAGTGATAGAGTTGCAATTGATTTAGGTTATACATATTATGATGCTGGTAAGATTAGAACTAGCAAACCTGATTATATTGTTTTACCTCAATATGATGGAAGTGATTCGAAGTATAGTGCTGCGCCTGAAGGAGCATCACTTCCGCTTTCTACCAGCCTTCATATGCATAGCATAAAGCTTGGACTTAATATGAATTTTTAATTTATATAGAGCCGTATACTATTACTTTTCACAAGTCTTTCTAGATTTCCTATTAAAACTCGCATTTTCCAGTAAAGCAAGTGCAAAGAGCATCCTTCAGGCTACACGATAGATTGTCGCACTTCAAATTAGAATGCACCATGTGTCAAATTGCGTTTAGAGTTGGAAAATAGTGTTTTAAAGCCGTAAGAAAAAACGCAAAAACCTTACGGATTTTGTGAAAGTAGCGTTTTTAGGCACAGGACTAATTAATATGCAAAAATTGCATAGCAAATCAATTTTTGGCGGATATACAAAATAACTTACAATACAATATCAGAGCTCTTTATATATAAACATCTGATTGCAATATGGACATATCACACCATCCTCTTTATCAACATATAAATATACCCTTGGATGCCCAGGACTACCATGTGATCCCTCACAGTAAATATGTTCTTCAACCACAACCTTCGCATCTTTCAAATTATGAAATTCTGGACTTCCAACCTTATCATTAATCAACGCGCACATAAGATTCAGCTCAATTTAGATTCAACAGCAACATTCAAAAACAAACTCTACTCTTAATCCAACTCTGCCATGCTATCAGGTATAGTAAAATTATGATACACATTCTGAACATCATCATTATCTTCCAAAATATCTATAAGCTTGATCATAGTTTTCAACTTGTCTTCACTAAGTGATATTTGCGCATTGGGCTTCCAAATTAACCTTGCAATAGATGGTGTGCCCAGCTCAGATTCTAACTTCTCTCTTGTGCTATGAAAATCCGTATGATCACAAACAATCTCACACTCACTTTCATAGAATATACAATCCAAAGCTCCGGCATCAAGTGCAATCTCCAGCATTCTATCTTGTCCAGCTTTTGAAGCAAAGTTATACACTACAATCCCAAGCCTTTGAAAAAGATAAGATACACTTCCTGTTTCTGCAAGCGTACCTCCATACTTTGAAAAAGCTGACCTAACCTCACCAGCAGTTCTGTTTTTATTATCAGTTAGAGCCTCTATAATGAAAGCAGCGCCATCAAGTCCATATCCCTCATACCTGATCTCATGATAGTTGCTATCTTCGGTATTCGACGTAGCTTTTGCTATAGCAGCCTCCACTCTGTCTTTTGGCATATTCACTTCTCTTGCAAGCGCTATAGCAGCTCTGAGTCTAGGATTAAATGCAGGGTCTATGTGACCGCTACGAGCTGCTACTACAATTTCGCGCACTACTTTTGTGAACATCTTGGCGCGTTTCTGATCTTGCGCACCTTTTCTATGCATTATGTTTTTAAATTTTGAATGTCCAGCCATGTTTTAATACTGATCTCACATATTTTGATCATGATCATAATACACAGCACTGAAGATTGCAAATGAACAGATATAAGTATTTTATGCTGATTACATCAAAAGTTATATTGTATGCAACGTAACTTTTCCATTGATTAGAGTTGCAGCTTCAGCCATACAAATCTTTCTATTCTTTTTCATAAAATTCGCAAGTAGATATATAACAAATTTATGTAGTGTGCAGTGGTACATTCTAATGCCACAATATTTGCCATCAGATACTCAAGCAGTGAAAATTTAAAAATTAATCAAAAATCCATGCGATAATTTAACGGCATTTTAATAAATTTTTCAAAATATTTAACGCAAACTTAATACTATGTCATGCATTCATATGAAAATTTAGCTTGTAAGCAAAGCAAAATGCAGATATGTGCAAATTTACATGTTATAGTTTATAATCTCGCTGCTTTAGAAAATAAAATAGCGCAGCAAGCAGAACAAATTTAACATACCAAACAAGGTTATTATCATGCCAGGTAGCACAAATCAAAACGGTCTTTTTGAATACTATGGTTTTACAAAGCCATCACAAACTAAGTTATTCAGTATATATAACAATCTAGATGACGGGGAAAACGCTCAGTTTTTCAAAGATATACAACGTAATAAATTAGCTGCGCAGAAAAAGGGCGTATATAAATTCATAGAATCGCCAGGCGATTTTAATAACTATATGTCAAAGTATGAACAAAATGCAGCAATGGTATTTTTAAATCAAGGACTGTTTGCCGGCCCTCTTGCTGCAATAAATCAGATTGAGAACGTGGGAAATGAGGCAGGACAAGGGCATGATATTCAAAGTATCGACACAAGAGACCTAGATCTAACTTCTTTAAAAGTAGATTTGGTTTTAGAGAATACGTTTTTATCATATAAAGATAATTCAGATGGAGGTAATGCGTTTAGTTTAGGAATCAAAGCAACTATTATGGATGCTAGGTATTTTGGAGAAATCGAGAGCGCTCAAAAAGCATCAGAGAAAACAATCTGGAATCAAGTGAAAAAAGTTGTTCTTGGCAAAAATTGGGTTGAGCGTCAGAATAAGAATGAATTGATTGAAAAGGTAGGATTATTTGATCTTCAATATTTATTTTGCTTCTCTGACTCCTCTGAAGAAGTATTTATAAAATTGACATCAAAAGGCCAGAAAAATGCCGAAGGGTATATAATCAGCAGAGAAAAGCTGGCAGAATTAGGAAACATCTTTGTGCGTGATGGCGAGGTATCAAATACAGATCGTATTCTATTAATGAAAGCAGAATTTTTTGATACATTACGCTCTGGAACTCTGGGGGTGTACAGAATTGAAGTAGTAGAAAAATTGCTGGCGGAACATATGGCTATATCAAATCACCGTAAAGCATTAGAAGCAGGATTTTCAAATTACGCTACGTACAAAAATACCATACAAATAGTTGAAACCAGTAAAACTGCGCTCTATTTAATAGATAACGCGAACGTCATTTTTTGGACAATAGAAAAAACAGCAGATATTGTATTTGATCAAAATATACAATGGCTAACAACTCAATTTCAACCGCTTGCATCTGATGCATATTTGCCTATAAGCATCACATTAGCTACTGCGCAATACAAACTCGCAGAGCCATTTGCACACACAATTGCAAATACAGTTGGGCATCTCGTTAAGCATAGTGCATCTTTTAATGATATAGAAAATGGCTTTACTAAATGCCTAATTAGCTCAGGAATTAGTACATTAGGTGGTATACTTTCTTTTGGTTTTATTGGAGGCTTATATAGTGGTGGAATAAGCATCGCCGAATGTACTGCCGCCGCACTTGGCATGCATACTTTAAGTGATATTTTTACCACATTAAATATTAGAGAGTTTTCACAATTAGATAGAAATATGATATGATCACTTTTTTAAAAACTAAAGAGTGGTTTTATGGTTTGTTGTAAGGGATGTTGCTCTGATATCTTTGTAAAGAATGGCATTGTGAGGGGGTGTACAGCGTTATAAGTGCAGATCATGTTCTAAATTTTGTTGAGGGCGATCTGGGCAAGAAGCCTCAAACAGCTGTTAAGAAAGCATTATGCGTTATGCTATATAGTTCTTGGTAATGGCTCTTTTTCTATGTTAGGCAAGATATTAGGGCATTCGCCGTCCATAATTTATCGCTGGGTAGTAGAGGCGATGGGCAAGACTCAGGAGCCAGGTGTCTCTTCGGATATTATGGAGATGGAATTCGACGAGATGTGGCATTTTATTGGTTCAAAAAAAACAAGCTTTGGATCATTAAGGCAGTTGATCGTAGTACAAGGAGAACAGTTGCCTGGGTTACAGGCAATCGTGATACTGCAACATTCCAAAAGCTCTACAAAAAGTGAGTCATCTGAAAGAATGTCATTTTTATACGGATGATTGGGAGGCTTTTTCTAAAATTTTACCCAAAGAGCGTCATACAATTGGAAAGTCTGGCACAGTATGTATCGAGAGAGATAATAGCAACACGCGACATCATTTATGCCGAATGACACGGCGCACTAAAATCGTTTCTAAAAAAGAGTCAATGGTCTACAGATCCATCAAGCTTTGGTGCACTCTTACTATTACACAAATATTCAAACAATATCAAGAACAGCTCTTATCTATCTTTATGTGAAAACTCTCAGAAAGATAATTATAGTTTTGGCAGAATATTATTATATAAGAGATATAACAGCTATTACTATGGGTGAAGTACAGTCAATAATAAAAGAAAAAGAGAAAATATTAGCGGAAAAATATAATAAGCAAGATCCAGGAGAGATTACATTAAATGAATTAAAACAAATTTTACGAAATGAGTTGTACACTCAAGCAGGTGTTAAAGGATTAACAATTTTAGAGCTTGCAAAATTAATGCAGGATTTAGGATGTGAATATGCAATTAATTTAGATGGTGGCGGCTCTTCAACATTATGGATTAATGGAAATGTAGTTAACAACACTTTCGGTGACAAAGATGAAGCTGCCGGAGAAAAAATAGAAAGACCTGTGTCTGATGCGATAATCTTTAGGAATAAATGAGTATGTATAAATATAAGCTTATCGATTTAACTTATGTATACTCCTGATAAACAAAGACTGGTATTTAATCTGTCCGTCAAAAATTTATTTGCGCAAATAAATTTTTGTAAAAAGTTAAATGTACAAAATTTAGCCTTTATATCTGACTTGCGCTAATTTTCTGATACATAATTTGTCCTGTACCTAGCAAATACTACTTTAGGCACTACCGACAAAATCCATAAGGGTTTTTGCCACTTTTTCTGCTGGATCTTCAGGTGCCATAGTTGCCCTGCAGGCAAAGATAAATACTGCACTACTTAGCAATGCCTTAGAACTTTAGACTACTAGTATAAATGTGTTAGTTACTGGTTTGCTTTGTTAGCTTTGCACATCATAAAAAGAGAGTGCTATCCAATTTTAGAATTTAAACGGCTCATTTTTTTTGCTTTCATTATATCATACGCACTCTGCAATAGTTGAATTGCATGATCATCTCTATCTTTCCCACCATATGCTTCACCTCCCATTACCACTGCGATTAACCTGCCATATGGACTGTTCGTTGATGTCACAACATGATAGCCTGATGCTTTTAAATATCCAGTCTTACCGCCGTTTGCCCATTTATAACGCTCCAGTACTTTATTATGTCCCTTTATTACTCTTCCATTGTATGTGAACGATGTCTTTGAGAGCATATGATAATACTGCGGAAAATGTATCTGCATTGCAAGCGTCAAAATCGCAATATCATAAGCCGTACTCACTTGTTTGTCATCATGTAGCCCGTGAGGATTACAAAATTTAGTGTCACGAAGTCCAAGTTTCTTAGCTTTAATATTCATCATATCAACAAACCTAGATTCATCTCCAGCAATATGCTCACCGATCGCAACTGATACATCATTGGCAGATTTTACAGAAAGAGCATATATAGCTTCTCTTACTCTAATTTTTGCGCCTGGTTTCAAATTCATATTGCTTCTTGGTTGTGCTGCAGCATGAACAGAAACTGTTACAATATCATCCATCCTAATTCTACCATATTTGAGCGCTTCAAACGTCAAGTATATTGTCATCATTTTCGTCAGAGAAGCAGGGTACCTATGCACTCTCGCATTTTTAGAATATATTATCTCTGCAGTGTCTGCATTCACAACAAGCCCAGCATATCTCGGGGATTGCGTGATACTATTGCTGGTTGTGTGATTTTTATGTGTAGTATGTGACCGCCCTTTCTTGGCTGCATCTGATGTTAGCGGAAATAGCACAATAGTAAAGACTATTGCAGCAAAAATATAAATACTACGCATCTTATAAAATGAGTTAATAAACTTATAAGAAACACACACAAAACATTGAATGCCTTATACATAACATACATTAAACCGCTATATCATATCGGTACAAGCGAGAATGAGCCTGAGATAATCAAAAAAACAATCAACGGCTTTATGTAAGTAAAAGAAAGCACAACAACAATTAACAGAATAAACTAACGTTATTTGAAATGGTAGAAAATTTTACTACACATTAATTTCTATCCAATGCTTCTTTAAAATACTTGAGCATTTTCCCAGGCTCATCCTTGTGTCTCTCGGCATTTGGAAGAGGTTCTTTTTTTTCTGTAATATTTGTCCACAATTTTGAATAGCGCTGGTTAATTTCTACTATGCTGGCTCTCTGAGCTTGATCTTTTATAGCCCCCTCAGATTGTATAGCTTCAATGGGACATTCTGGTTCGCAAACTCCACAGTCTATGCATTCTTCAGGATTTATTACAAGCATATCAGGCCCTTCATAAAAGCAGTCAACAGGGCAAACTTCTACACAATCAGTATACTTACATTTTATGCATTTTTCAGTTACTACGTATGTCATATATCAAGTCGTACTCTATTACATTTCGTTGTTGATTTTATACAATAAAAAGTGTATTTATTCCTACCATGCCTAAAGATTCGACCGACTGGTTCTTTTTGTTTATCACAAGTGCGATTGGAACGAGTTTGATCAGGCTGATTTTAGGGCTGTATAGTGTTTTGTATAATCATTAGCAAACACTATGGAAGAGTCGGTATAATATTGCAATATCATTGATCTGACAATGATAAAGAATTTTAGTTGATACAATAGAATTAGAAGATGTACTTAGACTGAGACTTAGAATCTAGTATTTTTATGATATATGTTCAGCTTTTATTTATCCCTGCCATTTTATTGGTGTGTAGTATCGAATATTGTAATATAATAAGTCTGACAATAGGTAAAGAATTTTAGCGGATGTGGCGGAATCGGCAGACGCGCTAGACTTAGGATCTAGTGCCCTTGTGGCGTGTGGGTTCAACTCCCTCCATCCGCACCATTTTTGTTGGTGCCCATTTTATTTGTTGGAGCTAAAACTTGAGATCAATGAACAAAATATTGATTGTAGAATCTACTTTACACAGAAAAATAGCAAGTCGTAGTCTAGAAGTCGCGCAAAATATACTACAGCACAATAATACAGAGCATATGGTTGTTTCGGTGACAAATCCTCTAAATATAGCAACAGCAATCAATCTATCAATAGAAGCTTATAATTTCGAAGGAGTAGTTGCGCTAGGCTGTATATTTTATGGTAGTTTTTACAATGAAATTCTCATAAAAGAGTGCTTACGAAGTATTAGTGATGTATCTTTAGATTGTGTACTGCCAGTAGGTTTTGGTATAATAGCGTCGCAACATGAAAAGGAAGCAACAGAATTATTAGAGGCTGTTGTGACTGATGCTGTACATTCCTGCTTACAATTAATCAAAGCAAAGAACCAACTGCATTTTATAGAAGATGATCAGTACTCAAAATACAGAAACTAACAAAGAGTCTTTGTGGAAGAAACGGCTAAAGGGAAGATATAGCACTAGAGTACTTGCTGTACAGTGTCTGTATGCAATTTCTGCACATTCAAAAGCGATAGAAAAACTACGTTTCTGTAATTACGATGAAATTATAAATTCTATAATTACAAATATTAATACAACTCAAGAACCTAGTGTATATCGATGGATAGATCAACAATATCTCATTAAAACAGTTCAAAGTGTTTGCCAAAATCAAAAATCTATAGATGAAAAAATTGGGCAATTTCTGTCTTCAAATTGGTCGATGAATAGAATTGCTAAGGTTGTGCAGTGTGTACTGCGTGCAGCAACACATGAAATTTTATCTAATGAAGCAGAAGCAAAGGCATTTTTGATTAATGACTACATAGAGATAGTGAAGCTTTTTAATCACGATGGAGAAAGCGGTTTTGCAAATGGTGTGCTAGACAAGATATCAAAATGAGTATTAATATGCAGTATCGGTATAATTTTTCATTTTGAAAGATGCATAAGGCACTCAATCATTACAGGATCTTGCAATATACGTTTTTCAATTTACCTATAACACTGCTAAATTATTGTTTTGCATAAGCATATATATGTGATATACATTTCATTGTTTTGAAAAAAGGAGAGATGGCCGAGCGGTCGAAGGCGCTTCCCTGCTAAGGAAGTATACGGGTAACCGTATCGAGGGTTCGAATCCCTCTCTCTCCGCCAGCTTTCGTTCTGCGAACTTCGGGCGGCACACCCAGAAGTGAGTTAAAACTAGGAGTGTCTCACGAAGCTTCTTGTCTACCGAAGCTCGTAGAGCACAGGTATATGGCGTAGTGAGACTGCAGAATTATGCATTATGTTTATTTTTTAGAATTATCAAATAGTAATATTTACGTCGGCTTTAGTAGCAATCTAAAGCAACGATTTCAGGCTCATAATGACGGTAAAGTGCCTGCAACTGCTGGATTCTTGCCTGCAAAACTAAAAAGTTATGTTGCAGTTGAAACCAAAGAAAAGGCAATGGCTTTAGAAAAATATTTCAAAACTGGCTCAGGAAAAGCGGTGGCTATGAAGCGCTTTTTGTAAGATTTAGTCACCCAAACATGCGTACCTAGAGAATCACAAAATCACCGATTTTACCCCAAAATCTCCCTTTTTATTCTCCGTTTCTCCGTTAGACGCGAACGTCCGACCGGCTTTGTTGCATAATGCGCAGAGCATATCCTTGAGTTTATCTGCTAAATAAACTAACACGCTGATATTTCAATGGCAGATAAACTTCTTGAAGTAAGAAGCTTTAGGATTTCATATGCACTGATAATGAAATAGTCTCATTATGCAACAATGCCGGATATATTGGCAAATCCACCAATTTTTATACTTTATCGATTTTGCTTCTTCTGATCCTTCTGATTGGGAGTATCCACTACGCGCCCTTTAACCTGCTTCCCTGTCACTTTCTCTCTGGCAATCTCTATACTTTTATTATCCTTTTGCACATGCTTTGAAACTGATTTATTCTCAACATTGCCTTCTTTCGCAAAATCAAATACGCTATTTTCATTGTTACCTGACACCACTTTTTTAGCTTCATATTCAAGCTTACTTAACTTCTCAACGCCTATCTCCTGAAGCAAGCCAAGCTTATCCTCTTTATCAAGCTTTGTTGTAATGCTTGTCACTCTACTAGCCTTAGACTTTCCCGCTTTTTCAGACTTGATCGGATCGTAAATCATTTTATTTTGATTTGAGATAACCATTCCTCCAGGATTCTCAGGAGGCATCTTCGTCATACATTTATCAGATGAAACAAGCGGTATATCAGATACAACTACAGGCTTAGCTACTCTATTATACGCAAGCATAACAATTATAATCAGCACTGAGAACGCAAAAACCAACATCGAGATTTTCACATACAACATAGCTCTCATTAAAGCCTACATCCTCCAAATAACAACAAACTAAAATTCTATTAATATAGCAACTGCCCACAAAGTTATTGTGCAGGCCTTTTTACCTAATTTTCCATACTATTTCATGAATTTCTTTGCAAATATGCAAAAGTATTAGGCGCGTAAATTAACCTGCTCTCTAAAAAATTATGTTTCAAAGTCTTGCGGGTATATTTTGCAAGCAGTGCAATAGCAAAATGATCACAAAACAGACTTAAGAAATTTTTGAGTACTTTCAATTAGCACTCTCAACACGCCATATTCTAGCAAACAAATTTACCTTATCAAATATCAAATGCTTGATAGCAAATAGTATATGCAACACAATCGCAGCAGCGAGTATATAACATACATTCACATGTACTATGTAACTAATTGCTGATAGCTGACTATTTATTGGTAAAAGCTTTGGCAATTCAAAAGAGAAAAAATATACATCTCGACCACCTGCAACTGACATCACATAACCACTCATAGGCATAATCAACATTAATATATATAAAATGAAAACACCAATCTTTGCTGAAATCCTCTCAAATTGAGATATAGAATCTGGAAGTTCAGGAATGTATGAAAACCTTCTAATAATAATTCGTAATACAAGGAGAAAAAACGAAAGCACACCGAACGATTTATGTAAAGCGTACATCTGTGGTTTAGCTTCATTAGGAAGATCAACCATATAAAACCCTATACTCAATGTACAAATCACAACCATAGCGTATAACCAATGCGCACAACGCATAGCATAATTATAATGTTCAGACATTATGACCTTCTAAAATATGTTCTATTTATATCAGACTCGCTAAAATCTAAAGTAATCTATTAAATGCAGAGTTGATATCTATTAACGTACATACAGTTAGACTTCAAAAAGAGCTAGGAAGAGTGCTAGGCAATAATAAATATATAACGAACACTTCTGATTACGCTAATTTTGAAAAGTGTGACTTAGTATTAATATAATTTATTTGCGCAGCAAATCAATTTTTGACGGATAGACTATATAAGATATATAAATTGGCACATCCATACTTTCTTTAATTTGCCACGCTTTTTCTTTAAAACATAGCACGCAACTTATCACTTTTGAGCTATGGCACTGCGCGCAAGTAAGTGCACGCACGCGGATTTTGATAGCATGATTTTTTAGAGTACCAGTTAATTTCTGAATTAAATACTATATACATATTTGTAAAGAAATTAACGAAGTAATACTTGAAAGTCAGGCCAAAAAGATCTGCACAAGTGACTTTGCCAGCAGTACCATACAGATAATATGTATAATGAATAATTTAGGATCAATCACTGCAAGACTAGATATAGAGTTATGATATAAATAATTGTACAAAAAATAAAATTATTTTATGTAATAGTTCACAAAATAAAATTACTTAAGTCACTGGTTTTCACAATGTGTTCCAATTTTTCTTCAACATACTGAGCATTCAAGTTTATAGTCTGGTTTTGCATTACATGTGCATTGAAGCTAATATCCTCAAGCAATTTCTCAAGTATTGTGTGCAGCCTTCGTGCACCGATATTTTCAATTTCATGATTTATCAAGGCTGCAACCTTCGCGATTTTCTCTATACCGTCGTCAGTAAAACTTACAGTAACATTCTCAACACTTAGCAATGCCTGGTACTGTTTTGTAAGACTATGTTCAGGATCTTTCAATATCTTTATCATATCTTCCTCAGAGATCGGCTTGAGCTCAACACGTATTGGCAGCCTCCCTTGCAACTCTGGTAACAAGTCAGAAGGCTTAGCGATATGAAAAGCACCGGAAGCAATAAACAATATGTGACTAGTTTGTATAGTGCCATATTTTGTAGTAACATTTGTTCCTTCAAGAAGCGGAAGTAGATCTCTCTGTACACCTTCTCTACTTACTTCTCCCTTACCACTGCTTGAACCGTTACTTGTTATTTTATCAATCTCATCTATAAAAACGATTCCTTCTTCCTCAGTTATCCTTTTTGCTTCTAAAATAACTTTTTCATTATCTATAAGCGCATCACTCTCTTCTCTTGCTAACAACTCCATTGCTTCTTTGACGCTTGTCTTCACAGTTTTTGTTTTCTTTTCAGTAAATGCTTTACTAATCAGCTCACCCAGATTTAGTATGCCCATCTGCCCACCTGGCATATCAAACATGGGAACATTACTTGGCTGTGCATGATTATCAGAAAGCACAATCTCAATCTCCATATTATCCAAAGCACTGGAATCTAACTTTTGCTCAAACTTCTCTCTGGTCTCAGGACTTGCATTTTCACCAACTAAAATATCTAGTATCTTCCGTTTTGCAACTTCTCTTGCTTGAGATGTAACTTTTTGATGCATAGAAGAACGTACTAAATTTACTGCTATATCTAAGAGATCTCTGATTATGGAATCAACATCTCTACCAACATATCCAACCTCTGTAAACTTAGTTGCTTCTATTTTGATAAATGGAGAGCTAGTAAGCTTCGCAAGCCTCCTTGCAATTTCTGTTTTTCCAACACCAGTAGGCCCCACCATTAATATATTGTGTGGAACTATTTCGCCTTGAAGTGGCTGCGCTACTTGCTTTCTTCTCCAGCGATTTCTAAGCGCTATAGCAACAGATTTTTTAGCCTCTTCCTGTCCCACAACAAATCTGTCTAACTCCTGAACAATCATATGCGGTGTCATAGCAGCGCTATCTGATATCTTCATAATGAATAATTAACCTCTTTTTAATAGCAAGCAAAGCAAGAATTCTAAAGTAAAAACTTTAACTGATGCATAATAATTTCAACACCTTCAAAAATATCACACAATGCACGATAACTTTTGCACCATATAGATTCTATAAATTTGATCTTTTTCTATTTTGACATAAAACTATACAAGTAGAATCATTCTCAGATTTATTACATCATCAAAAGCATAATCCAAGGCAGTCTAAGTGAGCGTGACAACTTACATAAAACCACTGCAACATCAAAAATTAGCTAAAATGTCTCAATAATGCTTAAAGCATATGCTCAATCTTACAAGCAAAATTACTACATATTTCATTGGAAGTCTATATACCACCTAATCAAGACATTACCATACCACCATTTATGTGAAGAGTATGACCAGTTACATAGCTTGCAGAATCAGATGCAAGATATAAAACACCTGCTGCAACGTCAGCTGCAACTCCCATGCGCCCCATAGGAATTTTCCCATTTATCAAGCTCTTTATTTCTTCTTTTAAATTTGATGTCATGGGACTATCAATAAATCCCGGTGCTATACAGTTCACTGTAATACCACGCTTGGCAACTTCAAGCGCCAATGTTTTCGACATTCCAATGAGTCCTGCTTTTGCTGCACTATAGTTTGCTTGACCAAAATTCCCTGTTACACCAACAATAGATGAAATGTTGATTATTCTACCAAATTGCCTCTTCATCATTCTTTTTATAGCAGCCCTATTCAGCCTAAATGCAGCTGTCAAATTTAGATTCAGCACTTCATCCCACTCTTCATCCTTCATTCTAATGGCTAAATTATCTCTATTTATACCTGCATTACAAACTAAAATATCAATCTGACCAAACTTATCTTCTGCGTCATCAAATAATCTAGAAGCTTCCTCTAAATTCTGTAAATTTGCAACCATAGTCTGAATATTGCTATGCGTATCTTGCATTGTATTTAGCGTACTCGCTTTTGTCCCAGTTGCGACAATGCTTGCACCTGCATTATTTAACAAATTCACTATCTCCTTGCCTATGCCACCAGTAGCACCAGTAACTAAAGCACGCTTTGCACTCAAATCAAACAACATATCTATACACAAAATTATTTATATTGAAACACACCAAACTCTCCATGATTATTTGTTTCATCAAAATTTACAGAGAGATAAAACACACAAATCACTTTATGCTAAAATTAAGCAATATGAAATACATGACAATTTCAATACTAGAAATTATCTTGAATATACTTCTCAAAAACGTTGCAATATTTACACAAGCATTTGCGAATGTTCTTTTAAACTAAAATAAAATTAAAGAATGGCAAACATTTTTTGATAAATATAGATAATAAAATGACATTCTATTGTGTTGAAAGCTGTTAAAAGCACTTAACAGTTGTAACATGAAATATCTTATATAATAAGACAAATGCACATGAGACTTATGCAAAACCCACAATATCTTCAGGTTTCATAAAATACTTTCTACAAAACGCTCTATACTATTTGGAGAATCAAGATTAAATACACGTATACCGCTTGACATACGTTTTGCAAGCGTAGTCAAAACCTGACCAGGACCAACCTCTATGAAATTAATTATTTTATAGTCACGGATACATTTCTCAATAGTCTCTCTCCAACGAACTCTACCTCCAACTTGTTTTACCAGCATACTCCTAACTTGTTCAGCATCTGAAACAGCGCTTGCAGAATAATTTGCTATCACTGGAACAACTGGTGCACTCATAACGACCTGACTAAGCGATTTTTGCATAGTGATTGCAGCATCAGTCATTAAACTTGAGTGAAAAGGAGCACTTACATTAAGCTGCACCGCCTTTTTTATAGAAAACTGAGAAGCAAGCTCTACAGCCCTCTCCATAGCTTTCATCTCACCACTAATGACTATCTGTCCTGCACCATTATCATTTGCTATTTCACATAACCCAAACTGTCTCAGACTTTCTACCATTTTTTCTACATTTTCAAGATCTGCTCCAATTAAAGCCACCATACCACCTTTGATATTGGATGCTGCTTTATTCATTGCGTTCCCACGTATCCTCAAGAGAGCAGCTGTATTTTCTAAGCTAAACACACCAGCTGCACAAAGAGCACTATATTCACCAAGTGAGTGCCCTGCCATTACACTACAAATAGAAGTAATAGACAATCTTAACTGAACCAATAATACACGTAATACAGCTATAGAAACAGCCATGATCGCAGGCTGTGCATTCTCAGTAGCTGTTAACTCATTTGCATCTCCTTCAAACATCAATTTAGATAAATTTTGCTGCAATACCTCATCTACAGTCAGAAACACTTCTCTGGCTTCTTCAAATGTTTCATATAATTCTCTACCCATACCTGTATGCTGAGAACCCTGCCCAGGAAACAGTAGAGACGTATTTGCTGAATCTATCATAATTGTTTTATTTCTTTGTTTTACCTACGAATCAGACCACTTCGAATCGATTGATCACTATATTTTTGCCTGTAAAGAATTTCAATGATTAATTTAAGATATGCATGATATTTTTTATGTAGTGTAATTACTGGACTCAGGTAAAATTCCATCATGTTGCATGTTCCATAGCATTGCGTAATGTCCCGCTTTTGCTAAAAGCTCATTGTGGGTCCCATCTTCTATAATAGAGCCTTTATTAAATACCAATATCCTATCCATACGAAGAAGCGTAGAAAGACGATGCGCTATTATGATGACAGTCTTATTAGCAATTAGATTATTAAGCGTTTTTTGAAGCATCTGCTCTGTAAGTGCATCTAGCGCAGAAGTTGCTTCATCCATGATAATTATTGAAGCATTTTTAAGCACTGCTCTTGCAATAGCAATCCTCTGTTTTTGACCTCCAGACAATTTAGAACCGCGTTCACCAACTTTTGTATCATATCTATCTGGCATCTGCATAATGAAATCATGTGCTTCTGCCCTCATTGCAGCTTGCACAACCTCCTCATCGGTAGCAGAAAAATTTGCATACCTAATATTATCTTTTATTGATCTATGAAACAGCAATGGTTCTTGTGGTATAAATGCTATACTCTCTCTAAGAGATTGCAGAGAAACTTTTGATATATCTTGATCATCAATCAAGATAGTGCCACCGGAAATTTCATAGAGACGCATGAGCAAGTTTGTAAATGTTGTTTTTCCACTACCAGAAAACCCAACTAAACCTATCTTCTGTCCACCAGGTATCAATATAGACTTCTTATCGAATAAATTACTATTCTGATGATATTTAAAAGAGACCTCCCTAAACTCTATCTTACCACTTGTGACTTCAAGGTCATGACTATAATCATAGCTTTGCTCATCAGAAGATTCTTGTATTAAGCTTAAGCTTTGTTTACAAATACCAAATTCGTGAAACATATAAGATATCTCATCTCCAGCAAACCAAATCACAGTCATTAGCGTCATAGTTGTATTTACTATAAACACCATATCACCAACTGTAATATATTGGAGTTGCCAAAGCTTAATAGCAAAACAAAAAAGAAATACAACACTCAATATACTTACTATGCTTAGTAAGATTTTAAACTTTTCTATATATAGAAGATTATCTTTATATTTGTTAATTTCATCATTCTGTGTTGCTTGTACATTGCGCAACTCATGACTATGCCCTGCAAATATTTTAATGCTCAAATGATTTGTGATACTGTCTACTATCACACCTTGAACTGCAGCCTTCGCTGCTGAATGAAGATAGGAATACTTTGTTGATTTAATACAAAAGAAAACACTTAGAGAAAAATATATGACAAGCCAGCCAATGAAGCAAAAAGCAAGTGTGATACTATGTATAGATATTACTACTGAGGAAATTATAATTGACATGACTAGCGGAACAAAAACTGTCAATGTATCGTCTACTATCAACTTCGCTGTACGCGGTAAATCATCTATCCTATGCGCAATTGCTCCTGTATGTTTTTTTGTGAAATATTCATATGTATGTTTTATCACTCTATTAAAGGCAAACATCCTTATATTTGCTTCAAACTTAGGAGCAACATTTGCAAGCAACACTCCCTTAGTCCTCTGCATCAATTCCATGAATATCCAGCAAAAAAGCGTGACGCTAAGCGGAGCAGAGAGTGCAATGAATACATTCTCTTCAATCCTATCAAGAGTGCTAAAGAAATCCACTAAAATCCCAATCATGTAGGGCCAAACTGAATTATTTATTATGCTTGCACTGGTAGCAGAGATTGTTATTAGAGTAAAACCAAGCCATTGTCTTTTAACAAAATATAGCAAAAAAGAAACAACGCTCTTTGTAATTTTTACCATAGTCTCATCTTCTACGTTTCGTTTAAAATCAGCATACAAAACAAGCAGCTGCACACGATAAGCAACTGATTAATAATAATCACATACTAACTATAGACTTATTCTCTTCATCTAAAGAAATTATCCATAAAAACTTAATTCAATTTATTAAAACATGTGGAAAGCTAAAGGATAACATCAGAATACTATAAACTTATATTGTTATGTAATTAAATTCGTAATCTTATGTAGAATAACCACATTAAGTAGCAGGAATAGACTCAACGATATAACTACATTGTATAGATTTCTTCTTAAAAACGTTTATTATAGCAGCCAATTTGCTTTGTCGCTTCCTTTGGCTAAAGATGTTCATGTACTTAGTCTGCACTGTCATCCGAGCACCACGTATGCTCCTTGCACTTGCCTAAACTGGAAGCAAGTTTTAAGAAGAAGTCTAATATAAAAACAAACTTACCTTGCAAAAAATGTCATAGCTAATGCAGCATAAAAGAGTTATGCTAAACTTTGTCTTTTGATAAATTTTAAGTCAGCATCTCGCCTAAAGTGGAATTGTATTGCCGATTTCAAGCGAAGAAAAATTTATTCTAAATACTCTTTTGCAATGCCTATTTTATCACACTTTAGCTATATAGTTAACCAATTTAACAAAATCATAGCTACCTACTCTCAGCGCGCTCTTGCAACACCACATCTTAAATGAGTAAATCATCCACGTTATTTAATATGAAAGATTGCTCAGCATAACAACAGCTTCTGCCAAAAATAAGTTAGTAAAGAAGGAGAATCGCTCGAATGCATAGTGTCTAGTCTAGCAATAATACAAAAAAACAATATATAACAAAGTAGATTTAGCACTGAAAAGGTAACACATACCTTTTAAATAAGAGAGTTTTCACATAAAGATAGATAAGAGCTGTTCTTGATATTGTTTGAATATTTGTGTAATAGTAAGAGCGCACCAAAGCTTGATGGATCCGTATACCATTGACTCTTTTTTAGAAACGATTTTAGTGCGCCGTGTCATTCGGCATAAATGATGTCGCGTGTTGCTATTATCTCTCTCGATACATACTGTGCCAGACTTTCCAATTGTATGACGCTCTTTGGGTAAAATTTTAGAAAAAGCATCCCAATCATCCGTATAAAAATGACATTCTTTCAGATGACTCACTTTGTTGTAGAGCTTTTGGAATGTTGCAGTATCACGATTGCCTGTAACCCAGGCAACGGTTCTCCTTGTACTACGATCAACTGCCTTAATGATCCAAAGCTTGTTTTTTTTGAACCAATAAAATGCCACATCTCGTCGAATTCCATCTCCATAATATCCGAAGAGACAACTGGCTCCTGAGTCTTGCCCATCGCCTCTACTACCCAGCGATAAATTATGGACGGCGAATGCCCTAATATCTTGCATAACATAGAAAAAGAGCCATTACCAAGACTATATAGCATAACGCATAATGCTTTCTTAACAGCTGTTTGAGGCTTCTTGCCCAGATCGCCCTCAACAAAATTTAGAACATGATCTGCACTTATAACGCTGTACACCCCTCATAATGCCATTCTTTACAAAGATATCAGAGCAACATCCCTTACAACAAACCATAAAACCACTCTTTAGTTTTTAAAAAAGTGATCATATCATACTTCTATCTAATTGTGAAAACTCTCTTAAATAAAACTGACATTATTACCCAGTAGACCTGCAGCAGAACTTAAACAGACACCACTTACAGAACAATTATACAATTCACACATACTAAACCAGTCTGCCCGTCAAAAATCGATTTGCTGCACAAATAAATTTTTTCAGGAAATTAAAGTATACAAAAATTATCCTAAAGACGTGGCACTACGCTAGTTTTCGGATATATAATTTGTCCAGTACTTAGCAAATACCACTTAACAAAATCCATAAGGCTCTCTTGCTACTTTTTCTGCTGGACTTTCGGTGCAGCATAATTGCTTGCAGGCCGAAATAAATAGTGTGTTTCAAAAGTTATGATGCAGGCGACTAACTAATAGCAATCACTAAAATCGATCATTACTTTAAGAAAGAAGCTTTTTAATGCGAACTACAAAGATAAATAAAGTAGTAGCTCAAACTAATTACGCAAAAACTATTCAAGCAACAGCAAGCGCTTCCTTCGCCTTCCCAACTATTTCTGCAAACACTTCTCTGTCATGTATAGCAATCTCAGAAAGCATCTTTCTGTTTAAGTCCATGCCAGCAAGCTTGACGCCCTTTATAAATTGTGAGTATACAATACCATGCTCTCTACTCGCAGCATTAATGCGCTGAATCCAAAGAGCACGAAAATCTCTTTTTTTATTTCTACGGTCTCTATAAGAATAGGCAAGTGCCTTTTCCACTTTCTCTACAGCAATACGGAAGCAGCTCTTAGCCCTGCCTCTATAACCTTTAGCCATCTTTAGTATCTTCTTATGACGCGCTCTAGCAGTCACACCTCTCTTCACTCTAGCCATACAACTCTCTTCTTAGTATTTTCATAAAATCTATAAAGCGCTGGTATAAGGAATATATTGATATATTCTCTTTTCCTCTACAGCGCAGAGCACCACAGTTCCTCTTTGCATACGCAACTGCCGCTTACTACGCTTTCGCATGTTATGTTGTTTATTAGCTTGGCTAGAACGAACGTGCCCACTTGCAGTAAGACTAAACCGCTTCTTGACACTACTTTTTGTTTTTAATTTAGGCATTTTTCCCTCGAACATTTGTTTAATTCTTCAACAAGCATAAGCGGCGCCATAGGCATGCCAAAAAAGCCTATGACACCAAAAAAATCGATCACCAAAGTGCGTTTGAACACTTGGAGGAATGTTACTTATACATTATATACTAATGAAAACACAAGCATTTTTATGACTTGTAACACACAGATAACGCTATAGCAAGAAATTGTACTATCAATTGCGTACACATCAATTACTACCGGCTAAAGCGCGGTAGTTTATGTAACGCTTGCAAAGCAGATTAAAAGCGTAAACGCTAAAACTCTGATATTCTAAAATCATCTTTTTTGTGATGTTCCTCATGCTGTTCTATATATTTTTGCACTTCTTCTGAATTCACATTGCCAACTGTCACAACAAAATACCCTCTGGCCTAAAGATGTTGTCCCCAATACCGCTTACGGAGCAGTGCAAATTCCTGTAGCAACTTACGGCTACTTATACCTTTAATATATTGCGCAGCTTTAGATATTGATATACTAGGCGGAACCAATGCTAATATATGTATAGCATAAGTGACTAAGATACTGACAAAAGTTAGGAATTAAGATATAAAAAGTGAGTATGAAATAAAAAGCATAAAATTATGGCAAGAGCATATCCAATAGAACTTAGGGTAAGAGTAATAGAAGCATTAGAAAATGGTGCAAGAATCACTAAAGTGAGTAAACTATTTAGAGTGAGTCGTGATACTATCTATAAGTGGAAAATTCTGCAAGATAAGCACGGTTCTTTGAAAGCAGCAAGTGGTTATCAAAAAGGTCACAGTCATAAGATCAAAAATCTAGAAGATTTTAAAGAATTTTTTGAATTAAATATTGCTATGACATCAAAAGAACTAGCAAAGAAGTGGTGTAATATATCACCTACAACGATCTTACAGGCGATAAAAAAACTTGGTTATAGCTATAAAAAAAACTCATCTTCATCCGAAAAGAGATATTCCGTTAAGACATGAATTTATTGAAAAGATAAAAACCATCACAAGAGATAAAATAGTATATCTTGATGAATCTGGAATAGAAGATAATGCTTGTAAAGGATATGGTTGTAGTATTTTAGGAGAAAGGTGCTATGGGGAAAAGGTGTATCAACATAAAACTAGAATAAGTATGATAGCTGGTCTTTGTAATTGTAATCTTATTGCTCCCGTAATATTTGAGGGTAATTGCAATAAAGAGGTCTTTGAAGCTTATATTAGGGAGATGTTAATTAAAGAATTAAAACCTGGACAAACTGTTGTTATGGATAACATTAACTTCCATAAGAATCCTAAAGTGAAAGAGTTAATTGAATCTGTGGGTTGTTACATATTATTTTTACCAACTTACTCTCCTGATTTAAATCCTATAGAGCATTACTGGTTTAAGATAAAAAATGAAATTAGAAAAACTATAGATTTATTTGATACTCTTTATGATGCTGTTTTTAATACAATTAAATTGTCAGCACCTTAGTCACTTATGCTATACGTGATCAGGACTCATACTGCCACTAATTATATTTATGTAATTAGCAGCACATATTTCTCGGATTACTTCCCTAGTTCTAATCGCAACTTGCCCAGTTAAAACTCTATACCTATACTAGTTAAAACTCTATACCTATACTTAGTACAAAATACTATATGATACTTTAGGTCATATAGGCTGTGGGATCATCTCCTATATTCCATTCGTCCTCCCTTAGCACATTTCCTAGATAACTAATACTAAAGTATTCGCCTAAAGGCGAGGGTGTTAACCATATCACATATAACTACATAAAAAGCGCAATCTACCGTTTACGCTTCATTAAGTCCAGCATTCAATATTTCAGTTTGCTTGGTTTGCTTCTGTTTTCTATATTCAGCTATCACAACTAAAATACCAGCTGTTATAATCATTGCATACCCAACATAAGATACCGCCATTTTAGGAACTTCTCGCCATATTATATATCCAAGCGAACCTGAGCAAACTAACTTTAGATATACAAGCGGTGCTATCGATGTCATATCGCCTTTCATTCCCTGGAAAAAAGCAACACTGTGAATTAAATAAAAGAGAGAAGCAATAGAAATTAATCCTATCTCTTTCAAGCCCAAATTAGCATCAAAAGC
Organism: Candidatus Lariskella endosymbiont of Hedychridium roseum; assembly: GCF_964020185.1. NCBI lineage: Bacteria > Pseudomonadati > Pseudomonadota > Alphaproteobacteria > Rickettsiales > Candidatus Midichloriaceae > Candidatus Lariskella > Candidatus Lariskella endosymbiont of Hedychridium roseum. The sequence continues at coordinate 173,893 of NZ_OZ026538.1, read as the reverse complement.
TGCATTAAACCCTCCTGGATATGGTATAAAGAACCAACTCACCACGGCAAAATGCTTCCATTCTACAAATGCGACGCAATATGAAAATAAAGACGCAAAGAGCATTACATAGAATAACTGTGCTTTATTAGTTGCCTTTCTATTCCCTAAAAGTTTCACCAGAGAACTGTTCACAACCCAGAGCGCAACTGTCAGAAAAATAAATAAATATCCTTTATTAAACTCTGCGACAACTTTATCTTGAGAAATGAGGTTATGCAAAGCTTCCGGCTTTACTATTATGAAACCACCAAAAAATGCTAGTAACACAGCAACTATTTTTGTTGTCGTGATGCGCTCGTTGAAAAAAACAGTACCAACAACTATCCAAAGCATCTGCTCAAGGTGCGTAAGAGCTGTAACATCTAGCAATTTTAGAAACTTTAGCGAGTACATCATGCTTAGAGAACCGCCCGCACTAAATACGCTTCTCAATAGATGTAACTTTACGTTTGGAGTTCTAATTGCATTTATTCCATCTTTATAAAAGATCCATGGCAGAATAAAAATCAGTATTATGAATTTATATAGAAAAGTAGCCTGGTTAGAGTTAACTGAACCTGTAATGAACTTCATTGTTGCATAAAGAGAAGCAAGGCTTATAGCATTAAGCGCCATAAAAAGCATGGCCCTGATGTTAACGTTGTTATTCGATACCATTCTTAAGTCTCCTATAATAAAAACCGGCACGGAAGAATTTAGTTAAAACTGCTATATATAGCAAAAAAATAGCCCGCTTACTAGCGAGCCTTAATTAAAAATGGTCAAGATACAAAAATTTCCCAGAACTATACATATACCTATAACTGCACAATTAGCGCCGATAAAATAAAGCACAAAAGATCAATACACATAAGGTAAATTCCTTTCACCAGCTAAACTCACATTTATAGATCTATAAAAACATCTAATAAAAGTGGAACAACAGCCTCTACAGAAACAACCACTTTGAGGATGTCTCCATGAAAAAATCCTTAAAACGTATCAAACCCGAGGAGAATATACATCAATTTACAGCATTTGCAATTGTTTTTTTGCAATTTCTGATGCTATTTTTAATAGATTCTGTATTGATATAGCTAAAACCCTATCAATACAAGCGGCTTGCAACCTCAAGGAGCCCTATATCTGACCAAGCGTCTTTAGCTTCGCTTTTGCATGAATTTCGTTATGTGACATCACTGCGATATTCGAGCGGAATCTTTCGACGACTGCTCTAATAAATGGCCTTAGCATCGGAGAAGTTAGAATCACAGGTACTTCACCATTCACTGCATGCTTTTCAAATTCTGCATTAATTAATCCTACAAATTCTTGCAGTTTGCTAGGTGGCATGACAAGCTGCCTATTGTCACCTTCTCCAACTATATTCTCTCTAAATGCCTGCTCCCAAGCTGGTGAAAGCACAACGATCGGAATATATCCTTTGTCGTTCATGTTTGCATTACAAATCTGCTTAGCAATCCTAACCCTAACATGTTCTACAATCTTTGTTGCATTTTGTGAGTTAGGAGGTACGCCTGTAGATACTTCTGCTATTGCTTCAAGAATGGTTGCAAAATCACGAATCGATATCCCCTCACTCAGTAGCCCCTGTATTACTCTCTGCACAACTATTACTGACACATGAACAGGTATTATCTCAGAAGCTAGTTTCCTTTGTTCAGGCGCAAGAGTATCTAATAATCTTTGAGTATCTACGTATGTTATAAGTTCTGATATATTCTCTTTTATCACCTCTGTAAGATGTGTTGCTATTACAACAGAAGGTTCAACAACAGTATATCCCTTGAGCAGCGCTTCATCTTTTGCAATTTCATCTATCCACTTTGCAGAGAGTCCAAATGCTGGTTCTCTGGTTTCATCTCCCATCATGTCTATGTCACCACCCTTTGATTCCATAACCATCAATTTATTAGGCTTGATTACACCGCGACCACATTCTATTTCTTTAATTTTAATTATATATGTATCCTGAGGTAGTTGAATATTATCTTGTATTCTGACAGATGGCATAGTAAATCCAAGATCTTTGAGCAATTGCTTTCTAAGACCTTTAATTTGGTCAGTAATTTTGAAATTTGTATTATTGATTAAAGGCAATAGATCATAACCTAGCTCTAGTTTTATATTATCTATGTTACCTACTTGTTCAGATGTTACTGATTCTTGCTGAGCCTGTGCTGAGCCCGCCATTTGCATAGATTCAGCGCCACTTTCTCCTTCAAGCTCAATTTCTCCACCCGCAGCTTGCCTTCCAGTTTTATATAAGAAGTAGGAAATAGTAGCCATAATAGCACCACATGTAGAAAAAGGAGCAACTGGTATCCCTGGTATGCATGCCATAAATAAAAGCAAACCAGCTGTTACTGATAGAGCTTTTGGATATTGTATCAGCTGTCCTATTATTGCTTTATCAGCAGAACCTCTGACTCCAGATTTTGTAACTAAGAGACCTGCACTGATTGATACTATAATCGCAGGAATTTGAGTCACAAGACCGTCACCAACTGTCAGTATTGTATAAGTGTGCATCGCTTTATCAAACGTCATATCTTTCTGTAATATACCTATGATAATGCCGCCTATTAAGTTGATGAAAATGATTAATATCCCAGCAACAGCATCTCCTCTTACGAACTTATTTGCACCGTCCATTGCACCAAAGAATGTATTTTCACCTTCTAATTGCTGCCTCCTCATTTTTGCTTGCGCTTCGTCTATCAACCCAGCAGATAGATCAGAGTCGATTGCCATCTGTTTACCAGGCATTCCATCTAAACTGAATCTTGCAGCAACTTCTGCAATTCTTCCTGATCCTTTTGTAATTACAACGAAATTGATTATTGTCAGTATTGTAAAGATAATAATCCCTATCATGATTGAACCTTGCATCATGAAATCACCAAACGCTCTTACAACATGACCTGCAGCATCTGTACCAAGATGTCCATTTGCGAGTATTAATCTAGTTGTTGAAACATTTAATGAAAGCCTAAGCATAGTCACAACCAGCAGCAAGCTAGGAAATGCATTAAATTCAAGCGGCTTATCTATAAAAAGCACAGTCATTAATATGAGCACTGAAAACGTCAGAGAAGTGCTTAGCAATAGATCTAGCAAAAGCGGTGGAACAGGGAAAAGCAACACAGAGATGATACATAAGATGCCAACTGCAAAAAACACATCCTGACGCTTTGCAGATCTTCGTATAATCCTGTCTATAGAATTCCTGGCATTTGTCAGATTTAGATCAAGTATCTTATCCATAGTTTTCTTGAGTGCTCCATCAGCTTTCAACTATATCTTATCAAAAAATGATACCACTTAAGATTGCTCTAATAGCGCATCTAAAGCTATAGCTTCAGGTAAAAACACTAACATATATAACTAATACAAGTAAAATTAAAAATTGAAAACTGCCATCTAAACTTGAATTTTGCTAAACAACAAAATGATCAGAATATAGATAAGACATAATATGCAATCAATATATGAAAAATTATTACTAACCAGAGTTGCTGATTAATAACATGAATGTATGGCAAATTTTTTCTGCAAGATAAAGAGAAATGCCACTTTAGTAGCCGTTGCTATATATCTACTCTGCAAAAAATCCTCTACACATATTGCTTATTAAGCACTGCCTTAATAAGTACCGCACTAGGATTTTAAGTTCATGATTTTTAGAGCACAAGTGAATTTCCGAATCAAATATTATATATTTGCGAAGAAATTAACAAAGTAATACCAACTAGCACAAATAACAACATATACTTGCTGCGTATTTTTAGAAAATTTAAGATTAGATTTGAGTGTAGCTAGACTAGAAGTACAGCGACCATGCGTGCATTTAAATTTAAAAGAAAAGACGAAGCTAAAGTGTTCTGTTATTTGGTGAGTTGGTATTAATATGGAAAGGACAAAAAGGTCTGCGAAAGTGACTTTACCTGCAGTGCTTAATATAAATAACTGAGTAGCAAACTCAAATTTGAATTATGAATAACAAACACTAAAGCTACTGAATTAAGATATGCACAAAACAGCCACATGCGCTACAAATGTAGCATATGTGGCATCAAAATTAAACATCATCTATTCAAATAACAGATTCTATCTAACTGGAAGAGAAAAGTAGACATGTTGCTACTTTGCTATTACGGAGTACCAGGTGGACATATAGCACCAGTATTCCCAGTAATTGTTTGCACAACAGTTTCCGCTCCAAACAATATACCCATTGCAACACATATCATAATGCCGAGCGCCCAACTTACCTTTCCAAAGAACATACCAAGGGCGACAGAAATAATAACTATAATTGCTATAGCTTTACCAGGTGCACCTTGCACTAACCCAATAGCTGCGCACAGTGCTTGCGTTAGAGCATCATTTGTTGGTGCAGAAGGTGCTGCAGCGAACGCTACACTCCCTGAATATAACAAAATCAACATAATAGCACAAAAAGCAAAATAGTTGCTCGAGGCAAATGACCTAAGACTGCTAAAAAATCGCATTTACTTCTCTCCAATTACAAATATTCCAGTTCCACCATAAAAGCACAGCAGGATAAAACCTCAAGTCTCATCCAAAACAAGACAACAGCACTAAAGATGCACACATAAAAATAAAGCGCACAAGACTCAAGAGAGCAATCAACTGTGACAATACGGAGACAACTGCCAGTAATGAGACGATAACACAACAAATTCTAAGGTATCAAGATTTTTTTAATGAGCTTATCATGACAAATATGTAGCACAATGTTAGATTGTATGAATAGTAAGCTCAAAATAAAGCGCTACCTACACATATTCTACCAATATGATTTCATAATATTTTGTCCCTCTTGGCGTTGTTACTTCTATATTATCTCCTTTATTTTTACCTATTAACGCTTTAGCTAAAGGTGAATCTATAGAGATACGTCCTTCATTTAAATTAGCTTCGTAATTGCCAACAAGAGTATATACTATTTCTGCTTCACTTTCTTCATCAAGCAAAGTAACTCTAGCGCCGAATTTGACTTGAGTCCCCTTAAAATCACTCATATCTATTACCATCGCTCTGCTAATTTGGTTTTCAAGGTCAAGTATCTTAGCCTCTATAAAACCTTGCTTTTCACGCGCAGCGGTATATTCAGCATTCTCAGAAAGATCGCCATGCGCTCTAGCTTCTGCGATCGCATTAATGACAGCTGGCCTCTCAACAACTTTTAGGTGCTGTAACTCTGTCTCTAGTTTTTTATATCCACTAGGTGTGATAGGAAATTTATCAGGCTGCATAATATCAAAAGAGTTTCGTTTATGATCTTGTTAAGTGGCAAATGATCAATAATTATATATTATATTTTAAAATTCCAAAAGAGAGGTGGCATTTTTGCGCAAATTTGCATCATTGCCCCACATTCTAGATTTATAAGTATTATATAATCAGAGCAAAATACCGCGTAACGTTTTTAATCAAATATTTATTAATTTATTAAATAAGCGTGATGAATGCCAAATCAATCATACAACCTGGCAACATCTTTAAAATTTGCATATAGCTTGTATTCAGTTGTATTTAGATTAACCAAATAATATCTAGTGTTATCCTTCTTAAAAAGCAATATCGGACACATTATATTAAAACCCACATAAATAAAACTTCTGAACAAAGGATGAATCACACGAATATGAGAGCTTGGGGTTACAATGACGCACTATATAACTAAGAAGAATTACTTGAAAACCATACTAATAGTTATAAACACAGTGTGTATTACACCTAATGAAAACTTGACCTTTCAATGAATATACTCATCATACTTTTCAAAATTGGCGTCATCGCAATGCTCCTTATGTATTTTCTTATACACATGTACACCTATCCTTCTCCACTCTTTTTGAAACTAAACTTCGTATATAACACAAGAAACATCAACTCTTCATTTATCAGAGAGACGCTCTCGGTAATGATGAGGATAACAAGATCTATATCCATATTCGCACACCACAGCTTGTATGCGCAGAAACCTCAAGCTTTCATCATGAATATATCTAGCGAGTACAAAAAAGCATTATCCTTAACTTTCTAATTCTTCTGCATAAAATACTTTTCTCGCATATCTCTTACGAGCACTAACTCTATGAGGAAAGAATGGCATATATCGACTTTGATAGTAGCCATCTAGCTGTGCAAAAATAGAAACTCCTTTTATTTTAATTCAGAATCACATCCCTGAAGAAGCTTCACATTCATAAAACAGCGGGTCCTCCATTCCAATTTCGTGAAAGGCAACAGACCTTAACAAACATGCATCACATACGCCACAAGCGCGACCGACTATTGTAGCATGGTAACATGAACTTGTCAATGCATAGTCCACTCCTAGCTTTAGCCCAATACTAATTATCTCTGACTTTTTCATTGTCAAGAATGGCGCTTTAATCTGCAATTTTCTTCCTGATATACCTCTGGCAGTCGCAAGGTTTGCCATGCTTTCATACGCATTTATATATTCAGACCTGCAGTCAGGATAATTAAAATAATCTGCAGCATTTGCTCCTATAAAAATATAATCACTATCATTGATCTCAGCATATCCAAGTGCATACGAAAGGAATATAGTATTTCTCGCCGGAACATATGTAACAGCAGTCTCGCAACTACTCAAATGTGAAAAGTCAATACGTTTAGGAACACTCCGTTCAGATGTTAAAGCAGAACCGCTGAATGTATATGGATCTATATGTATTACTTTATACTCTAATACATTAAACTGTTTAGCAGCCTTAGCAGCACACTCAAGTTCTACACGATGTCTCTGTCCATAATCAAAGCTGATACAGTATGCCTCAAATCCTTCAGAACTTGCAAGTGCAAGTGCAGTCACAGAGTCCAATCCTCCACTTAATAAAACTACAGCGCTTTTATTCATTTCCCCCTCAAAATCAAGATATCAATAAAACCATATGCTTTCACTATTAGTTAAAATTGTAAATTACTCAAATATAGCATGAATTTTTGAGAGTTTTCACAATTAGATAGAAGTATGATATGATCACTTTTTTAAAAACTAAAGAGTGGTTTTATGGTTTGTTGTAAGGGATGTTGCTCTGATAGCTTGGTAAAAAATGGCATTGTGAGGGGTGTATAGCGTTATAAGTGCAGATCATGTTCTAAATTTTGTTGAGGGCGATCTGCGCAAGAAGCCTCAAACAGCTGTTAAGAAAGCATTATTGATACTGCAACATTCCAAAAGCTCTACAAAAAGTGAGTCATCTGAAAGAATGTCATTTTTATACGGATGATTGGGATGCTTTTTCTAAAATTTTACCCAAAGAGCGTCATACAATTGGAAAGTCTGGCACAGTATGTATCGAGAGAGATAATAGCAACACGCGACATCATTTATGCCGAATGACACGGCGCACTAAAATCGTTTCTAAAAAAGAGTCAAGGGTATACAGATCCATCAAGCTTTGGTGCGCTCTTACTATTACACAAATATTCAAACAATATCAAGAACAGCTCTTATCTATCTTTATGTGAAAACTCTCGAATTTTTTATTCCATCTTCATTTAATATGATGTATTCTCCTATACCTAGTAAAGCACTGAACTAATGCTAGTATTTTGCTTTTATAATCTACTACTACTTGTAATATCTTGGTTCCAAAAGATGCTAAATTTACTCAGAGAAGGTGTCAATAGTATTATTATCAAAGTATTGTTAATTTTAGGTATTTTGATCTTTATTTCCGCAGGAACCATCACAGCCTTTTTCAAAAAAGAAGAATACGTATTAAAAATCGGCGATATAAAGTATACTAAAGAAGGGCTGAATGCTGAGATTGAAAAGCGCGCAGCTGTTATGCCGGAAGATTTGCAAGGGGGACAAAATCTAGAAGAACGCAGGAATCAAGCTCTTGGAGATATAATAAGGAGCGCAGTGTTGCTCCAGGAAAGTAAAAGGTTAGATTTGCTGCTGAGCGATGATTCTGTAAAGTATCGTATCGCAAATGATCCATATTTTCAAAAGGATGGAAAATTTAGCAAAGAATTATGGGACAAATATTTTAATAGCCACAGCGTTGCTGAAGCAGAGTTCATACAAAGAACAAAAGATATGATCTCTGAGCAGCAGCTAGCCACTATATTTTCATCTGGAAGATTAGATAATCAAGAGCTGATAAATCAGCTTTTTGTTGCTATTTACGGCGTTCGTCAGTTGGAAGTATTTAAAATAAATAAAGCAGCCATCCAGATTACAAAAATTCCAGAAGATGCGGATTTATACAGTATTTATCAAAATGATCCAGACAGATTTACAATGCCAGCCAAGCGTTATATATCTTATCTAAGTATCGATATTAATGATATTACTCCGGATGCTTCTGTTTCAAAGGAAGACATAAAGTCATTATATCATAATAGCGCTCATTTATTTACACATCCAAATAGGAGATTTGTAAAACAATTGGTATTCAAAACAGAGCAAGAAGCACTTAATGCATATAATAAAATTAAAAGCGGCAAAAGTATCGAAGAAATTGCAAGTAGTATGAATCTAGCGAAAGAGTCATTTGAGCTTGGTATAGTAACTAAAGATATGTTGCCACAAGAGTTATCAGATATTATCTTTCAGCTTAAAGAAAAAGATGTTAGCAAACCAATTAATACATCTTTTGGTTGGCACATCTTTTTTGTAGAGACCTCCTTACCTGAAGGGCAAAAAACATTTGAAGAATCTGAGGAAGAGCTCATCGCAATGATACAGGATGAAAAACGATTCAAAGCTTTTCAGGAATTAAAAGCTTTAGTGTCTGAAGACTTTTTGTATGACAAACTGCCTATATCTGATGTTGCGAAAAAATATAGCTTGGTTGTAAAAACTGCTGAGTTAATAGATGGTGATAACAATTTGCAGCATATTCCGATGTCATTAGTGGAGGATGTTTTTACAAAGCATGACCCTAAAGAAAGAAATGGAGTTGCAGGTACTCAAGGCGAGTACTTATTTTATGAGATAGAATCTCTGCAAACCTCTTCAATACGAGATTTTGACAGCATAAAGGAAGAGCTACAGTCAATTTGGAAAGATAAAGAAATGCGTAACACTGCCAATGAGCTCATGCAGAAAGTAAAACTTTCAAGCGAAGGTGATTTGCCAGAATTAGTATCAAAATATAGAGAAAAGTTTGCTATTCAAAGTGATGAAAGTACTCTTAGTGAAAATTTTACTCAATTAATATTAACTATGAGGCAAGGACAATTTTCTAAAATGTTTGAAGATTCTGATGATTACATAGTTTTTAAATTATTAAGCATAGAAGAACGCAAAGGAAATGATGTTGATTCGCTTAAAGGTCTTATACAGCGTGATTTTATCTCATTACAAAGAGATATGATGTTTGAACAATATCTGATTAGCTTGCAAAATAGATATATGTATAAAGACAAGTAATAGTTTATTGTTTTGTCATACGTGATTACTCTTTTTTATAGATTATATAACTCACTTGACTTCTTATGAGAAGAATGAGAAAATCCGTGGGTTGAAATTTGCAATTCCCTGCTTGTTTAGCGGTATGGCAGTTTATTAAATGAAAGAAATTTACGAGGTCTGTGATATGGCTCCGAAGGGTGGTTCCAAGAATAACATCAGCAATCGTGGGAAAGCTGCTGCGTTAAAAAAGATTGACGGAAGAGAAGTCAAACCTGTGATGTATAAGGGTGCGAGGCTTGGACATGGTAATTTTATTGCCGCAAAATTTGATGATGGAAAATTAGCTTTAGACGCTACTGGCAAGCCAATTCCATATCAGCTAATTTGAATTAGTCGCCTGCGTCATAACTCTAACGAATATAGGATTTATCTTGGCTGCAAGCAATGACAGCGCAGAATCCAGCAGAAAAAGTAGCAAAATTGCAAAAAATCTTATAGATTTTGTTAAGTAGTTATTTACAAGCATTGGATAAATTATATATCCACAAATTAGCGTATGGCCTCGCCTAAAAGCTAATTTTTGTACATTTAATTTTCCGCAAAGATTTATTTGCGCAGCAAATCAATTTTTGACGGATAGAGGAATTAATATCATTGTTATTACCCGTGTTTTGCTTATGCTTATTCGGGTGTAGTGTTCATTTGTATGGTTAAAAGTATGTCTTCTAGAATATCATTTGTTGCAGAACAAAAATCTGCTAGTGGAAAAGGAGCAGCCAGAGCTACTAGACGTGCTGGGCGTATTCCTGCGATAGTATATGGCGGTCTTTCTCCGCTTATGATTTCTTTATATGGTAGAGATTTCATAAAGGAATACCATAAAGGTGGTATGCAATCCAGAGTGATAGAAATCAAACTAGGGGAGCGTTCTCACGTGGTTTTGTTGCGAGATATTCAATTACACCCCGTTACTGATTTTCCTGAACATATAGATTTTCAGGAGATTAGAGAGGGCGAGAGCGTAAGAGTCTCTATACGTGTAAAGATCCTTAATGAATCTAAATGCCCAGGCATTAAGAAAGGAGGAGTATTAAACGTTGCAACAAGGTCTGTGACTTGTTATTGCAATGATTTGAACATTCCAGAATTCATTGAAGTGGATCTAGAAAACCTAGAGATAGGTAATTCCGTTCACATAGTAGATATTAAATTACCTGTTGGAGTTACGCCTATTTCTCATGATAACTTTGCAATTCTTTCTATTTCTGGCCGTGATGATGAGTCTGCTGGTGCAGAGACTAAAGCATCTTAAAATACCTGGCGTATAGCATTTTATCACTAGCGTTTTTTAGTTGAAGTGGTTAGCACAAATTTCAAAGGTATTTATTGCATTTATTGCTCTTTAGTACGCGCCAAAAAGTCTCGGAAGCGCGCATAAAATAGCGCCCCGAGTATCAAAATAGCGCTTTAAATCCGTAAAAAAGTCTATCCGCCAAAAGATTTATTTGTTACGCAAATCAATTTTTTGCGAATGGACTATGGAAGACTCTCAAAGGTCATACCTTACTTTACCTACTTCCATATTCTCCAGATTTAAATCCTATAGAGAAAAAATTTGCTTAGGCTAACATATTCAGCGTACTAATAATTGCTCTATCCAGGAAATCTTTAACATTTACATATAACAGCTCTTTTATACTGCTTTAGCCATATCAGATCTTAAAACACTGAACCATTATTTTCACTCAAGTGAAACAAAGGATTTAATAAACTGTAAAGCAATCCATCAGTACTATCGTTTGTAAAAAGTGTAGTAGAAAAGCCTAGAGTTTCACCGCTATCGTTATATGAGTCGCTACTTTGCATGCGCGCACCTCTAAGTGACACCGTATTTTCCATTTCTTCTTCAGAAATATTGGAAGATTGACTGATAACCCTAACAGTACCACTCTCAAGCGCAGAGCGAGCGCTATCAAATAACTCACCAGTTCTAAGATAATGCAATACTTGCGCTTGTAATTTTCCATCCGTAAGTAAAGTATCTGGCATGGAAACTTCAAATGTCTCATTGGCAATAGAGAATTTATAATGTTCCTGGATTGCAGCTGAATTTCTTTCTAGCATATTGCGGGCACTAGGAAGCAATTCACCAGTCTTATAATAGTAAATAAGCTGCGCTTGCGTTTTCGCATCCACAAGAAGATTGGTATTTGCAATCTTCAGTTCAATACTTTTCTTCATGTCAGAAACTCTGGATATTTTATAGAAAAGCATATTGCCTAAAATAGTTGCACTTTCAGAAAGTACTGGCATGCTTTTGATTATGCTTTCATGTGCGCTAATATCATTTGGACTACTATCACTTGTGCTTTCCCCTTTGCTAGAATCTTTCAGCAAATACTCTTCAAATAGAGTTGAATGCTTCAGTACCGCTTCTTCTTGTGACACACGCTTCTTTCCACTCGCAAACGCAGTTAAATTTTCTATAACTTCAGGTCCGCAGTTACTGTATTTTTGTTTTTCTACTTCTGCAGTTATTCGTTCAGTAGAATAACCTCTAGATTTTAGAGCTGCACTAACATTTGCAAAAAACGATTCAGGAGCTGTATTTAACTCAGAATCCATATAATAGAGCACAACTTCGCCCTCATATTTCTTAGCTGCAATCCCTACTAAATGTTTCCCACCTATGTTAAGTGGTATGAGTACAGTATCTTTTTTAGATGCTATGATAAAAGACGAAAGTTTAGCAGCAGTATCATCTTCATTACCAGCTCTTAAAGTATAATTGTCTTCAAGAACATCAATTGACTTTAGCGCTCCTGGTTTGGCATCCTCAAGCCGTAATTTTAGCAGAAAGCTCACATGATCTTGATAATAATAAGAAAGTGCTTCAGGAATACCTGGAATAGCAATTCCAACTTCTGCGCCGTATATATCCATATTATTGTCTGAATCTATGACATTGTTTGAACTCACGAATCTTATTAGTAAATTATCTGAGAGTTTTCACATAAAGATAGATAAGAGCTGTTCTTGATATTGTTTGAATATTTGTGTAATAGTAAGAGCGCACCAAAGCTTGATGGATCCGTATACCATTGACTCTTTTTTAGAAACGATTTTAGTGCGCCGTGTCATTCGGCATAAATGATGTCGCGTGTTGCTATTATCTCTCTCGATACATACTGTGCCAGACTTTCCAATTGTATGACGCTCTTTGGGTAAAATTTTAGAAAAAGCATCCCAATCATCCGTATAAAAATGACATTCTTTCAGATGACTCACTTTGTTGTAGAGCTTTTGGAATGTTGCAGTATCACGATTGCCTGTAACCCAGGCAACTGTTCTCCTTGTACTACGATCAACTGCCTTAATGATCCAAAGCTTGTTTTTTTTGAACCAATAAAATGCCACATCTCGTCGAATTCCATCTCCATAATATCCGAAGAGACAACTGGCTCCTGAGTCTTGCCCATCACCTCTACTACCCAGCGATAAATTATGGACGGCGAATGCCCTAATATCTTGCCTAACATAGAAAAAGAGCCATTACCAAGACTATATAGCATAACGCATAATGCTTTCTTAACAGCTGTTTGAGGCTTCTTGCCCAGATCGCCCTCAACAAAATTTAGAACATGATCTGCACTTATAACGCTGTACACCCCCTCACAATGCCATTCTTTACAAAGATATCAGAGCAACATCCCTTACAACAAACAATAAAACCACTCTTTAGTTTTTAAAAAAGTGATCATATCATACTTCTATCTAATTGTGAAAACTCTCAATTATCTATTAGCTGACGCAAATTTGGAGCGATTGAATGATACACTTCGTTAAACAAGCTTTCTACTTCGTTTGGAAAACTCGCTATCAAGAGTGCTAGCGAATCTTTATTATTGATAGTATAGTGCCACACTGTGTGTCCATGAAAATCTTTTTTGCTAAGCAAGCTTTTTACTTCATTTGGAAACATCTCTATCAAGACTGCTAGTGAATTTTTATTTAGAGCGGCAGCATAGTGTAGCACTGTGCTCCCATCGTTATTTATTATTTGAAGCCCGTATTCTTGAAATATATTCATCAAAATTTTTAGTGATTCTGTATTAACAGCAGCAAAGTGCAACACTGTATCACCACGAACATTTTGTATATTTAGCATTTTATGGACGAATCTCTCTGTCATCAAAACTTTTAGTGATTCTGCATGATAAGTAATAGCTAATTGCAGCGCTGTGATACCATAATTATTTTGCACATCAAGTAATCTTTCTACTTCGTTTGGAAAACTCTCTATCAAGGCTGCTAGTGAATCTTTATGTAAGCAACGGCATAGTGCAGCACTGTATTACCAATGCTTATTTTTCACCTCAATTATTCGATCACCAAATTTCTGCACTAAGAATTGTAATGAGTCTGCATTGGCGACATGAAGTGCTGTGCGACCATTGTTATCCTTCAAATCAAATACTTTATCTCCAAATACATTCACCAAGTATTCTAGTGATTTTGACTTGTATTGAGCAGCCAAGTGTAGTGCTGTTTGACCATCTCTACCTTTAATCTCGAGTAAGTCTTTTACTTTGCCTGAAAAAGTCTTTATCAAATATTCTAGTGAGTCTGGCCTCTGAAAGGCGGCAATGTGCAACACTGTGCTACCATTGATATTCCTTACTGCAAGCCAGCTCTCTTGAAACATACTCATCAAATATTCTAGTGAGTTTTTATTAGCAGCAGCAAAGTGCAACACTGTATCACCGCGAGCATTTTTCATATTTAGCATTTGAGCAAGGAATCTACCTGTCAAAGATGGCAGTGATTCTGCATTATAAGTAACAGCTAATTGCAGCGCTGTGTTTCCATAGATGTCTCTTGCGCTAAGTAAATTTTCTACTTCATCTGGAAACATCTCTATCAAAAGTGCTAGCGAATCTTTATTATTAGCGGCAGCATAGTGCAGCACTGTACTTCCACTGCTATTTTGCACCTGTATAACTAGATTTCCGAATTTTTGTATAAAAAGTTCTAGTGATTTTGTATTATGAGCAGCAGCTGCTTGCAGTACAGTGCTGTTACGATTATTTTGTACAGTAAGCAACCTTACCACTTCATCTTGAAACTCATCTATCAAGAACTTCAATGATTCTGCATTCTTAGCAGCTAAGTGCAGTACTGTGTTACCATCATTATCTACTTCTTTTAGTAATCTTTTTACCTTTTCTGGAAAAGTATCTATTAAAGCTTTTAGCGACTGTGCTTTATACTCTGCGACCAAGTGCAGCACTGTTCTTCCATAGTTATTTTTTAAATCAAGCGCTTTTTCCCCAAATACTGTCATCAAGAATTCTAGTGATTCTTGGTTATGAATAGCATAGTGCAGAACTGTGTCACCGTAGTTGTTTCGCACTTCAAGCAATTTCTCTTTAAATTCCCACAACTTCTCAAACAACAACTTTAGTGCAGCTACATTATTAACAGCACTGTGCAGTGCTGTGTTGCCATAATTATTTTTCACCTCGACCATTTTCTCTTGGAATTCTCTTATCAAGAGCTTTACTGCTTCTATATTCCCGTAAGCCGTTGCTATATGCAGAATTATACTGCCGTGACTATTTTTCACTTCAAGCACTTGATTTCCATACAAATTTATCAAGAGTTGTAGCGAATCTGAGTTACGCTCAGCAGCCAAGTGTAACGCTATTCTGCCATTGTTATTTTTCACTTCAATTAGGCTTTTGTATGCATCGTCTTTAAATACATACATTAGACATTCTAGCGACTTTGCGTTATACTGTGCCGCAATATGCAGTATTGTATTACCAGAATCATCCTGCTTATTCAGCAATTTCTTCACTTCCTCCTTATCTTCTTGTATCAATTTGCTTAGAGCCTCTGCATTTTCTTTAGCTGCGCTGTATGCTTGCTGATATACTAAATCACTCAACATATTTTCATCTTTCATAAAGTACTTCCTATAGTTTTTATAATTTTTAAAATGAAAAATTTAATGACTGTAAAATTTCCAAAGCTTCCTGCTAAATTATCGAAGTGAATCAGAGTCTGCATCAAGCAAATGCACAAAAACGCAGAGCATACAAAAGCTTTCAGAAAAAGACTACCATATCTAATATATAAGGCTTTTTAAGCCTATCAACACATACAACATCTCATAACAAAAAGAAACGAGCAATAAAATAAATAATTAACAATAAAACAAGATAATTCGCGTTATATTACAATGCAATGTGATCTTCTAGCATGTTTATCTATATAGTATAATGATAAGATTTATGATTTATCGCAAATCAGCTTTGCAATGCACCTATAACCAACAAAATATATACTGAAAACATCTGACTTTTTGAAATTCCCATGTATATCCCACGACTGTTATGTGAAGCAAACAATCCAAATTTGCGATATATAGAAGATGTAAGATTAGGCACTGCCTTAAGTAAGTGCATGCGCGAGAATTTGAATGGCAGGACTCTTTTATACTGCTTTAGTGGGAATGCCAAATCCCATTATTAATTCATCATAACAATGATTATAAATTTAAGAGATGTTATTAATTTGCTCTGCAAATTATGTAACTTGGTAGCAAAGGAAATTTTCAATATATATAGTAAAACTCAAATAACCCTTTACAATATATATAGCGCTGTGCTAGATTCCACATTCGGTGTTCACCTTTTTATGCTTTGTTCCTTTGATTAGAGACAAAACATTTCTATTGACGCGGGGTGGAGCAGCTCGGTAGCTCGTCAGGCTCATAACCTGAAGGTCGTAGGTTCAAATCCTGCCCCCGCAACCATTAATTTTCCATCAAAGCTCAAAAATTCATCTATATTGTGCTTTCTATGTTGAGCAGAGCATCTCCAGTGTTTAGGTATTCTATCCGCTAAAAATTTATATACGCAAACAAATCAATTTTTGTTGAGAAGTTAAATGTGCAAAAATTAGCCCAGGACTTAGCCATGTGCTAATTTTTGGATATATTAACGCGAGTTGCCAATTAATTGATTGCTGTATGGTCGATTTTTAGCGCACTATATGTGACTTGAGTGTTTTGCAAATGAACAAAAATAACATATGAAAGAGGTTTTCTGCATAAACGTACTGTTTTGTCGATGATTTTATGAAAGATCTATTGATCCGTATTGCCTGTAATTAGTACCTTAGGGGCTCAATTTTAATTGGCAACTCGCGCTATATTATTACTCATGCGCCTAAGCAAACACCGCTTGCACAAAATCCGTAAGGTTTTTACGTTTATCAAAACATTTTCTTACGGATTTAAAGCGCTATTTTTGCGCTCCAAGTAACATTTTCATGCTTATTCCGAGACTTTTTGGCGCATACTATCTACTACCGACAAATCACGCAAGATTAAACTGATCTTTTAGATGGAAGGTTATCTCGCTTCTCTAAACTCTTTGTATGATCACCAAAAGCAAGCTTATGTTCTTTCAGCAATTTTGTAAATTTATCTGATAACTCGGCTGCTAAGTGGTTTTCCTGCGCATAATTCAATGGAGTTTTTCCATCTTTATCTTTTGCTTGCAAAAGTTCCAAAATCCCTTTTTCTTTTGAAAGAATATTTACCGCATACATCTGTCCATCTCTATCTCTTTCCTTAAATTGTATCGCGATCTTATGTAAAATATTTTGATGCATTGCATTATCCACAATATCGATAACTGCACCATTCTTCATCAAATACTCAAATGATTCCTTTCTACCATATTCAGCAGCTTTCATCGCTGCATTTTCCCCATTAACATTCAGTACATTGATGTCTGTATTACACTGTTTTACAACAAGATCCATAATTTCCGGCGAGCCAAACACATAGTGCATAACACTGTTGCCATACTGGTCAAGTGCATTAATATTGTGTACTTTATATTCAGATCCGAATAACTTGTGCAACATATGAAAGATCTTTTCTAGGATATTATATTTATCATATTCTTTATTATACTCTGCAAGCAGTTGTTCTTTCTCTTGCAAAAAAACTTCTCTCAATATATCCATATCTAATGTTGAATTGGCAAATGTCAGTATTGGATTTGCTCCGTTCATTTTAAACACCGCTAACTGTTCTCTTAGATTTTCTATCTCCTGCATTTTGTCTTCCTGAATTTGTAGTTCCATTTTTAATTACCTCCTAAAAACTCGTTATCTCTTTAATGAAGAACTATAAGATATAAAATACTACCTAAAGTGGTACAAAGCCTCTTTAAAAAGTGTAGAAGTCAAGATTTGATCTTACAGACAGTTATAAATTTTATATCTGCTTGTCAGTTAAGTTTTGACTGTCAGATACGTAACTGAGATACAAGATTTCATTATTCTTTTCCACAGCTAACTTTTTACTATCCAAAAAAGTTTGCATAGGTGTTTTTCCATAACAATATTTACCAGAATGAGGTCTTTCATTGTTGAAATATTCTAACCAAATATCAAGATCTAATTGCAAGTCATCCAATGATGTATAAATCTTTTTACGCATAGCTGTATCAAAGAATTCTTGTTTCATAGTTTTATTAAAACGTTCACACATACCATTAGTTTGAGGTGAATATGCCTTAGTTGTTGTATGCTCTATACCTTCTATACTGAGAAATAACTCAAAAGCATGATGTTCTATATTTCCCTTATATTCTCCTCCACGATCTGTAAGAATACGAAGCATCGGTATCCCTTGACTCTCATACCATGGTAACACTCGATCATTTAGCATATCAGCAGCAGTAATCGCAGTTTTGTCAGTATACAGTTTAGCATCAGCAAATCTACTGTAGCTATCAATAAATACCTGAGCATAAACCTTTCCTATCCCTTTGAAATTGCCTACATAATATGTGTCTTGGCAACCTAAATAACCTGGATGTTGTGTCTCAATTTCTCCATGTGCTTCTTTTTCATTACGGCGTTTCTCTAGTACTTGCAGCTGTGCTTCGGTCAATATAATACCATCTTGGGCCATCTTAGCTTCTAAGGCTTTCAATCTTTTATTGATATTATTCAAATCATTACGTAACCAAATCGATCTTACTCCTCCAGGAGAAACAAGTATACCACTCTTCTTCAGCTCATTTGATACTCTAAGTTGTCCATATGCTGTACTCTATCGCCATATCAACTACTGCTTTTTCTACTGCAGGATCTACTCTATTAGCGATTATTGGCTTCTTGCGACTTATCTCGCATAGCGCTTCTTCTCCTCCTGTTTCATATAGTTCTTTAAATCTGTAATAGCTATCTCTACTATAACACATTGCCTTACATGCAGATTATATACTACCAAGGCTTTTTGCCAATTCAAGTAAACCTAGTTTCGGTTTGATGATTTTTTGATTTAAGTTCATTGCTTATCTCCATTTAATAACTAATTTAATTTACTAAATGTAAGATAAAATGTCGACTAATACAATTAATATGTCATTTGACAGAGGATCTAGTCTTTTTATCGCGGCAAGCAATGGTAGACATTTATTAACTAATTATCTAATCGAGCAAGATGCAAAATTTATTTCAAAAAAATCGCAGCAAGATCTTCTGCAAGTGACTGTAAAAACAGATAACATTTCATATTTACGTAAGTATTTTAGCGAAGAAGGAATATTAAGTAAGTTATTTTATGGTGTTGATAAAACAGCATTATTACACTTAGCAGCGAAAAGTGGAAGTCATAGATGTTTCAAAGAGCTATTTAACATTCTTGGTAAAGAAGCATTTGCGACATCAGAAGGAAATGGACATATACTAAGCTCTGCTATGGAAGGGTGAAGTAGTGAAATTATTAGACTACTTCTCAAAAGTGGTATTGATAATAATGTTGCTCTAGATACAAACAATAATAACGCGTGTCACCTTGCGATCAAATATGGTTTTATATCATTACTGGAGAGTTTTCACAATTAGATAGAAGTATGATATGATCACTTTTTTAAAAACTAAAGAGTGGTTTTATGGTTTGTTGTAAGGGATGTTGCTCTGATGTCTTTGTAAAGAATGGCATTGTGAGGGGTGTACAGCGTTATAAGTGCAGATCATGTTCTAAATTTTGTTGAGGGCGATCTGGGCAAGAAGCCTCAAACAGCTGTTAAGAAAGCATTATGCGTTATACTATATAGTCTTGGTAATGGCTCTTTTTCTATGTTAGGCAAGATATTAGGGCATTCACCGTCCATAATTTATCGCTGGGTAGTAGAGGCGATGGGCAAGACTCAGGAGCCAGTTGTCTCTTCGGATATTATGGAGATGGAATTCGACGAGATGTGGCATTTTATTGGTTCAAAAAAAACAAGCTTTGGATCATTAAGGCAGTTGATCGTAGTACAAGGAGAACAGTTGCCTGGGTTACAGGCAATCGTGATACTGCAACATTCCAAAAGCTCTACAACAAAGTGAGTCATCTGAAAGAATGTCATTTTTATACGGATGATTGGGATGCTTTTTCTAAAATTTTACCCAAAGAGCGTCATACAATTGGAAAGTCTGGCACAGTATGTATCGAGAGAGATAATAGCAACACGCGACATCATTTAGGCCGAATGACACGGCGCACTAAAACCGTTTCTAAAAAAGAGTCAATGGTATACGGATCCATCAAGCTTTGGTGCGCTCTTACTATTACACAAATATTCAAACAATATCAAGAACAGCTCTTATCTATCTTTATGTGAAAACTCTCATAATTTTAGCATAAGATGCATGTATAACATTTCCAGCTTTATAACAGACACTACACAAACAAAAAATATATAAAGCGCCCGCACTCATAAGCTGTATATAATTACAAACTTTTAGACTAAACATTATAGATAATAAACGAGATTACAATCACAACATCCTATTTATCCGTCGCCATCAGCATATGTGCTGTATGGATCCAAACTTTATGAATTCGTCAAAAATAAACAATTGTAAGTGTAGCGTTGTATAACTAAATAACACGTGCTACTCTCTATAAGGCAAAAAAAACAATAATTATAATATTATTTCGCGAGGGAATTGTTACAAACTTTTAAATCATGTAATATTATATAAAATTTCGCGCAAATGAATTGCAATGTCGGCGGCATATTGGCATTCGCCCTTATATCATAAGATATTTAGCAAAAAATCAACCATTTCTATAATTTATTTGTGATAAATAAAAATAAAGAATAATTAAAAAATATTATAATGCGTTGAACGATGCAATACATGCTATTTAGTAAAATATAAGCAATATTGTATACTTCAGATGAATAAAGAAGTTGGTATTTATTCTGTATAGCGCTGTGCTCAAGTCAGTGCTCGCGCGAGGATTTTAAGAGCATGATTCTTGAGAGTACTAGTGAATTTCTGAATCAAATATTATATATTTGCGAAGGAATTAACAAAGTAATGCCAAATCTCTCAAATAACAGCATATAGTCGCCGCGTATTTTTAGAAAATTTAAGATGGGATTTAAATTTAGCGGCACTAGAAGTAAAGCTGCCAGAAGCATACTTAAATTTAAAAACAAGACGAAGCTAAAATGTTCTGTTATTTGGGGGATTGAGTATAAGCATGGAAAATGAGGCAAAAAAGACCTGCGCAAGTGACTTATGAAGGCAGCGCCTATGACTTAGCACAAGAAAAACATTTATGACTAAAGAACAACTACAGATTGATATAACCTTCTTTCACAATATCTAAAATTTTATAAGTTGCTTATAAAAGCAATGAGAACAACAGCATTAAACATTACAATACAATTTCCGAGAAGGAGCGCAAATATGGTAAGATCTTACTATGAATTCTTCGGACAATCTCCACAAGATCAAATAACAGCGCGCATTGAACGCGCATTCTGGGCACAAAAGGAAGAAGAAGCTAAACAAAGAAAGCTTTTCCCCAGACTGCAAAACGACCTACTATATCTAGCAGCTCTCGAAAAATATGAATTGATTGAAAAAATCACAGACTATCAAGCTGCAGTCGCAACAGGTCTTGTAAAAACACTAGATTTTAGCCACAACAAGTTAAGTTACATTAGTAATAGCATGGTCTACAAAATATATAAAATCATGTCGAATATGCTGTATAAAACTAGTGTAGAGAAGCTAACCCTATGGAACAATCACTTTGGGAAGGAGCATAACAACGCATTGCGAGCAATACTGCTGCTGACGAAAGATTCGAGCGTCAAGTTTCTTGATCTAGGACATAACTATATTGGTTATATGAATCAGGGCGATATATCTTCAATATTTAGTATATTCAAAAACTTAAATATCACTCATATTAACCTATCCAACAACCACCTAGGGCGACTAGATGTTTCTAACTTACTGATACTATTAGACTTGCTGACTATTGGAACTAAAATAACACATATTGACATTAGCTCTAATGCTCTTTGTGAAATGAACTGAGCTTTATTGAGAAATTTTGATTTTTCTCTAAAATATGCCACAAGAAATTTACATTATCTTAACTTAAGCCACACAGGCCTTTATAATAGAGGTATACACTATGCAATATTAGATTGGATTAGCAACTCAAATGTAGAACACTTAGATCTTTCCCACAGCGGATTGTGGCAATTTACCACCGAGAACCTACATAGACTTTTTAAAAAACTCGAAAAAACCAATGTATCTAATTTAAACATAAGTGATAATAAACTATTTTACACTGGAAGCAGCGCAAATCTTAAAGCTATTTTACAAGCCCTTAATAATAAGCCAAGTATATAAAATCAATCTAAGCGGCAATAATCTACTGCTTATAAAACCAGGATTTCTTATCAAAATCTTCCAACAGATTCCAAGCAATAAATACTATCATTTCACATTTGATATACAAGATATGAATCAACGGGGCCTCAGCGCTGTATAAGCTGCTAAGCGAAAGACTTGAACAAAATCAATTCATATTTGAAATGTCATTTTCATTCAATAGATCCAATCCTAAACACAATATATTATTTGAACTGCACAAGGCATTAAGATATGAATTTATGTATAGTGCCGGAGATATAGCATAAGTGACTAAGATACTGACAAAAGTTAGGAATTAAGATATAAAAAGTGAGTATGAAATAAAAAGCATAAAATTATGGCAAGAGCATATCCAATAGAACTTAGGGTAAGAGTAATAGAAGCATTAGAAAATGGTGCAAGAATCACTAAAGTGAGTAAACTATTTAGAGTGAGTCGTGATACTATCTATAAGTGGAAAATTCTGCAAGATAAGCACGGTTCTTTGAAAGCAGCAAGTGGTTATCAAAAAGGTCACAGTCATAAGATCAAAAATCTAGAAGATTTTAAAGAATTTTTTGAATTAAATATTGCTATGACATCAAAAGAACTAGCAAAGAAGTGGTGTAATATATCACCTACAACGATCTTACAGGCGATAAAAAAACTTGGTTATAGCTATAAAAAAAACTCATCTTCATCCGAAAAGAGATATTCCGTTAAGACATGAATTTATTGAAAAGATAAAAACCATCACAAGAGATAAAATAGTATATCTTGATGAATCTGGAATAGAAGATAATGCTTGTAAAGGATATGGTTGTAGTATTTTAGGAGAAAGGTGCTATGGGGAAAAGGTGTATCAACATAAAACTAGAATAAGTATGATAGCTGGTCTTTGTAATTGTAATCTTATTGCTCCCGTAATATTTGAGGGTAATTGCAATAAAGAGGTCTTTGAAGCTTATATTAGGGAGATGTTAATTAAAGAATTAAAACCTGGACAAACTGTTGTTATGGATAACATTAACTTCCATAAGAATCCTAAAGTGAAAGAGTTAATTGAATCTGTGGGTTGTTACATATTATTTTTACCAACTTACTCTCCTGATTTAAATCCTATAGAGCATTACTGGTTTAAGATAAAAAATGAAATTAGAAAAACTATAGATTTATTTGATACTCTTTATGATGCTGTTTTTAATACAATTAAATTGTCAGCACCTTAGTCACTTATGCTATATTTCGCAAGATGACTTTGCAAAAGCGCTACATTACATCAATATCCTGCAAATACTACGCAATATGGAAGATGAATTGTTATTTCATCATTATTTTCCCAATATAACTCACCATATTACATACTCACCTTACGCAAGAGCATTATTTTTGCGTAAATTTATCAATTCATTCATAGATGCTATATTCGCTGCTACTAACAATTTATATTTAATAGCAAAATGATTGGTTGCAGTGGCAACCTTTATAATTTCTAACTTGCAAAATGCTACGATTGAAGCAAATATATGGTTTGCTTGAGATCGCATCTTTTTCGTTGGAGATTTTGCAAAGCTTGTATTTTCTTTGATAGATTTGTGATATTCCTCAATTCTCCATCGTTTTTGATAGATTTCGTACAAATAGGCAGCATCATGTTCTGTATCATTAGAAGCAAGGTATAGAATACCAGTTGATCCGTCCTCGTTTATGAAAACTTTTTTGATTAGTAAAACTTCAAAAGATACTCCTTTCAACCATACCTTCTTTGATTCTCCATCCTGCATATCTAATGATGAGATTTGTTGAAACTTCCCCAATTTTTTATCTTTACATGATAATGCAATAATTCTATTTGATTTAATACCTATAATAAACTTTTTACCAAGCGATTCTATGAATTCCATATTCTCTTTAGAACCAAACCAATTGTCGGCTAAAATATGCTCAAACAACACTTTGTTCTCTGTTGATCGTTTTATGAGATTGCGAAAATGTTGGTTTTTGCTAATGCTAGATTTACGCTGTACTTTTCCTGTCTCAATATCAGAAAAACTAACATCTTTACGAATGAGTGCGTACCCAAACGGAAGCACTACGTCACCATACGAAACTAAGCACGATAAAATGTTTATCCCCTTTACATGCCTTCCTTTAGCATAAGAGTGATGCCATGCTACTATCTCATTTTCATCCGTATAAGGTTTCTCTTCTATTGAATCATCTAATATCAAAACACATCCCTTGTTAAGCTCATGCTTCCTAATTTCTGGCTTGATGTATAACCATAATTCTTTTGATCCTAAATCTTCAGAATTAAGATATTTTGTAATCTTGTCGTGGCTTATATCTCCAGACAATAAATCTGATAAACCAGTAGCTGTTGCATACTTATTTTGACAAATTAAATAGTCTGAATATATATCCAATATTTTCTTAGACATACTTTATTTTTTTATTTCGCTTACTTTTACTACCTTTATACTGATTTTGTCAATTTTGCGTAAGGTGAGTTACATATACAAATCATGAACATATAGAAGACTACTCTACATCTGACAATGACCAATATCTTCGCCTCTCTATGCTAAAAACACTAAGAAGTAATGGTCAAATCCCTCATGGCTTAAAAACTCAGTATGCGAATAAACTTCATGAGACAATCGGAGACATACTACACAATACTAGATATGATAAAGAGTCGAAGCAACTAATGATGTCTGAAATTCTTTCATTTATCTCATATGATGATATGAAAGCTATTTTAAATAGTGCATGTATGTTCTGTTATATCACTGAACAAGAATCCGTTGATGCTATAATGCAAAGCACTATTTAGTCCTCCAAAAATTGATTTGCTTGCGCAAATCAATTTTTTGTGGAGAAGTTAAATGTACAAAAAGTAGCCTAGGATTCGGCCTTGCGCTAATTTTTGGATATATTCATTGCTCCTGTGCCTAAGCAAAAACACTACTTTCACAAAATCCGTAAGTTTTTTGCGCTGACTTATAACATTTCCTTACGGATTTAAAGCGCTATTTTGGCACTCTAAACATCATTTCATGCCATTTCTGAGACTTTTGGCGCGTGTACTTAGTCAGAAAAACACAGAGTACATAACATACTCTAATATAGATAGGTATAACTTAAATTTTCAGCTCGAGCACAAATTTTCATATTATCTCTAATAATTTAGAAGAGCCTTGATAAATGAATATACTCGTCATACCTTTCCAAATTGGCGCCTTTAGAATGCTTTTTATGATGTACTTGTGTACACAAAGCACATACACTCATCCTTCCTAGCTCTTTTTGAAACCTCACTTCGTATGCATATAAGTTACATACAAACTCTTCATTTACCTGCAGTATACATGCATATGTAGACATCTAAACCTCTCGCAAAATGCGGGATAATATAAAAATCAATTCATAAATTTCTTATACTTACTTAACGTTATTTTTAGGGTAGATTGTAACATGAAACACTTTGACTGCAAGCTCCTCTATGCATCGGTTGAAATACAGTGTTTCTACTAGACACGGTTAACAAAGTAATTATGCAAAACCTTTTTTGGCTTCACTTTCCATATTACTTCGTAACAGCACCTAGGGGTTTTAGTATATGTGCTAAGAGGCAAGTATGACGGATTTTACTGTGCTCGATCCATGAAATGTAACAAGAATATGCCGAATAATGAGTAAAATTAGAATAGACAAAGCAGTTGAGCTATACATTACAGACTGGATCAATCAGCTTCAAAAGCAGTCTGCATATTCTGAAAACACTTTAAATGCATATATTACAGATCTATTTTATTTCTTTAAATTCGTTAGCAATCACTATGAATCCTCTATCTCAAAAGCGCTATTAGAACAATTAATAGCTCAAGATTTTAGAGCATGGCTTGCGTTTAAGAAACGTAAAAGCTTGAAATCTACATCTATTGCAAGGGCATTATCAGTAGTACGAAATTTTTATAAATACTTAGAAGATAATCACCAAATAATAAACTCAGCTATATGGACAGTCAAAGCTGCAAAAATACCCAAATCACTTCCTAGAGCCTTGCCATGCAGTGCGGCAATAGAAGCTACTCAAGTCATAAGCCACATTGCAAGTGACACATGGGTTGGCGCAAGAGACAGCGCAATACTATTACTTCTATACGGATGTGGTCTTCGTATAGGAGAAGTATTATCAATTAAGAAGTCTGACCTGCCACAGCTTGGCAGTAATATAATAATCATCCGCGGGAAAGGAAGAAAAGAAAGGAGCATACCACTTCTACCAAAGGTGAGAGAAGCTTTAAATAAATATCTAGAGGAATGCCCATATTCTGTAGAAGATGGTCCACTTTTTTGTGGCATTAGAGGAGGACCATTAAATCCAGATGTATTTCGACATACACTGAAGAAGCTAAAAAAAAGCTTGGGACTGCCGTCTTATACATCTCCACATGCATTCAGACATAGTTTTGCAACACATTTATTACAAGAAGGCGTTGATTTACGTACTATACAAGAATTACTTGGACATAAAAGCTTATCTACTACACAAAAATATACGAAAATAGATGGCGTTGGATTACTATCTGCATATTCAAAATATCACCCTAGAAATAAAAAAAATGATAAAAATTAGTAATACTAAAAGCTTATAAGCATAAGGTATTTTTAGAAAATTCAAGATAAAATTTGAGTTTAGCTGTACTAGGAGTACAGCTACTAGAAGTGCGCTTAAATTTAAAAGAAAAGACGAAGCTAAAGTCTTCTGTTATTTGCGGGAGTTGGTATATGGGCTAAAGTGCTATAAAATAGGCATAGTAACCGAATATTTAGAATAAATTTTTATTCGCTTGAAATCGGCAACGTAGCTCTATTTTAGGCAATATGCTGACTTAAAATTTATCAAAAAGACAAAGTCTAGCACGACTCTTTTATGCTGCTTTAGCCATATACACTATTATACCTTAAAATTAGATATACAGTTATTGCAATTTTTGAGAGTTTTCACATAAAGATAGATAAGAGCTGTTCTTGATATTGTTTGAATATTTGTGTAATAGTAAGAGCGCACCAAAGCTTGATGGATCCGTATACCATTGACTCTTTTTTAGAAACGATTTTAGTGCGCCGTGTCATTCGGCATAAATGATGTCGCGTGTTGCTATTATCTCTCTCGATACATACTGTGCCAGACTTTCCAATTGTATGACGCTCTTTGGGTAAAATTTTAGAAAAAGCATCCCAATCATCCATATAAAAATGACATTCTTTCAGATGACTCACTTTTTGTAGAGCTTTTGGAATGTTGCAGTATCACGATTGCCTGTAACCCAGGCAACTGTTCTCCTTGTACTACGATCAACTGCCTTAATGATCCAAAGCTTGTTTTTTTTGAACCAATAAAATGCCACATCTCGTCGAATTCCATCTCCATAATATCCGAAGAGACAACTGGCTCCTGAGTCTTGCCCATCGCCTCTACTACCCAGCGATAAATTATGGACGCCGAATGCCCTAATATCTTGCATAACATAGAAAAAGAGCCATTACCAAGACTATATAGCATAACGCATAATGCTTTCTTAACAGCTGTTTGAGGCTTCTTGCCCAGATCGCCCTCAACAAAATTTAGAACATGATCTGCACTTATAACGCTGTACACCCCCTCACAATGCCATTCTTTACAAAGATATCAGAGCAACATCCCTTACAACAAACCATAAAACCACTCTTTAGTTTTTAAAAAAGTGATCATATCATACTTCTATCTAATTGTGAAAACTCTCTAATTTTCATTCTAAATTTCCAAGCTCAATCAAAATCATCTGCGATACTCGCAAAAGTAGCCGTCGCTTTCTATTAAAGCGCGAAATTATAACCATTCAGCAACACAGCCGCTTTATTTTACACAGAATATTAAAAATATATTGCATTATTATGGCACAAGCATAGAATTAAGCATTAAGAATACTTATAAATCATAGAAGAACCAAAATGTATACCTCTTCTCTCTTTTATAAGAATCCTTTGACCACTCTTGTTTTAGGTCAATGCAAATATTCAATTTATATATTGTAAAAGTTACTTACTGTAGTACCTAAATTTCTAAATAGCAAAGTGTATAGATCCAAATATTAAGATAAGTATGTGCTACTAGTTCAGCTAGAACATTAATAAGCTGTGGTGAATTTGTGGCCCCTCCCCTTCCTAGTGTTTTATAAAGCAGGCAAGTCAGCATTAACCCTGGCACAACCAAAATACATCATTCACATGCACAATATAACATCATTTTAACTGAAGCAATTATGAGATCAAACAATCATTTATAGCGTGTCATATGAAAAGATGTAGTGGAAGAAAAAGTAATATTATTAGCATAAGCAGCAGTGCAATCAATCAGAAATTGAAACAACTGCGAAAATTCCAACAGCTTTTTAACACAGAAACTGATGATGTAGACAGCAATATATTCCATACGCGATATCATAACACATACGATATAAATCATATAACACAGCTCTGCAGCAGGAAGATAAAAAAGTTATGGCTAGCAAATGAATCAGTAACTAATGCACCCTTAGAATCCCATAAATCGTTTAGTAGACTGCTTCGGAAACTTGTTTCAGTGAGGCAAGTACAAAGAGCATACGGAGCGCAAGTGTGCAAGAAGTACATGAGCATCTTTAAGCTAAAGATGCAACAAAGCAATTGCCAACTCGAACAAATGTTTCAGAAACAGTCTAGTGAAAATAGCTTCGCAAATAATACACACTACTCTTTTGCAAGAGAGCACCAAAATTTTGTCAAAACTCAAATAGAATTTACTATTCCTAGTATAAACGATTTACAAAAAATAATAGAAAATGGCCATCATAACGCTATTAACATACTCGATAAAACGAATGAATTACCTAGCAGGATTTATAATAAAGTTAAAATAGGCGTTTATACAAAAGTTGAGGAAATTTTTATTGATATTACAACTGCTATAAACGATGAGATCCGCAAAAGACAAACCACTACTCTGATAGAAAATGATGAGGAGTTTCAAGGAAAAAATATTGAGAGAGTGTGGAGCGTGAAAAATGGCAAACAATAAGGAAGATTTTGATTGGGCAGATCTAGAAAGGAATTTTTCGATGAAATCACGTGATTTCAGAAGAAGCTTGGCTTATCTAGCACGCTCTGAAATGAACAATATATTCGAAAATAGAGATCTACGATTAGATAAAAAAGAAAATACTTCATCTTTATCTACTACACGTGAAAATGATGATCGTACTAGACAAAGCAGTTCTTTAGATGACACGGTAAATTATGGAGATCCTGAAATATCATTTTCAAGACCGTCAAGTTCTAGCACTACAGAAGAAGATATAGTGAATATAGGCATAGAGTCTTTTCAAGATAGCCAAAGCAGTAGTTTTTTGGAGCATAGTTTTCAAGAAGATAGTGTGGACTTTCCAATACATCAAATTGAATCCGAAAGTAGTTTTGCACAAAAACCATATGAAAATAGTACCAATCTTTCCAAGGATGAATATAGCAAGCATGCAGCAGCATTGAATGACTCACAGAATTTGGATAGAGACGAAGATTTAATTAAAGCATCAGAATTAGATCATAAATACCAAAATAATAGCGTTGTCATTTCAAAATTTAGCAAATCAATAGAAGAAGTTTTTGATATTGGATTTAAAGAATTTATAGGAGATTTTGGGGAAAAAACCAGAGATTATGCAGAAATCATGATAGATAGTTTAGAGAAAGGAAGAGAGAGTAATATGCAGTCAGCAGAAATGAGTGTGATACAAGTTGTGAGTAGTGTGAAACAAAAAATTTCCGCTGCTGAAAGTAGAGCTACTGCATATGCAGTAGCAGAGGAAAACAACAATTCAATAAACACAGCATCAAAAATTCTCCATGACGATACAAAGAGCAAAGATCCTAGCATTGTCAACAAGGATGTATCATCGGTTAAAATGCTTGATGAGCCGTTTCCAGTAAGAAGACTTGATTATATTGCAAAAGCTGAAAATGAAAGAGTTCAAAACGCATATAGCAATCTTACATCACAACTTCAAAAGCTTGAAAGCATTGCACCAGAATTTGCTAAATCTACTAAAGATAATTATCTAAGAGAAACAAAGCATCATTTTAAAAATACTATCGCTGCTATGCATGGACTTACCTCTAGCATAAAAAGCTTCGTCACAGAAGTTGAGAAAGAAGCAGAAAGAGAGTTTTCTAGCGCAAAAGATAGGTTTCTGCTAACAAGGGGAATAAACACAGACAAAGTGCAATCTCACACCCAAGCCAGCGATATGCAGCATACAGCACAAAACAAAGAGCCGTTATTTAGACGAGCAACAGCAATCAAGGAAAATGATGAACATTCATTGCTGCAACGTCACAAAGACAAGCCTATCAAGATACTAGGAAAATATACGCAAGATATTGCAGACGAAAGAAGCTCACAAGCACCCACTACAAAGGGTAAAAGCTAAAATTTCATTAGTACAAACTATAGCACTGCCTTCATAAGCCACCTGCGCAGACCTTTTTGGCCTGATTTTTAAAGTATTACTTCGTTAATTTCTTCACAAATATATATATATTTGTGAAGAAATTAGTCCGTCCCTTGCATTCTAAAACGAAGTGCAACAATCCAAAAAATGATATAAGAATCATTTAAAAACAAACAAAAAGGATTGTTGTAAAAGCAAATAGTATAACCATCTTAATAAATTAGAAAGAGTAAAAATTTTTCTTTTATCGAAACAATCTGGCTTGAGTGTAAGCCATATTGCTTCGAGTTTGAAGCGCTCACATTCTACAATTTATCGTGAATTACGTAGAAATGAACACAAAAGCTTATATCTTCCTGATACTGCCCGCACCTTAGCACAAAAACGAAGGCACGGTTGCAATAGAAAAATTAGAGAAGGTACTCCGCTTTATACTGATATAGCAAGCAAACTAAAACAGTCTTGGAGTCCCGAACAAATCAGCGGTAGACTTAAGCTGGAGAATAAATGTATTTATTGCCGCCATGAAACAATATATAGCTATATTTACCGCAAGGATAAATGCAATATGTGGTATAAGTATTTGGCTAAAGCAAAGAAAAATAGGGGCAAGCGTAAAGGCAGAAAAGTTGGTAGTGGTAAATTCTTAGGCTTACCTTCCATGCATGAGAAACCTACTTTTGTTGCTTCCGGCACAGTTCATAGAAACTGGGAGTTAGATACAATATCATTTGAGAGTTTTCACACAAAGATAGATAAGAGCTGTTCTTGATATTGTTTGAATATTTGTGTAATAGTAAGAGCGCACCAAAGCTTGATGGATCCGTATACCCTTGACTCTTTTTTAGAAACGATTTTAGTGCGCCGTGTCATTCGGCATAAATGATGTCGCGTGTTGCTATTATCTCTCTCGATACATACTGTGCCAGACTTTCCAATTGTATGACGCTCTTTGGGTAAAATTTTAGAAAAAGCATCCCAATCATCCGTATAAAAATGACATTCTTTCAGATGACTCACTTTGTTGTAGAGCTTTTGGAATGTTGCAGTATCACGATTGCCTGTAACCCAGGCAACGGTTCTCCTTGTACTACGATCAACTGCCTTAATGATCCAAAGCTTGTTTTTTTTGAACCAATAAAATGCCACATCTCGTCGAATTCCATCTCCATAATATCCGAAGAGACAACTGGCTCCTGAGTCTTGCCCATCGCCTCTACTACCCAGCGATAAATTATGGACGGTGAATGCCATAATATCTTGCCTAACATAGAAAAAGAGCCATTACCAAGACTATATAGCATAACGCATAATGCTTTCTTAACAGCTGTTTGAGGCTTCTTGCCCAGATCGCCCTCAACAAAATTTAGAACATGATCTGCACTTATAACGCTGTACACCCCCTCACAATGCCATTCTTTACAAAGACATCAGAGCAACATCCCTTACAACAAACCATAAAACCACTCTTTAGTTTTTAAAAAAGTGATCATATCATACTTCTATCTAATTGTGAAAACTCTCGATAATGCTATATTATCTGTGAAATAAATAAGAGATATGTTATTGAGTTATATGGGCGTGCATTCTAATTTGAAGTGCGACAATCTATCGTGCAGCCTGGATAATATCTTCTCTAGGCTTTCTGAAATTAAGAATTTTCCTTGGTGTATTATGTAGATTTTTACATATTAAGTCAATGTCTGCCTGCGTAAGTTTTGATATTTCTGTATTTCTTGGCAAAGAAGTGCCTTATCCTTCCGTTTATAGCCAACTAACTATAAAATAGTTATAAAAGAAGGAAAAAGGAAATGTTAAACAGATGTCGTATTCATTAGATTTTCGTCTAAAAATTGGAGAGTTTTCACAATTAGATAGAAGTATGATATGATCACTTTTTTAAAAACTAAAGAGTGGTTTTATGGTTTGTTGTAAGGGATGTTGCTCTGATATCTTTGTAAAGAATGGCATTGTGAGGGGGTGTACAGCGTTATAAGTGCAGATCATGTTCTAAATTTTGTTGAGGGCGATCTGGGCAAGAAGCCTCAAACAGCTGTTAAGAAAGCATTATGCGTTATGCTATATAGTCTTGGTAATGGCTCTTTTTCTATGTTATGCAAGATATTAGGGCATTCGCCGTCCATAATTTATCGCTGGGTAGTAGAGGCGATGGGCAAGACTCAGGAGCCAGGTGTCTCTTCGGATATTATGGAGATGGAATTCGACGAGATGTGGCATTTTATTGGTTCAAAAAAAACAAGCTTTGGATCATTAAGGCAGTTGATCGTAGTACAAGGAGAACAGTTGCCTGGGTTACAGGCAATCGTGATACTGCAACATTCCAAAAGCTCTACAACAAAGTGAGTCATCTGAAAGAATGTCATTTTTATACGGATGATTGGGAGGCTTTTTCTAAAATTTTACCCAAAGAGCGTCATACAATTGGAAAGTCTGGCACAGTATGTATCGAGAGAGATAATAGCAACACGCGACATCATTTAGGCCGAATGACACGGCGCACTAAAATCGTTTCTAAAAAAGAGTCAATGGTATACAGATCCATCAAGCTTTGGTGCGCTCTTACTATTACACAAATATTCAAACAATATCAAGAACAGCTCTTATCTATCTTTATGTGAAAACTCTCACATTATCTTTTATTAATTGATAGAAGAATACTGCGGTAAAATTTTTTCATTAGACAAATTACTTTCGCAGGCAGTACCGTATTTAACTACGCTTCCTTAAACGCTCTATGGAAACTATCAAGTATAGGACTGATTAGATACTGCAGGAATGTTCGAGTACCTTTCACTATAAATACTGTCACAGGCATTCCAGGGTATAACTTTATATCAGAATTTATTCTATGTACTGTTTCCTCTTTTATTTCTATTCTTGCTATATAGTGCGAACGACCGGATTTTTCATCAGTAAATCTGTCTGCTGAAACATATATAACTTCTCCTGCTATTCTAGGTACAAGACGGTTTTTATACGCATTCAACTGAATCTTAGCCTCAAGTCCTACTCTTATGCTTTCAATATC
Organism: Candidatus Lariskella endosymbiont of Hedychridium roseum; assembly: GCF_964020185.1. Classification (NCBI taxonomy): domain Bacteria; kingdom Pseudomonadati; phylum Pseudomonadota; class Alphaproteobacteria; order Rickettsiales; family Candidatus Midichloriaceae; genus Candidatus Lariskella; species Candidatus Lariskella endosymbiont of Hedychridium roseum. The sequence goes on along the minus strand of NZ_OZ026538.1, from coordinate 140,091 downwards.
TTGAGGGACAATCATAGCTTCAACTAAAAGCTTATCATCTTGTGGCACTATATCCATTACTCTTCCACCTGGATTTATAACTCCTCCTATAGTGTGGTACTGTAGACCAGTTATGATACCAGCACTTGGTGCTCTTATGATCCTTCTGGAAAGCACATCCAGTACAGCTTGATACTTCTGTTCTGACTGTAATACTGCAGATCTATTTTCTTTATATTCTTGAGCAAGTTTTTGTCTATACTCCGTCTCAGTACGTATTTTGTTAAGAGCTGATTCTGCGATCTGCTCTTCACACTTTGCAATTGCAGATTTAGTAGTATGTACATTGGCTTCAAGTTCTTGTACCCTGTTTTGAAGTGGTATAACTCTAGATTTTAGCTCAAGTCCCTGATCAAATAATTTTTGTGCTGTTGCAAGTTGCTCTTTAACCGATAAAAGCTGTGCATTATATGACCTAAGGTTGGCCTCTCCACCTTTTAAATCTTCCTTAAATTGCACAATCCTGTGATCCATAACTTCCAGCGCAGCCCTTAATGCTTTTTTATTTAATTCGAAGAGTGCAGTCTGTGTTTGTATAAATTGTTGCACTTCTTGTTCGTGTGTGTCTAGAACATCATCAGAAAAATCAATGTTATCATCACCTCTTTCTTCAGCAATCAACCTCTTCTCTACACTTTTGACAAGTCTAAGCTGAGAAAGCAATATGTTTGCCTCAGATTTAGCATGAGTGCTGTTTAATATAATAAGTTCCTGTCCAGCTTGAACAGATTGTCCATCTTCTACAAGTATTTGCTCTATAACTCCACCTTCAAGGTGTTGTATTGTTTTATGGTTACCGCTCACCACTATGCTTCCCTCTGCCATTGCGGCACTATCGAGCGGTGCAAGCCCACTCCATACAATAAAAAATCCAACAGTAATAAGTATAACCAAACCACCAAACAATACAGCTGGTCTTATTTGCTGATGCAGTTCTTCTTCTATCTTATGTTGATACTTCGCTTCTTCTGGTGTGATTGCAAACATAAAAGACTTTGCATCAATGAAAAACTTTTTGATCTCACCCCAATCAATTAACTTTGCTTTCTCAGCCTTAGCTTCAATCACTTGTACATTATCCTCATGATTTTCTTCTATAGTTTTACTTTCTTGTTCATGAATATTTTTAGATGACATAGCACCACATAATAAAAATTAGTATGACCAGCAAAACGCTGACCAATCTTATATATGAATAGATTTCTTTTAATATACTTTTTCTTCAAATGTTTATTCCAGCAGCCAATTGCTTTGTTGCATCCCTTAGCCTTCAAATGGAATGCTTATATACTTCTTGTACACTTGCGCTTCCACGTGCTTTCGTATACTCATTGCACTTGCCTCATTGAAACAAATTTGAAGAAAAAGTCTAATAACTAAGAAGTAACAGACATAAAAGACTGCTGACCCTTTTGCATCTTCTGCATTTCTTCTATAACTTGCTTTCTAGGACCAAACATGACGACTGTACCATCTTTCATAACCATAATTTTATCGACAATACTCAATATAGAAGAACGATGTGAGATAATTGTTGATGTAATCTTTTGTTCTTTCGCATATTCAAGTGCACTTGCCAAAGCAGCTTCACCATAACTATCAAGACTAGCGTTTGGTTCATCTAAAACAAGCATCTTTGGAGAACCAAAGAAAGCTCTAGCAAGCCCTATTCTTTGTTTTTGTCCACCAGATAAAGTAGAGCCATCAAAACCTATTTCTGTATCGTATCCTTTTGGTAGTTGCAAGATCATATCATGAACTCCTGCAAGCTGTGCAGCCATTATCACATCCTCATGATGAGCATTTGGATCCATCCTACCAATATTTTCTCTAATAGTTCCGCTGAATAGCTCTATATCCTGTGGGAGATAACCTATGTTTTTGCCTAGCTCCTGTCTATTCCAATCACGTATACTTGCTCCATCTATTCTCACAGTTCCAATTGTCGGGTGAAGAGCTCCAACTATTAATTTCGCAACCGATGTTTTCCCAGAACCGCTCGCTCCTATTATTGCAAGCATTTCTCCAGCTTCTACTGCTATAGAAACACCTTTAACTATATGTTTTTGAGAACCTGGTGGAGCATAATATACACTCTCCATCTCAATTTTACCTTCTGGTTCTGGAAGAGACATAACTGTATTCATAGCAGAATACTTAGAAAATGCTGTATTTAATCTCTGGTACGCTTTTTTGCAGTTAACGTATCCCTTCCATGAAGTGATCGCAACTTCAAACGGTGCTAGGGCTCTGCTAACTAGAGATGAACTTGCTATAATAGATCCGCTAGAGAATGCTCCTTGTTCTTTTACAAATAAATAAGCACCAAGGCCTGTAACTGCGATCTGAAGTATAAGTCTAATAAATTTTGTAACTTCCGTGAAGACGGCCTGTCTTTTAGTAGCAAGAGACTGCATTCTCTGAACATCATTGTTGATATTCTGCCATGATTTATTGACCTTTGGTAAAAGGCCCATCACTTCTATCACTTCTGCATTACGTGTTACTTGATCAACCTGTCTCATGCTTCTAATAAATGTTTCATTAGTTGCTTCAAGAAGTGGTTTTGTTGCTTTATCACCCATAAGTCCGACTATGATAAGCACAACGCCCCCTATCACAGCTAGCATACCTATATAAACGTGTAACATAAACAGCACTATTAAGAATATGATAGCCCAAGGAGTATCAAGAATTGCGACAAGGCCATGACTTGTTAGATAAGTCTTTACTGTTTGCAGATCACGCATTTGTTGGCTATTAGCGTTTGCTTTAGATTCAAGAGCTGTTCTCACAGAATTTGCAAAAACATCATATGATAATCTTTTCTCAAACCAGCTGCCCATTTTTGTCATCGCAAAAGAACGTGCTGCCTGAATAAGACTCAGCAAAGCAAGTGCTAGTAAGATCACGAGTGTTAGCATGCTTAGTGTATCAAGATTTCCACTTGAAAGTACTCTATCCAAAACTTGCATTGAATAAAGCGGAGTAGTTAGCATAAGAAGGTTAACTACACACCCACATATTAGTATGTATTTCACCATTACCTTGCAAGCTAATAGATTAGCTCTAAGAGGTGTAATACCATTATTCATTTGTTGCATAATTTGACTTCCGTCCCTCTCTGCTTATTTTTACCTGCTAATTGTACATAATTAATCAATTTCCAAAAACAATAAATATTTGAGAAATTATTACAATTCTATGCATATATAGTCAACTTATCACTAAGTGATATATGCTTCGCTAAATATATATATATATGCGCAAAAAATAAAGCAAAATTTCTGTTGTAGGTTTCTTGTAACATACATACACTCAATAGTTGCAAGAAGCACTAGCTTCGCATTTATTAATCCAAATAGGTGAAGAATTCATATGACTACAAATGTTAATGACATGCAAAATGCGCAGGCACATTTTTTGACTGAGAATCTGGCAGATGAGAGTAAAGAGATTACAGAAAAGTATACAAGCCCAGCGGAAGATCCAGCAAAAGATTCTCTTGCATCACAAATGGACGTGAATCAGAGTAGGCTTAAAGTTGCGAGGGACAGTATCGACGCTTTCTCAGCAATTCTAGGTATTGCTGAGAAAGCTGCTCAGATCGTTCTCGAAATGGCACAAAAAATGGAAGAAACAAGAGCTAAATCTGCAAGTGGTGAGATTAGTGATAAAAACAAAATATTATTAGACCTCTTGCATAACCTGTTCCAAACTGTGATTTGATTGTCACTAAAACATAAAAACACTCACGTGGATCATTGTTTGGTGACGTTTTGCAAAAATCTACTCTATAAGAATTTCTACCTCAGAATGAGGTTATGCAAGAGGTCTATTGGATAAACACTTTCAAGCATTTAAAGCTCAGTTCGAACGTACAGTTGCAAATACAAAATATGGTGATAAGAAGCTTCTTGATGGTTCCCTTTCTGCTGGTAGTACAGTTGAAACAAATACAGTTGGCATAGAGCCTGGCGCAACTGCTGAGAGCACAATGTCATATGAAATGCCAAAAGTTGATTTGACAGAGCTTTCATTGAACGGTGTTAAGATCAGGATTGATAAAGGTGCTACTGCTGGAACTCCTCGGTCATTCTTTAAACAACAAACCGAAACTATATCACTTTCTTTAAAGGATGTTGCACCTAATCTCATTACTGCAACTGCAGCTTCTGCTATTAAGATTGCAGGCGTAGAATTCAAACTCTTAAATGGCGGGGCTGCTGCACCTACAGCTAAAGCATATGAGATAGATATGGCAGGTAAAAGCAGCGCCGTTGATATTGCAAATGCTCTTGCAAATGCGATCAACACTGCTGACAGAGCTACATTGACTGGTCTTGCTGGTGTTGAAGCGTCAGTAAGCGGTGGTGTTTTAAGCATTAAAAAAGTTGTAAACTCTGCTACAGACGGCGGTACCGCTCCAACATTTGACGTTGAGATGACAAGTGTTGTTGCTACTGAGCTTGGTGCTAACCTTGTATCTAGTGTGAGACAAGGTGGTACTCCTATGAACTATACTCCTGTTGGTGGAACTGCAGCTAAATTTACAACACGTCAAATAATAGACGGAGATGAATACTTTGTTGTTGGCGGTGATGTTGCACTGGCAGACGGCACGGGACGCGAAAGTGCAGCAAACGACATTGCAAACTTAATACAGAATGCTAATGGCTCTCCTATAGTTCAATCACAGCTAACTAGAGATTTACTTGGAGCTCTTTCTGCGACTGTGCTCTTTACTCCTGAAACGACTGCGGGTCAAGATGACAGCGTAACTACAATGAAGCTTTCTTCAAAGATGTCTGGCATTGCTGGAGCTTTCTCTTTGATTGAGCGCAGTCCTGGCAGCGCTGTTAAGACTGAATCTAGTGTATTCTCTTCTGATGCAAAAGTAGGTTCTTTAGGTCTCAGCAACACAAGCGCTGGTGGAAGTATTAGTACCGACGCTATATTGCAGGGTCTTGGCACATCTATCGCAGACTCAGGTTTTGTAGACATTTCTAAAGATCTGTTGGTGGATGGAACTGAGATAAAAATTGGTGGCCGCACTTATGTGCTCAAGGAAAATATATCTGGCTTGCAAAATGCAATCCAAGTTAAAAAACTTGATCCACTGCAAACACTGAATAACATAGCTACCTTCTTAAATACTCAAGCTGATCCATCTGTTGCTAACTTCAATTACGAAGTCAATGGTGACAAAACAAAAGATATAAGTCAGCTGCGTTTCTTCGCAAGAGTCCCTGATGATGCTGTGAATTCTGTACAGATGAGCATTAGTAACAAGAGCGTTACAAACAAAGCGCTTCTCACTCTTTCAGGTGGGGATGCTGGTGGTATAGATACAGCTAAAGTTACGAATAATCCAAGCTTCGTTGGTAGAGTTCAAGGCTTCAAGAAGATACTACACTTCCAAAAGATACACGTGTTATCATGCAGTCTAGTGAAGGTGGTAGCTTTTCAATTAACTTGAAAGCCGGCAAAGGAATGGTAGTTGAGTCTAACAATAAAGAAGCGGAAGCTGCTTTTGCTAAGAAGTTTGATGAAGCATTCTCTCAGGTTAAATTTTATCAAGCGAGAGAAATTGATAGCCTTAAGCCTGCTGCAAGATCTTCTGTTGATGGGACGATTGCTGAGTTTATGGCTGCTGATTACAAAAAAGGTGCTGATATAGAAATAAATAGAGGTAATCGGTTCTGAGAAGACCGGCAAAGCTTCTATCGTGCTCAGTTTGAAAGATGGACGTAAATATCATAGCGAAGATTTTGGTAACAGCATAGGGGAGTCTCAGAAAATCGACTTAATTAAATTTGAAGATCCAATCGAGGGTCAAAACGTTGATTCTAATGAGAAGATCTCTATACGCTTTGGCCGCAGTGTGGACTTAACAGATCCATATGCTACGAAGCAATTCCAAGCTGATATAATAGCTGCGTTCAAAACTACCAGTTCGCCTCTTCAATTCCAAGCTGGAACAGAGATTGGTGATAAAATCATTGTTAGTATTTCATGCTTTGATTATCATGATCTATTTGCTGACAAAGAGTTTAATGTTCAAACAGCTGCAAACGCTGAAAGGCTTGCGAAAGTGATGGATGAAATTATAGCAAAAGCAAACGCTGAAATAAACGCTGCATTGGATAAATTCAATGATGATACAGCAGTAGATTCTCTAGGTCTCAACAGCACTTTATTATCTACAGATCACGCATTCGCTGTCGCTGACGATTGGCATTTGATTTAGGTTCAAGAGCTGTTCTTACAGAATTTGCAAATACGTCATAAGACAACCTTTTCTAAAAACCAGCTGCTCATTTTTTGTCATTGCGAAGGAATATGCAGCTTGGACAAGACTCAGGCAGAGCAAGCGCTTATAATTTTACTAGCGCTTGCATGTTTAGTATGTCCGTCAACAATTTATTTGCACAGCAGATCAATTGTTGCGGAATAATTAAATGTACAAAAATTAGCCCAGAACCTCTGCCAAGCTAATTTTTGTAATTTGTCCTATACTTAGAAAATACTACTTCAGCACTGCTGGTAGAGTCTGACACAATCCATAAGGTTTTAGCAATTTTGTCACTTTTTCTGCTGTATAATCGAGAGTTTTTACATAAAGATAGATAAGAGCTGTTCTTGATATTGTTTGAATATTTGTGTAATAGTAAGAGCGCACCAAAGCTTAATGGATCCGTATACCATTGACTCTTTTTTAGAAACGATTTTAGTGCGCCGTGTCATTCGGCCTAAATGATGTCGCGTGTTGCTATTATCTCTCTCGATACATACTGTGCCAGACTTTCCAATTGTATGACGCTCTTTGGGTAAAATTTTAGAAAAAGCCTCCCAATCATCCGTATAAAAATGACATTCTTTCAGATGACTCACTTTGTTGTAGAGCTTTTGGAATGTTGCAGTATCACGATTGCCTGTAACCCAGGCAACTGTTCTCCTTGTACTACGATCAACTGCCTTAATGATCCAAAGCTTGTTTTTTTTGAACCAATAAAATGCCACATCTCGTCGAATTCCATCTCCATAATATCCGAAGAGACACCTGGCTCCTGAGTCTTGCCCATCGCCTCTACTACCCAGCGATAAATTATGGACGCCGAATGCCCTAATATCTTGCATAACATAGAAAAAGAGCCATTACCAAGACTATATAGCATAACGCATAATGCTTTCTTAACAGCTGTTTGAGGCTTCTTGCCCAGATCGCCCTCAACAAAATTTAGAACATGATCTGCACTTATAACGCTGTACACCCCCCTCACAATGCCATTCTTTACAAAGATATCAGAGCAACATCCCTTACAACAAACCATAAAACCACTCTTTAGTTTTTAAAAAAGTGATCATATCATACTTCTATCTAATTGTGAAAACTCTCGTATAATCATTACTTGCAGCTAGTATTAAATCATCCAGTTTTTTTTAGAGTGCTGACGCATTCGACTATCAAAGTCTCCACTTGATAAGCACCTATCCAAGACATGCCGTGAATAAAGCAGCGTAGTTAACATGAGAGGGTTAACTATACACTAATAGTATGCATTTTCACTATTACCTTTTGCTCCAGTAGGTTAGCTCTTAAAGGTGTAATACCATTATTCATTTGTTGCATAATTTGACTTCCGTCCCTCTCTGCTTATTTTTACCTGCTAATTGTACATAATTAATCAATTTCCAAAAACAATAATATTTGAGAAATTATTACAATTCTATGCATATATAGCCAAATTATCACTAAGTGACATATGCTTCGCTAAATATGTATATATGCGCAGAAAATAAAGCAAAATTTCTGTTGCAAGTTGCTTGCAATGTACCTACACTCAATAGTTGTAAGAAGCAGTAGCTTCGCATTATTAATCCAAATAGGTGAAGAATTCATATGACTATAAACATTAATGGTCTGCAAAGTCCACAGTCACGTTTTTTGACTGGGAATCTGGCAGATGAGCGTAAAGACATTAGTATGAGGCTGATTACTGGAAAGCGCGCAAGTCCAGCGGAAGATCCAGCAAAAGATTCTCTTGCATCACAAATGGACGTGAATCAGAGTAGGCTTCAAGTTGCGAGGGACAGTATCGACGCTGGTTCAGCAATTCTAGGTATTGCTGAGAAAGGTGCTCAGATCGTTCTCGAAATGGCACAAAAAATGGAAGAAACAAGAGCTAAATCTGCAAGTGGTGAGATTAGTGATAAGGAAAGAGTATTGCTGGATCAACACTTTCAATCGTTTAAAGCTCAGTTCGAACGTACAGTTGCAAACACAAAATATGGTGATAAGAACCTTCTTGATGGTTCCCTTTCTGCTGGTAGTACAGTTGAAACAAATACAGTTGGCATAGAGCCTGGCGCAACTGCTGAGAGCACAATGTCATATGAAATGCCAAAAGTTGATTTGACAGAGCTTTCATTGAACGGTGTTAAGATCAGGATTGATAAAGGTGCTACTGCTGGAACTCCTCGGTCATTCTTTAAACAACAAACCGAAACTATATCACTTTCTTTAAAGGATGTTGCACCTAATCTCATTACTGCAACTGCAGCTTCTGCTATTAAGATTGCAGGCGTAGAATTCAAACTCTTAAATGGCGGGGCTGCTGCACCTACAGCTAAAGCATATGAGATAGATATGGCAGGTAAAAGCAGCGCCGTTGATATTGCAAATGCTCTTGCAAATGCGATCAACACTGCTGACAGAGCTACATTGACTGGTCTTGCTGGTGTTGAAGCGTCAGTAAGCGGTGGTGTTTTAAGCATTAAAAAAGTTGTAAACTCTGCTACAGACGGCGGTACCGCTCCAACATTTGACGTTGAGATGACAAGTGTTGTTGCTACTGAGCTTGGTGCTAACCTTGTATCTAGTGTGAGACAAGGTGGTACTCCTATGAACTATACTCCTGTTGGTGGAACTGCAGCTAAATTTACAACACGTCAAATAATAGACGGAGATGAATACTTTGTTGTTGGCGGTGATGTTGCACTGGCAGACGGCACGGGACGCGAAAGTGCAGCAAACGACATTGCAAACTTAATACAGAATGCTAATGGCTCTCCTATAGTTCAATCACAGCTAACTAGAGATTTACTTGGAGCTCTTTCTGCGACTGTGCTCTTTACTCCTGAAACGACTGCGGGTCAAGATGACAGCGTAACTACAATGAAGCTTTCTTCAAAGATGTCTGGCATTGCTGGAGCTTTCTCTTTGATTGAGCGCAGTCCTGGCAGCGCTGTTAAGACTGAATCTAGTGTATTCTCTTCTGATGCAAAAGTAGGTTCTTTAGGTCTCAGCAACACAAGCGCTGGTGGAAGTATTAGTACCGACGCTATATTGCAGGGTCTTGGCACATCTATCGCAGACTCAGGTTTTGTAGACATTTCTAAAGATCTGTTGGTGGATGGAACTGAGATAAAAATTGGTGGCCGCACTTATGTGCTCAAGGAAAATATATCTGGCTTGCAAAATGCAATCCAAGTTAAAAAACTTGATCCACTGCAAACACTGAATAACATAGCTACCTTCTTAAATACTCAAGCTGATCCATCTGTTGCTAACTTCAATTACGAAGTCAATGGTGACAAAACAAAAGATATAAGTCAGCTGCGTTTCTTCGCAAGAGTCCCTGATGATGCTGTGAATTCTGTACAGATGAGCATTAGTAACAAGAGCGTTACAAACAAAGCGCTTCTCACTCTTTCAGGTGGGGATGCTGGTGGTATAGATACAGCTAAAGTTACGAATAATCCAAGCTTCGTTGGTAGAGTTCAAGGCTTTACTGTGACTTCTGTTACAAATAACGAAGTCAAACTACAACTTTCTGTCGGTGGCATTAAATATGAAGGCTTAATTAAAGATACTACACTTCCAAAAGATACACGTGTTATCATGCAGTCTAGTGAAGGTGGTAGCTTTTCAATTAACTTGAAAGCCGGTAAAGGAATGGTAGTTGAGTCTAACAATAAAGAAGCGGAAGCTGCTTTTGCTAAGAAGTTTGATGAAGCATTCTCTCAGGTTAAATTTTATCAAGCGAGAGAAATTGATAGCTTTAAGCCTGCTGAAGGATCTTTGGTTGATAGGACAATTGCTGAGTTTATAGCTGCTGATTACAAAAAAGGTGCTGATATAGAAAAAATAGAGGTCACAGGTTCTGATAAAACTGGCAAAGCTTCTATCGTGCTCAGTTTGAAAGATGGACGTAAATATCGTAGCGTTGATTTTGGTAACAGCATAGAGGAGTCTGAGAAAATCGACTTAATTAAATTTCAAGATCCAATCGAGGGTCAAAACGTTGATTCTAATGAGAAGATCTCTATGCACTTCGGCCGCAGTGTGAACTTAACAGATCCACATGCTACGAAGCAATTCCAAGCTGATATAATAGCTGCGTTTAAAGCTACTAGCTCGCCTCTTCAATTCCAAGCTGGAACAGAAGTTGGTGATAAAATAAGTGTTAGCATTTCAGGCTTTGATTATCATGATCTATTTGCTGACAAAGAGTTTAATGTTCAAACAGCTGCAAACGCTGAAAGGCTTGCGGAAGTTATGGATGAAATTATAGCAAAAGCAATCACTGTAAACGCTGAGATTGGTGCTGCTATGAACTCATTCCAGCAAGTTGCTAAGTCTCTCCAAGCGCAGACTCTTGGATTAATTCCAATCAGCGACGTTCTTGGTAAAGTAGACATGCTAGAACAATTAGCTGCTTTCAATCAAAATAGTACACAGATGGATATCGCTGTTAATTCTATGGCTGAAACAGATCGTTATTCTAGAACGCTCATGCAAAGACTATTCACATTCCAATAATCTAAGCCTACTTAGAAAATTGGAACAATTAAGAAAGGCACCAAAGCTAAACACTTTGGTGCCTTTTTGCTATATATACGGCATATCATTCTCATAGCTTTTTTTAAACACTAACTTTGTCTGTGCGAAAGTTAAAAGCAACTCTTCATTTATCAGATATTATATGTATGGTATTATAGCTTCTAGAAAGAGTGGGATTTTAGAGCTTAGTAAAAGTTTTGCAACTTACTCAAGTAGAATAAGAATGCTACTGCTTAAAGCGTCATTATTTTAATGAACATTATTTCTTTTGTTTGCAGTATTCTGTTATTTTGACATAATATAGTCTACAAGCTTTATATTAAAATGAATCATTTTAGATATGTCTGATTTAGCTAAAACATCTGCAGGTATGAGCTCAGGTCATCAAGAGCAGATGCAAGAAAGTGAATCTGGTACGACACGTAGAGATTTTGTAGTGATGGCTGCAACTGCAGTTGTTTGTGCTGGAGCTGCTGCAGCTACCGTTCCGTTTATCAGATCTATGAGCCCTGATGCTGGAGTGCTTGCGCTTAGCAGCGTAGAAGTAGATGTTTCGAATATGATACCTGGAGAAATGAAAACTGTTATGTGGTCCGGCCGCCCAGTTTTTATATTCAGAAGAACTGAGGCGGCAATAAAAGAAGCAAGAGATGTTGATATTAATACTTTAAAAGATCCTCAATTAGATGAGGATAGAATAATAAAAGGAAACGATGAGTGGCTGATAGTCGTTGGTATCTGCACACACCTTGGCTGCGTCCCAGTAGGGCATAAGGGGGATTATGATGGTTGGTTTTGTCCTTGCCATGGTTCTCAATATGATACTTCAGGTAGAATAAGAAAGGGCCCTGCGCCTTCAAACTTAGAAGTGCCAAAATATGAATTTATTAGTAAGACGAAAATCAAGATAGGATGATAGGTATTATTGTTTATGGATACTGCACTAGTAAAGGATCACAATCAGAAAGAGTTGCACGACTGCGAGGAAAAATCTCAAGTTGCTGATTTGAGACATGGTTACAAAGGGTTGATCGGTTGGATAGAGGAAAGAATGCCTATTTTTTCTTTTATACAGCATCTAAAGGATTATAGAACGCCTAAAAATCTTAACTATGCCTGGAATTTTGGCTCCGTGGCAATGATTATACTAATTCTACAAATAGCGACAGGTTTATTTCTTGCGATGCAATATACGCCGAACGTGAATTTAGCGTTCGATAGTGTAGAAAATATAATGCGTAATGTAAATTATGGGTGGCTACTCAGATATATGCATGCAGTTGGAGCTTCTATGTTTTTTGCTGTCGTATATTTGCATATAGCAAGAGGGCTTTATTACGGATCATATCAGTCACCTAGAGAGCTTTTATGGTTCTTTGGGTTGATAATTTTTGTTGTGATGATGGCCACGGCATTCATGGGCTATGTACTTCCTTGGGGACAAATGAGCTTTTGGGGCGCTAAGGTTATCACCAGTCTGTTTTCTGCTATACCATTTGTTGGAGATGATATAGTAGTGTGGCTTTGGGGCGGATTTTCAGTAGACAATCCTACGTTAAATAGGTTTTTTGCATTACACTTTTTGCTTCCTTTTGTAATAGTTGCTCTTGTTGCAATACATATCATAGCCCTGCATATACATGGCTCTAATAATCCAACTGGAGTAGATGTAAAAACAAAAAAGGATACAATACCATTTCATCCATATTATACTGTGAAGGATTGCTTTGGATTTGGAGTTCTCTTCTTAGTCTTTTTTTCATTTGTTTTCTTTAGTCCAAATAGTCTTGGACATACAGACAATTATATAGAGGCAAATCCTCTCTCTACACCGCTGCATATAGTACCGGAGTGGTACTTTTTACCGTTTTATGCTATACTGAGATCTGTTCCAGATAAATTAGGTGGCGTAATTGCAATGTTTGGAGCAATTTTCATTCTTTTTGCACTGCCTTGGCTTGATGGATCCAGAGTTAGAAGCGCAAATTATAGACCTATTTTTAGACTGTTCACAATTTTATTTATCATTGCATTTGTAATTCTTGGTTATATTGGAGGAAAGCCGCCTGAAGACCCATACATCACAATTGGTCAATGTTGTACAGCATGGTATTTCCTTCATTTGTTAGTCATTTTGCCTATAGTATCAAGAAAGGAGAAGACACTGACAGAACCAAATTCCATAGATGAACATATGAAGAAAAGTAAGTGCTGATATTTTTGTGATATTTATAGGTATCAAGAAGAATATAAAAATTTAGTTTCATGGTAGTTGAGAGTCTGTACCTAAAAAATTGATTTGCCGCGCAAATAAATTTTTGTGGACAGTTCAATATACAAAAATTAAAATGTTTGCACATATATGCTATCATTTTAGTGAGTTGCTATAATTTGTTCAATACTTACAAATACTACTTATGTCTTTATTAGGCGCCGCCTAACAAAACCCATGAAGTTTTTAGCAATTTTCCCACTTTTTCTGCTGGACTTTCGGTATATCATAATCGCTTGCAACCAATATAAATACTGCGCTTTGAAGGTTATGCTGTAAAGAATATGAAAAGTCATTCTTGACTCAATTTGCGCACATATTTAGACTAGTTATCAATTAATAAAAATTAGCAACTCACATTATTTAGTTTAATAGAAAAGTACAATATTTGTTCCAATCATCTATCACTAGACTTTTTTCAGAATTATGCTATCTTTGGCTGAGGTTTTTTGTATAGGATTTAGCAGATATATTGTATATACTCATAGTACTTTTCAAAATTGGTGCTTTTAAAATGCTTATTATTATATTTCTACATCACACTCTTCCTAGCTCTTTTTGAAGTCTAACTTCGTATATGGCACTGCTTGTGAAAAAGTGTCAGCAAAAGGGTTTTGAGCGTGATTTTTGGGGATATAAATTAATTTCTGCACTAAAAACAATAAATGCCAACTCTTCATTGTCCTGAGGTATATCTTGTAAATCTCATGCAGAACATGAATAAGCAAGTATTGTTGATGATATGTGATCCTTGACATAATGCCAGTACTGCTACCTCCTTTGGTAGGATAAGTAATTCACTTGGAGAAAATTGATCGAATCTGACCATATTGTAGTTCATAAGCGTTTGAAGAAGTTTATTCTAAAAAAACTTGAATTTCATGATGCATTACCTAGCTTTGCTTAAATATTATGTGACTATTGATAAAAGATAAGTGAAATATTACACTGTTAGCCGCATTTTTGCGGCTTAGGCCACTGTCTATTATTTTTCGCCAAGTTCTTATTTGCTTTATATGTTCACGTTTAGCAATTAGCTGTAACGTGATCATTTCTATATATTCTTTTATTTTCATATAATTTATTTATTTTTATAAAATGTCTATTCACGATTACATAAGAAATGAGATAGAGTCAAATGATGTAGTTTTATTTATGAAAGGGTCTGCAAGCCAGCCTGCTTGTGGTTTTTCATCTGCTGTTGTAAGGTTGCTGAATAAATTAAATGTAAAGTTTAAAGACATTGATGTAATGACCAGCAGTGAGCTAAGAGAAGGTGTGAAGACATTTGCTAATTGGCCTACAATTCCTCAGCTCTATATTAAAGGGCAGTTTATAGGTGGTTGTGATATAGTACGTCAAATGTATGCAGATGGCGAGTTGCTGCAATTGTTTCGAGCAAATGGTATAGAGTTTTCTGAGTAGAAATGTTTGATTTAGTTGTAGGTCTCGGCAACCCTGGCTCAGGTTATGCAACGACGCGACATAATATAGGTTTTATGATAGTGGATGCTCTGCATAACGAATATGGAGTGCAAGGTTGGAAAAAAAAATTTAACAGTGAGATTGCAAAAATTACTGTTGAGGATAAACACTTTATGCTAGCAAAGCCCATGGCTTACATGAATAACTCAGGAGATGCAGTTGCGGCTATCATGCGATTTTATAAAATTGCTATAAGTCGTGTGCTTGTGATTCATGATGATTTAGACTTGGACTTCTCGCGAATAAAGTTCAAAGTAGGTGGTGGTAGTGGTGGTCACAATGGTATAAAATCTATAGATAAAATATGCGGTAATGAATATGGACGTTTAAGATTTGGAGTATCAAAACCTAGTTATGCAGATGCATCTTCACACGTACTTTCTGGATTTAGTGCGGAGGAAGTGTATATTTTATCTCAGTCTGTGGAGAATATTGTGCGTAACATTGATTTTCTGTTATCAGGACGTTCGGATTCATTCATGAACTTGTACGTTGCTAAAAAATTTGGTGTGGATTTAAAGTAGTTTCTTGACAGCTTCGAATAGATAATCTAAATTCTTCTTGGTGTTATCGCTTTGAGGTGGGCTACTGTATTTCGTTTGCTTTATACCTTTCTGTTTGTGTAATATTAGATTTTAAGAATGAGTTATTGGGTTTTATATGTATCACGGGAGAAGACAGCGTAAGTTTAGTCGTTATAGTGCGCACAGAAAGTCTATGTTGATGAATCTTTCTAGGTCTTTGATTGAGCATGAGCAAATTATGACAACATTGCCTAAAGCTAAAGATATGAGGCCTGTTGTGGAAAAAATTATAACACTTGCGAAAAAAAACAATCTACATGCAAGACGTAGGGCTATGGCGTTCTTTGGAAATAGTGGAGCTCCTATAGTTGCCAAATTATTCAGTGAACTTGCGTCTCGTTATAAAGATAGAAATGGTGGGTATACTAGAATCTTGAAAGCTGGTTTTAGGCAGGGTGACTGCGCACCTGTAGCTTATATTTCTTTATTGCCATAACTTTCATTTTATTATTTTGAGAGTTTTCACGATTAGATAGAAGTATGATATGATCACTTTTTTAAAAACTAAAGAGTGGTTTTATGGTTTGTTGTAAGGGATGTTGCTCTGATATCTTTGTAAAGAATGGCATTGTGAGGGGTGTACAGCGTTATAAGTGCAGATCATGTTCTAAATTTTGTTGAGGGCGATCTGGGCAAGAAGCCTCAAACAGCTGTTAAGAAAGCATTATGCGCTATGCTATATAGTCTTGGTAATGGCTCTTTTTCTATGTTATGCAAGATATTAGGGCATTCGCCGTCCATAATTTATCGCTGGGTAGTAGAGGCGATGGACAAGACTCAGGAGCCAGTTGTCTCTTCGGATATTATGGAGATGGAATTCGACGAGATGTGGCATTTTATTGGTTCAAAAAAAACAAGCTTTGGATCATTAAGGCAGTTGATCGTAGTACAAGGAGAACATTTGCCTGGGTTACAGGCAATCGTGATACTGCAACATTCCAAAAGCTCTACAACAAAGTGAGTCATCTGAAAGAATGTCATTTTTATACGGATGATTGGGATGCTTTTTCTAAAATTTTACCCAAAGAGCGTCATACAATTGGAAAGTCTGGCACAGTATGTATCGAGAGAGATAATAGCAACACGCGACATCATTTATGCCGAATGACACGGCGCACTAAAATCGTTTCTAAAAAAGAGTCAATGGTATACGGATCCATCAAGCTTTGGTGCGCTCTTACTATTACACAAATATTCAAACAATATCAAGAACAGCTCTTATCTATCTTTATGTGAAAACTCTCATTATTTTAATACTTCTTCACGTATAGCCAGCTTTGCTGGCTTTTTTGTTTTATATGTATTCAGTAGATATACTCTAAAAAATCACGCCCTTAAAATCCGTGTTCGTGCACTTATGAAGGTAGCATCTAATAATCTGAGTGTATTGCAGATTTTTTCAGTAATACAAAGAGGTGCATATATCCACTTTAGTAGTGTCTGCAACATATCTCACCTGCACAAATCGTTATTTTATATTTTTGAAAACTTTAGGAAAGGTTGTTCCTGACTCAATTTTTGTGCATATCTGAACAAGTTGCTAATTATAAAATAATTGGCAACTCACATTATAATGAAATAGCAACTCTTTATTTATCAGAGATATATTATAGCTTTATATTTTATCGCATTAGGAAAAATCTATCGCAATAATTCATATATGAAATGATATGCGACTTCATTTATCAAGTTCTAAGATTTCAATATCTAATTAGCAAATTGTTAATCTAATTATACAATTGTTTGTATACGAGAGGCGATTTTGCAGAAATTATTTATGAAATGATGATTTTTTAAGGTACTATCGCAAAAGATATATTTATTATATGCATTTTTATAATTTTTAGCGGAGTAATGTTGATAAAATAATTAGCTATAGTACGAAATTTATATTCGTTTGGGTGTTTTATGTGACTTATATATAAGAGTATAATTCATATATAAGAATTCAAGTTTACGTCCTATAGGCAATTTGAATGAAATATTTGCGTTAAATATGAATTAATATGTCTTTAAAAACATGTGATTTGATAATTAATGCACCGTATTTCGATACAATTACACTTCGCATGGAGTATTTCAAAAACTTTGGGAAGGGAATTTATGTTGAAATTGCAAAGTGATATTGCCTCGTATAAAGAGGTGGTGCCAGTGATTCTATGTGGTGGAGTAGGAAAACGTGTGTGGCCACTTTCATCTGACAAAATGCCAAAGCAATTCCTCAAAATTGAAAGTGAACATTCTTCGTTACAGGAGACTATAAAACGTTTTACTTCAAACTGTTTTAAAAAACCAATAATAATGACTGCACTTCAATAGACCTCTTGCATAACCTCATTCTGAGGTAGAAATTCTTATAGAGTGGATTTTTGCAAAACGTCACCAAACAATGATCCACGTGAGTGTTTTTATGTTTTAGTGACAATCAAATCACAGTTTGGAACAGGTTATGCAAGAGGTCTAATATGAAACATTTGTGGAAAAAGATCTATTGGAGCTAGAAGTTGATTATGAAATAATATTTTTGGAAGAGAATCAGAGAAATACTGCTATGCCTAGTATTCTAGCAGCGCTATATATTGAGCTTATTTATGGAGACGCGTTAATGTTGATTGCGCCATCTGATCACTATATATCGCCAAATTTTGCGATGAATAGTGTGATTGAACAGGCCATCTCATTTACAGAAGATCGTATCGTGATATTCGGAATCAAGCCAAATAGTCCAAGTACAGAATATGGCTATATAAGAGTAGGAAATATCATAAAGCATGATATAGCATATGAAGTAAAATCATTTAAAGAAAAGCCAGATATCGAGTCTAAAAGCCAGATATCGAGTCTAAAAGCCAGATATCGAGTCTGCAATATCATATATTCAGTCAGGGGAGTATTTCTGGAATTCTGGATATTTTTTAGTTAAAGCAAGTAAATATTTATCAGTAATTTATGATCTTGAGCCGGAAATATTACGGTATTGTAAAGAAATATTTGCAGATAAGGTAAAGAACAAAATATATAATTTACGTGCCATAAATACAGAGTATGTTAAGTCTAGTATTAATAGATTGCAGAGAATGAATGTTGCATATGAAAATATAGAATGCTTAGGAACTGCAAGCAATAAGTCGATAGATGAGATTCTCAGTAAATCTAGGTGTGAATTAATGACAATGGTTGAGTTAAAAGAAATAGAGTGGGCAGATTTAGGCTCTTGGAAGTCCCGTTTTGAAGTTAGTAAGAAAGATGCAAAAAATAATTTTATGTAGTTATATGTGATATGGTTAACACCCTCGCCTTTAGGCGAACACTTTAGTATTAGTTATCTAGGAAATGTGCTAAGGGAGGACGAATGGAATATAGGAGATGATCCCACAGCCTATATGACCTAAAGTATCATATAGTATTTTGTACTAAGTATAGGTATAGAGTTTTAACTAGGCAAGTTGCGATTAGAACTAGGGAAGTAATCCGAGAAATATGTGCTGCTAATTACATAAATATAATTAGTGGCAGTATGAGTCCTGATCACGTACATATATTAGCATTGGTTCCGCCTAGTATATCAATATCTAAAGCTGTGCAATATATTAAAGGTATAAGTAGTCGTAAGTTGCTACAGGAATTTGCACTGCTCCGTAAGCGGTATTGGGGGACAACATCTTTGGGCCAGAGGGTATTTTGTTGTGACAGTTGGCAATGTGAATTCAGAAGAAGTGCAAAAATATATAGAACAGTATGAGGAACATCACAAAAAAGATGATTTTAGAATATCAGAGTTTTAGCGTTTACGCTTTTAATCTGCTTTGTAAGCGTTACACAAACTACCGCGCTTTAGCCGGTAGTAATTGATAACTGGGAATGTTTTAGCGGATCAAGTTCAGTCAAGCTACATAGTAAACCAAAATGATGAAATGATTGTAACACTTGGTGTTGAAAATCTTATTGTGATCAATACAAAAGGTGCAGTATTGATCGCGGATAAAGATCAATGTGAGTTGATAAAAAAAAATACAACAATCGCTAGCCAAATTCAGTTCGTTGAAAATTCTATACGTGAATATAGTCTAGAGAGAAGACCATGGGGGCATTACAGAGTTTTATACTCCTATGCTGGTTACGTAGTAAAACAAATAGTTATATTACCAATGGAAGAAATTTCACTTCAAAAGCATTTATTGAGATCCGAACATTGGGTTGTTGTAAGTGGGAGAGGAGCTGTAGAGAATGAGTCTGTATTGAAAGAAGTAGTTGTAGATGATTATTTATATATAGCAAAAGATGCTGTGCATAGAATAAGAAATACTTCCGAAGTTGAGGAGCTTAAAATAATTGAAGTACAGATTGGAGCAGCGCACGAATCTGATATAGTGAGACTCAGTGATAAATATGGAAGAAAATGATATTTATGTATATGGTCGCATCATAATGCTCAAAACACCGAATTTATATTTGTTATAAGCAATTATGGCGCCAAAAGTCTCAGAAGCTGTATCAAATGGTGTTTAGTCCATCCGTCTTTGGCGCCTCAATGCGGCAAAACCACTTTTATCAACGCAAGCAATTATGTTCCATTCACTTTGTAAGCGCTTTATTCTTTGGCAAAACATAGATCTTTTTACGCAATCTACCTTCGGATGATTTAGAGTTTTGATAGCTGATACCCAAACGCTTTATTGCGTATCTAATGCCAGATGCGCTTACACCTAGCTTTAATGCCCTTTCATAGCTATAAGAATCAGGATGATCATGTATGTCTCTTTTTAAAGATTCATAGTCTATTTTTACTGGTTTTTTATTCCTATGCTTGATAGGCATTAGTTGCTTCTTCCATTTACTAATTGTTGTCGTTGATATTTTAAATCGTTCCGACAATTTTATGAATGTTTCACCAGCTTCTTGTAATTTTAACACTTTCTTTCTGAATTGAATTGAGTAGGACATTTTATGTTTTCATTTCTTTTATAGCAACTAGCATCTTAACGTATATCATACCTCTTTTATACTGTTTTAGCCATACATCAAATTAAATTCGAAAATTATCATAGCGCGAGTTGCCAATCAATATTAAGCATCTAAGCTACTAATTACCGGCAATGCGGATCAATAGATCTTTCGTCAAATCATCCAAAACAGTACCTTGATGCAAAAACCTTTTTCATATGTTATTTTTGTTTATTTGCAAAACCCTCAAGCAACATATAGGGCCATAAAATCTGCCACACCAGCCAAGCAATTAATTGGCAACTCGCGTTATCATAATGTCCTATGAGTATATAACATATGCTCCATCACAATGTTTGATGCAAAAATGATTAGTTAATAGCGATACTTTATTATCGCATCTCATATCCAAACTTTACCCAAATTTCCACCAAGTGTGGATTATATATATCTACAAAATCTATCTCATGTAATAACATCTTTGCAGCTCCACCTGTGATTATTGTCAGACACTTCTGCTTAATATCTTGAAAACATACATTTTATAATGTGGTTGTAATATGCTTGATCATCCCTATATGGCCGTGATACAAACATGCTGCAATCGCCCCTCTCGTATCTCTACCATACAAAGCATGTCTATTTAAATCGACATTAATATTTGAGAGTGCTGGAATGAAATGTTTGATTGCTTTGCCTGTAGCACTTAACCCTAGTGTTATTACTGTACCATCATATCTCCATGTACCATCTGTTTTGAAAATTAAAGATATGGTAGTGGCAGTTCCACAATCTATCACAATGCATTGTGAGTTATATAATATTACAGAAGCTATCACAGCACTAATCAAATCTGCCCCTAGCGTCTCAGGATGACATAACCGCGATAAATCTAGTATCTTCTGATCTTGCACAGATATTATAAATGGCTCTTTTTTTAGATATTTTCTAATGAATGTAATAATCTTGCCTAATACAGGTGCAACTACGCACGAAACCCCAACCGCATCGATTTTACTCAAATCAATCTTAGCATTATCAAAAAGCGTAGAAAGTAACGCCATATATTCGTCACATTCTCTCTTATAATCAGTCTGAAGCTTAAAAGTACCAATTATAGATTTGTCCACATTTTCATCAGGTGAACAACCGTAACTTTCGACAGAATGCAGCTGCAAACCTAAGCTGTTTTCCGCCCTAAAAATAGTAAAATTTGTATTAGTATTACCTACATCTATCGCTAGGAACACACCACCCCTTTTACAAGCTTTTTAATAACTTAACTATAATTTAGTTATTTATTGTAGTACAGCTATATTTGATTTACTGGTATTTTTACTAAACACGCTAATAACATTTTGAGTAAATTCCTTGAATTGATCTTGTGTCATTTGATTCATACCAGCTGCATTATATTGCTGCACAACACTTAATATACATTCTTGTAAACTCTTTTCTTCAACCTCTTCTTGCTGATCTTTCTCCTGAAAGCTCTCATCATTTTGTGGTAGCATTACATTTATCATTTTAGCTTCAGGGTTTTGAGCAGAGAAGTCTATCAGATAACCAACTTCGGCAAAGCGGCAAGCAGCACAAAACGGCAGAGAATTTATAGATTCTTTTTCATCTCTCTTATAATTTTCCCATTCATTACCCAAATGGTGTAACCCAAGCAAAAAGAAGTCTTGCATACTAATGGATTTATAATAAGTCAGCTTGCTTGCATTGAGTATTGGCTCACTAATCCCACCCATAGCACGGTCACCATCATCTAGCACTCTTTCTTTAATAAGAATGTCACCTTCTCTTTTCAACATGCTTATTGACGTAAAATTCCCACTACCGCCACCGCTGTAAAACGAATATATTAAAAAGTGATTAAGCCAAGGAGAACCTAAATACTGCCAGTACATAGATTCACAGCAGTATTCCTTCTTGTAATCGTAACCCTGAAATCCACTTGGCACATCTGTATTCGCAGGTTGCCTTTCTATTTTTTCTTTTATTATCTCCTTATAACACTGTCTTAAATCTACTCTATCATCATCTGTACCACCTAAAATCTTTGCAATACAATATGCTTCTATTGGCTTATTGCCATATGTCAAAGCTTTGGGTTGCGCTTTTTCATTTGCAATTGCTTCACTAAAACTGATATACAAAAATAAAAAATTAATGAGCAACACAAATCGCATAATATTTTTACATCTATAATTAATAATAAACATAAACAAAGATTTTATTTTAAAGTAGATAGTCTGTCTGTAAAAATTGATTTTCTGCGCAAATCAATTTTTACCGAAAGTTAAATGTACAAAAATTAGCCTAAAGAGGCGGCCCTGCGTTAATTTTCGGATATATCATTTATCCTGTATCTAGCAAATACTACTTAGGGACTACCGACAAAGTCCATAAGATTTTTAGCAATTTTGCCACTTTTTCTCTTGGACTTGCGGCATATCATAATTGCCTGCAATCAACATAAACCATCTGCTTTAAGAATTACAAAGCAGGCGACTAAATAGGTATATATTAATCATAAAAAATATCTGATTCATTAAATTATATTACCGCTCATCACTTTGATAAAATTACACTTATAACTTGCGCTTAAGTGTATTGCAAATCAACTTTTCTTACCTCTTGTAAGACGATAATTAAGAAAGTTGTCCATGTTTCCATGCATTTCACCTTTCGGGGAACAAAAACCACTAACACTCATCACAAAGACAATGGAGTTATTTTTATATCCGCAAAGACAACTTATACCAGATAGATTGCCAGTTTTAGCCACAATGTCAATATCTAGCTTTCTTTTTTCCATAGTAGTACCAACCTCACCAGATTTCGGTAGAGAATCTACAAATCCTTCTACAAAAAATCCTTTTTTCAATAATTCCAAAAGTTTCACTGGCTGAAGCCTGTTATAACGCGACAGACCAGAACCATCGACAAATATTGCCTTGCCAAAATCTATATCAAAATGCCGCGCTATAAGATTTTTTATAATTTCATTGCCATCGTTCCACTTTAGATATTTCGATTGTTTTTGTGACTTCAAGGTTGTTACATATATACTATCAAACACAAAATTATCAGATGTTTTAAGTGCACTAACCATGATCTCTTTGATAGGTTTAGATTTTACAGTATTTACAAGCGAAAACCCATCTTTTGAGCAAACATCATTATGAAAAAATTTTACACGACCTTTGATTTTTAATTTTGCGAGTATTTTCTTGATTTTATACATGACGTAGGACTCTACATCTATCGGTGCCAAATATAACGTTCTTGCAACTTCAGAATTATTAATAGTGCCACTGATTACAATACGACTTCCATTCCACTCTAGCTCAATTTTTGATTTTTCATTTGAAGTTAGAAGATGATTGTCCATCTCTTGATAAGGGCCGAAATTTTTACTTACTTTTTGTATACCGATTTTATGCCAATCTTCATCAAATATATCAGCATATTCACCATCTTTAGTAGCAAATATAGTTAATTTCATAATATTTTCATCTATACTTGCTGGAAATATCGGTCTAGCATAAGCACGCCCTAAATCATCCAATAGTATATTTCTTGAGTAAGGAGATATATTAAATGCTGATACATCCAAGAATATGCTGCCTGAAATATTAGAATCTCTAATGGGCAAAAGTAATTCTTCAATATCAATCGATGTCAAAGTTGGATCTCCAGAAAACGAAATCATTATATCATCGATAATTTCGCCTCGCTTTTTAACAGATAAATTTGTTTTGTAACTATAGTTAGATCCAAGAGTCTTTGTAGCAACAAGTGATGTTACGACTTTTTGACAACTTGCAGGTGTAACAAATGCTGCAGACAAATGCTCCTCATAAATTTCATTACTTGCTATATCACCTATGATATATGAATAAAACCCTGGCTTTTGTTTATAAATGTCTTGTGTTGAAATAGTCGTACAAGCAAAAAGCAGTAAGCAACTTAATAAAGGAGTGATGAGTTTTTTCATCTTTATATCTCAAGGCATAGAACATTAAAATTAGTATAGCCATAACATTCAACGCATCATTAGACTTCTTCTTAAACTTAAATACCAGTGAGGCAAGTGCAAGGAGAATACGGAGCTTAGGGGAAAGCACAAGTCACATTGCATCATACATTCTCTTGAGAAACTATACCTTTAGTTACTTTCATCTTACTTTGCGTATAAAAAATGTATGAAGATGCGATAGATATTATTACAGCTCCAACTATCGAGTTTTGTGATGGAACATCACCAAACAATGCATACGTAGCAACTGCCATGAATATTAATCTACAATAGCTAAATGGCATCAACACCATTACTGGAGCCAGTTTGTATGCAAAGAACAGTACTATAACATTAAAAACACTAACAAAAGCCATGAGCGTAATATATAATACATCAGATGATGATACTGTAGTCCAGTTATATAGCGCAAACGGCGCTGTAATAATTGCAATATTCAAAAACTGATAGAAACTTTGAGTTGCATAATGCTCTTTTAATGTCTGTTTTTTACAGAGTACATCATGCATAGCAAGGCCTAGAGCAGATATAATACCAAAAGCTGCTCCATATGAGATTATATGACTTAAAGTTGGCTGTACAATTATATACATGCCAAGAAACCCAACTAATATAGCTCCAACTATTTCAAAAGTTGGAATTTCATTACAGAAGATATATGCAAGAATCAATGTGAATATCGGCGTCATATAACCGATTGCAGTGGCATCATTCCCTCCCAAACATCTCAGTGCTTCAAGCCAATAAAGCATTCCTATGACGTTAAATAAAGATCTAATCACACTTAATTTTACATCATGTAACTTGAAAATTTCTTTATTGCCATACAATAAAAACATATATAGCAAGAATAGTAGCATAAAAAAACAAGCTATGCATGCAACTATGAAAAAAGCTTGTATTAGTGAGATACTAGACGATAAATGCAGAGAAAATATAGACATGCAGGTAAACAAGCATAAATTCAATAGTTTCATTACTATGCCTGCTGTATATCCTTTTAACTTTAACATAATAGAAAATAACAATTAATCTGTTTGCAAAATCTTATACACTTTTCTTATCAAAATTTACCTTGGATATTTTTAACTCCGCAGCAGAAAGCTGCTCTTCACAATATTTGTATAGAATAGATGCTCTTTCAAAAATATACAGAGCTTTATCTAGCGGAATATCTCCTGATTCCAACATCTCCACAATAGTCTCAAGCTCCTGCATTGCACTTTCAAATGACATATTTGACACTTCTTGGTCTAAAGAATCTGATAAGACATTACTCTTATTGCCCTTTGATCTTACTTTTTCTTTTATACTAGATTGCACCATGATATTATTTAGGAACTATTGGACAAAAAGTAGTTACATATTCTACGCTTACATACTATATAAGTCAAATTACCATATCGTTCCCTTTATACAACTGATTGATTAATTCTTGTATTACGGCATCATGACAAAAGCAATAATATATAAGCCCACAAAAGTTGCCACACAATCTGGCTTATGCGGGGAACGTTTTTGGATACTAGAGTTTTTACCTAAAAATACTAGATTTAAAGACCCATTGATGGGGTGGGATGCTAATTCTGATATGGAACAATCTCAAGTCAGATTGAAATTTTCAAGTAAAGATGAAGCCGTAACATATGCAAAAGCCATAGAAGGCTTAGAGTATGACGTGCTGAAACATAATGATAGAAAACAAATAATAAAGCCTTATGTGAATAACTTCCGCTAACACTAGACTTTTCACACCATCTTTTAACTTAAACTAGCTATGCCTTAGTTTCTGATCTAACATTATATAATGCTCAAAGCTGCTTATCTAGCACGTGCGCCAAAAGTCTCAGAAGAGACATGAAATGGTGCCCCGAGTGTCAAAATAGCGCTTTAAATCTGTAAGAAAATGTTATAATAAACGCAAAAAACTTACGGATTTTGTGAAAGCAGTGTTTTGCTTAGGCACATGAGTAATAATATATACAGAAATTAGCGCAGTGCTGAATCCTGTGCTAATTTTTGCACATTTAACTTCTCCACAAAAATTTATTTGCATAGCAAATAAATTTTTAGCGGATGAACTATCTATAAATAAAATAGTGTAAAAAGTGAATTCTAGTCTAACAAAGTTGCCTGCCATTTTTGATAGAGCCTTGCATAAAAAGTTTATTTCAAAAAATATAAAGCACTTTCAAAATCATTCCTTCCTTTTCGATCAAATTTCAGCAAATACGCTAGACTTTCTTAACGACATAAGAGCAGATTTTTCTGACTGCCTTATCTATGGTTTTTTCACGAACACTTCACTTATAAATGCGAAAAATATAACATTATACAACCTCATTGAATGTCAAGCAAAATCAACTAAGCGCAATATAGTGGAGTCTATTATATGCGATGAAGAAGATATAAATCTTAATGGCAAAAAATTTGATCTTATAATATCCCACCTCTCACTGCATTTTATTAATGATGTTCCTGGAGTTTTAACATGTTATCTTGACGCTTTAAAACCTGGCGGTCTTTTTATAGCAAATTTGTTTGGTGACTTTACACTACAAGAACTTAGAAATGCACTTGGGCTTGCTGATTTAGAATACTATGGGGGCGTTTTTCCTAGAGTCTCACCTATGATAAGCTCGAAGTCTGCTGCTGAATTAATGCAAAGATCTGGTTTTGCGAATTCCATTATACAAAATAACCGCATCACTGTATATTACAGCAGCATCAAAGAACTTCTGAACGACATTAGATTTAGCGGACAAAGTAACTGTATGTACAACCGCACAAATGATATTCTACCCAAGACTTTTTTCAAGACCGCTGAAAAATTTTATAAAGAGCAATATCAAACGCATGATGGAAAAATACCAGCAACATTCGACATAATTTCTCTCCATGGCTTCAGAGATAGAGCAATGTAGTCTATCCATGAAAAATTAGCTTAAAGAAGCGGCCATGCGCTAATTTTCGGATATATAGTATGGCGCCAAAAGTCTCGAAACAAGCATGAAATAGCGCCCCTGAGTGTCAGAATAGCGCTTTAAATCCGTAAGAAAATGTTATAATAAACGCAAAAACCTTACGGATTTTGTGCAAGTAGTGTTTTTGCGCGCGGCGCAGGACCAATTAATGTATCCAAAAATTAGCGCAGCGCCGAATCCTAGGCTAATTTTTGCACATCTCACTTCTCCACAAAAATTGATTTGTTTGCGTATATAAATTTTTGGGGGACGGACTATATAATTTACTAGTATCAGACACAAATTCTATAAAATCATTGGCAACTCGCAATAGCAATATCGAGAAATTGCATTAACAATCAATTTTTTATAGATTGAATAGTTTTCTTCCAAGCTTTTCCAGCAACATGTATAGACCCTACCTTTTGTTCAGACCACCTATGCTCTACATCATCAATCGATTTGATATAACACCTCGACGCCCATTCAATTGCAGCATCTACCTTGCTTGATATAAGCTCATATATATTTTCTTCAAGCCATTTTTGTGTATCACATAACGCTTCTAAAACATCTTTGACTCTATATCCAGTCACAGAAGAGAACCCTGATATATCTTTCGACATTGCGATGACTTGAAAATACCTAGCAAATAACTCAGATTGAACATGAGATTTATGATAATGTGACACTTCCTCAAATAAGACTTTTTTTATAGTAGCTTTCAGTGTGATATTACTCACCTTTGCTCTTTTTAAGTTATTCAATAAAACACTTGAAAAATCATGCAGCGGCAGCTCAACTTCTCTTTCCAACATATGTGCAATCTCATGAATAATCACATCATACCCAAGTTTTTTGATGGTAATTACATATCTCTTTTTTTGCTTAAATTTATTTAGCAAATTATTTATTGAGACTGACTCAATAGTCATACAATTACCTTCATCAAGATCAAAAAACTGTCTATCTTGCACTTTGAATCTCAGCAACTCTTGCTGGCATTTAGTCGCACTCAGATCCATCAATGGCTTTAAACAATTATACTGATACAGATGCCGCAGCATCTGCATAAACACCATATTCAAAGACTCTTTTTGAAAATCGGACATTTTTTCTAGAATCATGATTGGATCTGGTTTCGTTAGCATAAAGGTTCCTATTTTAAAATCAGGCTAAGTAGTGAAAATTTCAAATTTAACAAATACAGCTCAATAAGAAATAATTTGCAATAAATAGCACGCCACACATAAAAAACTCAAAATCTCTAACGACAAACTGATATACACTTACATGCTTTTAACCACAGCTCTAACACTAAATATATAGAGTGCACACATCTATTACATAATCCATAAAAATTATCTATACTTTGCTTTATATTTTAGCTAATGTTACAATCCATTTCTATATATAATATGTCTTTTTGATATATAATTCACTAGTAGCAAAAACTGCCACAATATTCAAAACCAACTTCCTGGAAGAAATAATGATGATTAAAACGACTATTGACACGGAAGAGATTGAAAAGTTTAACAAATCCTCAGAAAAATGGTGGGATGAAACCGGAGAATATAGCTTACTACATAAAATGAATCCCGTGAGAATTGAGTATATCAAGGAATGTGCAGCTTTATACCTTCAGTGCATAAACCACACTTTGTATTACAACAAATACAAAACACCTGATAACACTTATATTGGTATAATCAACTCTTACCAAATTATAGAAGCTGAAGCAAGATCTTGCGCTTATCTTCCGCTTAATGGATATAAAATCCTAGATATTGGGTGTGGAGGCGGCATACTCAGCATTCCACTCAAGAGACTTGGCGGAGAAATAGTTGGTATTGATGCTGGAATTGACAATATAAAAGCTGCACGTTTGCATGCACAAAATATGAAAATTGCAATAGATTATATAAATACTACATCGGAAGAGCTTGCAAAATCTCAAAAACATATAGGATCTTACGATATAGTGCTTTGTATGGAAGTCATTGAACACGTTGCTGATTTCAAACTAATTTTAGATTCAGTAGCTAAGCTATTGAAAGATGGGGGCATATTTATATTATCTACTATCAGCAGAACATTGAATTCCTTTGTTAAGGCAATATTTTTTGCTGAATATGCGCTAAACATTGTTCCACGCGGCACGCACTCCTGGAAAAAGTTCCTAAAACCCTCCGAAATTGTACAACATTTAGAAACTATAGGCTTTTCACTCAGAGATATAAAAGGATTGGAATTTAGTATACTTACTCAAAGCTGGCGCAGCACAAACGGTGTTAACACTAATTATATTTTATGTATGCAGAAGACATAAATCTAGCTTTATTTCATTATTTAATGCTTATATACCGCATATAAAATCCCAAAAACGTTAGAAAATTTTGAAACATAATACCTGCCATTTGAACGAATTTTCTAGCAAAATAGAATCTAATTACATTGATAATATATAAAACATTATATCTGTGATTTTAATATATCCTCGCTTTAAATAGTCATTGCATCATAACTCTAAAGAACATAGGATTTATCTTGACCTGCAAGCAATTATGGCGCACATAACTCCAGCAGAAGAAGTAGCAAACTTGCCAAAACCCTTATGGATTTTGTTAAGTAGCGTTTGCTAGGGACAGGACAAATTATATATCCGAAAACTAGCGCAGAGCAGAGGCTTCAGGCTAACCTTTGTACATTTAATTTTCCGCAAAAATTTATTTGCGCAGCAAATCTATTTTTCGGATACCAAATAACATTTAGAAAAACAGTGAAAATTACAGAAATTTTGCGTCAAAACACACTAACAATGACATGACCTAAAAGTTTTAAATTTTATCTATATTATATAGCATTTAATACTCAACTAAATTCTATTTGACTACAGCACTGTTAATAAAATAATTTATTTAAGAAAAGAATGCCATTCTCGTTATATTATATAAAGATATTTATTTGCTCAAAATTACTTCACTTTAACACCAGATAATTTTTTATCAGCTATATACTCACTATACCTCAAAAAGAGTTAGTAAGCATTAGTCTGTGATGCGCTAATTTCAAAAGCATTATGAGCATTGATAAGTTTGACTCTATCTTCCTAAAGCTTTATTATTTTTCTCGCAAATAGCGTTATAGCACGACTTAAACTCCTTGAAATGATTACTATATACACACTTTGCATTAATTAAATTTATTGTTCAATGACACCGGCATATACTAGAAAAATCGCACAAAAGCTGCCAATTAAACAGCTTGCAAAAATTTTTGATGCGATATCTTCTTATGGAGAAGTCCGCCTGGTTGGAGGATGTGTAAGAGATATAATATTTGAAAGCATAAACAAAGCAGCTCAATACGAATCAAGCGATTTGAGAGATGGCAAATCACTGCTCAATCATTCCGATGAAGCAGTAAAAAATCAGCAAAATCCTCCAGCAGATCAGACATCAAACATGGATTATGATATGAGCACCACAATCAAACCATGTGATTTAATTAAGATATTGCACTCTTCTAATATCTCAGCACGCATGATAAGTGCGAAACACGGGACTGTACTAGCAACGCTAGATAATATCAGATGTGAAATCACCACATTACGAAAAGATGTAAAATGTGATGGAAGACATGCGGACGTAGAGTTCATAGATAACTGGGAAGAAGATGCCGCGCGCAGAGATTTCACAATAAATGCGATGTCTATGGATTTGTCGTGGAATATTTATGACTATTTTAATGGACTTGCAGACTTAAAAAATCGCATCGTTAGATTTGTTGGAGATCCTATAAATAGGATCAAAGAAGACCACTTAAGAATTCTTAGATATTTTAGATTCTGCGCATATATTGGAACATCAAATATAGATCAAGCCAGCCTTGCTGCTGCAACCACTCTTTCTTTTGAACTTTCTTCTATATCAGGAAAAAGAATCCGATCTGAATTTTTTAGAATACTTTCTGCGAAATATGCAAAAGATGTAGTGAAGTTAATTTTTAGTCACAAAGTAAATCGTGCTATTGGTATTGCTGATATCAACATAGACCTACTAAGCAGAGTACACTTTAGTGGTGATAGACTGGTCGACATTACAGCCCTTATTATACTTTCTGACTCACACAAAATAGATATACTGAAAATTGCAGATAGATGGAAACTATCTGAAAATGAGAAAAGGACTATGATATCTTTATATGAGCAATATATGACATATGGCAACGCACTTTGCAGCTCTGACATTATGCTACATAAAAAATGCCTATATATCTTCGGGGAACAATTATATAAGAAAATGCTATCTTTAACTTTAGTGCTGAATCATCAACTCAAATTAGATACATTGATAAACCTAATGAAAGATCAAATTATCCCAACCTTTCCAGTTGATGGTTATGACATAAAAAATTTAGGGCTGACAGGAAAAGAGATAGGAGATGCAATGCGACACTTAAAGAAATTATGGATAGACAGCAACTTTAGCATTTCTAAAGAAAAATTGCTCGAAAAAGCTATAAATCATAAAGAGAACCTTTGATCCATCAATTATCTCGTCTACTATACGCTCGTCATACTTTTCAAAATTGATGTCGTCAAAATGCTTCTTATGAAACGCAAGTTACTAGTACGTGCGCCAAAAATCTCAGAAGAGGCATGAAATGCTGTCCCGAGTGTCAAAATAGCGTTTCAAATTGCAAAAACCTTACGGATTTTGTGAAAATAGATTTGCAACATAGGGCTATTAATATATCCAAAAATTAGCATGGGGCTAAGTCCTGGGCTAATTCTTGCGCATTTCACTTTTCCACAAAAATTTATTTGCGCAAGCAAATAAATTGTTAGCGGATGGAACTTGCTAATTACGTTATTATTAATACCAAATCCCATTGTTAACAAGTCATATAATTTACGGTGCAAATATGTACTTCATAACAACATTAAACTCTCCTGCGCAGCGTGTATAAAACTATATCCTGCAGCAAAGAGACATGCTCCAGTTCTCTAATATTGTTCAACGCACTAAGCGCTGACTGCGCATAGAATGCTGCAACCTCTTGAATCTTCTCAAAAATATTTTGACGTACTAAAACTTCTATAATAGCTGCAAAACTCGTCATATCTCTCACGCTTCCACTAAATGACCTGTGCAGCAACTCTTTTTCATCATCACATGCTTCACTAAACGCCAGTATTATAGGCAGAGTCACCTTTCCCTCAAGAAAGTCATTTCCTATTTCTTTACCAAATTCATTTGAGTTTCCAAAATAGTCCAACAAGTCATCTATAATCTGAAACGCAATACCAAAGTTTAGGCCAAATTCATAAAATGCAGATACTATATCCTGCTCTGCATTTGCCGCTATTCCTCCCACTTTACAGGCAGCAGCAAAAAGGGCTGCAGTCTTAGATTTCACAAGATTCATGTAGTCCTGCTGAGTAATACCAACTTGCTCTATTAATTGAAGTTGCCACACTTCGCTTTCTGCTATCGTAGCAGCCGCATTAGAAAGTGTTTCCAAAGCTTCAAGAGAACTTGTCTTTACCATTAATTTGAAAGCTTGACTAAGCAGATAATCACCAACCAATATACTTGCCTTATCACCCCAGATATTATTTGCAGTCTTTCTATTTCTGCGGAGCTTGCTTTGATCTATGACATCATCATGCAATAGAGTTGCAGTATGTATAAACTCAACTGCTGCCGCAAGCAACACATGATCTTCTGTACTGCAACGACAAATCTTTGCACATGCAAGTGTCAGAATGGGCCTGAGCCTCTTTCCACCAGAATTTGCTATGTATGATATAATATCAGGTATCAAGTCAGTGACATGGCTTTTTGCTAAATTTATCATGTACTCATCAACCCCTCTTATGTCTTTAGACACAAAAGCCTTCAGCCTATTTATGGGATTTCCTTCTATCACTCTTTTTCTTTTTCAACGAGGTTTTGCACTGTACTAACCACAGATTCAAGCTCTACAAATGTAGGCTGATAACAGGTAGGAACGTTAGCCCTACCTATCTCTACAGAGATCTGCGGCGGATTGTCACGCAAGTGTGAAAGTATCACATCACGAATCACAAGGTAGAAATGATAATCTTCATCTACGATAGATTCAAGCTTTTTCCCTATGGGCCCAACAACACAGTATGCTAAAAATACTCCAAGGAAAGTACCAACAAGCGCTCCTGCTATCATACCACCTAAAATCTTTGGCGGCTTATCAACACTTGACATAGTTTTAATTACACCAAGCACAGCAGCAACAATACCAAGAGCTGGAAGTCCATCTGCAACTGTGATAAGCGCTTCAGCAACTGCTAACTTTTCATGATGCATTTTTGTCAGTTTTTGCTCTATCGCATCTTCGATTTGGTTTACATCCTCAAGATGCATTCCTATAAGACGCAATGTATCACAAATAAACGTAACTGCAATATTATCTTCTAAGATCCTCGGATATTGCCCAAATAATGGGCTTTCTTCAGGATTTTCTATATGATTTTCAAGCACAAGAATACCTCGAGTTCTTATAGTCTTTGTAATTGCATAAAGAAGGCATAAAAGATCTGTATAATCCTGCTTTTTCCACTTGGACCCTTTAAAGCTGCTACGTACTTGACTCATAGTCTTCTTGATTGTCGTCAACTTATTACTAACCAAAAACGCGCCTAGCGCAGCACCTCCAATCAACATTGTCTCATGCGGCAGTGATCCTAAAACAACTCCTATACTTCCACCACTTATCGTATAAACACCAAAAACACACAGAAAAGTAAAAATCATTCCTAGAAAGCCTAACACAGTAATCACCCATTAATAGTTAAAACTTATCACAGCTATAAGGAGAGTTTAGTAATTATAACGCGTGGAGTAAATAACAAACTAACTATTAGAAATATATATTTATGTATTTTACAGAAATCTTAATGGCTATATATTACAATATATAAATATCGTTGAACTGAATCTATACGCGCGATATATAACATCATGACAATGATGTGCAATATTTTGCCAATGTCGCCCATTTTTTCTTTATATCGCCTTATATATCATAAAAAAATCAAAGAGTGGCAAATTACTGGCTAATTTTAAACAAGCAAAACTGATAGCAATTTATAATATCGAATAGTACTGCGTATTAGACTTTTGCTTTCACACTTGTTCCAGTGAGACAAACACAATGGAGCATACAGTGCACAAAGAAGCGCATAAGCATCCTGAAGGCTAAGGATGCGACAAAGCAATTAGCCGCTGTGGGGAACAAATATTTAAAAGAAGCAGTCTATTGCAAAATGCGATAATATGGTTGTGATTGCGGTTTTCATTGTATTAACCGGCTACTTAAACAAACTCAAGTTGCTGATTAATAACACGAGTGTACAGCAGATTTTCCTGCAATACAAAGAGAAGAATATATTGGCGCTACCTTCATCAGTAGGCGCACGCGGATTTTGATGGCATGATTTTTTAGAGTACTAGTTAATTTCTGAATCAAATATCATATATATTTGCAAAGAAATTAACTAAGTAGCGCGAGTTGCCAATTAAAAATTGGAGAGTTTTCACAATTAGATAGAAGTATGATATGATCACTTTTTTAAAAACTAAAGAGTGGTTTTATGGTTTGTTGTAAGGGATGTTGCTCTGATATCTTTGTAAAGAATGGCATTGTGAGGGGGTGTACAGCGTTATAAGTGCAGATCATGTTCTAAATTTTGTTGAGGGCGATCTGGGCAAGAAGCCTCAAACAGCTGTTAAGAAAGCATTATGCGTTATGCTATATAGTCTTGGTAATGGCTCTTTTTCTATGTTAGGCAAGATATTATGGCATTCGCCGTCCATAATTTATCGCTGGGTAGTAGAGGTGATGGGCAAGACTCAGGAGCCAGTTGTCTCTTCGGATATTATGGAGATGGAATTCGACGAGATGTGGCATTTTATTGGTTCAAAAAAACAAGCTTTGGATCATTAAGGCAGTTGATCGTAGTACAAGGAGAACAGTTGCCTGGGTTACAGGCAATCGTGATACTGCAACATTCCAAAAGCTCTACAAAAAGTGAGTCATCTGAAAGAATGTCATTTTTATACGGATGATTGGGAGGCTTTTTCTAAAATTTTACCCAAAGAGCGTCATACAATTGGAAAGTCTGGCACAGTATGTATCGAGAGAGATAATAGCAACACGCGACATCATTTATGCCGAATGACACGGCGCACTAAAATCGTTTCTAAAAAAGAGTCAATGGTATACGGATCCATCAAGCTTTGGTGCGCTCTTACTATTACACAAATATTCAAACAATATCAAGAACAGCTATTATCTATCTTTATGTGAAAACTCTCAAAAATTAAGCATCTAAGCTATTAATTGCGGGTAATACAGATAAATAGATCTTTCATAAAATCATCAAAAAACAGCACATTGATGCAAAAACCTTTTCCACATGTTATTTTTGTTCATTTGCAAAACACTAAAGCAACATATAGCTCCCTACAAATCTATTATACAGCAATCAATTAATTGGCAACTCACGCTAAGTAATACTTGAAAATCAGGCCAGAAAAACTTACACAATGACTTATCTAATAACGCATACTATTTTATCACTTTAGTGAGCGCTGCAACGTATCTATACTGCAGGCGCAGAGTTGATTTTAACTTTTGCACATATACGAAGTTAGACCGCAAAAAGAGCTAGGAAGAATTGTGGGCGCGTGTATACAAAATACATAAGGAGCATTTTAAAGGCGTAAAATATATATCCTAAGAAGCTGTTGAATTTCGAACCCAATTTTGACAACAAGCTTTAGCTACATTTCTTATCTTTGCCATAAAAGACTCTCTCTCAACTATGCTAAGAGCGCCTCTTGCTTCAAGGATATTAAAAAGATGAGAGGCCTTTAGACAAATATCGTACGCAGGCTGCGCAAGATCCAATCCAGCTAACCTTTCAGCTTCAGATATGTAATCATGAAAATGTGACGAAAGCATTTTTATATTTGCATCTTTAAAGTTATATTGACAGTATTCCTTCTCTGATTGCAAAAAGATATCTGAATACTTCACACCGCGATTATTCCAGGCAAGATCCCAAACGCTATTTATACCTTGGATATACATAGCAATACGTTCAAGTCCATAAGTTAACTCGGCTGGAATTGATTTACACTCTATGGCGCCTATCTGCTGCATATAGGTAAACTGCAGAACCTCCATACCATTACACCAAAGTTCCCAGCCTAGCCCCCAAGCCCCAATTGTAGGATTCTTCCAGTCATCTTCTACAAACCTCATATCATTCTTATGCTTAGAAAGACCTATGCTCTCTAAGCTCTCTATACAGAGCTCTTGTATATTTTCTGGTGATGGCTTCAATATAACCTGAAGTTGATAGTAATGCTGCATTCTATTAGGATTTTCACCATACCTTCCATCAGCTGGTCTGCGACATGGCTGTGCATACACGACATTCCAAGGTTTATCTTCTAAACAACGCAATGTCGTTGCAGGATGCGACGTTCCAGCTCCAACTTCCATATCATATGGCTGCAGGATTACGCAACCATTATTAGCCCAAAAACGCTGCAAAGTGAGTATTATATCTTGAAAGTACATTTTTCTCTATCAAACTTATTCATTCGCAATGATTAGAAGCGCAGCACTGCAACATGTTTAAAGCGACATATTACATAAATTTTCTGAGAAGCTAACTAACTTTAAATACCTATATATGCGTTAGCGAGAAAAATATGCAAAAACTGCAGAGTCAGCATAGAACGCATGATTTTCAGGTGCTAATTATCTGCTTTACTCATATAAAAGTCAATTACTTGTTTTGCTTTGCAAATGATATCATTTAGTTTATCAGCCAAATAAAATTTATGTTTATGATGCTGCGCGCATATTGCCTTGTTAACAGCACAATAACAAATTACAAAAATTTAGCGCTTGTTTTTCTGAAGATTATTCGTATTGTTAATATTTATGTAACAAAATGGTGATTTTATACTGCTTCCTCTGTATTCTTCATATTCTATCATTTGAATATTAATGCATTTAGTATTATAATTCGCTCTACAACTTCGCATTGGGATCGCGATTTTTGCTTATTAAAAAGATTTCTCCACAAACTTAAAGCTAAAGCTCTCAGTATTTATCAGATAAATCGATAAAGAGAGCAGATGACGATGCCCGGCAAAGAAGCCGGTAGCGAATTTTAATTTAATTGGCGATTTTTGCAGCAAAATATAGAATGAGCTTCGTTTAATTGAGAGTTTTCACAATTAGATAGAAGTATGATATGATCACTTTTTTAAAAACTAAAGAGTGGTTTTATGGTTTGTTGTAAGGGATGTTGCTCTGATATCTTTGTAAAGAATGGCATTGTGAGGGATGTACAGCGTTATAAGTGCAGATCATGTTCTAAATTTTGTTGAGGGCGATCTGGGCAAGAAGCCTCAAACAGCTGTTAAGAAAGCATTATGCGTTATGCTATATAGTCTTGGTAATGGCTCTTTTTCTATGTTAGGCAAGATATTAGGGCATTCGCCGTCCATAATTTATCGCTGGGTAGTAGAGGCGATGGGCAAGACTCAGGAGCCAGTTGTCTCTTCGGATATTATGGAGATGGAATTCGACGAGATGTGGCATTTTATTGGTTCAAAAAAACAAGCTTTGGATCATTAAGGCAGTTGATCGTAGTACAAGGAGAACAGTTGCCTGGGTTACAGGCAATCGTGATACTGCAACATTCCAAAAGCTCTACAACAAAGTGAGTCATCTGAAAGAATGTCATTTTTATACGGATGATTGGGAGGCTTTTTCTAAAATTTTACCCAAAGAGCGTCATACAATTGGAAAGTCTGGCACAGTTCTTAACAGCTGTTTGAGGCTTCTTGCCCAGATCGCCCTCAACAAAATTTAGAACATGATCTGCACTTATAACGCTGTACACCCCCTTACAATGCCATTCTTTACAAAGATATCAGAGCAACATCCCTTACAACAAACCATAAAACCACTCTTTAGTTTTTAAAAAAGTGATCATATCATACTTCTATCTAATTGTGAAAACTCTCTCTAAAACAAAGGCTGAATGATGTTACGATACCTGAAGATGCCAAGCAAATCTCAATTATTGAGCTGGATGAGCTTTTTAGTTATTGCCAAAAAAAACTAACAAAGTCTACATTTGGCTTGCTGTTGATAGGGACAGAAATAAAGTTGTTGATTTTGAAGTGAGCATTGTCAGGGATTTTGCATCCTATCTTCCGATTGCCATGCGATTACAAAGTATAGCATAAGTGACTAAGATACTGACAAAAGTTAGGAATTAAGATATAAAAAGTGAGTATGAAATAAAAAGCATAAAATTATGGCAAGAGCATATCCAATAGAACTTAGGGTAAGAGTAATAGAAGCATTAGAAAATGGTGCAAGAATCACTAAAGTGAGTAAACTATTTAGAGTGAGTCGTGATACTATCTATAAGTGGAAAATTCTGCAAGATAAGCACGGTTCTTTGAAAGCAGCAAGTGGTTATCAAAAAGGTCACAGTCATAAGATCAAAAATCTAGAAGATTTTAAAGAATTTTTTGAATTAAATATTGCTATGACATCAAAAGAACTAGCAAAGAAGTGGTGTAATATATCACCTACAACGATCTTACAGGCGATAAAAAAACTTGGTTATAGCTATAAAAAAAACTCATCTTCATCCGAAAAGAGATATTCCGTTAAGACATGAATTTATTGAAAAGATAAAAACCATCACAAGAGATAAAATAGTATATCTTGATGAATCTGGAATAGAAGATAATGCTTGTAAAGGATATGGTTGTAGTATTTTAGGAGAAAGGTGCTATGGGGAAAAGGTGTATCAACATAAAACTAGAATAAGTATGATAGCTGGTCTTTGTAATTGTAATCTTATTGCTCCCGTAATATTTGAGGGTAATTGCAATAAAGAGGTCTTTGAAGCTTATATTAGGGAGATGTTAATTAAAGAATTAAAACCTGGACAAACTGTTGTTATGGATAACATTAACTTCCATAAGAATCCTAAAGTGAAAGAGTTAATTGAATCTGTGGGTTGTTACATATTATTTTTACCAACTTACTCTCCTGATTTAAATCCTATAGAGCATTACTGGTTTAAGATAAAAAATGAAATTAGAAAAACTATAGATTTATTTGATACTCTTTATGATGCTGTTTTTAATACAATTAAATTGTCAGCACCTTAGTCACTTATGCTATAGCTACGAGATAGAGATATCATGCAGTGACCATTACGACGTTTATGAAAAATTTAGGATTGCTAAAAAACACTATTCTACTAAGGCAGAAACGTCTTTAGTGGAATCATTCAACTCATTAATACGGCACTATTTAGCCAGGTTTCATCGTAAAACCAAACGTTACAGTAAGGCCATAGATATGATCTATAACTCTATCCTAATGCTTTTTAATAAAGACTTGCTGACATATATCTTTTAGTTAGCAATGCCTTTTTATTGCTCAGCTGATGGTATCTGTGTCAATTTATCGCGATTTTTTATGGCAGAATGGGAAAAATGCCTGTAAGGCGCGCAAAATGCTGCGTTTCAAACATGCACCCTCTGTTGCCACTTTGTGGCATTAGCCATAAGAAGACTGAGTAGCAAGAAGCAAGTAATAATAGAACAAGAGTAATAATAGAACAATAAAAGCTTAAGACGATGGCGATTTAGATTGTTTAACCAATTGTCTTTAAGGAGGTAATCCAGCCGCAGGTTCCCCTACGGCTACCTTGTTACGACTTCACCCCAGTCATCAATCTTACCGTGATAAGCTGCCTCCTTGCGGTTAGCCCACCTATTTCAGGTAAAATCAACTCCCATGGCGTGACGGGCAGTGTGTACAAGACCCGGGAACGTATTCACCGCAGCGTGCTGATCTGCGATTACTAGCGATTCCAACTTCATGCACCCGAGTTGCAGGGTACAATCCGAACTGGGATGGCTTTTATAGGTTTGCTCCGAGTCACCTCTTTGCATCTCATTGTAGCCACCATTGTAACACGTGTGTAGCCCAGACCATAAGGGCCATGCTGACTTGACATCATCCCCACCTTCCTCCGGTTTCTCACCGGCAGTTCCCTTAAAGTTCCCAGCTTTACCTGATGGCAACTAAGGGTAAGGGTTGCGCTCGTTGCGGGACTTAACCCAACATCTCACGACACGAGCTGACGACAGCCATGCAACACCTGTGATAGTCCGGCCGAACCGACCAGCTAGTTTCCTAGCCGTACGACTATCATGTCAAGATCTGGTAAGGTTTTTCGCGTAGCATCGAATTAAACCACATGTTCCACCGCTTGTGCGGGTCCCCGTCAATTCCTTTGAGTTTTAATCTTGCGACCGTACTCCCCAGGCGGAGTGCTTAACGCGTTAGCTGCGACACTGAGGAAAA
This sequence comes from Candidatus Lariskella endosymbiont of Hedychridium roseum, assembly GCF_964020185.1. Classification (NCBI taxonomy): domain Bacteria; kingdom Pseudomonadati; phylum Pseudomonadota; class Alphaproteobacteria; order Rickettsiales; family Candidatus Midichloriaceae; genus Candidatus Lariskella; species Candidatus Lariskella endosymbiont of Hedychridium roseum. The sequence goes on along the minus strand of NZ_OZ026538.1, from coordinate 99,437 downwards.
CCCCCAACATCTAGCACTCATCGTTTACTGCGTGGACTACCAGGGTATCTAATCCTGTTTGCTCCCCACGCTTTCGTACAACAGCGTCAGTAATCAGCCAGATGGCCGCTTTCGCCACCGGTGTTCCTCCTAATATCTACGAATTTCACCTCTACACTAGGAATTCCGCCATCCCCTCTGATACTCTAGCTTAGTAGTTTTGAAAGCAATTCTTGGGTTAAGCCCAAGGATTTCACTCCCAACTTACTAAGCCGCCTACGTACGCTTTACGCCCAATAATTCCGAGTAACGCTAGCTCCCTTCGTATTACCGCGGCTGCTGGCACGAAGTTAGCCGGAGCTTCTTTTGTAGGTACCGTCATTATCTTCCCTACTGAAAGAGCTTTACAACCCGAAGGCCTTCTTCACTCACGCGGCGTCGCTGGATCAGGCTTTCGCCCATTGTCCAATATTCCCCACTGCTGCCTCCCGTAGGAGTCTGGACCGTGTCTCAGTTCCAGTGTGGCTGATCATCCTCTCAGACCAGCTAAAGATCGTAGCCTTGGTAAGCATTTACCTCACCAACTAGCTAATCTTGCATGGGCTCATCTTGTAGCGATAAATCTTTCACCTCTCGGCAATATACGGTATTAGCTCTTGTTTCCAATAGTTATTCCGTACTGCAAGGTAGATTCCCATGTATTACTCACCCGTTTGCCACTAAAATAATCAGTGCAAGCACCAATTATTTCCGTTCAACTTGCATGTGTTAAGCACGCCGCCAGCGTTCACTCTGAGCCAGGATCAAACTCTCATGTTAAGTATTAGCTTAACGCTAAAATACTCTTACCACCGTCTTATTGCTTGTATTGTCTATTTACACTTTCAAAGAAAAAGCGAGTTAGCTTTAAGCTAGTTATCTTTCAAGCTCGCCATAGGGGTGAATATATGCTATTTACCCGGCACTGTCAAACACTTTTCTTAAGAAACTATATTATTTTTTCATTGGAATAGAATGTAATATAATACTCCATACTAAAACAACGATATGTATTAGCTAAAAATAAGTCATCAAAAGAATTATACCAAGCATTATAAAGCCAAGAAACATAGCCTGTTGAAATCAAATTATAATGCTCAACATAGCAGTAATAACCAGCATTATTTGTATACAGAAAATAGATAATTAGATCGATCAATAAAAACTAAAAATCTTCAGCAAAAAATTGCAAGAACAAACCAACGCTATTCAGCCATGCATTATTTCAAAAATAGCAACACTATCCTAATTGTGACTTTAGAAGATTTATACCGCAGGTAAATGAAGAAGTTGGTCTTGCGGATTTTTATACAAAGCTATGACACTACTGGCGAAGCCACTTTCACAGATATTTTTGGCATGATTTTTAAGTATTACTTAGTTAATTTCTTCGCAAATATATATGATATTTGATTCAGAAATTAAACTGGTACTATAAAAAATCATGCCATTAAAATCCGCGCGGGCGCACTGATGAAGGCAGCGCCATATTTCAAAAAGAGCTAGAAAGAATTAAGGAAGTATGTGTATAACCAATATATCGCTAGCGGTCTTTAAGACGCCAATTTTGAAAAGTATGACGAACAAATAAGTTTGAGGGTATAGCGCAGTACAGGCCATAGATGCGCAAGCAACTGCTTGCTACTAAACGTACGCAAACAAAAGTAGTAGCTTAAAATATGAAGTGACAGATAGAATATAAGGAGAATAGCGCATCTACCTATTCCGCTATTCTGTAGTCTTGCAAGATTGAAATTATCTTTTCTTTAGCAACATCTAATTCCATCCCACTTGCAACCGCATATTCACGAGCAAGACGATCTAACGCAGCATCGTATATTAATTTCTCACTATACGATCTCTCTTGGTCACTGATTTGCCTATACAGATCCCTAACCACCTCAGCAATAAGCTTGATATCTCCAGAATTTATTTTCTGCTCATACTCCTGCGCACGCTTACTCCACATATTCTTGTTCATTTTAGCTGCACTTCTCAGAACAGATATCACATTTGCAAAATCCTTCTCCGAACTTAAATGACGCAACCCAGTCTTAAGAGCTCTGGATTTTGGAACTCTAAGCACCATTTTGTCCTTTGCAAATGAAATCACATAAAGTTTGGTCTCTATTCCACCAATCAACTCTACTTCCTCACCTGTAATCTGACCAACACCATGCGTTGGATAAATCACAGGATCACCAATTCGAAATACTTTAGTCTCAGATGTTTTCATTATCACCACACTCTGCTAATTTCTTGCTGTTTATAAAATAACCTGAGTCATTATAACACAAGTACAGCAATAATACAAACTCGACTAAACAATTGAAAACATATGTGCAGAATAATGTAATATTTTAAAGTTTTCACCGCAAACTGACTCAATCCTGCAGATGTGCACCTAGAGCACAACTACAAGACAAACAACAAAAACACAAGCAGTATAGTACCGAACAAAATGATCTACAACTTGCACCATATATGCCACAGTTAATCAGAAAAATTTTCTGGCGCTTTATCTATTTCAACAAAACGACCAGCTCTTACTTCATATATTGAAAATAATCTAGAAGTGAAGCCATCTTCGGTAAATTTAAACACACCAGTTGCACCTTCAAAACCATTGCTATTCATTAAACTTCCAGAATTTAATTGTATATCAGCATCAGATTGTGTACTAACACCAGTTATTAAAGCAACAGCATCGTATGCAATAGACGCATTTCTTGGCGGTACATAACCAAACCTACTTTTAAACCTTTGTTCAAAGGCAATCTTCATATTCTGTGGCGAATCTGTTATCCATGCCCCTTCTAGATCTGGAAGACTTTTTGTAGGATAATTCATCCAAAGAGAAGTACCAAGCTTCTTCAACTGCAGCAGATTCTGCCCACCAACCAATTTGACATTTTCTGCGACATAGTCCAGCCTTGGGCCACCCTCAGGGATTAACAATGCAACATTCATAAATTTATCTTCAGAACGCTTAGCAGCTTGTTGTTTGTAAAGATCCGCCACTACATTTTTCACCTCTAAGACTGCTTGATTAAAACTAGCATCTTTATCATTTCCATCAACATCATATGTACGAACACCAAGCAGATTTACTCTTGTTTTATTGTCATATAAATCCTTATATATACCTTGCCCGTAGTGTGTATTAGGTAAAAGCGCATAAATATCAGTATATCCCTGAGACTTCGCATACTGCATTAGTCTATCTACCTGCTGCTTTGGAACAAAATCTAAAAAGTATAGACCAGGATATTGTGAAATCTCATCTTGCCCTCCAAGCGCCATGATCAAAACGTTACGATCTTTAGCATATTCTTGATAAACAAGCTCAGCTCTTTCTCTATTGAGAGGGCCAATTATCACATCGATTTCCTGACTCTTTAATTTAGCAATCGCTTTCTTCATGCTTTGCTCATCAGAACCTGTGTCGATTGATACCAGATTAACCTTCTTTACATTTAAATCCTCAAGCGCTAAATAAGCAGCATCCTGCATACCACGGCCATCAGACTTATCAACTGAAATTGGCGCCATTATAGCAACATTTAGATTTGTTTTTTTTATAACAAAATCTTTTCTTGGTTTAAATTGATTAGCTGCTGTAGAAAGCGGAGTTGGCGCTGCAGATGATGTACTCTCTTTACCTACCGCATTAGTTTTCCCAGATGAAGTACTACTATTTGTAGTGACGCTCGGCTTACCCTTACTTTTGCTTTTAGAAGGTTGATGCACACTCTCTTTAGTGTTAACATCCTTTTTGCCAAAAGGCATATGATCACAGGCGCTAAGTGCTAGACAAATAAACACAGCACATAGCACGCCTTTGTAAACGTTAAGATTTCGCATGACTGATAAGATTTTAGGTTATTTATGGTTGAGTATAGCCGCATCAAAGTTGTAACACAAGGTGATAAATTGGTGGATAATAGACCATTAGAAAGTGGAATGTATATAGTAGCAACACCGATAGGGAATATGAGAGACATTACGCTGAGAGCTCTTGACACGCTGAATGCCGTAGATCTCATAGCTTGCGAAGATACAAGAGTGACAAATAAATTACTATGTTATCATAATATTAAAAAATCACTTTTGGTATATAATGATCATTCCTCTCAGTATGAAAGAGATAAAATTGTTAATTTAATACAAAGCGGGAAAAGCATTGCGCTTGTCTCAGATGCTGGATCACCACTCATAGCAGATCCTGGCTTCAAGCTTATTCGGCTACTCAAACTATCCAATATAAATATTGAGGTGATACCTGGTCCCTGCTCTTTAATTGCCGCACTTTCAATATCTGGACTTGCAACTGATAGATTTTTATTTTGTGGCTTCGTAAGCAAAAAAAAATCTGAAATCAGAAAAGAATTTGAAACAGCCAAGGAAGCTTGTGCAACATTAATATTTTTTGTTACAGCAAACGATCTAACAAGTATTCTAGCAGAAGCTATAGATATTTTTGGTGACAGAGAGTGCACCGTTGTGCGAGAATTAACTAAAGTGTATGAGGAAAGTAAGCTTGGCACACTCTCTGAAGTTTTCACCTTTTACCAGATCAATGCACCACGCGGGGAACTGATACTTTTAATTTCTGGGAAAAAGAAAGCAACAGAAGATACTCAAGAATTCGCTAAGCAACTTTTAATATGTTTATCAAACGAAATGACTCTTAAGGATGCTGTAACAGAAGTAGCTAAACAGTGTAATATACAAAAGAGAGAAGTTTATAAAATGGCTCTTGCATTAGGGATATTTGAAAGACCACAAACTGACCAGCAAAAAGTTATCTAGCATTATTTCTGGAATGTAGTTAATGATCACTAAACAGAATTTCTTGAAGATGTTTAATTCTCACATATTTATGCAAGAAGAACCTTATAATGTGATCTATATACTAATTAACACTAAATATCTACTTGGCAATAATTGCCCTACAGTCGCCTTAAAAATTATAAAACAATCTTTTAATCATATAAAACGAAATCAAGATGTTAAAAAAAACTAAGAAAGTTTTTATATCTGTTGGAGAGGCATCAGGCGATTTGCTTGGCTCTAAACTGATGATGGCTGTGCGCGGTAAATCCGCTCATATTACAGCAGAAGACCATACTGGCACCAACAAGCCTAGTTATAGCTCTGGCATGTCAGCTTGCCAAGCAACAGAAAACTATGACATACCAATAGAGTTCTCTGGTATAGGCGGATATAAAATGGAAGAATTGGGCATTAAAAGCTCGTTCTCTATGCATGAGCTTTCAGTTATTGGGTTTTTAGAAGTAATCCCAAGAATTTACAATATACTCAAGAGACTGCAACAAACCGTAGACTTCATATTAGAATCAAAGCCAGATATGATCATCACAATAGATTCTCCCGGCTTTCATTTTAGACTTGTGAAGCAATTACGCAAACTTGATGTAAAGATACCGATTATTCACTATATTGCTCCAACAGTTTGGGCCTATGCACCAAAAAGAGCTCAAATAGTAAGCAATCTATACGACCACATTATTTTAATCTTACCATTTGAAAAACAGTATTTTGATGCAGTAGATATTTCATCAACTTTTATAGGACATCCGTCACTTGAAAACGCAAAGCAAGATAAAGAATCTGCAATACATAGAGGAACAAAACAATCTGACGTGCAGATATCCATCATGCTAGGCAGCAGAGATGGAGAAATACAGCGCCACCTACCAGAAATCACAAAAGCAGTCATTGAACTGAGCAAAAAATATGAAAAAAAGTTGACCGTAGTATTTCCAACATTACAGCGCTTTAATTATCTTATACAAAATCACTTCAATGACATTACCGATCAGTTACATGGAGCAACCATTCTGGTCACATCATCAGAAAATACCAAAAATGCACTGATAGCTCATAGCGACGTTGCAATAGTAAAATCTGGAACTTCAGTAATAGAACTACTTAAGTTTGATATACCAATGGTGGTTATATACAAACTATCTTGGCTTACAGCGTTCATTTTAAAGCATAGATTAACAATACCGCACGTAGCACTTTGTAATATAGTAGCAGGAGAAAAAATAGTACCAGAGCTATTGCAGTCGGATATGAATTATAAGAATATAGTAGCAGAAATAGAAATATTATTAAATGACGAGAATGCTAGAGCAAAACAACTAGCAGGATATGACAAAGTGAAGCGTCTTTTACGCGCAGATCACAGCCCTCAAGCAAGTGAAATCGCTGCAGAACTTGTTCTCTCGATGCTACAGATCTAATCTAGCGCTAGCTTCTGATTAATCACACGCACAAATCGTTGCGTCATAATGCTTGTAATGCAAGATTTATGTGAGTCGCAAGTATACTATAAAGTCCATCCGCCAAAAATTTATTTGCGTAACAAATCAACTTTTGTATATATACGCCTAAAAACACCGCTTTCACAAAATCCGTAAGGTTTTTGCGTTTTATTATAACATTTTTTTTGCGGTTTCATGCTTGTTTCGAGGCTTTTTGCGTGCGTGCTAGTTTAACAGTGGCACTATGCTAATTTTTTGATGTATAATTTATCAGGTACTTACCAAAATACTACTTAACAAAATCTACAAGGTTTTTTGCAATTTTGCCATATTTTCTACTGGATTTTATGTGCCTCATAATTTCTTACAACCAACATGAATACTCTATTTCTTAGAGTGATGACGTAGGAGACGAGATCGTTAGATATCCATAGAAAAGGAATTACCACAGCCGCATTTAGCTTTTGCTTTTGGATTTATTACAACAAAGCTTGCGCTTCCCAAATCTTCAACATAGTCAATACTGCAGCCGGAAAGTAGATCAAGTGAAACACTATCTATAACTACTGTAGCTCCACTGTGTTCAAAAATCACATCATCTTCAGATTTAGTAGCGCCCGCATCAAATATATATTGAAATCCGGAACAGCCTCCACCATCAACAGCGACTCTTAGTACTGGTGGTGTGGAATCAGATTTAGCTATTTCTAAAATTCTTGATGCCGCCGCATCTGTTATAGTGAAAACCATCACTTTCTATTAATAAAATAATTAGAAATGTCTTGTTTACTGTTATACGCAAATATTTCAAGCTTGCTTGTTGCGCCGCTGATTAGCGCATTTATAGATAATGCAAGCTTGCTATTATCTAATCATTAGTGTGCAGCAGACTTTTCGGCAATACAAAGAGTGGTATGCCATTTTACTAGGCACTTTGCTAACAGTGCCTACTTTAGTAGTAGCGCTTACAACATATCTAGTTGTTGCGTCATTTTGAAGACACACGGGACTACCTACTTTGCAAATTGTGTGATACTTCTTCTGGCTCGATTTTCGCACATATGTAGATGAATTGCCAATGATATTTTATGATTGGCAACTTACACGATCTAGAGGTTTGATAAAATATATAGACAAAGTACTCCTGCGAAGAAGAGTTTTAAACTGTATGGTTTATATAACAATTTGACCTTTTATCACTGTTAGCTTATATGAGTTGCTTAGACAAAAATATCACTCCCTGCAATCGTATTTGCTACTTTGTTTATGTATTATAGAGTATACTCATAATACTTTTCAAAATTGGCCTTAAGGTAAAAGCTTGAATTTATGAGGGCTATTAATAAGACAACTGATATGAAACAAAAGAAAGAGAAGCTATCAACTACGCAGCAGTAGTAGCTTCCTTTTTCGCTATAGCTTTGATGATCCTTTTTTTTAGAACCCTTGCCTCTGGAGCTAATTTAGAGTTAGGTTTTGATAGAAGATATGCGTCAATTCCATGATTATGTTCAACGCTCCTAACGCTGTTTGTAGTCATGCGTAGTGTAACAAACCCTCCAAGGGCTTCACTTATAAGAGAAAAATTTTGCATGTTAGGCAAAAATCTTCTCCTAGTCTTGCGATTTGAATGAGAAACATTATTTCCGCTCAATACACCCTTTTTGGGGTTAATGCTGTCAATTTTTGCCATAACAAAAGTAATTAATAAAAACTTAAATTGAAACTGGCTGGGGCGGGTGGATTCGAACCACCGCATGCTGGTATCAAAGACCAGTGCCTTGCCGCTTGGCTACGCCCCAAGATTCTATTGGCGATCGCTCACTGCCCAAAACCGACTAGGTGAAACAAAAGTCGGGCACGAAAAGCTCATGCCCGCAGAGCTTAACCAAATGTAACAAAAGATCGCAACTTTAAAAAACAAAAATGCAATGTGATGAGTAACAACTTTAGAGACGGTCACTCAAAAAACACAAGCTAAAAGCGTGGCGCACAAAAAGAGAATAGGCCTAAACGCAACGTATATTGACTACCAATATCTAGCTAAACTGTCAACTCATTTTTCTACTTAACGGAATAAAATGTTAATTGGGGAAACAGTGATTTTGCACTCAGAATCGTTCAGTATTACGCTTGACTAACGCAAATTACTAATTCCCTTTATAATCAGCAATGCATCTAAATATTTTGAAAATAGAGTCATGAGTTGTTTTCTTAAAGTTTTCGAAAGATAAAATTTAATGATTTTTGCAAAGGTCGATATGTTGTCACTTGTTACTAAAGTGGCAAAATTGTATTGCGCTGCCGGCAGTGCAATAATAAAAGCTGTAACTAAAATAGGTGCGGCTTTTGTTGTAACAAGTTTTCGAAAAATATGTTAAGTAGGCCAAATAACCAGCAAATACGATTGCAAAATATTAAAAATGAGCTATTATACTACCCTTGAATTGGTGCAAATCCAAATCTGGTATGGTTCTTGCATACTTGCGAAATTATCAAAAACAGCATAATACTCATATACTAATCAATAGCAAAATCTAAATTAAACCATGTTCTCAAGTCTTGGCGATAGTCTAACAAAAATTTTCGATAGGCTGAAAGGTAATTTAGTACTTTCTGAGAGCAATATTGCTGAAGCTATTAGAGAAATAAGAATAGCATTACTTGAATCTGATGTTGCTTTTTTAGTTGTGAAAGGGGTAATAGAAAAAATTCAACAGAAGGCTATTGGACAGAAAGTTTTAGATAGCGTCTCTCCTGCTCAGATGTTCGTGAAAATAGTACATGATGAACTGATTGCCATAATATCAAGCGAAGATAATAGATTAGACTTCTCTTCAAAAGATGACCCTGTTGGATTTTTGATGGTTGGGCTTCAGGGTGCGGGTAAAACAACTACTACTGCAAAACTAGCGCTTAGGTTGCGTCAGAAGTATAAGAAGAGCGTACTTCTTGTCTCATTAGACACGTCAAGGCCTGCTGCACAAAAACAGCTTGAGTTGCTTGCAAAGCAGCTTAGCATTTCATCGCTGCCAATAATACAGGGCCAAGGTCCTATGGAGATTGCAAAAAGAGCACAAAGCGTTGCAAGAGAGATGAATGCAGATATAATACTGTTTGATACAGCTGGTCGTATGCATACTGATGATGCACTTATGAATGAGTTGATAAGTTTACAAAAATTCATAGAGCCGAAGGAAGTATTACTTGTAGTAGATTCTATGCTTGGTCAAGATGCAGCAAAAATTGCAAAAACCTTTGTCGAGCAAATTGCATTGACTGGCATTATCCTAACAAAAGCAGACGGTGATGCAAAAGGTGGCGCGGCCTTGAGTATGAGAGTGATCACAGGAATGCCAATAAAATTTATGGGTGTTGGCGAAAAACCTGGAGATCTTGAAGAATTTGATCCTGAACGTACAATCAGTAGAATACTTGGCATGGGCGATATAGTAGCTCTTGTTGAGAAAGCTTCGGAAAACATATCTGAGAAAGAAGCAGAAAAGATAACATCTAGATTCCAAAAAGGCCTTTTCGATATGAATGACCTTGCTGCACAATTAAAAACTTTGCGTAAAATGGGAGGACTTGGTTCATTACTCAGGATGATACCAGGCCTTGGGAAAATCAAACAATCTATGCAAAATGCTAAAATTGATGAACGTGTTTTGTTACATCAGCAGGCTATAATACAATCAATGACTCCATGGGAGAGAAAAAATCCAAAGATGATAAATGCTTCACGCAAACGGCGTATATCTAAGGGTTCTGGGACTAGTGTTCAAGAAATAAATAAGCTAATAAAGCAATGCATTGAAATGCAAGGCATGGTCAAAAAGTTTAGCAAAATGGATCAAGGACAAATGCAAAAAATGCAAAAAATGCAAAACATGATGAACATGATGAACATTAAATTTCAATGAAGAGATTATTGTGGTATGAGTAACAAACTAAGTGCTGGTAATAAAAATAATACTACAGTGCAAAAAGAAGAAAATAATGATCATCATGAGACATTAAATGATACGGTTAAGAATGTGAAATTTGAAGTAGGATCTAAATTGTATAAAGCGCTAAGAGCAAATATAAGGCGCAGAAAGCAACTGCGAAACACAGATCAGAAGTAAGATGCGTTGTCTGATTATTTACTAGGTATTTTTAAAAGTTTTGTTTGTAACTTAATGCTGATTTTTGTCTTTTTACGTAACTTATGACTTGTTGAAGATATCTAAAAACATTGCTAATTTCGTTTTTATCTGTTAGTCAAATTCCTAACCTCGTATGTTCTAAGTTGATTATAGTGCTTTTTGTTTGTACTTCTTGTGTTATAAGCAGAATTAGCTGATAATCCCACGGGTGGATTAGACTTCTTCTTAAAACTCGATTACAGATGAGGCAAGTGCAGTGTACACGTAGTGCATGAGTATCCACTTAAAGGCTAAGGATGCGATAAAGCAATTGGCAACTGGAACAAGCGTTTGAAGAAGAAGTCTATTGTAGGATTATTAAAAAATAAAAATATGATTAAATACTGTTAATTATGCATTTTCATAAATTAGCGCTTTGTGCTCTTATAGTTTTGTTCGTAGTCGGATGCTCAGTGCGGAGAATTAATTCGGGATATCAATATGAAAATGCTGATCTTCAGAGCATTGTGAAATCACAATCTACATCAGACGATGTGAACAGGATACTAGGTACTCCTACCGTTACTTCAGATTTCGGTCCTAAGACTTTCTTTTATATGGGGGCGAAATACGATAAGATCGCGTTCTTTGATCCTAGGCTAATAGATCAAAAGATAATCGCAATCTCTTTCAATAACAATGATGTTGTTAATGATATACGCTTTTATGGAACAGAAGATAGTAGAATGGTCGTCTTTAGCAAGGATAGCATCGTAATTAAAGGGAATGAAGTAAGCTTGTTCAGGCAGCTCTTTAGAAATCTAGGAAGGTTTAATAGGTCTCCTAGCAATTTATGAAGAGTGTTAAATTAATTGCTTTGCTAGGCATTTTACCTAACACATTAAAAACACAAAGTTAAACATTCTGTTTGCTTTTTAAGAAGAGCGAGGTTACGAGTATCATCCGCTTTTTACACGTTTTGTGAATTTGTATCTTAATGCGTATAGCGAAAAACTTGATGTTTGTAACTTATGGAAACAATAATTATAGCTTTAGCTTCACTGTTTTTTGTTCTCCTGTCGCAGTTCTTTGTGTATAGGAAAGTATCTATATTTGCAGGGAGAAGTGGCGCTCTTGAGGAGCTAACAAAGCAAATAACAGAACTAACATACCTTAGTGTATCGAATAAAACACAAATTGAGAGCTTGCAATCTCATATATCAGAACAGCTGAAAGTAAGTAGAGATATTCAACAGGAACAGCTAAAATTCATTAGTGATGCTCTTGAAAAACTTAAAACAGCAAATGATCTACATGCAGATAGAATGAGACAGACAGTAGATTCTAAACTTCTTGATATACAGCATAGCAATGATAAAAAACTTGAAGAGATGAGAAAGACTGTGGATGAAAAGTTGCATAGCACTTTGGAGCAACGCCTTAATCAGTCATTCAAACTTGTTAGTGATAAGCTTGAAATGTTGCATAAAGGGCTTGGACAGATGCAGAGTATTTCATCACAGGTTGTAGATCTAAAAAATATTCTTTCAAACGTGAAAACTAGAGGTATTTGGGGCGAGGTACAGCTAAAATCTATTATAGAGCAGATAATGACCCCTGAGCAATACCTGGAAAACATAAATGTAGTCCCAGGGAGTCAAGAGAGAGTCGAATATGCAGTCAGACTCCCTGGTAGAGATAATTCTGGAGATATTTTGCTCCCTATTGATGCCAAATTTCCTCTTGAAGATTATCAGCGTTTAATAGAAGCCCAAAAAACTGGAGATGTTAATCGAATCAAAGAGTATGCTAGTAATTTAAAAAAGGTTGTAAAGAAACAAGCAAAAACTATTAGTGAGAAATATATAAAGGATCCATATACTACGGATTTTGCTATTATGTTCATGGCAACTGAAGGGCTTTATGCAGAAGTGCTGCAAGAGCCTGGAATAGTTGAGGAGCTGCAAAGTAGTTATAGAGTTATTATTGCAGGGCCCGCGACTATCAGTGCTATGCTAAGCAGTTTAAAAATGGGCTTTAAGACTTTAGCAATTGAGAGAAAGTCAAAAGAGCTTTGGGCGCTTCTTGCTCCGCTTAAATCCCAGTTTAATAATTTTGGTACTCTTCTTGGCAAAACAAGACTGAAGCTAGAACAGGCGACCGAAACAATTGTAAAAGTTGAAAATGAAACGAGGAAAATACAGAATAATTTTCAAAATATAGAGAGCTCCTCTGCAGCAAACGTTGTAGAATTGGATGTAGAACATCTTCCAAGTATTTAAATTGAAGTGTCTTAAGAGCAAATTTTCAGATTATTGACATGCTAAATTCTATAGTTAAATGGGCTGCTTTTTTGTTTGGTGCCTGTTTATTGTTTGTCATTTTTTCATTACAGCTAATTATATTTTTCAGTCATGACTTGCCGGATTATCAGCAACTTGCAGATTATGATCCACCAGGTATAACGAGACTTTATTCACACAGCGGTGAAGTTTTGTCTGAATATGCCATGGAAAAACGTACATTTGTACCGATATCAGAAGTGCCAACGATTGTAATTAATGCGTTTTTGGCTGCTGAAGATAAGAATTTCTTTCAACATCCTGGTGTGGATTTATACAGCACTATTAGAGCTGCGATACAAAGCGTGCTTAACTTAGCGGCTAGCAAAAGAGTTGTGGGCGGTTCTACAATTACACAGCAGGTTGTGAAGGATTTTTTGCTTACAAACGAACGCAGTATATCTAGAAAAATCAAAGAAGCTATCCTTGCTTATAGAATTAGTAAGATATATTCAAAGCATAGGATACTTGAACTATACTTAAACCAGATTTTCTTAGGTAATAACTCATATGGTATTGTAACTGCAGCTCAAAATTATTTTGATAAAGATCTAAAAGATCTGAATATCGCAGAAGCTGCAATGCTTGCTGCGTTGCCTAAAGCTCCTTCTACTCTTAATCCATTTACTAATTACTCGAAAGCAAAAATAAGACGTGATTGGGTAATTGAACGAATGGCAGAGGAGGAAATGATTACCGATAGAGAGGCTGCAAAATATATTAAGCAAAAAATATTGCTGCGTACGAAGCGTATGTTGCAAGAACATGGTGAAAGTTTTTATACAGAGTCTGTCAAACAAGAGCTTGTTAAAATGTTTGGAGAGCATGATGTTGTATCTAAGGGATTTGTTGTAAACACAAATTTGGATATTGAGCTGCAAAGATTTGCTGATGAGTCTTTCAAAAAAGGATTGATTGGATACGATAAGAAACATGGGTGGCGTGGTCCTATAGATAAAATCTCAAGTAGTGAAATAGCAAATTGGCAAAATGTTATATCAAGATATTCAGCAGTGGCTATAGAAAATAACCTAGATGTCGCAATAGTGCTGAAGATAGCGAATAATAGAGCTATTATAGGTCTTCCGAATTCATCACAAGGATTTATTGCATTCGATGATGTAAAGTGGGCTAGAAAAAATCTAAAGAATCAAACATTAGGGCCGCAATTAAATAGTATCTCTGAAGTATTAAATGCTGGACATGTGATTTTTGTTAAAAATATTGAAGGCGATAAATACACACTTGAACAAGTTCCAGATGTGGAAGGTGGTATGGTAGTTATGGAGCCATATACAGGTAAAGTTCTAGCAATGGTTGGTGGCTTTAATGGAAATAAAACATATTTTAATCGCGCAATCCAAGCAGAGCGTCAGCCAGGTTCCGCGTTTAAACCATTGGTATATCTTGCGGCGTTGGAGCAAAATATACAGCCAAACACAATAATACTAGATGAGCCAATTTCTGTTAGCCAAGGAAAGGGAATGCCAAATTGGTCGCCAAAGAATTATAATGCAAATTTCTTGGGGCCCATTACTTTGCGAACGGCGCTTGAAAAATCTAGGAATACTCCGACTGTAAGGATTATGTTAACAGTTGGATTGCCATCAATTATAGAACTTGCTAATCGTTTTGGAGTATATAAAAAAAGCAAAGCTGCTTATTCAATTGCACTTGGAGCATTTGAAACAACTCTTATGGAAATAACTAATGCATATAATACAGTTGCAAGTGGTGGTCTTGCAGTCACTCCGAAACTTATAGAGAGCATATATGATAGGCGTGGGAATATGATCTATAGGTCGGAAGATATAATTTGTAAGTCTTGCACATCAGATCTGATAAGTAGCATAGCAGATGGTAGTATATATGAAGATGCAGAATTACCTGATATAGAATACCCTACATATAGATTGGTGGATACTGACACGAACTACCAATTTGTTTCTTTGTTAGAAGGCGCTATGCGAAGGGGAACAGGCGCAAAGGCGAATGTGCTTGGAATTCCAGTTGCAGGAAAGACAGGCACAACAAATGATAGTTTTGACGCATGGTTTGTAGGATTTACGCCATATATAATTGTTGGTGTTTATGTTGGATTTGATAAACCAAGAACTCTTGGGGCGAGAGAGACTGGTTCTACAGTTGCATTACCTATTTTTATAGATTTTATGCAAAAAGCTTGTGCTAAAATGCCAGCATTAGAATTTGCAATTCCAGATGGTATTGCGCTTAAAGCTGTAAATAAAAGAACTGGTAGAGTATTGGAGGAAGAAGACTATGAGGTAGCAAAATCTGATATCATAATTGAGGCATTCAAAAAGAATCATTCTTGGTCTCATGCATTTAGAGATAGATCTGAGGAAAATTTGGAAGAGTCGATTCCTCATTATAACCTAGGAGAAATATTATCCACTTTAGATGAAGAAGAGTAGATTTCATGGAAGATTTTAATAAGCATAAGAAATATCTTCAATCTTTTGCTGTAAGAGGGAGGTCTTTAAGTCCTGATCAAAATTATTTAATGCTAGATGTTCTCAAAAAATTTTCTGCTTCTGTAAATTGTGAAAGGATTTTTGAAAATATAGAGCAATGTGAGAGAAAAATAAATTTTGAGATAGGGTTTGGTGATGGAAAAAATTTGATAGAACGTGCTACTAAATTTCCAGAACAAATATTCATAGGCTGTGAGATATATAAAAAAGGGTTATTTAGAGTTGCTTCATATATCAAAGATAATGATGCTGCAAATATATACTTTTATGAAGGTGATGGGCGTGAGTTTATTGCAAAAATCCCAGATAATTCTTTATTTAGGATCTATATTTTATTTCCAGATCCTTGGCCAAAGGTAAGACATAATAAACGTAGAATAATAAATTCAGGTTCTTTAAAGCTATTTGCAAGCAAAATGCGGTCTGATGGTTTATTGTATACTGCAACAGATGATAGAGGCTATGCAGAGCATATGTTGTGCTGCTTTGAGAATAATGATTTTACAATAAAAAATTTACCTAGATATTGTAAGTCAGTAGAAGATAAGTTAAATGCGCTAGAGAAACCTTCAGACTGGAGAGAGACTAAGTATGAGGCTAAAGCTATAGAATTATCTAAAAAAATCTTCTATATAGTCGCAATGAAGATTTAATGTTACATTTACAAGGTTCACGTTCTATAGCTATTTGCACAATATGTGTGATGTTTAGCTGCTAGAGTTGTGTTATCTATTTGTTTATGAACTTATTATCTTACAATTTTATGTTGTTCCAACATCTGATATAGTTCATCCCTGATTATTAGGTAACTTGAGTTAGATGTAGTGCCTGCATCAAAAATATATTCTGCAAGTAATACTCATATATTTGCAAAGTGTATAGTTGCATGATAAATAACTGTTGTTATCTCGAAATGCATTCTAAGTGTTAGAGCAGGTTGGCTGGTTTAACGAGCGAGTCAATTGCTATGGTAGGTTGAAAAGCGCTGTAGAGTTGATTAAAATAAACGCTTATATAAGTTGCACAAGATTATTGTGCTAGTATACATAAATAAATGATTTAGAGTATGATATATTATTTTATTGCTGATTTAATACATCATTTTAGCATATTTAATGTTTGTAGATATATCACGTTTCGAAGTATTTGTGCGGTATTCACAGCACTTTTAGTGAGCTTTATATTTGGCAAAAAATTCATAAGCTTTTTAAAGTCTGTACAAACTGCAGGGCAGCCAATTAGAGAAGATGGACCTGATTCTCATATTATGACTAAAGCAGGGACTCCTACTATGGGAGGTGCCTTGATACTTTTTAGTACAATAGTATCAACTTTCATTTGGGCAGATCTGCAAAATAAGTACGTATGGATTTGTTTATCTGCTATGTTAGCTTATGGTATGATTGGCTTCATTGATGACTATAGAAAGCTCAAGTATAAAAATTCAAAAGGTCTTTCTGCAAAAGCGAAGTTCTCCATGCAGCTTTTATTTGGATTACTTGTAAGCATATTAATAGGTTCTGTGGCAGAAAGCTCTGCGACAACTTTGTTCTTCCCATTTTTTAAAAATGTTGGTGTTGATTTGGGTTTATTTTATTTTGTTTTTTCAAGCATTGTGATTACAGGTTCTTCGAATGCAGTGAATTTAACAGATGGGCTTGATGGACTTGCAATTATGCCAATCATTATAGCTGCCGCGTGTTTCGCATTGATTAGTTACTTGACTGGAAATATTGTGTTTGCAAATTACCTGCAGCTTAATTATGTGCAAAGTGCAGGAGAAATTGCTGTACTTTGTGCATCATTAATTGGAGCAGGGCTTGGGTTTCTTTGGTATAATGCGCCACCAGCTAAAGTTTTCATGGGAGATATCGGTAGTCTCTCACTTGGAGCACTTCTTGGTTCTATCAGTGTGATCACTAAGCATGAAATTGTGCTTGGCATTATATGTGGTCTTTTTGTGATAGAAGCTATGTCTGTAATATTACAAGTCGCATCTTTCAAATTATATGGGAGAAGAATATTTAAGATGGCACCAATACACCATCATTTTGAAAAACTTGGTTGGAGTGAGTCAACTATTGTGATGAGATTCTGGATAGTTGCAATTATATTTGCTCTAATCGGGCTTTCCACATTAAAACTTAGATAAATGATTAGCTTAAATTATTATAAGAAAAAGCTTGTTGGGGTATATGGGCTTGGCATAACTGGGGTTGCTGCAATAGAAGCACTGGTGTTTGGAGGCGCTTCTGTTATTGCCTGGGATGATAATGATTCTGTAATGGAGTCTATGAAAGATCTGCTGTATGAGAAGGGAGAGCTATCTATTGCGTTTCATAAATCTCACCTTCGATTTCAAAGGCCTTCTGAAGAAGAATTGCAGAAGATGTATTCGATCGTTGTAAGTCCAGGCATTCCAATTTGTTATCCTTATGTTAGCAAATATATTCTCTTTGCAAGAGAGCATAATATTGCTTTGGTATCAGATATAGAGTTGCTGCAGATAGCTCAGCCAGCTGCGTCTTATATAGGGATTAGTGGGACGAATGGTAAGTCGACTACTACAGCACTAGTAGGGCATATTCTGAAGTTTGCTGGTATTAAGACAGAAGTTGGAGGTAATATTGGCAATCCTGCTTTAGCTCTTTCAGAGCTGCAGTTAGGTGATGTCTATACAATGGAGGTTTCTTCATTTCAGTTAGATCTTTTTTCTAATATGCGTTTTGATATAGCAATTGCACTAAGTATAAAGCCAGATCATATAGATAGGCACGGTTCATTTGAGAATTACTTTGAAAGTAAAAAGAAGATATTTGCACATCAAGATATGTTAGATCATGCTGTAGTTAGTGTAAATTCAGGTTATGCGATGCTAGATTGGCTCTCTGAGCAAAAAAGGCAAAATATTATTGCAGTATCAAGTAATAAATTGCTCAATAATGGCGTTTCTTTTATATCAAGTAAGATTATAGACAAATATTTTACTGGGTGTGAATATGATTTTGAAGCACCTGAAAGTCTTTTAGGCGAGCATAATGCAGAAAATATAGCTGCTGCATTTTCGGCAGCTTCATTGATAGGTGTTGCGCCAGAGCTCATAATGGAAGCAATTAGGCATTTTAAGGCTCTACCACATAGGATGGAAGTTTTTCATCGTACTTGCGATTTAAGATTTATAAATGATAGCAAGGCCACAAATTCTGACGCAGCTTATTGGGCTTTAAAGACGTTTGATAATATATACTGGGTTTTAGGTGGTATATGTAAAGATGATGGGATAGCCGCACTTTCTGAGTTTTTCTCGAAGGTGAAACATGCATTCTTAATTGGCAGGGCAGCAGATGATTTTGCTAAAACTCTTGAAGATTATGGTGTGCAATATACCATTTCAGGAGACATTCAGAATGCTATAAAACAGATAAAAAGTGTGAATCTTAAAAGTGGTAATATATTACTATCGCCTGCATGTGCATCACAAGATCAATGGAAAAATTATGAAGAGAGAGGTGCTAAGTTTAAAGAATTAATTTTGGAAATATATAGTTAGAGACTTCGTGTATAACCTGAACTTGGGATATTAACAGAATGCCAAATCTTAAAGATTATATTTCATCTATAGAAATTTCTGATTTTTCGGTTGCCATTAATATAGGAGTCTCTGATAGTGAGAGACTCGTGCCACAAGAAGTGCTGGTGGATTATACGGTTCATTTTCAAGGTGTGCCGCATGATTGTATTTCAGATAATATGTCTGATTCTATTTGCTATGCAGAGATATTAAATTGCATTAAAAATTTTTCGGAAAACCGTAGTTTTATGTTGATAGAGCATTATAGCTTTGCTTTATTTGAGTGCTTAAGACAGGACTGTTCTATAAAAGAGGCAACTTTAGTAGTAAAAAAGAAGCCGCAAGTCCCAGGACTTAAGGGATATGCGTCTTTTAGGATTTCGAATTTCAGTATGTCAATATGAAATTTTATTCTTTTTTAATATAAATAGTTGTACATGTCCAGATACATTTGTTACAATTGTGTTACGCGATGGTAACTCAAGATACACAATTTGTGGTTTATAGATATATTTAGCGTTAAAAGCGCTTTCTTATGTATTTTTGCCTAATCTCCTTAGGTTTCTGGGCTTTTTACAAGTCTGTTTTTGTTTTCTCTTTTACATTCAAATGATATTTTTCCTACAGATTTTGTAGGAGTTGTTTTTATAATGGTGAGCTGCGCTGACACTTATGTAATTTTGTAGTGTATGGCTTGTTTTTTTTAAAAGCAATAAAAGTGTGTACTTTATATCACAAGTTGAGCTTTATACTCAGTTATCTGTGAACTTGCGTTTAAGTTGCTTTTCACACATTTTAGATTGATCGGAGGTAATTATTATGGGTTGGCGTATTGATACATCTTGGAAATTCGATGTGCTAGTAAAAGAATTTGGTTATGAAGAAGGGGCAGGTGGGAATGCGTCTTTTGAATTAACTATGAGCGAAAACATCTTTAATAGGGCTATACGTAGTATTCACCTGATGAATGCTACAAGAGAACAGGGCGCTTCTGTAATACAGACACTACTTATGGAATCGATATTCCGCAGATATGTAGAAAGGTTTGGTGGTGCAAATCAAGAAGAGACATTTAATAGTTGGGAAATCCAAGGAGTGAGCTTCGCAGAAATTATGAGTGCGCCTAATATTGGGCGCATAGGTGATGATAATAGTGATGTGATCACTGTCCATCCTCTTATTATGGCTTTGATGTGCAGGTCTATCTCTTCTGATGTGGTCGGAGAGTTGCGAGCAGAAGAATATATAATGAGAACATTGAGCTCTAATAATGATTTGAGTGAAGGCGAAAGAGTATTATTAGCTTCAGCTATTCTAACTAGAGATGAGGCGTTGTATAGTATCTCGGTAGATTATAGAAATATGTTTATTCAAGAGATCAGTGAGAATACGATTGCGCAGGCGGTTAATGTAATGCTCGCATCTCCTTGGGCAATAGATTATATTGCTACTCATCCTGCGCTATTTGCTGAACATCGTGACAGTATTTTAGGAGGTGTTGCTAGTGCCATGAGTATAGGTGGTGGCGATGATGCAAGCTTGAGTATGGTTGCAACAGCTTTGCAAAGATATTCGGAAGATGTGCAACATACAGAAGTTGCAGAAGCTCTTGATCAAGATGAGGAGGCAGCAGAAACTAGCAGTCAAACAACTGATGCTGAGATGGATGCTTGTACAAGTGCAATGTATGAGCAAATAAAATGTTGGAAAGAAACGGGAATAGACAATGAGTATATTATTAAGATCCTCATGGGTAATCAGTCTGGTTCAGAGAAAGCTCAATTGATGCAAACAGTAGAAGATCCTGAGGTTACTACTATTGTTTCTGCTGATGTTCCTACTACTTCTGCTATTGACAATGATGTTTCTGATGATATTACTACTGTTGTTTCAGAAGATGCTGTAGCGCAGCAATCGGTAGCGAGTAGAGGCAGTATTTTCAGCAGAATTGTAGACTTTTTTACATCACCACGTGCTAGAGGTAGTGACAACTCAGCTGCAGTAGAGTTGACCGAAGAGCTCTTTGTTCAAACAGCTAACGCTACTATTAGTGAAGAAGACACTATGGACGTACAGTTAGAATTCACAAATGATATGCCAACAACTGAATTAGAAATAACAATATCTCCGACGCTTAGTTGTTAGTATAGCTCAATTAAAACTATTGCACGCGCTGAAAATCGCGCGTGTATGGTTGCCGCCAGCACAGTGCTTGTGTTTAGGATTTAAAGAGTCCATCCGCCAAAAATTTATATACGCAAACAAAGCAATTTTTGTGGAGAAGTGAAATGTGCAAAAATTAGCCCTTAGATCGGCCGGCATTGTTGCATAATGTGTAGAAGTCAAGATTTGATCTTACAGACAGTTATAAATTTTATATCTGCTTGTCAGTTAAGTTTTGACTGTCAGATATGTAACTGAGATACAAGATTTCATTATTCTTTTCCACAGCTAACTTTTTACTATCCAAAAAAGTTTGCATAGGTGTTTTTCCATAACAATATTTACCAGAATGAGGTCTTTCATTGTTGAAATATTCTAACCAAATATCAAGATCTAATTGCAAGTCATCCAATGATGTATAAATCTTTTTACGCATAGCTGTATCAAAGAATTCTTGTTTTATAGTTTTATTAAAACGTTCACACATACCATTAGTTTGAGGTGAATATGCTTTAGTTGTTGTATGCTCTATACCTTCTATACTGAGAAATAACTCAAAAGCATGATGTTCTATATTTCCCTTATATTCTCCTCCACGATCTGTAAGAATACGAAGCATCGGTATCCCTTGACTCTCATACCATGGTAACACTCGATCATTTAGCATATCAGCAGCAGTAATCGCAGTTTTGTCAGTATACAGTTTAGCATCAGCAAATCTACTGTAGCTATCAATAAATACCTGAGCATAAACCTTTCCTATCCCTTTGAAATTGCCTACATAATATGTGTCTTGGCAACCTAAATAACCTGGATGTTGTGTCTCAATTTCTCCATGTGCTTCTTTTTCATTACGGCGTTTCTCTAGTACTTGCAGCTGTGCTTCGGTCAATATAATACCATCTTGGGCCATCTTAGCTTCTAAGGCTTTCAATCTTTTATTGATATTATTCAAATCATTACGTAACCAAATCGATCTTACTCCTCCAGGAGAAACAAGTATACCACTCTTCTTCAGCTCATTTGATATACTCTAAGTTGTCCATATGCTGTACTCTATCGCCATATCAACTACTGCTTTTTCTACTGCAGGATCTACTCTATTAGCGATTATTGGCTTCTTGCGACTTATCTCGTATAGCGCTTCTTCTCCTCCTGTTTCATATAGTTCTTTAAATCTGTAATAGCTATCTCTACTATAACACATTGCCTTACATGCAGATTATATACTACCAAGGCTTTTTGCCAATTCAAGTAAACCTAGTTTCGGTTTGATGATTTTTTGATTTAAGTTCATTGCTTATCTCCATTTAATAACTAATTTAATTTACTAAATGTAAGATAAAATGTCGACTAATACAGAATATACAGAGTTAGCAACGGTGGTTAAGCGTTCTGTCCCCAAAGCTCTTTTAGCCACCGAAGCAGACCAAAGCTGGACTCACTTTTATTAAATGTATTCTTGCTATTTGCCCATTGCTGGGCACCATAGAGCGCCATTCCTATTGCAGTTGAAAATTCTGTCCCTGTGTTTTGTTCAGGAAGCCCTTCTATAAACTGCGGTTGTCCTAGCCTCACCTTTGTAACGAACATATAGCTAAGCAGTTCTTTTATTCCATTGAGTTTTGCTCCTCCACCAGTTATTACTATCTTATTATTATGTACATCAAACTTATTTTCTTCTAGCTTTGCTTTTAGTAACTCAACTATTTCTTCAACTCTGGAGCGGATAATTTCAACCAGTAGAGCTTTATTAATTAGTATGCTTTCTGTCTCGCCGTCCTCTTCGTCAGTGATTTCCATGATGTCTTTATTGTTATCTGTAGTAAGTATAACTGTTCCATACAGATTTTTCACTCTTTCTGCTGTTGTCATGTTTATACAGAGTCCTTTGGCGATGTCGTTTGTTATATGACTACCACCTATCGGAACGCCATCGGTAAAAACCATTTGTGAATTATAGAATATCGATATAGAGGTGCATCCAGCTCCAAATTCTATTAAAGTAACTCCAAGCCTCATTTCATCTTGAGTTAAGCAAGCGATTCCAGAAGCATATGAAGAAGATACATATCCTTGAGGTTCTAACTGACATTTAGCAAGACAGTTCGTTACATTCATTATTGTAACAGATGGTGCTGCTACAATGTGAAGCTCGGCCCCAAGTTTATTGCCGTACATGCCAAGAGGAGTTGTAATACCACGATTCCCGTCTAGTATGTAATCATATACGAAAGAATGTAAAATCTCTAAATCCTGATTTGAGTAACGTTCTACTGCGTTAATTAGTAATTTATGAATGTCTTTAGAGTTAATTTCATGTCCCATCACTGACAAATCTGAGCTGTTTCTACGGGAAATTAGATTGCTTGGAGATATAGCAACATATACTCTAGTTATACGTTCACCAGCTGCATATTCAGCAGTTTCAATTGCTTGCACTATTCCACTTATTGCAGTCTTAAGGTCTGTGATAACGCCTGCCTTAATTCCACTAGATTTGTTATGCCCAATTCCTATGACTTGCAAATCGTCTTTCAGAACTTTGCATACTAAACATACGATTTTTGAACTCCCTATTTCGAGAACTACTAATGTATTGCTACGTTGTTTTAGCATTATCTATAATTTAATTTATCAATTTAAGTGCTTACTTTTTATTTACAATAATATTGCAGGAAAACAAGAGTTTAGAGTTGTTACCGAAATTAAAATTTTGTAAGAACATAATTTATAAGTATTGGTATGTGTATATTCGTCATACTTTTCAAAATTAGCTTAATCACAATGCTCCTTATGTATTTTTTAACACTTGCGTACCATTCTTTCTAACTCTTTGTGCTGCCCCACTTCGTATCTAGGCACTGCTGGCAAAGCCACTTGCACAGGCCTTTTTTGCCTAATTTTCCATATCATATCAAAGCCCACAAATCTGAGCTTCGTCTTTTTAGAAAATTCAAGCACGCGCATGGTAGTATATGCTGTTATTTGGAGGATTTGGTATTACTTTGTGAATTTCTTTGTAAATATATATTAGACGTAGAAATTCGCTTGCGCTCCAAAAAATCATGCCATCAAAATCTGCGCGCGTGCTTATGAAGGCATTGCATACTAGTTGAACGCTAACTATTCATTTATTAGTGGTATATCGGCAGCTAATTTGCATAATCTTCTGCAAAGTGATGAATCTGATGCATCGCGGAAGCAAAATGTAAGGCTATACTTATATTGATGCGTAATAATAGATTACCAGGAGCTTATAGACTACGCCATAATGCGCCAATATTCTGAATAATTATTGTAAAGATTCCTCCAGGTTTCACATCACTTGTAACAACCAGCGGCACTTCACGATCAAGCTTATCATTTAAATAAACCTTAATGACACCAACTTTCTGGCCACTATGCAATGGAGCCATGAGTGGAGCATTATACTGGGCGACTGCTCTGATTTCATCTTTGCTTAACATCTTCGGTATAACAATCTCTAAATCTTTTTCAATAGTAAGAGAAACTTCAGAAAGAGTTCCATGCCATACTGGAGCAGATACAACAGAACTTCCAGCTTTAAATAAGATCAAATTTTCAAAGCTATTAAGTGCGCATAATATCACTTTTGTCGCTTCAGTAGCTCTTTCTTTTTCAGAAGCTAGACCATTGATCACTCCTATAATTCTTCTTTGCCCCTGCTTAGCGCTGAATATTAATCCATAGCCTGCAGCATCTGCATGCCCAGTTTTGAGACCATCAACCCCATGTTTCCCTAATAATAAATTGCGATTCTTTTGTGTTATTTTGTTATGCGTAAACTCAGTTTCTGAGAAGTAATGATAGTATTCAGGAAAATCTTCTATGATTTTAGAAGCGAGGTGTACAACGTCTGCGGAAGTCATAAAATGCCCATCTGTAGGTAATCCAGTTGCATTTTTGAAATGCGAATTTTTCAGTCCTATCTTTTTAGCCATTTCATTTATCTGATTTGTGAACATAGATTCGCTTCCAGCAATCCACTCGGCAAGTGCTACGCTGGCGTCATTTCCAGACTGCACTATTATTCCACGCAACAAATCCTCAACCGAAACAGAAGAGCCTAGGTTCAAAAACATTTTTGAGCCCTGCATACGCCAAGCTTTTTCACTCACAAGCACTTTATCATCTAGCTTTATCTTTCCATTTTTTAAAAAATGGAAAGCCATGTATAATGTCATCAACTTGCTCATTGAAGAAGGAGCCATACGTTTATAAGCATTGCGCTGCATTAAGACAGACGATGTATTATAATCAACAAGTAAGACATATGGTGCATGCGTTAAGTTTGTGACAGTATCTCTAGCTAAGGACATAGCGCAAGGTGTATATGCGCATATAATAAGCCATGCTGTTATGGTAATTGAAAGTATATTCTTCATCTATCTACTTATCTAATGGTCTATTTTTTTTGTTATAGTAATAAAAGACTTGGCTCCAGAATTTATCAATGAGCAACAGTTTACCATATATTAAATAATATTTACAGCAAACCTATAAGGAAAACGCGTGTAAATTCGATATGCTCATAAATGGCGTGCATATACAGAGATTTTATGCTAGCATAATGTATCAGTTAGGCTATTTTGACTATCAAAATGCTTAGAGTATTGGCATTCGTTATACAGCGTGATGCGGTAGTGATTAGGTTCAAAATTATAAGTGCAGTATCCCTCCTGTAAATGAAGAGCTGGTATATACATGATAATATGTTTATCTGCCAAGTAATTCAAATACTGAAGGTGAGGTTGCAAACCGCTCTTCTACTTAAGTCTGATGTGACTTGCAGAGGATAATGCACAATTTTGTATTTGATAGCTAATTTTTCGAGTTAAAATCGCCATAGCGAGGTTTTATGCAAAAAGCTGCAGGCGTGATTATATTGATTTTATTAACGATTGCAAGCAGTATCAGTTACGCGCTGCGTGTCGAAAAAGTCAGGACTTTTAGTGATTGGGATGTTGTTATTGCAAATAGAAAAGAGAGTTGTCTAAACAACTTATACTTTGCATATGCTGTCTCTGCTCCAAAAAGAAGTGTCAGCTTTAAGGATGGTATTGCGACTCATGGAGTGGCTTATGCAGTGGTGTCTTATGTTATGAGAGGTGCATGGACATTTAGTATTAGAACAAATTTGTCGCAATCACGGGAAATGCGCTTTGCTCTCACTGCAGGCGGAAGAGCTTATACTCTTTCTGACGCGCGTGGAAT
The DNA here is from genome assembly GCF_964020185.1 of Candidatus Lariskella endosymbiont of Hedychridium roseum. Lineage (NCBI taxonomy): Bacteria > Pseudomonadati > Pseudomonadota > Alphaproteobacteria > Rickettsiales > Candidatus Midichloriaceae > Candidatus Lariskella > Candidatus Lariskella endosymbiont of Hedychridium roseum. The sequence continues at coordinate 73,190 of NZ_OZ026538.1, read as the reverse complement.
GCTGGCATTGACCACAAGTAGTAGTCAAGATGTCTCTATTATCAACAATCTTATAGATCACTCAGATTATTTTGAAGTGCATGCACGTTTTAATGATGAACATGTTGCTGTTGATACATACTCCTTGGATGGCCTCATAAATGCTCTGCAGTATATAGAGCAAAATTTTGCAAATATTTCTTGTGCAAATTAAAATTAACTCTCCCATTTTCGTCAATAATCGATTATAATCCACAACCATATATATTGAAAATTGACCAGGATTTATAATCGGATAAGTAAGTAATGATGATCAAAAATGGACTATTTACCTCAGAATCAGTATCTGATGGACATCCAGATAAGATATGCGACCAAATTTCAGATGCAATATTAGATACGTGTCTCGCACAAGATCAAAATAGTCGCGTAGCAGTGGAAGTAGGTATAAAAGGGCATAAGCTATGCATATTTGGTGAGATAACTACAGAAGCTGTGTTTGAATATAAAGACATAGCACTAAGTACACTTGCTTCTATAGGGCATAGCAGTACAAAGTGGGGGCTGAATCTTGATCAATTTGAGATTATAACTGAGGTTAGTAGGCAATCTCCTGAGATTTCCTCGGGAGTCGATTCAGGTCTCAAAATGGGGGCAGGAGATCAGGGTATGATGTTTGGCTTTGCTTGTAGTGAAACAGGGCAGGATATGCCGCTTAGCATTATACTTGCAAATCAACTCATGCAGAAGCATAAGAATATCAGAAGCACAAATGACTTTGCATTTCTTGGTCCAGATGCAAAAGCGCAAATTACTATTAAGTATAGGGATTGGGAACCAATTGGGATAGATTCTGTTGTATTTTCAACTCAGCATACGCAATATGTATCGCATTCTTTATTACAAGAAGCTGTGATAGAGCAAATAGTGCGTCCTGTCGTTGCTGATTATATGTCTGTTGATACAACTATACATGTAAATCCAGCAGGTCCTTTCACTATTGGCGGGCCACTTGCTGATGCAGGAGTCACTGGAAGGAAAATTATAGTTGATACTTATGGTGGGCATGCAAGGCATGGAGGCGGCGCATTTTCTGGCAAAGATCCGACAAAAGTTGATAGATCAGGTGCGTACGCTGCAAGACAACTTGCAAAACAAATAGTAGCTCTTGAGCTTGCCTCTATTTGCGAAGTACGTGTAGCATACGCTATCGGAATTGCAAGGCCCATGGCAATTTCTATAGACACGCTTGGAACAGGCATTGTAGATGATGATCAATTATTGAAAATGTTCTCATGTAATGTTTATGATCTATTTCAGCCATATGTGATAATAGAGAGATTAGATTTGCAAAAGCCGATTTATAAAGATTCCGCAACGTTCGGTCACTTCGGCAGGAAGTGTTTTCCTTGGGAACAACCTATGGATTCATTAATCCAAGATGATTAGGTTATATAGGCGCTGGTGTTATAATTTTGTTAATTCACTATGATAGAACTTCTTCTTCAAATTCTCCTCCAATGAGACAAGTGCAAGGAGCCCAAGTATACCAAAGAAGTGCATGAGCATATTGAAAGCCACTGAGTGACAAAGCAATTGGTTGCTTGGAACAAGTGTTTGAAGAAGTCTAATAAAAATTGGCTATATGTCTTATGACGTTGCCTTCATAAGTGTACGTGCGAAGATTTTAAGGGTATGATTTTTTAGAGTGCCAGTTGAATTTCTGCCTCAAATACTTTTATATATTTTTGCGAGGAAATTAACGAATTAATACTTGAAAATCAGGCCAAAAAGGTCTGCGCAAGTGGCTTTGGTGAGCAGTATCACTTGTGCAGCGTCTATGGAATAACTATTTTTGCAATACTCTTCAACTCAATATAAATAAGCATATCTCTGGTTTATCTTTATTTTTGATCATTTTTTCTATGCAAGCAGATTATCAAAAATTACAGTATATAAACACTCTGTTTGGAACAGAAGACGAGTTGTTAGAAAAAGTTAGACAAAGTGCGCCCAAGCACTTGAGACATATGCAGCTTAGCAAGTCAGAGTTGCAATTGCTTTCTGTGATAATAAAGATTTCTGGAGCAGAGCAAATACTTGAAATAGGTACTTTTGTTGGGGCTTCTACAATAGGGATTGCACAGATATTACCAAGAGGTGGTGTAGTACACACAATAGAGAAGTCAGAGAATTTTTTTGCTATAGCAAAGCAAAATTTTGAAAATACTCAGATGCTTGGGAATAAAATAGTGCCGCAGCGAGCAGATGCACTCGACGCATTGAGAGATATGGATTTGAGAAATATAGACGCTATATTTATAGATGCAGCAAAGGCAGAATATCCAGCTTATCTAAACGCAGTATATCAAAAGCTCAGATCAAGAGCGCTAATAATAGCAGATAATACGCTGCTTTTCGATGCAGTATGGAATGATAAGCAGAATGACAAAAAGTGCAAAAAAATGAGAGCCGCTATGAGAGAGTTTAATACTATGTTGAGTGATAGAAGTTTATTTGAGCCTGCGTTTATTCCAACAGATAGCGGCATGACGATTGGAATTAAAAAATAATTTGTATATGGCACTGTCAGTAGTGTTTACAATGGACTTCTTCTTCAAACACTTGTTCCAGCAGCCAATTGCTTTATAGTTCCGTATGCTCCTTGCGATTATTTCACTGGAATCGAGTTTGAAGAAGAAGTTTAATTTATATGAACTTCATGTGAATTTATGATAGCAAAAATCGTATTATCATTGGCTTTATTATATTCCACTACTCCATATTCAGATGTGGAACATAGTAAAATCGCTATATATACATCAAAGGAACAGGAATCAAGTAATACAAACTTAGAAGATACATTCAAAAAGCGTGAAGAAAGGCTGTTTTCGCTAGTCAAATGTATGGTATGTGCTGGAGAATCTATAAAAGAATCTAGAACAGAATTTGCAAGTACTGTGCGCACTTTTATAAAAGCAAAGATAAGGTCTGGTAAAGGTGATGATGAAATAATCGAGTTCTTAAGGAAAAAGTATGGCGAAGAGATAGTTTTTCAGCCATCTTTTTCGATGGCAAATATGATACTTTGGATTGCGCCATATTTGGCATTATCTATTTTAATTTTGTTATTTGCTATCAAGCAAAAACAAAAAGTAAACAAGCTTATTTCATGTTAGCTAAGGTTAAATAATGAGTTATGATTTAGTCGCCTGTAACTCTAATGAACATGGGATTTATCTTGATCTGCGAGCAATTATGCTGCACCGAAAGTCCAGCAGAAAAAAATGGCAAAATTGCCAAAAATCTTATGGATTTTGTTAAGTAGTATTTGCTAGGCACAGGACAAATTATATATCCGAAAATTAGCCATGGCGTGGTCTAAAGCTAATTTTTGTACATTTAATTTGCCGCAAAAATTTATTTGCGCAGCAAAGCAATTTTTGACATATAGGCTGTTTAACTTACGCACATATGAAGTGAAACTTCGAGGGGCTGGAAAAAACTTGTAGAAGTCAAGATTTGATCTTACAGACAGTTATAAATTTGAGAGTTTTCACATAAAGATAGATAAGAGCTGTTCTTGATATTGTTTGAATATTTGTGTAATAGTAAGAGCGCACCAAAGCTTGATGGATCCGTATACCATTGACTCTTTTTTAGAAACGATTTTAGTGCGCCGTGTCATTCGGCATAAATGATGTCGCGTGTTGCTATTATCTCTCTCGATACATACTGTGCCAGACTTTCCAATTGTATGACGCTCTTTGGGTAAAATTTTAGAAAAAGCATCCCAATCATCCGTATAAAAATGACATTCTTTCAGATGACTCACTTTTTGTAGAGCTTTTGGAATGTTGCAGTATCACGATTGCCTGTAACCCAGGCAACTGTTCTCCTTGTACTACGATCAACTGCCTTAATGATCCAAAGCTTGTTTTTTTTGAACCAATAAAATGCCACATCTCGTCGAATTCCATCTCCATAATATCCGAAGAGACAACTGGCTCCTGAGTCTTGCCCATCGCCTCTACTACCCAGCGATAAATTATGGACGGCGAATGCCCTAATATCTTGCCTAACATAGAAAAAGAGCCATTACCAAGACTATATAGCATAACGCATAATGCTTTCTTAACAGCTGTTTGAGGCTTCTTGCCCAGATCGCCCTCAACAAAATTTAGAACATGATCTGCACTTATAACGCTGTACACCCCCTCACAATGCCATTCTTTACAAAGATATCAGAGCAACATCCCTTACAACAAACCATAAAACCACTCTTTAGTTTTTAAAAAAGTGATCATATCATACTTCTATCTAATTGTGAAAACTCTCATAAATTTTATATCTGCTTGTCAGTTAAGTTTTGACTGTCAGATATGTAACTGAGATACAAGATTTCATTATTCTTTTCCACAGCTAACTTTTTACTATCCAAAAAAGTTTGCATAGGTGTTTTTCCATAACAATATTTACCAGAATGAGGTCTTTCATTGTTGAAATACTCTAACCAAATATCAAGATCTAATTGCAAGTCATCCAATGATGTATAAATCTTTTTACGCATAGCTGTATCAAAGAATTCTTGTTTCATAGTTTTATTAAAACGTTCACACATACCATTAGTTTGAGGTGAATATGCTTTAGTTGTTGTATGCTCTATACCTTCTATACTGAGAAATAACTCAAAAGCATGATGTTCTATATTTCCCTTATATTCTCCTCCACGATCTGTAAGAATACGAAGCATCGGTATCCCTTGACTCTCATACCATGGTAACACTCGATCATTTAGCATATCAGCAGCAGTAATCGCAGTTTTGTCAGTATACAGTTTAGCATCAGCAAATCTACTGTAGCTATCAATAAATACCTGAGCATAAACCTTTCCTATCCCTTTGAAATTGCCTACATAATATGTGTCTTGGCAACCTAAATAACCTGGATGTTGTGTCTCAATTTCTCCATGTGCTTCTTTTTCATTACGGCGTTTCTCTAGTACTTGCAGCTGTGCTTCGGTCAATATAATACCATCTTGGGCCATCTTAGCTTCTAAGGCTTTCAATCTTTTATTGATATTATTCAAATCATTACGTAACCAAATCGATCTTACTCCTCCAGGAGAAACAAGTATACCACTCTTCTTCAGCTCATTTGATACTCTAAGTTGTCCATATGCTGTACTCCATCGCCATATCAACTACTGCTTTTTCTACTGCAGGATCTACTCTATTAGCGATTATTGGCTTCTTGCGACTTATCTCGTATAGCGCTTCTTCTCCTCCTGTTTCATATAGTTCTTTAAATCTGTAATAGCTATCTCTACTATAACACATTGCCTTACATGCAGATTATATACTACCAAGGCTTTTTGCCAATTCAAGTAAACCTAGTTTCGGTTTGATGATTTTTTGATTTAAGTTCATTGCTTATCTCCATTTAATAACTAATTTAATTTACTAAATGTAAGATAAAATGTCGACTAATACAGATAATAGCAAGTCTCTGCGTCAAAATTTGATTTGTTATAAATTTTTGGCAGATGGACTAGTTATGACGCAGGCGACTAGCAACGCGCTCGGACAGATTACATCATTCCGCTGCGAGCTGCAGATTGTCCAAGATATAGCTTTTGCACACGAATATCACTTATTATTTCTTTTGGCGTGCCATGTGCTAGCACAGAGCCGTCATATATAACATAGCATCGCCCCACTAATTGCAGCATTTCGTGTACATTGTGATCTGTAATAAGTATGCCGATGCCTTTGTCTTTCAGCTTTGCAATTATTTGTTTAATTTCCTCGACAGCCAATGGATCAACACCAGCTAGCGGCTCATCCAACAGTATATATTTTGGATTGGAAGCAAGACAACGTGCAATTTCGACTCTTCTACGTTCTCCACCTGAGAGTACAGCGCCTCTAACGTTTCTTATATGTTCGAGTGAAAATTCAGTAAGCAATGACTCTAAAATCTTCTCTCTCTGAACTATGCTGGGCTCAGCAAATTCCAAAATTGCCATGATGTTTTCTGCGACTGTAAGGCCTACAAACACTGACGATTCTTGTGGAAGGTAACCAAGACCAAGCTGTGCCCTACGATAAATAGGGGCTTGTGTAACATTTTGCCCATCTATGAATACATCCCCTGAATCTGGGAGTATAAAGCCTGCTATAGTTAAGAAAGAAGTGGTCTTGCCAGCTCCATTTGGTCCCAGCAACCCAACTACCTCCGACTTACCAACATTGATATTTACATTCCTTACTATTTTCTTTCCATCATAACTTTTGGATATATGCTGAGCTGATAACATTTAATGTTGATACGGATATATACTTAATTTTTTTATTTTTTATTTCTTTTGCGTCTAAACTCATCCAGCGATACAACATTATCCATATTCCCACCATTATTATTCACGCTCAAATTTGAGTGAGGCACCTTATTGTCATCAGGGTAATGTAGATGTTGAACTGCAAGTGCGACATTTATATCATCTTCATTTTCCACTCCATTGTTTGCTTTAAACGTTGGATATAATGTTTGGTCAAACCCAGTTTGTGCAGAAAATTCTAAACAAAACTGTACGCTTGGATCAGCAAAAGTTGTCACAGCCGCAAATGGAACAACTATCTTTTCTGGTACTCCTCCAAAACTAAGGATTACCTCAAAATATCCTCTATGAACAGCTAAACCACGAAATTGATATTGAAGCACTATCATCATTTCATTAGGGTATTGATTGCGCAACCCTTCTGAAATCATAACACCGGGATGTTTCGTTAAGAAAGATATCATAAAATGATGATCTCCTATTAAGCCATGCTGCTCCACTATTTTCAGCGCTTTGTAAACTATGAAGTACATTGCTTCGTCAACCAGCTGGCTGTAATCTATTACTTTATCATTTATAGACATATCCCCCTCCTCTTGATAGCTATTTAAATTACTCACCTTGAGATTTTGTAAAGCCAGGAGCTCCAGAATACTCATATAAAGTGTGCGTCATAGCAATTCTAATTTTGCTTTCTAATAAATATCTTTGCAATTCTATTAAATCAAGTTCTGTTAGCTGAACGTTATCACTTGCAAAGAATCTTAACCTCATCATATAGCTGCCAGTATCTTCAACTTCTGCTTCGGGCCAAACTATCAGACCTCTTTGTGAGATTGTCTGAAGGCTAAGCACACTACTTGCAGCTTTTGCTATATCCGCCATCTTATTTACTCCAAGATCTGTATCTTGAATATATACGTCAATTCCAATTAGTTCCTGTGTTTCATTATGTGGCATTTGAGTCACAATGTTCACCTTAGCACTGTTGCTGGAAACTGCTGCACTTAGCTGCTTTGGTTCCCTGCCAAGACAGCGTACTACAGCTGCTGCAAACTTGCTAGTAGATACTTTCTCAGCACTAGTCTCTGAATCATATATATCGGCGGTGTGTATACCACTTTCTATCACATTTAGCCAGGCATTTCGTATTTTTGTTCCAACATCCATCTGCCCTAAGTACTCTAGCATTAAAATAGACGCATTCAAAAGACCAGAAGGGTTCGCGACATTACGCCCCGCTATATCAGGTGCAGAGCCATGTACAGCCTCAAACATCGCATAGTTTGTTCCTATATTTGCACTTCCTGCCATGCCAACAGAACCAGAAACCTCAGATGCAATATCTGATATAATATCACCATAAAGATTTAATGTTACTATTACATCAAAAATCTCAGGCTTAGCAGCAATTCTCGCCGAACCTATATCTATTATGTAATGGTCTGCTTCGATCTCTGGATATTCCTGAGCTATAGATTTGAAGAGAAGATGAAACGTCCCATCTGTCATCTTCATTATATTATCCTTACTCATGCATGTTACTTTCTTTCTTCCTGCACTTCTAGCATATTCGAATGCATATCGAATAATCTTCTGGCAACCTTGTATTGAAATCAGCTTCAAGCTTAGTAAGCTACTTTGTGTTGATCTATATTCTATGCCAGCATATAAATCTTCTTCATTTTCTCTAACAATCACAATATCCATCTTAGGATGTAAACTACGTACGAATGGATGATAAGAAACTACGGGTCTTACATTTGCAAACAACCCCAAGGATTTACGAAAAGTTACGTTCAAACTTTTGTAACCTTTTCCTTGAGGAGTTGTGATTGGAGCTTTCAATAATATTTTGTTTTTCTTGATCTTATTCCAAGCATCTTTTGAAATACCAGAAGAGATGCCACTATTATAAACATTCTCTCCGATTTCTACATATTCAAAATCTAGAGGTGCTCCTGCTGCCTCCAAAATTTGCAACACCGCTTCTGTAATTTCAGGGCCGACTCCATCACCCCTTGCGACAGTAATAGTAAGATTAGACATAATAGACTAAAGACCTCACAGACTTTTGCACCAGTAGTAAAATGCGTACTTCAAACTACGGCTGTCGTGGTATATAAGTAAGACACAAGCCCACAAAAGAAGCACAAGACTATCACGATGGTAGCTGATCTCAACATCACAATCAATGCATATTTAAAGAATGAACAGCAAATTAGCAAAGCATCCTGCTTAAAATATGCTCTAGAATGAGAAATCAAGCGATAAATTGAGAAACAAATTATTCCTCACTATGCGTACGCTCAAATTTCTCGTGTTTTTCTTGCGCTTCTATCGAAAGTGTTGCGACTGGTCTTGCTTCAAGACGTTTTAGTCCTATTGGCTTATCTGTTTCTTCGCAGTACCCATATTCCATGTTTTCTATTCTGAGAAGTGCATCATCTATCTTTGCTATAAGCTTCCTATATCTGTCTTTAGTACGGAGCTCAAGACCAGCGTCAGCCTCAACAGCGGCTCGATCATTAAAATCTGGATTGTTCCAATTCTCTTCCTTGAGATATGAAGCCGCATTCATCAACTCTTTCTGTAGAGCATCCTTCCATCCTAAAAGCTTCTGCCTGAAATATTCTAGCTGAAAGGGATTCATATACTCTTCGTCCTCGGACGGTTTGTAATTTTGTGGTAATTCCACGATTTGCTTCAACATTTTTCTTCACATTAAGGATATAATAAGAAATTAGCCATAAACAAGAAAGTTAGTGACAATATTTACCATAAAAGTTCTGCTAGATATAGTAATACCAGACACGAAACTATAGGTAACAGTCTAATTCACACAACATAGGCAATGGCAAAACTCTGTCCGAACAGAAATCTACCACATCTAATCTATAACAAGCCTTACTATTTTTGCAAGAGGTTAAGATGCAAACTAAGCAGCAAATGGTATTAACAGTATTAGGCAGTGCCGGCAAAGTGCCCAACTATTTGCATTCGCAATGCGAAATGGCTGAAGGCTGTGAGTGCATATTCTAATTTCCTGTTTTACTTTGCAATACAAAACTATTTTGATATAATGGATGCGCGTCTTATTTTAGATCACTAAAACAGCACATAATATGTGCATATACTAATTTGAGTTCCTTGGTGATGTTTTTAAAAAATCCACTCATAGAAAAACCTGTATACCTATCTTCATATAATAGGGATTTGCTCTATAGAATACCAAGAGCCCCGAGACGTGTGGCGCTTGGTATAGAAAGCACTGTTCTTCCATTTAATGGGATAGATATTTGGAACGCATATGAACTTTCATGGTTGAATATGAAAGGAAAACCTGAGGTCAGGATACTTGAATTTAGATATCCTGCTTCTTCTGAATTTATGCTAGAGTCAAAGTCTTTGAAGTTATACCTAAATTCTTTTCATTGTACGAATTTTAAAGATCAAGATGAAGTAATTTCGATAATAAAAAATGATTTAAGTTTAGCACTTTGTGTGGATATAGTAGTCTCTCTTTCTAAACTTAATACCAATATTGCTTTTTCAAATTTTTGTGGAACTTGCTTGGATGATATTGATGTTGCTTGCAATGCAAAATGTGTTACTCCAGACTATCTAAGCATTTCCGAAGAAGAGCAATGTATGGAGACTATATACTCTAATTTACTGAAGTCTAACTGTTATATAACAAATCAACCAGATTTTGGATCTATTCAAATTGCTTATAATGGAAAAAAAATAAATCATAAAGGATTGCTGCAGTATTTAATTTCTTACAGGAATCACAGTGAATTTCATGAGCAGTGCATAGAGCGAATATTTATGGATATAATGAAGTATTGCAAACCAAAATCTCTGACAATATATGCACGTTATACGCGACGAGGCGGAATAGATATTAACCCATTTAGAAGCACAGAATCTAATAATAACATTGGCAATTTAAGGCTAATCAGACAGTAGGCTATATTGTCTTTGTCTCATAACTCTAGATTCATATTGGGCGCAAGCAATTATGATGTAGCAGAAAAAGTTGTAAAATGCCAAAAACCTTATGGATTTTGTGAAAGTAGTATTTGCAAGTGTCGAACGAATTATATATCTGAAAATTAGCGTAGGGCAGTTTAAAAGCCAGTCCGCCAAAAATTTATTTGTATTCGTGCAGCAAATCGATCTTTTGACGGACAGATTTATTAAAGTGGTAATGCATGTTGAGTTCTAGTTGTTATAGAGTGATAAAGCTTGTTATGATGCTTTGTGATTCCAAGATATATCCCTATCGCAAATGCGAATGACAGCATAGAAGAACCACCATAACTAATAAATGGCAGCGTCATGCCTTTCGTTGGAAATAAATGTAGTGTCACGCCTATATTAAAAATAGACTGAATTGCAAAGTACATTAATATTCCAGTAGCAGAGTATATACGAAATAGATTATTGCTAAGTGTAAGACGCATAATGCCATGCAAAACTAAAATTGCGAATAACGCTAAGACTAAAAAACAAGAGAAAGAACCGAATTCTTCTCCCACAACTGCAAAAATGAAGTCTGTATGGGCATCCGGCAATACTAGCTTAACAGTTCCTTCACCTGGACCTTTGCCTAAAAATCCTCCTTGTATATAAGACTCAAGTGATTTTCCAATCTGATAATTTGTTCCAATGTCATCAGATAAAAAGCTTTCAATTCTCTTGCGCACATGCGGCAAAAACAAATATGCACCTGTTGCCATTAAACATAGGAGTATTGCACTTGAAATCAGTAGCGCAAGTGAAAGCCCAGCGACAAAAAACTGGCCCGCAGTTACAAGCGATATTGTCATTGCCATACCAAAATCAGGTTGCATTAATATAAGGCTTGCTATTATAAGGTGAATCGCGATGCAGAGCAGGAATTTCTTTTTCTGTGAAACATTGCACATTTCTGAAAGTAATATGGCAATAAATATACTATAGAACGGTTTCAATAACTCTGACGGTTGTGTAGATACACCAAATAGACTAATCCACCGTCTTGCTCCCTTTGCTTCATCACCAAGAAATAACACGGCAAATAGCAAAATCAAGGAAGCAAAAAAACCAAGTAGACACAGACGCTTTATTACGACTTCGTCCAACGTTGAAATAATAAGCATCACAATGCTTGAGATTATAACATAGCATATATGTCTATATACAAAGTAAAACGGAGGAAGACCAACTCTTTCTGCAACTGAAGGGCTTGCAGTTATTACTAGCACCAAGCCAACACTGATAATAACAAAAGTGATTATTAGGGATAGGCCATCTATCTGACGCCACCATTTACCTACTTGAGCTTCTCTTCTACTATACATCCTCTATATTCCTTATAACCACTTCAACTAAATGATTAATATCTAGCATAGATCAAGATTAATTCCAAAAACTCGAAAGAAATAGAAAATTAGATCTAATTTTCTGCTCTAATCAATACAAACCGCATTAACAGTTTACAACTCATTAATCGTTGTTCTAAGCCTTACGAAGGCAGTGAGGTTTTCTAAGGATAGCTACATGAACCTAAGAGAAAAACAGCGTTTTTATCAATAGAAAATGCACAATAAATAAGTGCATGAATTCAATACCTTAACTGCAACATCACTATACATAAGATTGTATAATTATTTTCGTGCATTTCAAGAAACTTTAGCATTTCTTGCTTGTGATAAAATATTACTATCTTTCCTTATAGCCTTGACTAATTATGAAATGATGCGCATATAAACAGCATTCTTGAGAAAGACTTTGATACAATATTTGAAATTTGTTTGGAAATAAAAGTTGTACATTTAGTATCCCCACTGTTTTTTACGCAGCAACAATATCAACATGCCAAGTATCGATATCATAAGAGCCATAGGTATGGTAGATAGTCCGTATAGCATGATGGTTACTTCTTCCATTCCACTGCCGCTTAGCTTATGTATTATGATTCCTATTGCACTATGAAAAACATAACCAAAAATCATTATAATCATATTCGCTACTGCAGAAGTTACGGTACCAAGGTTTTGTAAGGTAAAGTTTCGCACTTTGCCGACTATTAGAATTTGATATGCTGAGAAAAACCCTGCCACAAATAGCAGTATATGCATGAATGCCACATTTCCAACTCCCATGAATATCAGAATAAAACATACAAGCATAACACAGGCAGAAATTAGTATTATTCCATAGAAAGCATCTAACTTTTCAGCTATGTAAGTAAGCATAGGGCAGCCAAAACACATGCCTAAGAACATAAATGAAACAGCGGTACCAGCATCCTCTTTAGATAATCCACACAGCTCTTGTAAAAATTTTGGCCCCCAAGCATCAGCAAATCCTTCCATAGGACCTATCATCAAACCACCAAGGAAGCTTAAGTATAGAACTCTAGGATTTAAGAGCACTGATTTAAGCTCTGACAATACATTTGAATGAACTCTGGAGTTTATATCAACATTCTTAGGGATGCTAAAATATGTAAAAATCGCAAGTACCGCTCCAAATATGCAGAGTGCATTGATTACATTTTCAAATCCAAATTTTTGTAAAAGATATGAAATTGGCGTGCCTCCATTGATTGCTCCTATCAACCCTATAGTGACTGACATCCCTATCATTCTGCTGAACTTTTTTTCACCAAATCCTATATTTACGACTTTAAACAGCCCAAGCACGGAAGCAGATGATGCAATGCCAGTTATCAATCTGCCGATTACTGAATAAGTCCAATTATCAACATACACCAAAGGTAATAAGCCTGCGAAAGTAAGAATTATAAATACAGGAAGGACTTTTTTTGGTCCCATTCTATCAATTACGACACCAATTGGGAGATGTGCAAGTGTATACCCTATGTAGTAGATCCCGGAAAAATTACCTATTTCAAACGCGCCAATATTAAACTTTGCCGTTAAATCATCTAGAACAGTACCAGTAAAAACTCGTAGTACATATTGATAAGCGTAGAATGCAGTTAAAAAGAACCACATCATCCATGCTATAAGTGGAGTGCACATATTTTTTATCAATTACATAATGCTAAAATGTTTATCAGATGAGCTAACCAGAAAAAATAAACTCTTCTCAAAAATTACTATTCCTTGAAGAATGTTACTTATAAACTCATCATGAAAATAGGAGGTCAATCATATTACTTTATTTTTCAAACATCAAGCAAATTTAGTTTGCACAATGCTTGGCATTGCTAACCAAGAATAGATTTTGCTTTTAAATTCGCGTATATGTATACTGCCTTGATAGTAAGTTATATTGGAAGCATTGTATATGTTAAGTTGTAAGCATTGTGGCAGCATAGGAAGCACAAAGAATGGCTATATTAAAGGTCGTCAGAGGTATAAGTGCCTAGAGTGTAAAAAGAGCTATAAGTCTGGAGATATGAGAGTAAAGTACAGCCTTAATAAAAAGATGAAGGTTGTTAGTATGTATCTGGAGGGAGTTGGAATTAGATCAATCGAGAGATTAGAAAAGGTCTCGAGTTCACTTATAATAAAGTGGATTAGAAAATTCTCAAAGCTTCTAAAACAAAGGCTGAATGATGTTACGATACCTGAGGATGCCAAGCAAATCTCAATTATTGAGCTGGATGAGCTTTTTAGTTATTGCCAAAAAAAACTAACAAAGTCTACATTTGGCTTGCTGTTGATAGGGACAGAAATAAAGTTGTTGATTTTGAAGTGAGCATTGTCAGGGATTTTGCATCCTATCTTCCGATTGCCATGCGATTACAAAGTAGCTACGAGATAGAGATATCATGCAGTGACCATTACGACGTTTATGAAAAATTTAGGATTGCTAAAAAACACTATTCTACTAAGGCAGAAACGTCTTTAGTGGAATCATTCAACTCATTAATACGGCACTATTTAGCCAGGTTTCATCGTAAAACCAAACGTTACAGTAAGGCCATAGATATGATCTATAACTCTATCCTAATGCTTTTTAATAAAGACTTGCTGATATCTATCTTTAGTTAGCAATGCCCAATGCTTATCTTGACAAAATAGAGAAAATAATTCACAATCTGATATTTACTAAACTACATGACTTCACTTTTGAAGCGTAGTGGTATTTTATTTAATCAATGTTTAATATGTCCAAGGAATCACTTATAGAACTAAAGGGAAGAGTTATGCAGATGCTTCCAAACGCAACATTTCGCGTTGAGTTGGAAAATGGGCACCAAATAGTCGCTTATACTTCTGGTAAGATGAGAAAAAATCGAATAAAAGTTCTTGTTGGTGATGAAGTAACAGTTGAAATGAACCTTTATGACCTGACTAAGGGGCGGATAATGCATAGAAAAACAGAACACAGTTTCACAAGTCCTGACAGCAGCAATCATTCAACCAACTATGCAAGCAGTAACAACACTAGCAGCTAAGTGATTATAGCAATAATTTAAATTATATTTAAGCAATGCTTGTTTTTTACTAACAACTTGGGCTATACCTAATACAACAAGCTCGTGTACAAGAACCTTATTCATAATGTTAGTGATCGATATAGATGCAGGCAGTGCCTAGTATAAGGAATCAACAAATGCTCTTTTAATCGCATGCACTTGTGCTAAAGAATCAAAGAGAATATAAGACGGAGTATAATAAATGTCTTGGGTATATTTGATAATCGCTGGAATGTTAGAGATTGTCTTTGCTGTCTCGTTAAAGTTGATGGATGGACATAAAAATCTTTTATGGTCTGCTCTTTTTTATATCTCAATGGTTCTGAGCTTTGTCTTCCTTTCTTTTGCTATGCGCAGCATTCCTGCAGGCACAGCGTATGCTATATGGACAGGTATAGGGACGGCTGGCGTTGCAACTGTTGGCATCTGTTTTTTAGGGGAGCCATTTGCTATAGCAAGAGTCGCTTGTTTGGTTCTATTGGTTGTTTCAATAATAGGATTAAAACTTGCGTCTTAAATTAGCGCATCTTTTATTGTTATAGCACTTGCGCTCAAGTAATTAGCCGCGCAAGGGATTTGAAGTGCATGATTTTTTAGAGTGCCAGTTAATTTCTGAGTCAAATACTTATATATTATTTGCGAAGAAATTAACGAGGTAATACTTGAAAATTAGGCCAAAGGAGTATGCGAAAGTGACTTTGCCGGCAGTGGCATAGTTGTATGTGATTTTTGAGAAAGCAGAGGAAACTTTTGTTGTGTAGTTTTGCGGTATATTTGATGGCACTCTGGGATGCTTTTGATCAAGAATGGTGAGCTTATATTGAAGAAGTTCTCAAATATAGACAAGCTCGTTCCAAATAAAGGACAGATGATATTGCTCACAGGCGGTATTGCATCAGGAAAAACTTTCACTCTAAATTTTCTTAAAAACTGCGGGTTTGCTACTTTCAATACAGACGCTGCAACAAAAAGCATTACACAGTCTGATGCGCGCGCTATTGAAGAGGTGCTGGAGAATTTTCCGGAATGTAGAATTCCAGGAGATAATAAATCACAGTGCAAGCATTTTATAATAGATAGAGCAAAGCTTTCTGATGTGGTGTTTGCGAATTCAGCCAAAAGACAGCAACTTGAGAATATAGTCTATAAGTATATCAGATCTGCAAGGGCAGACTTTATTAGAAAGGTAAAACAGGAGTACGGCGTTTCTAAATCCATAGTTATAGAGATTCCGATGCTGTTTGAAAAACTTAAGATTTCTCCTGAACAATTTTATCCGATTTTTGCATTTGCAGAACGCTGTTTTATAGTATCTACCATATCAAGTATGGAGGCAAGATACGAAAGAGTCATGCAGCGAAAGAATATGACAAAAGAAAAATTTCATGCTACAGTCATGGTGCAAGTGTCAGATGATTACAGAGCAAATTTCTCGGATTATTTAGTGTCTACTGTGGGTACTGTATCTGGAACTCAACTATCAATTAGAGGCATTGTACAATTGTGAACAATTTGAGAGAAGTGGTGCTAGACACTGAGACTACAGGGCTTAGCGCAAAGGATGGGCATAGGATTATAGAAATTGGTTGTGTTGAATTAATAAACAGAGTGAAGACTGGCAAAACCTTCCATGCATATATAAATCCACAAAGACCTGTTGCGCCAAACGCTTTTGAAGTGCATGGAATATCAGATGAATTTTTAGCTGATAAACCTTTGTTTAAATCTGTCGTGAGTTCTTTTTTGAACTTTATAGGGAATAGCTCACTTATCATCCATAATGCGTTGTTTGATATGCAGTTTTTGAATAATGAACTGGCAATTATGGCATTTCCAACTCTACCTATGCATAGAGCTATTGATACACTGGTAATAGCAAAGAAGAAATTTCCTGGTTCTCAGTATAGCCTTGATGCACTTTGCCGCAGATTCAACATTAGTTTGCATACGCGAGAGAAGCATAGCGCACTTGTAGATTCTGAGCTCCTTGCTATGGTTTATCTTAGAATGCTTGCTCCGGAGCAGTCTATAATGCAGCTGCGCGCGAGAAGTGATTATTCTGCTCATGAGCAGAATACTGGTCGTACTGGTACTCGTCATAAGAGACACTTTAAAGTTAGTGACTTAGAACTTAGCGAGCATAGAGAATTACTTAGTAAGATTAAAAACCATATATATGGCAGTGATTGATATGACTACTTAACATCACCGCTTGATTATAAGCCTGAGGCAAAAAGAAGATGCTCTATTCTTAGAAGCGGGATTAGAAGAGGAGCTTTGTATTCAAGATGCCATAATATACATAATTTATAAAATCATTATTATATTTCTTCAGAAGATATATTTATTTTAGATAAAAATGGTAAGCGTTTTATACAGTGCAAGTAATACTTTGCAGAAGGCAGTAGGGGTTTATGCGATCTAAGCAGCCTAGTGAGTGTAATGATGTATGTGCTTTTAAAATGAAAGTCCTACTTAAAGGCTTTGCTTTTGCGCAGGCGTTCTACTATAAATTTATTTCATGTTATGGTATATACAGAAACGATTTCAATCCATTCATATCTGATTGCAGAATGGTGCGCAGGGAACTTGAGGGAGCGCTTACAAAATTAATGGGGAAGCATGAAAAAAGGTAACTACCACAGAAGTAGGTTTGGTCAGGGTTATAAGCAGAATCACCAAGATTTCTCTATATTACCACCACTAGCTTTGCTAGAAAATTACGAAGAAATGGCTCCAGGAATTACGCAAAAGCTTATGGATATGATGCAGAGCGAACAAGCAAATAGGCATAAAAGGCAAGAGCTCTACTTTAAAAACAAGAGCAATGTAATCAGATTTGGTCAGTTTTGTCATTTGATTGTCGCAATGATGATACTTATTACCACTGTTGTGCTTAGCAAATTTAATCTCTATCTTGCTGCGCTTGTTGTTATAGCTGGGTTTAGCTTTTTGCTACTTGTGCATATAAAAGCTATGAAGTACTATCCTTCTGACTCAGAGAGACGTAAGCATATTAGAAATAGTTCTAGTGAACGGAAAACGGCTTAAACCGCAAGTAGTTTTTATGAATGAAAAAGTACTAACCTTTGGGTGTCGCCTTAATATCTACGAAAGCGAACTAATCAGGAAACATTTATCTAGTCTAAAAGCTGGAGATGATGTCTTGGTTATGAATAGCTGCGCTGTCACAGCTGAAGCTGAGAGGCAACTACGACAAGCTATCAGAAAAGCTCATAAAGAAAACCCTGATTTAAAGATCGTTGTAACAGGCTGTGCTGCACAGCTTGACCCTCTTAAATACGCAGCGATGCCCGGTGTTTTACGTGTTATAGGGAACCAGGAGAAGTTAAGCGTAGAATCTTATAAGAATCTTAGTTCTGATGGCAATGATACTATAGCACAAGCACAAAAAATTTCTGTTAATGATATAATGTCAGTTAGTGATACTGCTTTGCATCTAATAGATGGTTTCGAAAATAATGTTAGAGGCTTTTTACAAATTCAAAATGGTTGCAACCACAGATGTACATTTTGTATTATACCATATGCAAGAGGAAATAGTAGAAGTGTACCAGTAACAGATATAATTGATCAGGCTAAGATCTTGGTTGATAGGGGATACAATGAGATAGTATTAACAGGGGTTGATATTACTGATTACGGTAATGATTTACCTGAAAAGCTTAGTTTAGGAGTTGCAGTTAAATCACTTTTAGATGGAGTTCCCAATTTGCAAAGGCTGAGATTATCTTCGATAGACGTAGCTGAAGTAGATGAAGAGCTAATCAAACTCTTTGCTTCAGATTCCAGAATGATGCCAAATATTCATTTGAGTCTGCAATCTGGAGACGACATGGTATTAAAGAGAATGAAACGACGCCATTTACGAGAAGATATAAAAAACTTCTACTACAAAATTAAGGAATTGAGACCTGAAATAACATTTGGCGCAGATATTATAGCTGGCTTTCCTACAGAAAGTGATCTGATGTTTCAGAATACTTATGATCTATTATCTGAACTCGATATTATTTTTATGCATGTATTTCCATATTCGGAACGCCAAAATACTCCTGCTAGCAGAATGCCACAAGTAGCAAAAGAAGTCAGGAGAGAGAGAGCAAAAGCTCTAAGATCGCTTTGTAATACGAAAGTGCTCAATCATTATAAAAACAGTGTACGAAAACGAGCAAAAGTATTGATTGAAAAAAATGGAGCTGGAAGAGCTGAAGACTTCTCTCAGGTGCGTATTGCTGGCGCGGAATCAAAAAATCGTGATTTAATTGGGAAAGTACTCCAAATATCTCTTACGGAACTCAGTTCTGACGGAGTATTACTTGGGAATATTGTATAAATATCACTCTGATAAAGAGTATATACTTATGAAAGCTATAGTTTAGCGCTATATTTAATAGCATAATTAACAAGTAAGAAAATTACTGCTATCGCTATAAGGTAATATGCAGGCGCATGCGGCCCAAATTTCTCAGCAAAAATGGTTTCTATACCAGGCGCTGTTCCACCAAATAAAGCATTGCCTATATTCCAACTAAAAGCAACACCAGAATATCTAAGTGAAGGGGTAAAATGTTGTATAGCATATGGATAGGCCGGGGCAGATACTGCAGCTGCCAGTATGCTAATCCCGAAAGTTCCAAGCAATACATGTGCTGCGTCTTGATGACTAAGCAATAAGAATATTGGCAGAGCTGTAAAAATCACAGCATAGCAACTAATATGCAGAAATCTGGAATAGCCTATTTTGTCCGCAGCAAGACCAAACACAGGCAATATAATTATAAAAGTTAACACTGCAAGAGAAGTAAGATATAAAGCTTCAAGATGAGTGTAATGTGTATATTCAACAAAAAACACTGCAAGATATCCACGAATAGTATAAGCAACAGACGTTGCAACACCCCCTATGCAAGCTACTATCCATATTCTACGCCATTTTTTCCGCAATACCTCTATTATTGGAACTACTGCGTTTTTATTAGTTCTAGCCCTAAATGCAGGAGTTTCATCTATGCTATGCCTTAGATAAAGACCAGACAGCCCCATTACCCCGCCAAAGAGAAAGCAATACCTCCAGCTAAAGTCATCATTGCCAAAGAAATGAGTGACAATTAAGCCAATAAATGTTGCAAAGAGTGTTCCAATCATGTTAGAAGCCATAACAAGACTTCCAATAAGTCCAGGTTTATACCCATCAAGATGTTCTAAAATAAAAATAGCAGAGCCTGCACCTTCACCACCAATACATACACCCTGTATTAGTCTTATTAGCACAAGCAAGAACGGCGCAAATATCCCTATTTTTTCATAAGAAGGAAGTAACCCTATACAAAAAGTAGCAAAAGCCATACCAAGAATAGAGGCTGTTAATGCTGTCTTTCTGCCGATCTTATCTCCTATATGTCCAAAAATGACTCCACCAAGCGGTCGCATTAAAAAACCAAATGCGAATATAGCGAAAGCTAAAAGCAATTGTATGAACGGATCGTGTGCAGGAAAAAATAATCTCCCTATTGTTGGCACAAATACAGCATAAATACCAAAATCGTAATATTCAATTATGTTGCCAACTATTGCCGAACCAACTATCTTATGTTTACGCATCCAAACCCAATAATCACTAATGTGAATAATCTTTCACTTTACTCATCAAAATTAACATCTACAATGCTAGAACCTTAAATAACAAAGTAGTATCATTTTCCTGCTCTAAAACCGATAAAATAATTAGTATAATAGCTTATTTGAACACATGTGATACGCGTTATCTTTGTCGTTTATATAGAAATCCTCAAACTTTGCTTGAGATCAATTATAAAATTGCAATTAAGATAAGGTACAATGAAATCTTAGCATTTAAATTTATAGCACTAGTAAAAAATCAAAAAAGTTAACACTAGTAGCAATACTATGAGATTCTAGTCTCCATAAATTATTTTGTCCATAGCAATCAACCTAATGAAGCTGTATAATGCAGTGTTTTTCATATATTTTTAGCAATTTATTTTGAAACGCAAAAATTGCTTCAGTTGCTTTAAGAAACTCAATCATCAACTTGTGAAGCGGAACACTGCTGCTAGAGCAGAATAATCATTCAACTTAATTCAGCTCTATTTTCTAAAATATTATGACATACAATCAAATTTCACATTACAGTGTGCAAATTTTCCTGATTCATAAATATACTCGTCATACTTTTCAAAATTGGCACCTTTAGAATGTTCCTTATATATTTTGTATACACATACATCCATATTCTTCTTAGCTTTTATACATATAACAAATACCAACTCTTCATTTATCAGAAATATGGCAGTGCTGGTGAAGTCATTCTGCAGATCTCAAATCTCATCTTAAATTTTCTAAAAAATACACAGCAAATATATGCTGTTATTTGTGAGAGCTGGTATTACTTCGTTAATTTCTTCGTAAATATATATAATATATGACTCAGAAATGAACTGATTCTCTAAAAAATATGCCTTTCAAATTCATGCGCGTGCACTTACTTAAGCCAGTGCCATAGCATATCACTTGTCTTTCTCTATCTTTGCCATCTTTTTTTTCATCTTTATTCGCTCTCTTCTCTTTCTATGCACTTCTTCAATAGCAAGCGCTTTACGTTCACTTTCCTGTGTAAAGCCTTTTTTCTTGGCTTCAGACTGAATAAGGTATAAACCACCAAATATTATCAAACAATAACCAATGATTGAATATTTATCTGGGACTTCACCGAGAAACATAAACCCTAATACGCCAGTAAAAATCAATCTTAGATAATCAAAAGGCATCACAATAGAAACATCAGCAAATTTAAATGCTTTAAATAGGGCGACAACATGAATGATATGAAAAATTGATAAAAAAGCTATATACTTAAGATGTGCAAACTCAAGAGGTTGCCAGACTTTGAGCGCGAGCTGGAATGATAGTATGGAGCCTACAAGCATCGTATAAAACAATTGAGGTTTTGTCCGCTCAGTTTTGCCTAAAATCTTGATCGCCACATTATTTATAGCCCAAAATACTAGAGCTAAGAACAGGTATATATAGTGATTATTGAATTCTTGAAATCCTGGCTTAATTACAAACAATACTCCTACAACACCAAATGTAATCAACACCACTTTTGCAAATGTAAGCCTTTCTTTGAAATATAATACGCCAGCAGTTAGGACCAAGGCATTTTCCAGATATGCAACAGCCGCCGCGTCCATTGCTTCAACCTTTGAAAGCCCATAGAAAAAACAAAGAGAGCCCAGCACACTGAATGTGCCCCTAGTTATATGTACTCCTAAACGAGTGGTACGAAGATTATTAATAAATCCACCTTTCATACACCAAGGTATTACAGCGATCAAAATGCTGAATTTATATAAGAAAGCTACTTGCTTAGGTGGAATATCATGCATTAGGTTCTTCGCAGCAATATACAATGCAGCCATTGAGGCTGCGTGCAACACCATCAGAAGAACGCCTGATATTGTGTTACCAAGCTTAAAATTGCGGATTTTACTATACATATTTTGATTTGCTCGCGAATTAAGTAACCCGGACGGCGGAATTATAACAGCGCTAAATGCGAATTGCAATAGCAACTCACATTTAAATAATATTTTTTCAATTTTTTTGAAATAAAAACTTCATTTTTTAATCTTCACACCGTACAACTCCAGCCTATGATCAACAAGCTTATACCCAAGGTTTCTTGCTATCGATACCTTTAATTCTTCAAGATTGCAATCATAAAACTCTATAATTTCACCAGTCTCTACATCCACTAAGTGATGATGATGTTCTCTTTCGCTTGTATTATCAATAGGTTCATACCTTGACTTGCTATCTTTTATTTCCAGCTTTTGAACTGCACCGCATTCTTCAAATACATTCATCGTTCTATAAACTGTCGTTAAGCTGATATTAGGATACATCTTGTGGGCCCTTTTGTGAATCTCATCTATATCTGGATGGTCTTTTGACTCTAATAAAACTTTGGCAACCACCATCCTCTGCTGCGTCATCTTAATGCCGCTTGCTATACATATGCGCTCTATGCTGGATATTTTCTTCTTTTTCATAAAAAGTTTTTACATGCATGTATCTAAGTAAGAAAAAGCATAAACCATTTACTAATATGATGCTATATCCTATTCTTCAGCTTACGCAACAACTTAACTAATAAATCTTATCACAAAGATCTGTATTAGACGTTATAATACTTGCGCCATCATCAAATGGAGTATTGCCTACTATATTGCGCACCACTCCTCCAGCTTCACGTATTAATAATAGCCCAGCTGCTATATCCCAAGGCTTCAGTTTTGAGTATACAGCCATATCAAGTCTACCACAAGCAACATACGCAAGATCCAGTGCAATCGATCCTGAAATCCTCATTTTTACGTGATTTTCTTGTAATTTATTTAAAATAAGCTGTATATCGTCAGATCTCAGTTGCGTGATGCTGCTAATTCCACACAACGTTGCCAAGAAATTTGGTCTCATCCCAACACGCATTCTAGATTGTTGACCAATATAATTGATATGATAAGCTCCTTTCCCCTTTTCTGCCCAGTAAGACTCATGCAAGAAAGGACAGTGAATCACAGCAGAAACTATCTCCTTTGCAGATGAAGCAGCTGCCGTTCTTTCAAGTGCGATGGAAATGCAAAAATTTGGGTTGCCATGCATAAAATTCACTGTTCCATCAATTGGATCGACTATCCACCTGTAAGCTGCTGCAGCGCTATCTTCACTACTATTGCTGTGCATCTCACCTGTTTCCTCGAGCAGAAAAGAGCAACCTGGCTTTAGACGTCCGAGCTCTGATACGAGCAACTCTTCGGTTTTGACATCTGCCTGAGTGACAAAATCAGATAAACCCTTTTTAGAGATCTGCAACTTCTCTAATTCTGAAAAGTCGCGTATCAATCTCACGGAAGCTTTACTGCAAGCCTTTAAAATTCCAGATATTATAGGTGGATATGTTTGAGTCATGATAGAGGCACGTCATCAGATCCTGATCTTTTACTAGACTCAGCTTTTTGCTTCACAACACCATATACAGCATTAAGCTCTGTCTGCGTACAAAGTCCAAGTATCACTGGATCTTTAGCCTTTATATTTTGGGAATTCCAGTGTGTTTTATTCTTTACAGATTGTATAGTAGACTTTGTTGTTCCAATTAGCTTCACTATTTGAGCTTCGGTTAATTCTGGGCAATTCTTCAGCAGCCACATCACAGCGTCAGGTTTGCTATTTCTCTTTGCCACAGGAGTATATTTGCTCTTCCTCTTTTGCTGTGAAATAATATTCTGCATATCAGCCAGCAATCTAAGTCTTAGTGTGCTATCGTTTTGACAACGTAATATCTCGTCTTTCTCGAGCTGTCCCATCGTTACTGGATCAACACCTATTATACCCTTGGCAACATCTCCATCGGCTATTCCAGTCACTTCAGCCACATGCAAGTGGCAGAAATCTGCTATTTGTTCGAAAGTGAGCGTAGTATTTTGTATCAACCACACAGCAGTGGCCTTTGGCATTAAAGGTGCTATCATTTCACTATTCTTTTATTTATTAACAAATGCCACCAATTATTAAAGTGTGCTTGGTGTGAATTATAGCATAGCATGTCATGCATTGTCAAAATCACACATGTAGCATGTGCTACTTTCTTTTTATGACTAAAATCTATCTTATAGCTTTGCTTCATCTCTTGAAAAATGCTTTTCAATTCATAATTGGCACATTCTTTTGTAGCATAACAATTTATAATATGCATGTTATAGCGATAAAAGAGACGTTATATAGCGCTTTAGTTATATATTGGAGAGTTTTCACAATTAGATAGAAGTATGATATGATCACTTTTTTAAAAACTAAAGAGTGATTTTATGGTTTGTTGTAATGGATGTTGCTCTGATATCTTTGTAAAGAATGGCATTGTGAGGGGTGTACAGCGTTATAAGTGCAGATCATGTTCTAAATTTTGTTGAGGGCGATCTGGGCAAGAAGCCTCAAACAGCTGTTAAGAAAGCATTATGCGTTATGCTATATAGTCTTGGTAATGGCTCTTTTTCTATGTTATGCAAGATATTATGGCATTCGCCGTCCATAATTTATCGCTGGGTAGTAGAGGCGATGGGCAAGACTCAGGAGCCAGTTGTCTCTTCGGATATTATGGAGATGGAATTCGACGAGATGTGGCATTTTATTGGTTCAAAAAAAACAAGCTTTGGATCATTAAGGCAGTTGATCGTAGTATAAGGAGAACAGTTGCCTGGGTTACAGGCAATCGTGATACTGCAACATTCCAAAAGCTCTACAAAAAGTGAGTCATCTGAAAGAATGTCATTTTTATACGGATGATTGGGATGCTTTTTCTAAAATTTTACCCAAAGAGCGTCATACAATTGGAAAGTCTGGCACAGTATGTATCGAGAGAGATAATAGCAACACGCGACATCATTTATGCCGAATGACACGGCGCACTAAAATCGTTTCTAAAAAAGAGTCAATGGTATACGGATCCATCAAGCTTTGGTGCGCTCTTACTATTACACAAATATTCAAACAATATCAAGAACAGCTCTTATCTATCTTTATGTGAAAACTCTCTTATATTGATTGACCTTTAAAGACATGCTCTATTTATTCAAATAATTCTATTTCTTCTGTTAAGGCATAATTATTTTTTCTTATTTTTTCTTTTATAGCCAATACAACTTGGTCTATTACTCCAAGGTTTTTGAGTATCACTCCGCCAAGTTGTAGACCCGTTTCAATTGTAGTTGGTACAGTCTCAGAGGCCCCTAATTTTTTGATACCTTTGCTATGCTTGAGATCTTCAACTCTACTTACTAATGTGAGATTTTTATAATTCGCATGTATATTCTTTGTGGATTTGCGAATAGAAACTTTATCACTCATTGTCAAAATCACAGCTGCAGCCCTATCTGCCCCTATTGCTTTTAATGTATCTGAATCACTTAAGTCACCGTGATATACTGGAAAGCCTTCTGACCTTGCTCTTCTTGCAAGCATAGCATTACTGTCAACTGCTATGTAGCTAATTTGTTCTTGCTGCAGCATATAGGCAACAACTCGACCAACTCTGCCAAATCCTGCTATCACTACATGCTCACTTAAATCGCTAACACCTTTAAACTCTTGATTCCCATCAAACGATTCTTGCGTATCAAGGTGTTCCTCAATCTTATTCCCTATTATAGAAAGTAGAGGTGTAACTGCCATAGTGATTGCAACTGCCATCAGAAGGAACTGCCCTGTACTTTGATCTATCGATCCTTGTTTTACAGCTAGACCAAACAATATGAAAGCAAATTCACTTCCTTGTGAGAGCAATAATGCAGCATGCAGCGAAAGTCCTAGACGCATTCTGAAAAGCATGCATAGCATTAGCATAATAATAAATTTTATCGATATCAGTGCGCCAGAAAATAATAAAACGCCACGTAGATGTTCTACAATAAACCTCCAATCTATAGACATCCCAACACTCAAGAAGAAAAGACTCATAAATAAGCCTTGAAACGGCATTATACTATCCTCAACCCTATTTCTATACTCTGTTTCTGCAATCAAGAGACCAGCTATAAAAGCTCCCATAGCTGTGGAAAGACCAAGTTCACTAGTAATCCAAGCGGCTCCTAGAACTATTAACAGAGTAGTTGTGACATATACTTCATCTGTTTTTACAGATGCTATCAAAGAAAAAAACGGCCGCAGAAAAAGTCTGCCACAAACCGTTATAACAAGTATCGCACCAAGAGCTTTCAATCCTGCAATCTCTATTGTAAACAGAATATTTCCCTCTTGTTTTCCGAGGATGGGTAGTATGGCAAGCAGAGGCACAACTGCAAAATCTTGCATCAGTAACACAGCAAGAGATAGCCTTCCTACTGAAGTTGCCTGTTTTCCACCTTCTGCCAGTACTTTTAATATGATTGCAGTAGAAGATAGCGAAAGCGCAGCGGAGATCACTATTGCGACATAGAAATCTATCTTAACCCAACTACTCAATATAAAATGGAATATAGCTATCAATATAGTGGTCGTTAAAATAAGCTGTAACCCTCCAAAACCGAACACATGCAAGCGCATCTTAATTAATCTTTCAACTGTCAACTCAAGACCAATGACAAATAAAAGAAATACAACACCAAATTCAGCAAGTGCAGCAGCATAGGAAGGCTCTGCTATTAAATTAAATCCGTGTTCTCCAATCATCGCACCGACGATTAGGTAACCAAGTACAGGACTAATTTTTAACCTATGCAATAAAACAACCACAAAAATTGATGCGCACAGTAAACGTAATACATCTGGCAAATATCCGAGATCATGCATATTTAAATCTATTTAAATAAAAAATAAAAAAACTGAGAACCAATCATGTCATCTAGTTAGTCGCTTGCATCATAACTATTGAAGTCCAGGATTTATCTTGGCTGCAAGCAATTATGATGCATATAAATCCAGCAGAAAAAGTGGCAAAATTGCCAAAAACCTTATGGATTTTGTTAAGTAGTATTTGCTAAGTGCAGGATAAATTAATATATCCGAAAATTAGCGCAGCAAATTGATTTTTGACGAACAGACTAGTTAATAAAAAAAAGTAAGTAATACCTGTAATGAACCTAGTGCTAGAATACATTACGTTTGGCGAATTACTACATCTAAAATTTTCTTTGCAAAAAATGAGAAATAATTATTACAAATGCACAAGTGCTTTTATACACATTATAATACTTTTCAAAATTGCGC
This sequence comes from Candidatus Lariskella endosymbiont of Hedychridium roseum, assembly GCF_964020185.1. Taxonomy (NCBI): domain Bacteria; kingdom Pseudomonadati; phylum Pseudomonadota; class Alphaproteobacteria; order Rickettsiales; family Candidatus Midichloriaceae; genus Candidatus Lariskella; species Candidatus Lariskella endosymbiont of Hedychridium roseum. The sequence goes on along the minus strand of NZ_OZ026538.1, from coordinate 45,618 downwards.
CGTCAAAATGCTTCTTATGTATTTACGTATACACATATGCTATCATTCTTCTTAGCTTCTTTTGAATATGGGCTAATAAACATTAATTCTTCATTTGCCTGAGGCATATCTCCAACATTTATGCATCTTATTTGAACAGAATTTTACATTAGACCTCTTGCATAACCTCATTCTGAGGTAGAAATTCTTATAGAGTAGATTTTTGCAAAACGTCACCAAACAATGATCCACGTGAGTGTTTTTATGTTTTAGTGACAATCAAATCACAGTTTGGAACAGGTTATGCAAGAGGTCTATTCTATTTCAGTATAACATAATAATCTTTATGACTCTATTAGACGACTGCAAAATATCGAAGGCTGACTTACAAAAAAATAATAATATACGAAATAGAGCGTAAGTCTAGAAATCATGATTTGACTGAAATTTCTTCTTATTATGATAACGCAAGTTACAAATTATTTTATAATTAAGTCCCTAGTCTCAATATGTGTAAAATCGAGTAAAGATCGAGCTTCCTAAAGTTTTTGAAATATAAAATTCATACTATTTTTGCAGTGAGTAGATATGTTTGTAGCTAACACTAACTTATTTGTATTACTAAAAAATCTATCATACACTCTGGTTATAAGTAATATGAAAGACAAAATATTGAATTTGAAAAGCAATTACAAGATATTTAATGAGTTTAATGCATTTGATTGAAAATTCATTTGCTCTTATGAGTAGTCATTAAAAAAATTGACCACGCATCTTGGTATAGAAATAGCACAATTAATAAATTTGTTTCAGATGCGACTTGAAATCGTAATGTCATCTTACTATATAGCAAAATATCAAGAAACAATACTATTTCAGGCGAGGTAAAAGAATATGAAAATCAAAGTGAGACCATTGCACGATAAGCTGCTTGTGCAAAGAGTTGAGCAGGAAACTAAGACTGCTGGCGGAATAATCATACCGGACACAGCTCAAGAAAAACCTATGCAAGGGAAGGTGTGCGCTGTTGGAAGTGGTACTAGAGATGAATCAGGCAAAATTCATCCGCTAGATGTGAAGGTCGGAGATAAAGTTTTGTTCGCTAAATGGGGCGGAACAGAGATAAAGATCGACGGAGTTGAGTATCTTGTACTCAAAGAGTCAGATGTGCTTGCTATTATTGAAGAGTAATTTACAAGTTTTTGACTAAATTTTGCTACAATTGTGGCTTAGAAGACTTAGATGGTAAAAATAACTACTTTGTATTTAGGATAAAATATGGCTGGAAAAATCATAATGAAAGGGGCTGAGGCTCGTGATAAAATTTTAAGAGGAATAGAGACGGCATATGAGGCTGTTGGTGCAACTCTTGGTCCGAAAGGACGTGATGTAATTATAGAGAAATCTTTTGGTGCTCCAAAGATTACAAAAGATGGCGTAAGTGTTGCCAAAGAAATTGAGCTTTTGGATAAAGTTGAAAATATGGGGGCTCAGATCTTAAAAGAGGCAGCTAGCAAAGCGAATGACAATGCTGGAGATGGAACAACTACAACCGTTGTACTAGCTAGGTCAATTGCTAAAAACGGTATTAAAGCTGTTGCAGCTGGTATGAATCCAATGGATTTAAAACGCGGTATAGATATAGCATCTAAGGTTGTCATAGAAGAGATCAAAAAAGTTTCAAAAGCTATAGCATCTTCTGAGGAAGTTGAACAAGTTGCTACTATCTCTGCAAATGGAGATCATGACATTGGCAAAAAGTTAGCAGAAGCATTTAAAAAAGTTGGCAAAGACGGCGTAGTAACAGTTGAAGAAGCAAACAGAAGTGATGAATTTGAAGTAGATGTTGTTGAGGGCATGAGCTTCGATAGAGGATATCTCTCTCCTTACTTTGTCACAAATGCGGAAAAAATGACATGCGAACTTGATAATCCTTATATTCTAACATTTGAGAAAAAAATTAGTAATATACAGCAAATGGTTCCACTACTTGAATCTGTAGTGCAAACAGGTAAGCCGCTGTTGATTATAGCTGAAGATGTGGAAGGAGAAGCACTTGCAACGTTAATTGTCAATAAGTTGCGTGTTGGCTTGAAGGTGGCTGCTGTAAAAGCTCCTGGCTTTGGGGACAGAAGAAAATCTATGCTTGAGGATATAGCATTATTGACGGGTGGTCAGTTGATCAGCGAAGACCTAGGAATCAAGCTTGAGAATGTTTCATTAGCACATCTTGGTTCTGCAAAAAGGGTAGTCATTACTAAAGATGATACGACTATAGTAGATGGTTCAGGCAAAAAAGAGCAAATAGATGAACGTCGTCAGCAAATTAAAACTCAAATCGCTGATACAAAATCTGACTATGACAAAGAAAAACTACAAGAAAGACTTGCTAAGCTTTCTGGTGGTGTTGCAGTGCTTAAGGTAGGCGGAGTTACAGAAGTAGAAGTTAAAGAGAAAAAAGATAGAGTAGAGGATGCGTATCACGCAACTAAGGCTGCTATCGCAGAAGGAATAGTCCCTGGAGGTGGGTGTACTTTACTTTATGCATCAAAAGCTTTAGATGGAATAAAAGGAAAAAATGCTGATGAAGATGCTGGTATTGATATTGTGAGAAAAGCACTTTCATCTCCTATACACAAGATCTTGGAAAACGCGGGTATTGATTCAGGGTTGATAGTTGCAAGGCTTTTAGAAGCGAGTGACAACAAAAAGATCTTTGATGCGCAAAATGTGCAGGTAGTTGACGCTTATCAAGCTGGGATTATCGACCCAACAAAAGTTGTCAGAAGCGCTCTGCAAAGTGCAGTTTCGGTTGCAGGTTTGTTGATTACAACAGAAGCTGTAATTTTTGAGAAAGCTGAAAAGAAACCTGCCGCTCCTATGCATGGGCATGGTGGTATGGATGATATGGGCTTTTAAGTTTAGCCAATTGAAACATACTCATAAAAAGCTCAGTTTTTTATAAATTTAAGATGCAACTATAGACGATAGCTTCCTTTATTCTAGGGAGCTTTGCGTCTATATGTTATTGTTATTAACAAAATGCACGTTCAAGGATTTTGAAGGCATAATTTTTTAGAGCGCCAGTTAATTTCTGTGAATACTTTTATAGTCAAGGAAGTTGGAGATATTATATATTTCAAGCAAAATCTACGATGTACTAGAAAGCGTAGAAATATGGAGTAAGGACCCAATTTTAGCCTAAAACTTAAAAGCCATATATCAGTCTATAACATCTTTTACTTCCCTGATTATATATATTTGCGAAGAAATTAACGAAATATATTGAAAAATTAGGCAAAAAAGGTCTGCGCAAGTGGATTTGCCGGTTTGTCGCAGGGCTATATCAGAAAATCAGTGCATGGCATTTTAAAAATGCTAATCTTTGTACATTGAACTTGCCACAAAAATTTATTTGTGCAGTAAATCGATTTTTGAAAGACATACTGCTTAAGTTGCTGATTATAGCTAAAACACTATAAAGTAGGCATGGCAAACGAGCATTTAGAATAAAAATTCATTCGTTTGGACGCCGCAATATAGCTGCTATTTCAGGTGAAAAGCTGACTTCAAATTTATCCAAAAGACAAAGTTTGGCATGACTTTTTATGCTGCTTTAGCTGATATTTTATAAGCAGCAACTCGCGTTAAAGTATCAGTCTTTGTTGTTCATATCTCAAGTATTAGGAGATTTATGGTTAAGATGCCGCATTGGCCAATTCCTTATGGAAAAAGCGTCATTGACCTTGAGTTATGGAGGATTAAAGCTCTTTTATCAAAACTTGGTGAGCCACAAAAAAAAATTCCACATGTAATACATGTTGCTGGAACTAATGGAAAAGGATCAACTATAGCATATTTAAAGGCAATATTTGAATCTGCTGGATATTCAGTGCATCGTTATACATCGCCACATTTAGTAAGGTTCAATGAACGTATAGTAATAGCTGGCAAAGAAATCGAAGACGAATTTCTTTACCAAATCGCAGAAGAATGTAGATTTGCCGCTGGTGATCTTGAGTTAACCTTTTTTGAAGGCACGACTGTAATGGCATTTCTTGCTTTCTCCAAGATTGAAGCTGACGTAGTCCTGTTAGAAGTTGGTCTAGGTGGAAGGTTAGATGCAACAAATGTAATAGAATCTCCGCTTCTCTCTGTAATTACGCCAATATCAATAGATCATACAGAATACCTTGGTTATGATTTATGTCAGATAGCATCTGAAAAAGCTGGGATTATAAAACAAGGTTCATTATGCACAGTAATTGGTTGGCAAGAAGAACGTGTTCTTGAACTATTACATAATTGCTGCATGCTGCGTCAAGTCCCATCTTTTGTTTGCAGACAAAATTGGAATTTTCAGAAGACAGCAAATGGTTTTTTGTTTATTACGCATGATAATATACTAGAATTACCAAATCCCTCTCTTCAGGGGATACATCAAATAATGAATGCTGCTTGCGCAGTTGCCGCTGTACAACAATTAAGCAACATTTACACTATTTCAATTGAAAATATTAGAAACGGTATAGAAAATACTTCATGGCCTGCAAGGATGCAGCTTGTGCAAAGCGGAGTGCTGCATTCTCTTATTCCTCAAGGTTCTGAACTTTGGGTTGACGGTGCTCATAATGTAGGTGGTGCTCAAATGCTTGCACTAAGCATTGCGCAGTTAGATGAACAAGATAAATTACTCTATCTAATAAATGGCAGAACTAAGCAAAGGGATATAGAAGGGTTTTTAGCACCCTTTTTAGGATGTGTTGAAATGTTATGTGCTGTTAAAGTTATATCAGAACCTTTAAGCGAATCAGCTAAAAACATAGCACTTGTATCAGAAAAGATGGGCTTCAGGGCAAGGGAATGTGAAGGTTTAAGGCATGCTATTGATTTAATAACAAAAGATGCAGGAAATAGGAATTTCAGAATACTTGTATGTGGGTCATTATACCTAGCAGCTGATCTCTTAGCTGAAAATGTTATATGAAAATAGCGGTTGCAATATCTCATGTATTGCAACAATCATTGGTCTATGCACCAAAAATCAGCCCTTAGATCGGCCGGCATTGTTGCATAATGCGTAGTGCATATTCTTGAGTTTATCGCTAAATAGATCAGCTAAATAAACTAACAAAGCTGGTATTTCAATAGCAGATAAACACAAGATACACAACTGGTCGGAATATAACACAAATTTAGTAAATAGAGGTAATATTTATTTTGTATTTGAGCAAGAAAGGGATGTGTTGATCAAGTATTGTGGCAAAGGAAGGATTCGGAAATACTTGTGATGATATAATTATCATGTGCCATCAGATCAAATATTTGTTTAAATTACCTTATAGACAGACTGGGATTGTTGCACTTCGTTTTAGAATGCAAGGGACTGACTATCTAAATCTAAAAGCTAGAATTTTAACCCCATCAAACTAACTTATAGACAATACTTTAAACAGCTGCATTATTATATGCTCTACTCCTGCTTTTGTTGCTCCAGAACAAGTAAGTACTTGTTTGTTTGTATGTGAGCTTAATATAGATGTCTTCTCCTCTAGATCTTGTGTTGTAACTAAATCACTTTTACTTAGTACTATAACTTCGAGCTTATCGCACAGCTCTTCCTTATACGAATTTAACTCATTATGTACGGTTTGATAGCTTAGTAAAACGTCCTGTCCAGTAGCATCTACCATATGTAACAAAACTCTGCAACGTTCAATGTGCTTTAAAAATCTGTGACCAAGACCATGTCCTTGACTTGCCCCTTCTATGAGCCCTGGAAGGTCAGCGATGACAAACTCCCTATGGTTCGCTCTGACAACACCAAGTTGCGGCCGCAGAGTTGTAAATGGATAATCTGCCACTTTTGGCCTTGCAGATGTAACAACTGATAAAAATGTCGACTTACCAGCATTTGGCAGGCCTAGTAACCCAACATCAGAAAGTAATTTCAACTTCAGCCATACCCACAGCTCATCCCCATCTTTGCCAAGAGTAGTTCTTCTTGGCGCTCTATTTACAGAACTTTTAAATGTGTGATTACCTCGGCCTCCATCTCCTCCTTTAGCTATGACGACTTCCTGTCCAACTTCTATCATGTCATGCAGCAGAACGACACCTGACTCATCCAACACTTGAGTCCCTACAGGAATATCTATCAACATAGTTTCGCCAGAAGCCCCTGTACATTTTGCCCCAGCTCCACTGCTACCACTTTGAGCTTTGAAGTGTTGCTTATAACGAAAATCTATGAGTGTATTTAAGTGATCAACCGCTCTTAGCACTATATCACCGCCTATCCCACCATTACCACCGTCGGGCCCACCAAATTCTATAAACTTCTCTCTGCGAAAACTCATTGCTCCATCTCCGCCCTTCCCGGCCTTAAGATAAATCTTCGCTTCATCAATAAAATGCATCTAAATCTAACTTCTATCTGTATATTGCTTTTCCTGTACGTTTTATCTTGCGTTGTAATACAAGCAGGCCGTACATTAATGCCTCTGCAGTAGGCGGACACCCTGGTACATACACATCAACAGGGACTATTCGATCACAGCCTCTCACAACAGAATATGAATAATGGTAATAGCCACCACCATTTGCACAGCTTCCCATAGACAAGACCCACCTAGGCTCTGGCATCTGATCATAAACCCTCCGCAAAGCTGCAGCCATTTTGTTAGTCAGAGTCCCAGCTACTATCATTACATCAGACTGCCTCGGACTCGGTCTAAAAAGCATGCCAAACCTATCCATATCGTATCTGCTAGCTGCAGCATGCATCATTTCAACTGCACAACAAGCAAGTCCAAATGTCATGGGCCAAAGTGAACCAGTCCTCGCCCAATTAATTAAATCATCAAGCTTCGCTGTTAAAAACCCCTTATTCTTTATTTCATCCCCAACATTGCTGAGCAATATATCTTGGTTCTGGTTAATAATTGGGTAATGGTTATGCGAAATCATACTATGTAATGAACTAAAATTTCAAAATTCTTCTTTGCGCAGTCAGTCTAAGCCATGATGATATAAAAACTGCGCTATTGTCATTATACATCAAATTCAAAAGCTAATGAATATAAACTAATGCTAGTTGCCAATTATTTTAATTCGCCTAAATATAGCACGGTTAACTGTGCTATTGCTAAAAAATCTGCTCTACACTCGTGTTATTAATCGGAAACCGACGTTATACTAATTCCCACAAATAACAGAATATATGGGCAAGTATTTTTTAGAAAAATTAGCATGAGATCTGAGTCATCTGTACTAGAAGTCCAGCGGCGAAGGGCGCACTTAAATTTTCAAAAAAGATGACGTACAGATGTGCTGTTATTTGCGGGAGTTGGTATTAAACTATGGCACTGCTCATCAAAGCCACTTGTACAGATCTTTTTGGCACTATTTTCCATATTACTTCCTTCATTTCTTCACAAATATATCACAATATCTGATTCAGAAATTAACTGGCACTCTAAAAAATCATGCCATTAAAATTCTCGCACGCGCCCTTATTTGAGGACAGGGCTATATGCTGCGCTAAAAAACAATTAGCTATTCCCACTCCAGAGCTCCGCTTTTCCATTCATATATAAAGCCAACAGCAAGCACAACAAGAAATATCATCATAGAGATAAAGCCATACATCCCAATCGCTTTCAAACTAATTGCCCATGGAAAGAGAAACGCAATTTCAAGGTCAAATATTACAAATAAAATAGCAACTAAATAAAATCTGATGTCAAATCTGGAACGCGGACTTGCAAATGCCTCAAAACCACATTCATAAGCAGACACCTTATCTGAGTACGACTTTGCACGATTTGTAATAAATGGCAGTACCACTAAAATAAACGCAAGACCAAAAGCAATCGCCATAAATATAAGAATGGAAAGATAACCTTGTAAATAATCAGACATATAGAGTTACAAAAATTGGTTAGTGTTGAAGCAAAGATATAGTGTCACATGCAGTTTAGCTTCTTGTTTCTCATTTGCAAAGAGATGTTTTTGCTACACACTTCATAAAGATGTACGAAAATTCAATGATTTTTGCAGGATAGACATGTTACTGCAGCTATGGCAGCACCTACCATCTTAGTTTTGTATTAGTCGACATTTTATCTTACATTTAGTAAATTAAATTAGTTATTAAATGGAGATAAGCAATGAACTTAAATCAAAAAATCATCAAACCGAAACTAGGTTTACTTGAATTGGCAAAAAGCCTTGGTAGTATATAATCTGCATGTAAGGCAATGTGTTATAGTAGAGATAGCTATTACAGATTTAAAGAACTATATGAAACAGGAGGAGAAGAAGCGCTATACGAGATAAGTCACAAGAAGCCAATAATCGCTAATAGAGTAGATCCTGCAGTAGAAAAAGCAGTAGTTGATATGGCGATGGAGTACAGCATATGGACAACTTAGAGTATCAAATGAGCTGAAGAAGAGTGGTATACTTGTTTCTCCTGGAGGAGTAAGATCGATTTGGTTACGTAATGATTTGAATAATATCAATAAAAGATTGAAAGCCTTAGAAGCTAAGATGGCCCAAGATGGTATTATATTGACCGAAGCACAGCTGCAAGTACTAGAGAAACGCCGTAATGAAAAAGAAGCACATGGAGAAATTGAGACACAACATCCAGGTTATTTAGGTTGCCAAGACACATATTATGTAGGCAATTTCAAAGGGATAGGAAAGGTTTATGCTCAGGTATTTATTGATAGCTACAGTAGATTTGCTGATGCTAAACTGTATACTGACAAAACTGCGATTACTGCTGCTGATATGCTAAATGATCGAGTGTTACCATGGTATGAGAGTCAAGGGATACCGATGCTTCGTATTCTTACAGATCGTGGAGGAGAATATAAGGGAAATATAGAACATCATGCTTTTGAGTTATTTCTCAGTATAGGAGGTATAGAGCATACAACAACTAAAGCATATTCACCTCAAACTAATGGTATGTGTGAACGTTTTAATAAAACTATGAAACAAGAATTCTTTGATACAGCTATGCGTAAAAAGATTTATACATCATTGGATGACTTGCAATTAGATCTTGATATTTGGTTAGAATATTTCAACAATGAAAGACCTCATTCTGGTAAATATTGTTATGGAAAAACACCTATGCAAACTTTTTTGGATAGTAAAAAGTTAGCTGTGGAAAAGAATAATGAAATCTTGTATCTCAGTTACATATCTGACAGTCAAAACTTAACTGACAAGCAGATATAAAATTTATAACTGTCTGTAAGATCAAATCTTGACTTCTACAACTAAAGACTTTCTGAGTATTTTATCTCCAAAACTTTCTTTACTTGTTTTACATCTGGTTTGTAATTAAATAATTTGATCAGAAGTACAATTAATAGAGCGATCTTCAGCACAATCACGACAGTTGAAACTTTTTTGATTGATATTTTTTTCATATCACGAATACTCTGATTATCTAACAGTTACTGTTAATTACATTTTTTAAGCAACAATAATTTAATTCAAAGCTTACTTTTCAAAATCAATGCTTTTTATACAGCAAATTTTGCAAGCATAGAGTCCATTAGGCGCTGATTTAAAACACTATTTAGACACTATAAGCATCATTTTATGCTGCCTCTGAGACTTTTGGTGCGTGTATCAGCGCAAGTGCTATTCTTTTACAAAGAAATATGTTGAAACACAGCATGTATTAAATATACAAGCAGATTTTATTACTGGCTCACTCGTAAAAGTTATAGCGCTGGCTCAAAGTCATGACATTGCAAGCCAAAGCTTTACTTATGCTGCGCAGTACATCATAGCACATGTGTAATATGCGCTGCAAAATTAGCATCTATTAACTCGTAGTTTTTGTTGCATATGATACTCTTTATATTATTTAAGCAATAAATACTACAACTAAAACTTTAAACTTTGCTCTTCTATTCAATCGCACTTTTGATTAATAACTCACCTTACGCAAGAGCATTATTTTTGCGTAAATTTATCAATTCATTCATAGATGCTATATTCGCTGCTACTAACAATTTATATTTAATAGCAAAATGATTGGTTGCAGTGGCAACCTTTATAATTTCTAACTTGCAAAATGCTACGATTGAAGCAAATATATGGTTTGCTTGAGATCGCATCTTTTTCGTTGGAGATTTTGCAAAGCTTGTATTTTCTTTGATAGATTTGTGATATTCCTCAATTCTCCATCGTTTTTGATAGATTTCGTACAAATAGGCAGCATCATGTTCTGTATCATTAGAAGCAAGGTATAGAATACCAGTTGATCCGTCCTCGTTTATGAAAACTTTTTTGATTAGTAAAACTTCAAAAGATACTCCTTTCAACCATACCTTCTTTGATTCTCCATCCTGCATATCTAATGATGAGATTTGTTGAAACTTCCCCAATTTTTTATCTTTACATGATAATGCAATAATTCTATTTGATTTAATACCTATAATAAACTTTTTACCAAGCGATTCTATGAATTCCATATTCTCTTTAGAACCAAACCAATTGTCGGCTAAAATATGCTCAAACAACACTTTGTTCTCTGTTGATCGTTTTATGAGATTGCGAAAATGTTGGTTTTTGCTAATGCTAGATTTACGCTGTACTTTTCCTGTCTCAATATCAGAAAAACTAACATCTTTACGAATGAGTGCGTACCCAAACGGAAGCACTACGTCACCATACGAAACTAAGCACGATAAAATGTTTATCCCCTTTACATGCATTCCTTTAGCATAAGAGTGATGCCATGCTACTATCTCATTTTCATCCGTATAAGGTTTCTCTTCTATTGAATCATCTAATATCAAAACACATCCCTTGTTAAGCTCATGCTTCCTAATTTCTGGCTTGATGTATAACCATAATTCTTTTGATCCTAAATCTTCAGAATTAAGATATTTTGTAATCTTGTCGTGGCTTATATCTCCAGACAATAAATCTGATAAACCAGTAGCTGTTGCATACTTATTTTGACAAATTAAATAGTCTGAATATATATCCAATATTTTCTTAGACATACTTTATTTTTTTATTTCGCTTACTTTTACTACCTTTATACTGATTTTGTCAATTTTGCGTAAGGTGAGTTAATAATATTTGAGAGTTTTCACAATTAGATAGAAGTATGATATGATCACTTTTTTAAAAACTAAAGAGTGGTTTTATGGTTTGTTGTAAGGGATGTTGCTCTGATATCTTTGTAAAGAATGGCATTGTGAGGGGTGTACAGCGTTATAAGTGCAGATCATGTTCTAAATTTTGTTGAGGGCGATCTGGGCAAGAAGCCTCAAACAGCTGTTAAGAAAGCATTATGCGTTATGCTATATAGTCTTGGTAATGGCTCTTTTTCTATGTTATGCAAGATATTAGGGCATTCGCCGTCCATAATTTATCGCTGGGTAGTAGAGGCGATGGGCAAGACTCAGGAGCCAGTTGTCTCTTCGGATATTATGGAGATGGAATTCGACGAGATGTGGCATTTTATTGGTTCAAAAAAAACAAGCTTTGGATCATTAAGGCAGTTGATCGTAGTACAAGGAGAACAGTTGCCTGGGTTACAGGCAATCGTGATACTGCAACATTCCAAAAGCTCTACAACAAAGTGAGTCATCTGAAAGAATGTCATTTTTATACGGATGATTGGGAGGCTTTTTCTAAAATTTTACCCAAAGAGCGTCATACAATTGGAAAGTCTGGCACAGTATGTATCGAGAGAGATAATAGCAACACGCGACATCATTTATGCCGAATGACACGGCGCACTAAAATCGTTTCTAAAAAAGAGTCAATGGTCTACAGATCCATCAAGCTTTGGTGCACTCTTACTATTACACAAATATTCAAACAATATCAAGAACAGCTCTTATCTATCTTTATGTGAAAACTCTCTAATCTTTATGTGCTCAAATAAAAGATTCAATTCCTAATTTTCAAGGTGCTGTATATCATCTTATTAGTTTGTTTGCAAATACGAAGCACAATATATGCTGCAGGCGAATGAAGAGTTGGTAATTTAGAATTTGATACGAAGCTCCATTTTAAAAGAGCTAGAAAGAACTTGAGAGCAGTGTATAAATACATAACAAGCAGTTTGACTATGACAAATTTTTAAAATATAGCGAGTATACTCATGTTTATAGGATTGATACAGCTTTGCTAATAGGTAGGCATTGCTAACCAAGAATAGATTTTGCTTTTAAATTCGCGTATATCGTATACTGCCTTGATAGTAAGTTATATTGGAAGCATTATATATGTTAAGTTGTAAGCATTGTGGCAGGATAGGAAGCACAAAGAATGGCTATATTAAAGGTCGTCAGAGGTATAAGTGCCTAGAGTGTAAAAAGAGCTATAAGTCTGGAGATATGAGAGTAAAGTACAGCCTTAATAAAAAGATGAAGGTTGTTAGTATGTATCTGGAGGGAGTTGGAATTAGATCAATCGAGAGATTAGAAAAGGTCTCGAGTTCACTTATAATAAAGTGGATTAGAAAATTCTCAAAGCTTCTAAAACAAAGGCTGAATGATGTTACGATACCTGAGGATGCCAAGCAAATCTCAATTATTGAGCTGGATGAGCTTTTTAGTTATTGCCAAAAAAAACTAACAAAGTCTACATTTGGCTTGCTGTTGATAGGGACAGAAATAAAGTTGTTGATTTTGAAGTGAGCATTGTCAGGGATTTTGCATCCTATCTTCCGATTGCCATGCGATTACAAAGTAGCTACGAGATAGAGATATCATGCAGTGACCATTACGACGTTTATGAAAAATTTAGGATTGCTAAAAAACACTATTCTACTAAGGCAGAAACGTCTTTAGTGGAATCATTCAACTCATTAATACGGCACTATTTAGCCAGGTTTCATCGTAAAACCAAACGTTACAGTAAGGCCATAGATATGATCTATAACTCTATCCTAATGCTTTTTAATAAAGACTTGCTGATATCTATCTTTAGTTAGCAATGCCCATAGGTATGGATTTTTTATTGTTCGTTACATATAGCATGTATATATTGATACTTCTTGTGATAAAGAAAGAGTTAGTATACGAAGTTAGACTTCAAAAGAAGTTAGGAAGAATGCGCAATGTATACAAAAATACATAAGGAACATTCCGCACTGTGCCAATTTTGAAAAGTATAACGAGTATAAATACGAAACTTACAAGTCTCATTTAAAGAAAGCAGCGACTAAAAAACGACATGTTAACACTTATAGGATAATAAAATTAAAGAATATTTTTAGTTTATATGAAATTACTGATAGTAGAGTCTCCGGCAAAAGCAAAAACAATAAATAAGTACTTAGGACAGGACTTTAAGGTTATATCATCCTATGGTCATATTCGCGGCCTGCCTTCTGAAAAAGGCGCTGTAGACCCTGATAACGGGTTTGCAATGCGTTATGAAATCAATGATGGCGCAGAAAAACGAGTGGAAGAAATTATATCATATGTAAAAAAAAGCGATGAAATATACCTTGCAACAGATCCAGATAGAGAAGGAGAGGCAATTTCATGGCATATAATAGAGGTGCTAAAAATACGCGGAGCGTTAAAAGAAGAGGCTACGATAAAAAGAGTGGTATTTTATGAGATTACAAAAAATTCTGTGCTGGATGCCATAAAAAATGCAAGATCATTGAATGATAATCTTGTTAATGCGCAGAAAGCGAGGCAAGCATTGGATTATCTTGTGGGGTTCACTCTCTCTCCAGTTCTCTGGCGTAAGTTGCCTGGAAGTCGCTCTGCTGGCCGTGTTCAATCTGTAGCTCTTAGAATGATCGCAGAAAGAGAATCTGAAATAGAAAAATTTAAAACTGAGGAATATTGGACGATTACCGGAATATTCCAACCAAAGGCAAAGGCAGAGTTCAGTGCACAGCTAACTGTTTTTAATAACGAAAAACTTGATAAACTCAGTATTAAAACGCAAAAGGATGCAAATCATATAAACGATCTGCTAAAGCAATTTGCTTACCATCTCTCAGAAGTAAATAAGAAGCAAATTAAACGGCATCCTAACCCACCTTTTACTACAGCAACACTTATCCAAGAAGCCTCAAGAAAGTTTGGCTTCTCTGCAAAAAGAACTGCACAAATAGCTCAAAAACTTTATGAAGGGATAAATATTGCTGGCGAAATGATTGGACTCATCACATATATGAGAACAGATAGCGTTAATATATCGCAAGAATCGATAGCCGCAACACGCAACTTGATTAAAAACACTTATGAGAACAGTTACCTTCCAAAGTCTCCAAGGATATATAAGACGAAATCTAAAAATGCACAAGAGGCGCATGAAGCAATTCGTCCAACCGATGTGGATAAACTCCCTCAAAACATAGCTTCTTACCTTGAACCAGAGCAGCTGAAGTTATACGATTTAATATGGAAGAGGCTTGTTGCAAGCCAGATGGAAAGCGCAATTCTTGACTCTGTTTCTATTAATATTCAATCCGAAGACAAAAGCATATCTTTTAGGGCAACAGGCTCTACAGTTGCGTTTCCTGGATTTTATATTCTTTACTCAGAAAGTCATGATGACAAAGAGCAAGAAGAGAGTGAAAAGGAAAATAGGCTACCAAAGCTTGAAGAAAAAGAAGAATTAAAACTCAAAGAAAGCAATCCTCTACAACATTTTACACAACCTCCACCAAGATATACTGAAGCAAGTTTAGTGAAGAGTATGGAAGAACTCGGAATAGGGAGACCTTCTACATATCCGTCAATTATCTCAATATTACAAGACAGAAAATATGTGTCACTTGAAAAGCGAAGATTTTTTACAGAAGCGCTTGGAAGACTAGTGAACGCATTTCTCACTGCATTCTTTGCAAAATATGTAGAATATAACTTCACAGCAAATCTTGAAGATCAATTAGATGATGTTGCATCAGGTGGACAAGATTGGAAAGAATTAATGCAACAGTTCTGGCACCCATTTAAAGAAAAAACAGATACTGTACTTGGCGTACCTAATGCAGAAGTTCTATCACACATACAAAAATCTTTGGAGTATTATATATTCGGTGATGAGCAAGGAAATGAAACCAGAAAGTGTCCATCATGCAGTAGCGGAACGCTTGAACTCAAAACAAGTAAGTTTGGTTCATTTGTTGGCTGTAGTAATTACCCAAATTGTAAGTACACAAAAAAACTACATGCGATACAAGAAGAAACAGGACAAATTAGTGACGCTAAAGTGCTTGGAGAAGACGCAAATGCAAGTCAAATCAGCTTGAAGCGTGGGCCTTATGGGTTTTATGTTCAAATCGAATCGTCTGAAAGTAATAATAAAGTTAAGAGAATGCCTGTACCCCAAGGTGTTGATATAAGTTCAGTTGATTTAAAATATGCAAAGGCATTACTAGAGCTCCCAAAATCACTTGGTATACACAAAGAGCTAGGTTATGAAATCAAAGTTTCCATAGGAAGGTTTGGTCCGTATGTTGAGTGTAACAAGACATATGCTTCTATTACTAAAAAGAGCGGTATAGATTTTTTAAATATCACACTTGATGAAGCCATAAAATTAATTGCTGAAAAGCTAAATAAAATAAAAGATCAGCCAAGTAAACCAAGAGCAGCAAAAAAGACAGCAAAAAAACGTGGTATCAAAAAAAAGTGAAATTGATCACTCTAATCAGATTTTATTAAATAAATCGAGAGTTTTCACAATTAGATAGAAGTATGATACGATCACTTTTTTAAAAACTAAAGAGTGGTTTTATGGTTTGTTGTAAGGGATGTTGCTCTGATATCTTTGTAAAGAATGGCATTGTGAGGGGGTGTACAGCGTTATAAGTGCAGATCATGTTCTAAATTTTGTTAAGGGCGATCTGGGCAAGAAGCCTCAAACAGCTGTTAAGAAAGCATTATGCGTTATGCTATATAGTCTTGGTAATGGCTCTTTTTCTATGTTATGCAAGATATTATGGCATTCGCCGTCCATAATTTATCGCTGGGTAGTAGAGGCGATGGGCAAGACTCAGGAGCCAGTTGTCTCTTCGGATATTATGGAGATGGAATTCGACGAGATGTGGCATTTTATTGGTTCAAAAAAAACAAGCTTTGGATCATTAAGGCAGTTGATCGTAGTACAAGGAGAACCGTTGCATGGGTTACAGGCAATCATGATACTGCAACATTCCAAAAGCGAATTGGCAAAAAGCCTTGGTAGTATATAATCTGCATGTAAGGCAATGTGTTATAGTAGAGATAGCTATTACAGATTTAAAGAACTATATGAAACAGGAGGAGAAGAAGCGCTATACGAGATAAGTCGCAAGAAGCCAATAATCGCTAATAGAGTAGATCCTGCAGTAGAAAAAGCAGTAGTTGATATGGCGATAGAGTACAGCATATGGACAACTTAGAGTATCAAATGAGCTGAAGAAGAGTGGTATACTTGTTTCTCCTGGAGGAGTAAGATCGATTTGGTTACGTAATGATTTGAATAATATCAATAAAAGATTGAAAGCCTTAGAAGCTAAGATGGCCCAAGATGGTATTATATTGACCGAAGCACAGCTGCAAGTACTAGAGAAACGCCGTAATGAAAAAGAAGCACATGGAGAAATTGAGACACAACATCCAGGTTATTTAGGTTGCCAAGACACATATTATGTAGGCAATTTCAAAGGGATAGGAAAGGTTTATGCTCAGGTATTTATTGATAGCTACAGTAGATTTGCTGATGCTAAACTGTATACTGACAAAACTGCGATTACTGCTGCTGATATGCTAAATGATCGAGTGTTACCATGGTATGAGAGTCAAGGGATACCGATGCTTCGTATTCTTACAGATCGTGGAGGAGAATATAAGGGAAATATAGAACATCATGCTTTTGAGTTATTTCTCAGTATAGAAGGTATAGAGCATACAACAACTAAAGCATATTCACCTCAAACTAATGGTATGTGTGAACGTTTTAATAAAACTATGAAACAAGAATTCTTTGATACAGCTATGCGTAAAAAGATTTATACATCATTGGATGACTTGCAATTAGATCTTGATATTTGGTTAGAATATTTCAACAATGAAAGACCTCATTCTGGTAAATATTGTTATGGAAAAACACCTATGCAAACTTTTTTGGATAGTAAAAAGTTAGCTGTGGAAAAGAATAATGAAATCTTGTATCTCAGTTACATATCTGACAGTCAAAACTTAACTGACAAGCAGATATAAAATTTATAACTGTCTGTAAGATCAAATCTTGACTTCTACAGATATTCCGTCACACTTTTCACAATTGGTACTTTTAGAACGATCCTTACGTATCTTGTTAACACTTGGCGCACCATTCTTCCTAGCTCTTTTTAAAGCCTCACTTGTCTGTCTTTCAAAAATCTATTTGATGCGCTAATTTTCGGATATATAATTTGTCCTGTACCTAGCAAATACTATTTAACAAAATCCATAAGGCTTTTGACAATTTTACCACTTTTCTTGCTGAACTTTCAGTACACTATAATTGCCTGCAACAATCGTATGTGCATAATACCAACCCTTCATTTACCTGCAGTAAATAATGTTCGTACAAACTAGAGAAATATGCCTTATAGTATTGTAATGTAATATCATCTTGCTATCAGGATTCTTTTCTCGTAACAGATTTTCTTTAATAGATAATTGCTTTTTGTAACAAATAGTATATTTTTACTGCATGTTGTGCATAAGTTTTTAACACTCTGTTATATTATTTTATATCGATTCACAATTTTAAAATGCTAAAAAATAAAAAATATAAGATACCTACAGTTCCGCTATCACAGCTTTTCCCAAGCATCGTAACAATGCTAGCTCTTTGTTTAGGTATCACAGCAGTTAGATATGCTCTTGATGACAAATTTGATACTGCAGCAATCTTAATAATAGTTGCGTCTGTCATGGACGGCCTTGACGGCAGGCTCGCCAGATTATTGAATGCCACCACAGCATTTGGTGCACAGTTAGATTCGCTAGCTGACCTCGTGAGTTTTGGTGTTGCTCCTGCAATTGTAACTTACCTCTGGTCTTTATACCAAATTCCATATAAAGGCGTCGGTTGGGCGGTAATACTACTTTTCATCACATGTGCAGCGTTTAGGTTAGCACGCTTTAATATATCTCGTTCAGATCCAAAGAACTTCTCTATAGGAGTACCAATGCCTGCAGCAGCCTGCCTTTGTATAACCCCAATGATTCTTTCATTCCAGATATTAGATTTACATGAGAATTACTGGCTTATTGCAATTTATATGATATCTGTTGGTATCTTAATGGCAAGCCGTGTTCCAACGTTTGTGCTAAAACATATGCATATACAACGCAATAAGATTTTGCCTATAATGTTAATGTTCACTATCTTAATAATCTTGCTATTAATAATGCCGTGGATAGTATTTCCTATATTGTCTGCTGCATATTTGATATCAATACCGTTTAGCATCATTTCATACAAAAAAATTAGAGTAAATTAAATCAGCTCATTTGACCTCACTATTATTATGCAATACACGTACAGGAAAATACTAAAGTCTTTATTATATATTCCTTTACTGTGTACATTGTTCTCATTTGCATTATTCCTGTATATTTATACAGGAATAAGAAATATACCTATGCTCTCAAGGTATATTAGCAGTTACATCAGTAAGCAACTGGAGTTTGTACAGCTTAACATAAATAGTGTAAATATTTCTTGGAATAAGCAAGAATCTGAATTATATACTGAATTTCAGCAGGTACATTGCACTTTCGGAGAAAAAAGCGAAGTCTTTGTCCCAAGTATTGGTCTTTCATTAGATATATGGGGGGTCCTAGGCAGTTTCGGTACAGCCAACAATTTTGTAAAATCTATAGATATTAGCGGCGAGATCGGATTCAAATTTGAAGACGTGCTTAACACACACCCTAAGCACATAACGAATTTTCAACATCTGATAGGACATAATGCATCTGCTGCATTTCAAAAAATTGGCAACATTTCAGAAGAAGTGTCTGATGCTTTGAATGGTATTGAAATAAAATTTACACTAAAACAAGACGCCCAACCATTATCTCTTGCACTAAATAAAATAGTTATAGAACCAATTACATATAATGGACTCACTTCTCTACAACTTTATCTAGATGGGCATATAGCAAATGACCACGTAATATTGTCAGCATATTTAGATACCAGTAGATTGAATGAACTTTACGTACGCGGCGAATTTAAAAACATTTCCCCACATATGATAGCTCATGTGATCTTTCCAAAAGAAATAGCGGAGGAGATGAAATACTATTTCGATGGCATATTTAATTTCGTTATAGATGATAACTATGGATTGGACACAATCCAATTTTCCATAGTAAATTTCCCAAGATTTCTAAAAAAAGGACTAATATTCGAACAAGAAATAAAAGTTGAAGATTTTGCAATGTCAGCAAAGTGCTCAGGCAATTATACCGATATTCTCATAGATCAATTCATGATTAAAGCTGGAGATTTAAATCTAAATGGTACTTTTAATAAGAGCTCAAATGACGTAATGGTTGGATCTATACAAATCAATGATTTGGAAGTTTCCAAGTTATATCAATATTGGCCTAAACCAGCAGTAGGAATAGTTCGAGATTGGTTACAACAACACTTAAAAAATGGCCTCGTGAAAAATGCTAGAGTGGAATTCTTTTTTGATTTGCCTCAGCTTTTATCAGGTGTCATATCAAAAGATACTGTAATCGCTACGTTTGATTTAAATGATGCTAAGCTTAAGTATATGGAGCAAATTCCAGAACTGAGTCTTGCTAATAGTAGAGTTATAATTTCAGCAAATGATGTTGAAGTCAAATCAGAAGAAGTATCATTCCTTGGTAGCAAAGTTAAAGATTTAATAGCAACAATAAACTACTTTCCAAAACAAGTACTAGTAGAGAATTTACAACCGACTAAAGATACTAATCAACAATATCATGGGGTTGGTCTTACTATTGCAGCAAAAGTATCTGGCCCTCTGCAAAATCTAATTAATATAGGCTTTTTACACACGGGGAAGCAAAATGAAAAGTTAATCGGATATAAGGGAAATTCTGAAGTAAATCTAAAATTCTTTGTTCCATTTGATGATGAAGTAAGCCTTGATACAATGCATATGCAAATAGTGGGCAAATCATTTAATACCAGCACACCAAAAGTAGCTGGAAATTATCATTTGAGTGCTAAAGAAGTAAATCTATCATTCATCGGTAGAGCTTTGGATATAAATGCTTCAAGCGCAATAATCAATAACGCACTTCCAGCAGCAGTAAATGTTAAGTATCTAGTCACAGATGATCTAGATATATCAATAAAATGCACCTCTAGTGCAAACGTTCACACCTTTAGACAAGCAGACATTTACGTGCCAGATTTTATAAGTGGAACTGTCAAATTTAACGCTTCAGGCACTATTAAAGCAAATGATGCATTATATAATATAGGTATCGATTTACAGAACTCACATATAGACCTAGGAATTATAGGCGTGCACAAAAGTATAGGTGTTTATGGACAAATGAATGTGACTGCCAAAAATCAGCCGACAACAAAAAGTCTATTTGATATAAAGTATCAGCTCACTTTACCATATCTTCAAAGCGAAGGAGATGGGATTATTTCTGAGGACTTGACTAGCTCCATTTTAATAAAATCTCAGAATTCACTTTTACGTGGTCATAGCATGTCATTTAATTATGATGCATCGACAAAAGCTGAAAAACTACATCTCAAAGGAAATGTACTAGATCTCAGCACAGCTAATTTTACTAAAGTAGATAACGTTACTAAAAGTTCCAGAGCGAAAACATTTGAGTTAACAACTGATTTTAAAAAAGTAATACTGAAATCTGGAGTAGAATTGATTGCACCTACAATATCTATGAGTTGTACGCTTGAAATGTGCAATGATTTCCATGTAAGAGGGAACTTTGCAAAAACCGGATATGTAAATATATTTTATAGATATCCAACCATTGCGGTGATATCTAATGATGCAGGAAGTATACTGAAAGCCTTTGGTATATATGACCGTATATCAAACGGCAGCTTGGAATTTAAAGCTGAATTACTCAATAATCAGTCACTACAAGGTAAATTTCTTATAGAAAAGTTCCACGTTAGCAACACCCCTTTGCTCGCTAAATTCTTAAGCATGGTAGCGGTCACTTCTGCATCTTTTAAGGGCCTTGGTGACTTTGTAAGTGGCAGAGGTATGGGGTTTGATAAACTATCATGTGATTTAGAATATGAATTTCCAGCTATATACTTTAAAGAATGTAGAGTGAGCGGTCCAATATTACGCGTTAAAGGATCAAGCGTTATAAATCACAAAACAAAACTCATAAAAGCTGCAGGAGTCTTGGTTCCAACTAACATAGTAAACACAGTAATACAAAGCATACCAATAATAGGCAATTTAGTTTCTGGTGGAAAGGACAATGGAGTAATATCCACAAATTTTTACGTTTCTGGAAATTTAGATAAAGAAGTGCAAATTACAATTAACCCATTGTCATTGTTGACTCCTGGATTTTTAGGCGAAATTTTTAATCAGGAAAGCTCGATATTGCGCAAATGATTTGCGAACTCACTAAAAAAAATATAAATTTTGATTGCTTGAAAATATTTTTGAGAGTTTTCACAATTAGATAGAAGTATGATATGATCACTTTTTTAAAAACTAAAGAGTGGTTTTATGGTTTGTTGTAAGGGATGTTGCTCTGATATCTTTGTAAAAAATGGCATTGTAATGGGTGTACAGCGTTATAAGTGCAGATCATGCTTTCTAAATTTTGTTAAGAGCGATCTGGGCAAGAAGCCTCAAACAGCTGTTAAGAAAGCATTATGCGTTATGCTATATAGTCTTGGTAATGGCTCTTTTTCTATGTTATGCAAGATATTAGGGCATTCGGCGTCCATAATTTATCGCTGGGTAGTAGAGGCGATGGGCAAGACTCAGGAGCCAGGTGTCTCTTCGGATATTATGGAGATGGAATTCGACGAGATGTGGCATTTTATTGGTTCAAAAAAAACAAGCTTTGGATCATTAAGGCAGTTGATCGTAGTACAAGGAGAACAGTTGCCTGGGTTACAGGCAATCGTGATACTGCAACATTCCAAAAGCTCTACAAAAAGTGAGTCATCTGAAAGAATGTCATTTTTATACGGATGATTGGGATGCTTTTTCTAAAATTTTACCCAAAGAGCGTCATACAATTGGAAAGTCTGGCACAGTATGTATCGAGAGAGATAATAGCAACACGCGACATCATTTATGCCGAATGACACGGCGCACTAAAATCGTTTCTAAAAAAGAGTCAATGGTATACGGATCCATCAAGCTTTGGTGCGCTCTTACTATTACAACCTCAGTTCGATATAAGAGCTAAGTTTATTATTTTATTTTTCCATGAGACTGCTGGTTTATTTGGTTTTAAAGTATAAGCAGTTATTCCAGCAAATAAGTTAGCTAAGAAATTAGTTGTTGATCTATGCCTTGTGTGCTGTATATGACAGATATTCTTCAGTTGTCCTATAGCTGTTTCAATAAAGTTACGCTTGTTTAAAAAGGATTTTTGAGCTTCAGAATATAGCTTTTCTTTCATGTTTTTCTTAAGTCTAGTAATTAGCTCTAAACCTTGAGCACGTAGCTTTTTAGCTATGTTCTTGCATATATATCCACGATCTCCAAACAGCCATCCTTTCAAGTTGCGTGCAAGATTCTCTACAACTGCTCTATCATCTTTATTACCAGGTGTTATTGATATATTAATAATTTCACCACAATCATTCATGATAATATGCAATTTAAATCCAAAGAACCAACCAGTTGATGTTTTCCCACGTTTTGCTATATCTTTGAAAACTTTGTGTCTTCTTATGCGCATATTATGACAAACCTCAAGCTTTGTTGAATCAATATAGTATTTACCAGTCTTACTTCCAGATAAAGAGCGTAGCATAACCATCTGTGGCACAACAGCATGCTTCATAAGCTCAACAAATCTATTGTAACTCACTAATCTTGGAAATTCCGACGCATAGTGTATGCTTAGACAGTCTTTATAAAAATCTTTAAATGTTCGATAATGACTAAGTTGGAACATCACAAGTATTGTAATGATCTCTGATAAGCTCAGCATGTATTGCCTATGTCTTAATCTTCTCTCACTGCATAAACCTCGATTCTGCAATTGCTCTTCAAATAGCTTGCAAAAGTCATCTATATAACAGTATAGCTCTAATAAGGGAACCATGGTATATCCTCAAAATGTAGTGGTTTTGGAGGAATTCTAATGGTTCCATTCTTATGCCGCTAATCTTATTTCTCTATTCCTTACGTCGAACTGGGGTTATTACACAAATATTCAAACAATATCAAGAACAGCTCTTATCTATCTTTATGTGAAAACTCTCAAATTTTTATTTCGTATATAATCCGCACATCGAAAAAACACACTAGTTGTATAGTTAATAATAGACTTCTTCTTAAAACTTGCTTCTAGTCAAACAAGTGCAAAGAACATAGGAAAGCGCGAGGAAGCGCAGTGTATAAGAAGTACATGAGCATCTTTAGCAAAGGCAGTGACAAAGCAATTGCTTGACTGGAACAACGTTTGAAGAAGAAATCTAATATTATATCTTCTTGGCAGCAGATATAGCATAAGTGACTAAGGTGCTGACAATTTAATTGTATTAAAAACAGCATCATAAAGAGTATCAAATAAATCTATAGTTTTTCTAATTTCATTTTTTATCTTAAACCAGTAATGCTCTATAGGATTTAAATCAGGAGAGTAAGTTGGTAAAAATAATATGTAACAACCCACAGATTCAATTAACTCTTTCACTTTAGGATTCTTATGGAAGTTAATGTTATCCATAACAACAGTTTGTCCAGGTTTTAATTCTTTAATTAACATCTCCCTAATATAAGCTTCAAAGACCTCTTTATTGCAATTACCCTCAAATATTACGGGAGCAATAAGATTACAATTACAAAGACCAGCTATCATACTTATTCTAGTTTTATGTTGATACACCTTTTCCCCATAGCACCTTTCTCCTAAAATACTACAACCATATCCTTTACAAGCATTATCTTCTATTCCAGATTCATCAAGATATACTATTTTATCTCTTGTGATGGTTTTTATCTTTTCAATAAATTCATGTCTTAACGGAATATCTCTTTTCGGATGAAGATGAGTTTTTTTTATAGCTATAACCAAGTTTTTTTATCGCCTGTAAGATCGTTGTAGGTGATATATTACACCACTTCTTTGCTAGTTCTTTTGATGTCATAGCAATATTTAATTCAAAAAATTCTTTAAAATCTTCTAGATTTTTGATCTTATGACTGTGACCTTTTTGATAACCACTTGCTGCTTTCAAAGAACCGTGCTTATCTTGCAGAATTTTCCACTTATAGATAGTATCACGACTCACTCTAAATAGTTTACTCACTTTAGTGATTCTTGCACCATTTTCTAATGCTTCTATTACTCTTACCCTAAGTTCTATTGGATATGCTCTTGCCATAATTTTATGCTTTTTATTTCATACTCACTTTTTATATCTTAATTCCTAACTTTTGTCAGTATCTTAGTCACTTATGCTATACTGTGTATTTTTTAGAAAATTTAAGATGAGATTTGAGTTTAGCTGTACTAGTGATAAGACTTTGAAAGACTTGTATTGAAACTACTGTTTCACTACTTGTATTTCACGCACGAGCTACAAATTATAAAATACTTGGCAGCTCACATAAACTGTTTTGAAAACTGAGTCATGAGCAGCTTTCTTAAAATTTTCGAAATATAAAATTCAACGATTTTTGCATAGCAGAAGCCTCACAAAGGGCTTGTGTGTTGTGTTAAGACTTTGATGGCATGATTTTTAGAGTATATCGCAGGTCAATGAAGCATTGGTATTAACAATAAAAAGTCACTTGAAATATCTTGGATTTTCAATCTTTCAGTGTTACATCTCAATTTTGAGATGTGTTAATGCACTGTAAAGTGATAAGTCTGGAAGTAATGTGTACTTGGAACTCCATTCGAATAAGCAAGTATCATAATGAAAAAGCTTATATACATGATATCATCAGAAAACTAGTGCTTTCTTAATAACAAAAGAATGCGAAACATAATTACATGTCTGAATTCGCAAAATCGACATAGTATGTTGCTTAAATATAGGAGTAACGATGAAAATACTATTAATAATGTCACAAAAGCCAAGTGATACCTACAATCTAAATAATTTTAGTTGTACTGTCACACTTTTGTTTTTCTACTATACATTTCATGTTTGGAGATTTTGCCATGCACTATCACGATAGTCAGCTAGTCTTAAATACTTTAGATCCCACTTATCTACAGCTCTGCACAACATTATTTTTCTCCGGGCTAGCAGGTAGTTTCTCACACTGTATATGGATGTGTGGCCCTATAGCAATCAGCCAAATGAGTATGCGCATGATGCTTATACCAAATTCTCAGATGTCAGAATTGAATAAAATCAAAAGCGCAGCAGCGGCACCTTACTACATTGGTAAAGCCATAACTTATTCGATCCTCACACTTTTCGCTTCAATAATATCTATACATTTTAGATCTTATCCATTTTTCCAGTACTTTGGAGCTTTAGTACTTTGTCTAGCTATGTTTTTTTTCATAAAATCTGGAATTAGTGCAGCGCTATCTGTGATATCAGAAAGTGTATATTCTAAAGGCCTTAGTCAATATATAGGACGTACGGAAATTTCCAGCATGCGCAGAGCAATAAAATTTCTAGAAGCTAGTCTTGTTAATAAAATCTCTGTAAAACACATAAGCCCTTATAATATCAAAGGTCTTATTCTTGGTATGATACTTGGTCTCATCCCTTGTGGACTGGTTTATGCAAATATAAGTCTTGCTCTATCTGCAACAGATAATTCTTTACTTGCGGCATGGGCTATGTTCATTTTTGGTATTGCAACAATTCCAGGACTGTTCATTGTTTCATATATAGGCAGTAGCATGTTCGAAAAATACAAGAAAGCATTTTCTTTATTGCATATGTGCGCTATGTTTTTTAACACATATTTGCTAGTAGTTTACATCATGAGGATATTAAATTAGAAAATTTTCTCTATGATGCGAGCATATAGCGCTCTTGATCGACGATTATAAATTTAGTACAATCCATAAGTTGCTTTTATAAAACATTCTTGAACATAATTTGATATGCTTATAAGTGGACAGAAGAAGCTCAATTTAGCTGCTAAACTGATTCAATCGCGACTCTTAGCTGTTGCGTTCTTTATCATTGTTTTGCACTATTCTACAGCAGTTGCTCTGCTAAAAGTTGGAGTCAATGAAGGAAATGCTGAACCTATGCCAATAGCAATAGATTACTTTGATGGACAAACTTGGGAAGAAAAAGATATTGGCAGAGAAATACATGACGTGATAGTAAATGACTTGCAAGGATCTGGACTATTCAGAGCAATAGATAGAGCGGCTTTCCTAGAAAGACCATCAATGTCACAGCGCCCAAATCTATCAAATTGGCGTAAGATAAATGCTACTGTTTTAGTAGTGGGTTCTGTAAGTATTACAGGTGATTACGCGAAAGTGCAGTTCAAAGTTTGGGATCCATATGCAGCAAAACAAATTGAAGGAATAGAATATAAGTTTGGCCGTTCTATGTGGAGAAAATATGCTCATAGAATTGCTGATGTTGTTTATAACAAACTAACAGGAGAATCTGGATATTTTGACACCAAGGTATTATTCGTATCTGAATCTGGCCCCGCTTATAAAAAAGTCAAAAAATTATCTATTATGGACCAAGATGGTGCAAATTATAGAGTTTTGACTGATGGAAAGTCAATTGTTATCACCCCAAGATTTGATTCTAAGAGTAGACATGCTATTTACGTCGGATATTATGGAAAAAGAACACATATATACATGCTAAACCTGGCAACTGGAGTACAGAGGCTAGTTGGACATTTACCAGGGATTGCATTCGCTCCCAGATTCTCACCTGATGATTCTCATGTTATATTTTCTATTGCAATGAATGGTTCAACTAGTATATATGAAATGAACCTTTATACAGGTTATGTACGCAGATTGACTGGTGACATAGGAACAATTAGTACATCCCCTTGCTATTCACCAGATGGAAAGCATATAACATTTAGCTCTGACATGAACGGTAAGCCTCAGATATATGTCATGAATAGAGATGGAAGCAATGTCATGAAGATCAGTCAAGGCGCAGGTTCTTATAATACTCCTGTTTGGTCTCCTAGAGGTGATTTTATAGCTTTCACTAAAAAGGAAGAAGGAACTTTCTATATAGGTGTTATGAGAATGGATGGAAGTGGTGAAAGACTTCTTACAACAAGCTGGATGGACGAAGGCCCAACTTGGTCACCAAATGGAAGAGTGATAATGTTTACAAGACAAAAGCCAAATGGAGCTTCTAATCTATATGCAATAGATCTAACAGGATATAATGAAAGATTGATGTCGACACCGATGTATGCATCGGATCCATCATGGTCCTCCTTGCTGCATTAATCTTTCATAAGTTGCTTATATACTTCTGATAAATGATGAGTTGGTGTTGCATTAGCAGGCGCTGCCCCGAAAGTGCATATTATCAATACATCACAAGCAGTCTTTAAGAGGCGCTAATTTTGACAAGTATGACTAGTATACCAATTTTCATATGAAACCTGACATAATTTTTTAGTAATTAAAAGATGTACGTAGGAGTAATGGGTTATCAAGGTGCAGGGCATCTGCATATAACCACACTTAAAACGCTTGGGCTTAAATGTTGCTATGTCAGAAGCAAAGATGATTTTAGGCAAGATCTTGATGCTTTAATAATGCCAGGTGGAGAAAGCTCAGCTCAGTATAAATACTGCATTGAACATGATATTTTCGACGAAATAAAGAATTTTGCTAAGGCTGGAAAAATCATTCTTGGTACATGTGCAGGCCTAATATTACTATCATCATATAAGTCACAGCTTGTGAATGGAATTGGTCTTCTAGATCTTGAAGTTGAGCGCAACTGTTATGGCAGACAAAACGCAAGTGGTGTGATGTTATCTGACAGTGGACAGCAAGTGTCATTCATTAGAGCACCTGGAATAACTTCTCTAGGAAAGAAAGTAAGGGTTATAGATACATATAATGGCAGTCCAATTTTCGTCTCACAAGCGATTCCTGGATCCGCAAAACATACCATATATGGCGCAACATTTCATCCAGAAATACCTATAGATTCAAAAATCAGCAATTATTATACCGAACTATTTTATCATTAATCCAAACCATTACTCCAAGGGAACAAACAGCTAGTCCGCCAAAAATTTATATACGTTATATACGCAAACAAATCAATTTTTGTGGAGAAGTGAAATGTGCAAAAATTAGCCTAGGATTCGGCGGCATTGTGGCATTGCTAACTAAAGATAGATGTCAGCAAGTCTTTTTAAGATGGAATTGA
The DNA here is from genome assembly GCF_964020185.1 of Candidatus Lariskella endosymbiont of Hedychridium roseum. NCBI lineage: Bacteria > Pseudomonadati > Pseudomonadota > Alphaproteobacteria > Rickettsiales > Candidatus Midichloriaceae > Candidatus Lariskella > Candidatus Lariskella endosymbiont of Hedychridium roseum. The sequence goes on along the minus strand of NZ_OZ026538.1, from coordinate 17,073 downwards.
AGATCATATCTATGGCCTTGCTGTAACGTTTGGTTTTACGATGAAACCTGGCTAAATAGTGCCGTATTAATGAGTTGAATGATTCCACTAAAGACGTTTCTGCCTTAGTAGAATAGTGCTTTTTAGCAATCCTAAATTTTTCACAAACGTCGTAATGGTCACTGCATGATATCTCTATCTCGTAGCTACTTTGTAATCGCATGGCAATCGGAAGATAGGATTGTTGCACTTCGTTTTAGAATGCAAGCGTACGAGTAAGACCTTGAGCTTCTGCATCTGCTTTAATTTGTAGTGATATTTTATCATTTTAGCACTTGCTGAATGCTTTTAAGCACTGGACTAGCTAACCCAAGTATCAAAAAACAAGCCAATTAAACACATTTAAAAAATCTTGCAAATTCTATGAAATCTTGCATCACTTTATTATTATGTTCAAATGGAACTTGAGTCGTCCCAAGTATATAGTCATATATTACACTATCTTCCATTTCCAATAATTTGGAATATAGCAATAGATCTCCTTCTGAAAAGTTATTTAATCTAGATTTGATATATCCTTCCATAATTATGTCAAGTTCTTTACATCCTCTATGCAAGCTTCTATAAAGGCATAACTTTCTTAGATCCTTTTGCTCTATACTAAGATGCATTGGTATATACCTCTGGTAAATGAAGAGTTGGTATTTAACTTACACACATACGAAATTAGACTTCAAAAAGCGCTAGGAAGGACTTGTGTGGTAATTTAGTATCACAATGCGCTAATTTGAAAAGTATGATTAGTATATAATTTCCAAAATAACGACGTTCCTATACTACTTTGCTTATGCGTGTATAAAAACATATTTTAAAACTTTATCGCTCTAAATCAATAAGCATGAGACTATAAATCCTATAAAACCGCATTATGGATTAAGCCAGGTTGCCAGAATATAGATAAATTTGTAACAACAATCGAAACCTACCAATAGACCTCTTTCGAAACTAGCTTCTAGCAGAGAAATGGCAGGAGATTTAGGCCGTAAGAAAGGACTGGAGTGTATTTGATAACATTGAGGATCCGAGCCACGAAATCAACGCACCAGTTCTCACAAGGAAGTAGAGTTTCGAAAGAGGTCTAATGAAAAAAGATATCACAAATTTATTTTTCAGCTCAAACATTCAAAGCATAGGTCACCAGTCAATGCTTTTATTCATATCATTTCTACTTTAATTGCTTTATCAATTAAAGGCTAAAAATCACTCTATTGCTAATCCATAATTCGTGTTTTAAATAAAAATAAATAAAGGTTAAAGCTTAGCTATATAACCTGTACTTCTCTATATTGCTTATACAATCTTGCATATGCTCCAGATTTTTCTAGCAGTACTTTATGAGTTCCATGCTCTACGACTCTTCCATCTGCAAACACATATATTATATCGGCAGTTTCTATAGTAGACAACCTATGAGCTATAACAATTGTGGTGCGCCCTTTTTTTAGATAATCCAATGCTGATCTAATCTGTTTTTCTGAGATTGCATCCAGAGCACTAGTTGCTTCATCTAACATTAAGATGGGTGCATTCTTCAATATAGCTCTTGCTATAGCAATTCTTTGACGTTGCCCCCCGGATAATTTTATACCACTTTGCCCGATCTGTGTATTATACCCAAGCTGCGTGTTTATTATGAAATCATGTGCAGCAGCAGCTGTCGCAGCTTCAATAATTTCATTGTAACTAGCATTCAGCCTTCCATACCTAATATTTTCTAATATGGTATCATCAAACAACGCTACATCTTGGCTAACAAGCGCGATTGAATTGCGCAAAGAAGAGATTTTTATATTTTGTATATCGATTCCATCTATTGTGATCAAACCGGATTCTGCATCATAAAGTCTCTGAAGAAGACTAAGAACCGTAGATTTTCCAACGCCAGACTCTCCAACGAGCGCAACAGTTTTTCCTTCTGGTATATCCATATAAAAACCATCAAGAATTTTTTGCTCTGATTTATATGAAAAATGTACATCATGAAATTTGATGTTGAAACTTTTAAAGTTCGCATTTTGCTTGTTTGGATCACTTACTATCTCTTGTTTAGCATCCAAAATCACAAACAATCTTCTAGAAGCTGCAAGACCACTTTGAAATACTGAATTTAGTTTTGAAACTATTTTCAGAGGTCTATATGACATCAAAAGTGCCGCTATAAATGAGAAGAAAGCTCCTGGCGTTGTAGAGCCACCTATCACTTGAGAGCCACCATAACATATAACAACAACAATTGCTATGCCACCAAGTGTATCCATGATAGGAGAAGATGCTGACTCTATATAAACACCCTTATTATAGAGATCCAAAAACCTCTGCATTGCCTTCTTTGCTCTTGCAATTTCATACTCCTCTCTACAGTATGATTTAATAATTGATGTATTTTGAAAAGTTTCATCAAGCCTTATTATAAAGCGACCAATTTCTTCTTGCATACTATATGCAATTTGATGCATTTTTTTTCCAAGTTGTATTATTGGATAAAAAGCCATGGGAAATATAAAGAAAGCTATTAATGCCAGGCTCACACTTTGATAAAACATAATGCATATTAAGCCTATAATAGTAAGAAATTCTTTTGATATCCCCGTTAAAACTTCAGCAACACTACGCTTCATTGCATTTATATCACTAGTCATATGAGAGACTAGATGACCTGAAGAATATTCTATCAAGAATTTTGTATCAGCATACATCAAGTGTGAATAAAGATGTAGCTGTATATCAGCTAATATCTTCTGTTCAGTTCTTTTGATAAATACGTCTTCATAAAAAGAGGCAATGCCTTTAACTACGCTATTTAGAAAAACTATAGCTGGTATAATATAAAGCATCTTGATTTCTTTTTGTACAAAGATACTGTCTAATATAGGCTGTATCAACCATGCTTGTACAGCTGTAGTACAAGCTACTACTATCATACAGAAGATCGCCATCAAAAGTTGTGATGAGTATGGTTTTATGTAACTATGAAATAGTCTACTAAGAAGATAGGCAGTGCTCTCATAATTTTTCTCTGTATTTTGTAACATTGCTTAAAATGCCGCATTTTATTCTGTTATTTTCTTCCATATTTTTTTAAGTATTGAGCTATCATCCGTAGTGATAACGTTGCCTGTTGATCTTTTCGAAACATCAGCTTCAACTATACCATGCGGCTTATATCTGTTGCCGGCTTGATATTGCGGTCTAGGTAAAAATTTGCGTCTTCTATCCCTATTGCGTTTATCAACAATTTTGCCAACTACTGCTGTATTATTAGAGCTATCTGAAGAGTTTTCTATTTCTGCAATAGTGTTTACTTTGTCTTGTGCTTTTTCTATGGCACGTGCAGTACTATCAGAATTTTGTGGATTATTGCCATATTGATTGGGATTAATCTTTCTCTTTTTAGGCCCTTTCTTTTTGGATTTTTCGCCTAAGTTTTGTTTGTTTTCGGTTTCCTCTACATTTATTGCCTCTATTTGTGGAGTGCTGTAATCAAGGAAAGACATAGGCCCAGCCTGTTTTATGTTATTCACTTTTCTTTCTATGAAAAAGCCATCAGCACCAGCTGACTCATCTATCTGAACGTGAACATTAATATTGTATTTTTGCTCAATAGATAATATCTCACGGCGCTTTGTATTCAATAGATGCATAGCAAGATCTCTAGAGGTCATTACTTCAATTGTCTGACATTGTTCTTCTGTAATTTCTCCCTCTATCGCCCTTAATATCGCAATAGCAGTTGCATTCAGCGGTCTAATTCTTCCCCTGCCACTACAGTATGAACATTCTAGGAGATGTGTTTCAGTAAAGCTTTGTTTTAGATGTTGTCTTGACATCTCAAGCAGTCCAAATTCGCTTATCTTCCCTATTTGCACTCTAGCTCTATCGTGTGCAGTCGCATCCTTAATCGCTCTTTCAACGGCTTTTCTATGATCAAATTCATTCATATCTATGAAGTCGATCACAATCAGGCCTGATAGATCTCTAAGTCTTAGCTGTCTTGCAATTTCAGTGGCAGCCTCAAGATTTGTTTTTAAAGCTGTATTCTCTACACTTCTTTCAGCAGTTGATTTGCCTGAATTTACGTCTATTGCAACTAAAGCTTCAGCTTGGTTGATAACTATATAGCCACCAGAGTGAAGAGAAACTCTATTATCATAGAGGCTTGCTAGTTGCTCTTCAACTTTATACTTGGTAAAGATCGGCACATTATCTTGATATTGCTTCAATTTTCCAATGTATTTTGGCAGTATACCACTCATGAATTCAAGCGCATTTTCATATACTTCATTGCCTGAAACAACTATTTCATCTACCTCAACGCTGTAAAAATCTCTTATTGCCTTACGTACAACATTACTTTCTTCATAAATAAAAGCAGGTGTACTAGCAGATGATGCATGGCTTTTGATGCTATTCCACAGTTTTTTTAAGTAGCCAAAATCTCTCTTTATATCGATCTTTGCTCTATATTCACCAGCAGTTCTGATAATCACACTTAAGTTGTTGTTTTGCTCACGCAATTCATAAGCAAGGCTTTTAAGGCGTTCTCTTTCGTCCGTATCAGAGATTTTCCTAGAGACACCAATAGACTGAGCAGCATTAGGCATCACAATACAATAACGCCCTGATAGCGTTATGTATGTTGTCATACTAGCTCCTTTATTGCCTCTTTCTTCCTTTAATGCCTGTACCAGGAGCACTTGATCTTTCTTTATTACATCTTGTATCTTATACTTGTGATGCACAACTGGTTTCAGCAAAATATCTGTCTTGCTACCTGCTGAATCTTCCTGTTGACTTTTAACTTTATTTGTAGACTCTATAAGCTCCTTTTTTTCTGCGGCCGGTAACTGGTAATACTCGCAATGTATATCTTCAAATGGTAAAAACCCTTGTTTCTCTGCTCCGTATTCCACAAAGGCTGCCTGTAAAGATGGTTCTATTCTGGTTACCTTAGCTAGATATATATTTCCCTTTATAGATCTCTTTTCTCTGCCTTGGTATTCAAAAGCTATCACCAAACCATTATCTACAACAACTAGCCTAATTTCATCTTTATAAGATGCATCTATTAGTATTTTTCTCGACATTATTTATTTCATTATTACATAATTTGTTTGTTCATAAATGAACTATCAGTTTATGAGTAGTTAAAGATGTGCTTTTACACTACTCATTATGCTCGTTTTCTGCACCATATCGAATAAGGATATCAAAATCTCTGCGAGACGAATATGTACATAAACAGCTCTTTATAAAAGCGGTAGTAGAGCCATATCAGTGGACAATATAAAGTAAGAAAAGCTTTAAATAATTAACATCACAACATTGTAAGCTGGGTATTTTATACTTCATAAATGATTTTAACCATAAAAAGCTAGTGTTATACTTCTCAAGTATTTCAGAACAACAACTAAAATCACTGGCTTTAAGATAAGATCTTTAAAAAGCAACCATAGTAACAATATTATATGCCAAGAAGCATGTTCTCTATAATCTCATTTATTATGGCCTTTGCGCGCCCACTTTTTACTAGCAGTGTCATATATTCTGCTCTTGCGGTATTTTCGATGCCATTCCCAGATTTATAATTATTCTACAAACGACCACAGGCTAATTTGCGCAAATTATTACATGCAAATCAAATCGATTTAACAGAAATATTTTATTACACCTTGACAACATATCATTATACCACTAAGGCAATTGTCAAAAACAAGTTTTAGCTTACTCACAACGCTGTAAACAAAAATCAGCTATGCTTTTTTGCACATACTTAGTATTTCAAATTACACTTACCCCTTGTTAATTTCAACCAATCCGCTAAATGCTTTGTATATCGAGTACCATAAGACCTAGCTCAACACATACACAACCAAAAGCAAAATAATATTGTTTATGCTATAAAGCTCTTTATAAAACCAGTTTTGCCTATGTCTCATTCAAGCATTTTTTAAACTAAAACTACTAGAATCAGAACACGTAAAAGTGCTTAAATATACCAACACATAAATCGATATTAAAATGTAAGCAAAGCAACACACCGAAGAATCACAACAATTTGCCTGTCCAATCAGCCGTAACGCCACTATTTATTTCATTCAGCCTAGCACCCTCATAGGACCATATTTAACATGTTCTAACGAAATGATATATAAGAATTTTTCTAAATAAATAAATTAGTACTAAAATGCCTCACACTCCAGCCAAGTGAAAATAAAATGCTTTGCTAAAATATAGAAAAAATATTGCTAAATGTAGAGCTGATTGGAGTCTAACCGTATGTGCTAGATCATGTGACAGATAGCATTTTCGACTTTCTTGCTCCATAGCCTTTGTACTCAAAGTACGACATTAAATGTAACTCCAAGCACACTGCAGAATAGCCGGGAAATTCCGCATTACAGTATAGTTTTACGAAATATTTCATACAAGTACACATTGCACGACACTGTCATCCTAAATATCCTGCAGCTACATAAATTTTTGACATGCATATAACTACATCATTTTTGATACAATATGGCGTATGGCGCCGCAGGAATGGCAGCATGTTTACATATTACCTAGGAGAAGGCATGATGTGCGCTATAAATTCGATATTTTATAATATTAATCTCAGTAATATATTATTATTTGAGATCTTTATATGTTATTGTTATACTTACAGCGTGCTACACACTTGTTATTACTGAATCTTGTGTTAAAGAATATAGCTGATTACATGTTGGGTAATAATGACTTCGCCCATAGAGATCAAAAAGAGCACAGAGAGCAGAACGATCTGCTATCTTCCGTGGCAGACGGCGCGGTATCTGGCATTGTATTAGCTGAAGCATTCTTGACTTTCGCCCCTACCAGCGTAGTTGAAAAAAGTCTTGCAATCGGTATAGCGGGAGCTGGACTTCCTCAAGTTTTAAGTAACAATTCAAGCGATAATACAACGACAACTATCTCTGCTGCGTTGTATATATCTGCGATAATCACGGCAAAACATGTGATAAAATATAAGGCAGTAGATATTGCAAGTTACCTAATATCTCCTGGACATCTAATGACTTTTTGTTTAGGAGGTGCTGCGGCATATGCAGCACATGATGTATACAACAATACAGCTTTGGATGCTATGCGCTTAGCATACAAGGCGTCTCAAGGATGTATTAATGTTGCAGCATATGAGGTATATGATTTTGGTGAGAAGTTGCCACGTATATCAGGAGCATTAATAGAGGCTTTTGATAGTTTTTTGTCAGACGTAATGTCATACTTTATACATGAAAAAGTAGAGCATGAAGATATGGTGTTAGATGTATATCTCTGATAAATGAGTAGTTAGTATGTGCGCTAAAAGTCTCAGAAGGGGCACGAAATGATGTTTATAGTATCAAAATGGTGCTTTAAATCCGTAAGAAAATGTTATCAATTACTACCGGCTAAAGCGCGGTAGTTTGTGTAACGCTTGCAAAGCAGATTAAAAGCGTAAACGCTAAAACTCTGATATTCTAAAATCATCTTTTTTGTGATGTTCCTCATGCTGTTCTATATATTTTTGCACTTCTTCTGAATTCACATTGCCAACTGTCACAACAAAATACCCTCTGGCCCAAAGATGTTGCCCACAATACCGCTTACGGAGCAGTGCAAATTCCTGTAGCAACTTACGACTACTTATACCTTTAATATATTGCACAGCTTTAGATATTGATATACTAGGCGGAACCAATGCTAATATATGTACGTGATCAGGACTCATACTGCCACTAATTATATTTATGTAATTAGCAGCACATATTTCTCGGATTACTTCCCTAGTTCTAATCGCAACTTGCCCAGTTAAAACTCTATACCTATACTTAGTACAAAATACTATATGATACTTTAGGTCATATAGGCTGTGGGATCATCTCCTATATTCCATTCGTCCTCCCTTAGCACATTTCCTAGATAACTAATACTAAAGTGTTCGCCTAAAGGCGAGGGTCTTAACCATATCACATATAACTACATAAAAGACCAAAAAACCTTACAGATTTTGTGAAAGTAGTGTTTGCTTAGGCGCATGAGCAATTAATATATCCAAAAATTAGCGTAGAGCCGAGTTCCGTGCTAACTTTTGTATATTTAACTTCTCCACAAACATTGATTTGCGCAGCAAATCAATGTTTGGCAGAGGGACTATCTGCACATCGTTACAGATCATAATGAAGCAACACGTCGCTATCATCATAATGCTCTTGTTCATCAAGAATTGAACGCGCATTATCTTGCGATTGTGGTTGTGTGTTATACGAAATTGCTTGTTCAATTTGCGCACTGTGATCAGATGTGTAGAACAGATTAATAGTGTCTGTTTGCTCCTGTGTTGTTTCAACAATGTTAGTGTAACCTTTTTCTATGGCCATACGAAGCGGTGCCTTGCCGTCTTTATCCTTTATTTCTAAAAGCGCTGCAGCTTTATCATCAGTCGCAGAAACTATTGCTTTAACAACATCAGCATCCTCTTTTGCTACAGCAGTACGAAGCGGCGTATCATCATATTTATTTTGTGTTTTTAAAAGTTCTATAGCTTTATCGCCAGCTACAGCAAGCATTTCTTTTACAATATCAGTGCGGCCTTGCGAAACAGCGATATGAAACGGCATATCACTACAATTACTTTGCATTTTTAAAAGTTCTATAGCTTGATCACCAGCTGCAGAAAGCATTGCCTTAACAATCTCAGCATCCCCTTTTGCTACAGCAGTACGAAGCGGCGTATAACCATATTTATCTTGTGTTTTTAAAAGTTCTATAGCTTTATCGCCAGCTACAGCAAGCATTTCTTTTACAATATCAGTGCTGCCTTGCGAAGCAGCCAAATGAAGTGGCGTATAAAGTGTGGCAACACCAAACTGTAATGACGATGTCTGTTGTGTTTGTAATAATTTCATTGAATCTACGCCTTCTGCTGAAAGCATCACCTTAATAATATCCTGCATGTTATGATAAATTGCAAGTTCAAGCGCAGTATTACTATTTTCATTTTGGATTTCTAAAAGTTCTGTAGCTTTATCACCAACTGCAGAAAGTATTAGTTTAGCAATAACAACCTTGTTTTCTATCGTATCAGCATCAGTTCTCACCGCAGCAATATGAAGCGGTGTATAGCCTTTTTGTGCCATCTGTGATAATGTCATTGCGTCTACATCTTCCGCAGAAAGCATTGCTTGAACAATATCAACGCTGCCATTTACAATTGCAAGCCCAAGCGCGGTAAATCCATGCTCATCTCTAATTGATAAAAGCTCTTGAGCTTTATCCTCAGCTGCGGCAAGTATTATTTTAACAATATTAGCGTTGTCTTGCGAAGTAGCGATATGAAGTGATGTTTGACATAATTTCTTTGCATACAATAAGTTTAGCTTATTATCCTGTTGCAATATTTCTTCTACTAGCGAAATATTACCTTCGTGAATTGCATGATGCAGGTCATCGTGACTTATGCAGGTCATCGTGACTTAAATTACCGACGCTTATTTTTGTCTTAGACATATATGTAACTCCATCAAGAATTGAAAGATACGTACTTTAAGATATGCTTTTAAGTTGCATATACATTACATAAATTCAACATATGTAACGCATTATTAGTTGTGCGGGATAAGGCAGCAAATATATCGAGTGACGTGCAGTCTAACATTCGTATCTTAAGCGTGCAATGAGAAAATATCTTATCTATTCAGCTATTCGCAAAGTAATTTTAGTATTCTAGCATGTTGTCATGTGATATAAGAAACTTTGTTGAACTTATGTTTAATATAAGAAAATGTTCTATTAGCGAATGTAAATTTAAAGAATTAATTGAGCCAGCCGTTCATATTAAGAGGGCAAGAAAAAATGGGAGGGCAGTATTATGGCACCGTTAACAGTACCATCTACTAGAAGTAGAATTTTTAGCAGATATATTTAATTGCATAGACCACTGTTTGCATCTAAACTCAAAAATCATTATTGACGATTTAGATAGGCCTGATACAAAATTTAGCATATCTATTTTTTGCAATTTTTTCTGCTAGACTTTCGGTGCATCAGCTAATCTTGAAAGAACGTAACAGTCTCATCATATAAAGGTATTTTAGTTTGCGAGTTCTACATTTTGTATTTCAAAAGTAGATTCTTCCAAATTATATATCCACCTATAATAAACATTGGAAATGTAACTAGCTGCCCCATAGTAAAGTTTTCTAGTATGAAGCCTATGTGAGAGTCTGGCTCTCTATAATTTTCCACTATACTTCTCGCTAAAGCATATAATATTAAAAAAATTCCAGATGTTAAACCACTCCTATCTCTGATAGCTTTATAAGAAAAGCAAAGGTTTAACAGGAAAAATAATCCCACTCCTTCCAAAAGCGCTTCGTATATCTGGCTAGGGTGTCTTGGAGCTCCGCTAGTTCCTGGAAAAACTACCGCCCATGGAACATCTGAGATTCGGCCATATAACTCCGCGTTGATAAAATTTGCTATACGACCAAAAAAAAGACCAATTGGTGCAGTGCAAGCTATCAAATCCGTTATATGAAAAAAATTTAGTTTATGTATTTTGGAAATTATATAAAGTGCAATAATGATTCCGATAAGACCACCATGAAATGACATACCGCCATCCCACGTTTTTAATATATTAATTGGATTTTCCACTATAATAGTTGGCATATATATTATAACATAACCAACCCTGCCTCCTATTATAACACCCAGGACACAATACGTAGCTAAGCTATCAAGAACACTCGTAGTTAAATCTTCGTAATTATATTTGCGGCTTAGCATTTTTATAAAATAATATCCGATTATAAAACTAATCATGTATGCAAAGCCGTACCACCTTATCTCCAGCGGACCAACTGTAAACATTATAGGATCTATATTTGGAAAGAGAAGCATATGTTAAAAAGATTTACTTTTAAAAAATCTGTGCGTTTATATAACAAAATCTGTTTATTATAACGAAACATTCTACTGGTCGATAGATGCATCCTAAATAAGTATATGTTTATAGGTTACTATACTTATTATATTTCAAAAAATTGCGTCGTTAACACGCTTCTTATCTATTCTGTATACATCACACCAACTCTTCGTTCATAAAACTCTTTTTGAGGCCCCACTTCATATATAGCACCGTTAACAAAATCATTGCGTAAGCCTTTTTTGCTTAACTTTCCATATTACTTCGTTAATTTCTTTACAAATATGTAAAAGTATATTACGCGCAGAAATTAACTTGTACTCTAAAAAATCAGGCTCAAAAACCTTTACATAAGTACTTGGTTAATAGTGCAATACATAATAAATATAAACTATTCATTGATAATAAGTATATATCTCTCTAATACATGAAGAGTTGATATTGAACTTGTACACATACGAAGTTAGATCTCAAAAAGAGCTAAGAAGAACTAAGGGAGCATGCATATAATCAATATATAATGAGTGATCTTTCACGCGTCAATTTTGAAAAGTGTGACGAGTATACGTATAGTATTTATTTTAATATGATAAGAGCATAGTAAAGATATCATACTCAATGCTGCGTTATAAGTGCAGATCATGTTCTAAATTTTGTTGAGGGCGATCTGGGCAAGAAGCCTCAAACAGCTGTTAAGAAAGCATTATGCGTTATGCTATATAGTCTTGGTAATGGCTCTTTTTCTATGTTATGCAAGATATTATGGCATTCGCCGTCCATAATTTATCGCTGGGTAGTAGAGGCGATGGGCAAGACTCAGGAGCCAGTTGTCTCTTCGGATATTATGGAGATGGAATTCGACGAGATGTGGCATTTTATTGGTTTAAAAAAACAAGCTTTGGATCATTAAGGCAGTTGATCGTAGTACAAGGAGAACATTTGCCTGGGTTACAGGCAATCGTGATACTGCAACATTCCAAAAGCTCTACAACAAAGTGAGTCATCTGAAAGAATGTCATTTTTATACGGATGATTGGGATGCTTTTTCTAAAATTTTACCCAAAGAGCGTCATACAATTGGAAAGTCTGGCACAGTATGTATCGAGAGAGATAATAGCAACACGCGACATCATTTATGCCGAATGACACGGCGCACTAAAATCGTTTCTAAAAAAGAGTCAATGGTATACAGATCCATCAAGCTTTGGTGCGCTCTTACTATTACACAAATATTCAAACAATATCAAGAACAGCTCTTATCTATCTTTATGTGAAAACTCTCAATTTTTCATTGGTAAGCTTCGATTATTGTTACAAACTTATCTTTACCTACTTATCCATATTCTGGCAATTTTGCTTAATCTATAATTCTGGTTACTATATAAGATGAGTTGTTAATTATTTTATGATTAGCCCACAATATATGTAAAAATTGAGTTATGAGTGGCTTTCCTAGTTAAATGTGCCGCAAACACTACTTTCACAAAATCCGTAAGGTTTTTGCGTTTATTATAACATTTTATTACGGATTTAAAGCGCTATTTCATGCTTGTCCCGAGACCACTTTTGACGCGCATTATTCAATAATATAGCTAAAGCTCTATAAAACATGCATGGCAAACGAGCACTTAAAATAAAATTTTATTCACTTGAAATATGCAATATAACTCTACTTTAGGCGAGAGGCTGACTATTAAATATTTAACAGAGATTTTGACTTAATCAATTTTGAAGAGTATCACTAGAATATCATAATAACTTCTAGACTTTTAAAGCATGTTTATATTGATGATCTTGTAAAACTGAATTTATTATACTTCCATACCAATGGCACGCTTGTATATATCAAGAAGTTCTTCTTGCTCACTCAACTTACTCTGATCCATTTGCCTTTCTCTTATAATCTGTTTCATAATTTTTGTATCCAGACCAGATGATTTAGCTTCTGCATAAACATCTTTTATTAGATCAGTAACTTGCTTTTTCTCTTCCTCCAGCCTCTCTATTCTTTCTATATATTGCTTTAGAGTTGATCCTGAAATTCCACCAATCACTATGTTATTCATATAATGTATTGTAAATTATTATTTTATCAGCAGCATTATAATTCTTTTCACTATTTACAGCAAATTATAAAACGTGCTTTTGTAATATTTTTTCATTAAGTACTTTCCTATAACCATGAGTACAGCAGCAGTTGGTACAGCAATTAGAACACCAGTAAGACCAAACATATTACCGCCAAGCAGTAAAAAGAAAACTATAAATACAGGATGCAGACCTGTTTGATCACCTATTAATTTTGGTGTAAGAAACATTCCCTCAAGTAATTGTCCAATTGAAAAAATCAATACTAGAATGCCAAAAGACTTTAGAGTCCCTATCTGCAATACAACAATAATTGCAGATGTAATAAAACTAGCAACTGGACCAAGGTAAGGTACAAAAACTGAAAAACCACTCATTATGCCAAGAGCTATTTTAGTATCGACGCCTAAAATGTAAAATCCAATTGTGTAATAAACAGAAAGAATAGATGCTACATAGAACTGCCCACATAAATAAGAAAAAAGCGCATTATTTATATCAGATAGTATTTCACATACTTCGTTCCTATATCTTTCTGGAATGATATTATTTAAAAAACTTTTTATCTTTTCTAAATCCTTCAATATAAAAAATGTGATAAAAGGTGCTATTAAAATGTAAGATATAGTATTGAATATAGTCATGCTAGACTTTATTACACCCTTTGTTAACCATCCAGAAATAGTAAAAAATTGTCCCATTGTTTCCTTAATTCCAGATTTTAATATATTCCCTAGCTCAGGAAATGTATCGCCTATATATGTAAGAGCATATGATACATATTGATTTTTCATTATTGAATTGTAAGAAGGTATATAACTCCCAACCACAACTAGCTGTCTATAGATCATAGGAATCACCGAAAAGCATATAACAATCAAAAATATGAAAAATATAGCTATCACAAGAATTCCAGAATATTTTCTTTTTATTCTTAAAACAGAAGACAACTTCTCAACTATAGGATTGAGTATATAACAAAATACCATAGATAACACAAAAGGTGTAATCACAGGCAAAACAAGCCACACAGCCGCAAGAAACAGCAGAGCAAAGCATGTAACTGCAACAATATTACTACTTTTTGTCATATTTCAGCTTTTATTGTATTAAAATGTAGATTATTAAAAAACTTCACTTCTCAAAGTTAAACTTATTACGGAAAAAGAGATATAAGCTGAGAAATTAGCCGGCTCTATTCTTTCTTAACACTTATCACAGTAATAAATACTAATTTCAAAACAACTTCTTTAGATATAAGCTGAAAATAACATTTTTTATTCTAAATTCTTATATTTATTTAATGCTTCACTCATTAAAAACTTTTCAATATTACAACTAATGTTATAACTTAATATTATTTTTGTTATTTAATTTTTACTCCTATATATTGTTCTTTATTTTCTGTTTGAGAGATTTATTTAAATATTTCAACACTTTTATTTACATATTCTGACTACCGGCAACATACATATTTTGAAAATTTGTAGTTTCATTATCAAACCTTAAGAAACAGTTTCCTGTTGGTCCATTTCTCTGTTTTGCAACTATTATTTCCGCAATATGCTTAACTGCATTTACCTTTTCCTGCCATTCCATGTTCTCCTGATTATCAATTGGAGTCTTTTTATCTAAATAATACTCCTCTCTATATAAAAACATTACAACGTCTGCATCTTGCTCTATGTTTCCGCTGTCCCTTAAGTCAGAAAGCTGTGGTTTTTTGTCAACTCTAAGCTCTACTGCTCTTGATAATTGCGATAAAGCTATAACTGGAATATCAAGCTCTTTTGCTATTTCCTTAAACCCTTGTGAGATCTCTCCAATCTGTTCAACCTTACTCCTGTTTTGAGAGGCGCTTGAGGGTCTCACAAGCTGAAGATAATCAACTATAAGAAGCCCTATGTTATGTTGACGCTTCATTCTCCTTACTCTACTTTTTATAGTAGATATTGAAAGAGCTGGTGTATCATCTATAAAAATAGGTAATTCTTTTATGTTACCAGCTTCGTAGATTAAATTTTTTAACTCATCTTTATTAAATTTTCCTGTTCTTATTCTCTTCCCTTCAAGCCCAGTTTTGATAGATAAAATACGATTTACAATTTGCTCAGCAGACATTTCAAGAGAAATTATGGCAACAGATTTCTTTTTTTCATTCTCTCCATCTTCACTTAATTCATTGACAAAAAATTCTGCTGCATTCAATCCTATCTTGATTGCAAACGCTGTCTTTCCCATAGAAGGCCTTGCAGCAACTATTAATAAATCAGAGGATTGCATTCCACCTATTAACTCGTCTAGCTTATCAAATTTTGTAGGTATTCCTTCAAAAAGCCTTCGATTTTTTGATAAATATTCAATCTTATGTATAGAATTTGATATTGAAGTATTGATATGTAAAAAATCATATTCCCTAGTACCTACAGATGCTAGATTGAATAGCTCATGCTCAACTTTTTCTATTCTATCATTAATTGAGATATCTAAATCATCTTTATAAGAGGTATTTACTACATCCTCACCGACTCTTATTAATTCACGTCTAACTGCAAGTTCATGTATTAAAACAGCAAGATCGCGCACATTTAATATTACTTGAGCGTTTGTGACAAGCTTTACAAGATATTCATAAGGACTTATTCCAGAAACTTTAAATACTTCATCGTCTTCCAAAAACTTTTTTAAACTCAGTGGATTAGCACTTATTCCTTTCTCAGAAAGCCTTTCAATCATGCTATATATTTTAGCATGCAATTCATTGAAGAAATATTTAGGCAAGAAGAAGCTATTTATTTGATCTATTTTTTCATTATCATTTAGCAGTGCACCTATTAGAGCTTGCTCCGCTTCTTCATTGCTTGGCATTGTTCTAATTACAGGCGAATTCATTAGCAAAATATAAAATTAAAATTTATCTAATTACCTTCTATAGCTACGCACTAAATCAATAAGATATTCTACATTTTCAGTTGGAGTATTTTTTAGAATTCCATGGCCGAGATTAAATATAAAACCACCGCAAGACATTTTTTCTAGTATCAAATCAGCTGCAGATTTAATATCACTTTTTTCGCAAAGGAGCAATACATTATCCATATTCCCTTGTAATACAAAATTATTATGCAGCTCATTTAGTGCCCAATCTAAAGGTATTGTATGATCTATAGCTATGCAATCTGGTGATACTTCATAAGCATATCTTTTATATAAAATGCCAGATCCTTTTGGGAAACAGATTATTGGAATTTCAGGAAACTCAAGTTTAACCTCATGCACTATTCTTTTTGAAGGAGAAATCACCCACTTTTCAAACTCAGCTTCTGGAAGAACTCCAGCCCAAGAGTCGAACAACTTTACTACAGAAGCTCCATTTTTTATTTGACCTTTTAAATAATAGATTGTGATTTCTGTTAGTAAATCTATAAGCTTTGCAAAATCATTTTTATTTTTGTATGCAAATTTTCTCACTTCAGTAAAGTCTTTATCTTTTCTTGAATCAATCATATAACATGCAACAGTCCATGGAGAACCAGCAAAGCCTATTAACGCTTTTTCAGGAAAATTTTTATTCAGTTCTTCTCTAACTAAAGCTATAGCAGAAAAAATTTTAGAGAATACCTCTTCTAAATCTTTATACTTAGTTTTTAACGCACTTATATTTGATTCGTTAATGAGTGGTGTAATCTGCGGTCCATATTCTTCCACAAAATCAACGTTTAAGCCCATAGCCTTTGGTAAGATTAGTATATCCGAAAATATTATAGCAGCATCCAAGTCAAATCTTCTTAAAGGTTGTAATGTTGCTTCAAGCGCAGCGTTTTTATTCAAACAAAACTCTATAAAGGAACTAAAGCCTTTCCTCAAAACAAGATATTCAGGAAGGTATCTTCCTGCTTGTCTCATAAACCATATTGGTATTTTATTCGTCTCTTTTTTTCTTAGAACATCTAATAATATATTCATAATAACTGATTCTTTATATATATGTTGTAGTAACA